>NZ_AP041141.1:610000-1810000 GCF_055397545.1 Pseudoalteromonas sp. 11L1 | reverse complement strand
ACTTCTGGCACCCAGTCAGGGATTTTTTTAATTAATTCAGCCAATTCAGCATCAGATACTTTTGGTGCATCTGCATGACAGGCTTCACATTTTTGTGCACTTAATGAAGACATTTTAAATCCTTAGTTTAGCGTTACTTTTTTCAAAAATTAACTAGCTAATTTTTCTTTTGGAGGAAACTTAGGGTCGTGCAAACCAAGTGATTTAGCTTGCTCAACTAAAGTCATTATATCCATTTGAGATATTTCAAACAGATCATGAATCGAATTTATCGTATAATACAATGGTTGCATAATATCTATACGGTACGGTGTACGTAGCACATCTAGCACATTCATTGGATTAATCTCTGGTGTATCTGAATACACGTATTGGGTTTCCCCCGGGCTTGATAAAATACCGCCACCGTAAATACGCAATCCTTTTTCGGTTTGCATCAAACCAAACTCAACAGTAAACCAGTACATACGCGCTAAATAAACGCGGTCTTTTTTCTCTGCCGCGTATCCTAGTTGCCCGTACTTATGGGTAAATTCAGCAAAGTCAGGATTAGTTAGCATGGCACAATGACCAAATATCTCATGAAAAATATCAGGTTCTTGTAAGTAGTCAAATTCTTCACGGCTACGAATAAAGGTCGCCACAGGAAATTGCTTGTTAGCGAGTAGCCTAAAAAACTCATCAAAATCGATAAGTGCAGGTACAGGTGCAACCTGCCAACCTGTGGTTGCTAAAAGTACTTCGTTTAGCTCACTCAGCTGTGGGATACGATCATGAGGCAGATTGATTTTTTTCAATCCTTCCATGTACTCATCACAGGCTTTGCCTTCAATGCACGCAAGTTGGCGTGCTACAAGCTCAGACCAAATTTTATTTTCTTCATCGCTCCAATGTATAACCCCATTTTCATCAGGTGTTTTGGAGTTGTAATTACTTGCTTTAGCCATAAATACCTTCTTTGGGATAAAACCCTAAATCGGTGTCAAAATAACAGCCAAATGCTTGGCTATTCGATGTAGCCATACTATGCAAAAGTGAACAAAAGTTTAATAGCTTGACGCAGAACAATACTTTTGCAGATCACACATATCGTAAATTTAAAATTACAGCAAAGCAAAGATAAAAACACACACCATATTTACTGGCATCTACAGATGGAAATATTCGTAAACAATAAATTACACCTCAGGATATTTTAGTAAATGCTTGGTTGAGATCGTTAATAATATCGTTAACATCTTCAAGTCCAACTGATAATCGAATTAAACCATCACTAATTCCAGCAGCTAGTCTTTCTTCGGGAGTGTATGGCGAATGCGTCATCGATGCTGGGTGTTGAATGAGCGTTTCAGCATCGCCTAAGCTAACCGCTAATGTGCACAGTTGCATACTATCAATAAACTGCTCACCGTCGGTTAAGCTCCCTTTAATTTCAAAGGCAATAACACCGCCAGCCGCTTTCATTTGCTTACCAATGTACTTGTAACCCGGGTGAGACTTAAGCCCAGGGTAATACACTTTATTTACTTGCGGATGAGCTTCTAAATACTCAGCAATCGTTTGCGCACTTTGGCAATGGCGTTCAATGCGAATAGCTAAAGTTTTTAAGCCGCGATTTATTAACCACGCATCGTGTGGACTAATAGTGGCACCAATATCTTTAAGCACGGTCATTTTAATCTGTGTAATATGCTCAAGTGAACCACACACAATACCCGCAACAACATCGCCGTGACCATTTAAATACTTGGTCGCGCTATGCATTATAATATCGATACCGTACTTTTTTGGTGACTGCAGCAGCGGGGTTAAAAACGTATTGTCGACCACACTCAGTAAATTATGCTGTTTAGCCACATTGCCAATAAGTGCTAAATCAATCACTGCCATGGTTGGGTTGATTGGTGTTTCTACAAATATCATTTTTGAATTAGGCTTAATGGCTGCGCGCAGTTCACTTTCATTGGTCATATCAACAAAGGTGACTTCAATTCCCCATCGCGGCAACATATGCGCAAAAAAAGCAAAAGTGCAGCCATACAGAGCGCTTGATGCAATTAAGTGATCGCCTTGCGATAGGAAGCTTAGTACCGAAGCCGATACAGCCCCCATACCTGTTGCCGTGGCGGCGGCGGCCTCACAGCCTTCTAATTGCGCCACTTTTTGCTCAAGTTCAGTCGTGGTTGGGTTACCTAAACGCGTGTAAATATAACCGGGCTCTTCACCTGCAAAGCGGGCAGCACCTTGGGCGGCACTTTCAAAATGAAACGTAGACGTTTGATACAAAGGTGAGGTTAATGCGCCATGCGGATCATTTGCTTTTTGTGGACCATGGATACATTGGGTATTTTGATGATGCTTGCTCATTGTGTGTTCTCGTTTTTATTATGTGTGTCAATAGCATAAATAAAACGCACCGCACTTAAAATCACAAGCATGCCGGATGCTCAGATGGCTATTTGTGCAAACTTTACCCAAAAAGCTGTACACAAATATTGCCAACGAAGTCTCACTACTTAGTTTCAGCTCCCTTACGGCTCATAATTTTACTCGCAATCCCTTGGACTGTGCCTTTTAACAAGCTACGCTTGTTTTCAAGACGCGGTAAGGGTCGGCTTAATTCCATAGCTTTGTAACCAATACGCGCTGTAAATATACCGGCACTAACACCTTGTGCAGCTCGCCCTGAAAGCTTGCCTAATAATTCAGCACTGAGTGCCGTGGCGGCTAAATCAGATACGAGCTCTGCACTGCCTACAAACATTACTTGCTTAATAAGCATGCGGTAAAGTTTAATACGGCTGGCATAACCAAAGCCAATGCCATATATGCGGCCTATTTGCTCTATTAATTTAGTGCCACGCCACAGCACAGCCATCATATCCACCAGCGCAATTGGGCTTAGAGCAACTAATAAAGCTGACTCTGTTGCAAAACGGTTTATTAACTTTTTAGCTTGATTGTCTTGCGTTATCAGTAAGCTATTCGCGTACAGAGACATTATTTCTTTGTCACTGTGGTGCGTAGCGACCTGATTTTTAAAGTTTTCGAAATTATCTAATTGCTGATGTTTATTAAGCTTTTCAAGCCAAGGTATCGCCCCGCCTACCTGCTCACTATTGAGCAAACGGTTAGCTTCATGGCGGTGTAGCTGATTACGCTTTAAGCTGCGTAACATTCTATATTCACGCCACAATAAACGCGATATCAGGAGTACACCGGTTATTATAGCGGTTAAGTACACCCCACCTAAAATAACAGACTGCTGAAACGCCAATACAATTGAAAATGCGAACTCAAGTAATATTAAAACAATAAAGCTCAGTGCAAATAGGCCTTTAAGGGTTTGCCACTTAGACTTTTTATATACAGGCTCAATATCGATTTCAGGTTCAATTAGCTCGTCACTATCTTTGCTAGGCTGCTCACTTTGTCCCTGCTCTACGACTTTAGCCGCTAATAAATCTGGTTCATTTTGCTCAATATTTTGGGCATTAATACGACGCCCAGCTTGAAATTGGTGTGTTGACTCACTCATGTTAACTTATCTCCTAACAAGTACTGCATCACATGGTCTAAGCGAATGTGCTTAAGCTGTTGATCTGGGCTTGGCATAGGTGCAAATGATAAAAACTCAAACCCATGTGCTGGCCACTCACTTTTATTAAGCATTCTGCTCGGCGGCTGAGGAGGCAGGTAAGTTAGCCACTGTTGTTCATCCAATGGCTTGCCATAGATACAGTCGAGTGTTTGCCCCTTATCAACCACTTGGCGAGACACAGTGGCAGCAATTGATGACATCGCCAATGTTTCTATTTTTACCCCATCAAATTTTAAGTGATTGCTTTGCTCTTTAACTAACGAATCGAGTAACAATGCAAGATCTTTGTGATGCTTCGCACTGATATGATCGGACTTATTAGCAGCAAATAATATTTTATCAATATTAGGTTTAAACAAGCGTTTAAAAAAACCAGAATCACCATAGCTAAAGTGTGACAATAGTTGATTGATAACTCGACTTTGCTCAGCCAACGTTTCATAACCTTCATTTAACGCACTCAGTACATCTACCAAGACGATTTGACGGTCAAAATGGCGAAAATGCTCATTATAAAATGGCTTAACGACTTCTTTTACGTAAGCATCAAAACGTTTAATTAAATGCGCTAAGTTAGAACCCGCTACTACATCGTCACTGATTTTTTCAGGACTAATTGGAAAAAATAGTAATAATGGTGCACCTTGCAAGTCACCCGGCATTAACATCCGCCCAGGCTGTAACATGGCAAGCTTAGTGTCTTTTTTTAGCCCTACCAACATGGTTTGATAACATCGTGCAATATCAGCCAGTGCGTTTTCATCTACCGGTGCATCTAGATCAATCAGCTCTATGGATTGTAAAAATTCAGCTGAGGTTTGGTTACGTGGCGTTTGGCTAAGTAAAGGATATTGTTGCTCGCACCATTGCTTGAAGCTTTGCGCGAGCATAGGTAGGTCAAGCAACCACTCACCAGGATAGTCAATAATATCTAAATACAGCGTCGATTGTGGTGAGAAATGACCGCGCAGACCCGCGTTACTTTGATATTTAATCGCCAAACGTAAAGTATTTATTCGCTCGGTAGAAGCGGGCCATGCAGGGTCGCCTTCACTTGGTAGTAAAGCACTTATTGCACGGTTGTAATCAAAAGTGGGAACGTTCAATGCCTCTTGGGGCACAATTTTAGTAGCAATATGGCGATGTTCACGCATTACATCAAAAAAAGGTAAGTTGTTGTCATTCGCCTGAGAGGTTAAATGTTTAACTAGCGCGCTAATGAACGCCGTTTTACCACTGCCGCTCAGCCCTGTTACGGCAAGTTTAACGTGTTGATCTAAACTACGGTGCAGGGCTTTTTGTGCTTTGCCTTTAACGCTCTTAAAGGTCTTTTTTGCAAATGATTGGCTCATAAAGTGTTTTGCACCTTAGTTGCCGTCATTGATCACGATGCAAACAAGGTGCTTATTAATCCTTTAAAGTTTATTAATTTCACGGCTGACCGTAAACTCGCTTGAAGTAACGTAGCGTTCCATGTTTTGAAGGCGGCTATCTACACGGGTTAATCGCTCTTTTAAGTCTTGCAGCGCACGACGCGGTGGCTCGCCTTTTTGCCATACTTTAAATTTTACTTCTAGCGGATCACCGCCATAGGTTGATTGTGTTTTATTTACAGTACTGGGTTGTTTTTTATCTAAAATAAACCACGCTGCAATATACGCTACCACAAATAATGGGCCACCGGTTAGTAGTACAGCACTAACAAAAATAATGCGAACTAACCATAACTCCATATTAAAGTAGTCACTTAATCCCGCACATACACCGGCAATTTTACCGCGTTGTGGGTCTCTTAATAATTCGCGTTTGGTGTTCATACTTTTTGTCTCCACTGTGGTGACTCTTGATCAAGTAAAGCTTCTAATGTCTCGATTCTATCAGTCATTTTTTCAGCTTTTTGAGCAAGTTCTAATAACTGATGATGCTCATGCTCGCTTAACCCTTGGCTTACCTGCTTTTTGCTTCGGTAGTGTAAAATTAACCACAGTGGTGCAACAAAAATCATAAACAAGATAAAGGGTGCAACTAGTATCTCTGGATCAAACATAATCCTCTCCTGACAATCCGTATTCAATGTTGATGTCAGGGGCACAAGGCCCCTGTTTTATATTTATTTATTCGAGAGTTTCTTTTTAAGTTCAGCTAACTCGTCGTCAATTTTTTCATTCTTTTGTAAATCAGCAATTTCATCTGCTAACGTTTGTTTACCCAAATCGTAAGACTCTATTTGAGATTCTAGCCCATCAATTTTGGTTTCGTAACGTTCAAAACGATTAAGTGCATCATCCACTTTAGAACTATCAAGTGCTTTTTTAACCTCAAGGCGCGACTCAGCCGAGCGTTGACGTAAAATAATAGCTTTTTGACGTGCTTTAGCGTCCGCTAGTTTCTCTTGTAGCGTAGTCACTTCTTGCTGTAGTTTCTCGATATGAGATTCTACATGATCAAGTTCACTTTCTACTGCGGCGACTGCATCTGCTGATTTTTGCTTTTCAAGTAAAGCCGAGCGAGCTAAATCATCACGATCTTTGCTCAGTGCTAATTCGGCTTTGTCTTGCCAATCGCTTACTTGAGCTTTTAGTGTATCTACGCGACGTACTAATTCTTTTTTCTCAGCAAGGGTTTTTGCTGACGTAGAGCGTACCTCTACAAGTGTATCTTCCATCTCTTGGATAATAAGACGAACCATTTTTTCAGGATCTTCTGCTTTATCTAAAATGGCATTGATATTAGAATTAACAATGTCTGCAAAACGTGAAAAAATTCCCATAACATATACCTCTATTATTTAATCTAAATGTGTCTGCTTTTACTAGTATCAATATGCTTGCCAACTTTTATATTTTTAAAATACCATTTATTTTCAATATGTTAAATGTAAATTACAAATTACTTTTGTTATCCTTCATAATGAAATACACTAACTGTTAGTAAAAATGACTAAGAGTTAGGAAATATGAGTCAATATCGCCAACAGGACAATTTACTTGGCCAATCAGACAGCTTTTTATCGGTGCTTGATCAGGTTTCGCAACTGGCTAACCTAGATAAACCCGTACTCATTATTGGTGAACGTGGTACCGGTAAAGAGCTAATTGCAGCACGTTTACACTTTTTATCCAAGCGCTGGGATCAAAATTACGTCAAGCTTAACTGTGCGGCTTTAAACGAAAACCTACTCGAGAGTGAATTATTTGGTCATGAAAGTGGTGCATTTACAGGCGCAAGTAAACGCCATGAAGGCCGCTTCGAACGTGCTAATAGCGGCACCTTATTCTTAGATGAGTTAGCAAATACCTCTGCCATGGTGCAAGAAAAGCTATTAAGAGTGATTGAGTATGGTGAGTTTGAACGTGTTGGCGGCAAGCAAACCGTTAAAGTAGACACTCGCTTAGTCTGTGCAACCAATGAAGACTTACCCCATTTAGCCGAGCAAGGTGAATTTAGAAGTGATTTACTCGATAGACTCGCGTTTGATGTGATCACCTTACCGCCACTGCGTGAACGTCAAGATGACATTATGTTGCTGGCTGAACAGTTTGCGATGAACATGGCACGAGACCTTGAGTGGGAGCTATTTAGTGGTTTTACTCGCAGTGCACAAGAAAGTTTGCTCAGTTATGAGTGGCCAGGTAATGTCCGTGAACTTAAAAATGTGGTGGAGCGAAGTCTGTATCGCCACGGCAATGAACATATTCCTGTACATAAAATTATTTTAGACCCATTCGAAAGTCGCTTTAGACCTAAAGCCCGCATAAAACATGCACAAGCACCTGCTATAATACAATCTGAACCGACTACTCATGCTCAACCTGCAGAAGCGCCTGTAGCATTGAGTTCAAGTACCAAAGAACCTGAGTTTCCATGCGACTTAAAAACGCTCTCTAATGAATTTGAAATTACATTGATAAAAAAAGCATTAGAACATAGCCAATTTAATCAAAAGAAGACTGCAGAAGTACTTGGTTTAACGTATCATCAACTACGTGGTTATTTGAAAAAATACAATTTGCTAGAATAGTAGAGGTTGTGCGGGTGCATAAATTATTACTTGCTTTAATATCATTGAGCTTAGTAGGTTGCATTGATAGTAAAGAAGAAATCTTAGAAGAAAAAAACCAAGGCCTCGTTTATTGCGCCGAGGCTAATCCTGTGTCGTTTAACCCACAAGTCACAACCACAGGATCAACTATCGATATTATTGCTAACCAGTTATACGACCGGTTAATTAGTATTGACCCCGTGACCGCCGAATTTAAGAGTGAACTTGCCACTGATTGGAAGATCAGTAAAGACGGTAAATCGGTTACCTTCACTTTGCGCAAAGGAGTTAAGTTTCATACCACCTCTTATTTTACTCCTAGTCGTGAATTTAACGCTGATGATGTAATATTTACTTTTAGTCGATTATTCGACGTTTATAATCCTTATCACTTTATTGGCGATGCTAATTACCCTTATTTTCAAAGTGTGGGGGTTGACCAGCTAATTCGTAAAATTGTTAGAGTCTCTGATCATCAAGTCCGATTTGAGCTATTTAATGCCGAGAGCAGCTTTTTAGCCAATATGGCGACCGATTTTGCTGTAGTGCTTTCTAAAGAATATGCCATGGCGCTTGAAGCTAATAATCAAGAAAACTTATTTGACCAATACCCAATTGGTACGGGTCCTTATATTTACAAAGAGTATCGACGCGACCATTTAGTACGCTTTTATAAAAACGCTGATTATTGGAAACATGATGTTGCCCTTGAGCAGTTGGTGTACGACATTACTCCAAATGGTACCACCCGTATCGCAAAAATATTGACCAAAGAATGTGATGTTACTGCACACCCAAGCAGTGCCCAATTAAGTATCTTAGCGCAACGTGATGATATTAATGTTGAAAGAGAAACTAACTTAAATATTGGTTACTGGGCATTTAATACCGAGCGTCCACCTTTTGATAACCTAAAAGTACGTCAAGCATTAGTTCATGCCATTGATATAGATAAAATAATGCAGGCGGTGTATTACGGTAATGGCTTGCGTGCACAGTCTATTCTTCCGCCTACGTCTTGGGCGTTTGAACTACAAAAAAACATGCCTATTTTTGACCCACAGTTGGCAAAAAGGTTATTAACTGAAGCCGGTTTTCCAAAAGGCTTTGATATGAGCATTTGGGCTATGCCGGTAAGCCGTATTTATAACCCCAACGCCCGCAAAATGGCTGAGCTAATGCAAAGTGATTTACGCAAAATTGGCGTTAACGTAAATATTGTTGAATATGAATGGAACACCTTTATTCAACGCATTGGAGAACATCGCCACGACAGTGTGTTATTAGGTTGGGCAGCTGATACGCCTGATCCCGATAACTTTTTTAGCCCATTATTAAGTTGTACTGCGACATTCAGCGGCAAAAACCCCGCAAACTGGTGTAATCCTGAATTTGATTTACTGCTAACCAAAGCGTTAGACACCACAGATTTAAATTTACGTAAACAATATTATGACGCAGCACAGAGTATGATCATCAAACAATTGCCTTTACTGCCAATTGCCCATGGCATGCGTTTTCAAGCAAGTAGTGCAGATGTTGAGGGCATTACCTTAGGGCCATTCGGTGCTATTTCGTTGGCTAACGCGAGGAAAAAATAATGATCTTAGATTATATTTTACGCCGCCTCGGACTGTTATTTTTTATGGTGTTACTACTCAGTATTTTTACCTTTTCGTTGAGTTACTTATTTCCCGGCGATCCACTCAGTAATTTAAGCGGCATACCAGATACTAACTTTACCCAAAATGCGCAGTTAGAAGAAAAGTACTTGTTTAACAGTAACTACTTTATGCAGTACATCGCCTTTGTGGGACGAATTTTACAAGGGGACTGGGGAATGTCATTCGCCTCGGGGGGCAGTGTTTTCGCCCATGTGATTGATTTAATCCCTGCAACGTTAGAGCTAAGTATTTACGCGTTAGTTATCTCGGTGGTAGTGGGTGTGCCTGTCGGTATTTTAGCATCGGCATATAATAAACAATGGCCTGATAAATTTATTAGCTCTACAGCGATGATTGGCTATTCTATGCCAATTTTTTGGCTGGCATTATTATTAATTATGGTTTTTTCGCTCCAACTTGGCTGGTTTCCCATGTCGGGGCGAGTGAGCTTGTTGTATGAGATACCTGCGAGCACAGGGTTTATTTTACTTGATATTTTACTCGCTGATTTTCCTTACAATGGTTTGGCCATGTTAGATGCACTGCATCACCTTACCTTACCCACTATTGTGCTTGCTATGTATCCAACCACGGTATTAGTGCGCTTTACTCGCGAATCGATGTTAAAAGTAATGGATCAAAATTTCATTAAAACGGCTCGTGCCAAAGGGCTTACTCGTGGACAGCTTATTATTCATCACGCCCTAAGAAATGCCTTACTACCGGTTATAAAACAAATAGGTTTGCAGTTTAGTACCTTGATTACCTTAGCGATGATCACTGAAGTTATTTTTTCGTGGCCTGGGATCGGTCGCTGGTTAATAGACAGTATTTATCAACGTGATTATCCCGCCATACAAGGTGGGTTAATGGCCGTCTCTTTATTTATTATTATTGCCACAATTATGGCCGAACTGACCTACACCCTACTCGATCCTCTGTCTCGGAACCAAGCGCATGGCAAAGTTTAACTTATTTTCAGAAGATTCAAATAAATCGCCATTAGCGAGACTCTGGCGAAAGTTTAAAAATAACCACCCTGCACTGGTTGGTTTATGGGTGTTTATTGCCTTTAGCCTGTTAGCGGCTACTGCGCCTTTTCTTGCGCCTTATGGGGTAAATCAACAGCACAGTGATGCACTATTACTGCCTCCCTCGTGGAATGAAATGGGCGATGTGCGGTTTATACTTGGCACCGATGATTTAGGCCGAGATGTGCTGTCTCGTTTAATGAATGGCGCCACATATACGTTCGGGTTATCGGTTGTGGCTGCACTGATCACCACTGTTATTGGTGTGTTGGTAGGTACCTTTGCAGGGATCAGTAAAGGCATACGTTCTAGTTTTTTGAACCACTTACTGGATGTAACGCTGTCAATTCCCTCATTGTTACTGGCCATCATTATTATTGCCATACTCGGCCCTGGATTAATGAATACCGTATGGGCAATTATTTTGGCCTTATTACCCCAGTTTATTCATTCAATTAGAAACCTGATAGTCGACGAACTTGGCAAAGATTATGTTACAGCCTACCGCTTAGATGGCGCCTCTAAATGGCATATTTTATCACGCGGGATTTTTCCTAATGTGTATGAATATATTGTGGTTATTTTTACGATGGCGCTTTCTACTGCTATTTTAGATATTGCAGCGTTAGGGTTTTTAAAACTGGGTGCACAGCCGCCGACTACTGAATGGGGCGCAATTTTAGCAGAGAACTTAGGACTTATATATTTAGCACCCTGGACGGTAGCATTGCCGGGCGTGCTGTTATTTTTAGCGGTTCTTTCAACAAACTTAGTGGGCGATGGACTTCGTAAAGTTTTACAAGCGCGTAAGGCCGATTAGATGCAGTTACTAGATATTCGAAATTTAACCATTGAACTTCAAACTTCCGAAACCGCCATTCGTGCTGTTGATCGCGTAAGCTTTAGTTTAAAAGAAGGTGAAGTACACGCTTTAGTGGGCGAATCAGGCTCTGGCAAAAGCTTAATTGCAAAAGCCATCGTCGGCGTGCTTAATGAGCGTTGGGTGATAACCGCAGATAGAATGCATTGGCGTGGTGTTGACTTAATGCGCTTAACACCAGAGCAACGCCGTAAAACGGTTAGCCAAGACATTGCGATGATTTACCAAGACCCCAGTCGCTGTCTAGATCCTACGGCTAAAATATTTAACCAAATCGCTGAAACACTGCCTGAAGTGGCTGCTAAAGGATTTTTCTTAAAACGCAACCGAGAGCGTAAAGACCGCGTTAAAGCCTTAATACATAAAGTAGGTATTAAAAATCATGAAGCGGTGCTTGATAGTTACCCGCATGAGCTCTCTGAGGGCGTATGCCAAAAGGTCATGATAGCCATGGCGATTGCCCGCACACCTAAGTTGTTAATAGCAGATGAGCCAACAACCGCACTAGAAAGCACCACCCGAGCACAGGTGTTTAGGTTATTAAAAAGTTTAAATCAGCTAAAGAACATGTCTATTTTGATGATCTCTCATGAGCTGGAAGAAATTGTTAATTGGTCGCATGGTATTCATGTGTTGTACTGCGGTCAAATGGTTGAAGCAGGTCCAACACACCGTATTTTTAGCCAACCTCGTCATCCGTATACGCAGGCTTTACTAAAAAGCCTGCCCGATTATGAGCATGGTTTAGCCCATAAAGAACCCTTTTATGCGCTTAAAGGCACTATTCCAACATTACAACATTTACCGATTGGTTGCCGACTCGGTCCACGTTGCCCACAAGCACAAAAAGAATGTGTGGTTGCGCCTAAACTTTCAAAGCATCATGGTCATAGCTACGCCTGTCACTTCCCGCTGATCAAGGAAATAAAATAATGCAGCCACTGTTAAAAGTTCAAGCCTTATCAAAAACCTTTAACATGCGAGCGGGTCTGTTTAGCCGTAAAAAGTTTGATGTTTTAAAAAACATCTCATTTTGTATTGGTAAAGGTGAAACAATTGCCATTATTGGTGAAACAGGCTCAGGAAAAAGTACCCTAGCTAAATTATTAGTGGGTGCATACAGTGCCGATAGCGGGCAGATATTATTAGAGAATAACACCATAGAAAACAATGGTAATCGTGATGCGCAGTGTCGTTATATCCGAATGATTTTTCAAGACTCAGCCACCTCATTAAACCCAGCAGTGACCATTGCTGAAATGCTCGATGATTGCCTAAAATTTAATACTGATTTTGATAAAACTCAACGTAGTGAAAAAATTGGTAGTACGCTGCTTAAAGTAGGTCTACTGGTCGATCATCAGCAATACTATCCGCATATGTTTAGTGTAGGGCAATTACAGCGTGTAGCGCTCGCTCGCGCGCTTATATTAGATCCTAAGGTTGTTGTACTCGATGAGGCACTTTCATCGCTTGACCCTTCTGTAAGAGCGCAAATAGTAAATCTATTACTTAAACTACAGCTTGAAACTGGATTAACCTATATTTTGATCACCCATCATTTAAGTTTAGTGCGCCATATTAGCGACCAGCTAGTGGTACTCAATAAGGGTGAGATTGTTGAATACGGCGCTACAGAAACTATTTTTCAAAACCCGCAATCAAAGGTTACTCAGCGCTTATTGAGTTGTTAATGTCTAAACAAACAAAAAAGGCGCCAATTGGCGCCCTTTTTAATTTAGCTATTACTTATTCAGCTGCTTGAGCTGCTTTTGGTACATTAAGCTCTGCTTGTTGCTTAAGCGATTCAATGAATACCGTATAGTTTTTCTGCGCTTGCGCCATAGTAATGTTTTGCTTCATTTGTGGCTCAATGTTGTCACTCACTGGTGCATCATTTACCGCTTTAAGCACAACAATCGCTGCATCACCATTATTTAAGTTAACCATATCATATACAGCCGCATCACTAGGATGTGCCATTTTGAATACTTGGGTAACAATAGCAGGTGAAACAGCAAAGCTTTCACGAGTTAGTTGCGACTCTTGACGAACGTTTAGTGATTGCTCAGCAGCCACATCGTTTAAGCTCTTGCCCTCTTTTACTTGTGCAAATAACGTGCGTGCTTTTTCTTTTGCAAGGTCTGACGCTTTTTCATTTACTAAGCGTGTTTTAATTTGCTCACTTACTTCGCTTAATGCTTTCGTTGCCGCAGGTTGGTGCTCATTTACACGCACTACAATCACGTGCTCATTGCCAAGCTCAATCACTTCTGAATTCACTTTATCTTCAAGTAATTCAACTGATGATAACGCAGTGATTACCGCCGGATTATTAAGCGGCTCAGGAAGTGCGCTAAGCGCAAGCAAAGAAGTAGATTGTACTTCTACACCCGCCACCTCAGCAGCATCGTCTAAGCGATCAGAAATCTCAAAGGCTAATGCCCCCATTTCTGTTTGCTTCTCGTAAAACGCATCTACTTTTTCAGCTTGCTCAAGTTCAGCTCGTAAGTCAGCTTTAACTTCATCAAATGGTTTAACTTGTTGAGTTTGTAGATCAGTCAGTTTGATGATGTGATAACCAAACTCAGAGGCAACAACGTCAGAGTAATCACCTTTGTTTTGCAATGCGAACGCTGCATCTTCAAATGCTGGTTCCATAACATCACGTTCAATCCACTCTAAATCGCCACCCATTTCTGCACTAACAATGTCATCTGACGATGTCTCTGCTAGCTCAGCAAAATCAGCACCAGCGTTAAGCTGGGCAAGTAACGACTCAGCTTTCGCTTTAGCCGCATCATCATCTTCGCTATTGTCGATTAGAATATGCGACACACGACGCTTTTCTGGTTCAACATATTGCGCTTTACTCTGCTCGTAATATGCTTTTACATCGTCTTCGCTTACCGATGCAACATCAATATCATCTGCATTTAGTTCGATGTAATTAACTGAAATTAATTCAGGTGATGAAAATTGGCCTGCGTTTAATTCATAGTAATCCGCAACTTCTTGCTCTGTAACTTCAACATCAGCCTGCATTGCTTGTTTATCAATTACTAGGTAATCAATACTACGGGTTTGTTGTTGCAGTGCAATGGCTGATTTAAGCTCATTTGGCAGTGCAAAGTCAGTACCCGCAACAGCAGATACTAATTGGCTACGCGTCATATCATCACGCAGGTATTCACGAAATGCGTCAGGTTGAAAGTTCATTTGACGAATAACTTGTAAATAACGGTCGTTATTAAACTTGTCGCCAATTTTAAAATAAGGTAGCTCTAAGATTGTTTTACGAACGCTTTCATCACTTACGCGCAAACCAAGCTCAGCAGCTAACTGGCTTTGTAATTCTTGTTGTACTAAACGGTCAATCACGCCTTGACGGATTTGAGCCATGTAAGTTGGATCAGCTGCTATTTGGGTAAAGTACTCACCAAATTGTTGTTCTAAGCGGCTACGTTCATTTTGAAACGCACGGCTAAATTCTGTTTGGCTAATTTTAATTCCATTTACTTCAGCAACGGGTTGTTCTGTGGTTTGACCTAAGTAACTACCGATCCCAGCTAAGGCAAAAGATAAAATCACCGCGCCTAAAATGACTTTGGCTACCGGCCCTTGCGAACCTTCTCTGATTTTCTCAAGCATTTGTTTATCTCTTTTCTGAGCAAGGTATTTTCTACCTTGTCATATGTAAAAAAAGCGTATCTTACCAGATACGCTTTTTCACTTGAAGTAACTGGCGGTGAAGTAACTTAATTTATCGATTGCAATAATTAAGCGTATCTTTACTCGCCATAACTAAATTGTTTACACAATGATTAGTTTACTGCGTCTTTAAGCGCTTTACCGGCTTTGAAAGCTGGGATGTTAGCTGCAGCAATTTGAATCGTTTCACCAGTTTGTGGGTTACGACCTGCACGAGCAGCACGCTCACGTACAGAGAAAGTACCAAAACCAACAAGTGCAACTGAGTCGCCATCTTTTAGCGCGCCAGATACAGATTCGATGAATGAATCTAGTGCACGACCTGCAGCCGCTTTAGAAATGTCAGCATCAGCTGCGATTTGATCGATTAATTGAGATTTATTCACAATATCATCCTCTTTCATTGTTGTTATCAAGAGCGATTGTTTTTTAAACTAACATCACTGTTTTGAAATTTTTGAGCAATTTTTTTAAAGCTCATATGATTATATTTTTCTTAAGCCTAGGCCCTGCAAGGGCTAGGCTTGAAAACCAGTGCTTAACTTATCATACCGTTTAGATTTGAAAAGCCCCTAAAAGCACTTTTTTTGGCTTTTTTACTGCTTTTTTGGTGTTTCGACTGAAAAACTATCAACTGGATGCACTAAAGCAAGCTTTAATACTTCGTCAATCCACGTAACTGGGTGAATCTCAAGACCCGCCAATACGTTATCAGGTATCTCTTTTAAGTCACGTTCGTTAATTTTAGGGATCACCACCGTTTTAATACCACCACGGTGAGCCGCTAATAATTTCTCTTTTAAACCACCAATAGGCAGTACTTCACCTCGTAGGGTAATCTCACCCGTCATGGCCACATCAGAGCGCACTGGATTGCCCGTTAGGCTTGAAACCAAACACGTAACCATTGCGATACCCGCACTTGGACCATCTTTAGGAGTTGCGCCCTCAGGTACATGTACGTGAATATCACGTTTTTCATAAAAGTCGCTATTAATACGTAGCTCATCAGCACGATTACGCACAACAGTCATTGCCGCTTGAATCGACTCTTGCATTACATCGCCTAACGAGCCGGTGTAAGTCAATTTGCCTTTACCTGGTACTGCAGCACATTCAATCGTTAGTAAGTCACCGCCTACTTCTGTCCATGCTAGGCCAGTTACTTGGCCTATACGGTCGCCATCTTCTGCTTTACCGTAATCAAAGCGTTGCACACCTAAGTACTCTTCAAGGTTATCTGCATCGATAGTGACCGTTTTGGTGTCTTTTTCCATTAAGATATTTTTAACCGCTTTACGGCATAATTTAGACACTTCACGCTCTAAGTTACGAACGCCCGCTTCACGCGTGTAATATCGAATAATACCGATAATGGCACTGTCAGCAATTTCAACTTCTTTCTCTTTTAAGCCATTACGCTTAACTTGCTTTGGAATTAAATGTTCTTTAGCTATATTTAATTTTTCATCTTCGGTATAACCGGCTAAACGAATAACTTCCATACGGTCCAATAAAGGCCCAGGAATATTAAAGCTATTAGAGGTAGCAACAAACATTACATCAGATAAGTCGTAATCGACTTCTAGGTAATGATCAGCAAAATGGCTGTTTTGCTCAGGATCAAGTACTTCAAGTAAAGCTGATGCAGGGTCTCCACGCATATCCGCTGACATTTTATCAATTTCATCTAACAAGAATAACGGGTTTTTAACGCCCACTTTAGTCATGTTTTGAATCAATTTACCAGGCATAGAGCCAATATAAGTACGACGGTGACCACGTATCTCAGCTTCATCACGTACACCACCCAGTGCCATACGAATGTACTTACGGCCAGTTGAACGCGCAATAGATTGCCCAAGAGAGGTTTTACCTACCCCTGGCGGCCCAACTAAACACAAAATAGGCCCTTTAAGCTTATTAGTACGCTGCTGTACCGCGAGGTATTCAATAATACGCTCTTTAACTTTATCAAGTCCGTAGTGATCGCTATCTAGTATTTTTTGCGCGCCTGCTAAATCTTTTTTCACTTTAGAGCGTTTTTTCCACGGTACGTTGATTAACGTATCTATGTATGAGCGAACAACACTAGCTTCTGCC
The DNA here is from genome assembly GCF_055397545.1 of Pseudoalteromonas sp. 11L1. The sequence goes on along the minus strand of NZ_AP041141.1, from coordinate 1,792,968 downwards.
GACATCGGCGACATCATTTTAAGTTTGTTAAACTCTGCCGTGGCTTTTTCTTTCGCTTCGTTAGGCATACCTGACTCTTCGATGCGTTTTTTTAGCGCTTCGAATTCATCTGGTACATCGTCAATTTCGCCAAGCTCTTTTTGAATCGCTTTCATTTGCTCATTGAGGTAATACTCACGCTGCGATTTTTCCATCTGCTTTTTAACGCGGGTACGAATTTTTTTCTCAACTTGCAGTAAGTCTATTTCACCTTCCATCAACGCCATTAAGTACTCTAAGCGCTCCGTAACACTTGATATTTCAAGTACTTTTTGTTTTTCAGGCACTTTTAATGGCATGTGCGCAGCCATGGTATCAGCAAGACGCGCGGGCTCATCAATACCAGAGACCGAGGTCATCACTTCAGGTGGGATTTTTTTATTTAATTTTACGTAGCCTTCAAACTGGCTTAATGCACTGCGAATAAAAATATCTTGCTCTTGTTCATTCACTGAATCAGATTCAATAAACTGAGCATTGGCAACAAAGAAGTCTTCGTTATCAACAAACTCTTCGATATTTGCACGCTGTGTGCCTTCAACTAATACTTTTACTGTACCATCGGGTAGCTTTAATAATTGAAGTACAGTCGCAATTGTCCCTACACGATAAATATCGTCTTTCTCAGGCTCGTCTACAGTTGCATCTTTTTGTGCAACTAAGAAAATTTGTTTGTCTTTATCCATTGCCGCTTCAAGGCATTTTATTGATTTTTCACGGCCTACAAAAAGCGGGATCACCATGTGTGGATACACCACTACATCGCGCAGTGCTAGCACAGGGATTTCGACTCGATCGTTTCTCTCAAGCGTCATTGTATTTTCTCTTTGCACTTCATTTATTTAAAGATTACTCAAGTATATGGGGATAACCTAATTAAAGTTCAACAATTTTTGCCAACTCGATTAAATTAATTATAAAAAAAGGAGCCATTGGCTCCTTTTTTTTACAACTTGCTCAGAATTTAATCTGCTGCGGCTTGTTCTTGATTACTGCTGTCATAAATCAAGATTGGGTCAGACTCACCTTTAATAACGGTTTCATCAACAACCACTTTACTTACGTTATCAATTGAAGGCAGCTCATACATAGTATCAAGCAATACACCTTCTACGATTGAACGCAGGCCACGTGCACCGGTTTTACGTTCCATTGCTTTGTGAGCAATAGCACGTAGTGCATCATCACGAAACTCAAGCTCAACGTCTTCCATCCCAAACAATACTGAAAATTGCTTAGTAATAGCGTTTTTAGGCTCACTTAAAATTTGTACCAGTGCAGCTTCATCAAGTTCAGTCAATGTAGCAACAACAGGTAAACGGCCAATAAACTCTGGAATTAAACCATATTTTACTAAATCTTCTGGCTCAACATCTTTAAATGTTTCACTTAAAGAGCGGCTCGCTGCCGACTCTTTAACGTTAACGCCAAAACCAATGCCAGTATTTTTGTGGCTACGCTGTTCAATAACTTTATCAAGACCAGCAAATGCACCACCACAAATAAACAGAATTTTAGAAGTGTCTACTTGCAGGAACTCTTGCTGTGGATGTTTACGTCCACCTTGTGGCGGAACAGAAGCAACTGTACCTTCAATCAATTTCAGTAAGGCTTGTTGTACACCTTCACCTGATACATCACGGGTGATTGATGGGTTATCTGATTTACGTGAAATTTTGTCAATTTCATCAATGTAAACAATACCACGTTGTGCTTTTTCTACGTCGTAGTCACATTTTTGTAAAAGCTTTTGAATGATGTTTTCAACATCTTCACCCACATAACCGGCTTCGGTTAACGTGGTGGCATCGGCCATTGTAAACGGCACATCTAGCAAACGTGCTAACGTTTCAGCTAGTAGTGTTTTACCACTCCCCGTTGGACCAATTAATAAAATATTACTTTTACCTAGTTCAACGTCTTGTTTAGTTGATTGGTTGCGTAAACGCTTGTAGTGATTGTAAACCGCTACAGACAACACTTTTTTCGCATGCTCTTGGCCAATTACGTAGTCGTCTAAGTGGTTACGAATTTCTTTTGGCACAGGTAATTTGTCAGCGGCATCATGCTTAGGCGCGATGTCTTTAATTTCTTCCCTGATAATATCATTACACAGCTCTACACATTCATCACAAACGTATACTGAAGGTCCTGCAATTAATTTTCGAACTTCATGCTGGCTTTTGCCGCAAAAAGAGCAGTATAACAATTTATTACTTTTGTCGCCGTCTGTAGGAGTGTCAGACATTCAGCTACCTCATTTTATTACGTTGGCCACCAAAGTCTTGGTGGCTATTTTAATACGCTTTAACTATACCAAAATTTAGGCTTTTTCGCATAGTAACTCTCATTAGCAAGCATTACTGCTTGCAGGCATACTTACTTGCTACCGCGATTAGTAAATACTGAGTCAACAATACCGTAATCTACAGCTTGGCTTGCACTCATAAAGTTATCACGGTCTGTATCACGTGAAACAACATCAAGCGGTTGGCCAGTATGCTCAGCCATTAAGCGATTTAATTTGTCTTTAATAGACAGGATTTCTTTCGCGTGTATTTCAAAATCAGATGCTTGACCTTGGAATCCACCTAATGGTTGGTGAATCATTACACGTGAATTAGGTAAACAAAAACGTTTACCCTTAGCACCACCAGATAGTAAAAACGCACCCATGCTAGCCGCTTGGCCCACACAAATAGTACTTACATCAGGTTTGATGAAATTCATTGTATCGTAAATAGCCATTCCCGCAGTGACCGAGCCACCCGGTGAATTGATATATAAGAAGATATCTTTATCTGGGTTCTCTGATTCTAAGAAAAGCATTTGCGCTAAAATCAGATTTGCCATGTTGTCTTCAACTTGGCCCGTTAAAAAGATAATACGCTCTTTTAATAGTCTCGAATAAATATCAAACGAGCGCTCGCCTTTAGCTGTTTGCTCAACAACCATTGGTACTAATGCGTTTAGGGGATCTGTCATACCAGTGTTCATACTTATTTAATTCCTTATGCGCTTATACTTATTCTAAGAAAAGCATAATGATCATTTTTAGCTAATTAAGAACCACAAACTAAAATGGCCCGGGCACACTGCATAAACAGAGTAACACGAGCCATTTAATCGTTAGCGAGCGCTTAAGTCAATGACTTATTATGCACCTTGCTGTGGATTCATGATGTCATCAAATGCTTTTTCAACATCAGTCACAGTTGCTTTAGCTAAAATAGCTTCAACAGCTTGCTCTTCCATTGCTACATTACGCATTTGTTGCATTAGTTGATCATTTGCTTTGTAGTATTCTACTACTTCAGTTGGATCTTCGTATGCAGATGCTACAGTAGCGATAAGTGCTTCAACTTTAGCGTCATCAACTTTGATGTCGTTTGCTTTGATCACTTCGCCTAATAATAGGCCAGTTTTAACTCGTGTAACTGCTTGCTCATGGAACAATTCAGCTGGAAGCTCAGGCATATTTTGACCGTTACCACCAAAACGTTGAGCAGCTTGCTCACGTAAAGCGTCAACTTCTTGGTCGATTAATGCTTTAGGCACTTCAACTTCGTTTTGCTCTAAAAGACCTTTGATTGCTTGGTCTTTTACGTTAGCTTTAACCGCTTGGTCTAGCTCACGTGTCATGTTCTTTTTAACTTCTTCTTTAAGCGCGTCTACGCCGCCTTCGGCAACACCGAATTTAGTTGCAAACTCATCGCTTAATTCAGGTAATTCTTGCGCTTCAACTTTTTTCACTGTGATAGTGAATTGAGCCGCTTTACCTTTTAAGTTTTCAGCGTGGTAATCTTCAGGGAAGTTTACGTCAGCAACAACTTCTTCGCCTGCTTTTTTGCCTACGATGTTGTCTTCAAAACCTGGGATCATACGACCTTGGCCAAGTTCTAATGGGAAATCTTCAGCTTTACCGCCTTCGAATTCTTCACCATCGATAGTACCAACGAAATCAACCGTTACACGGTCGTTTGCGCCAGCAGCTGCATCAACGTCAGCCCAAGAAGCGTGTTGCTTACGAAGTGTCTCTAGCATGTTTGCTAAATCTTCGTCAGTTACTTCTACCGCTGGTTTTTCAACAGCAATTTTCTCTAAACCTTGAACTTCAACTTCAGGGTAAACTTCAAATGTTGCTGAGAATTCTAAATCTTTACCTGCTTCAAGTGCTTTTGGTGCAAATGTAGGTGCGCCAGCAGGGTTAATTTTTTCAGCAACAATTGCTTCAATGTAATTACGTTGCATTACTTCGCCAGCAACTTCTTGACGAACAGCTGGTCCGAAACGCTTGTTGATTACTGATACTGGTACTTTACCAGCACGGAAACCGTCGATACGCTGCGTTTTTGACAGTTGTTGTAAGCGTTTTTTTACTTCGGTCTCAACGTTCTCTGCAGGAACGGTGATGGTCAGACGGCGCTCAAGGCCTTGAGTCGTCTCAACAGAAACTTGCATGATTTACCTCAATATTCAATTTTGGCGACTTTTCGCCTTCATTACAAACAAAGTAATCTATAGGCGTCTTGATAAAATTCAAGCCTTAGAGCTTAAAAAAATCCGTCGCTACCAGGAGATACCATTGCTGCTCTGCCCTAGGGCACTATATTTTTAAACAAATAGACGCGGCATTATAACCTAATATTCATGATAGTCGAGTGTGAGGGGCAATTATTTGGGGTAGATCAGCGCAGATAACGACTAAGCGAATAAAAAACAGGCTAATTGAATTATATAGAATATATAGGAGCAAAAAGAATAGAGTTATTTTAATAAAAATAGAGATTTAGAATATAGAACTTAAGGGGAAATGGTCGGCGATGCAGGATTTGAACCTGCGACCCCTTGGACCCAAACCAAGTGCGCTACCAAACTGCGCTAATCGCCGATATAGATATTTCTCGAATACTTAAACTTAAGATTTAAGACCACTTATAAGAAAGTGGTCGGCGATGCAGGATTTGAACCTGCGACCCCTTGGACCCAAACCAAGTGCGCTACCAAACTGCGCTAATCGCCGATATTCTTTTTTGTAAATTGGGGTGACTGATGGGGCTCGAACCCACGACAACCGGAATCACAATCCGGGGCTCTACCAACTGAGCTACAATCACCACGGCATTACAGTGTTTTCAAAATGGCGCACCCAGAAGGATTCGAACCTTCGACCGACGCCTTAGAAGGGCGTTGCTCTATCCAGCTGAGCTATGGGCGCATCGAAAACTTCATAGTTCACTAGTAAGTTAAATTGTTATGAGTAAACATAAAAATGGTCGGCGATGCAGGATTTGAACCTGCGACCCCTTGGACCCAAACCAAGTGCGCTACCAAACTGCGCTAATCGCCGATACTTACTATTGTCTGCGAGTGACCTCGTTGACAACGGGGTGCATAATAGTGATTTGACCGGGTTAGGTCAAACGTTTTTTTAAGAAAACAAATCAATTGCTCATTTTTAGTTCATAATGGTCAAATATTACGATACAGGGATAAAATTTAAACTCTTTTTTATAATTCGGGGGCTTATAATTTAAAAGCAACTTGGCGCTCAACCGCTTTTCTGCGAAAATAGCCACCATATTAAAAAATGAGTAAGGTGAAGGTCTTTTTCTTTATCGGCATTTTAACCCCTATATATGCATTCGTTTTTTAAATGTATCGGTATCAAGTTAATTAACCTAATTAAAGGTCACCCATGACGGCAAACATCATTGATGGTAAAGCAGTAGCAAAACAAGTACGTAGCGCAGTGGCTGAACGAGTTTCAGAACGTGTTGCACAAAACCTTAGAGCCCCAGGATTAGCTGTGGTGCTTGTTGGACAAGACCCAGCCAGCCAAGTTTACGTTGGTTCAAAACGTAAAGCCTGTGAAGAAGTTGGTTTTATTTCTAAATCATTTGATTTGCCCGCAGACACAACAGAGCAAGCGCTATTAGCATTAATTGATGAATTGAATGTTGATGGCGAAGTTGACGGTATTTTAGTGCAACTTCCTTTACCTGCAGGCTTAGACGCAGAAAAAATTCTTGAGCGTATTACCCCGCATAAAGATGTTGATGGCTTTCATCCTTATAACATTGGTCGTTTGGCGCAGCGAATGCCTGCCCTTCGCCCATGTACGCCAAAGGGTATTATCACATTATTAGATTCAACCGGCGTGCGTTACAAAGGCATGCACGCAGTGGTAGTGGGTGCCTCTAATATTGTGGGTCGCCCTATGTCACTTGAACTGTTGTTAGCTGGCTGTACGACTACTGTTTGTCATAAGTTCACACAAGATTTAGAAACCCATGTTCGCCGTGCTGACTTATTGGTTGTTGCTGTAGGCAAACCAGAGTTTATTCCGGGTGACTGGATAAAAGAAGGCGCGATTGTTATTGATGTGGGTATTAACCGTTTAGACAACGGTAAGTTAGTGGGTGACGTTGAATACGCTACTGCAGAACAAAAAGCTGACTTTATTACCCCTGTACCTGGCGGCGTAGGCCCGATGACAGTTGCTAGCTTAATTGAAAATACGTTAGAAGCGTGTGAGAAATATCACAGCTAATAAATAAAAATAAAGTAATCCAAAGCCCGCTTAATTGCGGGCTTTTTGTATCATCATTCTTCGTTTTATTAAGTCCAAGCCTTGTGGCAAAACCGAAAACACAATCATTAATAACATAATCGCGTACTGCCAATTTGCATACTGCTCGTTAATTAATATTCCTGCACATAAAATACCGGCAATTGGGTTGGCTATAGTGCCAAAAGTAAATTCAACAACTGACATTCGTCCTAATAACCAAACATATAGGATGTAAGCCAAAGCAGTATTAGGGACCACCAGCCAAAATAACGCCAGCCATTGCGTGGTATTTATTGATGCAGTTAAAAATTGATACTGCTGTGGTGCAAAATAGAAAGCTTGAACCATAGCGGCAATTGCTAGCAAACTGCCACCAATGATTAGCTGCCACGTGAGTACCGTCCACCAGTGAACTTTAGCCGTTACTTTTTGTACCAGCGTACTGCCTATCACAATAGTTAATAGCGCCCCTATCAGCGCTAAAACTCCCAACACATTAAGCGCTATATGTTGTGGATCAAATAAACGCCATGCCAAAACCACTAAAGCAAGCGCACAAATACCTTGCACTAGCGCTGGCTGTTGTCGTTTAACAAGCCATGCATATAATAATGCAACAACCGGTACAGACACCATACCCACGCCTGCAATAGCTGCTGGTAGGTTAATAGCCATTACAAAAATAAAACTGAAAAATAGCGCAATATTAATCGTGCCGATTAAAAAGATGCCAGGCCATTGCTTTGCAGTTGGCCAAGAGGGTTTAAATAACAACAATAATAAACCAGCAGGAAGTGCACGTATGGCCCCTAATAAGATTGGCGGCCACTCTGGGGTTGCGTATTTAGTTACCGCATAAGTCGTTCCCCATAAAAAAGCAGGGATCATGGCAAGTAAAATATTCATTAATTTTCCATTTTTAAATTGATGAATGCGAGTTTAAAACCTCAACCATAATTGAGGTCAACAATATCAATTTTATTAAAAGCATAATCAATTTAATGCAATTGATATAACAAAAAAGGGTTACCCAATGGCAACCCTTTTTTTGGTGATCCGCGTGTTGTAGCTAAGCTTTACGCCACGTTGTTTTTCCCGCTGAATCTTCAAGTATCACACCCAGTGCATTTAAAGCATCGCGAGCTTCATCAGCTGCAGCCCAATTTTTACTGGCACGTGCGTCATTACGTTTTACAATCAATGCCTCAATTTCAGCCACTTCAGCATCGTTTTGACCGCCTTGTAAAAATGCCTCAGGTGCTTGTTGAGCAATACCAAGTATTTCACCTAAGCTGCGTAGAATAAAGGCTAAATGTCCTGCTTTTTCGCTATCACTTTCTTTTACTCGGTTTAGCTCTTTAGCAACTTCAAACACAACCGGTAATGCTTCTGGCGAATTAAAGTCATCATTCATAGCTTTTCTAAACTTAGCTACATACTCATTACCCTCAAGCTCACATTCAACTGGCTCAACACCACGTAATGCCGTGTAAATACGCTCAAGTGATGAACGTGCTTGGTCTAAGTTTTCTTGCGAGTAATTAAGTTGACTACGGTAATGGCCAGAAATTAAAAAGTAACGAACCGACTCAGCATCGTATTGCTTTAATACTTCACGAACGGTAAAAAAGTTATCTAATGATTTAGACATCTTTTCTTTGTTCACTTGAACCATACCGGTATGGATCCAAGTATTAACGTATTGGCCGTTGTTAGCACAGCATGATTGCGCGATTTCGTTTTCGTGGTGCGGAAACTGTAAGTCTGAACCACCACCATGAATGTCAAAGTGCTCTCCTAAGTGCTTTGAACTCATCGCTGAACATTCTATATGCCACCCAGGGCGCCCCTCTCCCCAAGGTGAAGACCACGATGGCTCCCCTGCTTTAGCTTTTTTCCATAAAACAAAATCAAGAGGATCGTCTTTATCTTGCGCTACTTCAACACGTGACCCCGATTGCAGCATAGTTAAATCTTGCTGCGAAAGTGCTCCGTATTGCTCAAAGGTTGATACATCAAATAAAACGTCGCCATCGGCTGCAACATAAGCATGGCCTTTGGCAATCAAACGCTCAACCATAGCAATAATTTCATCCATGTGACCTGTAACCGTTGGCTCTACATCAGGACGTAGCATATTTAAGCTGTCAAAGTCTTCATGCATGGCTTTAGTCATACGCACGGTTAAGTCGTTAATCGCCTCACCGTTTTCATTTGCGCGCTTAATAATTTTATCATCAACATCGGTAATATTACGTACGTACTTTAAGTCGTAACCTAAATGACGAAGATAGCGAACAATCACATCAAAACCCACAAATGTGCGTGCATGGCCAATGTGACAGTAATCATAAATGGTGATACCACACACATACATGTCGATTTTTCCATCGACCATAGGTTTAAATTGTTCTTTTTGGCGTGTCAGTGTGTTGTATATTTGTACCATTTAGTTGCTTTCCTTCACGATTAACAGAAAAGCTATGTTACCACTTGCTAAGCATGGGCTCTAGCGGTTTATAACAAACATAACATCTACTTTGTTAATCTGAGTCAACTACGATAAAATAGCACCAATATTTAAACCAGCTATAGGAAACCTCATGGTTGTTCTACACACAAACTTTGGTGATATCACCATTAAAATGCACGAAAGCGAAGCTCCAAATACAGTAAAAAACTTTTTAGAGTATGCAAACTCAGGTTTTTATAACGGCACTATTTTTCACCGTGTAATTGATGGTTTTATGGTTCAAGGCGGTGGTTTTGCATCGGGTATGGAACAAAAAGAAGTAAACGACCCAATTGAAAATGAAGCTAACAACGGCCTATCTAACAAAGTAGGTACTTTAGCAATGGCGCGTACGCCTGATCCACACTCAGCTACAGCGCAATTTTTCATTAACGTGAATAACAACGACTTTTTAAACCACAGCAGCGAAACGTCGCAAGGCTGGGGTTACTGTGTGTTTGCTGAAGTAGTAGAAGGCATGGACATAGTAAATAAAATCAAAGGTGTTGCTACAGGTAGCAATGGTTTTCACCAAGATGTACCACTTGAAGATGTGGTAATTGAAAGTGTAACTGTAAGCTAAAACCCCCTTTATTCTTCAAAGAATACATAAAGCGGGTATTCACCCGCTTTTATTTAACTGGAATCACCATGACTCGCCAAACCTACTTTATTGCAGATTTACATTTGAGTGAAAATCGCCCTGATATTACAGCGGCATTTTTTAAATTTTTACACTCCCATATTGTTCCTCAAAAAGTAGACGCCCTATATATTTTAGGTGATTTTTTTGAAGTCTGGGTTGGTGACGATTATGTTAGCGAACTATCAGCAGCAGTAGCCAAACAATTAAAAGCAGTTAATAACTCGGGCATACCTATTTATTTTGTTCACGGTAATCGCGATTTTATCATGCGCACAAAATATGCAGATATGGCAGGAATGACTCTACTCGATGAGCAAACAGTGATCGACCTTTACGGCACACCCACGGTAATTTTACATGGTGATGAAATGTGTACTCAAGATATTGAATATCAAAAGTTTCGTCAAAAAAGTCGTGGTTGGTGGTGGCCCAAATTAATGCTTGCTATGCCATTATGGTATCGAAAAAAAATAGCCCGCGATGCGCGTGAAAAAAGTAAACTTAGCCAAGCAGACAAACCTATAGAAATACTGGATGTAGTGCAAAGCGCGGTACTCGAAACCTTTGCTAAGCATAACGTGGCTAATATGATCCACGGCCATACTCACCGCCCTAATGTACATACCTATGAAGTTAATAACCAAACGCTTACTCGCACAGTATTGGGCGATTGGTATACTCAAGGTTCGTATTTAGTGATTACTCCCGAGTCACAACAATTAATTTCAACGCCTTTATAACGTCCCTAGTAATTAATCGTAATCAGACTTTGCGGTTAACTCAGGCAAGGTAATAATAAATTGTGTTTTAAAATAGGCATCGCTTTGTGGTTCTGAATGAAGTTTGATGTCTCCTTTCAAAACTTGTGTTACCCATTGGTGCACCATATATAAACCTAAGCCCGTATTACCTTTACCTCGTGCGGTTGTATAAAAAGGCTCAAATATATCTGCTTTAGTCTCATTATTAACTCCTTTACCATTATCTGACACGCTAAGCCTTACGCTATTATTTGTCGCTTGCTCTACTTTTATTTCTATCACTCCCTCCTGCTTTTCATCAAAAGCGTGATTTAGCGCATTAATTACAAGGTTTTCGACCACCTGAGAAATAATCCCCGGCAAACTAATCACCTGTTTTTTGAGCAAGAAAATAGTTTTCACTTTTATCGGTGAATTTTTTAATCTGGAATTTAATGACAATAATAACTCTTGAATGATTTTTTCAATATCACATGCAATAAATTCATCGTTATGGCGATCAATGGCCATTTTTTTAAAACTTTTCACTAATACTGCGGTTTTATTTAAGTTAATTTTAGCTAGTGCTAGGTTCTCACCAATACTGGTTGTTGTTTCCTCTAACGTTGATTTAGTCAGCCCCTCCCTCATCGCCGCATTTAATTTAGCTAATGCCATATCTGCATTAGAAACAGAAATAACGGCTCCACCAATGGGTGTATTCATTTCATGAGCAACTCCTGCTACGAGCAATCCTAATGAGGATAGTTTTTGCGCTTCAATTAGTCCTTCTTGTAGCTGTTGTTGCTGCTTTATGGTGGCATCAAGCTCTCGGTTCACTATATCTAGTTCTATCTTTTCTATATGTAATTTATGCGAGAGGGTTAACAGCTTATTTTGAAACTTATACTCACGATAAATAAAGCCAAAACTAATTAAGCACAGTAATCCACTACACAAAAACGCAAACTGTAAGGCTTTCACCTGTCCAGTTATTAGTAATTCATCAGGACTACTTATTAAAATAATTAACTCTTTATCGGTGTCACTAATTCTGCCTTTGTTCTCGCGCAGTGAAAAAATAGAAAAACGTCGGTAAGTATAGAGGTTATGGTCAAAAAAGTGCGAACCATACTCGACTTTGCCACCAATAATTTGCTGCCAGAGCCGAGGCTCTTGAATGGCAAGCGTTTGCTCATTTTTACCATACATAAACCCCCATTCTAAATCTTCATCACTATTTAATAACCAAAAACCATTATGATTCAAAATGCTTATATGGGTACTTTTTTGGCTATAGCTTTTGATCTGATTAAATAGATAATCTAAGTTAAAGTTAACCACCAATAGGCCATCTAATAGGTAATTTTCTTGATTGGTACGGTAGGTTACGCGGATTGATGGTTGATGAGGTTTTATGATTTTGTTGTGTTCAATGTTTAAATCTATTTCTGTAGCAAAAATGTCAGGCGCACTGATCTGCATCCCTTTTTGAAAGTAGTAACGGTTTTGCTTATTTTGCAAACCATCAGGCGATACAATTTCGCCAACACCATTCACTGCGTTAATGCGGTATTGCTCTTGCCCTTGCTTATCTAGCCAGCGAATTTGGGCTATGTTAGTAGAGATAGTCGCAAAATTTAAAAAATAATTATTTATTTCATCTCTGCTTCGCATTTGTTGCAAAGGCTTGTTTTGTGCATCGCTTTTTAAAACTGGGCCTTGAGCCAAAATACGAGTTAGCTTTTTAATGCTGCTGAGCTCTTTGGAGAAATCACTACTAATTAGTACTAACTTTTCATCTTGCTGAGCTTTAATGGTGTTTATTTTTTCTTGATATATTTGTTCGTATATAAGCCAACCAATAAAGAAGGTAATGAATAAACTGAATAGCAATTTAACTAGCACACTTTTTTTTGTACCAACAGGCAAACTATTAATGCTATTCATTATCAGTCACTTCATACTGCTTTAACCATCCGAACAGATCTTTTAGAGATAGAGGTTTAGAAAAATAATACCCTTGAGCTGTTTCGCAGCCTTGTTGCTGCAACCACTTGGCCTCAAACTCATTCTCAACACCTTCAGCAATCACCGAAAAGTTAAATTGCTTTGCCAAAGACAATATCATCTTAATCATGTATTGATTATTGTCATTAAACTCAAGGTCACTAACAAAATAGCGATCTATTTTTATCGACGTAGACGGTATTTCATTAATGTGAGCCAAAGACGAATACCCTGTACCAAAGTCATCAATGCTGACTTTCATGCCCAAAGCAATAAACCGCTCAAGCGCCTCTTTAATTAAGCTGTAATTACTAATAGCTTGTGTTTCGGTCACCTCAAGCTCAAGCATAGAAGGCAAAATACTGTATTCTTCAATTTTATTTTTTATCTGTTCAAAGTAGCTTGGCTCAACTAAATCATAAGAGGACGCATTAAATGCAACGGGTAAGTTACAGCCTTGCTCTTTAAGTTGATTAATAGCCTCTAGTATTTTCTCAAAAATCACATGGTCTAGTTCATTAATTAATCCGGCTGTTTCAGCTAATTCTATAAACTCGTCGGGGCGTACAAAGCTGCCATCGGCTCTTTGCCACCTAGCGAGCGCTTCAAAACCTGCTGGTTTCAAGGTTGATAAGCTGATTTTGGGTTGTAACACCACCTCTAAGCTTTTATTACCTATAGCCGTTCTGAGCTCAGCCATCAGCTCATATCGACGAGTTATCTGATCTGTTTTTTCCTCTGTATGCTGAATATACTTTGCATGGTTTGCCAACGTATAGTTGAGGCTAGACTCTGCTAAGCTAATCACTTTTTCAGGTGTTAAGTTTAAAGCAGCGCTTAACTTCAACTCCAGTATACGCACATCAATATATTGCTTCACCTGTTCAATTTCGAACTTTTGCTTATTTTGAAAGTAACTAATTGCATCTGAAATATCAAAGTCAACGCTAATTAGCATGCCAAAGGTTTTGTTACTAATTAGTGCTATGCGTGGTTCATATTTAGCAAAAGTATCAACTATATTTTGATGAACTAACTTCATTAATTTATTACAAAAGTCATTCCCGAAAGTAAATGCTTTTTCATCAAACTGATAAATGTCAAAAATGACTAATCGTGTTTTTAATCGCTCATGGGCATTCATGTTCTTTATTTCACGGGTTAACCAGTTCCTATTTGGTAAATTTAGTGATACATCGGTATAAGCAAGCTCTGTTAAACGATTTAATAACGAAATATTCGCAAATCCCGTGCTCACATTTTCGCTAAATACTTTGAGTAAATACTCATTTTGCTCATTAATTGGGTTGTCTGATTTTACGATCGTTATATAAGAAATATCTTGTTCTTGCGTTAAGGGAGTCTCGAAAAAAAATACGCTGTGGTGCCTTGAAAAAATATGACTGCGCTGTATGGTCGCTTGTTTAAAATCTTGCAGCATTTCTGCAGGCAGGTTAGGTACAACAGGTTGCCCTTTAGTACCACTAAAGCAACCATGGGTAGAGAGTATTAAGCATTCAGAGCTAGAGTTTGAATTACTCGAACAAAAAATACCGCCGCCTTCGGTTATTTTTAAAATATTGCTAATTTCTTTAAGCACTGCATGAGAAAAAGAGGCCATATCATGCTTACCGTTAATACTTCTAGACGCATCTAGCACCAGCTGTAAACCTTGCTTTGCGGACCTAATTTGTGAAATATACTCCCATGTACGCATGTTACTATTAACAATTGATTGCAACTTTTCTGCTGTAATATCTGATTTATTCCAGTATTCATCGATATCAAGGACTTTCATGATATCACTCTCTGGAGCAAAACCAGGTTGACCTGTTAATAGCACAATACGCATTTCTGCGTTACCTATAACCTCTCGAATAGTATTTACTAAACGCAAGCCTGAGTCATCCTCCTCCATTACTACATCTATAAAAATAAGTGCAATATCAGGATGCATACTCAACGCCAAAGCAGCCTCAGGCACAGTATTTGCCGTTAAAAGCTCGTATTTATACCCGTCCTTGGCTTTTAGTTCTTTTAAGCTATTTACTAACGCGTTCTGATAATCAAGGTCATCCTCAACGGTTAATATCTTCCATGCTTTTAGCTCTGTATCTGCTTTTTCTTCTTCAGCTGCAAATACAAACAATCCCTCTTTATCTTGCATATCTTCTCACCCAATAATAAATAAGGTATGACCTTGTTATTAAAATGAATTACAAAGCAATAAGTTAAATAATTTAAATAGTTATTCTAATATTAGGTGAGGGTATTGGATGTGTCTAATTTAAAAAGAATTTAATTAAAAGTAACTGCTACAACAGTTTGCTGTTTAACTGGTAGCAGCTTCATGTGTAAATTATACGGGTTGTTGGCAAGCAGTAATAGGTACGCCGCTATGAAATTTGAAGTCTTCATCGTCCGATGTAATTAGCTGCGCTTCTATTTCAGCAAATTCTTTTACCCGCTCAGTAATATCAAAGTCAGCAATTTCTTGAGCAAGGGTTAAGTAATCTTGATAATGGCGAGCCTCTGAGCGAAGCAGTGAAATATAAAAGTCCCCTAAGCGTTTATCTACATGCGGGGCAAGCGCAGCAAAACGTTCACATGAGCGCGCTTCTATGTACGCACCTACAATAAGTTTATCAACTAATGCATTGGGCTCAAACGTTTTAACATTACGTAACATGCCTTTGGCGTAACGACATGGGGTTATACTTTTATATTCAACGCCGTATTCATCCATAATTTCCAACACTTGATAAAAGTGATGCAACTCTTCTTTTATTAACATCACCATTTTATCAATTAAGTCTTGTCCATAAGGTGAGTTAGATTTAGGAATAATAGACTTTGTCAGTTTATTTTTAGCCGCTAAATCACGCCAGTTCCCCTCACGTTTATAAATAAGCGTTTCAAACGGTTTTAGCCACTCAAGCAGTGCATCACTGCTGTCTTTATCTACCGCATACTTACGGATTAAAAACATCGCACTTTGTGCCGCTTTTAGCTCACAAATTAAATGATCAATTAATATGATGGGTAAATTTTCTTTTTTGGTTGCCTGTTCAACCCACTCATTGGGGGTACGGCATAATAAAAAGTTGTTAATTGGCTCTAAAAGCTGACTATGTGGCACGCTGACTACTCATTGCTAAAAATTGCGATTACGCATTTTAACACGAAATAATGTTCTGAATAAAATAAACACACGCAGCTCTTACAAGCATGTGGATAACTTGACTTTGCTTAGTTACTGAACCATAACTAAATGGACTGTATAAAAAACAAACCAACTATAACCAAACAGTAACTTATCCTTTATGGAGAGCACGCAATGATACTAAATCACCTATGGGGCTTATACGCCCACCCACTCGAAGAGTGGCAAACAATTGATAACCGTCACGAAAGCTTAACCTACAGCTTATCGCACATTTTGCTAATCGCTTTATTTCCCTCAGCAATGGGATACTACTCATCGGTTTACTTAGGCTGGAGTATAGGCACAGGTAACCCCGTTTTTTTAACCCATGAAAGCGCACTGATGATTGGCGCAGCCATGTATGTTGCTTTAATTGGCGGTGTATTTGCACTGGCCTATTTAGCGCATTGGATGGCGGTTACTTTCGGTGCTAAACCGACCTTTACCCAAACTATCGAGCTGGCAGCGTATACCGCTACACCGGTGTTTATGTCAGCATTGGCTGCTTTTTGGCCTGAGTTATGGTTTGTGGTGTGTGTTGGATTAGTGGCGCTCGCCTACTCAGTTTATTTACTGTATACCGGCGTCCCTATTTTAATGCACATTCCGCAGGAGCGCGGCTTTATTTATGCAAGCTCTGTTGTAACCTGTGGACTCATTTTGCTGGTTATCATTTTAGCACTTACCGCCATGCTATGGACCAACGGTATAATTAGCCCTATGTTTACCTAAAAATTGAAAAACAAAAAAGGAGCGATTAAGCTCCTTTTTTTGTAACGCCGATAATGCTACCGGGTAGTATTATCATTGTTAATCAGATTCGTTTTCATCTTGGTTATGTATTTCTAAACCAGACGACATCGCGTTTTCGCGGGTGCTTTTAGCAGAATCGTTACGTAGCTTATCAATACGATTTAGGTAGTCTTGATCAACGTCGCCAGTAATGTATTGTCCATCAAACACTGACGTTTCAAACTTAGTGATTTCAGGGTTTTCTTGGCTAACTGCAGCAATTAAATCACTTAATGATTGAAAGATTAAACCATCAGAGCTAATGCTTTGGTTAATATCTTCAACCTCACGGCCGTGTGCAATGAGTTCAGCCGCCGATGGCATATCTATACCGTATACATTTGGAAAGCGTATTTCCGGTGCAGCTGACGCAAAGTAAACATTTTTAGCACCAGACTCGCGTGCCATCTCAACTATTTGTGCTGAAGTTGTACCACGTACAATTGAATCATCAACAAGTAGGACATTTTTACCTTTAAACTCACGGTCAATTGCATTAAGTTTTTGACGTACTGATTTTTTACGTAGCTCTTGGCCTGGCATAATGAACGTACGACCAATATAGCGGTTTTTAACAAAGCCTTGGCGATAAGGTAAATCAAGCACGCGTGCCATTTCTAAAGCGATATCACACGAAGTCTCTGGGATAGGAATAACGACATCAATGTCTTTATCGGCCCACTCACGTGCTACTTTCTCGCCTAGTTTAGTCCCCATATTTACACGTGCAGCATAAACCGACATACGATCAATGGTTGAATCCGGGCGCGCAAAGTAAACAAATTCAAAAATACACGGTGAGTAAGACACTTTATCCGCACAGGCAAAAGAATGAAACTCGCCTTTTTCCGTCACATAAATAGCTTCGCCTGGGGCAACGTCACGGATAAACTCAAAGCCATCTGGCTTTAACGCCACACTTTCTGAGGCAAACATATATTCAGTACCCGCAGCAGATTCACGTTTACCAAATACAAGAGGACGAATACCATTTGGATCGCGAAACGCCACAATACCATGGCCGATAATCATGGCAATAGTGGCATAACCACCCGTCACTTTATTGTTAACTTCAGTAACCGCGGTAAAAATATCTTCAGGGTCTAATTTAAGCTTGTCTGACTTACTTAGCTCATGTGCCATGATGTTAAGTAAAATCTCAGAATCAGAGGTAGTATTAACATGGCGACGTGCCTCTGAAAATAACTGCTCTTTTAACGACTCTGCATTGGTTAAATTACCATTATGGGCAAGTGCTATACCAAAAGGAGAGTTCACGTAAAACGGCTGAGCCTCTGACGAACTTGAAGAGCCCGCCGTTGGGTAGCGCACATGGCCAATGCCAATGTTGCCTTGCAAACGTTTCATATGACGAGTGTGAAATACATCTTTCACTAGGCCATTTGCTTTGCGCAAGCTAAATGTATTGTTCTCAATAGTTATGATACCCGCAGCATCTTGGCCACGGTGTTGCAAAACGGTTAAGCCATCATAAATCGCCTGATTAACTGGCGATGTTCCGACTATTCCAACGATACCACACATGTAATTTATCCTCGCCGATTAACGGTTTACTGAATTTAAAAAGCTCGAGTTGTTTTCTAGGTACGAAAAGAACCATTCAACTACAAAGCCAAATTCTGGAATCAAAATGGAGTTGCCCCACCAATGCGTATTAGGCGCACCAGTAAAAGCATCAAGAAAGAAGAGTAACGCGCTCACGACCAACACGCCTCGAAGAGCACCAAACACCAGACCAAAAACACGGTCTGTGCCGGATAATCCGGTTCGCTGTACAAGCTCACCTAAAATATAGTTTAGTAAACCGCCTAACAATAGCGTCGCAAAGAATAATATGGCAATGGCCGCCGCATTTCTTAAAAGGGGTTCAGAAATGGATGTTAGGAAGGAAGCTAAATATTGATAAAATAAGCTGGAGATGATGAAAGCCCCTGCCCATACCGCTAATGACATAGCTTCTTTAACAAAGCCGCGTATTAAACCGATGATGGTAGAGAGTGCAATAATGCCAAGAATGGCGTAATCAACCCAGATCATAAGAACCAAATAGTCGCTAATTTTGGGCGCATTCTATACCTAAACCTCCTCGTGATGCAAGTTTAAGCGTGAGATTGCAGATGAGTAAAAACATGCAGTTTTTAGATAAAAAATAGCGTGAAATATGTAGGCTAGAAGTGAGGATAGTTCAGGGAATAGATAAATGTGTAATATCAGCTGATAAACACATTTACCTATTAATGACTAAGTTATTTTGCCACTTCAAATTGAGTAACTTTACCGTTTAGTTTAGTTAGTTCTTTCAGTGCGGGAAGTTGGGACTGCAGCTCATTTTTACTTAATGACGGCCCTACAAATACTTTAGTTAACGTACCATTTGGCGTTTTAATTGGCCTAGTAAAGCTTTTAAAACCTTTCGTTTTTAGCTTTGCCTGCAACGCTTTTACATTTGCCGCATGAGAAAAACTACCAAGCTGAATGACATACGCCATACTTGTTAGGTTTTCATTAGTATTACGCATAGCATCATCTTGCCCGGTAGTGACTGTGCCTTGTTTTGTATCGGCTATAACTGCTTCAACCATTGCTGGCTGTGCAGTAACGTCAGTTTCAGCAGAGCTGTTTTGTTGCTCAAATGCAGCATCATCAGGCTGAATATCTTCAATTTCATCCTCTTTTAATGGTTCTGCATTTGCCACTTGTTGATCAATTGATTCTTGTAAATCAATGGTCTTGAACTCAGAGCGTTCTGGAATCGCTTTAAAGCCTTCTTTATAGTGCACTTTTTCACCATCGAGTATATTGGGAATAAACACAATTGCTGCGATCACCACAATACTTGTTCCGACTAAGCGATTAATAAAACCTGAGTTCACCGACATCCTCTCTATTTTTTAAAGTAATGAATAGCGCCAGCCACGGTAAAAAATGAGCCAAATACAATCAATAGTGTATTACTTGGCTGGTTTGGCAAAATAGCATCCAATGCTACCTCTACGTTGCTATAACCCTGTTTAAAATGACTATTGGGTATACTTGAAAGCGCCTGTTGAAGATAGGCGGCACTATCGCCACGCGGGCCGTCTAAGCTCGCTAAAGACCATTCATCTACCACATCAGCCACTTCTTTAAGCACACCGACTTTATCTTTATCAGCAAGCATAGCGGCTAATGCATGAATTTTAAAGCCTTTATCTTTATAGCTTGCTAACTTAGTTGCTAAATAACGTGCCGATTCAGGGTTATGTGCCACATCGGTGTACACTAATGGCGACTCACTTAATTGTTGAAAGCGCCCTTCTACCACTAAGTTAGCTATGCACTGAGTTATCACTTCATCACTTGGTAATAAATCTAGCACCGACAAGGTCGTTAACGCAGTGGCCACATTTTGACACGGGATGGCCGGTTTAGGTAACTCGAGTTTATGTGCTTTAAATTGCCAACTAAAACTCTGCGCATACTCTTTAAAAATAAAGTCGCTACCCGATAACACCATATTAGCGTTAATTTCTTTGCCATAATCGGTCATTGTATACGGAATATTTAAATCCCCAATAATTGCCGGAGTACTCTCTCTAAAAATTCCCGCCTTGTCATAAGCCACCAGCTCACGGGTATCACCTAAATATTCTTTATGATCTAAATCGATGGTGGTGATCACACTAGCAAATGGGGTAACAATATTGGTCGCGTCAAAACGCCCGCCCAAACCGACCTCTAACAACACGTAGTCAACTTCTAAGCGTTTAAATATAGCCAACGCGCCTAAGGTACCATATTCAAAATAGGTTAATGGTGTGTCACCACGCCCTTGCTCTAGTAAATTAAACGCATCGACATGGTATTGATCGTCAAGCTCTGCCCCATTAACGCGTACACGTTCGTTATAGCGAACTAAATGAGGTGAAGCATAGGTGCCAACACAATAACCCTGGGCTAATAATAATGACTCTAAACAACGTGCTGTTGTTCCTTTGCCATTGGTGCCTGCAATAAGAATGATTTTACTTGAGGAAGTTAAAAGCTCTATGTTGTTAGCAACACGAGCAACGCGCTCTAAGCCCATTTCTATATTAGCAGGGTGAACACTCTCTAAATAACAAAGCCAATCATCAAGGCTTGATGATTGGCTAGGAATTGTTTTTGTCATAGCATGTAATCAGTAAAGCTGAAATTTACGCTACTCTATGCTCTTGTTCCGTAGAAGGCAAGTTCATAAATTTTGCTAAGATACGTGCTAGCGTATCGCGCATTTCTCGACGGTCAATTATCATGTCGATTGCGCCGTGCTCTAATAAAAACTCACTGCGTTGGAAACCCTCAGGCAGTGTTTCACGCACGGTTTGTTCAATAACACGCGGACCTGCAAAACCAATCAAAGCTTTAGGCTCTGCAACATTAATATCACCAAGCATTGCCAATGATGCTGATACACCACCCATTGTTGGATCAGTCATTACAGAGATGAACGGTAGGCCTTTTTCGGTCATTTTAGCAAGTGCAGCACTGGTTTTAGCCATTTGCATAAGTGACATTAGCGCCTCTTGCATACGCGCGCCGCCCGATGCAGAAAAACAAATCAGCGGCATATTATGCTCTAAACATTGGTCAACTGCGTCAACAAAGCGAGCACCTACAACCGATGCCATTGAGCCACCCATAAATGAGAATTCAAATGCAACTGCAGCAACAGGAATACCTTTTAGGTTTCCTTTCATTGCAACCAGTGCGTCTTTTTCACCGCTTGACTTTTGAGCTGCATTAATACGATCTGAGTACTTTTTAGAGTCTCTAAATTTAAGCACATCTTTAGGTTCGTGTTGAGCGCCTAATTCATGACGGTCACCGTCATCTAAAAATTGTTCAAGACGCTTACGACCACTAACACGCATATGATGGTCGCACTTAGGGCATACATTTAGTGATTTTTCTAATTCTGCTTTATATAAAATTGAATCACATGACGTACATTTAGCCCATACACCTTCTGGAATTTCTTTACGACCTGAAGATTTAGTCGTTTTTGGTAAGATTTTTTCTAGCCAACTCATTTGCAACTCTCTTAATGCTGTTCTGTGTCGCGAGTCTACATGTTAACCATGCAAACAAATTTTTCCAATTAAAACATGAATTACGCTATCACGGTATAAAAAACTGGTCTTAGTAGTTAGTCCTACGAATAATAGCGTATAAAAATAACCACCTGATTACCTTTTAAATATCGGTATCGGCTAAAAACAATGGCCCCAACGGCGTTCTAGGAATATTAAAGTGTTCTGGGTAATCAACATCTACTAAATATAAACCCGCCGCTTTTGCTGTGGCGCTCGCTTTGGCACGCTCTTTAAGATCTAGCAACTCTTTTAACCAAATTGGTTCATGTTTATGTAAACCGATATCCATTAAACACCCGGTAATATTACGTACCATATGATGCAAAAACGCATTGGCTTTAATGTCAATAATGACATAAGCACCTTGGCGCTGTACCGATAAATGATGAATCGTTCGCGTTGCCGTATTAGCTTGGCAGTGAAGCGCTCTAAACGAGGTGAAATCGTGCTCACCTAATAAATATTGGCAAGCCTGCTGCATTTTCACTTCATCTAAAGGATGATGAAAATGGGTAACACCTTCATTTAATACCGCACCACGAAACGCATAATTATAAATCACATAACGATAACGACGAGCAGTTGCACTAAAGCGAGCATGAAAGTCTTCAACCACAGGCTGGGCAAAACGAATAGCAATGTCTTTTGGTAATAAGGTATTCATGCCTAATGTAAAGGCCACCATTTCACGATCAGCATGGGTATCAAAATGCACAACTTGACCAGTGCCATGCACGCCGGCATCGGTGCGCCCTGCACATACAATTTCAACCGGATGATTACAAATGCGCGACAACGCTTTTTCTACTTCTTGTTGTACGCTATTTACATGAGATTGACGCTGCCAACCACTGTAACGCGCGCCGTTGTATTCTACTCCAAGTGCTACTCGCATAATTACTGCTTTACCTACTGTGCTAATCGACGCTGCATTTTATGCTATATGGCGTTCCAATAAAAGCAGCGAACTAAGGTTCCTAACTATGCGATACAAAAAACCCGTTATTAGTGTTAACCAATAACGGGTTTTACAGCTCAGATATCCTTTTCAGGATTAGCTATTGTTAGTTTTTCAGCTTAGCTTTTAGATTTTGTGCTTCTTCTTGCACATCGTCTGGGCCATTATTAATAATCTCATCTAAAATTTTAACTGCCGAGTCAGCATCATCTATCTCTATATATGCGTGAGCAAGATCAAGCTTTGCCGAGTAACCACCACTTTGAGTATCAACATCCATAGGGTTATCACCAGCAAGTAATGAATCGTAGTCACCCAAACCAACATCCATATCGACGTCGGTGTAGGGTTCGTGATCTATATCCGCATCATCACTTTGCTCTAGTAATGCATCAATATCAACAAAGTCATCTTGATCTAATGGCTCAGTAACCTCAGGTTGCTCAATGGGCTCTTGCAACAATGGTGCTTTATCATCAGCTAAATCTTCATTAAGTAAGCTATTAAAATCAACATCGAATTCACTGCTGTCGCTTAAATCAACATCATCAGGTTCAGCCAACTCATTCAGTAATGAATCAAAATCTGTTTGTGTTAAATCAGCCATGAACTCATCATCTAGTTCATCATCTGAAATCATTTCTGATTCTGACGGTACTGACGTTTGCGTTAAATCAGCTTCTCGATCAGCATTTGTTTGCTGATCGGTAAATTCAGCTGACTCTGTTAACGCATCAAGTTGATCATCGTCAAAATCATCTTTAGAGCTAACAGCTTGCTCATCTGCAGCTTGTTCAGTCAGATCTGCAGACTCTGAAATATCATTATCTAAAGCTTGCTCTATATCTAACTCTGAAAACTCATTGTTAAGTAACAGCTCATCATCAAAATCATCTTCTAGGCTATCGAGATCGTTACCTGCTGATAGAGCATTAGCGAGATCTTGCTCTGCTTGGCTGGGTGACATGCCTGTGGCATCACCATCTAAATTATCACCTTGTAGCTCTTCTGGAGTTAGTGATTGTTGCTCCTCATCTGATAAAGGCAGTTCATCATCAAGCTCTAACTCAGGATACTCCTCAAGTTCTTCACTTGGGGTGATTATTTCAGGCTCATATAGCTCATCGTCTTCTGTCGATAAATCGTTGCTTTGGATATCGCCAGCAAGCGGGTCATCGCCTAAATCAATTTCCTCTTCATCAAGATCCTCGTCTAAGTCATCCATTGACCAATCAGGTACGTGTTCATCCTCATCGCCTGTTTGCTCAAACTCACTTAAAAGCTCATCGACACTTTTGAAGTTTTCATCGTTGTATTCGTCAAGCGCATCTTCTGGGTCGAGTAAAGTAGAAGAAGTATCGGTAAAATCATCTTCTGATCCAACATCAGGCTCTGCTTCCAGTTCAGGCTCTACTTCAAGCTCTGGTTCTACTTCAAGCTCTGGTTCTACTTCAAGCTCAGGCTCTACTTCAAGTTCAGGCTCTGCTTCAAGTTCAGGTTCTGCTTCAAGCTCAGGTTCTACTTCAAGCTCTGGTTCTACTTCAAGCTCAGGCTCTGCTTCAAGTTCAGGCTCTGCTTCAAGTTCAGGTTCTGCTTCAAGCTCAGGCTCGGCTTCAAGCTCAGGTTCGGCTTCAAGCTCAGGTTCGGCTTCAAGCTCAGGCTCGACTTCAAGTTCAGGTTCTGCTTCAAGCTCAGGTTCTGCTTCAAGCTCAGGTTCTGCTTCAAGCTCAGGTTCTGCTTCAAGCTCAGGTTCGGCTTCAAGCTCAGGCTCGACTTCAAGTTCAAGCTCAGCTTCTGGTTCAGGTTGCTCGTCTAAGCCATCGACTGACCAATCAGGTGCTTCTACATAATCATCACTTGTTTGTTCTAACTCACTCAGTAAATCATCAACGCTATCAAGGTTTTCATTGTTGTACTCATCAAGCGCGTCTTCTGGATCGAGTAAATTAGAAGACGTATCGGTAAAATCATCTTCTGATCCGACATTAGGCTCTGCTTCAAGTTCTAGCTCTACTTCAAGTTCAGGCTCTGCTTCAAGTTCAGGTTCTGCTTCAAGCTCAGGTTCGGCTTCAAGCTCAGGTTCTACTTCAAGCTCAGGCTCTGCTTCAAGTTCAGGCTCTGCTTCAAGTTCAGGTTCTGCTTCAAGCTCAGGCTCGGCTTCAAGCTCTGGCTCGGCTTCAAGCTCAGGTTCGGCTTCAAGTTCAGGCTCTGCTTCAAGCTCAGGCTCTGCTTCAAGTTCAAGCTCAGCTTCTGGTTCAGGTTGCTCGTCTAAGCCATCGACTGACCAATCAGGTGCTTCTACATAATCATCACTTGTTTGTTCTAACTCACTCAGTAAATCATCAACGCTATCAAGGTTTTCATTGTTGTACTCATCAAGCGCGTCTTCTGGATCGAGTAAATTAGAAGACGTATCGGTAAAATCATCTTCTGATCCGACATTAGACTCTGCTTCAAGTTCTGGCTCTTCTTCAAGCTCAGGCTCTGATTCAAGCTCAGGCTCTGCTTCAAGCTCAGGCTCTGCTTCAGGTTCTGATTCAAGCTTAGGCTCTGCTTCAATTTCAGGCTCTGATTCAAGCTCAGGCTCTGCTTCAAGCTCAGGCTCTGCTTCAAGCTCAGGCTCTGCTTCAAGCTCAGGCTCTGCTTCAAGTTCAGGCTCTGCTTCAAGTTCAGGCTCTGCTTCAAGTTCAGGCTCTGCTTCAAGTTCAGGCTCTACTTCAAGTTCAGGCTCTACTTCAAGCTCAGGCTCTGATTCAAGTTCAGGCTCTACTTCAAGTTCAGGCTCTACTTCAAGCTCAGGCTCTGCTTCAAGTTCAGGCTCTGATTCAAGCTCAGGCTCTGCTTCAAGTTCAGGCTCTGCTTCAAGCTCAGGCTTTGCTTCAAGCTCAGGCTCTGCTTCAAGTTCAGGCTCTGCTTCAAGTTCAGGCTCTGCTTCAAGTTCAGGCTCTGCTTCAAGTTCAGGCTCTGCTGCAATTTCTGTCTCAGCTGCAACCTCTGGCTCAGCAAAAGATGAAGCGATAGATTCTACATCTTCACTATTTAACTCTTCTTGCGCGTCAGTTAAATCTTCAATTGAGTCCGCCAATGCATGATCTATTTCAGAATCATGAACATCACTTTCAGGTTGTTCAGTATCTAGTACATCGTCAATATCTACTTCGTCTTCATCAATTAAGCTGTCGATGTCTGGCTCTTTAGTTTGAGCTTCAGTAATTGGTTGCTCAGCGTCGAGCAAACCATCAATATCAACTTCATCATCTTCATCGACTAGGCTGTCGATATCTGGCTCTTGCGTTGCAGTTTCAGTATCCGGTTGCTCAGTATCGAGCAATTCATCAATATCAACTTCATCGTCTTCATCAACTAAGCTGTCGATATCTGGCTCTTCGCTTTGAGTTTCAGTAGTTGGTTGCTCAGCATCAAGCAATTGGTCAATATCAACTTCGTCGTCTTCATCAACTAAGCTGTCGATATCTGGCTCTTCAGTTTGAGCTTCAGTAGTTAGTTGCTCAGCATCGAGCAAGTCGTCAATATCAACTTCATCGTCTTCATCAACTAGAGTGTCGATGTCTGGCTCTTCGCTTTGAGTTTCAGTAGCCGGTTGCTCGGCATCGAGTAAGTCGTCAATATCAAACTCGTCGCCTTCTTCTCCTAAACTGTCGATATCAGGCTCTTCGCTTTGAGTCTCCGGTTGCTCAGCATCAAGCAAGTCATCAATATCAAACTCGTCATCTTCTTCAACTAAACTATCGATATCAGGCTCTTCGCTTTGAGTCTCCGGTTGCTCAGCATCAAGCAAGTCATCAATATCAAACTCGTCATCTTCTTCAACTAAACTATCGATATCAGGCTCTTCGCTTTGAGCTACTGGTTGCTCAGCATCGAGTAAACTGTCTATATCAAACTCATCGTCATCATCAGCTTGTGCTGTTACATCATCTGCTTGTTCATTATTCTCATCAAGCAAGTCGTCAATGTTAAAGTCTTCGCCCTCTTCAGCAAGTTCTTCACTAAGTGCTGCCATATCATCGTTCGATTCACCTTTAGGTTCATCTGGCAGAGCATTGTCATCTTCTTCATCAAACAAGCTATCTAGGTCATCCGAACTTAAAATGTCATCTGACTCATCAAGGTCGATAGCATCACCTGTATCATCGCCATCGGAACTATCAAAGTCCTGTTGCATGAAAACATCAAGTTCATCGTCTTCAGTATTTTCGTCTTCAAAAACAACATCATCATTGAGTAAGCTTTCTAACTCATCTTGATCTAGTAGACTGTCATCATCGAGATCATCGTTAAATGCCACATCATCATCGAGTAACACGTCATCCATGTTGTCGTCTAATTGCACGCTTATATCATCAAGCGGATCGGGAGCTGGCGCTTCTTCATCAAGAATGGGCTCTTGCTCTTCATTTATTGGATCAGTAAACGCTGGAGCTTGAGGAATAAACTCATCATCGTCACTTTCAGGCTCTTGATTATTACTACGCTTACGCAACCACATAACAACGGCAAAAATGATCAATAAAGCCGGAATGGTCATTAATAAAATCAGCACTAAAGGATTCGAAAGTAGCGCGGCAAAGCTAAATTCACTCTCTTGCTCTACCTCTTTTAATTTTTGCTGCGCAATAATCTCATTTTGCTTAAGGATTAATTCTTTTAACTGTTGCTGTATTTCACTGTCTTGACCAAGCTGTAAGCGAACGTTTTCTAATTCGTTTGAAATACCTGTAAGCTGTTTTTTAAGGTTGTTGTTTTCGACTAAAATCTCTTCTACGTTGCTAACTGAACTTTTAAACTGCTGCTGAAGCTCAACTAATTTATTACCTTGGTCTGTTTTTATCTCTTTTAATTCTTGTTGTAATTCTTTTTTGGCTTCATCAACGTCTGCTTTGCGGGCTTGGGTTACTTGTGTTTGAGCTGAATTAATTTCTGCTTGAGTAAGCGTACCATTTTTCTTTTTTTCCCACAGGTCATCATCTTGCTCAGAGCGTTGCTTAGCTAATTGCGGGTTTACTCGTCTAATTTCTGCCAAAGTAGGTATCTTTAAGTAAGAACCGCTTTGCATATGATTTAAATTTTGTTCTAAAAATGAGTTGGGGTTTTTGTTATACAAGGCCTGCATAACTTGGTAAATGCTAACTGAATTATCAGGACGAACCTTAACGGCAATGCGCCAAAGTGTATCGGTTGGTTTTATTGGCCCAATAGAACGCCCCTGTGCGCCGTAATCTGCGCCTTTGGGCCCTCTTAATTGGGTACTGTCTTGAGAGTAAACAGTCGTTACCATCAGTGCAGACGCTAATATAATAAGTGAAACGAAACCGCGCATGCTGATCCTTTAATGTTTAAATGTTAACACAGCGCTTTCAATTGGCGCTTAAACATTGATTATTCTTGCCGTTGTTAACCACGAGGCTAACGCACATTTTTATTACAATCTATTTTTATTGCAAGCTCTATTCCAGTTACAAACTATAAACCAGTTAAGCCATAATATCCATCGCAACGCATTGAAAATAAATACCTTAAACATCTAGATAAAAATAATTTTATGTTGTTTATCAAAGTGTTTACACCGCAGCTGTTTGTAAGTGGCAAAAAAATGGCAATTAAAGCACAAAAAAACGGCAAACCACTTTGGTTTGCCGTTTATTGGATTATCACTGTCTTCAGGCTAATTACATATAATTAGCAATGAGTTCTTCTGCTATTTGCACACTGTTGGTTGCAGCCCCTTTACGGGTATTATCACTTACTACCCACATATTTAATCCATGTGGGTGTGAAATATCGGCACGTAAACGGCCAATGTAAACAGTGTCGTTACCACTGGCATCTGAGACAGCCGTTGGGTAATCACCCGCATCATCAATTAGCTCAACACCCGGTGCATCGCTCAATAATTGCTTCACATGCTCAAAGTCATAAGGCATACGCGTTTCTATATTAATTGACTCAGAATGACCGAAAAACACCGGAACACGAACACAAGTCGGGTTTACTGCAATGGTCGTATCGCCTAAAATTTTATGCGTTTCGTTTACCATTTTCATTTCTTCGCGTGTATAGCCATTGTCTTCAAAGCTATCGATTTGCGGAATAACATTAAACGCAATTTGCTTAGGAAAAATGTCGTTTTCCATTGGGCGTGCATTCATTAAGTTAGCTGTTTGTTTTGCCAGTTCATCAACCGCTTCTTTACCTGCGCCCGACACTGCTTGGTAGGTTGAAACGTTAATACGATCAATACCGTAGGCATCATAAATAGGTTTAAGCGCAAGCATCATTTGAATAGTTGAGCAATTAGGATTAGCGATTATATTACGGTTTCTAAAATCGGCTAAACTCGCTGCATTCACTTCTGGCACAATTAGCGGTACTTCAAAGTCATTTCTAAAATGTGAGGTATTATCAATAACAATACAGCCTGCGTCTGCAGCAATCGGGGCATACTTTTCAGACACACTGCCACCAGCAGAAAATAAGCCGATATGCGCTTGACTAAAGTCAAAGCCTTCAACATCGCGTACTTCTATGCTCTCACCACGAAACTTTATATCTTCGCCGGCACTTCGGCTGCTTGCTAATAAAAACAGCTGATCGACCGGAAATTTACGATCTTCCAAAGTTTCAATGATTTGACGACCAACAAGGCCAGTAGCGCCGAGTACGGCAACGTTATATTTTTGCGACATATTTCATCCTCTGTAAGCACGGTTAAAACAACCGCGCTAATTAAATTAGTTTGCTGTGGTAAAGCCAAGCTGGGCAAGTACGGCAAGCTCGGTGCTATCACCTTCAACCATCACAGTGCTAAATTCACGGCGGGTTGGGTAGTTTTTTCGTAAGCTGTCAAAGCCTTCATCGGCCAAGTGACGTAGTAAAATGCCATCATCACGGCGTACGTCATAAACTAAATGCACTAAACGGGCTATATCTGTTTCGCTAAAACTGCTTTCTAGGGTGACTTTTTTAATCGCAGGAGGCGGTAAAAAATCATCAAGCGATTTTATTGCGTTAACCCCTTTTAGCTCACATAAGCGCTGGTACAACATTTGCGTACCTCGCGCTTTACCCTCAAGGGTATGCCCTGCAATGTGAACACTGGCATAGCGCACATGTTCCAGTAATTCAGTTAAAATGTTAGGTTCATTTTCCCAAACATCCAGCACTAAATCGAGCTCTGCTCCGGCTTGCATTACTTCAAGCAAGGCTTGGTTATCAATTACATCACCTCGGCTGGCGTTGATTAAAGTCAGCCCAGATTTAAGTTTAGTTAAGCGTGTTTTATCAAGCATGTGTAGGGTTTTATGTTTACCCGTTTTAACCAACGGCACATGAAAAGTGACAATATCTGACTGCGCTAATAGCTCATCGAACTCAACATGCTCGGTTAATAGCCCTTGCTCATGCTTAATTGGGTCGCACAAGAGTAAATTAACGTTCAGTGCTTTTAATTTTTGCGCGAGGCAACTGCCAATATTACCTACACCCACAATACCGATTGTTTTACCGCTTAACGGGCTGGCATTTTCTTGACTTAATGCAAATAAGCTACTTATTACATACTCAGCTACGGCTATGGCATTACAGCCAGGCGCACTGGTAAAATCAATATTTTTTGCGTTGAGTAAATCGGTATCAATATGATCAACACCAATCGTAGCGGTACCTACAAAGCTTAACTTATTCGCCTGTGCTAATAGGTCACTGTTAACTTGAGTAACTGAGCGGGTAAGCAGTACATCAACATCGATAAGTTGTTCAGGAGTTAATTGCCTGCCATCAAATCGTTCAACCTCACCCATATCTTTAAAGAATTGCTCAACTAAAGGCATATTTTGATCGGCAAGAATTTTCATTGTGAGTCCGTTTGGCGAAATGAGGCGCTATTGTAACGAACAACCCCCTATTAGCACAAACGAAAAAGCCGAGCATTTTGCTCGGCTTTAAAATAGGTAACGATTAACTTAACCTTTGTATTTGCTCATTACTAGCGTGGCATTAGTACCGCCAAAACCAAAGCTGTTAGACATAACCGTGTTTAGTTCAACGTCTTTTGCTTCAGTTACAATATTCAAGCCTGCCGCTTGTTCATCTAACTCATCAATATTGATAGATGGCGCAACAAAACCGTGCTCAAGCATGAGTAATGAAAAGATAGCTTCGTGTACGCCAGCCGCACCTAGTGCATGGCCTGTCATTGCTTTAGTGGCACTGATCATTGGTGAGTTACCACCAAATACTTCTTGAATAGCGCCTAGCTCTTTAACATCACCTACTGGTGTAGATGTACCGTGGGTATTTAAGTAATCAATGCTGTCAACGTTTTGCATAGCTTGGCGCATACAACGTGCTGCACCCTCGCCCGATGGGGCAACCATGTCGTATCCGTCAGAGGTTGCGCCGTAACCGGTAATTTCAGCGTAAATATGCGCGCCACGAGCAAGTGCATGTTCAAGTTCTTCAACAACCACAATACCGCCACCGGCTGAAATTACAAAACCATCGCGGTTTGCGTCATAAGTACGTGATGCTTTTTCAGGTGTGTCGTTGTATTTAGTCGAAAGCGCGCCCATAGCGTCAAATTCCATTGCTAACGTCCAGTGAAGCTCTTCACCGCCGCCTGCAAAAATAACGTCTTGCTTGCCTAATTGAATTTGTTCCACCGCGTGGCCAATACAATGCGCAGAAGTCGCACACGCAGAACTAATTGAATAGTTAACACCTTTAATTTTAAACGGCGTTGCTAAACATGCAGAGGTGGTACTTGCCATAGTACGTGGCACCATGTAGGGGCCAACGCGCTTAACGCCTTTTTCACGTAGAATATCAGCCGCTTCTACTTGCCATTTTGATGAACCACCGCCAGAGCCAACTAATAAACCAGTACGCTCGTTTGATACTTGCTCGTCGCTAAGACCCGCATCTTCAATCGCTTGCGCCATTGAAATATAAGAGTAAGCCGCCGCATCGCCCATAAAGCGCATTGCTTTACGATCAACATGCTCTTTAACATCAATATCAATTTTACCTGATACATTGCTACGCAATTTGTAATCAGCAAATTCTTGATTAAAAGCAATACCACTTTTACCAGCTCTAAGCGACTCTAATACTTCTTGTTTATTATTGCCGATGCTTGATACAACACCGATGCCTGTTATTACGGCTCTTCTCATGGGTAATTCCCTTAGCTTAATACTTAATTGTGTTCTATTTTACGCGAATTTAATCATCTAAGTGGTCAGCTTTCTAGCGTACACTTGTACTCTGAAGCTACAGCTTATAAATAACGCCAGACTATTTCAAAGAAAACACGTAAAATAATTAAAAAATTATCTATAAATTGAATTGGTCATGATAAAAAACGCCCATATACACTTTAACGACTTAGGCACACCAGTTGCCAATGACTTTGACGATGTTTATTTTTCTAATGACGACGGCCTTGCTGAATCGCATTATGTGTTTTATCAACAAAACAGTATAGATACACGGTTACAAAATCATGACCGTGAACACTTTGTTATTGCCGAAACCGGTTTTGGTACTGGGCTTAACTTTTTAAATGCATGGCTGCAGTTTTCTGACCACTTACAGTGCTTACAAGTTCAAAATGAACAGCCAAATACAGTACAGCGATTACATTTTATTTCTTTTGAAAAATATCCACTTAGCGTAAATGATTTAAAACAAGCCTTGCAAGCTTGGCCTAGCTTAAGCCATTTAAGCGACCAACTCGTTGCCCTCTATCCGATTAATTTAAATGGCTGCCATCGACTAGAATTTGCCAATGGCCGTGTAATCCTCGACCTCTATTTTGGCGACGTACTGGAATGTATTAATAGCATGAGCTACCCACAAAGTGGACTGGTTGATGCGTGGTTTTTAGATGGCTTTGCGCCAAGTAAAAACCCCGACATGTGGCAGCAAAGTGTATTTAACGCCATGGTTGATATTTCTAGAAGCAATGCCACATTAGCCACGTTTACCGCTGCGGGCTTTGTGCGCAGAGGACTAAACGAGGCAGGCTTTAGCATGCAAAAAGCCAAAGGTTTTGGCCGAAAGCGTGAGATGCTAATTGGCACACTTGCTCAAGCCAACCCAAAACAATCAGCCCCCGCCTATTTTGAGCATCACCCCTCACCGCTTTCAAGTGTGGCTATTATTGGCGGTGGTATAGCGAGCAGTTGCATCCTTTATAGCCTCGCAAAGCGTGGGATAAAAAGCCACTTATTTTGCCAAGATGAAAAACCCGCAATGGGGGCATCGCACAATGTGCAAGGGGCTGTGTATCCGCATTTACAAGCAAAAAACTCGCCACATAGTGAATTATTTGCCCACAGTTTTTTATATGCAAAGCGGCTTTATAATCAATTACTCAACAATGGCTTTTTGTTTGATCACCAGTGGTGTGGTGTGCTGCAACATGCAGTAAAACAGCCATTGGCAGATCGCCATCAAAACCTCGCTGATAAACAACTGTGGCCAGAGCAGCTTATGCGAAATGTGACTGCTGATGAGGGTGATGCTATCGCTGGGGTTAAAACAGGTTACTCAGGGGTGTTTTTTGAACAAGGCGGCTGGGTTAATCCCCCGCAGCTAGTCTGTGCAATGTTAGATGCCGCACAGCAATTAAATGCGTTTGAAAGCCTATTTAACTGCCATATTGAGCAATTTAATAAACAACCCGATGGTTGGTACTTAACCACGCAAAAGCAAACATTTGGCCCCTTTAGCGATGTGATTATTTGTACTGGTGAGCACAGTGATGCATTTACGCAAACCAAAACACTTCCCATTGTTGGCGTTCGCGGCCAAGTGTCACATGTTCAAGCAAGCACGCAATCACGTAAGCTAAAAACCGTGTTGTGTCACAAGGGGTATTTCACCCCCGCTTATTTAGATCACCATTGTATGGGCGCCACCTTTGAAAAAAACAGTAAAAGCCGTGAAGTGACCGAGCAAGATAATCAAACCAACCGCGAGCAACTGCTGAGCTTTTATAACAACACTGAATTTGCCACCAGCTTAGGCGATATTAGCTCTGCTAAAGCCGCTGTTCGCTGTAGTTTTATTGATCACTTACCTATGGCCGGTGAATGGGTGGAGCAAACTGACTATACACATGCATTTGCTAATTTACGTTTGGGTAAGCGCTATCAATACCAAGCATTAAAAAAACCACAACAGGGCCTGCATATTTTTACCGGCTTTGGCGCGCGAGCATTATGCAGTGCACCGCTATCTGCCGAGCACCTAATTAGTAGTTTAAACAATGAACCTCGCCCACTAAGCGAACGCGTAAGCCAAGCTATTCACCCAGGCCGCTTTATTGTTCGTGACCTTATTCGCAATAAAATTTAAAGGTAATAATACCTACAAAGCCCTTTACTGTAATTACCAAGAACGCAGTGTACTTATTGGCTTATACCACCGTAGCTTTGTAACCGAAGTAAGTATAATGATCGAGTAAAAAGTTCTAAAAAACGCCTAAAAAAATAGCTAATTTTAATACTCAGTTAAGTAATAACTTTTCACTAATATGTTTTTTTTAAATAAGCTCGTTTAAATCCCATTTACTCTTTAAAAATAATTTCCTACCCCAAGGTCTGTTTGTACGAACAATCTTTACACTATATTGAGAAGGAATTAATTATGAGTAAGACTTTAATTATTGGCGCAAGTGGTCAAATTGGTAAAATGGCTACCAAACTACTTTTAGAAAATGAGCAAAATGTTGTTGCACTTGTAAGAGACAAAAGCAAACTGCGTGATTTAGATAGCCCATTTTTAAGTATTGTTGAACAGGATTTAGAAGGTGACTTTTCAAGTGCCATTAATGGCTGCGACCAAGTTATCTTTGCAGCAGGTTCAGGTGGAAGTACAGGCACAGATAAAACCGTACTTATTGATTTGTGGGCAGCGACAAAAGCGGCAACTTATTCTAAAGAGCACGGTGTAAAACACTTTATTATGGTCAGCTCTATTGGCGCAGACGATCCAGATGCAATAGATAGTGACTTAAAGCCCTATCTAGTAGCAAAACATATGGCTGATGAGCATTTAATTCACAGTGGACTCAATTACACAATTGTCCGCCCAGGAACATTAACCGACGACAGTGCCTCTTTGGAAGTTACAACTGAACGTCCTAGCGATCAGTCAAAGGCTAAAATTAGCCGCGAAAATGTAGCCAACGCATTGCTTCACGTTGCTTCAAACTCATTTAATAGCAATCGTATTTTTGAGTTATTTGATGGCGACAAACCAATAAAAGCCGCTATTAAGTAAACATTACACTCACCCCTTGCCATGCAAGCTGCATGGCAAGCAGAGTTAAAATCACTTTAAAAATAACCTTAAAACGCGCTACCGATAACCGCTTAAGTAATCTAATCCCTAACCAAGTGCCAATGGCTCCGCTTAAAATCATCGCCAGTGTTAACGGCAACCATTGCCAAAAGCTAAAGCCAAGCCCCGCATAAACAACAGCTTTTAAACTATGCTGCAAGGTCATAATACTTGAAAAAGTCGCGGTAAATCTGAGCTTATCGTAATGATTAATATGTAAGTAACTCGCCACCAAAGGCCCACTTGCCCCCACAAAAGTAGAGATAAATGCTGTAATTACCCCCGCTAGTAAACGCCCTAATCGTGAGTCTTTATTAAATTCAGGAATTGTTCCCCACAATAAATAAATCACAAATAAAGCCACAAACAACTTCATGCTATCAAGGTTAATATCGCTTACTACTTGGCTTGATAGCCCCGCACCAATTAATCCACCCAGAGTAAAATACAACAACATCGGCTTATCAAGATGGGTAATGCTTAACAACAACCGATTGGCATTAGAGCCCAACTGCACTAAACCATGAATCGGCACCACCACCGCCATAGGCATAACCGACGCCATTACCACCAACAGCATTAAACCACCGCCCGCACCAAAAGCCGCCGATACGAACGAAGTAAACCCCGCCAGTAAAATGAGTAAAAGCGAAATTAAAGGGGAAATGTGTTCAGCTGTAAAAATATCCATATCTATGCCCGCTGTTAATCATTAACTCATAATACAAAAAATAGGCAAGTAAGCGACTAGTCTTTTAGTGGTATGGGGTTCGGGGTTCGGGGTTCGGGGTTCGGGGTTCGGGGTTCGGGGTTCGGGGTTCGCAAGATAAACCAAAGCACAATAAATTCAATAATTTTAGCCATAAAAAAACCCGCGACTTGATTGCTCAAGTTGCGGGTTTTTTAGGGTTTTTAAACAAACGAATTTAAAAACCGTTATTGGTGGAGCTGGGGGGAGTCTACGACATTCGACCTTGAAGCCCTTTTACCTCATGAATTCAATAGCTAACAGAAGTAAAAGGGGTCCAAAACGGGGGTCCAAAAAGCTTCTCACCTCTTGCCCGCTTGGCCACAATTCAACTCCCCACTCAGGAACTGAAACGAGATAATTTTATTTACCCTATTGAATAAATTACGTTCGATCCCCATAATAAGGATACTTGGATGTTGGGAATAATCTCACATTATTGGGAAGTGTAAACTTCCGTGGGGATAATACCCTAACCTTTTGCGCCCATAAGTGTTCGTCGTGTCGCCATGTGATACGAGTAACAATGTGACGCGCAGGCCGTTCAGTGAGATGCGAACGGTCTTGGTATTTAGAGGATAAAAACTGTTCTTTTCTCCCGTCCTAGAGTTGCGTGTGAGACGGTGGCAATTTTGCCCCGGCAACAGAAGGAGTGCATCATGAAAGATGGTGACCCAAGTAAGAAAGAACAGACCCGAATAAAGCAACTAAAAGTTGTTCAACATCTGAAGAGAGTCTTAAAGGTTCTCAATCGTCTATGGATTTTATCTAGGTTCATAGACCCGATGGAAAGCCTCCTCGAGTGGCTGACTGATGGTGATGGCTCGGGGCCTCTAGATAACTATCGATTAGAAGGAACCTCGTCTGAAAACACGGACTCGTTATTCGCTAGAGCAATCCCCGCTCTATAATCTTAAAGCCAAAAAGAAGCTTGCCGAACTTGTCGGATTTGAAGTCGCCGAGCTCGTCAAATTGTCTTTAGCCCCTAATAACTTTCGCCTTTTCACGATAGAGAAGAACGGTAAAGATCGACAGGTCCAAGTTCCTAAGTCCATCCTAGAGAGAGTTCACCAAAGGCTCTTTAAGCTTTTACAGCGAATCGAAACACCGGAATATCTCCATTCGGGAATAAAAAAACGTTCCCATATTACTAACGCAAGAACTCACGAAGGTAACCCCTCGCTTGTAAAGCTCGACAT
Organism: Pseudoalteromonas sp. 11L1; assembly: GCF_055397545.1. Next base: position 1,756,041 of record NZ_AP041141.1, on the reverse strand, counting down.
CAAGAAATATTACCCCTCGACAAAACGCGAGTCTGTTTATCAGTTCTTTAGAAGCCGACTCTTTTGTTCCCCCGACGTGGCAAAAGTTCTCACTGACTTATCGTGTGTTAACGGGCATATACCAACAGGAAGCCCCTTAAGTCAGATATTGGCTTTTTACTCGTCGATCTCGATGTTTGGGGAGATCAATAAGCTGGCTGAACAGTACTCCGTTACGTTTACCGTTTACGTGGACGACTTAACCTTTTCAGGTGAAACCGTCCCGGGAGAATTCGTATGGGAGGTAAAGAAGCTATTACATGTTTACGGCTATCAGTATCATAAAGAGTTCTCTCGTCCACCGCAAAAGACAAAGCTCGTGACGGGCGTTGCAATAAACGGAAAAGGGCTACACGTCCAAAACAAACACCATGAGGCGATCCACGAGCTTTATACTGATTACTTAGCGGGAAAACTAAAACCGGAAAACAAGGCTCGCCTCTTTGGAATGTTAAGCTCGGCGTCACAGGTTAGCGACCGTTACAATTCAATTTTTCGTCACCTATTGAACGCTGAACGCGGTAATCGATAAATTTGGTCGAGGTGTAAGAGCTCCTTCGAGACCTCCTTCCTCAAGATATCCCCAATAGGTCCCGGATAACTTCGCCGGGACTTGATTGTCTCGATGATTTACTCTCACGGAAGAACGTATTTCGTCTCCTTGGATCTCGCTTCTTGGTCATGAGCTTATCCTCGCGAGTTGCCCCTTTAGTCTTGCCTTCTGCTCCCCGGTCATCGGCTTCCTGTTTTGCTTCTTTTTGATCCCGAAGGCTTCTGCGACCTTATGGACGTCCTCCGGGTCAAACACGAGGAAGCCCCCGTCGTCGGTTAAAGACTTCTCCCATTTTCCGGCGAGTTCATGGGCTAATTTAAGGCGATTATTAAAAAGACGGACTGACCCCTTAGTCATAGTCAAAAGAAGCCTTTTAGCCTCGTTATCGTTGCTTTCAATATGGACTTCGGCTCCGTCGTGGGCATAACCTCGGAGAACTCTCCATGCGGGATGGTTAACGAGGACGTAAATCCCGTCGGTGTTCTTTCGGACATAATAACTGTTTTCGTATTGTTTCATTAGGGTGTTGTAGTTTTTCATCGTTCAGTTTCCTTTTAGTTTGAGTAAGATGCTCGTTCCAATAATGGCGTGGTATTGCGGACGAGAATTATATAAAAGCGCTTGGAAATGCCTCGCAGAATTAAAACCCCGGGGTCGGAATTACCCGTGGGATAAGGCCTAGAGAGGACCCGAACGGTCCTCGCTTAGTTGGCCCTAAAGCCCTCCCGTTGGTCACATCTCGTCGTCCATCTCACCTTCGTAAACAGGCGCTCCGACTTGGAGAAGTTTTGCCGTCCTCTTGTCCGAGAGTTGGCCCTTTCGACTATTCGCAGAGGGAGACAGGGGACGTAAGTTCGTGATGTCCCAACACTCGCGAGCGTCTTCGGGTTCGCTTAAGTTGAAGGCGACTTGGGGTATCTCGTGGTCTACTTGCCAAGAAGACGGAACCTCGAGACTCATCCCCGTGGTGAACTTGGAGAAAAGAGACCGGAGAAGGTCTTCGAGGGGATACCCAAGGATACGTTCTATTGAGCAGGGGGAGTCGTATTTTTTAACCCCGGGGGTAGCCTCGAGAACGTCCGCGAAGGCGTTAAGTGAGGGGCGTTCCTCTGGTCTGTCTCGTTCTAACTTCTTCATGATCTGACGCTTGAGACGCTCTTTCAGCATGAACAACGGATCGAGACGGTAACGAAGACGATAAGCTTCGGCTTTGGTCAACGCGGAGGACATCCACGGATTAGCCTTAATGACTTCTTCGCGTTGTTTGGCCCTTTCGACTCGGCGTTGTGCCTCCTCCTTGGCTTTTCGCTCGGCCTCGGCTTTAATCTCGGCTAACGTTCGATACTCATAAGTGAAGCCCTCAAGGGTCCCGTATTTCTTTTTGTACTGTCTTTTAGCCTCGCCCTCGCGGTGTTTCCTTCGAACGTCCTCCCGCTGTCGACGGGCTTTCCTCGCTGCGACGGCCTCGGGGATCTTTTGTTTCGCCCTTGTGCATAGTCGGCAATAAGACGAGAGGCCGTCCTTCCGTCGGCTGTCCTTTGTGAACTCGGAACGAGCTTTGGTCTCCTTACAACGGATACAAGTTTTATCGTGTGGATCTGTTCTCATGGTGTTTGTCCTCTTTTGGTTGGTCGTGGGATTACCACATGAACAGGTTATCAACCAGTGACTTAAGGCGGGTCCCGGGGATATAACCTCGCCCCTCGTGCCGCTCCTGAGCCTCCCGGACGGTCTTCCTTGCTCTGGCCATCAGTGTTCGAAAGACCTTCTCCGTCTCTGCGTCGCTCATGCTGTACGCCTTTTTGAGCCAGTCCTTCGAGTCGTTCGTTAAGATAAACTGTTGATACCGCCCGAAGTCGCTCACCATGATCCGGACCCCTTGGCCTCCGACCTTATGGTCTTGGTGTTCATCTCCGGGTCTAGTCGTGATAAGGCTTCCTTCGGCTTCCTCGAGTGCAAGCTTATAGTCGGACTGTGGTTCATTCTTTCGTGTTTTGAATATGTTCATCGGTTGTCTCCTTGGTGGTGGATGACCCCGAGGGAAGCCCCCCGGGGGTATTATTGAGAGTGGAGCCGTTGTCGAGTCCTTGGGGTCTTTAGGCGATCCCGGTAACCTTAACGAAGCTCTCTTGGTTCAAGACCTTAGCGTCCACGTCGAACATAGAACGGATTCGGGTCGCTCCTGTCTCCGGTTGTCCGGCGGGTGTGTATGTATGCGCTAAGAAGTTGATCTCGGAACTGGTCACGGCCTGATAGTCGCTATAACGTCCGGCGATAAGCGTTCCCGTCGGCATGAACTTCGAGACCAACATTCGATTAGTTGGAATACTCAAAGACGGATGGGTCTTATAGCCCGTCTCTTGTCGGAACTTCTTCGCGACGTCCGGCGACATAACGACCGAAAGCGCGTCTTTATCAAGACCGTTACCTTCCAATACCTCGAGAACATCGCTAAGGATAACGAGGCCCGTCTTCGATGCTCCGGCTAAGGTTTGTCCGGTGATTTGCTTAACGAGTCCGTCGGGTTGGTTTGCGTCGTTCGCTGAGTCTCCGGCGATAAGGGCTTCCTCGACGGCGTTCTTAATGGCGATACCCTGTCCGATTTTCACTTGAGGCAATGCGTAAGGGGCCAACTTAACGAAGCGGCGAGACGCTAACGAGAAGGCTCCGATCGTATGGATTGAGTAAGGGAAGTTAACCGTCGAGGCGGTTCTCTCGGGGATCTCCGCGTTCTCACCTAGCCAAGCGGTCCCGAAGTGAGAGTCGAAGCCCGGGAAGAACGGATTCCCTTCGAAGTTACCGCTCGTATCGAAAGACGTCCCGGCTCTAGCTAAGATGCCTGACGCTAAGATCATGTGCTTCCATGTGAAGGTGTTCGGCTTCGAGGCGTTCGCAATGCCTGAGCTGTTCGCCGTGGTCATATCGCGACGAAGGATCGATCGGGCGGCCTCGGGGAGGCTTGCCTTTTCGTCGTTCGTTACGACTGAGTCTTCGAGACGGACATTAAGGGTCGACGGGGTGCTAAAGCGACTCGTCTTATAGTCGCCCTTGTCATCAAAGACGGGAACTTGTTCCGGGCGAGCGTTCACGATTAGGTCCGCAAAGTTGCGGTTCTCAAAGGTTGTATTTTGCATGTTGTAATGGTCCTTAGTGGAAAGAGTTAATGCTTAAAGGTTGGCGGAGCGTTGCACTCCAAGAGGAGATGGGACGGGGGGAGTGAAGTCCGGGGGAAGTTGACTTCGGGGGGAACTCGTCCTTGAGTCAGTCCTATGACGTAACAGATTGATTATTCATCGTTTACTGGGCCAAAAAGGGAATCAAAATGGCCCCCTAACGCGATTAAAGAGGGTAAGCCGGGTCTATGCAGTATCGAGAGGAGATCTAAGCGTCTGAGCGCGTGAAGTGCGTTTTTAAGGGAGGACGCGGATAATCCGGCTCGATCCATAAGTTCTCCTTGAGTTGGGGTGCAAGAGGAACGACCGTCGAGAAAGGACAAGACGGCTAACAAGACGAACTTATTCCGTCCGGCGTTCTCTCGGTCTTTCGTGTTCCGTGGGACCCCTTCGGAGAACTCCCGGACGTCCTTGTTACTTACCAGTTGGAAGACATAAGGGCTAAACATCGACGGTTGCCTCCTTGGGACTATTCGAAGGGATGAGGGCCTCGAGGAGACGCTCGGCGGCTTGTTCATATCCCCTTCGGAGTTCTTTTTGATGCTCTTTAGTCCGACGGTAAGCGTAAGACTGAGCCGCGAGAAGGTCCTTCGCGACCTTGCTTCGTCCCTTTCTTTGGCTCTCATGTATCCAGTAGTGAAGGAATACGTCGAACAACTGGAAGGGGTGGAAGTCTTCTCGGCCTGTGACGAACTTTAGATCCCCGAGGATCTCGTTAAGGGTCTCTTGTGAGTGAGGACGAAGGAACGGGTAAACGTCCGGGAGCCGTTTCGGTTTGGTAACGGTTGCCTTCTGGACGAACGTCTTCGGTTTCTTAAGTTCGGTCTTAACGTCGATGATCTTTTTCTTCATGGGTTGGGTTCCTTGTGGTGGGTCTATGGGGAGCGAGGAGACGTTCTCCGGTTAGTTCTTCGCGGTGGTGGCCTTGTGGCCCTCCTTCACTAGATAAGCGATTGCGACGGATAAGCTCGGCTTAATGCCCGTTAGTTCGGATAAACGAGACTGAGCCTCGAGTATGTGACTTTCGGTCGTCTTATCGGCGCAGATCATGATGCGTCGTCGGGTGGAGCCGTAAGGCTTCCGGCTTTCGGTTTTACTCATGGTATTAACTCCGTTGAGGGGTTCAGCGAATTTGTAAAAAGAAGACGCTCCGAGGAACGTCTCAGGGGGTAGCGCTGGCAAGCACTAAGGTAATAAAAGGGATGCCCGACGGCTCTCCGGCAAAAGGAGAATAAAACCCGGGGAGTCTTACGTCGGGACTTTTAGCCCACCAAGGACCAACCAAGGAAAGAGACGCACTTGAGTTCACTAGGTCCAAAAGGTGGAAATCTTTGGGAGACCTTGGATCGGTGCCTGTTCTTTAAGACTGGACCCAAGGTCGGGGAAGTTCGTTAAGACAGGTTGCGTTTGTGCTGAATAGCAACCAATACCAAGGAACGATCTTAAGGGTAATCTTCGAGAGGGACCTTAAGGTCTAAGGATTACCAATCTCGAAGGCTATCCTTAAGAACGTCCTTAAGTTAAGGATCCTTGTTAGGAATTGATCTAAGTGAAGACGAAGGGAACCGTTAGGACTTACTTGGTCTCGTTCTTTAAGAACATCCTTTAGGTGGCCCCCCTTACCCCCCAACGGGTCCGATGCCCCCCTTAAGGTCGTTCGGTCGTTGTGTCTTGGTGGTAGGCTTTTAGCCTGACAAAGATGCCTTATTCGTCGAGTGTTCTTTCTCCTATGTGGGGGGACAGTGACGGAGGCCTCGTATTTACTGGGTTTGACAACGCATCAAAACTTCAATAGCCTATGGTTATTATTTAACCAAGGAGAACGAGCAATGGCCCCAAAAGATAGAAAGGTAGTTAACTTTTCAGAAGACTACGAGTTAAACAATCGGTTACGTCAAAACGGCAAGAGACAAACCGAGGAAAATCGGGAAGCGTTACGAAAGATTGGAGATAAAGCAAAAGAGCAGTTGGACAAAAGGGTCTTGACGCACGACAACTTAGACGAGGCAATCCAAAAGAACAAAAACAAACTCGAGTAGTTCTTTTCCCTATATGCAGCGAAAATTCCGGAGGCTACGTATTCACTGGATTTGAAGAGATCGCCGGGTCCAATTTTAGACTGGCTTATTTTTTAGACAACAACGTAATTGCGGATTGCGACAAAATATTTACTGAGCTGAAAATTCAGTCGAGTGAATATCTAGACAGTTACAAGGACTCTAACAGACCGGACCCGCAAACAGTAAAGCCTTGACCGTGGCTTACCTATTATCCCTCGTAACAGCAACGCCGTCCGAGACATCGAGTCTATGTTTAGCGCCCCCCCAATTTTGGGGCGGTTTATTTTTTAAACAACTTCTAGGGTGAAAAAGCGAGGTAGCGGAACAAACAGGAAACATCACAATAATGTGGTCCGAGATGTCGAGGCTATGTTTAACCAGCTCAGAATTGAGTCGGCTGATTTTTTAGACAATTACGAGGACGCCAAGGGCGAAGCCCGCAAGCAATACCACCTTGATCGTGACTCAACAATGACCCTCGTAACAAAGTGCGACACGGCCCGCCGTTGTGCCGCCGTTAGGCGTTGGCGAGAACTCGAGGAGGTCTCGGGGGAAGAGATCAGCCTCGCCCCCTTTTACCTAGCTTCGGTTCGACCTTTAGGTCCTTATAGGTGATCTTATTCAATAGTTCGGCTTTCTCCGTGATAGTGAGCCCCGCTGAGTAGGTTCCGTAAGTCTCCCCAACCTTCTCATGGCCTGTTATCTCGGCGGCTTGGTTATGGTGGTAACCTTGACGTTCGAGGAGAGTCGAAAGAGTCTTTCTTAAGGAGTGAAAAACGTAACGCTTGTCGTAACCTAATTTTGTTTTAAGACGCCCGAACGACTTCCCGATTGCAGACGAGCGCTCTCCGTTCGAAGTAATAGGCTCTCCGGGCAAGAGGTAACCGTCGGAGGAGTTCTCGACGAGGTGTTCGACGAGCGGAATAATATCTTTGTGGACCGGAAGATCCCGGAGCCCGGCCTCTGTCTTTGAGTCGCCAATCTCGAAGTACTTAACTTTATCCTTTTCTTTGACGTCCTCTACTTTAAGGTCTGCTATCTCCTCGATACGTGCTCCAGTATAAGCACCGAGGAGAATCAAGTCGTGGAGGTTCGCATCGTCTTTTTTAACACGAGCCGCATCGACTAACTTAATAACGTCCTCGGTCTCCCAAGCTTGACGGATCTCCTTTCGGCTAACTTTCTTCTTCTTAGTGAACTCAGGGTTATCGAAAGGGTTTACGCCGTCGGGGTCTAGGTGTCCCATTCTCATTAAGAACCCGTAGTATTTGCGACATGCGCCGATAAGGCCCTTGAGCGTATCAATAGCGGGAGCATTTTCCCCTGACTCCATTTCGACTATCCAACGAGCGACCTCGGTCTTCTTAATGGGGAGAGCCGGGAACTTCTCGGCCATCTTCTTGATTCGTGTATCGTGTTGCTTGAGGGTTCGAGGGATAACCTTATTCTCGAGACTGGACTTCCATTCGTCCATATAGGCGAGCGTCGGGACCTGACTTCCAGTGATAATGTTCGCAAGGGCCTCCGCTTCTTCGGCTCCTTTGGTACGAGAGACGTTCTCGAGGTAGCCGTCCATTACGAGAGCTTGAGTCCCTACTTTGAGATCGTCTAACTCGGCGGTCGTGAGTTCTCTATCGGGGTTGTTCTTTCGGAACGCGGCCAAGAGGTCTGCGTCTTTGCGCCTCTCGGCTTCAATAACCTTTTTCCAACGAAGGGCCTCGTCAATAGCAGTCGAAGATCCTCGATATTTTTTGATTTGAGATCTCCACTCGTGGAACAACTGAGCGGCCTTATATTCGGCAACTTTGAGATCGTCCGTCTCGAGCGACTTTAGAAGCTCACCGGTTGAGAAATATTCACGGACGTCGTTAGGAACTACCATTCGAGCGTATAACGTGTTGCTCATCCAGTATATCCCACGCTTACCCGTTGAGACTCGGTTCTTAGACATTATACGTAACCCCTTGTTATTGATGATGTCCCGTATCCTAACAGAATTAAAGGGGTCCAAAAAGGGGGTCCAAATAGACAGACAAAGAAAAACCCTAAGCCATTGATTTTACTCGTAACTTAGGGTTTATCTAGGTGTTGGTGGAGCTGGGGGGATTTGAACCCCCGTCCGAAAAGCCTCGACCGTCGGTACTACATGTTTAGTATTGTCATTTAATTAACCTTTAAATCCCGGACAAACACGGTAGATAAAGGCGAGGCCGCTTAGTTTTAACGCTTCAACCCCGGCCAGGGTTTCCGTCGCGATCAGGTGTTAGGGTGACACTCCAAAATCCAGTCCACAAGAATACATGGAAGGAGCGCTAGCCAGCCTAAGCTGCTAGAGAGTAGTTATCGTCGTTTGCGATTACTTTAAATTGCGGCTTTTTTACGAGGCAAACCGCACCTCGACATGCACCTCGGGCTTCTTGAATTCCGTCGAATCCTAATCAGCCCCTGAATAAGGTTACTCATTCAGAGTGTCCAAGCAGTATAACCGAGTAACCTACGAATACTCAACACCTTAGGCGTTTTATTTTATTGGTTGGTTAATCATGCATCAAACACACATGTAAATGTAAAATATTGGACAATTAAGAAACAATTACTTAACAATGATGGTGCTTTATGCTCAAATGCAAGGCTAGACCTTGGTCTAATAAATTATAAAAAATAATAACAGACATATTACCTAGAGGATTTATAAATGTCGGTTTTTTCTTTTAATGAGCAAACGGGGTATATCTCTTTAGTTTCACACCCTAATGTTTCAGGTTTAGCCTCAACAGCAACACAGCTTATTGAATTAATTGGCCAGTCAGAATATTGCGAGTGTGAGGTTATTGCTGGCAATATTGGTAAGCTGTTTGCTCAAAATAACGCCGAAGAAGCCCCCTCTTTAGTAATTGCTCAAGCCATTGATGCAAAGCTAACCATAAACATCGATGAAAAGAATATGCTCGTTGAAGCTACTCTTATTACTGCCAAGGGCGGTAAATTGCTTAGCATGGAACAAGCGATTGAAGAGTTCTCACAAGCAGGGGTTGTAAAAGGCATTAGCTCTCATGCATTAGAACAGTTATTGGCGCAACAGTTCGAACAACCCCCAGGAAGTACGCATTGCGCCGAAGTCGCTTTTGGTCGTGCATCTAAAGTGGGTAACGATGCCAAATTTGTACGTCTTTGCTGCACAGCGCAAGACCGCGTACTTAGCCCACAAGCTAAAGGCGGTGGTAAAGTTGATATGAGAAACCTAGGTGATATTATTACTGTAAAACCTGGTTGTGAATTAATGCGGCGCATTCCAGCAACATCGGGGGTTGATGGGTTTACTGTGTTTGGAGATGTGCTAACTGCAACCCCTGGCAAAGAGCATAAATTACAACCTTTTGACGGCACTAAAATTGCGCCTGACAACCCCAACTTATTAATTGCCGACTGTACTGGCGTACCGGTTGCCCTTCCCCGTGGTATGCGTGTTGATGATGTTTTATGTTTTCACAATATTGATCCAAGTACTGGGCATGTTGAATTTGATGGCAGTATTATAGTCAGTGGTGATATAAAAGATGGCATGCGCGTGACCGCCAGCGGCGATATTACTGTTTTAGGCTTTGTTGAATCGGCGCAGCTCAAAAGTGATAGCGCCATCACAATAGTAAAGGGTGCAATTGGCAGAAAGCGAGAAGCCGATGAGCCATTTACCTGTTCTATTTTAGCTAAACGAACCGTTGCGCTTGGTTACTCTCAATACTGTGACATAAAAACGGATCAAAACTTACTAATAGATCGCCAATCATTACATTGTGACTTGAGTGCTGGAAATTTAATTAGGGTGGGCAGCGCAAAAGATCCTAAAGGTAAAATTATTGGTGGCCATATTCTAGACGCAATGCGCATTGAAACAGGTGAATTGGGCGCACCAGCAGGAACTAAAACCCGTGTTTGCATCGCACAGCGATGGTATGTGCTAAAACAAAAACAAGCGCAAATCACTGACTTTGAAAAAGTTTTAATCAGTAAGTCAATTGAACTACAGCAAGCGCGTCAGCGAATTAATAAACAAGTTGCAAGCGCACAGCGTCAGCAATTTTTGAATAAAATAACAACGAATGAAGAACACATAGCAAACCGAAGCGCCAGCATCAATCAGCAAAAGCAGTTGCTAAGAAAGAAAATGACGCAGCTTTTAGCGCTCAGTCGCTTAAAAGTTAATGAGCTTATGCACCCTGGGGTAGAGCTTAAAATTGCACGAGAATCAATTAGCTTTTCGCGTAATTACCCACCACATTTAATCACTCATAGTGAAGGTAAAATAACGCAATCGTTTTAATAACGCTTATTAAGACTGACTCAGCCCCACAAAGTAAGTATTCACTATTGTGAACTTAATCTTGGTTGCTTGCTTCGTCTTCGCTCTGTTGTGTTTCATCTATAGCAAGTGGCCAACCACCTAGTTGCTGCCAACGATTAACAATTAAACAATATAATTCAGCGGTGCGTTCTGTATCGTATAACGCAGAGTGTGCTTGTTTGTTATCGAACTCTATTCCTGCTGCTCGGCACGCTTTAGCTAATACTGTTTGCCCTAATGCCAAACCCGCAAGTGATGTGGTATCAAAACTAACAAACGGATGAAATGGTGTGCGCTTGATGTTATTACGCTCAATAGCGGCATTTAAAAAGCCATGGTCAAAAGCGGCATTATGAGCAACCACCACAGAGCGCTGACACCCTGCGGCTTTTTGCGCTTTGCGCACTACTTTACAAATTTCTTTAATCGCCTCTTCTTCAGGGACTGCCCCTCGAAGTGCTGAAAAAGGCTCAATCCCATTAAACTCAATAGCGGCTTGTTCAATGTTTGCACCCTCAAACGGTTGCACATGAAAATGAACGGTATGATCGATACTAAGCAGTCCTTCGTCATCCATTTTTAAGACGGATGCTGCAATTTCTAGTAGTGCGTCGGTTTCTTTGTTAAAACCGGCGGTTTCAACATCAATAACCACAGGAAAAAAGCCACGAAAGCGTTGTGCGAAAAGTGTTTGCTCAGTATTTGCCATAGTATTCTTGGTTTATAGGGATTAGCTGTCTATTATGTCAAAATTGATGGCCTGTCGGCTAGGGGATTTATTGATTAATTACAGTTAAACTATAGGCATGTTACTTGCTTTGTAATTAGCGTTTACGCTGAATTATTTGCTGTTGCGTAATATTTTACGGTTTTTGTCACTTTTTTGGCAGAGCTAGATAACTGGAGAATTCTCGATGAAGTGTAAGTTGTTATTTATTAGCCTAGGCATTAGTAGTGTGCTGTATAGTTTGAATACAACTGCAGCAATGCGCCAGTACACGGCTAACCAAGATAATTCAAACTGGAACTTGGTTAAAACAACTCGCTTGCAATGCCAATTAAATCATGAAGTTCCCTACTATGGTGAAGCTGTTTTTAAAGCATCAGCCAGTAAAAACAAAGATCTCACTTTTAATTTAGACATGGTGGTGCGCCCAGAAAATTACGCGATAGCTGGTTTAAAAGCGGTGCCACCTAGCTGGCGAGCAGGCCGCCCTGCCCGTGATATTGCTGATATGAAATTACTTAAAAAGTTTGATGGTGAATTAGGTAATAAAACAGCATGGGAAATACTTACTGAGCTTGAAAAAGGTAACCAACCTACTTTTTACTACCAAGACTGGCAAAATAGTGCCGATAAAATTGCCGTGGGTATGTCTAATGTTAACTTTAAGCAAGCGTATTGGGCATTTTTACAATGCCGAGACGAATTGCTGCCATACAATTTTGAAGATATTTCGTTCACTATAATGAATTATGAATCGAATAGCAGTAAGTTAACTAAGTCATCGCAACAACGCCTTGATAAAATTGCTGAGTATTTAAAAAACGACCCCAGTATAGAGTCAATCAGTATTGCATCCTATACCGATAGTTACGGTGGCCGCTGGAATAACCTCGATTTATCTAGAACCCGCGCTAAGGCTATTAAAGATTACATGGTTAGCTTAGGTGTTGATGAAACTAAAGTGGTTACTGAAGGTTTTGGTGAAAAACGCTTTGTAGACACCAATGATAATATTTTAGGCCGTGATAAAAACCGTCGCTTGGTTATTCAAATAGCTAAAATGTAAATTCAGCCCCCTCTTTTAATGGCTGAAGGTGCAATTTAAGCACTTTCGGTCAATACCTATCAATTTAATCATGCCTCTATTGTTAAAAAACAATACTCTGCCATTTAGTTATTAACATTTGGCTTTTTATTTTTTCATTTATATTAATAAGTTAAATTTCATTTCTTGATGATTTTGGCTTTTTTAATACAGTTGTAAATAGAAGATTACATTTTATTTTGTCTCTTTTATGACAAAACTATTTAAGTTTTGCACAACTAGTTATATCTTGCGTGTCTCTCACGTTTGATCAGGATCATTAAGTGCTTAAAAATAAAACAATAGGTAGCATGTTAATTGTTGCAGGAACCACCATAGGTGCAGGTATGCTTGCCCTACCCATTGCCTCTGCGGGACTGGGATTTAATACGGCAATGGTGTTAATTGTAGGGTGTTGGTTACTAATGACCTACACTGCATTGCTTATGTTGGAGCTTCACCAATATGCCCCTCGCGACGCCACCTTAAATACACTGGCTAAGCTTTGGCTTGGTAAACGTGGCCAGTATGTAGCTAACTTTTCGATGATATTCTTATTTTATGCACTGTGCGCTGCTTACATAGCCGGTGGTGGTGCTCAGCTACAAGAGCGCATTAATACTGGGTTTAATCTTAGTATTGCTCCACAATTAGGCTCCGTTATTTTAGCCGTATTGATTGCAGGTGTGGTGACTTTAGGCACTAGTAAAGTTGATAAGCTTAACCGAGTACTATTTAGTGTAAAAATAGTAGTTTTGGCTAGCTTGTTTTATATGCTAACACCTTATGTACATGGCCAACACTTATTGGAAATGCCTGTTGAGCAAGGGCTGATACTGTCGGCTATCCCGGTGGTATTCACCTCTTTTGGTTTTCATGGCTCAATTCCTTCTATTGTTAAATATGTCGGGCTTGATATAAAAACCTTGCGCAAAGTTATGATTGCAGGCGCCTCTTTACCACTGGTTATTTATGTATTTTGGCAAGTATTAAGCCAAGGCATAATGAGCCAAGAGCAATTACTACAAAGCGATGGGTTAACTGGTTTTGTAGCCAGTGTGGCCAATATTGCCAATAACGCCAATGTTTCTACTGCGGTTAAACTCTTTGCCGACTTAGCTCTAGCAACGTCATTTTTAGGGGTAAGCTTGGGGTTATTTGACTTTTTTGCTGACACATTCAAAAAAGCAGACACGGGGGCTGATAGAATTAAAACAGCACTTATTACTTTTATTCCTCCTCTTGGATTTGCTTTATTTTACCCGCAAGGATTTATTATGGCATTAGGCTATGCAGCCATTGCTTTGGTTATATTGGCAGTATTTTTACCCGTTAGCATGGTGTACAAGCAGCGTCAGGGCGTTGAAAAAGAAGGCTATAAAGTACGCAGTGGTAATATTGGTTTGGCCATAGCCGCTTTGTGTGGCATTTCAATTATTAGCGCACAATGCCTGCAAATGGCAGGAGTTATACCGGCTATAGGCTAGCCCCTATAGTTGTTCTAATATATGCACCCCAATGATGGTTTTGGGGTGCATACCATTCAAACGTCAATAATTAACGTTAAAATACTATCGCTTGCCCTCTTCCGCTTTGCTCAGACGCCGCATCTAATTTGCCATCATTATTGATAATCACATGCATATCACCAAAGTGACGCTCATCCACTGTATAACCCATTTTTATTAGCTGTTGCTTTACTGAGGACTCCAAACCCGAGTGCGCTCTAATCACATTTTTAGGCCATAACTGATGGTGAAAACGCGGGCTATTTACTACTTCATTTGCGCTCATATTAAATTCAATCGCATTGAGTATTGATTGATACACTGAACTAATAATTGTGGTGCCGCCAGGCGACCCTGTTACCATTTTCACCTTATTATTACTGAGTAAAATGGTTGGAGTCATAGAGCTTAACATACGTTTATGTGGCTGAATTTCATTCGCTTTTCCGCCAATGGCGCCAAATACATTCATAACCCCGGGCTTAGCGCTAAAGTCATCCATTTCATCATTGAGAATAAAGCCTGCGCCTTCTACGACTACGCCACTACCAAACCCTAAATTGATGGTGGTGGTATTAGCAACAGCATTCCCCATGTTATCAATAATAGAAAAGTGAGTGGTTTGTTCGCTTTCTTTTAAACCCGGTTTAATATTTTCAGTGGTAGAAATGGCCTTTAAATCTATACTATTGCTGCGGTTTTTAAGATAGTTTTCTGCAAGTAACTTAGCTGTAGGCACTTGGTAAAAATCAGGATCGCCTAAGTATTCTGCCCTATCAGCAAACACTCGCTTACCTATTTCAGCAAGTAAGTGCACATACCCAACTGAATTATGTGATGGTGCAGCTATGGGCTTTTTAAGCTCATACATTTTAAGCCATTGTAATATAGCAATACCGCCGGAGCTTGGTGGCGGTGAAGTAAGCACTTGATAGCCGTTCCAGTTAGCTTTTATAGGAGCACGAGACTTTGCGCGGTAATTTTTTAAATCGTCTTGAGTAATAATACCGCCATGTTGCTTCATAAAGTTTGCGATGATCGTTGCAGTTTCACCTTGATAAAAGCCATCTTGGCCATTATCGCGAATGCGTTTGAGTGTCGCTGCAAGCTCAGGTTGCTTAAAAAGCTTACCTGGTGTAGCGCTTGCAAAATAATTGGCAAAGTTTACTTTAATGTTTTTATTGTTTAGATGTTCTATGTAGCCCTCAATTAACAGAGCCAACTTTTCAGGCACCACAAAACCTTGCTCTGCTAATGTTACCGCAGGCTGTACTAAGGTTTTCCAAGGTAATGTGCCATGCTTCTTATGGGCCAACCACATACCAGCGACACTACCCGGTACACCACTGGCATGAATACCATAAATAGATTTATTAGCAATAACTTGCCCTTGCTGGTCTAAATACATATCACGATGCGCGGCGTTCGGTGCAGTTTCACGGTAATCTATAAAGTCACCTTGGCCATCCTTATGAATAAGCATAAACCCACCGCCGCCAATATTACCCGCCTCGGGAAGCGTAACGGCTAATACAAACTGTGCTGCAATGGCTGCATCAACCGCGTTACCACCTTGTTCTAACACAGCTTTTGCAGCATGTGCACTAAAAGTGTCTGGCATTGCAACGGCACTCTGTTTAGCCGCTACACTAAAAACACATAACTGTATTACCACAATACTACTGATAATTAGCTTGCTTGGTGAAAAAAGTGCTCCCATCCCATATCCTTAGGTTATTTTTATACATTGATGGAAAACATTAATGCATAGTAACAAACATCAGGTCAATATTTAGATGCTACATTTTTAAGGCTTAGGAAGTTTTAGCTCAACTGCACGGCTTTGAATAAAGCGCAGCAGTTAAGTTTGAGCCATCATCAGTATGAATATAATAGTGCTGTAGCTGCATACCGAGCTTTTTCATGATGTTAATTGAGCCAACGTTGGCGGTCAGCGCTGTGGCACTGATTGCCTTTACTTGCGACTGTTTTTCAATCGTTGAGCAAATCGCTTGTGCCGCCTCAGTTGCATAACCCTTACCCCAACTCGCTTGTTTAAATCGCCAGCCGACTTCAATATCACTAAAGTCAGGCGTATCTGAAAAAAAGCCCATCGGCCGAACAAGCACCCACCCTATAAAGGTATTGCCTTCACGCACGGTTACCTGCCATAGCCCCCAACCTTGTTGCTCATTTCTATACGCAAGCATTCTTGGAATGCCTTTCGTTTTTATATCTTCAAGCGAAGTGGGTTTACCTTGTGTTAAATACTGCATAACGGCTGGATCTTGATCGAGCTCATATAATTGCTGCCAATCATTTTCGTCCATTAATTTAAAACTTAATCGTGTTGTTACAGCTATGTTCATTTTCATTGTTGTATAGTTACCTCTGAAATATATTTTTCACTAAAGGAGATAGTCAATGAATAAATTAGCAGGTTTAGCATTATTAGGCACTTTAATTACACTAACAGGGTGTGAAGATGCCAACGAAGTGAAACAAGACGCCAAACAAACGAGCGCTGAAGTTCAAGAAAAGCTAAACGAAACGTGGAACGACGTTAAAGAAAAAACCAATGAGCTTAAAAATGACGAGTCATTAAATGAGCTACTCGAAGAGAGTAAAGCGATGGGCTTAGACATGTACGATGACGGCAAAGAAGTAGCTGTTGATGCATGGATCAAAAGCAAAGAAGCGGCTGGCGAGCTAACTGAAAAAACGAAGCAAAAAGCACGTGAAATTGCAGCAGAAATTGAGCAAGCACGTGAAGAGCATAAAGAAGGTTAATTATTTTTAACCATAAAAAAAAGGTAAGCCATGGCTTACCTTTTTTGTATTATTTTTAGAGTAAATTATGGATTATAGTTCAAAGTCTTTTTTGAATTTTAAACCAAACTCACTACGGTCATTGCTGCGCATTACGCCAACAAAACCAGTTTGCTGCAGGCGACCTACATCGTAAACTTCGTTTAATACGTTCTCACCATATAGCGTTACTTCCATATCGCCGTATGGATTAGTGTAAGAAATATTAAAACCAACTAGCTCACGCGAATCAATCGTTTCACTTTTATTGAAAACTGACTGACCTTGCATTTCACTACGGTACGAGTAGTTGGCATTTAATGCAACCGTGCCACCATTGCTTAAATCAACAAAGTAAGATGGAGCAACCATCACCGTCCAACGAGGTGTCAGTGCTGGTGAGTCACCTTTACCAATACCTTGTACACCTTCAGCTACTTCTGTAATTTCAGAATCTAAGTAACCTACTGCAGTGCGAATAGTAAAGTCGTCGGTTAGTGCAATTGTGGTTTCAAGCTCAATACCTTGCGCTTTAGACTGGCCTGCATTTTCAACGATAGTTACAAAGCCACCGCCCGCGGTTGGATCTGAGAATGGCAGTGCTAAATCAGTGTAGTCAGTAACAAACATTGCAAGCATCATAGATACATTTTCATGTACCTGGCCTTTTAAACCAATCTCGTAGTTAACTGCTTTGGTTTCATCAAACGATACAAACTGATCCGGACCACCAAATGGGCGCGGTGGGAAACCACCTGTTTGGTAACCTTTTTGTACTTGACCGTATACATTCATATTATTGCTAAGCTGGTATGAAGCATTAACGTCCCATGTTACTGCATTAAAGTCTGCACTAATGTCTTTACGTTCAGGGAAGGTTGGGAAAATAGCATTCGCATCTTTTTTATCTTCTGAGTAACGAAGACCACCGCCGATTGTTAAATCATCAGTTAAATCGTAACTACCGTTGATGTAAGCTGCGTATGAGTTTGTTTCTTGATTAATTTCAAAAAAGCCAAAACCACCAAATGACGGAGTAACACCATCATTCAATAGACCATTTGGCGTGTTAAATGGGCTAAATACAAAATCTTCTGAGCGAGTAAAGCCATCTTCATTAAAGAAGTATAGACCCGATACAAAGTCCATTTTATCAAACGTGGCGTTTAGCTGAAGTTCAAAAGAGTATTGATCTGCACCGCCTACTTCTGGGAACTCAGATAAGTTAAGTGGTGATGCATCATCATCTAAACCACCTTCATATTCAGAAGTACGGTAGCTTGAGATAAACTTGGCTGTATATGTGTTATTAATCGCCCAATCAGCTGTAAATGATGTACCCCAACCAGAATATGAAGTTGACTCAATACCGGCAACCGTTGTGCCTAAATCATCAGGGTTTTGAGGAATTAAGTCTTCAGTTAATAATGGGAAATCGCCATTAAAGACATCATTTGAATCTAATGAATCTGTCAGTTCAATAGTATAAGGTGATTGACCTGACTCATTATCAACGCCATCTAGCGAGAAAGTAAACGCTAAATCACTAGTTGCTTCATATTTAAGTGCTATACGACCACTAAACTCTTGCTCTTCACCAATTTCTTTTTCAGGGTTAGCTAAGTTTACTGCCGTACCTACCCCATTACGTTGTTTGTATGACGCACTGGCTGACATGCTTAGATCGTTAGTTAGTGCATTATTAAAGTAAATATCACCCGCAACTCGACCACGACTGCCCACTTTAGCGGTTGTTGTTAGAATACCTTCATCACCAGGTTGTTTAGTAATTACGTTTACTGCACCACCTAATGTGTTACGGCCATAAAGTGTGCCTTGTGGGCCACGTAGAACTTCAACTCGCTCTACATTAGGAAGTGATAAGTTAGACCCCATTTGGCGACCTAAGTAAACACCATCTAGGTAAACACCTACGCCTGGATCGGTTGTTATAATGTGATCTTGCAAACCAATACCACGAATAAACACTGAGGCATGTGCAGCATTACCAACACCATAACGAGTAATGTTTAAGTTAGGAACGTATTTACCAATATCTTCTAAGTTACCCATATTGGCTTTATCAATAAGGTTAGCACCTATTGATGTAATCGCAGTTGGAGATTCGAACAAGCTCTCTGTACGTTTACGAGCTGTCACTTCAATTTTTTCAAACGCGTCTTGTTTGGCTGTCGTTTTAGCTTCTTGTGCATTTGCGGAAGTTGTTAGGGCTGCAATAACCGCTAAACTTAACTGTGAGAGGGTGCGTAATTTCAAGGTCTTCTCCAAAGGGTATTAATTTAATTATGCGTTATGCTGTGTAAACATAAATTGTAGGCATAAAAAAAGATGCGTTAGATGCATCTTTCCTCTGGGAGTTTATTATATTACAAAAACGCTACAATATGTACATTTAACTTTAGTTTACGTAAAAATTTATTTTTAGCTTTTTAATCTTAGCCAACTTACCTAAATAGCAATGCAAATTTAGCTTTAAATTAATACTTTAACATTAATTACCACCAGTATTATTTGTTAATTGAACATGCGCTTTGTTGCGAAAAACACATTAAAGCTATTTAAGATTATGACAATATCCAAACACCCTTTATATTTAAATATACTACAGAATCATTTTTAGGTGAAAAGCATGACAAAAAAACAGACCACGCAATCAGCTAACATGCTTTTTAACAACAACCATTATAGTCCATTATTTTTTACTACATTGAATAACGGCATATTATTAGTCTGTCATTCAGCACTCAATAGCCTTACAAATTACGAACTTTTGAGTCATTTTATGCAAACCAATAATTACCAAGGGTTAGTTATCTTTAATATTCCTAAAAATACTGATGCTGCTTCACTAAAAGAGTGGCCAAATTTGAAAGGCCTTTTCTATCAAGATACCAATGAGGAGCTATTTAACAGGGGATTAGAAGCAATTAAACAAGGGGAATTGTGGTTTCCACGTACTATCAGTGATATTTGGATGCGCCAAATGCTCGATTCAGAGCAAAAAACTGCTTTGCAAACAAATAACCTAACCGATAAAGAAATTAAAGTACTCAACCTACTTTTCAGTGGGCTTCATTCCAGTGCTATTGCTGACAGCTTATTTATAAGTGAAGCTACGGTAAGAGTGCACTTACATAAAATTTATAAAAAAATAGCGGTCAAGAATAAACAGCAGGCAATTCGTTGGTGCCAAGACAACCTAAAAAATATGAATTCGCGTAAATAACTAGAAAATAATTACTACTTAATACCTACTGTAGTAAATATCATCTCATTATAAATAACTCAAACAAGTCAATTAGTTACATTACCTGAAAATAAAAAAACCTTACTTTTCAATCACGGCCATGCCTTTTTGTTGCAAAAAAGCAGTAAAAAGGACTTAATTTATTAATTTTAATTAGAAAAAAGTTAATACTCATCTTATACTGCAACGGGATACACATGAAATTTAAATAGGAATCACAATGAAAAAACTATCAGTTGCAGTAGCAATTTGTTGCGCACTTGCCACAAGCAATGCGAGTGCTGAAGTTCGTATTAATGGGTTTGCTTCTATTGTCGGTGGTAAGTCTCTCGATAGTGATCAAACTTTATATGGATATGATGATGATATTTCATTTAAAAATGAAAGCGTATTTGCACTTCAGCTGACCGCTGACCTGCAAGAGAAGTTATCCGCTACAGCGCAAATAGTAGCTCGCGGTGAAAATGATTTTGACGCTGATTTTGAATGGGCATACATAACATATGAGTTCTCTGATGAGCTACAATTAAGCGCCGGTAAAATGCGCGCACCATTTTTTCGCTATTCTGACTTTTTAGATGTTGGCTATGCCTATCGTTGGGTTCGTCCACCACAATCCGTTTACAGACTGCCATTTTCAACCTATGAAGGGTTGAGTTTGTTATACACTTCACAATTAGGTGATTGGGATTCAACTTTACAGGTTATCTACGGTGGCTTTGAGGGTGATGTAGTAGCAGTTACTTATAACGACCAAGCAGAGTTAGATGATGTAGCAGGTATTAACTGGACACTCTCTTATGATTGGTTTAGTGCTCGTGCAGCTTACCTTGTAACAGACACTACTATGAAACTTGGGCAAAAAGATGAGAATGATCTAGCGGGGGGTCAAATAAACGCCCTAGAAAATATATTGCGCCAAAATGGATTAACGACTCAAGCTGACGATATTTCAATAAATGAAGATGATAGCTACTTCTTAGGTTTTGGCATTTCAATAGATTACAACAATATTCTATTTGACGCTGAATATACCGAATTTGAAGTTAAAGACAGTATATTAGCAAAGCAGTCTCAATATTACGCTTCTATTGGGTATCGTATGGATAACGTCATAGCTCATTTTACTTATGAAGATAATGACGACAAGCATGACTCATCAAGGTTTAATGCTATAGAGTCAGTGCCGACTCTAAATGCTGCAATAAATGGAGCCTTAGAAGGTACTCGTGCCCAAAGTAATGTATACACCATTGGTGCGCGCTATGACTTCCACCCAATGGCAGCATTAAAAGTAGATTTTAGTCGCTTTGAAAACGACATATCAAATACTGAAACTGATGTTATCGCCGTTGGCGTTGATTTAGTATTTTAATTGGAGCGAACCATGAAAAAATTAATTTTAGCCAGCATGCTAACACTATGTAGTACTGCAGCATTTGCTGAAGTTGCAGTAATCGTTAACCCAGCGAATGCCAATGCAATAAGCCAAGATGATATTAAAAAAATATACCTTGGCAAGAGCAAATCGTTTGCTGATGGTACCAAAGTAAACCCTGTTAACCAAAATGGTACTGCAGTGGCAGATGAGTTTAACGACAAGCTTGTTGGCAAATCAGGCAGCCAATTAAATGCTTATTGGTCAAAGCTAGTTTTTACTGGCAAAGGCACGCCTCCAGGTAAACTTGATAATGACCAAGCTGTGATTGATTTTGTAGCTGCTAATGCTGATGCAATTGGCTATATAGACAGCGCCAAAGCAAGTGATAAAGTTAAAGTAGTAGGTAAGTATTAACCTGCTAAATTAAAAATAAAAGCCCGTAACAAATACTTTGTTGCGGGCTTTTTTATGCCTATTATTTACAACCGTCATAAAACCTTAAAGTTTCGCCTTAACGACTACTCAATTTTAAACTTAGCAGTTGCATCTAATAGATTATCTGAAAGGTAATGTAAGTTTTTTGCCACATCTCTTACCGCTTTGAGTGAACTCATCGTATCTTCAAATGAAACATGCATATTCGATACGTTGTCTACTACCATCGCGGCCACAGAGGTTTGCTCTTCAGTTGCTGCTGCAATTTGCGAATTCATCCCATTAATTTCTAGTATTTGCTCTGCTATTTTTTCAATCGAGACACCGGTTTGCTCTGCTGCACTGGCATTATCTGTGGCCATGTCTCTTGCAGAAGTCATAGCCGTTACTGACTCATTAGCAGCCACACTTAATGTACTTAGTAACTCACGAATTTCATTGGTAGACTGTGCTGTGCGTGATGCAAGCTCGCGGACCTCATCTGCTACCACAGCAAAGCCACGACCATGCTCTCCTGCGCGCGCAGCTTCAATTGCAGCATTTAACGCCAACAAATTTGTTTGTTCGGCAATGGATGTAATTACATTGAGTATTTGCGATACATTTTTAGTGTCATCGGCTAATTTATTAATGGTGTTGGCCGCTATATTAATTTCATCGCTTAACGTACGCGACGCATTAACTGACATTTTGACTTGTACACGACTTTGATCTACTTCTTTTTCTGCTGTTTGCACAGCATTAGATGCGCTCGCTGCTGATTGTGAAATATCGCCAACGCTTTGCTTCATCTCTTCCATCGACTGCTTAACAACATCTGCATCGGTGGTTTGTTTAGTGGTTGCTCGCTCTGCTCGCTCCATCCCTTGCACAAGACGGGTTGAATTTTCCATTAGCGGTTCACATACCGCGATAACTTCTAAAACGGTTTCTCTCAGCAGACTAATAAAAGCATTAAAGTTTATAGATACCTGACCAATCTCGTCCTCTGAGTTAACAGCAAGCTTGGTGCTTAATGATCCTTTACCACTTGCTAAAAGACTTAGGTTATTAGCAGCATCACTGGCTGATGAACCAATATTACGTGCAATCCAAATAGCCATAAGCAAAAGCAATACTAATGATACAACCGCCACAACTAACATTAGATTAAGCGCATCATCTGAACGTGCTTTTGTATTGGCAACTAGCTGGAAAAAGCGATCATCTGCTTTTTGTTGTGCGTTTTTAAAGCTGGTTAAAACCGCCTCGAAAAGGCTTGTTTTAAGCTGCGCCTGTTGTTGTATTTTACTAAAATCAGCCGTGCCATTAACCATGCCATTAGCGATAGTTGCAGATATCTTTTCATAATTTTTCAGCCGCGTTTTTGTGTCGCTATCAATATATGATCCATTAATTGTTTCTATTGCGTCCAAATTCAAAATGAGCCGCTGATAAGTTTCACTCGCTTTTGTTACTAACTCTTGCTCGCCAAAGGTTACAGCCTGAGTGTATAACTCATCTAACTTTTCTAAGATGCTTACGTTGGCCAAGGTTAATTTAGCTACTTTATAAGAAGATTTCTCCATTTCATCAAGTGATATGCGATTTTCGTTCATAGCAAAGTAATTAACCAAAACAATTACTAAGAATGCGATTATCGCTATAGATGTAATTGCATGTATTTTTTTAGTAATGCTGAGGTTTTTAAAAGAGAAACCTGAAGCCATATTAATTTACCCCGTTTAATTATCTATAGTTATTATCGGCTTAATATAGAAAAATGTTAACTTTATTTTTAACTTTCGACGTTTTTTATACATAAAATTAAATATACAACAGTATTCTTTTATAAACACCAACAATTGAAATATAGAGTGTTCTACTCAATGTTCAACATTAATCCAAAAAGAGTTGTTTAATATTTTAAATTTCAGACACAAAAAAACCAGTAACATTGCTGTTACTGGTTTTTATATTTGGTGCGGATGGGGGGACTTGAACCCCCACGCCCGAAAGCACTACCCCCTCAAGGTAGCGTGTCTACCAATTCCACCACATCCGCATTTTTTAAGCTATTGCTTAGCGTTAAGTCTTAAAGCTAACTTGAGGAAAGAGAGCAACTTAACAATTTAAACTAAATTAATTTGGTACGTCAGAGCTTTGCTCTTTTGTAGATGTTACTGGAACATCTTCTTCAACTGGCGTTACAGTTTCAACAGCTGGAGCCGCTTCTAAGTTTTCCCATTCGTCAGTCTTTTTGATTTGACCGGCAGTTAGGTTACCTAAAACAATACTTAACACGAAAAAGATCGTTGCTAAAGTTGTTGTCGTTTTCGTCATAAAGTTACCGGCTCCTGAAGAACCAAAAACAGTAGACGATGCGCCTGCACCAAATGATGAGCCCATGTCAGCACCTTTACCTTGCTGGATCAAAACCATACCAACAAGCGCTAACGCTACAATTAAATACACTACTAATAAAATTTCGTACATCTTATACGGTCCCTTTTGCACTATTGCAGATAGCAGTGAATGATTCTGCTTTTAAACTGGCGCCACCAATTAGGCCGCCGTCTATATCTGTTTGTGCAAATAATAATTCGCTATTTTTTTCATTAACGCTACCACCATATAAGATGGTTAGCCCTTGTGCTAAATCGCTGTCTAGTGAAGCAATCTTGTCACGGATAAATTTGTGAACACTTTGTGCCTGTTCAGGCGATGCAGTCTTACCTGTGCCTATAGCCCAAACGGGCTCATATGCTATCACAGATTCTTTCAGTGCTGCTACACCTAATTTATTAATTACTGCGTCAATCTGCGCAGCAACTACCTGTTCTGTTTGCCCGTTTTCTTGCTCTATTTCGCTCTCTCCAACACATAAAATAGGCGTTAAACCTACTTGTTGTGCGCGAGCAAATTTTGCCGCTACGGTGTCGTTGCTTTCTTTATATATACTGCGGCGTTCTGAGTGACCAACCAGTACATATGTTGCACCTAATTGCTTAATTAGCTGGGCATCTACTTCACCAGTAAAGGCACCTGGCGTATTCTCTGAAACAGTTTGTGTCCCAGTAGTTACACCACTGGCGACCATTGCTGATATCAGTGGAAACGGAGGAAATAAAACAATGCTTACTTCAGAAGATTTAACATCGTTAATAGCATCAGACAGTTGTTCAACAAGTTCTAATGAACCATTCATTTTCCAGTTGCCCGCGACCATCGCCTTGCGTGTTGCCATTTTTCCACTCCACATTAGAAAGCGGGCGAGATATTAACTCGACTCGCCCAAAGTTACAAGAGGTTATTGTTATCAATCAGTTTGTTTGCTCATAGATTCGACAACCGCTGCTATTTTTTGTGCGCTATCGATAACTATTTTTTCTTGTTCTGCTTCAACCATCACTCGTACAACTGGTTCAGTACCTGACTTACGAAGTAATACACGGCCTTTATCTGCTAAGCTTTGCTCTACTTCAGCTACTGCAGCAAGTACTTCTGGTGCTTGAGTTGGATCGGTACCGGCAGTGTATCGCACGTTAATCATTTTCATTGGGTACTTAGTAAATCCAGCGCCTAAATCTTGAAGTGTACGGTTTTGAGCCACCATAGCAGCAAGCACTTGTAAGCTTGAAATAATGCCATCGCCAGTGCTAATTAAGTCTAAATTTAAAACATGGCCTGAGCTCTCACCACCAATTTTCCAACCTTTTTGCTGCAGTAGTTCCATCACATAACGGTCACCCACTTTGCTACGAGCAAAAGCAATATTTTTTGCTTTTAAGGCATTTTCAAGACCCATATTAGACATGACAGTACCAACAACCCCCCCTCCTAAGTTGTCATCTTGGGCAGCTTGGCAGGCAATAATGTAAACTAAATCATCACCATCAAATACGCGGCCATTGTGGTCTACCATCATTACACGGTCGCCATCGCCATCATAGGCAATACCTACATCCGCTTTATGCTCAAGTACTTTACGCTTTAGTGTATCTACGTGAGTTGCGCCACATTCATGGTTAATATTTACCCCATTAGGCTCACATGCATGGGTTATCACCTCAGCGCCTAGCTCTCGCATAACTGAAGGCGCTATGTGATACGTTGCACCGTTGGCACAATCTAGGACTATTTTAAGCCCCTCAAGTGATAAACCTTGTGGAAACTGACTTTTACAAAATTCAATATAGCGGCCATCAGCGCTTGATAGGCGTGTTGCTTTACCTAGCTTATCAGAGGCAACACATGTCATTGGTTCATCAAGCATGGATTCTATTTGCAGCTCTACAACATCATCTAGTTTTAAGCCTTGGCCATTAAAAAACTTAATGCCGTTATCGTAATAAGGATTATGAGATGCGCTAATCACAATACCCGCTTCTGCGCGAAACGTTTGCGCTAAATATGCAACGGCAGGCGTTGGCATAGGACCAAGCAAAATAACATCAATACCGGCTGCAATTAAACCAGACTCCAATGCAGTTTCAAGCATATAACCAGAAATACGAGTATCTTTACCAATAATGACTTTTTTTGTGCCATGTTGTGATAATACGCGCCCTGCAGCCCAGCCTAATTTCATTGCAAATTCTGGATTAATAGGCCCTTGCCCAACTAGACCACGCACACCGTCTGTGCCAAAATATTTTCTTTCTTGCATTAAAGTACTCCTTGTTTGCAGGCTTGATATACGCCAAGCACGTCTGCGGTTTCTTTTACATCATGCACACGAATAATATGCGCACCGTTTTGTGCTGCTATTAATGCGCCAGCTAAACTACCAGCTAATCTATTTTCTGTATCTCTGTTGAGTAAATTACCAATCATTGACTTACGTGATAAACCCGCCAGCAGCGGTAAGCCAAACTGGGCAAAGTCATTAAATTGAGACAATATTTGATAATTGTGTTTAAGTGTTTTTCCAAAGCCAAAACCAGGGTCTAATATTAATTGGCTTTGTCTTATACCTGCAGTTTCGCATGCAGCGATGCGCTGGTTAAAAAAGTCATTTATCTCGCTTGCTAAATCATTATAGTGAGGGTCGTTTTGCATACTTCGCGGTTGTCCTTGCATATGCATTAAGCACACGACCACGTCAGGATACTGAGCAACCACCTCTAATGCACCAGGTTCTTGTAATGCTCGCACATCATTAACAATATCCGCACCAGCTTCAATGGCTTGACGCATGACTTCGGATTTACTGGTATCGATTGAAATAACGCAATCACTTTGCTCACGTATAGCCTTAATAATCGGAATAACGCGCTGCAGTTCATCTTCAAGAGTGACATCCGGCGCTCCTGGACGTGTTGATTCACCGCCGATATCTAAAATAGTCGCGCCGTCATCAAGTAATTGCATTGCATGTTTGAGTGCAGCTGTAATATTAAAAAACTGGCCACCATCTGAAAATGAATCAGGGGTAACGTTTACTATTCCCATAATAATGGTTTCGCTGAGATCAAGCGCTCGACCACGTGCAAGGTTAATTTTATTATTCATCGCTAACCTTAATATGTGTTTGTTAAGTGTAATTTGAGTTAATTACAGCAAACTGATACAAAAAAGCCCCGAAATTCGGGGCTTTTGGATTTGTTATTTTAACGATTATTCAGCTTTATCATCAAGGTTTGTTTCATCTTTTTTAGATTCATCTTTTTTAGAGTCGTCGTTTTTAGATTCGCTAGTTGGTTTTTGTATTTCATCAACTGCTTTATCTTTAGAAACTTCTTCTTTTTCTGATTTAGCTTCATGTCGGTCATGCGCATCACGTGGTTCACGTACTGGCTGACGCGCCATTAAATCATCAATCTGTTTCGCATCGATAGTTTCATACTTCATCAGTGCATCTTTCATTGCGTGTAAAATATCAATGTTTTCTTTCAATATTGATTCTGCACGTTGATAGTTGCGGTCTGAGAACAAACGCACTTCTGCATCAATTACTTTGGCCGTTTCGTCCGACATGCTCATAGAACGACCACCGCCGCCACCCATGTACATTTCGTTTTGATCTTCAGCGTAAAGTAATGGACCTAGCTTTTCGCTTAAACCCCATTGTGTAACCATTTTGCGAGCAATGTCAGTTGCACGTTCGATATCGTTACTTGCACCGGTAGTTACTTTGTCTTCACCATAAATAATGGCTTCTGCAATACGGCCACCATAGAGGCTAGAAATCATAGACTCAAGCAGCTCTTTAGAGTGACTAACACGGTCTTGCTCTGGTAAATACATCGTCACACCCAGCGCACGGCCACGTGGTATAATAGATACTTTATAAACAGGATCGTGCTCAGGCACCATACGACCAACGATGGCATGGCCTGCTTCATGGTAAGCAGTCATTTCTTTTTCTTGCTCACTCATCACCATGGTCTTGCGTTCAGCACCCATCATGATTTTATCTTTTGCAGCGTCAAATTCAGCCATACTAACAACACGTTTATTACCACGTGCTGCATAAAGAGCCGCTTCATTCACTAAGTTAGCAAGATCAGCACCTGAGAAACCAGGTGTACCACGAGCAATCACTGCCGCTTCAACGTTATCACCTAACGGTACTTTACGCATGTGTACTTTTAGAATTTGCTCACGACCACGAATATCTGGTAAGCCAACCACAACTTGACGGTCAAAACGACCAGGGCGAAGTAATGCTGGATCTAGAACATCCGGACGGTTAGTCGCAGCAATAACAATAATACCTTCATTGCCTTCGAAGCCATCCATCTCAACTAGCATTTGGTTAAGTGTTTGCTCACGTTCATCGTGACCGCCACCCATACCTGCGCCACGTTTACGTCCTACTGCATCGATTTCATCGATGAAGATGATACAAGGCGCTGCTTTTTTAGCTTGTTCGAACATGTCACGTACACGTGATGCACCAACACCCACAAACATTTCAACAAAATCAGAACCTGAAATAGTAAAAAACGGTACTTTTGCTTCACCGGCAACCGCCTTAGCAAGTAATGTTTTACCTGTACCAGGAGGGCCAACCATAAGTACGCCCTTAGGAATACTACCGCCTAATTTTTGAAACTTAGAAGGGTCACGTAAAAAGTCCACCAGCTCGGTTACATCGTCTTTGGCTTCATCACAGCCAGCTACATCAGCAAAAGTCGTTTTGACTTGATCTTCACTCATTAAGCGGGCTTTACTCTTACCAAATGACATGGCGCCTTTGCCACCGCCACCTTGCATCTGACGCATGAAGAAAATCCACACACCAATTAGCAGAATCATAGGGAACCAAGAAATGAAAATACTTGCTAAAAACGATTGTTCCTCAGGTTTTACACCTTTGACATTTACATCGCTTTTTAACAAATCATTTAAAATATCTTTATCATAGATCGGCATAATCGTTTGAAAACGCTCGCCGCTATTTTTTATGCCAGTAATTGTGCCACTGCCACTTTCAATAGACACTTCTTGTATAGAGCCACTGCGGGCATCTTTAACAAATTGACTGTAACTTGTTTGACGATCAACTTGATCGCCGCCATTAAAGCTCTGAAATACTGACATAAGCACAACTGCAATAACCAGCCAGAGTATTAGATTTTTCGCCATATCGCTCAAGGGGTTAACCTCTTGTATCCAATTAATTTAAATTCAACTAAACGCCAAGCAACTGTACTACAGTTTGTATCCAGTCGCTACTATATATACTTCCCGAGAACGGGGACGCGAGGCATCCGGTTTACGTATCTTCACTGCTTTAAAACTATTACGTACATCTTGCAAATATTGATCAAAGCCTTCACCTTGGAATACTTTAACAATAAACGCGCCATTTTTCTTTAAAACTTGGTGGCACATATCAAGTGCAAGCTCAACCAAGTACATGCTACCCGCCTGATCAACCGAGTTATTACCACTCATGTTAGGTGCCATATCAGACAATACCACATCTACATTTTTACCATCAATGCGTTTTAACAATGCATCAAGTACGGCCTCTTCACGAAAGTCACCTTGTAAAAAGTCAACACCCGCTAATGAATCCATAGGTAAAATATCACACGCAACCACTTGGCCTTTGTCACCTACTTTTTCTGCTAAGTATTGTGACCAACTCCCTGGGGCTGCGCCTAAATCAACCACTGTCATTGCTGGACGCAATAACTTATCTCTGTTTTGGATTTCGTCTAATTTGAAAACAGCTCGAGAGCGCCAGCCTTTTTTTTGCGCTTCTTGAACATATTTATCATCAAAATGTTCTTTAAGCCAACGCTGTGAACTGGCTGACTGTTTTTTATTTGTCATAAATTAACACGCAACTAATTAGTAATATTCTCTAGATGGCGTTAGAATACCCTTAATTCAAGCCATATTCAGCAAAATTTGTAATATCATGACATTATCAAACAAACAAAAGCAGTTTTTAAAAGGTCAGGCACATAGCCTTAAGCCTGTAGTTTTACTAGGTTCTAACGGTTTAACCGAAGGCGTAGTAGTTGAAATCCAAAGCGCACTAGAAATTCACGAATTAATTAAAGTGAAAGTGCCAACTGACGATCGTGAAACAAAAAAGCTTATTTTTGATGCCATAGTTCGCGAAACAGGAGCTACCAAACTACAAACAATCGGCCATACGATTGTGCTTTACCGTCAAAGCCCTGAGAAAAAAATTCAGTTACCTCGCGGCTAACAATCCGTTATAAATGATACAAAAACCAGCCGTGGCTGGTTTTTTTATATATAATTAAAAATCCATTATTCGCAAGTTCGCTTTATAGCTGCCATGCTCAAGCCTAATAAGTGAGTAATAGTGCCCGAACTGCCCCTCATTCATATTTTCAATAGTTTGGTTACTCAATAACGAAGCCAATTGCGGTGTGGTATTACTATGCCCTACAACCACCACAACACCATTTTGTGCTAACAACTGATTTTTCAATGTCGTTAAATCAGCAGCATTATAAGTTATAACTTTAACATTAAAATACCTAGCTAAAGGCGCTGCAGTACTTAATGTTCGGTTATAGTTACTACTGTATAACGTAATGTCTGGATGGGCTTTAACTAGCGAAACCAAATGCTCAGCACGTACTTGCCCTCGCTCTGTTAAAAATGGATCATTGCCTGTTTGTTTTTCACTATGACGAAACAAATAAAGCTGTTCAGGCGCAGAAAAAGCAGGGTGGCACAGCAGTAATAGTAATACTGCCCATGCTGATTTTATCAATGTACTCATTGTTTTTTACCTCGTTTGTATGCCAATAAACGGTCTATGAACTCCGTAGTAAGCTCATTAATGAGCCCAGTTTCTGCATTTAAAATTAAACTAAACCCTACATTTAAGTGCGGAAAAACCACTAAGTCACTGCGGTAGCCTTGCACCCAACCACTGTGATAATAAAGCGTTTCATCATC
Organism: Pseudoalteromonas sp. 11L1; assembly: GCF_055397545.1. Next base: position 1,725,285 of record NZ_AP041141.1, on the reverse strand, counting down.
ATAGTCATACACACGCCAGCCTAGCCCATAGTAGGCTTCGTTCATGTGCTCTCGCCATACTCGTCTGTAGCGTTCTTTTTTAGTATGAGTATAAGGGCGTGTTTGCGTGGCCAATGCATCTAAGGATAATACCGATGGATATTGCCCTAATTGCGCATTTAACCAAATAGCCATATCTGACGCACTGGCGTTTACCCCTGCCGCGGGTGCAACTTTATAATAATTCTTTTTTAAGCGGGCGCTATACCAACGTTTTTTTCCACGCACGTGAGGGTGTGCATAGTTATTATCCTGCACCATGGCATCGTAACCCAAACTAGCATCATTCATTTCTAGGGGAGTAAAAAACGCCTCATTAAGCCACTGGGTATAGGTTTTGTTGGTACTTTTTAAAATTACGTCGTCTATTAAGCTAAACATTACATTTTGATAGCCATAGCAATCACCAGGGTCACAAATGGGTTTAACACTCAATAGTTTTTCAACAATGTCCTTATAACCCATCCGCGATTCGATTAAATTATCGTAAGCGTTAGGCACTAGACCACTAGAATGGCTTAAAATATGAAAAACTTTTAAATCATCTTTATAGCCAGTTTGCTTAAAATCCGGTAAATAATAACTAACAGGTAAATAAAGATTGAGCCGCTGTTCATTTGCGAGTTTAGCCGCTAACGACCCTGCAAATGTTTTCGATACGGAGGCTAAACGAAATCGAGTGTGCGGGTTGATTTTTTGCCCACCGCGCACCTTTGTATTGCCCATAGTATGGATGTAGTCACGCGCTTGTGAGTTGACAATGGATAGCGCCCCTCCTGGGATTTTTTTTATTTTTAGTTTTTTTTCTGTATAGCGTCCATAACTTTTAACAAATGCTTCCCAATCAGGATCTGTGCTTGCGCTCGCCTGTAAATGCGTCCCGATAAGGAGCACGGCAAAAAAGTAAAAGGGTAAGGTGTTAAAATACTTCATTCTTAGCTAATTTTTCTTTTTTAGTCATAATCAACCGTTATAATATCATGAACTTTTACTCGGACTAACGTACAATATGTCCGATTAATGGCTTTTGAGTGGATGTAAAATATTTATGCGTTTTTTAGTTGTATCACTTTTTATAATATCAGCGTCAGGTTGTGCTGTCGTTAAACAACCCGCAGAACCTTTAGTTATGCCTGCAAAGCCTATGCTCAAGAGCCAAACTTACCAGTTAAAGTATGAAGGTGAGCATGCTTCACCAAAAGTGAAGTCGGTGCAATTACCCGCCCACAACGTGAAAAAAAATCAAACTGTTAGAGTAATCGTAGACCGTGCAAGTGTTACCGACACTTTGGTCTCTCAAATAAGCCAAGCCTTAATTGATAAACAGCTTAAGGTGACCACTAGCGAGAATAGCGATTATACGTTAGCAATTCATCAAGTTGATCTTGAATTTATAGATGACGCTAAGTACACCCTAGCGCAACCAGAAAAACCATATTCATTATTTTCAAAAGTAGCCCAGCAATTTCCGTCCCAACAATGCGCCAATATATTAGCCCAAGTTAGTATGCGACTTACTCACAAAGCATCGGGCGATGTGGTGTGGTTTGCTAAATCATCAATTGATAGTGCAAGCTTCCATCGTGAACCCCTTGTTTATAGCTTTAGCGAAGAAAAGAAGATCACTAATGAGCTAGAAGTTGTTGCATTTATACATAAGCACAACACCGAACAGGCTCGCCTAAAACGAGCTGAGCTTAATAATGAAGTAACGGCCCCTGCGTATAAAACCATTACAAAATTAAGTCGTTTAACTAAATTAAATGGGCCATGTACACGCACCGAAATAAGTGCTCTAACACCTATGATGCAATTTTACTTAAGCAGTATTCTTATTGATAAAATTAAAGTTCAGTAGTTGTTAGGACGACCGCTACATTTTTTTACAGATTTAGCTAATAGTTTGACAATATACTAGGGTCTGTTGACCTTTCAAGGTTAAATTTGCAGCACTCTGTTTGGTATTTAGGCAAGGCAGAGCCTTTGTGGTGTGGTTGCTCCCCATAAATAGGCGATAACGCAGCATCAATGCCAAACAGACGCAGCCCGAAGGGTTCTGCCTAGGGGCGATTTACTCTTTGTTGCTCGGTTTTTACTTAGCCCACTAGGTTACAAACCTCGCGCCGCGATTAAATCGCCCCTAGTTTGAACAAATTTTAATCCGCAAAGGTCAACAGACCCTAGCCCCTTTAGCAAACTCTAATTAAGGTTCCAAGGATGACGTATACTTCTCTTAAACAGTCTTTTGGTTGTGCAGCCTTATTAGTTGCCGCTATTTTTAGTGCCCAAAGCAGCGCCAGTAATCGTTACTATGCCGATAACACTTTGGAACCCACCACTGGGTTTGCCTGGGATTGGAGCGCTGGCGCAGGTTATTACATTGAAGACTCTTATTTAGTTGGCATGAACTCCTATGATGTTGGTGCAGAACTAGATTTGAGTATTGCAGTTTCTTACGATAATTTTTATCTAGATTTTGACCATAATCAGCTCAGCGGTGGACTTGTTTTAGGCTATAGCTTAATTAACAAATATGATTGGGGTCTTGATTTATTAGGCACCAACATTCAAGCAGGTTTTGATGAACAAGGTTTAGGCTTTTATAACGACGGAATAATTGATCCACTGCGTGGTATAAAAAAGCGTAACTATGATTTTGACACCGGCCTTCGATTAACACGCCGATTTGAAAACTCACAAGTTTCATTTGAATATTTACATGATATAAGCGGTGCTCATAATGGTTGGGTTGCCAATGTGTTTTTCAGCCATATTCAACCTTGGCGCAATTGGGAGTTTCGCTCCGGTATTGGCTTAAGTGCCTACTCTGCTGATTTTACAAACTATTACTTTGGTATTGATAGCGATGAAGCAAACGCAGCACGCCCTATTTATAGTACCGATGCCAGTACCAGTATTATGTTTGAATTTCATGCCGAATACCCCATCAATCAAGATTGGGTATTTTTAGCAGGCTGGTTAACCACTTGGTTTTCAAAAGAAATTGATGACAGCCCAATTATTTCCCAAGGATATCAACACAAAGCCAAGGTAGGCCTGCGTTATGTACTTTAGATTTTTTTACTGTTTGTTGTTTACATATTCGGGCTCTTTGCTTGCAGCCACTACACAACCACCCAGTGAACTTATTGCTGTTCCCGATACCTGTGTAGCCTTACGTGAAGGGCGTCAATGTTATGCCGATGTTGTCTTATCGTGGCAGCAACCAGAGGTAGGAAATTATTGTTTACGCGATGCGACTTCAAAATACATTATGCAGTGCTGGCTTAAACAGCGACAAGGCTCACTTAATTACGCCTTTGATTCAACCCAGAGCATTTCATTTGAGCTGTTTGATAGTAATACATCACAAGTGATTGCTGTAAGCGAAGTTAAACTACAATGGGTGTATCAAAATAGACAAAAAAAGCGGCGCTGGCGGTTATTTTAGCCACACACTATAAACATCATTCAGGTATACGAAGAAAGCTTATGGATAATTACGGTACTATTCTACTGGTTGAAGATGATATCTCTCTTGCACAATGGGTAACTGAGTATTTAACTGAGCAAGGCTATATTGTGCATGTATGTCATCGCGGTGATGAAGTTATAAGCCAAGTAAAGCATTTAAACCCACAACTTATTTTACTCGATATTATGTTACCAGGTCTTGATGGTATCAGTGTATGCCGTGAGTTACGTAGCTTTTATCAAGCCCCTATAATTATGCTCACCGCACGAGATGAAGAAATGGATGAGGTCATTGGGCTTGAAGTCGGTGCCACAGATTACATTATAAAACCTGTTCGCCCTCGTGCACTGCTTGCTCGTATTAAGTCGGCTTTACGCTACAGCAGCGACACGCCTAAAACTGATGCTCAAGAGAGCATGATCAATATTGGTCAATTAAGTATTAATACCGAATCTCGTAACGTTACACTCAACCAGCAAGATGTGAATATTTCAAGCGCAGAGTATTTATTACTGCATTATTTAGCGAGCAACGCTGGGCAAGTTGTATCACGTGATGCGGTGTTTAAAGCAACCAAAGGCAGGGAGTATGACGGCCTAGATAGAAGCGTTGATGTGCTTATTTCTGCTTTGCGTAAAAAGTTTAATGATGATCCGCAAAAACCAGAAAAAATAAAAACTATTTGGGGGCGTGGTTATTTGTTTGTGACTACAGCGTGGTAAGTTTTAATGCCTGAGCGCTTAAATAATAAGCGCGACAATAATAAAAGTCACTTCAATACACCCAGCCTATTATGGAATAGCATCAATGAAAAAGTTTTATATTTCACTACTAGGCAGTGCGCTGCTTTCAATTATTGTTTTAGGTTGGCTTATTGATGCATTTAGCCAACAAGCACATGCACCTTTGGATGAGTTTAGTGTACAAAGCCAGATTATTGTCGGGTTAAGTAAACAGCTCACAGCTATAAAGCCACAGGCACGACCAGAACAGGTAACTAAGTTAGCCAAAGATTTTAACCTGACTCTTAACTACAAATTAAATCAGTCGCTAGCATTACCATCAGCGCTATTAGATAAAATGCAAACTCAAGGCGGGTTAATACTCGAGGACGAGCAAGGCTTTTACATGCTCTACACTAATGATGCATTAAGCCCTTACCATTTAACCATGCGTTTAGATAAGCCTTACGAGAGCACACAGCGAAACGACATAATTTTAACTTTGTTATTTTATACTGGCTTATGTGTTTTTATGGGTTTTATTATTACCCCTTTAGCAAAACGTCTTACAGTATTAAATGATGCGGCAAAACAGTTCGCATCCGGTAATGTTAAAGCCCGAATTAAGCCCTCTCGCTTTACCTATATTAAAGATGTGGAACTGACCTTTAACCGCATGGCAAGCCAAATTGAAAAGTTAGTAGCTGAAAATAAACTGATGGCCTCAAGCCTGTCCCATGATATAAGAACCCCAATAGCATGCTTACGCTTTGGTGTTGACGCTGCACTTGATAGCCATGATGAGAGCAAAATAAAGCATTACCTAACCCGTATGGAAACCGATTTGGATCATATGGAGTCAATGTTAAAAAGCTACTTAGCATTTGCTACTTTGGAACAAAATGCCAATAAACTCACTTACTCATCAGCAAACCTTAAACAATATCTAAGTGACATTGTGCTGCAGCTTGAACCAAGAATAACCGCACGTTCGCTTAATATTTCTTTAGAATGTGATGATCATACTATTTTTGCTGACTTACATTGGCTAGCAAGAGCGATCGCTAACTTAATTAATAATGCCTGCGATTTTGCACATCATCACATTAAAGTAACCGCCTCGCTACAAGAGCACACTCTAGTGATCAGCATTGCCGATGATGGCCCAGGCATAGCTCAAGAAAACAATCAAAAAGTATTTAGCCCGTTCTTCCGTGAGCGCAGCCACCGTAATCGCAGTGACAACAGTTACGGGTTAGGATTGGCTATCGTTGCCAAAGTAGCCGATTGGCATCATGGTTCAATAGAAGTGAGTAAAAGTGAGCACCTTGGTGGGGCCTGCTTTACACTTACGATTGCGCGGTTTAGATATTAATTAAACAAGTACCATCCGTTCTAACTAACGCAATATAATTAAAGAAATCGTGCTATTTATAATCAAAAAATGCACGTGTTATTTATATCTGAAAATAAAACGCAATAATTGTGCGACTAAGTCAAATAAGCACTTTTTATTTTTTTACAATTCCAGTAGATTGTCACGGCGTCGAAAAAATAGAGAAGCAAAATAATATGAGTGCAGTAAGAGGTGAGTTTAGCTCCCGCTTTGGTTTTATAATGGCTGCGGCAGGATCTGCTGTTGGGCTTGGTAATATTTGGGGTTTCCCGACACAAACAGCAAGTAATGGCGGGGCTGCCTTTTTAGTCGCTTACTTAGTACTGGCCTTCTTTTTAGCCTATCCTGCTTTAATGGCAGAGCTGATGATAGGTCGTCATGGACAAGCTAATGCGGTTTCTTCACTAACTAAATTAACCACTAAACCTTGGCAAAAGCAGTTTGCATTTGCTGTTGGCTTTGGCGGGATTTTATGTGCAGGCTTTATACTAAGCTTTTATGCGATTGTTGCTGGTTGGATGTTAAGTGCAACTTTAGAGCCGGTTACTACTCTCATAGGCGCAGATGCGGCATCTTCTTGGTTAAGTGAACAGTCACTTACACGTAACATTCTTTTTACTGTGGTATTTATTATTTTAACCGTTGCTATTATCAGCCGCGGTGTTGAAAATGGTATTGAAAAATGGTCAAAACGTTTAATGCCTGCTTTGCTCGGTATTTTGTTTGCCTTAATTGCCTATGTAATGACTCAAGAAGGCGCTGTTGAGGGATTAAAAGCTTACCTAGTCCCTGACTTTTCTTCTATTTTTGATCCCACCTTATTAGTCAGTGCACTAGGACAGGCCTTCTTTTCATTGTCACTGGGTACCAGTGTAATGATTATCTATGGCTCATATATCAGTAAAAAAGAAAACCTCGTCTCTTTGGGGGCTTATGTTACGCTTATTGATGTATTCATCGCATTTGTAGCAGGCTTACTGATTATCCCCGCGATGTATGTTGCACAAGCCCAAGGTGTTGAAATATTCTCGTCAACAACAGGTAAACTGCTTTCAGAAGACACCTTAGTATTTCAGGTTTTACCCGCCTTATTTGATGGCATGGGTGGTGTGGGTTTATTTGTTGGCTTTGCTTTTTTTGCATTAATGAGTATTGCCGCTCTAACCTCGTCAATTTCAATGCTTGAAGCGCCGGTATCGTACACTGTAGAGCGCTTTGCAATGAAGCGTGTGCAAGCCACATGGTTAATAGGTGCTTTAATTGCCATAGTTAGTATTACCATAGTGTGCAACTTAGGCACGTTATTTGGTTTAGTGATCACCTTAACAACTAAAGTCGCGCAACCTTTATTAGGACTTATGTGTTGTATTTTTGTAGGGTGGATCTGGTATAGGTCATCACTGCTCAAAGCAATCCAGCAAGGTAACCCTGAAGTACATAACACCTTATTTTGGAAAGTATGGCCTTGGTACACTAAATTTGTATGCCCTATCGCAATTAGCTTAGTATTTTTACATTCTTTACTTAGCTAGTAAAATAAAGGCCCACTAATGTGGGCCTTTATTTATTAAGAATTATCTACTGCTTTAAAATCATATCTTGATGGGGTATGCCATCTTCTAAGTACTCCTCCCCAACACACTCAAAACCAAATGAGCGATAAAAATTCAGTAGGTAGGTTTGTGCGCCTATATAAATATCACGAGTAGGCCACTGAGTTCTACAACAGGCAATAGCCTGGCTAACTAATTCTTTGCCTAAACCAGAGCTGCGCTGTGATTGAGCAACTAAAACACGCCCTATCGCACTATAATGTGCATCTTTCTCATAACAACGAGCATAGGCATTTACTGTTTGCCTATTGAGTGAATACAAATGGCGAGTAGCATCTGCAATATCCACATCATCAAGTTCGGGGTAAGGACACGCTTGTTCTACAACAAATACGTCAACACGTTCACGCATTATTGCAAACAGGGTTTGGGAGTCGAGCGCAGAGAATGGCTCACATTTAAACGCCATTTAAACACCTTTTATTATTACAGGGCCTTACTAAAAGGCCCCATAATCTTATTAAGCAAATAATCGCTCTAACTGATCACATAACTGAGATAAGTTAACATGATCATGCTCGATAGTTAAATCGACATAACCGTCACTTCTAAATGCTCTGTCTAACTCAATCAGTACATGCGTTTTATGCGCTTCAGGAATAAACGACAGTTCAATTTCCTTTATGCCAAATAAGCTGCGACTATTTGGTTGATATTCAAGCTCTTGATAACACCCAGACACAGATTGAAAAGTAGAAGCACGTAAATGGCCTTGCTCTACATCTGCTTTAACTAAACTAAATCCTAGCTTCTCCATTGCTTGCATACAGGTTTTAACTGCTTCATTCGGATAGATGTGCAAATGGTCTTTATCTGTTGGATCAAGCGCAAGGTCAATATCAAGCCCTGTTTCTAACCACACATAAGACTGGTTATAACCGGCATTAATTTCAGTAATTGGTGTTTCTGAATGCAAACGGGCTTCAAACGGGATAGTTTTAACTTCACCAGGCTCAACAGTACCAATGTCAGTTATGCGCCATTGATCAATAACATGATTAGTAAAGTAATCACCGTCTTCACTGGCTACTTTAACCCGAGTAACTAACATTAAATCTAAACCCGCAATTTCTTGACTTACATCACCTGCACTAATAACAATTTGTGCATTGAATAGTTGGCCAGGCTGAAGATGCTCGGTTTCTAAAATAGTATCCACCTTGGCGGCACCAATGCCTACCGATGCTAAAATCTTTTTAAACATATTTTCTCCTTAAGCTAAGCAATACACTTGTTTGCTTACACTTAAACTCCTTCGTTATGGCATCTTAACCACATTTAAAAGCGCTTGTCAGCGAAAAACTGCTATTTACATGCTGTTTACCATAAAACCAGCCATTTATGTGTGTTTTTTGTACTTCACAGCCGCCTTTATGCATACATAAAGGTGTTTTAGCAATCAGGTGATAAATACTCACTATCAGCCAATTAGCAGTAGGAAATAAGTAGATAAATTGTCAATAAGCATTGTTTTTCGCTACACTACAATGCCAAGTGCAGTGATACTAATAACTATGGAACTAATTTATTTTGCTACCGCCTTCGTCTGCGGTTTTGGTATATATCAGCTAAAATTACCGCCGCTTATCGGCTTTCTTATGGCCGGATTTATTCTTAATTTAGCGGGTTACAAAAGCACGGAGCTACTCGAAACGATTGCCTCTTTAGGGGTCACACTGCTACTTTTTAGTATTGGCCTCAAACTAAAAATTGCTAACCTTATAAAACCACAAGTGTGGGCTCCTGCCACCATACATATTATTTTAAGTAGCGCATTGTTTAGTGGCTTCATGTTGCTGCTTGGTGTATTCGCACTGCCATTATTTGTCGATTTAAGCTGGCAAAGTGCATTGTTAGTCGGCTTTGCTCTGAGCTTTTCCAGTACGGTATTTGCTGTAAAAGTACTTGAAGAACGCGGTGAAATGGCAAGTTTGCACGGTAAAATAGCCATTGGTATTTTGGTTATGCAAGATATATTTGCAGTCATATTCTTAGCGGTCAGTACAGGTAAAGTACCGAACATTTGGGCTTTAGGGTTAATTGTTGCACTACCTTTGTTTCGCCCAATTATGTACTGGGTTTTAAACCGCTCTAAACACGGTGAGTTGCTGCCGCTATTTGGCTTTTTCTTTGCATTGGTAGCTGGGTACAATGCCTTTGAATTCGCAGGATTAAAAGGTGATTTAGGCGCATTGATCATTGGCATGATGTTCGCCCCTCACAAAAAAGCAGGTGAGCTGTCTAAATCGCTGCTTAGCCTTAAAGATATATTACTGGTTGGCTTTTTCTTAAGTATTGGTTTAAGCGCAGAACTTACTGCCCACTCTTTAGTCGTTGCTTTAATTTTAGTATTGGTTATTCCTGTTAAAACGCTGCTTTATTACATACTAACTAACTTATTTAAACTGCGTGCTCGTACTTCTTTACTCACCGCATTTAGTTTGGCTAACTTTAGTGAGTTTGGCTTAATTGTTTGTGCAGTTGCTGCATCTAGCGGCATGGTTACCTCTGAATGGCTCGCGGTTATCGCGATTGCCGTATCAATTACATTTGTGATTGCCTCCCCTTTAAATAAACGCTCTAACGAGCTGTACGTTAAAATTGAACGCCTCTTATTGAAGTTTGAAAGCAAGACCCGTTTAGCAGAAGAGCTTCCTGTAAACTTAAATGATACGAAAATAGTGATCTTTGGTATGGGTAGAATTGGCACTGGTGCCTATGAAACAATAAACGCAACTCACCCTGATGTAGTTGCAGGTATTGATATTAAACCTGAGGTGGTCGATAAACATATTAAACGTGGACGCAGAGTATTAATTGCCGATGCCACCGACCCTGATTTTTGGCAGCGCGTTAATCACTCTCATGTGGAAATGGTTATGTTAACTATGCCTAAGCATATGCAAAATATTTTTGCTTTAGAGCAATTACAAGCATCAGGCTATAAAGGGCAAGTAACTGCGATTGCTAACTACCCCGATCAGCAAAAAGAATTAGAAGATATGGGAATAGATTCTACTTATAACTTTTATTTAGAGGCTGGTAGCGGTTTTGCGGAGCATGTAAAGCAAACCTTGTTTCCGTAATCGGGCTTAGATGCAAATAGATTGCATTTACATTCCTTTACATCTGAGTATTTTATTGGTGAAAAAATCAGGTAAAATGTCTGTGTTGGTTGAATAAAGCTAATACCTAAGTTTGTGTTTTATAAAAGACAAATAACGGACCCCTTGCTTTTAAGTGACCAATAAGATTCTCAAATTAGAGGGCCTACTCCCTCTATCAATAGGCTGTTACTTGCCCGTTACAGCCTATTTTATTTCCTTAAAATCCCTTACACTTACCCCCATTATTTATAAAAGATGCCAGTAATGGATCCTCAACAACTAAAAGTAGCGATTAACACCATTATGCCATTTGGCAAGTATGCGGGACGCCCTTTACTTTTGCTGCCTGAGCCATATTTAGTGTGGTTTAAACAACAAGGCTTTCCTGATAGCAAGCTTGGCTCTCAGCTCGCAATGATGTACGAAGTGAAGCTTAATGGCTTAGAGCAAATGCTGATGCCATTACTAGAAAAAAATAGTAAATAAAATAGAACTTTTCTATAAATGGTCTGTCTATCTATTTGCTACTTGTTGATTTTTTGGTTTTAAACCGCAAAAAAGCGCCTTTATGGCGCTTTTTTATTGTTTGGGATTTAGTTGTCGAGGGTGATAATAAACTTAACCCCACCCAGTGGTGAGTCTTCAATCTTACACTGCCCTTTATGCCAGCTAATAATTTTATTTACAATTGCTAGCCCTAATCCAAACCCACCGGTTTTTTTATCACGGCTTTTATCTAAACGGGTAAAAGGTTTAAACACTTTCTCACGTTCAGCATCCGCAATACCTGGGCCATCATCTTCAATAACCAGAAATAACTTTTCGGCGTTGGCAGTTAAACTAATATGCACAGTTTGCGTAGCATGTTTTAGTGCGTTACTAATTAAATTTTGTAGCACTCGCGACATAAAATGACTATCACATACGTAAATGAATTGACTCGGTAGCGTTGTTGTTAATTTAATAGGGGTATCAAAACTTACTTTTTCGATATTGGCTTTAATTAATGCAACGATATCACAAGGAGCCAATTGTAAGCTTGGTTGCTGTGTATCTAAACGAGCGTATTCCAACATTTCTGATACCAAGGATTCCAGCTCATGAATATCCATTTGCATATCAGATAAATAGTGCTGTGCTTTGATGTCCTGAGTTTTATCCTCTAACATCGCGATTGCAAACTTCAAACGCGCTAATGGTGTTCTAAACTCATGTGACACTGATGAGGTCAGTTCCTGTTGAGCACTCAATAAAAACTCAATCCGCTGCTGCATTACTTGCAACGTATCAGTGATGGGTAAAAAAAATGATTTAGAGCGGTCGCTTAATTGAAAATCTTGCGCGCCTCCGACGGCTTCACAGGCTTGGCTGAGCTTAGCAAAGTCTCGCCATAACAATAAGCTCCATAACCCTATCGGTAAGCTAATAATAAATAGCACCAATAAATAAGGTATTACGGTCCCAGTGTTTTTAGCTTTGACACCTACAGGACCTACTTGTAACAACTGAGAATTATTTAAAGTAACATACCAAACAATACGTTGCTGCTTATCATACAAGTAAAGGTAATTATTTTGAGCTAATTGTAATTGCTGCTCAGGAGGGAGAACTAAATCTTGCTGAGAGATAACTTGACTATCAAAATTATGCTTTAGCTGTTCAAGACCATCTGCCGTTTGAGAGAGCAGCCATAATGACTGCCCAAATTCATCATCTAACAAAACATGTTGCTCAGATTCATCATACGGCCAAAGCTGCTCTATAACACCACTGGCAATAAACAAAGAGGCAATAATATACACGTAAAGGCTTATAAATAGCTTCCCCATTAACCTAGCCTAATACCTTGCATTAATTACATGTCCCACGCATCTGATACAAATAAATAGCCTTGCCCCCACACCGTTTTAATACGGTATGGCTTATCACTATTATCACCAAGCTTCTTACGAATTCGAGATACACGTACATCAACGGTTCTATCGAGCCCGTCGTACTCACGTCCAATCATATGTTGGTGCACATGTTCTCGGCTGAGTACTTCTCCTGCATTTGAAGCTAATAACCACAGTAATTCAAACTCATGTGAGGTCAATACGATTTCTACACCGCTTAACTTTACAATACGACTGGTTTTATCTATTGATAAATCACCAAACTTAAGCTCCTCAATGGCTCTTACGCTAGGCTGTCCACGTCGCAATAATGCACTAATTCGAGCCAACAACACGCGCGGCTCCGCAGGTTTAATAACGTAATCGTCAGCCCCGAGCTCTAGGCCAATAACTTGGTCAAAATCTTCGCCCTTTGCAGTAAGCATTAAAATAGGTAAGGTGTATTTGTCGCGCACTTGGCGGCACACGCTAAAGCCATCTTTACCTGGCAGCATCACATCTAGAATGATTAAATCAACATCGTTTTCACTCAGGTAAGGAAACACTTCGTCTCCGCGATCTAATACGTCAACTTCTAAGCCATTATGCTCAAGATAGTCTTTGGTTAATTGTTGCAACCCTAGGTCATCTTCAACAAGTAATATCTTTGGCATTTATTGCTCCTAAATTAAAAAAAGCTCCAAGGTGAGCGTAGCCGATGTTTCTTCTTCGCGTATGCAGTTTGCACTTCTACTTGCACACTCGCTAATGATACACCTGTAAGGGGATTAATCAGGGAGTATATGGTCTCCACCTGAACACGCGCTTTATAACTAAGTTGCCCTTTTTTTACCCCTTGCCAACATTTCAATTGAGTATCTTGCTGGTATAAACACACATCGATTGGCTCAGGCAATTGCCACTTAAATTTTAACTCAAGATCACAGAACTCTTGTTGTTCGGAAACCACACAGACTTTGGGTGATACGTTAAGTGAAGGGGCTTTTGCAACACTTGGGTTGCTAAAAAATGAAGCTGCAAACACAACCAACATAAAACACTTCATATTAAAATGTATGTTCGAATCCTATAAAGGCGGTCATTGAATAGTCATGTTCAAATAGCGGGCTACTATCCATTGCTGAATAGTCATAATATGCTAAATGAAAACGAAGTGCGTTGGCTTTACCTACCGGCCAACGGGCGTCGATTTTAGCATAAGGTTGCCAGCTACTACCAACTTCTATTTTACCATATGAAAATTCTGCGCTGTTTAAGCCATAAAAGTAATTATTTAGTTTGGCTGATTTGTAGTTAACGCCTAACGTCGATTTAAGTTCTAACAACTTAAGATCAAAATGGTATTGCCATTGTAATGATCCTCTGTAGCTATTATAAACACTATTTACATCATGCAATAATTGCGCAGAAAATACCTGTTGTTGTTTTACAAAAACATAACTGACGCCAGCATCCAGTACTACTCGTCTTTTTTGAATATTATTAATATTAATCTGGCGCGGAGATTCAACATCTTGTGATTCTAATATTTCGTTATTAGACATTGTTGTGAGCGGGAATATATTTTGCGGGTGCCAATCAATAAAAAACCGTGATTCTGGGTTAATCTCAGACACAAAGCTAATGTTATGCGTATGACTTTGTATAAAAGAGTAGCCTAAACGACCGTTATCAAAAAACCAATTTTGGCCATAATAAGCCACTTGTGGGACAACCACTAAAGGAATATTGTCTGCTCCATATAAAGGATTACTGATCACCCCTACCCCTAAGCTGACACTCATTTTAAGTTCATCAGTAGTGATATTTTGCTGCGTCTGAGCAATCGCATTAGCGCTAAACAACACCAATAAAATGCATATTTTTATTCTCAGATGTAACGCCATGGAGTTATTCACTAGTTTATAAAGTGGCTTTGACCCTATAGTAGCAAGTAGTATAAGTACAAGCTCTAGAAGGTTACAATCATTAACAAATTTGATACAAACGGAACACGTTTACAAATTGGCGGCTATTTCAACTCGATTTCGACCATGAGTTTTAGCTAAATAAAGTGCTCTATCGGCCTTTTCTACTAACAAACAGCTCTTACTAAAGGGCTCCATTAAAGCAATACCAAAACTTGCTGAGATATTACGTTTATTATTGCTATCTTCTTTTTTACGAATGGTTAATTTAGCAATACTCAAACGCAACTGATTACAAAATGTCATCGCATCATTAATGCTATCAAAGTAACCCGTAATACAAAATTCTTCACCACCGTAACGATAAGCATTATATTGTTCTTGCACACTATTTTGCACTTTTTGGGCAACAAGCTTGAGAACCTCATCACCTTTTTGATGGCCAAAATCATCATTAAAACGCTTGAAGTGATCAATATCTAACATTATTAACACGGCTATCTTAGCTTGCTCATCTTGTGAAGATGCATGAAGGCAAAACTCAACTATATCGGTATCAAATTTACCGCGATTTAATAACCCCGTTAGCGAATCTTTATCAACCGCTTCTTGAGTCATAGTGAGGGCTTCTTTTAAATCTTTAATCTCATTATATGCTTGCGCTAATTTAGTTTGGAAGCCGCGAGCATAATCTTGCATTGCAATTGATTCGTCTGTTAAACGCTCTACACAAGAGAGAATTTCATTAAATGAGTTTATACTAGAGAGTGTTTTTAACTCATTTTGTGAGTCAACTAACGAGGTGGTAAAACTTTTTGAATATTGAATAGAATCACTCAAATCAAACTGTACTTGCTCTACCGTATTATGAAATCTTTCAGACATTTGTTGGAAAAACGCTAACTCTTCATCATTTATATATTTATCGAATATTTCCTGTGCACTTTGAGCAGAACAAGTATTGTGCTGACCGATAACTCTATCAAGCTCTGTATTTAGTTGTGGATTATCGCCCTGTACATAGCAATACCAAATTGCATAATTAATCGGCGTTACCGCCATTTTGTACTTCACCATAAGCGGAATGGCTTTTTTTAAACACTGGGCAGAATGAGCAAGTGAGGCAGTATTATCCATAATCGAAACTCTCAGACATCACAACAAAGATGTTAATAAACACATAAGTATTAGCGGTTTATATTAACAGTTTTTTATCATTCAACAAGCCTATATTATGTTTTCCCCCATATTTTGAGCAATATTCCACAGCGCACTAATCGCAGGATCATTTAATTCTTTGTGTAATACCGCCAAGCCAATTTTAAACCCTTGTGGGGGCTCATCTTTACTATCCAAAATCTGAACTTTATCGTTTAAAGGGCTATTATCGAGAACAATTTTTGGGATCATGGCCACACCTAAGCCCAAACTCACCATAGATACCATAGCCTCATGCCCAGCGACTTGTGCATAGATTTTTCCTTGCACGTTACTTTTTCGCCACCACTGCTCTAACCTTTGTCGTGAAAACCCTTGTTCAGCAACAATAAATTCAAGCTCTGACCAATCAATAGTCTCGCTGTTATTAGCTAGTTTTTCTGTGATCGGACATTGAATAGTGGGCGCAATTAATACCAGTGGCGAATAACCAATATCTACAAATGCAATTTGTGCAGGTAATTTACTGGGCCTAGCTGCAATAGCCATGGATTCGTGACCGTCTAATACACGATTTATTGCCAGAGCAGGGTCGCCCGTATTTAAGGTGATTTCAATATGCTGATGCTGAGCCCTGAGCTGCTCCAAAATATGATGCAAAAAACTATAAGATGCAGTAACAGAGCAATAAAGGCTCACATTGCCATAAATATGTTGTTGCGGTTCGTTTAAATTGGCCTTAAAACGCTGCCAATTACTGAGCGTTGCACTAGCATACTCCTTAAATGCAACGCCTTCGCGAGTAAGTTTGACACTGCGATTATCTCGCTGGAACAGCATCACCCCTACTTCATCTTCTAACTGCTTAATATTACGACTTAAAGTAGGCGCACTTATGTGGCACAACTCACTGGCACGAGAAAAATGAAGCGTTTTTGCCAACGCCAAAAAGTAATGTAAATGCTTATGATCCATAACAACACCAGTATTTCAAATTATGAAATACTTTAATTCAAATATATCATTTTACGCAAGAAGATATTTTTCATATGGTTATTCCAAGCAAAGCAAATGCAATGCATCTAACAAATTGAATTAATAGGAACCTTAATCATGGCAAATTATTTTAATAGCTTACCTTTACGTGAACAATTGGCGCAACTGGCACAATGTGAGTTTATGGGGGCAGACGAATTTAACGATGGTGTTGCTGCACTCAAAGGTAAAAAGTTAGTGATTGTAGGCTGTGGCGCACAGGGCTTAAATCAAGGCTTAAATTTACGTGATTCGGGTTTAAATGTAGCCTATACACTGCGTGAATCAGCGATTGCTGAGCGTCGTCAGTCATTCTTAAATGCATCGGAAAATGGCTTTAAAGTGGGAACATATGAAGAATTAATCCCAACAGCCGATGTAGTACTTAACTTAACACCTGATAAGCAACACACTGCGGTTGTTAATGCCATTATGCCATTAATGAAACACGGCTCAACGCTTGCTTACTCACATGGCTTTAATATTGTTGAAGAAGGCATGCAAGTTCGTGAAGACATTACCGTTATTATGGTTGCTCCAAAATGTCCGGGGTCAGAAGTACGTGAAGAGTATAAACGCGGCTTTGGTGTACCGACACTCATTGCGGTTCATCCAGAGAACGATCCTCAGGGTCATGGCTTGGCACAAGCAAAAGCCTATGCCGCAGGTACAGGTGGTCATCGTGCGGGAGTACTTAAATCATCGTTTATTGCTGAGGTTAAGTCTGACTTAATGGGTGAGCAAACCATTCTGTGCGGCATGCTACAAACTGGCTCTATTCTATGTTTTGATAAAATGATTGATAAAGGCGTTGATGCTGGTTATGCCTCAAAGCTAATTCAATATGGCTGGGAAGTGATCACAGAAGCACTTAAGTATGGCGGCGTTACCAATATGCTTGACCGTCTGTCAAACCCTGCCAAAGTAAAAGCGTTTGAATTAAGTGAGCAGCTAAAAGTAATCATGCGTCCACTGTATAACAAACATCAAGATGACATTATCGATGGCACATTTTCACGAGTAATGATGGAAGACTGGGCAAATGATGACGCTAACTTATTAAAGTGGCGTGCTGAAACTGCAGAAACTCATTTTGAAAAAACCCCAGCGAGTGATGTAGAAATTACTGAGCAAGAATTTTTTGATAACGGCATTTTAATGGTAGCCATGGTTAAAGCTGGCGTAGAGCTGGCATTTGAAACCATGACTGCAGCCGGTATTATTGAAGAATCTGCCTATTATGAGTCATTGCATGAAACGCCGTTAATTGCTAACACCATTGCACGTAAAAAGCTGTTTGAAATGAATCGTACTATTTCCGATACGGCAGAGTATGGCTGTTACTTATACAACCATGCATGTTTGCCACTACTACAAGAGTTTATGCAAGATATTGATACCGATGTTATTGGCAGAGGCTTAAATGAGCAAAGTAACCAAGTAGATAATCAAACATTGATTCAAATAAATACCGCACTGCGTGAACACCCTGTTGAAAAAGTGGGTGCTAAATTACGCGGTTATATGTCGGCAATGAAAAAAATAGTGTAACTCTATAACCCTAGAACTTTCAATTGTTAGAAGCTAAGCCCATTTGCTTTTTGCTGTGGGCTTTTTTTATTTAAATGTAAATTATTCATCAATAGCCGAAAATAAATAATGTGCTAGAATAATCGCCTCATTGCCTCAGTTGTAAATATATAAGCACTACCATGACGATACAAAATCTCTCTATTACTCAAAAAATAACAGCGCTTGGAAGCATTATTGCTATTTGTGTTGCTGTATTAATTGGTTTGACGTCTTTGCATAACTCAAAGAATATTATTGAGCAACGCATGATCGAATCAGAACTGCCAAGTAAGCTGCAAACAATCAGTAATCATATTGGTGGGGAGATCAATGAACTTTTAGGCGCAGCACAGCAGCTTTCTGCCAATACCTTTATTTTAGATTGGGCAAACTCTGGCAACACCAACGATGCGTTGTTACTAAAAGAACTCAATCGTTTGGTTGAGCAATATGACCTTGCCACCGCTTCGTGGGCTAATAAAAACACCGCGCAATATTGGAACCAAGATGGCTTTTTACGTGTTTTAAAAAATGATGCTGCAGATGGTTGGTTTTTTGCTTTTACTCAATCTAAACAACCTTATTCAATCAGTATTTATCAGGAATCTGCAAACGATGTAAAAATGTTTGTTAATCATCAGCAGCTTAATGGATTCGGCTTAGCGGGATTAGCAAAAAGCATTACTGATATGCAAAAACTGCTACAGCAGTTTAAAATTGAACAGTCAGGGTTTGTATTTATTGCCGATAAAAATGGCTTAATTCAGCTACATAAAGATGCAGCTAAAGTCGCTAAGGTTAATATAGATAGTATTTACAGTGCTAATATTCATCACAAATTACTTGATGAAAACGGTTTTGCTTTAGAAGAAGTAAATATTAACGGACAAGCCACGCTGATTGCTGCCACACCAATTAAAAACACCGACTTATTTGTGTTAGCTCAAGTACCAAAAAGTGAAGTATTCGCAAGTGTAAACACCCTAGAGTGGCAAATATTCACATTCACTATCATGACAGCACTTATCGCAAGTGTGATCAGTTACTTGTTAGCTCGCTCTTTAGCCTCACCGTTATCAAAAATGGCAGAGTTGTTTTCTCGTTTAGGTCGAGGTGATGCTAATTTAGCGTATCGTCTACCCACATCACCTCAACCTGAACTCAATAATTTGACGTCGGGCTTTAATCAGTTTATTGAAAAGATAGAAACCGCCATTGTGCAAGTAGCTGATGAAAGCCATGGTATTCGTCAAAGCTCTGATCATGTCTTTGCACAAGCAAAACAAAACTCGTTAGCGCTGGATAAACAAAAAGAGCAAACTATTTCGGTTGCTGCAGCGATTAATGAAATGGGCGCTACCGTGCAAGAAATAGCACAAAGTGCAGCGAATGCAGCTAAGTTAACTAACGATAGCCGCGATAATACCAAACAAAGCCATCAACAAGTACTACAAAGCCAAACGACAATATCAGCTCTTGCCAGCGATATTGATGGTATTACCGAGCAAGTTGCACTGCTTTCTAAAAAGACCATAGATATTGCCAGTATTGTAGATTCAATTAGAGGGATTTCAGAGCAGACCAACTTACTTGCACTTAATGCAGCCATTGAATCTGCACGTGCAGGTGAGCATGGTCGTGGTTTTGCAGTCGTTGCAGATGAAGTAAGAGCTCTGGCGAATCGTACGTCGCAATCAACCACTGAAATTCAATCAATGATTGAAGAGCTTACTCAAATTTCAGATGATGTTGTAAATGATATCAGCCAATCGAAAGGTAAAGCCCAACAAAGCGTCAGCGCAATGCAAAGCTCGGTTGAGTTGCTTAATACGATTACTGAAACAGCGAATGAAATTAACGACATGGCAACTCTAATTGCCACAGCCACCGAGCAGCAAAGTAGCGTTGTAAATGATGTCGGTCGAAGTATTGAGCAAATTAGTGAGATCAGTGATAAATCAATGAGTGAACAAATCAACACCGAACAAGCAATTCGCGATTTAGCCACCAGTGCACAAACACTTGATGCGCTAGTAGCCACGTTTAATCAGCAGCGTTAAACAGTTTGTTACATTAAAAAATAACCTCTGTATGAAATAACCACTATACTTGAGTGTGTTTTTTGTACAGAGGTGTGTATGAGTGCTGTTCAAGCTAAACATTATTTACTGGCTGCTTGTTTGCTGAGTTTAAGTGCGTGTAGCACTACATATAACGCCAATTTAAGCACGCCCCCCCCTATTATTACTCCCCCAATGCAACTTAAACAGCAGCTTGTAGAGTCTGAACAGCAAATATTTCAACTCGATAAGAGCCTTAAACAACAATTAAGTGCTTACGTACAAACAAATAAATCTGCTGATGAAATTGCCTATAGTCTACTCAGTTTTTTACTCTCAAATGGTGATAACTCACTATCTTATCAATCTACTGGCACACAAACGGCGTCTCAAAGCTATCAAGATTTAAATGCTAACTGTCTTTCCCTCTCTATTTTAGCGTATAGCTTAGCCGAACATTTAGGCCTGAAGGCTCGCTTTCAGAAAGTACATATTCCTGAGTACTGGGCGTTAAATCGAGGGTTTAATTTACTCACTGGGCACATAAACATTGCTATAGACAATAAGACTAAATTCAAAGACAGCTCACTTGTTTATCAGCGTAATAAGCGTTTAATCATTGATTTTGATCCTAATAGCCGACAAGCTCGTTTTGCAACTTCATCGCTGTCAAAAAAACGAGTGACCGCCATGTTTTATAACAACAAAGGCGGCGAGGCACTGATTAATAGGCAGTTTGATTTAGCTTATAGTTATTTTAAAGCAGCTATCAATACCGACTCTTCATTTAGTGCCAGCTGGGGGAATTTAGGAGTACTCTTTAAACAATTAGATGACCTCCAACAAGCTGAGAAAATGTATCATTTTGCCATTGCCTTAAACGCCAATGATAATACTGCGCAAGGTAATTTAGCATTATTATATAAACTCACAGATAGAGTAGCCGAAGGCGAAAAGCTATTGGCAAAACTTGACAAAAAGCGCCAAACTAACCCTTATTATCATATATCGCTTGGTAACAGTGACTATGTAAGTGGTGACTATACAAATGCGATTAGTCATTATAAAAAAGCTAACGCTATGTCGCCAACATTACATGAAAGTCACTTTGGGTTGGCGCGCAGTTACTTTAAATTAAGTAATATAACTAAAGCGGAGTTTCATCTACGTAAAGCTAGAAAAAAAGCAGACTTCATTCATCACAAACAGCGCTATGACAATAAGCTCATTGCATTAAAATCACTTACTGCGAAGGCGAATCATTATTAAATTATTTAGCTTAACCTGCATCGTTTTTTTTATAAGTTGGAGCGGCCTTTGTAAACAGATTGAGCCGCAATTATTGACTGATTTAACTATACTAACCAGCCCAGAATTAGCTGGTAGAAAAACGAATAGCCATGCAGCATTACTCACTAGAGAGTATTTAAAAACACGCTTCAAAGGGCATCAACTCACAGTAAGTGAACAACCTTTTACTTATTCCTCAGGGCTGTTTTCTAACGCACAAGGCGTTAATATTATTGCCACTAATACTGTAAAAGATTTACCTGTTATTGTTATTACTGCGCATTATGATCATTTAGGTCTACAAGCAGGAAAATTACACCTAGGTGCTAACGATAATGCCTCGGGTGTTGCTGCATTACTTTATTTATCGAATGCGCTAACGGTTTCTTCTTCATATCGCTTTATGTTTGTTGCAACAGACGCTGAAGAAAATGGTTTACACGGCAGTGAGCACTTTGCCAAAACAATGCGCCAACTCCCAATTGTTTTAAATATTAACTTAGATATGTTGGCAGTTAAAAAGTCACATAAGCGGTTATACGCACTAACAAGTCGCGCATTAAAAAGCCAGCTTAACCCTTTACTTACTCAGATTAACGGTGACAAGATCAAATTAAAGCCTGTTTATTCATCACGAAAAATGAGCCGACTCACCAACACTAAACAAATCGACTGGCACAGAGCCAGCGACCATTATTCATTCGCTAAACAAAAAATCCCGTATGTGTACTTTTCTATGGGGGCAGATAACTTCCATCATAGTACTAAAGATACGCTCGAAAATATAAATACTCCCCTCTATCAAGAAGCCGTATTGCTAATTGAGGCATTTATTAATCAGCTTTTGACAAGCCCTGTGGTATTAAGGCCCCCTTTAAAAGCAGCAACATAAGCCTCTTTTTTTGCTCGTGGAAGTTTTTTAATCGCATACTCTAATTTGCTCGCGTCGCTTTTAGTACCTACTTGTTGTTGATGAATGAGCACCAGCGGCCCTTTACCTTTGAGGTTTTTTGCCCCTTTACCTGCTTGATGAGTAGCGATACGTCGGGCTACATCAACCGTAATGCCGGTATACCAATGACCAAACCGTGTTTGCACAATATAAAGTGACCAAGTCGCCGGTTTATTTTTACTATTGCTCAACTCATTGTTTAAACTTTTTTGATTACTAATGGTCAAAACCTCGCCCTAACACTCTAAACAAAAACAATTACTCAAAAGGGTTTTACCTTGAGTAACTAATCGGTATCATGCAGATTATAAAAAATAAGGATCACAACTAACAATGCAGTCGTTAAAAACTTTGTCTCTTTGGCTTATCGTCGCTTTAACGCTTAGTTCAGCCGCAGGTTGTTCTAGCTGGGTATACAGAATCAACATCCCTCAGGGTAACTTTTTAGAACAATCAGACGTTGATAAGCTTCGCGTTAATATGACTCGCGAACAAGTACTATACGTACTAGGCAGACCCATTGCCGAAGACGCCTTCGATAAAAATACTTGGCGTTATGTATACAGCTTTAATAAAGGACGTGCTAATGAACAATATAAATCATTAGTATTAAACTTTGAAAATGAGAAGCTAGTTACGGTATCGGGCGACTATGAGCAACCAGAAAACTTTACAACACCTTTAGAGCAATAAGAAGCTATTAAAGTGTTGTTAAAAAAGGTGAGCATGGCTCACCTTTTTTGTGTCTAACGATCTAACGGCCGGCCACCAGTGACTTTATTAGCACGGCCCTCTTCTTTGGCTTTTTCAGCACGTTTTCTGCGAGCATCTTTAGGATCGGCAATTAATGGGCGGTAAATTTCAATTCTGTCGCCATCTTTAAGCTCATGATTAAGCTTTACCGTTCTGTTCCATACGCCTAAAGTTAAATCGGTTGCATCAATCTCAGGGCACTTTTTAATAATCCCTGACTGTATTACTGCTTGCTCAGCCGTTGTACCTTGCAGCACCTCTATATTTAACGTGGTTGCCTTAGTGGGTAACGCGAACACAACTTCAATATTTATCATGCACGTTCTCCGTACACGGTTTTTGCACGTTGAGTAAATGCACTCACCATGTTTTTAGCCACATCATTAAAAATTTTACCAAACGCTAGCTCTATTAGCTTACTTGAAAACTCGAACTCTAACTGTAAATTAACCTTACACGCCTGCGCATCTAATTGCTGAAAGTGCCAGCGACCTTGTAGGGTTTTAAAAGGGCCATCAACCAAGCGAAGCATCACTGTTTGCTCATCAATTAGCGTATTTTCAGTGGTAAACCATTTTTTTATACCGGCTTTGGATATTTCTAAACTAGCGGTCATGTTATTATCATGCTGCTTAATAATTTTTGAGTCTGAACAATTAGGTAAAAACTGTGAATAGGCTTCTACATCATTGACTAGATCAAACATCTCTTTAGTGCTGTACATAACCAGCGCGCTTTTTTCTATTTGTGGCATACTCACTCCCAACTGTGTGCAGGAATTTTAGCAAGCTTTGTGCGTTTCCCCAAACTTTCATCGCGCTTAAATTAATCCTTCGCTTTTGCATGTATAATTTAAAAAATCGATGTAAAACATCTTGTATAACGTATATTATAGGGCACTATGGCTAAGAAAAATTCATCAAAATCGACAAGTAATACCATCGCGCTAAACAAAAAAGCGCGACACGAGTATTTTTTACACGACAAGTTTGAAGCAGGTGTTGAACTCCAAGGCTGGGAAGTAAAAAGTATCCGAGCAGGTAAGGTAAATATCTCTGAAACTTACATTCATCTTAAAAACGGTGAAGCATTTTTATTAGGTAGTACCATTCAGCCTTTAAATAGTGCATCAACACATGTTATTTGTGACCCGCTACGTTACCGTAAATTACTACTAAGCAGGCGTGAACTTGACCGCTTAGTTGGTGCAACTGAACGTGATGGTTATTCATTAGTTGCCACCGCTATGTATTGGAAAAAATGCTGGGTGAAGCTTGAATTCCATTTAGCTAAAGGTAAGAAAATGCATGACAAACGTGAAGATGGTAAAAATAAAGATTGGTCCCGTGAAAAAGAACGTTTAATGAAACACAAAGTTTAAATAAAGACGCCTAACATCATGTTAGGCGTTTTTTTTGATTAAATTTTTAAGAAAATACAAATTATTACAAATTAAAGTCGCTCAGTGATTTATTTTTTAATAATGACCAAAGCACTCTCCCGCACCAGATAGCGAGTATCCCATTGTTTTTCATTATTGAGAAAATCAGTATATATTCGTGCCGATAATAAAATCAGCTTTGCAGTCAATTGATAACAGTTAAGTTACATGGTATTAATAATTCGGCTTGAAAAAACAAGTAAATTATAACATATCAACAAGGACTTAAGGATGAAGCAATCAATTGCATTTACACCGAGCTTAATCATCGGTGCTACTATCGCATTGTCAGCAGGTTTTAGTACAACAACTTACGCTGCACAGCAGACTGCAGAAAAAGTAGAACGTATTCAAGTAACAGGCTCTCGTATCAAACGTTCCGATATCGAAGGCCCATCGCCAGTACAATCCATTAATAAAGAAGACATCGAAAACATGGGTTATGACAACCTACAACAGCTTCTTGAAAGAATGCCTGTTGCAGGTAATGGTACTTTTTCAACCCGTGGCAATAACCAAGACTCAACCGCTAATGGTTCAGCCGCCGTCAGCCTTCGTGGTTTAGGGGCTGATGCTACGTTGGTACTTATTAATGGTCGTCGTGTTGCTATAAGCGCATTTGCTGAAGGGATCACCAACTCATTTGTTGACATAAACAGCATTCCTGTTTCAGCAATTGAACGTATTGATATTTTAAAAGATGGCGCATCAGCAATCTATGGCTCTGATGCTGTAGCAGGTGTTGTAAACGTTATCTTGAAAAAAGACATCGACGGGATTGAAGTTAATTTAGGTTACGGCGGCACAGATGGCCCTAACTATGAAGAAACCACGGCTAGCATTGTTTGGGGTACAACGAGTGCAAAAAGTAGTGCGTCCGTTATTATTGATTACTTTAAAAACACGTCTTTATCATCAGACGAAATGGGCCGTTTAGGTACTGCTAATCAATCTCCTTATGGCGGCCAAGACTTTCGTTCATCACGTGGCTTCCCGGGCTACTTTTACGTAGATGGCGTTAAAACAATCGATCCTTCGTGTCCTGCTGAAAATGCAACATCAAGTGGTAGTTGCTTATTTGACTATGGTCCATTCGGCTATATTGCCCCTGCATCAGAACGTGTAGGCGCAATTTCACAATTTGAATACCGCTTCGACAATGGCATCACCGGCTTTTTAGAAATGGCTGTACAGCATAACAGCTCAGTTGCAGCTGGCGCACCAACGCCACTTGATGAAGATGCGGGTTTAACCGTACCAGGGAATCATCCAAATAACCCATTTGGTCAAGATATAGAAATTGGTCGTTACAGAACAGTGGATGCAGGCGCGCGTCAATGGGATATCGAATCAGACACATTACGTTTTGTTGCTGGTTTAAAAGGTGAAATTAACGACTGGAGCTGGGAAACAGCGGTACAAAAAGGGCGTAGCAAGTCATTACAAACAGGGGATCGTTCACAAGGTTGGGTTCGCACCGACTTTTTACAACAAGAGATTGACGCAGGTAACTACAACCCATTTGGCGGCACTTACAACGATCCGGCTGTTGTTGACAGAATCACAACGAGTTTGGTTCGCCAAGGTGAGTCTCATATGACGTCGTTCGATGCTAACATTTCAGGTGAAGCATTTAACTTTGGTGATGATGTTGTCATGATGGCGGCCGGTATTGAATACCGCGAAGAAGACGTAACTGATACGCCAGATGATCAATTTCAACGTGGGTTAATCTTTGGTACCGAGTCAGTTTCAGCTGCCGCAGAGCGCGACCAATACGCTGCCTATGTAGAGTTTTCAATTCCACTTGCGGAAAACTTAGAGCTACAACTTGCGGGCCGTTATGATGATTACAGTGACTTTGGCACTACGACAAACCCTAAAGTCGCTTTACGCTGGGCACCTAGTGATGAAATCACGGTTCGCGGTTCTTGGGCGCAAGGCTTTAGAGCACCTTCACTTGCACAAGTAGGTTTAGGGCCATCTCAAGAGAGTCAGTTCTTTATTGATAATTACCGCTGTGATGCAACAGGTAAAGATTGTGACCCGCTAGATTACAACATTGAATTTGCCGGTAACCCAGATTTAGAAGCTGAAGAATCTGAATCTTGGAATGTCGGCTTCATTTGGGCACCCACAACTGACTTTGGTTTAAGTATTGATGTGTGGAGTATCACCCAAGATAATAAAATTGATGAGCAAGAGTTTGGTCCAATTTACAACTCAGAGTGTAATAACCAAAATAGTACGGTATGTGTACGCTTACCACCATCAGGTACTGACAGCCTAGGAACTATTCAAAAGATATTCAGTACTTTTGAAAATGTATCATCACAAGAAGTTTCTGGCGTTGATATTTCAGCAAACTACAATCATTCACTGGATGAGTTAGGCTTACTAAAATTCAATTTAGAATGGGCTTACCAAGATAAATTTGAAAAAGACGGCCGCGATTACACTGGTGAATATGGCTACCCAGAGCACCGTTGGATTTTCTCAACAAACTGGGAAATTGGCCAATTCAACACGAATATGAACATTAGTTATGTGGGTGAGTTTGAAGATACGCCAGATATCGATTTCGATGGCAACTTAGACTTCGATAGTAATACATCACGCACTGTTGATTCTCAAGTATTGGTTGATTTACAAACATCATACCGTATTACTGAGTCTGCAAAAGTATCGCTAGGTGTAAATAACTTATTTGATGAAGAGCCACCATTTGCAATTGGTGACGGTGATTCAGATCTGTATGGTTACGCATCGGGTGTACACAACCCTCGAGGTCGTTACATTTACACTAAAGTGAGCTTTTCGTTTTAATTAAAAGCAATAAAAAACCGCCAATATGGCGGTTTTTTTTATCTTAAACTAAAGGGCTAGATTATAGCTCGCCTTCGTTTTCAGATAAGAATTTAGCTACGCCTTCAGGGCTTGCATCCATTCCTTTTTTACCTTCAGTCCAACCAGCAGGACATACTTCGCCATGCTCGCTGTGGAATGCTAATGCATCAACCATGCGGATCATTTCGTCGATGTTACGACCAAGTGGTAAATCGTTAACTACTTGGTGACGTACGTTACCTTCTTCGTCGATTAAGAAAGAACCACGAAATGCAACGCCCGCTTCTGGGTGCTCAACGTCGTATGCTTTACAGATCTCGTGTTTAACGTCTGCAACTAGTGCGTATTGAACTTTACCAATACCGCCGTCTGCTACTGCGGTGTTACGCCATGCGTTGTGTGAGAACTGTGAATCGATTGAAACACCAATTACTTCTACACCACGTTTTTGGAATTCTGCATAACGCTTATCAAAAGCAATAAGCTCAGAAGGACATACAAAAGTGAAATCTAGTGGGTAGAAAAAGATTACTGCTTTTTTACCTTTGATTTTTTCGTGAAGGTTATAGCTATCTACAATCTCACCGTTACCTAGAACAGCTGCAGCGGTAAAGTCTGGTGCCTGGCGGCCTACTAATACACCCATTTTATTCTCCAAATATTTTGAGTTTATTGTCAATTGCTTACGCAATACTGATAGTAATATGGGCACTAATTATTAAATTACAATAGCACCATATCTAATTAATCATTATTCTATGGCTATCAAAAATAAATTAACAATCGTATTTATAGATAGCGCCGTTCTAAAATAGCGAACGCTTGATAAACACACGGATTATTGTTCATAAAAAAACCTGCTTAAAGCAGGTTTTTTTTCTAATCCATAATGTCGCTAGGCATATCACCGCGAATATGTTGCCATATTTCACCGGTTTGATGACCATACTTACGCATCATGGATATCGCACCATCGTGCTCTTTATTCTCAGCAAGCTTAGTTAGATCTTTATAGAATTGACGTGCAAGCTCACGAGTGCGAGGATCTGAAAAGTAATGACAACCAATCTTAGAATAAAAGCCTTTGAAACCATTAAGAATAAGCACATAAATGCGATTGTGACCAGCAACAGCTAACTCATGGTGCACTTTATAGTCATAATCAGCAAATGCTTGCGCACTGTCTTCTAGTTCATCACTTTGCGATAAAATTTCAATAACGCGCTCTGGTGCAAGCTTTATTGCTGCACGGGTGTAAATTGCGCTGATGTTGGTGCGTGCTGAAAGTAACTGATCGGTCAACTCTGGCATTTTGTCTTCGTCTAAACGGGCCAGTGTTTCAAGAATATTTAACCCTGACGTTTCCCAAAAATTATTTACGCGAGTAGGTTTACCATGTTGTATTGTTAACCAACCGTCTCTTGCTAATCGTTGTAACACTTCACGCAATGTGGTTCTAGTAACACCAATTAACTCTGAGAGTTCACGCTCAGCTGGCAGAATTGAACCTGGAGGGAAATCACCATTCCAGATTGACTCTACTATGTATTCCTCAGCAAATCCTGCTGGGCTTTTCGCTTTAAAAATTCTCATTCAATTCCTACTCGAATTAATTCACATTACATCGCTACATACGATTAACTGACTGATTGTACCAGACAAGTCACAACTAACAAGTAAAGTAAGTTAAATTACCTAGGTATGTGATTAAAAGGGTAACTTTACTGGTAGAAATTAAACACAATATGAATGCCCACCTATTATTCATACGAGACAGTTTGACTAGCTCTTACAACTGGATTAACTTGATGGCTCTGGGGAAAGTCATGTAACAGAGTATCCCTAACTTTGAGGTGCGAAAAGCTTTCATAGCTCCTCGCTTTTTCCTTTTACTTGCCCCGCTGTTTATCCTAAGTCATAATCTAAGCCCTTATTTAAATACGGAATTGTTATGAACTGGCTTGCTAATCTAAGTACTCAGCGTACACCTTGGTTATTATTCAGTGGGATTGTTTTTCTGCTTGAAGTTACTGCACTTTTCTTTCAATACAACATGGGGTTAGCGCCATGCATTATGTGCATATACCAGCGCACCGCAGTATTAGGCCTACTTTTTGCGGGTATGATTGGAGCCAGTAAACCAAACAGCCTCATAGTACGTATTGTCGCTTATGCTGTTTGGGGGATTTCAAGTGTATGGGGGTTACTAATAGCCCGTGAGCACATTGAAATGCAAACAACCACAGACCCATTTGCATTTAGCTGTGAATTTGAGCCAAACTTTCCAGAATTTATACCGTTACATCACTGGATACCGCAGTTTTTTGAAGCGACAGGTGACTGCGGAAATATAGATTGGCAATTTGCCAGCCTAAGTATGCCAGCGTGGATGGAAATTATTTTTGTACTCTTTACCGCCACACTGTTTATATTAGTGGCCAGTCGATTAATTACTAAAAAGTCACTTTAATATGTTTACTTTTTTTTCAAGC
Source organism: Pseudoalteromonas sp. 11L1 (assembly GCF_055397545.1). The sequence goes on along the minus strand of NZ_AP041141.1, from coordinate 1,695,531 downwards.
CAAGTTGATGAGCTTAAACATTTAAAAGTTCGTCAACGACAAACTGTTATAGCTATCTCTTTAAGCATGCTATCACCCAGTGACAGGGTCTTTATACGCATACTAAAGCTGATGCTATTAAGCCCATTCTTTTTAATATTTACTCTTTTCGAAGGTTGGTTACTGGTGCCCTTTTTAATTGTAGCTGGGTTGAGCTATCCGCTATTAACAGCACCAGTAGATATTAACTTTGCTAAAAAGCACCTTGGTGCTGCCTTAAAACAGTTTGATCAGGGCGCATAGCGCCCTTTTTAGTTAAAACGTCACCTTTCCATCAAGTTTGGCTAGCATTTTTTTACCCACCCCTTTTACTTTAGCTAGATCTTCAAGTGATGCGAAATCACCATTAGCTTCTCTATAATCGATAATTGCCTGTGCCTTTTTCTTACCGACACCTGGTAACTTAATTAACTGTTTTAAATCAGCACTATTAATATTAACCATGGCTGATTGCATCTGCTCTGATAGCATATCGCTTTGCGCAAAGGTGGTACCCATAGGTAATAAACATAAAGCAGCTGCTAACGAGATTATTTTAATTAATTTCATACTATTTCCTTTTGCGTTCCTACATGAACATTCGTTGATTATTTACACCCAGCACTTTTACATAACGTTGTGGTTACTAAGTACTAACGGTAACAATCACTCCTTGCGACTCCTTTACTGCAACGCGTTATAAAGTGACTTAATAAATAAAGTAGAGTCAGCCTTTATTGTCAACTAAGCTGCAGATAAACTAAGGCTAAAGCTTGCAAAATAACGCGCAAGCTTGTACTGTACATAAAAACAGTAATCTAATGATTTAAAATAATCATATTGCCACGTAAGTAAGCAGGAGAAATCATGGCTGTTGTTGTTAAATATGTTGTAGAACGAAACGGAGTCGAGCGCATGACGTTTACTACTAAAAAAGAAGCTGATGCCTATGACAAAATGCTCGATATCGCCGAGTCACTAGAACTAATGCTTGAAAAAGTAGATGTGCCGCTAAGTGAACAACAAGTTGAGTCGCTTGCACTTGAGATTGCGAAAAGTAAAGACGACTTTATGGCGGTACTTAAGGGGACTAAAGAAGTACCTGCAAAAGCTAAAAAAACAAAGTCAGATAACGTTGCAGATATAAAAGATAAAGCTGCAAGTTAGTACTTTTAAAAACCTAATAGTAATTATTAAAAAACTGAATTCGGTATTCGAATTCAGTTTTTTTTATGCCTTTAAATAATGATAGCTAAAAGCGAGTAAATCATCACTATTTGCTAATGTTAAAAGTCAGTCAATAAAAATGCCAACCAGTTAAACTGGTTGGCATTTTTTAAACCAAAACTTAGGTTAACTAATCACTTATAATGACGATTCAACTTCATCAAACAGATCAGTAATTTCCTTTTTCGGTTCAGCTGTCATAAGGCTTCCTACTACAATCGCAATACTTGCTAAAATAAAGCCAGGGACGATTTCATAGATCACGCTACTTAAACTCTCACCATTAATAGTAATAGGCGCATAAATCCACACAAGCACCGTTAGTGCACCTACAACCATACCACTAATAGCCCCTTTTAAGTTCATACGCTTCCAGTAAAGGCTAAACAATACCAGTGGACCGAATGCAGCACCGAAACCAGCCCATGCATTACTTACTAAATCTAGTATTGAACTATTGCGGTCATACGCTAAGTAGATTGCAAATAACGCAACCAATATCACGCTAATACGCCCTACTAATACCAGCTCAGTTTGCGAAGCATTACGATTTAAGTAGATCTTATAAAAGTCTTCAGTTAAAGAACTTGAACACACCAATAGTTGCGATGAAATAGTACTCATAATCGCAGCTAAAATAGCCGCTAGTAGGAAACCGGCAATTAACGGATGGAATATTAATTCAGCTAATACTAGGAAGATTGTTTCTTTGTCGGCAATCGGCATTTGGTTTTCAATCATGAATGCTGCGCCAAATAGCCCGGTAAATACCGCACCAATAGCGGATAGCGTCATCCAAGACATACCAATACGACGCATGGTTGGCATTTCTTTTACTGAGCGAATAGACATAAAGCGAACAATAATATGCGGCTGACCAAAGTAACCTAAGCCCCACGCCATTGCAGAAATAATAGCAATGGTAGAACCGCCCGCAAACCAGTCAAGCATACTTAAAGAATGAATTTCGCTTGCTTTAGGCGAGCTTAGTAACTGCTGATAGTTTGCATTTGCTAAGGTATCCATAAAGGGTTGGTCAAGCATCATGTAGGTGGCAATTGGCACTGCCAACAACGAAATAAACATGATACAGCCTTGCACAAAGTCTGTAAGGCTAACCGCTAAAAAACCACCAAACAAGGTATATACCACTACTACACCCGTGGTGATGTATAAGCCCATTTCGTAACTCATTTGAAATGAGTTTTCAAATAACTTACCACCGGCAACAACTCCCGATGAAGTATATAAGGTAAAGAAAACAATAATTACTATTGCAGAGATAACACGTAGGATATTTTTGTTGTCATCAAAACGGTTTGCAAAGAAATCAGGGATAGTAATGGAGTCATTGGCTTTTTCAGTATAAACACGCAGTCTTGGTGCTACTAAAAAGTAGTTTGCCCATGCACCTAATACTAAACCAATTGCAATCCAAACCTTACTCAATCCAAATAAATACATTGCGCCAGGTAAACCCATTAATAACCAACCACTCATATCTGATGCACCAGCCGATAGGGCAGCTACACTGGGGGCTAAATTACGACCACCTAGCATATACCCTGAAATATCACTGGTAGATTGCTTATATGCGTATAGTCCTATTCCTAGCATTACAATAAAGTATAATGCCAGTGAAATAATCATTCCTGTTTCCAAATTCGCCTCCACTTAAAAAAGTAATAATAGGCTTGTAATCCAAATAATGACTCTTGAAATCTTATAATTAAGACAGTATTGGAATAAAAGCTTTCTACTCAACTATAACACGGTAATCGCTAATAACTCCAACCCGCTAATTTAAGTAGATAAAAAACCATCCATTCGCTTGTTTTTAAAACGAATAGAGTAAAAACAATAAGTTTAGATTAATTAAAATTACCCAAGCCATGATATTTTATTAATAAAATTCATTTTACCGATGCTATTTTGAATGTTTTCCAATATATTATTACAATGTTAATTAATTTCTACCTTTACGGAATCTTATATGTATTTTTACGCTGCTCGCCAACCCATTTTAGATCGCAATAAGGAGCTAATTGGCTACGAGCTTTTATTTCGTGATGGGGTAGATAACGTATTTCCAAATATTGACGGCGACGAAGCGACGTCTCGCCTAATTGAAGGCAGTCAGTTTAATTTTGGCCTTGAAGATTTAACCGATAATAAACCCGCTTATATTAACTTTACCCTAGACACCTTATTAAAAGGCTACCCTACGCTATTAAATAAAGACGGGGTAGTTATTGAAATATTAGAAACCGTTCAGCCAGGAAAACGCCTGCTCGCAATAGTTAAAGATCTAAAAGAAAAAGGGTATACACTCGCTCTAGATGACTACGCGCACCAACCTGTTTGGCGCCACTTTTATCCATTTATTGATATCATTAAAATTGATTTTTTAAAGTGCGATATAGAAATCGTTAAAGCCCTCATCGAGGACTTAAAACCTTACCCTCATATTAAATTACTTGCAGAAAAAGTTGAAACCTACGAGCTTTACAACCAAGCTTTTGAACTGGGCTTTGAGTACTTTCAAGGCTTTTTCTTTTCAAAACCTGAGATGGTGCAAAGTAAAGCCTTACCGCCATCAGGCATGGCACTGGCTGAACTGCTCTATGAAACATCCAGTGTAGAAATGGATCTTAAAAAAATCACCGATGTATTTGAGCGTGATGTTAACTTATCATATAAACTACTGCGCTATTCAAACTCAGCAGCCTTTACCCGCCGCTCTGAAATAAGCACTATAAAACAAGCACTAATTGTATTAGGCGCTGCTGAAATAAAAAAGCTGCTCTCTTTATTGTTTGCAGCACAAGTCTCTGCCGATAAGCCATTAGAGCTTATTAGACTGTCGTTAACGCGGGCGCGTTTTTGTGAGTTGTTAGCTATTTCACATGGCAAACTGAAAGACACAGGCATGGCGTTCTTAACTGGCATGATGTCGCTTATGGATGCGATATTAGATGAAGAAATGGACAGCGTAATGCTTAAATTACCTCTATCTAATGAGATAAAAACAGCGCTATTAAAAAATGAAGGGCTACTTGCCGAATACTTAAGTTTAGTGACTCTGTATGAGCAAGGTGATTGGCAAGCTGCGAATGACAAAGCTCAGCAACTAAACTTAGGTGATGAAGTGCCTGATGCATACCACGAAGCTCTCAATTGGGTTAGTGAGCAAATGCAGGTGATGATTGATAGCTAAGAGATCTTTGATGCCCATTAACAAAAACGCCAGCATTTGCTGGCGTTTCTATTTTAATTAAAGACTTTCTAAAAAATCTTCATCAAAATCTTCAGGCTCTTCTTTTATTGGCGGGTTACCGTCAAATAACTCGTATAATTGACGCTGAAAATAAATGTCTTTAATAAATAAGTAGGGATCTAACGAATCATTTAATAACCCTTCCTGAGCCATTAAAGACGCACGCGCTTCAACCGCTTTTAGTGCGAACACTAAAATGGTTTGTGGCGTGGTCAGTGCTATTTCAGGCAATACAAGGTTATCAACAACATCACCGGTTAAGTTACGTGCGGTAGATGGCCCCATTGCTGGGATCATTAAATAAGCACCATCACCCACTCCCCACACACCTAAAGTTTGGCCAAAGTCCTCGCTAGTTACTTCAAGCCCAAGTGAGCTGGCCACATCAAATATGCCAAATACACCCACCGTTGAATTCACTAAAAAACGTGCAAAATTAATTCCAGCACTGCTTGGTTTTCCTTGCAGGCCGGCATTTATAATATCAACGGGTGCAGTAATATTATCGGTAAAGTGCACAATACTACGACGAACAGGCTGCGGTGTAACAGTGATGTAACCCACTGCTGCTGGCCTTAAAATATAGGTATCGAGTACGTCCATATTAAAGTCATAAATGGGTCTATTTACACTTTGTAAGGGATCGCGCTCATCATATTTACTCTCGGGCACTTGAGCACAGCCCGATAAGGTGAGTAAACATAATAAAAGTAAGCCTTGTTTTAACATCTCAAATCCTTAAGGTATTAATGTATCAATGTTCAGTTGCACTTGTCGCACATCTTTACGAAGCAGTACTTCAGAGTGGCCTTCAAGCTCACCAGTACTTGGCATCACTGAATCATCATTAGAAATACGCGCAGAAATAACAATTTCATTAGCACTGGATAAATTTAGCCCCGCCATCATGGCGTTCTTGTCGCTCAGCTCAACGGTGATTGGAAAGCTATAGTCAGTCAGTTTAACAACGGCTAAAGGCATTGGTGAACCTTCAGAAGCTTTAGCAAACACAAACAAAATACCGTTACTGGGCTGTTTCTCTTCGAGTTGCTCGTCAATCTTAACCGTAACCTGAATACCCTGTACAACTCGCTGGTCGTGGCTGTTTAGCTCACTTAGCTTAGCTATTTGGCCATCAATTTCACTAATGCGCTTTGAAATCATAGCATAACGCGTATCTGACTCGTCTATACTGGCAAGAAGTACCTCAAATGCAGCTTTTGCCTGTATCCAATCCTTTCTCTCAAAAGCAATCAGCGCAAGTAACGAAATCGCATCGAGGTTATTTGGCTGTGCTTGTAGTACTTTAGAAAGCATACCCGCTGCGCGAGTCATGTTTTCATCACTGCCCTCAAGTAATAATACCTGCGAGTAACTCACCAAAGCTTGCATATTATCAGAGTTCATTGACAATGCTTTATCAAATGACTGTTTTGCCATGTCAAACTCATTAAGCATTATAGCCACACGCCCTAACAGCATCCAAGCCACTTCATCGTCACCGCTTTGGCTTAACTTAGTACGCAGTGCCAATGCAAACGCTTGCAGTTCATTTTTAGTTAACGGCTCACCTTTTTGCATTACAGCGCGTTGGCCATAATCGGCCAAATTGTCCATTGCATCATGCCAAGCCGCTATTTGTTGCTGGCTGCCGGTCATTGCATAAAATATACCCGCTAACGCAATTAAAAACGCCGCCCCTGTTAAAGCAAATATACGATTATCACCACGACTATTGAGTGACTTTTCTGGTGATAATTCATTTAGCAAACGGCGTTTTAGCTCAACAATTGCCTCGCTGTGGTTTTGCGAGTCTATGCGTTGGTTGTCTAAATCAGCCTGCAGTTCAACTAAACGCTGCTCATAAATGCTGATAAGCTCAGCATTAGCGTTATGAGTAATCGTTACTACGCGCTCTTTTTTTAAAAAAGGCACAATAATAAACAGCAATGCAATGAGTGTGAGTAAAGCAAAAGACGCCCACATTAGAATCATTTAACTTTGCTCCTGACGTTTATTTTGTTTAATCAACTTATTGAGCATCACTTCATCAGTGTCACTCCACGTTTGTTTTACCGACGCTTTACGCTGGCGAATAACAATAAAGCCAAAGCCTATTATTACAATGAGTACTGGCAACACCCACAGAATTAACGTAGCCGGCGTTACTGGTGGATCGTAATGAACAAAGTAGCCATAGCGGTCAATCATATAGTCAATGACTTCGTCTTTGCTTTTACCATCTTTTACTAACGCCAATACGCGATCGCGTAAATCTTTTGCAACTACGGCATCTGAATCAGCAATATTTTGGTTTTGACATTTAGGGCAGCGTAATTCCTTAGTTAGCTCTTCAAAACGAACCGCTTGATCGTTGCTATCAAACTGATAACGGTCTTGTTGAGCAAACGCAGCTAAACTAACAAATAAGCTAAGGGTTAATAAAAACAATCTCATTGCTGAAGCTCCTGCATAAGAGGCGTAAATTTAGCGCGCCAAACTCGAGGGTTTATATCACCGGTGTGGTGTAACAAAATAGTACCATTTTTATCAACTAAAAATGTTTCTGGTGCTCCAGACACCCCCAAATCTAACGCCAAAGAGCGCTCTAAATCTAAAATATTAAACTGATAAGGGTTACCTGCGCGCGCAAGCATATTACTCACATCGTCACGCAGAGCTTGCATATCAAACGGGCCATCAAAGTCGGCATCGTAGCTTTGCACATAATACAAACCGATAATTTTAATGCCTTGTTCGCGAAGCTTAGTTAAATAATCAAGCTCAGCTAGACACGTTGGGCACCATGTGCCCCACACGTTTAATAAATACACATCACCTTTTAACTGCTCATCAGTCCAACGTTTATTATCTTGCATTAAATCAGGCAAGTTAAATGTCGGTACGGTTTGACCAATACGTCCTGTTTGTATTTCCCGAGGGTTAGCAAACAACCCTTGATATAAAAACACACAAATAAAGATGAAAATTAATAAAGGGACTATTGCCATCAATTTACGATTCATAATGCCCCCTCTAATTCATCTTTGCGGGGTGTAGCGCGATAACGCTTATCAAATAAAATCACAAACCCAGCGAGTGAGATCAGAATGCCACCAATCCACATCCAACGCACAAACGGCTTGTGGTAAATACGTAATGACCATGCTCCTTCACTTAATTGCTCGCCAAGGGCGAGATATAAATCGCGAGTAAAACCTGCATCTATTGCAGCTTCAGTCATAAATTGCATACCAATATCGTATCGGCGTTTTTCTGCATAAAGACGCGCAATCGTTTTGTCTTCTTTTGACACTGTTACCACACCAGCATGACCACTGTAGTTTGCACCACGAATTGTCTTCACGCCTTCAAAACGGTATTGATACTGATTAAGCTGTACGCTATCACCTGGCTTCATGGCTACATCGCGCTCAACTGAATACGCAGAGGTAAGGGTAATACCGGCAATAACAAAGGCTAAACCAACATGACCAAGCACCATAGCCCAATAACTTAAACCTAAGCGTTTGATGCCAAGTTTAATTGTTCCATGAACTGCGGCCTTGGTGTAAAGGTCGATAAAGGTGGCTATAAATATCCATACACCCAATGTAGTCGCTAACAGAGTGAGTGGCGTAACCACTTCATAACTGCTAAACAGCCAAGCACAGGTAATAACGACGCTGGCTAGTGCGCCAACAAATATTTTGTTTTGTAAAAATGCCCATTTATTTTGCTTCCAGCGCAAAAATGGCCCTATGCCCATTAAAATCGCAAATGGCACCAGTAGAATGGCAAACATTTTATTAAAGAAAGGTTCGCCAATAGAAATGCTGCCTAAGCCCATTTCTTTGTGCACCATAGGTAATAAAGTACCTAATAGTACAATTAAGGTGGCAACCACTAAGAAAATGTTATTTAGCCAAAGTGCTACTTCACGAGAGACAAACTTATAACGTCCTTCACTTTTAACTTGTGACACACGCAAGCCGTAAAGCGCTAAGCCGCCGCCAACAACAATGGCTAAGAAAGCAAGAATAAATAGTCCACGATCTGGATCGGTTGCAAAGGCGTGCACCGAAACAATAATCCCTGAACGAACAATAAAAGTGCCCAGTAAACTTAATGAAAAAGCAGCAATTGCTAATAATACGGTCCATGATTTAAATACACCGCGCTTTTCAGTCACACTTAAAGAGTGTAATAAAGCCGTTGCCACTAACCATGGCATCAGTGATGCGTTCTCAACTGGATCCCAGAACCACCAGCCGCCCCAGCCAAGTTCTGCATAGGCCCACCAACTACCAATGGTAATACCTAAGGTTAAAAAGCCCCATGCAGTCATTGTCCATGGGCGTGACCACTTCGCCCAGGTATTATCGAGTTTACCAGTTAATAGTGCAGCAATAGCAAAGGAAAAAGCCACAGAAAGCCCCACATACCCCATGTAAAGTAATGGTGGATGAATGATCATGCCTGGGTCTTGTAATAATGGGTTTAAGTCTCGCCCTTCAACTGGGAAATAGGGCAATAAACGCTCAAACGGACTTGAAAGCAATAAGGTGTACATCATAAAGCCGACACCTAAAAAGCCAAGCACACCTAATACACGAGCACGAAGCACCCAAGGAAGTGACTTTGAACGCACAGCGACCAGAGCTGTCCACCCGGCTTGCATAAGTAACCACAGTAAAATAGCACCTTCATGACCGCCCCATGTAGAGGTGATTTTATAATACCAAGGTAAGGTGCTACTTGAATGATAAGCAACGTAAGACACGGTAAAATCATCGGTGAGGCTGGCATAAATAAGAACAGCGAACGACAAAGCAACAAATGCAAACTGACCAACCGCTAATGATGGCGCTGCGCGCATCAAACGAAGATTACCTGTGTGTGCTCCCCAAAGTGGGAAAATACACAACAGCACACTGAGCACCATGGCCAATGTTAAAGAAAAATAACCAATTTCTGGGATCATATCAGCTCCCACTATCTAAGTTATATTTTGGCTTTTCGTGCTTAATGCCTTTTACTGCCTCAGCAACTTCTGCCGGCATATATTCTTCATCATGCTTGGCCAATACTTCAAATGCTTCAATCACGTTAGGCTCTACTAACACACCTTGCGCAACAATCCCTTGTCCTTCACGAAACAAATCAGGCAAAATACCTTGATAACGTACCGTTACCAATGGGCCTGTATCAATCAGCTTAAAACTTACTTTTAGGCTTTGTTCATTTCTGATCACAGAGCCTGGTACTACCATACCGCCAATTCTCAGCTTTTGACCTACAAACGGCTTTTCTTTATCGGGACCTTTACCATCAATTAATTCGCTGGGGGTGTAAAACAAATTAATATTTTCTTGTAAGGCGTACAACACTAAACCAATTGATCCGCCAATACCAAAGAGTACGGCGATAATAACCAAAAGGCGTTTTTTACGTCTAGGGTTCACGAGGTTTGCTCCTGCTTAGAATTTTTAATTCGAGTTTCACGTGCAATTTGCTGCTCAACGGACGCTAAAATTTGTTTTTTGTCGCGTAACGAGCTAAATAAAATACCTAATAAAATCAATGCACATGTACCAAAAGAAAGCCATACATAAAAACCATAGCCTCCCATTGCAATAAAATCTGAAAACGAGTCAAACTGCATAATTACCCCTTAGTTAACAACTGTCGCACCCATGGGCGGTGCTTTTCACGGTGTAAAATTTCATTTTTAAGACGAATTAAAGTCACCGTACCGACAAACGCGGCAAAGGCTAAAATATTAATCATTAATGGCCAAAACATACTAGGGTCAACCGCATCGCGATTAAACTTAGTGATACTCGCCCCTTGGTGCAGGGTATTCCACCACTCCACCGAAAAGTGAATAATAGGTAGGTTGATCACCCCTACTATGGCTAAAATTGACGCGGCGCGACCGGCTGACTTTTTATCTTCAAAGGCATGGTACAAAGACAACACCCCTAAGTATAAAAATAATAAAATAAGTTCAGAAGTCAGTCGTGCATCCCATACCCACCAAGCACCCCACATCGGTTTACCCCATGCGGCACCGGTAATTAAGGCTATTGCAGTCATACACGCGCCAACAGGCGCGATTGCAATTACCGCAAGTTCTGCATTACGCAATTGCCATACCAAGGCAACAATGGCAGCAATCGCCATTGATGAATATGCGCCCATAGATAAAATAGCGGAGGGCACGTGAATAAAAATAATACGATAACTGTCTTTTTGTTGGTAATCGGCAGGGGCAAAACCTAACCCCCAAATCCAACCAACAATCATACTAACGACCGTTACTACTGCAAAATATGGCAGTAGAGTATTGCATAATTGATATGCTCGCTCTGCTTTCGCATACGGATGTAACCACTTCCACATATTAACTTACACTCACTTTTAATGCTGATGATATGGCAATTGGTGCACTGATAATCGCAACGACTAACATAGCACCAAGGATTGCAAGCTGACCACTGTAATCCAGCGACATAGTGCTGGTATCAATAGCGGAAGTTGCAAAAATTAAAACTGGAATATACAAAGGCAACACTAATAAGCTCATTAAAATGCCGCCTTTTTGTAATCCCACAGTCAAACCCGCCCCTATTGCGCCAATAAAGCTTAATAAAGGGGTTCCTAGTAATAGCGTTAATAACGTGGCCATTAAGGCCGTTGTTTCTAAATTTAGTAATAAAGCAAATAAAGGAGTCATAAAGACCAACGGTAAGCCGGTGATCACCCAATGGGCCGCAACTTTACCTAGCACAGTTAATGATAATGGATACGAGGAAGCAATTAGTTGCTCCAAAGAGCCATCGTTATAGTCATCTCTAAATAACTTATCGAGTCCAAGCATGGTTGATAATAAAGCCGCAACCCAAATAATGCCTGGCGCCATTCTTGATAACAACCCAGGCTCTGGCCCTATTGCTAATGGGAATAACGAGATAACAATTAAAAAAAACAAGATAGGATTGACTATTTCAGCACGCTGGCGAAAAGCGAGTTTAACGTCTTTACTAAATACCGCGACAAATAACTGCCAATATGAGTGCTGTCGTGTCATTAGTGGCGGTACTCCAAAGTCAAGGTCTGTAGGTCACTAAAGTGGGTGGTTAGGTCTTGGTGTGTTGTTAACAAAATAGCGCCCCCCTTTGATAAGTGCTCAGTAAAACGTTGCTGTAAAAAAGCAACGCCACTTTTGTCGAGCGCTGTAAAAGGTTCATCTAAAATCCATAACTTAGCTTCAGATAACCATAATCTAACCAAAGCTACTCGTCTTTGTTGACCCGCCGATAATGTTCTTACGGGCACATCTTCCAGCCCTACCAAACCTAACTTACTCAACAAAGGATATAAATCAGGTGTATTAACATAACCATTAATTGCCAACCAATGTGCTACATTTTCAACTGCACTGAGTTGTACATTAACTCCGGTTTTATGGCCTATAAATAATAAATCTCTGGCGTATTCGTCATAATATTTTTTGATAGATTGATTAAGGTATAAAATATCACCTTCATCAGGCAGCGAAAAACCGGCAATGATGCGCAATAATGATGTTTTGCCAGCCCCATTAGGACCAGCTAACTGCATGATTTGACCGCTTTTAAGGCTAAAATTAAGTTCATCAAACAAACAACGCTCTTGCTTGATACAAGTAACGGACTTAATGTGTAACAAGATGACGATTCTCTCTGCCAAAAATTAGCGGTAAGTCTACCATAATGATAGGGTAATACGAATATTGCTTTAGAATCGATTTACTTAAAATACAGAAAACTTGATATAAAATAATGAATACACCAACGCACATTACAGTGACTAACCCACAGGTTAGTAATCAAACAACCGATTCGGGTAAAACTGCATTACCAATACTGCCGCCTGAAGTACTAGCGGCAAAAAACATTCAGTTTTCTAAAGATTCAGTTACGCTTGATGTATTTATGAATAAGCATTGGCAAACAATTCGGCTCACTGTTAATGAAGCCCCAACAAACGTTGAAAAAATAGCGAGTGCTAACATACAACTAAGTGCAGATGGTAAAAGCTTAACCATTATTCCTAACAACAGCACCTTATCAATTAAACAACCAGAACAGTTACAGCGGTTTTTAAACTTTATAAACACTCAAAGTGATATTCAAAACAACCCGCTATCGATACAAGTTACTTTAAAGCCAACGCCAAAACTGGTGATTGAAAAATTTAATGCCAGCATCGCCATTAATAAACAAGTAGCGCAATTACTGGCCGAAGAACCCTTATTAAAAGGCATAATTGATACTGATGGCAAAGGTACACGGCTAAATATCATTAATCGTTTTGCTGACATTGTACATTCTCAACCTTTAAGCCAGGCAAAACTAACACAATTAGTTGCTAACAATTTAGGTCATGCTCAGCTTCATGCTACACCCAAGTTTGCGGTGCTAACTCCAAATACCGCAAAAAGCTCGTTAAATATTAGCTTAAGCCATCAACAGTTATCTGAACTACCCACAACGCCGACTAAGGTAACTATTAGCAGCCAAGCAGATAAACTATTAATTAAAACCGCTTATCAAAATATAACCGTGGAGCTTAAAAACTCATTTAGTAAACCATTTAATGAAATGCTGTTACAGCAACCGCAAGTTGCTATCGATTCGCAAAAAATTAAGTCTCATCCACTTAGTACCGTTAATAGTCCAATTCAATCATGGCTAAAAAGCAGCTTTGCTGATTTTAAAACACGTATTTTAGATGCGGTAAAACATTTTGAAAGCAAGCCATTTACCACTGTATTAAACGCATCTCAAAAACCAAACATTGCTTTTAATGAACAGCAACAATTGCTCGCGCCAACGCAAAAAATAGACATTACGCAATTAAAAAGCCCTTTAGGAACTCCCCCCCCTTTAGTGCAACTAACCCAGCAGCTAAAAACCAGTATCTCTTTATGGCAACAGCGAGCGTTACCAACACCCGTAGATTTACACCCTGTTATTACCCAATCAGCACAAACAGCTAATAGCACCTTAACAGCCGTTAATCATTTGCAGCCACTGGAAAAGCTATTATTGACAGCCGTTTTAAAGCAAACCGAAACCGCTCCAATAGAGCAAAAAGAAGCAAGCAAACACGCTCTAAGCAGCCAACTAAACACTATCGTAACTAAGGCGGCAGATCAGGGTACTGACTTAAACCGCTTGGTTAATCAAGCTTTTAACCGTATGTTGTCAGAAAGTAATTTACACCCGACCACCATACAACGTGAAATACTCAGCACTATAAAGCCGACACAACTAACCAGTGACACTTTGCAGAGTTCCTTTAATCGAGGTGTAGAACAACTTTCATTAAGCATTTTAGCTGCGCCGATTATTAACCAAAACCCAACAGCCGTTAGCATTAATAATCAAAGCGGTTTAGAGGCCCTACTTCAGGTTTTATTACCAAGCTTCAAGGCCGGTAATAATACTAATAAGTTATTAGAACAGTTACAGCAACCACAAGTGCAAGCATTAGCAGGTGAATTAACACAAATTAAAAACACCTTAAGCCAAGTACAAGCGCCCGTTTTGAGCCAGCAGCCTGACACTAACTCCTTAGTGCAGTTTTTATTGCCTATGAAACTGCCACCAGAGGCGGCACAAACAGAAATATCGTTAGGACAATATAAAAAGCCAAACAACGGCAAATTAGCGGATAAAAACGTGTGGTTTGTAAGATTAAATTTTGATTATGCTGAACTAGGTAAGCTGCAAATAACCGCAGAGTTGATGGACAAAGCATTAGATTGTCAGTTATTAGCGTCCACTCAAGCTGTGAGCGCGTTGGCTCATCCACACCTTGATAATTTACGCTCAAAACTAGCAAAACAGGGCTTACAAGTCGGCGATCTTAATTTGAAACGCGCAGATGACAACCATCAAGCATTTTATCAATCCCATACCATTATAAATATTAAGGTTTAGCCATGACGGATTCATTTAAAAACAATTCAGCAATTGGACTGCTCTACGAAACGGGTAATTCACCCACCGTAAGCGCTAAAGGGTTTGGAGAATTGGCGGATGAAATTATTGCCCTAGCTAAAGATAAAGGTATTTTAATCCATCAGGATGAAGCACTTGCAAATACACTGTCGAAATTAGAGCTTGGCGAAGAGATCCCTAAAGAGCTTTACTTTGTTATTGCTGAACTGATTGCTTTTTCATATGTGGTAAGAGGGAAATTCCCGCCCGGATGGCAGGACTTTCAAGGGAAGCTCAATATAAAAGCATGAGCCAATATGATAAAAACAAAAAAGGCGCTAAGCGCCTTTTTGTTTGTGTAAAGAAAATAACAGTTCTGCTTCGGCGCGGGGTAATTCACACTCGCGAATAACCTCATCTAAATCAGCACCTAGCTCAACCATTTTTACCGCTCGAGAGTATATTTTAGCATCAGGGTCATCGTATTTTTGAGCAGCTTGTTGCTGTATCAGCTCTTGGTTTTGTTGTTCTACCTCAAGCACTCGTTTACCAATACTCATTAATCCAGTTCGTAACTCAGAGACTTCGCTACGTAAAATATTAATCTGCTCTGATGAATCTTTAAATTGCTGTAATTGTGCGCCAAGCTCATTCGCATAACGCTTTTTAAACATCACAATTAACAGCAGCGAGAATAGCCCAAATGCCAAACCCGCAATTGCAATACCAAGTAATAACATAATTTTATGTAGAGAAGCTTATATATCGCTTAACTCATCCCATTCGTCATCACTAAGTAGTTTATTTAAATCAACCAGAATAAGTAGCTCATTATCGCGGTTACATACACCTTGAATAAATTTAGCACTTTCTTCAGTACCCACGTTTGGAGCGCTGTCAATTTCTGAGCTACGTAAATACACGACCTCAGACACGCTATCGGCTAAAATACCAATTACTTGTTCTTCAGCTTCAATAATCAAAATACGTGAATTGTCGGTCGCTTCAATGTCAGGTAACCCAAAGCGAGAGCGAGTATCAATAACGGTAACAACATTACCACGCAGGTTGATAATACCAATCACATACGAAGGCGCACCTGGGACAGGAGCAATTTCGGTGTAACGCAGTATTTCTTGCACTTGCATTACATTTACGCCATAAGTTTCATCTTCTAGCTTAAACGTAACCCACTGTAAAATTTCATCATTATTATCTGCATTTTTTTTAGCTGACAGTAATTTATCTTCACTCATGCTCTTACCTCGTAATGGTCATTACTTGTGACGGCTATCTAAGCCCTTCTCTAATAGTGCATTTAAATTATTAACATCTATTAAAGCACACATTTTTTCTTTAATTACTCCAGCAAGCCATGGGCGCTTACTGTCATTTGTACGCCATTTTACATCTTCTTTACTCAATGTAATGTTATTTATTAGTTTTTCTGCTAATAAACCCCACTGGCTATCACCTAAAGTGATTAGATATTGATAATTTAAAGATGCCTCTAACTGCTCATCATACTTTTCAGGCATAACCCAGCGTGCAGTATCAACAACATTGAGCTTTTCTTCTCGGTTGATCATGACACCTTTAAACCATTTAGGTTTACCAAATAAATGATTCACTTCCCCAAGCTCATGAATGCCGCCTAACGCTTTTAATGGCACTGCTAAAGTGAGTCCTGCTACCTCAAAAAATAATGCCTGAAATTCACCATCAAAGTATTCAGCTTCATTACCAAGTGCTACATCATGTTCAGTTTTAAGCTGCTGAACTTGGTGAGAATCTATTTCTACATTCGTTACCTGCTCATGGCGTTTTTCAACCTCAACAACCGGCTCAACTACCGATTCAACCTGAAGTGGTTGCTCTTTTTGCTCTTCATACGCTACCTGCTCAAGCAATTTAGCAACAGGCTCAAGGTCTTTCGCTGGTACGTCATCAGATAATAACGCCCCTAAATACTGAGTGACTACTTTTTCATTAGCAAATAATTGCTTACTCATTTATTAACCTTGTTTTATTAAATATTCGAGCAATGCTTTATAAGCATAGACTCCACGGGCATTAGGGCAAAAATCAATAGGCACTTTTTGCGCTAAACTCGCATCTCTAAATTTTGTATCAACAGGAATTACACCTGGCCATACTTTTTCTTTGTACGTATCTTGTAATGTTTTATAGGCTTCAAGTGACGCTTTGGTGCGCTTATCATACATAGTTGGAATTATAGTATATTCATAGCTTTTCGCTTGCGAGGTTTGCATTAATTCCATAGTACGCATCATTCTATCAAGCCCCTTAAGCGCTAAGAACTCAGTTTGTACTGGCACCAGCACTCTTTCACAAGCAGCAAGGGCATTGACCATAAGTACCCCTAAAACGGGCGGACAATCTAAAATTGCGTAATCGTAATGCTCGCCAATTTTAGCCAATGTTTTTTTTAAAATCAGGCCCATCCCCGTTTTATTACCCATACTACGGTCAAGTGTAGCAATCGCCATTGTGGCAGGTAAAATATCAAGATTTTCTATAGTAGAAGGGCATGATGCTTGCAATATTTCCTCGCTTTTCATGCTCGACCCGCGACTGAAAATATCGTAAACACTGACCTCTAAATCTTCTGAATCAATGCCAAAGTAATAAGTTAATGATGCATGTGGATCGGTATCAATCAGTAACACTCGCTTACCTTGAAGCGCAAGGATGCCAGCAAGGCTAACCGCTGTAGTGGTTTTACCTACCCCTCCTTTTTGATTGGCTACTGTCCAGATTTTCACATTACATCCTAATTACTGTTCATTACGCGTAGTAACACGAATACCACCATGCTCTAAGCGAATTATTTTTATTGTATCGTCTTGAGTAGGCAGCTCAACTTCAGCTGGTTTAATAGCTTCAGGAAGTTGCTGCTCAGTATCCTCATCCGCTGACTCTAAAACCAAGCCGTATTTGGAAAGCGCAATCACCACTTTGCGGTTTTCAGCCCGCCCTGCTTCGGTATCATTATCGGCAAAAGGTGAGTATTGGCCATATCCCTCAATTGCCATGCGCGCAGATTGAATACCTAAGCGCTCTAATTCAACTAATATTGATGTTGCACGTGCCACCGACAACTCCCAATTAGAGCGAAATATTTCATTGCGAATAGTTTCGTTATCTGTGTATCCCCGCACTCTTATATAGTTATCGACAGGTGCGATTATTGCTTCAATCTTTTTTACAACGTCTTTAGCTTGGTTATGCGCAACGGCACTACCGCTGGCAAACAACAACCCAGAATTAAGTTCAATAACCAGCCAATCTTGACTAAGCTCTAAGCTTGCATCGCCACTACGTATTTCATCAATGAGTGACGACTGTAGTTTGACCAGTAAACTGTCGAGTGGCTTACCTAAGTGACGCTGGCTGATATTGCTATTATCACTTTGGCCATCGAGCAATACTGGCCCTTGTTCTTGTTTTTGAATACTTTCGCCATATAAAACTTCAGCCTCGGGAGTCACTCTTTCAAGCAACAAAGCATCGCCGTTTACTCCCTTACCTTGCTGAGAAAATTGTTTAGCTGACTTATCAAAAACATGCTCAAGAGAGTCAGATAAAACTTGTATATTGTCTTCTTTGTTTATTGCAATAGCATACAATACAACAAAAAATGCAAACATAATGGTCATGTAATCTGCATAAGAGACTAGCCAACGCTCAGTATGTTGGCTTTTAACGTTTTGATGACGTAAGCGACGGCGAAGCATAACCGCTAATGAGCCTGTAATATAGGACGTTCAACGCGGTAAGCTTCAAGCTTTAATTCTATATTAATAGGGCTCTCGCCTTGGCTAATGGCAATAACGCCTTCAGCTAGCATTTCATGGTAAAGCATTTTTTGCTCAACCCGTTGCTTTAATTTGTTGGCCATCGGCAAAAACAGTAAATTAGCTAAACCTACACCATATATAGTCGCAATGAATGCAGTGGCAATACCCGTTCCTAATTGCTCAGGATCGTTAATAAACGACATAGCTTGGATCAGTCCAAGCACAGCACCTAAAATACCAATGGTTGGGCTGTAACCTCCCATCGCTTCATACACTCGGCTAGCTTCCAGCAATCGTTCTCGTTCAAGTAATAAATCAATCTCGAGAGTATCACGAAGCTTTTGATCTGAGCAGCCATCGACTAATAAACTCAGTCCTTTAGTGGCATAAGGGTCAGAGTGAGTAAGTGCTTCGTTTTCGAGCGCTAAATAGCCCTCTTGGCGGGCTTTATGCGACCAGCGCTTTACTTGTTCAATCGTATCTTCAATATCGTGGTCATCAGTAACAAAAACCCAATGAGTAATACTAAGCATTTTCTTAAATGTATTGGCTGATGTTTGCAGCATCACTGCTCCTAATGTGCCGCCTAATACAATAATAAGTGCAGGCCCATTAAACAGAGCAGATACCACACCTCCCTCTAAAGAATAACCGATTGCAATAGCACCTAATGCAACCAATAATCCTAAAATAGAAAGCTTATCCACAGCCAATCTCTCTTTTTAAACGCGCAGCAACATCATGAAGACCTATGCTTTCACTTGCTAATCCTGCACTTGCTACTGCTTGCGGCATACCATATACAACACAGCTTTTTTCATCTTGAGCCCAAATTGTAGCGCCAGATTGTTTAAGCATACGAGCACCATCACGACCATCCGCGCCCATACCAGTCAAAATAACGGCAAGTACATCACCTTGGTATGCTTTTGCTGCACTAGCAAAGGTTATGTCAACACTAGGCTTATAGCTTACTCGTTCATTTTTATCTTCAAATACGCGTAGTGTTCTGTTTGAACCCCGTCCTTCTACCATCATTTGCTGCCCACCTGGTGCTAAATATGCACAGCCAGGTTGAAGCCTATCGCCTTGCTGTGCTTCTTTTACTTTAATTTTGCACAAGCTATCTAATCGGGTTGCGAACGCAGGTGTAAATGCCGCAGGCATGTGTTGTATGAGTAGTATTGGGTGTGGGAAATTAGCAGGTAACTGAGTCAATATAGTTTGCAGTGCAACCGGTCCACCTGTTGATGTGCCAATAGCAACTAATTGGTATTGCTTACCACTAGCACGTGTTGATGCGCTACTTGAAGGCGTTGGGCTTGCACTTTTAAAGCTACGATCAGGTTGCACTATAGGCTTGTTAGCAAAGCGCTCAGAAGTGCCTGGCGCTGGTTTAAGACTTGGAGCAGCAGGCGCTCTGGTAATTCTACCAATTCGCTGGCGGCCTATTTCTTTAACTTTATTTTGTAATAACTTAATTGCATCGTCGTTGTTACGTGCGATATCTTCAAACTTTTTCGGTAAAAAGTCCATCGCACCAGCATCAAGTGCATCTAAGGTAGCAGATGCCCCTGCACGCGTTAACGACGAGAACATTAAAATAGGAGTGGGATTACTCGCCATTATCTCTTTAACTGCGCTGATGCCATCAAGCACAGGCATTTCAACATCCATGGTGATCACATCGGGTCGTAGTTGAGCTGTTTTATCGACAGCTTCTCGACCATTTACAGCGAAACCTATAACTTCAATGCCGCTGTCTTGTTCAAGTATTTCACTCACTCTGCGGCGAAAAAAGCTTGAATCATCAACTACTAAAACTTTAACAGCCATTTCGCTCTCTTATTCAATGAATGGGTAGGCATAAAATGTATGCCTACTTTTAATTATCCAGCGTAATGCTTTAACATATTTGGCACATCTAGGATCAGTGCAATACCACCATCAGAGGTGATTGTTGCACCTGCCATACCTGGCGTACCTTGAAGTAATGCGTCTAGAGGCTTAATTACCACTTCTTCTTGACCAATGAGCGAGTCAACAACAAAACCCACTTTTTGAGTTCCTATTTGCACAATAACCACATGACCTTGTGCTTTTCGATGACCTCTATCGGCGCCTTTAATGAGCCAATGTTCAAGGTAGAAAAGTGGAATTGATTTTTTACGAACAATTATAGTTAGCTGGCCATCAACCACATTGGTTTTTGTTAAATCTAAATGGAATATTTCACTCACACCCGCCAGCGGCAACGCAAAGGTTTGTTCGCCAACTATTACCATTAAGGTAGGCAGTATCGCTAGAGTAAGTGGCACTTTAATTTCTAAAGTAGTACCAACACCCATTTCTGATTTGATATTCACCGAGCCATTGAGTTGAGTGATTTTTGTTTTAACCACATCCATACCAACACCACGGCCGGAAATATCTGAGATCTCTTCTTTAGTTGAAAAACCAGGTGCAAAAATAAGATTATACGCTTCAGTATCAGAAAGACGACTCGCTTGGTCGTGATCAAGCACCCCTTTACTAATCGCAATCTTTTTAAGCTTTTCAGCATCCATACCGGCACCATCATCTTGGATGGTAAGTAGAATATGATCGCCTTGTTGAGAAGCTGATAAGGTCACAGTACCCGTTCTAGGTTTACCCGATGCTTCACGAACATCTGGCATTTCAATACCATGATCCACTGAGTTGCGCACTAAATGCACCAATGGATCTGCCAATGCTTCTACTAAGTTTTTGTCTAAATCAGTGTCTTCACCAACAAGTAATAAATTAATATCTTTTTGTAGCGTTCGTGCTAAATCTCGAACTACACGTGGAAAACGGCCAAACACTTTTTTGATTGGCTGCATTCGCGTTTGCATTACCGCACCTTGGATATCAGCAGTCACTACATCTAAATTAGAAATAGCTTTGCCCATAGCCTCGCTGTCAGAGTTTGTTGCCAGACTCACCAAACGGTTTCGCACAAGTACCAGCTCGCCTACCATATTCATTATTTGGTCTAAACGTTTGGTGTCAACACGAACCGTTGTTTCTGCCGGTGGAGGCGCTGCTTTTTTAGGCGGCGCGGCCTTGGCTGGCTGTGGAGCAGGCGCCGGCTTAGCAGGCTCTGCTTTTGGTACCGGTTTCGGTTCAGGTTTTGGTACAGGTTTCGGTGTAGCAGCAGGTGCAGACTTGTTTGCGGCTACGGGCTCAGGTTTACTTGCCGGAGCCGATGCTTCTATAGCTTTAGGTGCACCTTTGCCATGTAATTCATCTAGCAAAGCTTCAAATTCATCGTCACTTATTTCATCATCGCCCGCGCTTGAGTCACTATTTTGTGAATCTACTACAGGAGCTGATGGTGCTTGCTGTGGTGTACTTGCAGTGCTTTGAGTAACTTCGCCAAAACTACCAACACCATGAAGCTCATCTAATAAGCTATCAAATTCATCATCTGTAATATCGCCATTTACATCACTGTCGCTTGATGGGGATTGTTTTTCTTGCGTGGACTGGCCTTTACCATGAAGCTCATCAAGAAGACTTTCGAACTCATCTTCAGTTATTTCATCAATCTGAGAGTCTGAGCTACTACTATCTGGGCCGCTAAATAATTCATCAAATGCGAATGGGTCTTCTTCAGAATCATTGCTAGGTTGTTCTACAGCGGCCTCAGGTTCTACTGATGGGGTTTCAACAGAGGCTGTATCTTCTTCAACTACAGCATCGCCGGCTAGCTCTTCTGCCGTCGGTGGTTGTCCAAGCTTATGAAGGACTGCAAGTAACTCTGGATCAGCAGGTTCTGGCTGGTCACGATTTTTAATTGTGGCAAACATTTCATTAATGGTGTCGAGCGCTTGTAAAATTACATCCATTAATTCAGAGTTAACTGTTCTTACACCTTGGCGCAATAAATCAAACACGTTTTCAGCACCATGACATGCATCAACAAGCTCTGTCATTGCCAAAAAGCCGGCGCCACCTTTTACAGTGTGGAAACCACGAAATATTGCGTTTAGTAGTTCAGTATCATCTGGGTTGTTTTCCAGTTCTACTAACTGTTCAGATAAAAGCTCAAGGATTTCTCCGGCCTCTACTAAAAAGTCTTGTAAAATATCTTCATCGACTTCAAAGCTCATGCAGTACTCTCCTATTAGAAGCCCAAACTTGATAATAGATCATCAACTTCATCTTGATCAGATACAACATCATTACGCGATTCTTTATCAATAATAGGCCCTTCAGGGCCTGCTAGTGTTTGTGCAACAATGGAATCTTCTGTTTCTTCTGGTTGTTCAGTTGGTTGTACTTGCTCAACCTCACCTTGCGCTGCAAATGCAGTTAACAAGTGGATCAAGCTTTCTTCAACTTCACGCACAAGTTCAATAACACGACGAATAACCTGACCAGTTAAATCTTGATAGTCTTGAGCCATCAATACATTGGTCATCAACATCTGCAACTCATCAGTTTTATGATGAGAGCTGTTCATAAACTTATCAATACTATGACAAAGTGACTTAAACTCACCAAGCTCAATTTCCCGGCTCATTAACCGATCCCACGTTGGCTTGATATCAGAAATTTCGTCAGCAATTTCTTGCGCTAAAGGTAAGCTAGCTTCAACTGCATCCATTGTTTTATTGGCTGCATTCTCAGTCATTTCCATGACATAGTTGAGGCGTTTCTTAGCATCAGGGATGGCATCAGTGGTAATGTCTGTTAAGCGCGTATCTAACTCGAAACTCTTTAAAGCTTCATGTAATTGACGCGTTAACTTACCTACCTCAGCAAATAACTGTGATTGCTCTTGTGAAGCTGTTTCTAAAATTAACTGATTCGCTTTATCTTGCTCACCATTTTCTAAAAAAACAACCAACTGGCGAGCTTGTTCTAAAGTAATCTGAGGCGCAGCAGGTGCTGACATAAGCCTCTCCCTCTCATTAACCTAAGCGTTCGAACACTTTTTCTAATTTAGTCTTCAATGTACCTGCAGTAAATGGTTTAACAATATAACCATTAACACCTGCTTGGGCCGCAGCTACTATTTGTTCTTTTTTAGCTTCTGCTGTAACCATTAAAACAGGAATATGCTTTAATTTGTCATCAGCTCGAATTGCCCTCAAAAGATCAATACCTTGCATGCCTGGCATATTCCAATCTGTTACAACAAAATCAAATACTTGATTTTGCAACATAGGTAAAGCAGTTGACCCATCATCCGCTTCTTGAACATTGGTAAAACCTAAATCGCGCAACAGGTTTTTAATAATACGTCTCATTGTTGAAAAATCATCAACAACAAGAATTTTAATGTTTTTATCCAAAACATCCTCCAGTGAGGCCTGAACCTTTATTTACTTACTTCTAGTTTATCCAGTCATTGATTTTTGCTTTAAGCTTAATCATCGCCTGACCATGTATCTGACTTACACGCGACTCACTAACATCGAGTATATGCCCAATTTCTTTTAAATTCATTTCATCGTTATAGTACAAAGAAAGCACCATTGCATCTTTTTCCGGTAACGACTTTATCGCATTGAGTAAAGACTCATTAAACCGTTCATTTTTAACATTATTGAAAGGTTTGTCTAGTGCTAAATCTTGGCCATGAGGTGTAATCACATCATCGTCAATACCAAGGTCCTCAATGCCCAAAACTTTGCTTACATTGACATCATTTAAAATATGATGGTACTCATTTAACGAAATTTCAAGTTTTTCAGCCACTTCACTATCTTTAGGTTCACGATTTAAACTGTTTTCAAGCGCGACTATCGTCTCTGCTACTAGTCTACTTTTTCTGTGAACTGAACGTGGAACCCAATCACCTCGTCGCATTTCATCTATCATTGCACCACGAATACGAATACCCGCAAAGGTTTCAAAACTCGCGCCTTTACTGGCATCGAAGTTTTTTGAAGCCTCTATTAAGCCAATCATACCTGATTGAATTAAATCATCTAGTTGCACACTGGCCGGTAAACGAGCAATTAAATGGCATGCCACTTTTTTGACTAATGAGGCATGCTTTTCAACAATCATATTTAAATTCTGTGCTGACTGATATCCCATAGCTCTATTCACCGGTATTGTCATCGTTAGTTACTAACTAGCTTCTCAATAAAAAACTCTAAATGACCCGAGGCTTGACTAGGTGTTTGCCACTTAGTAATTTTTGTCGCCAGTGTTTTAAAAGCAATCGCAGCAGGAGACCCTGGAAAAACTTCAACTATCACTTTTTGGCGACGCGTTGATTTGCGCATATTCTCATCATAAGGAACTGTTGCAACCAACTCCATGGTTATATCTAAAAATCGGTCGGTTACTTTTGATAGTTTAGCAAATAATTCCTGCCCTTCACGTAAGCTACGCACCATGTTGGCAACAATTTTAAATTTGATTACGCCGTGTTCACGGCTCAGTACTTTAATTAATGCATAAGCATCAGTAATTGAGGTTGGCTCATCACATACCACCACAACCACATCTTGTGCGGCGCGAGAAAAGCTCAATACCATGTCAGAAATACCCGCTGCGGTATCCACAATTAAAATATCAAAATCGGTGTTAAGCTCGCTAAATGCACGTATCAGTCCGGCGTGCTCTGAAGGAGATAGCTCAACCATGCTTTGCGATCCCGATGTTGCAGGTACTATTTTTATGCCTGCGGGGCCTTCAACTAAAATATCTTCGAGTTCACATTCACCTGATAAAACATGAGACAAATTGCGCTCTACACGCAGTCCAAGCATAACATCACAATTAGCTAACCCTAAATCAGCATCTAATACCAGCACACGCTTGCCTTGTTGGCCTAACGCGATTGCCGTGTTAAGGGATACGTTTGTTTTACCCACTCCACCTTTGCCGCCGGTGACAGCGATAACTTTTACGCCGTTATTATTATTGTTGCTCATTTTGCGAAGGCCGCTTGCTTGATCTAAAACTGTGTTAATCATACATCTCTACTGTGTTCGACGCCACTGATTGGTGTCTTGATTGTTGTGCTTTTATTCTTTTTAAATACAATTGCTCAGCTTTTTTTACTAGTTTTTCAGCATTTGCCACTCTGATATCTTCTGGTACTCGCTGACCATTAGTAAGATACCCTATTGGGAGACGATTTTGAATCGCAATACTAATAATCTCACCTAAACTCAATGACTCATCTAACTTAGTAAAAATACACCCACTAAGCTGTACTTTTTTAAAGTGCCTTACTGTCTCTTGTAATACATTGATTTGCGCTGTAGCACTTAATACTAAATAACTACGTATATCCACACGTTGATTACGCATTAAGGTATTAAGCTGCTCAGTTAAGCGTAAATCTCGCTGACTCATTCCTGCTGTATCAATTAAGACTAGACGTTTATTTCGTAAATGGTATAAAACTTCTGCTAATTCATTTGCATCTTTAACTTGTTTTACGCCACAGCCAATAATTCGACCGTAAGTTGCTAGCTGCTCATACGCACCAATACGGTAGGTATCAGTGGTAATAAGCGCGACTTTATCAGCACCATACTTTTGCGCACCTAATGCAGCTAATTTTGCAACTGTGGTGGTTTTACCTACCCCTGTTGGGCCCACTAGAGCATAAACACCACCTTGGCGAAGAATTTCGTTGTTAGTGGTTTGCATTTGATCTTCAACCATATTCAATAAGGCTTTCCAACCTTGTTGGCGAGATACATCATCAGGTACAAAGCATGCCATCTGCTCAGCAACGTCTTTATCTATTCCCATACCCACTAAACGGTCAATCATGCATGCACGGGTTGGATCACGACGTGCCATATCTTGTTGCATTAAACCTGACACTTGATGTTCTAGTAATTGACGAATTGCGTTCATTTCTTCGCGCATGGTGCTTATATCACTCGACTCGTTTTGCATCGTTTGCTGACGCGGTGCACTCGGTGAGTCTAAATCGTCAAAACCACTGTCTAAATCATCAAAACCTAAGCTATCAGCTTGAGTACGAGGACGTGCAGGCGCACTTTGTTCACGTTCAAACATATTTTTAGGTCGAGATTGCACAGCTTCTTGTTCTTGATAATGGCCAGAAGTATCAATACCTGATTGTGAAAACATTGACGCAAGCTCTGCTGAACGAGGACGGGGAGATTGACGTTCTAATAAAGCTTGTAAACTGTCTGCTACCTTTGCTTGTGGCTTAGGTTGAGCACGCTGTGGCTCTGGTTTTACAAAGTTATGTGAGCTCTGGGTATGTGCAAATGAAGCACTTGCAGCTGGTTGGCTTTGAGGTTGCTCTGGCGCTTTTGTCGCGGCTTTGTCGTAATCAACAGCAGCAACAATTTCAACGCCATTAGCTAGTTTCTTATTTGACATAATAACCGCATCAACACCAAGCTCTTCTTTTACTTCTTTTAGTGCGGTGCGCATGTCTTTAGCAAAAAAACGTTTAATTTTCATAATTCAAACCCCTTTAAAATCTTATTGTTGGCCTACAGAGCTGACAATCTTGATCTGTCTTTCATCTGGTATCTCTTGATAAGACATCACTCGCAATCCTGGAATGGTGTATTTAACAAATCGAGATAACACAGTGCGTAACATTCCTGACGTTAGCAATATTGAAGGTTCACCGGCCATTTCTTGATTTTGATGTGCTTCATTCAATGATGTTTGAAGTCTATCAGCAAGTCCTGGTTCTATTCCGGCACCTTCATCACCTGCATTTTGAAGTGACTGATGCAACATCTGTTCCAACTCAGGCGCCAAGGTTATGACAGGGATTTCAGAAGACATACCAACAGCATCTTGAACGATTAATCTACGCAACGATATTCTCACTGCAGCCGTTAATACATCAGGGTCTTGGCTACGAGGGCCATACTCAACAAGGGTTTGAACAATCGAACGCATATCTCGTATTGCTACCCCTTCATTTAATAAGTTTTGTAGTACTTTAACGATGGTGGTCAGCGGTAATACATCCGGTACCAGCCCTTCAACTAAGCGAGGGTGACTTTTACCTAACATATCTAATAAGTTTTGTACTTCTTCGTGGCCAAGCAATAATGCGGCGCTATTTGTGAGTAACTGGCTAATATGAGTGGCCACAACGGTTGCTGAATCAACTACGGTATAACCTAAAGATTGCGCTTCATCTTTTTGATCTGGTTTTATCCATACCGCATCTAAACCAAATGCAGGGTCTGTAGTTTCAATGCCTTTGAGCGGGCCAAACACTTGGCCAGGATTAATTGCCAGTTCATCGCCGTGTTTAAGCTCACCCTCACCACTTGATACACCCATCATGGTGATGCGATACGCATTTGGGTCGAGCTCAAGATTATCGCGGATATGCACTGGCGGCACTAAAAAACCTAGCTCTTGAGATAGTTTTTTACGCACCCCTTTAATACGGTTTAATAGCTCGCCACCTTGTGATTGGTCTACTAAAGGAATTAACCGGTAACCCACTTCTAAGCCAATAACATCAACTTGCTGTACATCATCCCAACCCAGTTCTTTTTGTTCTTGTTTAGCCGCAATTCCGGTACCTGAGGCTGCATTTTCAGCTTCTTCGGCTTCAGCAGCTGCTAATTTAAGTTTGTTTTGCTGCGTGTAGTATGCAAGGTAACCTAAAAGCGCCCCTAAACTTAAAAATGCAATATGCGGCATACCTGGGACTAAACCCATAGTAATGAGGATACCAGAGGCAATAAATAACGATTTTTCGTTTCCTAGCTGCTGCTTAAACTGATCGCCCATATTGTGCGATTCATTTTGACGCGTTACAACAATCGCAGTACCAATTGAAAGTAGTAATGAAGGTAATTGCGCTACTAAGCCATCACCAATGGTCAATAGTGTATACACTTCCATGGCACGGGAAAAACTCAAATCATGTTGGATCATACCAACAAATAAACCACCTACAATATTAATCACTAAAATAACGATACCCGCGATAGCATCGCCTTTTACAAATTTACTAGCACCATCCATAGAACCATAAAAGTCGGCTTCACGGGTTACTTCATCACGACGTTCTCTGGCTTGCTCTGCACTAATAAAGCCAGCATTCATATCTGCATCAATCGCCATTTGCTTACCCGGCATAGCATCAAGGGTAAAACGTGCTGACACTTCAGAAATACGCCCTGCACCTTTGGTAATTACCACAAAGTTTATGATAATTAGAATCAAAAATACCACTAAACCCACGGCGTAGTTACCACCAATCACCACCGAGCCAAATGCTTCAATTACCTTACCAGCAGCATCACCACCATTATGACCCTCAAGTAGTACCACCCGAGTACTGGCTACATTAAGTGCTAAACGCATGATCGTGGCGATTAACAACACAGCTGGAAACATGCCAAATTCAAGCGGCTTCATGGTATATACAGTGACCAGTAATACTACTAATGCAAGCGCGATATTAAACGAAAATAATATATCAAGCAGAAATGGAGGCAGGGGTAAAATAACCATGCCAAGCGCAGCTAAGACTAAAAGCGGTGTACCAACGCCCTTTGCATATTCTTTTTTATCTTTATTAAGTTGTTGTAATACCGCTTTAAATTCCATAACTCTACAATTTCAAAAAATTGACACTACGCTGAAATTGCAATAACTATTCCAAGTTAGTTGGTTAGCGGTTAATACTTGAATTCATCGGGGATTGGCAGTTTTTTATTAAGCGCGACAGGGCGTTTTCCACGGCCTTTTTTAAACCGTTTAAGTTGAAATACATAGGCAAGCACTTGAGCAACAGCAGTAAATAGCTGATCGGGAATTTGATCCCCTACTTCAGCAGTATGATAAAGCGCTCGCGTTAAAGTAGGCGACTCAACAATAGGCACTTCATTACCTAAAGCAATTTTACGAATTTGCATAGCGAGTTCGTCAACACCTTTGGCTAGTACAATAGGCGCTCCAGCTCGCTCTGTGTCGTATTTTAAAGCCACTGAGTAATGAGTAGGGTTGGTAACAATAACATCGGCATCGGGAACATCCTGCATCATTCTCTTTTGCGACATTTGACGTTGGGTTTGCCTGATACGCGCTTTGATTTGCGGATCACCCTCAGAGTTCTTATATTCATCTTTTACTTCTTGCATCGTCATTTTAAGCTGTTTGTTATGGCTATAAC
The DNA here is from genome assembly GCF_055397545.1 of Pseudoalteromonas sp. 11L1. The sequence continues at coordinate 1,666,059 of NZ_AP041141.1, read as the reverse complement.
TTTGAAATGGCGCATCAATAGCTGCAATAATAATTAAGGTGCAAGATAACCCTAAAAACATCCAGGCTAATATTTCCAAAGCATGCACGATATTGCCTGGCGCACTTTCTATACTTAAATGTAATATTTCATCAAAATAAACATTAATTAAAAAGATAGCGAAAGTTGCCACTAGGCCAAACTTTAATAATGATTTAAGTAGTTCAATAGCCGCTTGCGGGCCAAACATCCGAGTAAAACCTTTCATTGGCGACATTTTACTGGCTTTGGGCGCTGCTGCCTGCCAGCTAAAATTAAAGCCGCCAAGCATGGTGTTACCAATAAACGCAGCCAGTACAATAATAAGTACAAACATCGACATAGGAAATAACAGTACGTCAGCAACCTCTCCCCACACCGCAAACATTTTTGTGGTGTCGTAGGTTTCATTGCGATTAAGACTAAGCATTCTGCCCATAATTCGATACAAGCCTTTGCCAATTTCAGGGCCGTACATTAATAGAGAAATAGCAGAAAAAATAAGTACAAACATAGTACCTAGCTCTTTAGAGCGCGCTATTTGGCCTTTCTTTTTGGCATCATCAACTTTTTTGGGCGTGGGTTCTTCGGTTTTTTCTTGTCCTGAATCTTCAGCCATTACGCTCTCCTAAGGGGAACAACCAACTAGAGTACACATTAGCTCAACCATTTTTAGCCATTGGAACTCAAACTGAGTGATAAAGTTACCGAGGGTAGCCCAAATAATAACGAGCCCTGCCACTAAGGTAAACGGAAAGCCTATAGAGAAGATATTTAACTGTGGGGCAGCACGGGTCATAATGCCAAATGACATATTAATTACAAGCATGGCCGTTAATGGCGCTAACGAAAGCACTAGTGCAGTGGTAAACATCCAACCACCCCATGTCACTATGTCCCAATAATGATCAACCGCCCACCAATTACCATCAATTGGCAATACCTGAAAACTATGTACCACCATTTGAATCATCATTAAATGGCCATTAAATACAAAAAATAACAAGGTAGCTAAAATGAGGTAGAACTGCCCTACAGCAGGCACACTCATTCCATTTGAGGGGTCAACAACAGACGCAAAACCTAAACCAGTTTGCATAGCAAGGATTTGCCCGGCTAACACAAATGTATTGAGCAGTAGTGTGGATGCAAAACCAATCGCAACGCCAATCAGCATTTGTTGTAGCACCACTAAAACCATTTCAAAAGAAAATAAATTAGTAAATGTAGCGGGAGGTAAAACAGGCACAACTAAAAATGTGACTACAACAGCCAAGCCCATTTTAATTCGAGAAGGGACGTTTTTGGCGCCAATACCCGCCATTATCATGATCATTGAGCTAATACGCACCAGGGGCAGTAAAAAATCACTTAACCATTGAATAACAACGGAAAATGGGAACTCCATCGTTAACCTGCTATTTCGGGTATAAGAAGCACTAAGCGATTAAAAAAATCCATCAGCTCTTGAGTAAACCAATGTCCACCCACTATTAACGCACTAATAGTAATTAATAGACGCGGTAAAAAGCTCAGTGTTTGTTCATTAATTGAGGTTGCCGCCTGAAATACTGCCACTACTAAACCAATAATTAAACCAGGTACCACAATAGCAGACACCAGCTTAATCACTAAAAACAGGGCTCCACTTAAAATATCAACAAATACTTCAGGTTCCATGGGCGACTCCTAGAGTGATTGGTTCAAAGTAGAAAGCACCACTATGTGCCCAACCCAAAGCTTTTAGCGAGCGTACCCATCACCAAGCTCCAACCATCAACCAATACAAACAACATAATCTTAAACGGTAGCGATACTATCATGGGGGATAGCATCATCATACCCATGGCCATCAACACCGATGCAACCACCAAATCGACAATCAAAAAGGGGATGAAGAACATAAAACCGATAATAAAGGCCGTTTGTAGCTCACTGGTCACAAACGCCGGAATAAGAACAATCATTGGCGTTGCTTCGGGTGAATCAAGCTGATCGTACCCAGCTATTTTTGCAAAGGTTTCTAAGTCTTTTAATCGTACTTGAGAAAGCATAAAAGCTTTCATTGGCTCTTTAGCTAAATCGAGTGCTTCTAGTGATGTTACCTGTTCACTTAAGTACGGTTCGATTGCACGTTCGTTTATTTGCTCATAAATAGGCGCCATAATAAAAATACTTAAAAACAGCGACATACCTAGTAATACTTGATTCGAAGGGGTTTGCTGTAAGCCAATCGCTTGGCGCAAAATAGCCAATACTACAATAATTCGAGTGAACGAGGTCATCATGATAATGGCTGCTGGAATAAAGCTCATTGCCGTCATGATCGCTAACACTTGTAGCGTCACTGAATAGTCTTGCGTGCCATCAGGATTACTTGTGATCGTAAGCGCGTCAATCCCTTCTGCATTAACACCAGGAATGAACACGATGGCAAGAATAATAAGCAGCCATTTGGTCATAATATTAATTCTTTTTATTTTGATTAAGTTGTGGATTTAACATTTTGCCAAAACGCTTCGCTAATTCTGGTAACTCTTTCTCTGTTAGGGGGGTTTCTAGCTTGTGTAAATAATTAATGCTATGTGGAGTTACACCTAATAGATGCTGTGCATTATCTATCTCAACTACCATCAAACGCTCGCGTGAGCCTAAAGGGAGGCTGCGAATCACTTTAAACTCATCGTTATTGGTTAAATTTGGATTAAGCTTTTTAACAAAAAAAGCCAACACTAAAATTAACACTACCACCACACCTAACGACATAACCATTGAAATAATGTCTGTGGTGGGTGTTGCAGCATCGGTAGCTGCAAACACAGAATTGCTTAAACCAAGTAATGCTATCATCGTAACTTTTTGATCCGTTCAACCTGACTAATTACATCCGTTAAGCGAATACCAAACTTATCGTTCACCACAACCACTTCACCATGTGCTATCAACGTACCATTAACTAATACATCTAGCGGTTCACCTGCAACCCTATCAAGTTCAACAACTGAACCTTGGTTAAGTTGTAATAAGTTACGAATATTAATTTTAGAACGCCCTACTTCCATCGAAATAGTAACGGGAATATCTAAAATAGTGTCGAGTTTACGTTTTTCTTCACCGCTGAGCTCATGCTTTGAATCATCCAGCTCATCAAGCTCGGTTACTTTAACCTCTGCACTATCATCGTCAGTTCCTTCAGCCTCAGCAAGTGCTGCTGCCCATTCGTCCATCGTATCTTGATCATCGCTCATACTTTTAACCTTTTAATCAATTACCAGTCTAAGTCTACACCGTTTGAAAGGTGTAAATCATCTTCTAGTTCTGCTAATTCTGCATCTGAATCAATTTTTTTGCCGCCTTTAGTAAAGACATGCAGCTCAGACTTAACTGAATCAGGGCGTTTAATTTTTTCACTAATTTGTAGCGCAACGTTATCGCGTGAGCGACCCATTTTAGCTCTAAATGTTGGTAACTCTTCAACAAACACAGTAATATGCTCTGGCATTTCAACAGGAATAATATCCCCCGCCTTAAGCTCCATAATTTGTTTTAAGCTTAAATCAACTTCAAGTAGCTGAGTCGACAAATCGACTTCTACATCCATTATTTCGTCGCGAAGTGCCTTGCTCCAACGTAAATCGGTATCTTCAGTATCAGACTGAACACCTGCATCCAATAGCTCTCGTATAGGTTCGAGCATTGAGTAAGGCAGCGCAATATGAAAGTCACCACCGCCGCCATCAAGCTCAATGTGAAAAGAGCTAATAACCACCACTTCGGTTGGGCTAACAATGTTAGCCATGGCGGGATTCACCTCAGAATCGAGATACTCAAACGACACATCCATAACCGGCGCCCATGCTTCTTTGTAATCTTCAAAGATTATTTTTAGCAGCATTTGCACGATACGGCGCTCTGTTGGGGTAAATTCACGCCCTTCAATTTTGGCATGATAACGACCATCGCCACCAAAAAAATTATCTACCAGTATAAAGACTAAACGCGCCTCCATGGTAATTAGGCCAGTGCCTTTTAGTGGGCGAAAACGCACCATATTCAAACTGGTTGGTACAAATAAGGTATGAATATACTCACCAAATTTGATCATTTGCACGCCATTAATTGACACCTCAGCGGTGCGGCGCATCATGTTAAATAAGCTAATTCGCATATGACGCGCAAATCGCTCATTAACAATTTCAAGTGTCGGCATGCGACCACGCACGATGCGATCTTGCGAAGAGAAGTCATACTGTAGCGTACTTCCCTCACCGTCTTCACCGTCGTGTATATCTTCCTCTTCGACCTCATCAACACCGTGTAATAGCGCATCAATTTCGTCTTGGGATAATAAATCGCTCACACTGACCCCTTATTGCATCACAAAGCCGGTAAACAGTACCCGCTCAATTACTTTACTTCCTTCCACATCCATCATTGCAGCTTGTACTTTATCTAGCGCAGTAAAGCGCAGTGTTTCTTTGCCTACACTGGTGCTTAGTTCATCTGCGGTAGTCATTGAAAATACACTCAATAGCGTACCTTCAATCAGCGGAATATGCTTTTTAGCAGTTTCTTCATTGCCATCTCCGCGCACCAGCAATTGCACTTTAATTTGTACAATTCTATCGCGACTCGCCCCTGGAACATTAAATATAAAAGGTCTCGGCATAGCAACATATAGTGCACTGCCTACCGTTGCCGAGGAGCTTGATGGTTCAGCAGCCACTTCACCACTGGCGGCATCATCTGTTAAAGTTTCTACGGGCTCATCATCACCCGACAGTAAAAAGTAACCAGCTACACCGCCAACAATAACTAATACAGCGGCTATAATTATAATGAGTTTGCTTTTATTTTTACTGACTTCTTCTATTTCTAAATTAGTATCTTCAGCCATTGTATTTCCTTTATTCGCAAAGGTATTTGCTTGTTTTAACTATTATAATAGCAGGACTTAGGCATAGTAATCTATTGATGATGACGTTTGTTGTCCAGAACTATGTGTTTGCTTATCTGGTTGCTCACTATTTGTCTCATCTGAAGAGCTATTATTAGCCATTTGACCTTGTGGCTGACCTTCTTGTTGCTCGTTTTGTTCTGGAGATGAACCACCATAAGAAATGCTGCTTTCACCTAGTTCTAAACCTTGTTGCATTAATAATTCTCTAAGCCTAGGTAATGATTGCTCTAGCGCTTCTTTGGCTTGCTGATTTTGCACTACAAAGTTTATTTGTGCTTGCTCCGCATCACTTCGAATACGAATTTGCATACTGCCCATTTCAGGTGGATCTAAACGAATTTCAGCTTCTTTGTTATTAATGCTTAACATTGAAGTAACGCGCTCTTGTAGCATTTTTGCGGCATCACTTTTAATAATATTTAATGCCTGTAAGGTGGCAGGATCAATGCTCACCTGTTTAGCTTGCGCAGTGCTTTGTAACTGCCCAGCCTGTAAACTTTGCGCTTCAATAATAGCTTGCTCGTAGCCTAAAGTATCGTATTTAGCGATAGTATTAAGCGACGATTTATCGAATATATTAATGATTTGAGAAAAAATCTGTGCAGCACGCGCTGGCATTTGTTCTGCGTTAGTGGCGCGCATACTCTCTTTTTGTAGTACATCAAGCTGTTTAGTAAGCTCCTCAGGCGTTTCGGCTATCGATTTAGAGCTTTCTGATTTTAGCTCAGGTTTTACATTAGCCGACTCTGTACCTTTTTGTGTTTTAGGTGTAACGCCTGCTATCAACGTATTATTAGCAAACAACGGCTTATCTTTGGCACTAGACAAAGTGTCTGCGTTGATAGCAGTTTCTAAATCACTGATAACCCCTTTTAATAAGGTAAGTTCTTTAGTAGGTATAGGCTCGCTTTTAATGTATCCCTGCAACTGATTAAGCAATGCCTGTTTTTCTGGGGTCGTTAGCGTACTTATTTGTGCATTAATGGCTTGTTGAGGAGTTTGCGGTTTCTCGCTTTCGCTAACATACTTACTGAGTAACTGCTTTAAATCCGCTACATTGTCTTTATTAATAGGTTTGCTCATCGCATCAAGCTCAGTAGCAAGTTCACCTTGTTGAGCAGGCGTTAAATTTGCTAAGAGTTTATCAGCTTTTATTGCATTATCATCTTTTGACAACAGCGCTAAAACAGAGGCGTCTATCGATGCTTTAGTACCTGTAGAATCAGTCGGCTTATCTGATGGTTTAGCAACCGCTTGCTCATTTTTAACCGTCTCAGATTCTCCGGCTGTGGCAGCTGTCGCTATTGATTTAGTTCCAAGCTGTGGAGACCCAACAGCAGTTTTGCTCGCTGATGCAGCACCTGCAACATTTTGTGCTTGTAAAATAGCTGCATCATCAACAATTTCATCACTTGGCAAATTAATAACAATAGGTGCAAGCTTATCTTCAGGCTTAATGTTTATTTTGACACCATTTTTGTCTATTAACTCTGCGCCGCCATGAGAGTTATTTTTTACTGAGGTGTCGATTACCTGTGCCGCATTAATTTGCGCCAGCATATCCTCACCGCTCAAAGGCTTCTCTTCGCTAGTTTGCTCTTTTGGATCGGATGGTTCATCTGATGGTTGTTTTTTTGGCGCCTTAACCTCTGCATTTTGTGTATCAGAAGCTTGGTTAGCAAGTGCTAGTTGGTCAAAAAAGCCAGCATCATTACTGCTATCTAATTTTGCTTTATCACTGTCTTTATTAACTAGGTATGAGTCTTGCTCAGATACCGCCAACATTGAAATATCATTCATCGCCATAAATCACCTAATAAAAGCGGCAACAGCCCACCGCACAATCCTAAAAAACATTGCTCTTATAGAACATAAGCAATTAGCATGCCTAACTTATAGTGCTTTATTTCTTTGATAAAATTGATTAGAAGAAAACTCATCTAACATTTTTTGTTCATTCTTAGCCACCAGCATATCCGCTTTTAACTGTTGCTTTTCAATTAGCTTAGCAACCGCTTTCGCTTTAACTTGTTGTTTTAACCATAAGGTTTTACGCTGGCTCACGACTTGTTTTGCAGTATTAACGGTACTCGCTTGTTGGCGAGTCGCCTCTTCAATCTTAGCTATGAATGCGTGATACTGGCTAAACCCGGCACTTGATAAGCCCGACTGCCCTTTAATATGAAGTTGCTGAGTATATTCAAGTCGAAAGTCATTTAAGCCTTGAAGCTTTTGCTGATTTAGCTGCAAGTTTTGATTTGCTTGCAAGTAGCTCATGCGTAATGTTTCTTCTTTTTCATTTTCAAGCTTAAGCAGCAAATGTAGTTTATTTTTTGCCATTATGCTTGTCCTAATAATTGTGCGAGCCCTTGTAGGCCATCATCATAACTAATCACGTCACGCATGCCTTGCTGTAAAAATGCGTTCACTCTTGGCATCATGTTTATTGCCTGATCAAGCATTTGGTCACTGCCTTTTTGATAAGCACCCAAGGTGATCATATCTTTGTTCTGTTGATACATAGAATATACTTGTTTAAGTACCCGAGCTTGCTGCATATGTGGCTCTGAAACCACTTGTGGCATCACTCGAGAAATAGACTTTTCTATATCAATAGCAGGGTAATGACCGCTGTCGGCTAAATCACGCGATAAAACAATATGCCCATCAAGTATGGCACGTGCGGCATCGGCTATCGGGTCTTGCATGTCATCACCTTCACTCAGTACAGTAAAAAAGGCGGTAATAGAGCCTTGTCCTTCTCCGCCATTACCAGCACGTTCCACTAATGCGGGTAATTTAGCAAATACTGAAGGCGGATAACCTTTGGTTGCAGGAGGCTCACCAACAGCCAGTGCTATTTCACGCTGTGCCATGGCATAACGCGTTACCGAGTCAAGCAGTAACAATACGTTTAGCCCTTGATCTCGAAAGTATTCTGCAATGGTGACTGCACTCTCACAGCCCTTTAATCGCATTAATGGCGAAGCATCAGCAGGCGCTGCCACAACAACTGAGCGTTTACGTCCTTCAACACCCAGTATTTCTTCAATAAATTCTTTTACTTCTCGGCCACGCTCACCAACTAAACCCACTACAATTACATCGGCTTCACTGCCTCGAGTCATCATGCCCAATAGTACAGATTTACCCACACCGGAGCCTGCAAATAAGCCCATACGCTGACCTTGGCCTACCGTAATTACTGAGTTAATAGCGCGTACTCCTACATCCATGGGTTTACTAATGGGGCGTCTTGCCAGTGGGTTTATTGCGTTTTGAGCGAATTTAAGTGTGTGTTCTGCGTTTATTTTCCCTAGCCCATCTAAAGGTCGCCCTAAACCGTCGACAACTCGGCCAAGTAAACTCATACCAACAGGTAAACCAGTGTCATTAACTTGAGGAATAACTCGGGCACCAGGAAGTACACCTGAGATGTGATCATTGGGCATTAAATATAAGGTTTGATCATTAAAACCAACAATCTCGGCATCAACAAAGCCGCTCATGGTTTCAATTTTACATTGGCTGCCTACTGGAGCTCGCAGGCCTTTTGCTTCAAGTGTTAAACCAACCACACGGGTTAAAACACCCGCAACCGCAGGGGCTGGGGTTTTAATATGTTGTTGGTACTGAGATAAGCGTTCGCTTAATGAAGTATCGCTCACAGACATTGCACGCCAATAAAAAGTTAGATACCACTATTATGCAAAAAACTATCCAATATTTCTTTGACACGAGTTTTCAAGGTCATATCTAAAGACGATAGTGTTGTCTTCACTTCACAACCGCCGCGCTCCAATGTAGGCTCTGGAATTAACTGCCAATGATTATCTTCAATAGCTTGCTCGCCATAACTGGTTTTTATAAGTGTTAGGTCTTCTGGGTGAAGATGAATTTTAACTTTCTGTTGCTCTGCATTCAATGCATCAATGCTTTTTTTCAAGGTATGTAAGATAATATCAGGCGAAGTTTTTATCTCTTGATAAATGATTGCTTCACTAAGCATAGTTGCTAACTGTACCAACTGCTTTTCTGCTTGCTCATCCACTTTTTTAAGTGGATCAGATAAACTATCTAACAAGCTGCGTAAGTGAGTTAACTGCTCATCCATCAAAGGTTTAACCTCTTCTTGACCTTGGGTTTTACCCAGCTCAACACCTTCTTTGTAACCAGCTTCTTTTCCCTCAGTTACGCCTTTATCAAAACCATCTATATAGCCTTGCTCATGTCCTTGCTTAAGACCTTCCTCATACGCATCTTGGCGAATGCGCTCAAGCTCCACCATAGTAAGAGAAGGTAATTCTTGTTCTTCGGGCTCTTCATCTTGCTCTTTGGCCATTTCTTTATGGTATAGCTCTGCCAATGGCGTACCAAAAGCGGTCGAACGATTGCCAAAACTTCGCTCATCTGGCGCAACATCTGGAATTGGCCAATTTTTTAATAGCTCATCAGCTTCATCAGCGTGTAACGGGCGACCTTTTGAGTTACTCATAAATTATAAGAACTCCTCACCACCGCCACCACCAAGCATAATTTCACCTGAATCTGATAGACGACGAGCTGTTGACAGTATTTCTTTTTGTGCTGCTTCTACTTCACTAATACGCACTGGTGCCATAGCTTCTAAGTCATCAGCAAGCATTTCTGCTGCACGTTTTGACATGTTACCCAAAATCTTCTCTTTAAGCGCTTCGTCAGTGCCTTTAATCGCCTTCATCAGTACATCTTGAGGCACTTCACGTAAAATTGCTTGAATACCTCGATCCTCTACATCCATTAAGTTTTCGAAGACAAACATTAAGTCTTGAATTTGTTGCGACATTTCTTCGTCATGCTCACGGATAGAATCCATTAACTGCCCTTCAACATTGGTATCGAGGTAGTTCATAATATCTGCAGCCGCTTTTAAGCCACCCATCTTCGCAGCTTGTGCGCCCGCTTGACCAGCGAATTGTTTTTCCATAATTTCGTTTAATTCTTGTAAAGCCGCTGGTTGAACTTCTTCTAAATTGGCAATACGCATGGTTAAATCTAAGCGCACTTTTTCAGGAAATTGCGCTAAAATCTCAGCAGATTGTTCCGGCTCTAAATAAGAAAGCACAATTGTTTGAATTTGTGGATGCTCATTACGAATAATATTAGCTACCTGCTTTGAGTCCATCCATTTTAATGAATCAAGCCCTTTAGCGCCTGATCCCATAACAATTTGGTCTATTAAGCTGGCAGCTTTATCTTCACCTAATGCAGCCGTAAGTGCTTTTTTGATAAAATCTTCAGACTGAAAACCTATCGTACTAAAGCTTTGAATTTGTTCGATAAACAAGTTGTGCACTGCGCTGATTTTAGCTTGCGACAAATCATCGATTGCCGCCATGGCCATACCTACCTTTTGCACTTGCTTTGGCTCTAAGTGCTTTAGGATTTGCGCTGCGTCTTCTTCAGATAAGCTCAGCAATAATATCGCCGCTTTATCTACACCATCGAGCTTATCAACATCAAACGCCGGTGGTAGTTGTTTTTGTTCTTGATCAGTCATCTTCTGTTAACCACGCTTTCACTACTTGTGATGATAGTTCTGGTTCATTGGCTACAAGGGCACGAACCGCTTTCAATAAGTCTTCGTCGCCATGTAGGTCTGGTAACTGTAGTGTACCATCGCTTGAGAAGCCAACTGAAGCAGAATCAAAGTCATTATTTAGCATATCTAATGTGCTGTCACCAAGGTCAACACCTGAACTAAGAGAGTCTTCATCATATTCTTCAAGTGTATTATCTGGGTAAATTAAGCGCTTAAGCATAGGCTTAACTACAGCTAAAATCAGTACAATAATAACCAGCGCACCTAATACTAAGCGCATCATTTTCATAAACCAATCTTGTTCCCATAAAGGCAATTCAAAATCAAGCGCTGAGTCTTCACGAACAAATGGTACGGTTACTACTTCAAGTGCATCGCCACGTTGCATATCAAAGCCTACGCCACCTTGTAACAAACGACGAATATTTGACAAAGCTTCTACCGAACGTGGTGTCATGGTTGTTTCACCGTTTTCACCAACCGTGGGTAAGTAATCGACCGCTACAGACACACTTATTCTGCGGATCACACCCGTTTGCTGACGTTTATGAGAAATAGTGGTATCTAGTTCATAGTTACGGGTAGCTTCTTTGTGAGTACGACTTGGTGACGTAGCAGTGCCTGCACCGCCAGCCATTGCATCTTCAGGTATCGTTGAGTTAACCGGAGGCTGATTAGTAAGTGCACCAGGAATACCTACCGCTAAACCACCGATATTATTTTCTTCGAAAGTGGTTTCACTTCTTACTGCCGGTAAATCTGGGTTATAACGTTTTTGTGTTTCTTCTACTGCACTAAAGTCCATGCTTAAATCTACTTGGGCGGTGTAATTACCCAAGCCAACAACGGGAATTAAAATGCTGTCAATTTTTTCTAGGTATTCTTGCTCACGCTTACGCTCTAGGTCATATTCTTTACGAGAGCGTGCAGCCAAAGAGGTTTGCGAGCCTGAATTTAATAGGCGGCCGTTTTGATCGGTCACCGTTACGCGAGAAGGCTCAAGGCCTTGCACCGCTGAAGCAATCATATCAACTACTGAGTCAACTTCTTCGCTATCTAGTGAGCGACCACGCTTAAGCGTTAGTACTACTGTTGCTGAGGGTTTTTTCTCTCGACGAGCAAATACATTTTCTTTTGGAATAGCTAATAGTACTTTGGCGCGAGTAACGTTGTTTAGCTCTTCAATAGTACGGGCAAGTTGTTGCTCGCGACCATGTTTAAGGCGCTCACGTTCTAAACGTTGACTGACCCCAAACCCCATGTCTTGCATAATAATGTCGCTACCTGATGTTGGCCCTTGATCTAAACCTTCACGTGTCATCAGTAACTTAATATTTTGATACTCAGTTTCATCAACCGACACCACATTACCATCAAGTTCATAGTCAATTTTTTGCGCATCTAAAAAGTCGAGTGTTTCAATTAACTCTTGAGTTTGCATTTTACCTAATGGGCGCATATCTGGCTGACGAGCCCAAATAATTACGAAGATAGCAATAGCCAAACAAATGGCCAATGCAACAATCAGGGTAATTTGACGTAAAACATCAACACCGCCTAGGGCGCTGAAATAGCCTGATTTTTGCTCTTGTTGATCTTCGTTTTCACTTTGCTCCATCATGCCATCAGCAAGTGCCAGATCTGTAGATTGATTAGATTGCGCCACAATAATTCTCCACTACCTAGTTAAACAGGCATGTTCATAATTTCTTTGTAAGATTCAACAAGCTTATTACGAACCTGTACCGTAGCTTCAAATGCCACAGAAGACTTTTGCGAAGCAATCATCGCCTCAGCAAGCGATACGCTTCTGTCGCCCATCTCAACTGCTTTTCTTTTTTGCCCTGTGTCTTGCTGAAGCTCATGCACTGTATTAAGTGCATTACTCAACATATCACCAAATTGTGCTGTAGACGTTGATTGCACTTGCGTTGGCAAGTTATTAACTTGGTTACTACGCGTGGCTTCTGAAGCCATAGATTGCATTTCTTGAAATAAAGCACTGTTTTGAATTTTCATAATTGTCTCTGATAATGCAGTAAACTCTTAAAGAGAATAAAGCACAAAACATGCCAAAAATAAAACCCAATTAAAACAAAAGGTTGAGGTGTAGATTTGCGTAGTCAGAGTTTTGACAGCCCTAATATAAGTTACTTAGCTTTAGGGCTGTTGAGGTTATGCAGGGAGGGAAATACCTAAATCGCGCATTTGCGCTAATTTGTAACGCAAAGTACGTGGACTTATACCTAAGGTTTCGGCTACTTCTTTACGTTTCCCTTGGCAACGCGCCAAGGTTTCTAGAATTATGCGATGCTCTTTATCTTTAAGCTCATCTTTATAACTCCCCGTGTCTAAGGCGAGCAAATCATTTTTTTGCTCATCTTCGGGCATTGTTTTTTCATCATAATAAGCGTTACTGAGACTATTGTTTATAGGCTCAGGCACTGACGTTGTTTTAACCACAAACTGAGTTGGGGTTAAATTTTCGATAAAAATTGCATGCTCATCAATAGTACTGCCACTGCGTAAAATTAAAGCACGTTGAATAACGTTATCCAGCTCTCGAACGTTACCCGGCCAGCTATGGCTAAGTAGCTTTTGTTCAGCGCTTGTATCCAGATACGCCATTGGCTCTTTGCTTTTACTTAAGTGACGTTCAATTAAATGCTTAGCCAGTACAATAATGTCGCCAGGACGCTCACACAGAGGTCGCCACAGTAAAGGAAACACATTGAGTCGATAATATAAATCTTCGCGGAACTGATTTTCAGCAACGGCCTCTTTTAATTCGCGGTTACTGGTTGCAAGCACACGTACATCTAGCGAAATAGTTTTCCGACCGCCTAAACGCTCAACTTCGCGTTCTTGTAATACCCGCAGTAGTTTAGCTTGTAAGCCTAAATCCATTTCGGTGATTTCATCAAGTAAGATAGTCCCACCCTGTGCTTGTTCAAACTTACCCGGGCAGGCCTGAATCGCACCAGTAAACGCGCCTTTTTCGTAGCCAAACAAAGTAGCTTCAAGCATGTTTTCAGGAATAGCAGCACAGTTAATTGCTACAAATGGTTCATTGCAGCGTTTTGACTTGTCATGAATATACCGTGCCAGCACTTCTTTACCTGAGCCACTTGGCCCAAGTACCATTACACTGGCATCCGAACGAGCAACTTTACCTGCAAGTTCAAGTAGTTGAATACTACTAGGGTCGGCAACAATAGGACCGTCTGTTTCTTTTTCCTTTTCAGGTAAGTAACGACTGACCATGTTCAATAGCACTTCTGGGGCAAATGGCTTAGCCATATAATCAATCGCGCCTAGGCGCATGGCTTCAACTGCATCATCAATTGTGGCATAGGCCGTCATCATTAAAACGGGTAAATCAGGGTGATTTAATTTAATACTGCGTAATAAATCTAAGCCACTCATTTCGCCCATTTGTACATCACTAACCACTAGTGAAAATACGTCTTTTTTTAATAACAACATGGCTTGCTCTGCACTGTTGGCTGCCGTGCAAGCGATGCCCGACATTTCTAGAGTATCAATTAATGCTTCACGAAGTCCGGCGTCGTCTTCTACAACTAAAATAGTGTTACTCATGTGACTCCCCTAATTTAGATGTGACACTAATAGGCAGCAACATACTAAAAATTGCTCCCCCGTGTGGGTTGTTGTTTGCCTCCACCCTTCCCTGATGCGCACTGGCTACCGAACTAACAACGGCAAGCCCTAAGCCTGTACCTTGGCTTTTAGTGGTATAAAAAGGTTCAAATATTTTCTCGCTCTGAACTAAGTCAATGCCTGGACCATTGTCACTTACGCTAATGCGTACAAAGTCAGAGTCTTGTTTGTCACGTAGGGCGCTAAGGTGAACCTGCGCGCCACTGCCAATAACTTGAATACTGTTGTGAATAAGGTTTTGAATAGCGCTTGCTAGTGCGGTTTTATTACCCATAATTTCTATATCGGGTTCAGGTAAGCTCACATTTAATTCGCTATCATTGAGCGCTACCATGGCATCGGCACCGGCTTTAACTTCACTGAGTAGCTGTTGCATCGACACTTGCTCAACCACCTGCTGATCACCACTTTTAGCAAATAGCAGCATGTCGTTTACTTGGGTTTCTAAATCTTTCAAGCGAGACATTAATTTTGTGTGAAAACTGCCGCGTGATGCTTCGGGTAAGCGCTTTGAGCCTAAATTGGCAGCATACAACATAGCTGCTGATAACGGTGTGCGTACTTGATGGGCCAAAGATGCCACCATTTTACCTAACGCACTTAAACGCTGCATATGCGCGACTCGCTTTTGTAAACGTCGGGTTTCGGTCAAATCGGTCATTAATATAAGTTGCCCAGGCTCTGGCGCAAGTGCGGTAATATCGAGTTTTATTAAGCGTCCATCTTTTAACGACACTTCATGACCATCATCTTGATGAGGACGAAATGAGCGCTGAATAACACTAAACCACTTCTCACCTTCTAGTGGTTCACCGAGCATATCGATAGCAATTTGATTCGCCTTCGCGATCATTCCTTTACCATCGAGTACAATCACGCCCGCAGGCATAGTATCAACTAAATGAGAAAGCCAACTTGCCTGTTGACGCAAATCACTCAACTCACCAACATACTCCTCTTGCAGTAAACATGGGTTATACTGGTTAGCAGAAATAAACTGGGGTTTTAGCACACTTGCAAGGGCCATAATCAACTCTCTAAAATAATGTAGATACAGCAGCTAATGCACAATGTGTACCAAAATTATTTTACATTAAATTCAATAGATTAAACCGTAAAAACACGTGCCGTAAAAATGACGCGCAAAGGAAAATGTATGAATAAAGAGACTCAGTGCCGCTGCCCATGGTTAGATACAACAAAACCTGACTATGTGGAATATCATGATCATGAATGGGGCGTCCCAGTGTATGAGGATCAACTACTTTTTGAGTTTTTAACATTAGAATCGGCACAAGCAGGACTTAGCTGGTATACAATATTAAAAAAGCGTGAGAATTATAAAAATGCCTTCGCCAACTTTGATGTACACAAAGTAGCGGCCTTTACTGAACACGATATAGAAAAATTAATGCAAAATGCGGGCATAGTTCGCAACCGCTTAAAAATTGTCGCAACAATTAATAACGCGAAATGCTTTATTGCAATTCAAGAAGAGTTTGGCAGTTTTAGTGATTATCAATGGCGGTTTGTTGGTAATAAACCTCAGGTAAACGATCTAGAAACACTGGCCGACTACCCTGCAGTTACTGAGGCATCGACGTTATTTGCGAAGGATTTAAAAAAGCGTGGCTTTAAATTTTTAGGCCCAACCACAGTGTATGCTTACATGCAGGCCTGTGGAATGGTTAACGATCATAGTAATGATTGCTTTAGGAAGGAAGAAGTTATCGCGCAGTACTCATAGGTTAGTAATTAAAATAGATTTAGTTAGCCTGAACGATGCCAATTAAGTCTAGTTAAAAGCGTTACATTGTGCTGTTTTCATACTTTTTATTGATTCATTTCATAATTAATCTAACACTTATATTCTTAAATGTTCGAAAAAACTCCATTATCTTTAAAAAATTAAATGTGTTTATCTGTTAAAAACCAAGGGTCTTTCTCATATAACTCTGAGAATGCCTTGTTCATATCTTCGACAGAAATACAGCCAATTCCACCTCGACCTACCTTAGCCCTTTTATAAATACCTTTATCACTGGCATAACGGTTAAAGCGCTCGAAACTTGCCTGAGACCCCTCTATGTTTAAATCTCGAACCCATAAGGTTGATTTGCATGGAATATAGCATTTGCCATCAAACTTTTTACCATAAAATGTTTTGTCAAACCTATAAGATACATTATGTACTCTTTCAAAAAAATGTAATAACGTACTGCCTGCATCAAAGTTAATGTTAAGCACCTTAGCCTTTAATTGAACGAGTCGTGAAAAAGCGCTTCCCTCATCATAGGCATTTTCAGATACTTTATTTGTTAAGAAACTAGCATACTTTCCAATAGCAGAAACAGATACAGAAGGGTCATTGCTTCGCACTGACAATGGATTAGTCCTAATATATTCTGAGAACATACCACAGTCAGACGCTGTATCATTGACATTAAAATTCTCTCCTTTACCAAATGAATAAGTAAAGGTAGGTACCACTAAGGTACCTTGGCTTCCTAGTAAATTTAAAAAAGTACTAAGTATTAACTCTAAGGATTGCTGCTTGGAAGTAACTCCTTCCGGGTAACCTAGGTAACCAACATTACTATGACAAAAAACAGTATCACCTTTACAAATCCCTACAGATTGTAAAGCCAACTCAAAATCAGTCCTACTATAATGATAGTTTTGCAATTCATTGCACCTGTAAATCGTTTAAAATATCAACCAACCCATCAATTGAAGAGAACCTTCTATCTTCAAAATGTATCTCATTAAGCACTACATTGAAGCTTGATTCACAGAACTCTATTAACATCAGCACGTCAAATGAATCAATATAACCGGATTCAAAATAATTTAACGTTGTATCAATATTTTCCATCTGGCTTTTGGAAACAAACCACTGCACTAGCTTTTCTTTTACTAGCATTTCATTACTCTTACTCAATTGCAAAACACCTAACTGGAGCCCCATCGCCACCTTTAATTTTTAAGGGTGCGACGATAAGCGTAAATTCTTCGCTCTCAATCGAACGAATATTAATTAAATATTCAACGATAACAACACCTGCACCAAGCAGTATTTTATGGTTAGGTGCATCCTTTTCTGCCCCTCTTCCATTTAAAGGGTTGTCAGGCTGAGGGGTATCTAGGGCGATAAGCTTACACCCATTATCTACCAGCCATTGACAAGCATCCTCAGAAAAAAAGGCATGGTCTGTGTAGTATTCATTAGTGTTTAATTTTAAATCCCAGTCAAACCTGGCAACAAGGCGAACCGGACACTGGGAACCTAAAGCTAATGTCAACTCATCTTTAGTAATTTCATGTTTATCTGCAAGATTCGAAAAGTCAATAACCCGTGCAGGCCCATTTAATTGAGCTAATGGTATATTTTCAATTGTTTCACCATCAGCAATAAAGTGCCTTGGGGCATCTATGTGAGTTCCAGTGTGTGTACCTAATACAATTTTTCGCGTTTCTCTATTTTCAATTCCGTGTCGTCCTAACTGAGTTGATTCAAAAAAGGGGTGCCAATGAGCTGCAAATGTTTGCATCCCCTCTTCAAGCAACATTGTTAAATCTGTTATTTTCATTTTAATACCTCGATGAGTTCTATTATTACCCCTGAGGGAGTTTTAAATAGGAGTATATCCATCTTCTGTTCATTAACTTCAAGAGTAAATATCTCAGAAATCCAAATTACTTTATTTTTTAGTTTACTCTTAAACAGAGCTAAATCTTTTACTATAAATGCAATTGATGTAAAGCCTTGTAGATCCAGTTTTTGTTCTACAAGATCTTGTTCCGTTGAAACAAAAGAGATATCGAGGTTCCATGTTTTTACAGGTCTAGATAACCTTAGGCAATTTCCACTTTCTTTGAAACCTAGCCCACACCAAAAATCAATTTCCTTTGCAAAACAACCTGATGGTATCAAAATAGTCATCATTGAGTCACTGTAAAATAAACGATTTTGTACATTCATGTTTTTACTATGGTGATTAATAATCTCAATGTCATATGAATCACTTCGTTTAAGTAATTTAATATCATGTTTCGCAGAATAGGAAGCAAGTAAATCCTTTTTTGAATAGTTATTCTCTAACTCTTTTTCATCAAATACCGATTCATATCCTAACTCTTTAAATTTAGAGATATCTCGCTCAACAAAAGCTGAATTCCAAGTAAGATGGGAGAATCCAATAATCATATTAAGTACTTTTCGATTAGCTTTGCTTTCATTACTTTTCCCGTGACTGAAGTAGGAAAGCTTTTCAAAACAATTATTTTTTCAGGAAGAAACTCTGAAGGTAACAAGGTACCCAACCACGCCTTTATAGATTTAATATTTAAATCATGCTCTGATAAAAGAAATAATATTGGCACTTCACCCCAAAAATCATGGGGCTTTGCAACTACTGCAGCATCCATAATACCAGCATACTTCAAACTAACATCCTCTATATACCTCGAACTTATATTAATTCCACCTTTAATAATAATATCTTTTTTACGTCCAGTTATGCTTAAAACCCCTGATGATGACTTTCCAATATCACCTGTAGCAGGGCACTCTGAGTCAGCGTTTAAGTAGCCAAGCATCTCCCAAGGAGAATCAATTAGTATTTCGTTCGAATCAGAAAAAGTTACATTTACAAGATCCAGACACCGACCAACTCCGTCCAAATGTCCTTCACCGACTTTCGCACAAGATATAAACAACTGCTCACTTGTGCCATAACTTTCTAAAACTTCATGTGCAAATTTATGCTCAAACTCTTTTTTTGTATTTTGCATAAGAGGCGCAGTACCGATAAATATCTTTGCTGCGCAATCACTTACCCAGCCTATAGCATCTCTATCGGTTGTCATTTTAGATGAAAGGGCTAACATTGAAGGGCTTAGCCAAATAGCATTTGCTCTATATTTAGCAAAATTCTTAAAGATAGTTGCGGCATTACTAGCCGAGAAGGTTGTACTTAAAATGACACATCCACCAGCTATTAATGGACATAAAAAAGTGTTAAGAATACCAGCCATGTAAAAACAAGGCATCACATGCAACATCTTAACTTCACAACCGATTTCATTATGTTTGTTAAACGCTTCAGCGCAAACAAGTAAGCTTTTTAAGTCGTGGCATACCGCTTTTGGTGTACCTGTAGTCCCTGAAGTAAAGGTAATAACCTGAGCATTATTCGAACTATCCTTATAGATAAAGCTATTCATTTTTTTTTCGGGTATGTATTCTTCAAATTCGCCAACATTGTTAATTACTTTGTCAGGGTTAAAGATGTCCAGCAATGTGCATTTATAACATTCATTGTAGTTAGCTGATAATGGTAAGACCTTTGCACCTAATGTGAACAATGAAACAAGAATTACAAAAAACTCCAATTTATCTTCGAGCTCTAGAGCTACTTTATCACCTTGACTTACACCAGCTTTAGTTAACTGATTCATATAAAACATTACCTGACTCTCAAAATTTAAATAAGTAATCTTTTGAGTACCTTGTATTATTGCAAAAGAGTGTTGTTCTGCTGACTTAAATAGTTCTTTTATCATAGAATTACTTGCTCATTCACATGGTAATTTTTATAACTCGGCTTCCAATACCCTTTTGCCTTTTGTATTTTTAACAGCTCAATTGCATGCCTTTCAACCATTTCTTCAGGTGCATTGCAAGTATCTTCTTTACAAACAGAAATAATTAAATGCCTTGGATCAACTTTATATTTTTGTGACATTTCAAAAATTATAGGCATATAACTAGAATGGAATAATGACATCCCTGATATAGTGTCAATAGATGAAAGACCATTTTTATTAATCAAAGGTTTTATGAGTTCTTCACCTAAATCCATTACTTGTATTGGATCTATTTTTCCCTCCAATCCCATACGAGCCAAGCACCCTATAATTTGTTCTGTACTTGTATTACCGGCACTACGTCCAAATCCTTGCAGTGACGAATCAATAATTTCAGCACCAGCATTGATAGCGGCAAGAGCGTTTCCCACACCTAACCCCAAATTATTATGCCCATGAAATCCAACTGTTAGACTAGGGCATTCAGCAAGTATTGCTTGAACATACTCCGTTACTTCTTGTGGTAGCATTCCGCCTGCTGAGTCCACTACATAAACAGCATCAGCCCCAATTTCAAAAGCAGCCTTTGCAGCCTTAGCCAGCTTGCTAGGCGAAACAGTATACGACTTCATGAAATTGACGTATGTGAGCATACTTTTATTTTTCGCAGAGCTTATAAATTTTTCACACTTTTTAAAATCAGATATTGTAGAACCTAAGCGAACAAAATCCATTCCATGATACTCAGCTAACGTAAGATGTTCTAAATTTGCAATCCCCGGAATTGCAAACATCCCCCAATTACCTTTTTTTACACTCTCAGACGCTGCTTTCATATAGACTTCATCAGTCTCAAGAGCAACTCCTATACCTCTTTCTGAAGCACCTAGACCGACACCATGACCAACTTCTATTAACTCAAATCCACAGTAATCTAGTGCACTACAAATACCAACTGTATCATTTTTAGAAAACTGAAAGTCAATTTCATAACTTCCATCTCTTAAAGTGCATTCTAGTATTTTTGGATACTTCATCACTAATACCTTTTAATAATTGGAGCACTACTTAAAAGTGCGCTTATTTTGCCTCTACTCGAAGACCAGTCGATGAACATTGCCATACTTAAAGTTTTTACTAGCTTTCAAGTATAAAGCAAAATACAAGCCACTATTAATAACCTTGGCAGCTAGATATTCCTATAAATATTGTAAACCGTATTTATGAAATGTTATCTTAAGTGTTAAACATTATACCTAACCCTATATAAAGGTAATAATACTACAATGAAGTATGATAGAGATAAATCATGGAATAGCATATATGCTGAAAACACAGAAATAGCCTACCCACCAGAAGCAGTTATTAGAATTTTTTTAGGGCAATTTCCAAAGTTAGAGTTTCTAGATAAAAATTTTCAAGGTAAGAAAATTTTAGATGTAGGTTTTGGTGATGGCCGTAATTTCCCTCTTTTTAATAGACTTGGTTTATTGAGTAGTGGGGTAGAAATCACAAAAGATATCGTAAATAATGCCTCTGAAAGAAAGGAGTTTAAAGGCCAAGAATTAGACTTACGAATAGGTAGCTGCGAAGAAATCCCATTCGAAGCGAATATGTTTGATTATTTAATCTCTTGGAATAGTAGTTATTATATGAGTTCTGAAAGTTTTGATTATCAAAAACATATTGATGAATTCGTAAGAGTAACAAAGCCAAAAGGCTATCTAATCGTATCTGTTCCAACGGCTTCAGCTTTTATTTACGAATCGTGTGAAGAGCTCGAAAAAGGGTATGTGAGAATTAAAAATGATTACTTCGGAGTTCGCAATGGTCAAGTCATGCGTCGCTTTGAAGATAAAGATGATTTTTTGAGCTGCTTTTCAAATATTTCACAATATTGTGAATGCGCAGAAATAAAAATGGATTGGTTCGGATTAGCTTACAATTGGTATGTTGCTGTAATTAAATTAAACTAACAAAAGAGCGCATTTATGCGCTCCTTCTACCCTATTTAGTCTTGAACTTTGATTAAACCAGCTTTTTCGAGAGATTCAACTAAAGGTAAAAGCTCAAAAATATTAGCTCGAATCTTATCAGCAAGCTCTAATAAATCACTACCTCCATCTGCATAAGCTAGTAAATTAGTGAGCATTTTTACTTGAGTATAATCTTGCTGCATATTGCTCGTATTAGGATACAATCCTCTTTTACCAAGTTGCGGCTCACATAAATTAGTTGCTTTATATACTTTATTTTTTTCTAATAATTGAATAGCGCCAACAATTACATCTGCAGCACCTCTTAATCCAGCAGGTGTAATTAATGTAAGATCATCTAATGATGTATGATATTCGGGATATTCCCCGTATTTGCTCCGCATAATTGAACATACAGGTAAATCAACACCAGGAGCGCAAAATTGACGCTCATCACTACCGCGCTCAAGAAAAGAATACTGTTTAAAACTACCAACTAAATTCTTTAAAGCACTTAGTGCTGCTCTGTCGGCTAAAGTACGAGAGTTGCGTGAACTTAGGTAAGAGTACTCTCTTTCATCACCGACACATGTGACAATGAATCCAGCTTTCAGATGCTTTTTCAAACGTTTTAAATGTTTTGAAATATAAACTATTGATCCTATGGTTTCTGGTAAAAATAAAACTCTGTAAGTATATCTACGGTCAGTCATTAATTTAAG
This sequence comes from Pseudoalteromonas sp. 11L1, assembly GCF_055397545.1. The sequence continues at coordinate 1,643,532 of NZ_AP041141.1, read as the reverse complement.
TTGCTCAATTAATGCCATACAAACAACTGGTCCAGATAATTCATTATTAGCTAAAGAAGGATGGCATATGTATGTAGAAAGCAAAATTTCATTTTCTGTTTCTCCAGGTAAAACAAACTCTCCATACGTTAAATGCCCATTGAATAAATTTGTATCTATAACAACTTGGTAACTACCTTCAGTCAAAGATAAACGTTGAGAGTGACTAAGACAAAATCCCCAATTACGCTCATAGTATGATGTAACATATGGTATTGCGTCAGGCATATCCTCTATACTGTAAAGGTGGGCTTGTAATTCTTTTAAAGAAAGTGTCTTATTAACAGGCTCTGAGTAACCCATTAGATGTAGGTTATTAACTTTAAAATCGCATATTTTATTACCATTAGGATCAATTATGTATGCGTTATTTACTTTCCACTCTTGCGGTACCTTCCAGTCAAAAGCGATAGTATTTGAAGGAACCTCATGTGCAACCAGTTCCGGTACAAACTGTTTGATATATCTCAATGTTTCTCTTACACCATCACCTGTAAGGCTTCGATTGATTGGAAATAGCTCCTTTGCCCACCCATACATTCTATTTCCATCGATTGCTTCGTTCATTTTTAACCTTATTTTACTTTACTTTGTATAGAAAGCGTTACCTGCATAAAACACATGCTAGATTATTCATTAACTTAGGAGTGTACAATAAGAAAAAGAGCACCGCACACCATTAAATTGTCACTATTTAATGGGAGGCAAATCAAGTTTTAAAGCCAAAATTAAAAATAACATAGAACTTTATTAACTACAGTTCAATTTATTAGCGGTTTTAATCAATCCCTAGAAAGATTATACTTTTTCATTTTTTCGACCAGTGTGGTTCGCCTTACGCCTAGTACTTCAGCAGCACGGGCAACAACGTAATCAAAGCGCTCTAATGCCTGGGTGATTAAGTTAATTTCAAGCTCGGCTAAGTACTCCTTAAGCTCAATACCTTCATCGGGCAATAAACCGGGTGCCGCTTGAGCAAAATCATCTTCGAGGTCTATTTCGTCTTCGCTGAATCCGCCACTAAAAATATCATTAAACGCATCACGCTCCATCAGTTCTTCTGGGTACTGTGGCTCATAGGCTTCAACTTCAATGTAGCGGTATTTATTAGGTAAATCAGGAACATCCACCACCTTGTCTGGGAACATAATAACCATACGCTCAACTAAGTTAGCGAGCTCACGAATATTACCTGGCCAAGAATGCTCTTTTAAACTTTCAATAGCACGCTCTGTAAACTTAGCCGTAGTACCGCTTTGCTCATTTACGCGGCGCATTAGCTCTTTAAGTAGCAAAGGGATGTCTTCTGCACGTTGAGCAAGTGATGGACTCTCAATAGGAAAAACATTTAAGCGATAGTATAAGTCTTCTCGGAATGAGCCTTTTTCAATCATGCTTTCAAGATCACGGTGGGTTGCAGCAATAACACGTACATCGGCTTGAATCGCTTTGGTACCGCCAACGCGCTCATAGCTACGCTCTTGTAGTACTCGCAGTAACTTGACCTGCATTTGCAGCGGCATATCCCCTATTTCATCTAAAAATAGCGTGCCACCTTGCGCCAATTCAAACCGGCCTTTACGTGCTGAAATAGCCCCGGTAAATGCACCTTTTTCATGGCCAAATAGTTCACTTTCTAGTAGCTCCGCAGGAATTGCCCCACAGTTTACTGGTACAAATGGGCCTTTGTTACGCTTAGAAAGCAGATGCACATTACGAGCAACTACTTCTTTACCCGTGCCCGACTCACCTAAAATAAGCACGTTGGCATCGGTTTTAGCAACTTGAGTAATTAAAAAGCGTAAATCTTTTACAGCTTTGGTTTCACCTACAAGGCCATCAAAGGTGCTTTTTTCTTTATTATGTTGATGCTCATGAGGCAGCATACGCTGATATTGCTGACAATCATGGAGTAACTGAGTGGTAACTTCATGAGTAAATGGCTCACAAATTAGTCCAACAACATTGGCGAGACTCAGTAGCGGTTTGAGCGTTTCACCAATCAGTAAAAAAGGAAATGTTGGATAGCGTTTAATTAAACTTTCATGATCTAAAGATTGCAGCGCCCCTAACACCACAATACATTCTTTGTTTTGATAGTGACTACATGCCTGCTCAAAGTCAGCTTCTGTTTGCAACTGTACCGCCTCACCAATAAAAGTAAGCGATGCATATAATCCAATAGAGCGATTATTATTATTATCTAAAATTAAGATCATTTTTTAGCGAGCCATTTATTTCACTAATTTGTTTTATTAACCAAATTGTAAGCCAGTTGGATTTGGATGCAAGTAATAGCGGCGATTTTTTGACATTAACGCCAAAAAACAGACACACCGCCTGAAAAGTCAATACTTTATAACTAATAACTCTTTAACTATTTATAACGGACTACCCACTTAGGATGAATTACCTAACACATTTTTGCCACCAGTAATGATACGATTTCACACAGAAGAAACTCATAAAAACTGCTATTATTACTTAAAGGTGTGACTGTTTTGGCCGATAAGTAATAGTCAAACTTATGTTGGAACTAAACTTGCTTAAGGTTCTACACATGTAATTAAAATTTAAGGAATTACCTATGGCGCACGCATCAATCAATAAATACCGTCAAATTACAGTTAGCAGCGTTAAAGAAATGACGCCTTATGATCAAGTCAAACTCGTGTTTGTTAATATTGTTGGTAAGTTATCAGCTGCTAAAGGGTTTATTGAACGTAAAGAGTTAGAAAAAAAAGGCAACGCAATCTCTGATTGTATTGTGCTACTTGGTGCTTTGCAGCAAGTATTAAATTTTGAACATAATAATGAAGTATCAACTAACTTAGACTCTTTATATGATTATTGTCAGCGATGCTTACTAACCGCAAACCTCGAGAACGATATAGAAAAAATTGATGAAGTAATTACCTTGATTAAGGAAATAAAATCAGGTTGGGAAGCAATTCCATTTGAACAAAGAGAACCACAACTATAATGTCTTTAAAGCGGGTTACAAACTCACAAGTTAAAGATAGTGAGACTAGAGCATATTGCAATGATCTAGTAAGTTTGATTGCTGACTCAGAAGATTGGGATATTGAGCAAGCGCTGAATATTCATAATAAACTTGATATTCACATAAGTAGCTCACTTTCTAGAGAAAAAACTCATTATTCAGCTACTGAACTTGAGTTTTTAATTAACCTAATAGAACAGCTATCTGTTAAAATAGATAATCAAAAGCAACTATTAGCGGTTAAAATAGTTGGTAATCAAAAAAATAAAAAAGCTGTAAATAAGTATAAATCTAACTTTTAAAATAGATTTGGCAATATTAGGCTGGTTAGCTGTGGAGAAAATCACATGTTTGATGGAAAAGTAGTTTTAATAACAGGTGGAACAGGATCGTTCGGTAAAAAGTATGTAAAAACATTATTAGAACGGTACAGCCCCAAAAAAATTATTATCTTTTCTCGTGACGAGCTAAAGCAGTTTGAAATGCAGCAAGATTTTGATCAGCCTTGCATGCGCTACTTTATTGGCGATGTTCGAGATAAAGAACGACTAAATCGCGCAATGCGTGGCGTTGATTACGTTATCCATGCTGCAGCCCTTAAGCAGGTACCTGCCGCTGAATACAACCCAATGGAATGTATAAAAACCAACATAAATGGTGCAGAAAACGTTATTAATGCAGCACTTGATAATAACGTTGAAAAAGTCATAGCTCTCTCTACGGATAAAGCAGCCAACCCGATTAATCTATACGGTGCCACTAAATTGGCTTCAGATAAATTATTTGTAGCGGCAAACAACATTGCTGGCGGCCATAAAACCACTTTTTCAGTGGTGCGCTACGGTAATGTAGTATGTTCGCGAGGCTCCGTTGTGCCTATTTTCCAAAAGTTTATTAATGAAGGTCGTGATCATATTCCTATCACTCATGATGAAATGACCCGTTTTTGGATAAGCCTTCAACAAGGCGTTGATTTTGTTTTAACAAATTTCGCGCGCATGTTGGGTGGTGAAATTTTCGTACCTAAGATTCCATCAATTCGCATTACTGACCTAGCAAAAGCAATGGCTCCTGAATTACCTATTAAAATTATTGGTATTCGCCCAGGCGAGAAACTTCATGAGGTTATGTGCCCTGCCGATCTGTGTTTTGAAACCTATGAATATAACGATCACTTTGTTATTGCACCAGGCATTAAATTTAGCAGTCGTAGTAATGACTTTACAGTAAATGCGCTTGATGAAAAGGGAAAAAAAGTTCAGCAAGGTTTTGAATATAACTCTTTAAACAACCCTCATTACATGACGATTGAAGAAATTGAAGCCTTCAACATTGAAGCATTAGTTTAAAAGTTATTACTCCATGATCCCTTACGGCAAACAAGCTATTTCTCAACAAGACATCGACGCAGTAGTTGATGTCTTAAAATCCGACTGGTTAACGCAAGGCCCTAAAGTCCCCGCTTTTGAGCAAGCCATTGCGAAATATTGTGGCAGCACCTATGCATGTGCAACAAACAGTGCCACATCGGCATTGCACATTGCATGTTTAGCGTTAAATGTAGGGAAAGACGATATTGTATGGACCTCCCCTATTTCGTTCGTTGCTTCTGCAAATTGTGCACTTTACTGTGGTGCTCAAATAGATTTTGTGGATATTGATGTAGCAACAGGGAATATGTGCACTAATGAGTTAGAAAAAAAACTTATTATTGCTAAAGAAAATAATCGTTTACCAAAGGTAGTCATCCCGGTTCACATGGCAGGTCAATCATGTGATATGCAGGCTATATATCAACTTGCAGTTGAATATGGCTTTAAGGTTATTGAAGATGCTTCACATGCTATTGGTGCAAAATATTTAGGCAGCCCAGTGGGCAGTTGTGAGTTTTCAGATATTTGCGTATTTAGCTTTCATCCAGTCAAGATAATCACCTCAGCTGAAGGAGGCATGGCGGTAACAAACAATAAACAACTTGCTAAAAGAATGGAGCGTTTACGTAGCCATGGAATTACAGCCAACCCGAGTGAAATGACCGAACCAAGTCATGGCCCTTGGTACTATCAGCAAATTGAACTCGGCTTTAATTATAGAATGACTGAGTTGCAAGCGGCATTAGGCCTTAGCCAGCTTTCAAAGCTCGATGAATTTGTTACAAAGCGCAACCAGCTGGCTAAAGTCTATTCTAGCAAATTAAAAGACTTGCCTATTAATCATTTAACTCAATCACAACAAAGCTACTCTAGTTACCATTTATATATTTTAACCTTGTCTGGTGACGCAGTTGTAAAACATGAGTCTCTTATCTGTAGTTTAAGAGAGCGAGGCATAACGAGTCATTTGCATTATATTCCAATTCATATACAACCTTATTATAAAGAGCTTGGCTTTAAGGCAAATGACTTTCCAAATGCAATAAAATATTACAGTTGCGCTCTCACTATACCTTTGCATCCTGAATTAACTAATTCAGAACAAAATTTCATAATAGAAACACTAGCCGAACAACTATGAAAATCGCTTTAGGAACCGCCCAATTTGGTTTAGATTATGGCATTAGTAATACTGTCGGACAGGTTAAAACTGATGAGGTTAAACGAATACTCAGCCTCGCACTAGACGCTGGTATAACAGTTGTTGATACGGCATCGGCTTATGGTAGTAGCGAGAGTAATATTGGTCAATCGGGTTTAAGCCAAGCTTTATCTATTGTTACTAAAGTATCAGGTGAAAATATTCACGCGCAGGTAGAAAAAAGCTTAAAAAATCTGAACTGTGAGTCAATTGATGCAGTGTTATTTCATAATTGTGAGTTGCTTTTAAGCAGTTCAGGGGAAGATTATTTTTCGCAGCTAGAGCAGTTAAAAGCCAAAGGCATAGTTAAGCGAATAGGTGTTTCTGTTTATAACCCTAAAGAGCTTGAATTACTTAGTGAAAGGTTTAATTTAGATCTGGTTCAAGCTCCTGTAAATTGGTTAGATCAACGTTTTATACAACCTGAAATCATCGATAAGCTAATAGAAAAAAATATAAAGCTTCACGCTCGCTCGATATTTTTACAAGGGCTTTTATTAGAGCCAATGATTCAAAATAACGCTTATTTTTCACAGTTTAATAATGAGTTTTCTCAGTATAATTGTGTTATTAATGAATTAGGCTGCAATCGGCTAACTTTCGCATTAGCAATTATTGCGCAAAAAGCCCCTCATATCGAAAATGCAATTATAGGGTGTTGCTCACAAGAACAGTTAACACAATTAATAGACAGCTACTGCGTCGCAAAAAAGCTTACACTCCCCTCGGATGACGTTTTAGCCTCTTTAGCTTCAAGTAATTTAGCATTAATCAATCCATCGCAATGGCTTGGTTAATTAAGCGCTAGGATTAAAAATATGATAAATGCTTTCATGCAAGCTAGGACAGGATCAACACGCTTACCTAATAAAGTTTTAAAGAATCTCCAAGGTTTACCTATGTTTATTCAACAAGCTAAGCGTGTACAACGAGCCAAGTTGGTAGACAACCTAGTTATTGTCACAAGTACTGATGAAAGTGACGACATTATTGAACAGTTATGCAATGAGAATAATTTATTATGCTTTAGAGGAAGTTTAAGCAATGTTCTCAGCCGGTACTTTCATGCTGAACTCAATTACCCTTGTGATGCTATCGTTAGAATAACAGCTGACTGCCCAGTGATTGACCCTGAGCTCATGGACTATGTCATTAATAGTCATTTAAAAAACAACAATGATTATACTTCAAACTGCTTAGTAGCCACATACCCTGATGGTCTCGATATTGAAGTTATTAGTAAGAAGGCCTTACACAACGCTTATAAATATGCAGAAAAGCCTTCTGAGTTAGAACACGTAACACCTTATATAACAAGTCACCCTGATAAGTATAAGTTACAGAATATCCAAAGTGAGCAAGACCTGTCTGCCTATAGATGGACTGTTGACGAACCCAAAGACTTTGAGTTGATTTCATCAATATATGAAAATTTATATGTAAAAAAGCCTAATTTTAATTATCAAGATATACTGGAATTGTTATCACATAAACCAGAGCTGAACTTATTAAACCCCCAAATTGCTCGAAATGAGGGAATGGTTAAATCATTAAAAAAAGATAAAGAAGAAGGCTATGAATAATTACACTAATTCAGCGGAGTGGCTACATAGAGCTGAAAAAACCATTCCTCTAGGTTCCCAAACTTTTAGTAAGAGTAGAATTGCGTTCCCACAGAATGCAGCACCTTTATTTATTGAACGAGGTTTCGGTTCTAAAGTGTGGGATGCAGATAATAATGAGTATATTGACTTTGTGAATGGCTTACTTTCTGTTTCTTTAGGCTACTGTGATGCTGATGTAAATCAAGCTGTTATAGACCAGCTTAGCTCAGGGATCACTTTCTCCCTTCCTCATAGATTAGAAATGGAAGTCGCCGAAGAACTCACAAAGCTAATACCTTGCGCTGAAATGGTGCGTTTTGGTAAAAATGGCAGTGATGCAACATCTGCTGCTATTCGACTAGCAAGAGCTTATACAAAAAGAGAGCATGTTGCTGTCTGTGGTTATCATGGTTGGCAAGATTGGTATATTGGCTCAACAACCAGAAATTTAGGTGTCCCTGAATGTGTTAGAGCGCTTACCCATGCGTTTACATACAATGATCTTAGCTCATTAGAAAGGCTCTTTACTGAATACCCTGAACAGCTTGCAGCTGTAATTATGGAGCCAATGAATGTCTCCTTTCCAGAAACGGGATTTCTTCAAGGAGTACAAGCACTTTGTAAAAAACATGGCTCTGTACTAATTTTTGACGAAACAATTACCGGTTTTCGGTTCGATCTACATGGTGCTCAAGGCTTATTTAATATTACACCCGACCTAGCAACCTTTGGCAAAGGCATGGCAAACGGATTCCCTATCTCAGCTGTCGTAGGTAAACAAAAAATAATGTCATTGATGGAAGATATTTTCTTCTCCGGTACCTTTGCGGGCGAAACCATGTCTTTAATTGCTACAAAAACAACATTAAAAAAAATGCAGCAAGAAAGAGTACTGACACATATTCACACTTTAGGTGAAAAATTAATTTGTGAGCTTAATAAATTAATAGAAAAACACAAAGTAAAAGATTGGCTGAGCACTGCAGGTCATCCGTCATGGTCTTTTATTATTATTAAAGACACTCAAAAATACTCCTCATTAGAGCTAAAATCTTTATTTATTCAAGAGATGTGCTCTAGAGGTATTTTAATTGGTGGTAGTCATAACCTTAGCTATGCCCATACACATGATGATATAGAAAAATTACTTAATGCATACGATGAAGTTATTTTTATTTTAAAAAATACAATAGAAACACAAAATTTATATGATGTTTTTAAAGGACATCTTTTAGAGCCAGTTTTTAAAGTTAGATAAATGACAACTAATGTAAGATAACTCTTCTCTTAGTTAAATTTATCGAGGATAGTAAGTATGAAAGTAGCAGTAATTGTCGCCCATCCTGATGATGAGACACTCGGCTGTGGTGCCACAATAGCGAACCATATTGAAAAGTGTGATGAAGTATATATTTTAACACTTTCTAATGGGGTTAGTTCACGCCTAGAATATACTGAAGCAGAGATTCAAACCCGGCAAGCAGCCTTTTTAAATGCCGCCCAACATTTAGGTGTTTCACCTAATAATCTAACATCATTAGATTTTCCTGATAATGAATTCGATACCATACCACTTTTAAAAATAGCGCAAGCCATCGAACTATTTTTATCTAAAAATATAATTGCACGCGTGTATACCCATTATCATAGCGATTTAAATGTTGATCATCGAAAAACTTATGAAGCTGTTTTAACAGCTTGCAGGCCGCAACCCATGCAATCAGTAAAGCAAATATTTTGCTTCGAAACACTATCAAGCACTGAATGGGCAAGTCATCGTTACGAGGCATTCAAACCGAACTATTTTGTCAATATCGAGCATGTATTTAGTAAAAAAATAAAAGCTCTTACAGCTTATAAAGATGAAATGAGAGAAGCACCACACACTCGAAGTCTTGAGAATATTCAAGCACTCGCTAAATTTAGAGGCATGTGTATAGGCACTCCACTTGCTGAAGCATTTTATATTGAACGCTTTATAGATTAGGCCTATTACGCTCGTTATAAAGTTGCGGTTTTAATACCTAATTTAGGATAGAAAATAAAATGATAACATTAAGGGAAGCCGAGCAAAGTGATTGTACTACTTTATACCAGTGGGCTAATGATCCTGTTATTCGCAGCTGCGCATTAAAAGACGCCCCAATTACCCTACAAAATCACTTAAATTGGTTTAATAAGCAACTAGCGTCTCTTAATAGTAAAATTTATATTGCATCTATTGACGACAAACCAATCGGACAAGTCAGATTTAATCAAACAGATCTTAATACATATGAAATAGACACGCATTTATCTCCTTGCAGTAGAGGCTATGGTTACGGTCGAAAAATGTTAAAACAAGCGCTAAAACTAATAGAAAAAAATAAAAATAGTACATTTATTGCGATTATTTTAATTGAAAATATAGCATCTATTAAATTATTCGAAGCCTGTAACTTTAAGCGTGAAAAAGAAACAACAATAGAAAATAAAAAATGTTTCATTTACATCCGTAAAGAGGCTCTAGATGGTGAGCATTAATATAAATAAAAGTAATACCGAAACTCCGACTCGATTACTCAACATCGCTTTTAGAGTTGATGCTTCTTTAAATATTGGTTCAGGCCATGTGATGCGCTGCCTCACACTAGCGACAGCAATTAGAAAGGCAGCCAATGTTAATATCACTTTTTTCTGTCGCGATGCCGCCGGTAATAGTAATGAAAATATAATCCAATCTGGGTTTGAGCTTGTTAGAATGGCTCCTCCAAAAAATACCATCGACTTAAAAAACTACAGCTCATGGCTGGGTACTAGCATAGATGATGACTGTGAAGAGTTTCTAAAATTAACAGCGGGGAAAAATTACGATTTAATCGTAATAGATCATTATGCTATTGATAACCATTGGCATAATAAAGTAAAAAGCATAACCAAAAAAATTATGGTTATTGACGATCTAGCGAACCGAAAACACAATTGTGACTTGTTATTAGATCAAACCTACCAATGCCCAACAATTAAATACTCGCATCTGATAAATAACCATACAAAACTCCTACTTGGCTCAAGCTTTGCTTTATTAAGGCCTGAGTTTTTAGATTTTCAAAAAGCATCAATTGTAAAAAAAGAGCGCACCTTACTCATAATGTTTGGAGGAACAGATCCTGACAATTTGACTCTTCAAGTATTAGCGCGAGTAATCAAATTAAAATACTTTGAAAGAATTAATGTAATCCTAAATAAAACAGCAAAAAACGTGAAATCAGTGTTTAACTTTGCACAATGTCATAAAAAAGTCTTTTTACATATATCGCCGAGTAATATTGCGGAAATTATGTCAACGGCAACAATAGCGATTGGTGCAGCTGGAACAACATCATGGGAAAGATGCGCTTTAGGCCTTCCTGCTGTTGTTATTGTACAAGCAGACAATCAGCGAGAGATCGCTAACGCGCTTCAATTAGCTGAAGTGATCCGCTTTATTTCAATTGCAGAGATTGAAGACAAGTTAATTAAAGAAATTGAATTTTGGCAAAATAGGTTAAAATTAAGTAATGATGTTCATAAAAATTGTATTAATATTTGTGATGGCAAAGGCACTGTAAGAGTCACCAACGAAGTGCTAAAAGTCATAGAGTAGCAATTTACCTGAAGCTGAATAACTATTAATTTGACTATGAGATAGCGTCTCTAAAACCGATAAGCGATTTAATATGAACAATTACATTGTAGCTACAATTAAAGACTGGAATATTGCCCAATATAAAAAACGCACGCCAGCTTATAATGGAAATTGGCATTTAATTACTGACAAAAAAGAGCTCACTTATAATCACTTAAAACATCTAAACCCTAAATATATATTTTTTCCTCATTGGAGCTGGATTGTTCCCGAAGAAATAATTAACAACTTTAATTGCGTTTGCTTTCATATGACTGATTTGCCTTATGGACGGGGCGGAAGCCCAATGCAGAATTTAATTTCTCTTGGCCATACCACCACAAAGTTAAGTGCCCTAAAAATGGAAGAAAGTATAGATACAGGCCCTATTTATCTAAAAAGGGCTCTATCTTTGGAGGGCACAGCGCAACAAATATTTTTACGCTGTTCAGCTTTAACTTTTGATATGATTGAGTTTATTGTTAACGATAATCCTGAAGTAACACCTCAAGAAGGCCCTGTAACAGCATTTTCAAGACGCAATCCAAGCCAAAGTGTTATTGATACGAACTTAGAGCTGGATGATATCTTTGATCATATTCGCATGTTAGATGCCGATAGTTATCCAAAAGCATACATAAAACATGGAAAGTATAAGCTTGAGTTTACAAATGCCAAAAAAAGCAACGACGCTTTAACTGCCAATATAAAATTAACTTTACTTGAGTAATCATGAAAAATAAATTTGTAGAAATAGATGGTCGAAGAATAGGTTTAGACTATGAACCTTACATTGTTGCTGAGCTTTCAGCTAACCATAACGGCGATCTTAAAGAAGCCCTAAAAACAATTGAAGAAGCCGCTAAATGTGGAGCCGATGCAATAAAAATTCAATCATATACGCCCGATACAATGACTATCGACTGTAATAAGGACGAGTTTCAGATTAAAGGCGGATTATGGGATGGTTATAATTTATATAAATTATATGAGTGGGCCCATACTCCTTTTGAGTGGCACAATGCACTGTTTGAAAAGGCCAAAGAAGTCGGTATCACTTTATTTTCAACACCGTTTGATGAAACAGCCGTTGAGCTGCTAGAAGCATTAAACACCCCAGCTTATAAAGTGGCCTCTTTCGAATTAACCGATCTACCTCTCATCAAGCGAGTTGCTGAAACAGGTAAACCTATCATTATGTCTACTGGTATGGCTAATATCTCAGAGATAGAGGAAGCGATTAGCACAGCAAGAGATAATGGTTGTGATGAACTAATTGTATTGCATTGCATAAGTGCTTACCCTGCGCCATTCGAGCAAGCTAATTTAGCTACAATCTCGGATATTGCAACACGCTTTAACGTTATTACAGGCTTATCTGATCATACCTTAGGCACAACGGCAGCAATTGCATCAGTGGCTTTAGGAGCATGCTTTATTGAAAAGCATTTTATTTTAGATAGATCTAAAAAAGGGCCTGATTCAGAATTTTCAATTGAGCCTGAGCAGCTTAAATCAATTGTTAGTCAAAGCAAAGAAGTGTACAAATCGATAGGTAATCCAGGGTATGAAGTAAAATCAGCCGAAAGCGAAAACCTAAAATTTAGACGCTCTATTTATTTTATTGAAGACGTACCAGCAGGTACAGTTATAACAAAAAAACACATAAAAAGAATACGTCCAGGCTACGGTCTCCCCTGTAAGTATTACGATACGCTGATTGGTAAGAAAACTTCTGTAAATATAACAAGAGGAACAGCTGCTAAATGGGAGCTAATTGATGAAAAATCTAGTTAAAGTAACAAGCAATGAGGTGAAAGATATTTTTTTGCAAAGTATATCTTTAGACGATGTAAATGAAAATTATGTTGCTTGGCTTAATGATCCTCTAGTAAATCAGTACTTAGAAACTCGTTTTAGTAAACAGGATCTTAACTCAGTTAAGGATTATATTTCAGCTAATTTAAATAACCCGCTTGAACAATTATTTACGATTAGAACCAACAATAATAAACACATTGGGAATATTAAAGTTGGAAATATAAATAGGATTCATAATATTGCTCAAGTGAGTCTGTTTATTGGCGAAAAAGAAAGTTGGGGGAAAGGCTATGCAAATCAAGCTATCAAGCTAATTAACCAATATGCTTTCGAAACGTTATTGATTAGAAAACTAGTCGCCTGGGTTTACACCGACAATATTGGAAGTTTTAAAGCCTTTAAAAAGGCTGGCTATAGCAAAGAGTGTGTACTTAAAAATCATTATATATTGAATGGAAAACCAAGTGATCTAATCCAACTCTCTTTGTTTAATATTAAACCCTAATATAAGTAAGTTATTTACCAAAAAAGGCCAAAGCTAAGCTTTGGCCGGTTTATTATAGTTTTCAATAAACTCTAAATAAATACCTTTTACATGCTCATGAAACGCATCAATACATGCATTTATAAATCCTGTACGCATTTCTAAATCATTGTAATAATAGCTACTTGTCATAATGTAAGCTTGAAAATATCTAAAAGTTCCCTGAATCAGCCAATAAACTACATTATCGTCTGCGGTGCTATTACGTAATGTAAGTAATATTTTATTTTGTAAATTAAACGCATCAGCAAGCTGCTCACGTGTTTCAAAATGTTGAGAAGTAATTGATAACAGCTGCTCAAGAACATCTTTTGTTCTAGCTTTTATGGCTTCCATTTTAAAGTTAACGTTTCCAGCAGATAATTGCTCTAAAGAAGTAGCCCTATTAAGTAGCTCTGTTATTTTATCTTGCTTATTACTAATTGGCTTCATATCAGTAATATCTTCAATACGTTTAGGCTCAGAATACTTTATAAATGCACCATTGGCCGTATTAAATACTTTAACATTGAGGTTTTTTTGGAGTAATAACTCTAAGTTACCCTTTGATGAGTCAAATATAGGAATCGTAAAGACCTCTTCGGTAAAATTACCTTTAACAACAAATGCTCCCTCAATACCTTGCTCAACCACTTTTTTATGCTTAAAGTCATTATCAAAATAGATACTATGTTTTGAATGATGATGCTCTTTAGATACAAAGCCTAAGTCAGTACCAACTAAATATACTTTCTTAAACCCCAACTCAATAGCTGTAGCAAGTGCTGTATTCGATACTGTTGGGTTACTGTAGTCAGGGTAGGTAAATTGCTTTTTTGTATCCAAAGCACGAATAAGACGACCGCCTGCATCATTTAATTTTGATAACAAATGCGCACTTTTAAAGCGCTTTAAAATACTATCGTATACCGTATTAAGTGCAACAATATTTATCTCATTTAATTTTATCTTTAGTCCAGAGACGCGATCTATTGACTCCACCCATTCTAGCAGCCCTGCGCCTCGCTCCATTTCTATGTGAATATCAGGTTTAATATTATTACTAAGTAAGGCTCTTAATGCTGTACCACAAGAAATAATAATTATGTCATCTTGATTGGCTTTTAAAAATTCAATTGCATCATCAAGAGATGGGCCATTGGCAACAATAAATACAGAATCTTCTTGCAGAGTGTTATTTACTAACTCAGGCTTTTTCAATACTGGAAACTTTTCATTTAAATTAGCCAGAGTATGAGATACACCTATTATTTCATCTTCAAAAAAACCCCAGCCTGCAGACCAACGATGTCCGATACTTTTAATACGCTCAATTGTTTTCTCAATCAGTGGGCTATTATAATGCTTTAAGAAAAGAATTTGACTGAGGTTAAAATGACCCTGATTAAACAAAAACTTAGAAATTTCGTTAATCACTCCATCTTCACCACCAGAAACACGTATTGAAAATTGCCCACCATTGGCAGTGCATTTATCAAAAAGCGGCTTTAATTCGATACAATGTAAAAGTGCATAGAAGGTATCTTTACTCGGCTCAAATAAAAACACATTAAGTACATCTTTTTTCTTGAGTAACTCTTCTATCTGATAGCCTAACCCCCCACCTAAAAAACAAACAAAGTCGAGGCGCTTTTCTTCAGCAGGGTTATTTATTTTATTATCTGTTTCAGCGGTACGTACGTTGTAAATTGATTTTAATAGCGCAGCATGTTCAAAAACAATATTTGTGTCATCTTGGTGATTTATTTGATATTTGAAGTAAAGCGGGTTTTCTAGAAACTGAATAACTTGCTGTTTAGCGAATTCTCTAGGCTCATCTTGATAAACGAACTCATTATTGTTAAACAAGTTAGCATTGCCCATTTCATCGATTGCAACACCAGTATCGCTTGGCGTGTAATCTTTAAATGTTTCATAAATAGCCGGCATTTGCTCTTGAAGTAGAGCTAAATTTGCAAGCAGGGTTGCTTGCAACATCATTTTTGTTAATTCTTGCTGATTAGCGTCCAAAGTTCACTCCGCTTAACTTGATTTCTTAACCACCCCTGGTAGGTTAGCTAATTGTTGTTGTAAATAGCTGCCTGTTGAATTTAAATTGGCCACTAATAAATCCATTGCATTGTATTGGCTATATAATCGTTCTTCATATTTTGCCATACGAATATTAAATTTTTCTACATCAGTTTCTAGTTTAGAAAGCTGTGATTCACGACCTTCTATACGTGAACTAATAATACCATCAGAAGCCGTATAACCCTTAATAACAGTATCAAGCTGTGCAACAAAACCGCCTTTATCTTTTTCACCGACAAAAAAGGTTTGTAAGGCTTGAGGATCCCTTTCTATCGCAGCTTTTAATGCATCAGAATCAATACTTAATTTACCTGAACGCTCAGTTCTAATACCAAAATTAGCTAAAAAATCAGTGTTACCATTTCCCGTGCTAAATTCTGAGGTTAACAATGAGCGCACCTGATTAACAGACCCTCTTAATAAGGAGTCACCGGCAAGTGCCCCTACGCCCTCTTCAGCACTTGAACGTCCCAGCTGTTTTGATAAATCAATAAAGGCATTAAATTTGTCTACAAATGAGCTCAAGCCAGTTGTAATATTTTTATTATTTTCAGTTATAACAGCTTTACTTAAATCATCATCAGTGCCATGCATTTTTTTTGCATTAATGGTGACGCCTTCAATAACATCTTTAAACTCATTAGTACTGCTTGAGGCCACAAGCGTACCATCTATTGTGATAGAGGCATCGGTTGCTGCAGTCACCTCATTTAAATTTTCGGCATACGTTGTTGATGTCGTATCACTATCATACGCCAAACGAGATAAACCCGAAAGATCCGTATTGCCACCATCACCAGTGTCATCGACAACAATTTTTATTGCATTTTCTGCTCCGGTTTCTTTACTCGACAATACTAATCGCTGACCGGTGTCATCAGTAATAATGGTGGCATTTACAGAGTCATTATCAACTGAATCATTAATCGCATCACGAATATCGGCAAGCTTTGCTGTATCTGACACAGTAATATCAAAACTATCAGAACCAGAGCTGATCGTTAGCTTACCCTCTCCCACCGCTTCATCGCCAGCTATAGCATCTGATGTTAGCTTATGGTTTTCGGCCAAACTATTAACTTTAATTGAGTAATTATTGGTTTGTGCATCTTTTTCAGAACTTAAAGTAACAAAATCATCACTACCACTAATTGTTCTCTTTTGAAACTCCTCGACAGAGGCTAGTGACTCTAATGAGCCATTTAGCTCCTCTAAAGACGCTTTTAGCGTGCCTACAGCAGATATATCAGTGGTGAAATTAGCTTGCTGTTTTGTTACTCGAGCTTGATAAGGGGATTTTTCAGCATTGACTAAAGCACTTACAATTTCGTTTACTTGAAGTCCTGAACCTATACCTGTAAATGAAATAACCATAATTGTTACCCTCTTAAATTACTGAAAAACTAAACTTTAAAATCAACCAATACACCCGTGGCTTCTGCTAATTTAGCCACTATACCTAATACTTCTTCTGACGGATATTGCTTAACCAAGTCACCACTCTCTTTATCGATAACCTTGATTACATTACGGCCAGAGTCTTCATCTACTTTAAACTGAAGACTGCGGTTCATTTCACCCATAAAGTCCTGCAATTGCTGTACCACCTTTTCTAGCTTTTCAGGTGATAACTCAGTTTCAGAGGCTTCGTTTCTACTTGCAGCAGTAGGGGTGGTTGTATTCTTCTGTTCATCAACATTTTGCTTAACTTGAGATGGGGCTTGATAACTTGAGGTAACCTCACCTTTTTGAGCTGAGTTGATATTTAGATTTAAACTTTGCGTTTCCATAATTCGCTCCTATTATAAAGCGATATAAAGCTTTATACCTATACAAGAAAGGAAGGGTTGCCCCTTCCTTAGTAGTTAAAGTATAGAGCTTATTGTTAAATTAACCTAATAAGCTAAGTGCTGCCTGTGGTAACTGGTTAGACTGAGCTAAGATTGTTGTACCAGCCTGTTGCATAATCTGGTTTTTCGTTAGCTTAGCTGTTTCTGCAGCGTAATCGGTATCTTGTATACGGCTTTTAGAAGCTGATACGTTTTCTGATACGTTTGAAAGGTTCGCTATAGTAAAGCCAAAGCGATTTTGTACCGCACCTAAGTCTGCACGTTGCGCATCAATCTGAGCAAGAGCAGCATCGATTGCTTTAATCGCATCTTGCGCACCAGCTGAAGTCGCACCAGAGATATCCACAGACTCAACTGAAGTTAACTCACTTGTACCACCTGTAGATGCAATATCAGCACCTGCAGCACCTTTACCAAACAGTTCATTTGCGCTCGTACCAGATATACCAATTTTATCAGCAGAGCTTAAGTTAAGCTCTGCTGAAACGCTGAGCGAACCTGCGGTGCTAGCAACAGCTTGACCACCGATAGTGAAAGCACTTGTATCGCCAGCGCCAGTAACATCAATACCATCGATATTTGTCGCTTTAAACGTAATTTCATCTTTAGCTTCATCAAAAACAGCATCATAACCATCAGCTTGCATCTCATTAGCAAGACGCGCCATATCACCACCAAAGTCACCTAGGTCATATGAATCAACTGCAGTGGCACCCTTTTTAATCTCAATTACTGATGAACTTCCAGCTTTGATAGCACCAATTGTAGTTTCAAGTTTAGCTTCGGCATTTACACCAGAACCAGATGAATTTATTGTATCAGCAATTGTTGCCGCACCTTGGTTAGCACCAACAGATACATCTGTGCCATTGATACTTAATGTATCTGCTGAAGTTACAATATTACCGGCTAGGTTAACCGTTTGAACATCCCCAAGCGCAGAAACTGTCGATGTTGCCGCACCTTTGATTTCATTCGCACCGATAGCATCAGCAGATACGTCACGAAGGCTTACGTTGATTGTTTCATTAGCGTTTGAACCCACTTGGAACTGCTTAGTACCAAATGAACCATCTAATAAGCTAGTGCCACCGAATTTAGTAGTTTCTGCAATACGCGTTAATTCTTGTTGTAATGCGCCTACCTCTTTTTGAAGGGCCGCACGTGCATCAGCATCATTTGAACCATTCGCTGATTGTAGTGCTAAGTCACGCATACGTTGTAGAATATTTGATGACTCTGTCATCGCACCCTCAGCGGTTTGCGACATTGAGATGCCGTCATTAGCGTTTCGCTGAGCAACACCTAAACCATTAATTTGTGAAGATAGACGGTTAGCAATTTGTAGACCAGCCGCATCATCTTTCGCGCTGTTAATTTTCATACCAGATGAAAGACGTTGCATTGATGTGCCTAACGCATCGCTAGATTTTGATAAGTTTCTTTGTGCATTTATTGATGCAACGTTAGTATTTACTGATAAAGCCATGTTATAACTCCTGATTACTTTCGTAATGTAACTAATTGATTTTAACCAAGAGCCATCACAATAAAAATCTGTTCAAGCTCCGTTCTAATTAAGTTAACGGCTGTTATAAAATTACCTTTAGCTTTTTTTTTAAAAAAACAGTAAAAACTTTTAGTTGATTGAAATACAAACAAAAAAGCCAAGTATAAATACTTGGCTTTTTTAATTTTAATTATTATTAACCACCTAACAAGCTTAATGCAGCCTGTGGTAACTGGTTTGCTTGCGACAAGATAGTAGTACCTGCCTGTTGCATGATTTGATTTTTAGTCAACGTTGCAGTTTCAAGCGCATAATCAGTGTCTTGAATACGGCTACGCGAAGCCGATACGTTTTCAGATACGTTAGCAAGGTTGGCAATAGTAAAGCCAAAGCGGTTTTGCACCGCACCTAAGTCAGCTCGTTGAGCATCAATTTGCGCTAATGCTGCATCAATTGCTTTAATCGCGTCTTGCGCACCATCTGAAGTCGCGCCTGAAATATCAACACTCTCAATACTTGTTAATGAACTAGTACCGCCTGATGATTGTATTGCAGCAGCCCCTGTACCAAATAATTCATTCGCAGTGGTCCCTGAAATACCTATTTTATTCGCTGATGATAAATTTAGCTCTGCGGACACACTAAATGAGTTCGCTGTGCTGGTTACTGCAGTTCCACCTATAGTAAAGCCACTTTGATCAGTGCCTGTGATATCAATACCATCAACATCTGTGGCTTTAAAAGCAATCTCTTCAGTTGCAGGGTCGTAAATGGCATCATAACCTGCTTGTTGCATGTCATTTGTTAATCGCTCCATCTCACCACCATAATTGCCTAAGTCAAATGACTTCTCAACTAAGCCATTTTTCTTAATTTCAATCACACCTTTACTGTCCGATGTGATCCCAGCAAAAGTGGTATCAATTTTAGCCTCTGCAACCACACCGGCACCTGACTTGTTGATAGTATCTGCAATAACAGCCGCACCAGAACCACCAGCAATAACAATATCTGTACCGTTAATATTAACCGTGTCCGCACTTGTACCATGATTTGTTGCTAAGTTAACAGTTTGTACATCGCCAAGCTTAGTATTTGCATCTGCGGCGTTGCCAGGTCCTTTAATTTCATGCGCACCAATTGAGTCTGCTGCTACATTACGTAAGCTTACATTAATGGTTTCATTCGCATTTGCACCTACTTGGAATTGTTTTGTACCAAATGTACCGTCAAGTAAGCTAGTTCCACCAAATTTGGTAGTGTCTGCAATTCGAGTAAGCTCTTGTTGCAGGGCTGCTACTTCTTTTTGCAGTGATGCACGGTCAACTGCACTGTTTGACCCATTGGCTGATTGCAGTGATAAGTCACGCATACGTTGTAAAATGTTTGCTGACTCTTGCATCGCACCTTCAGCAGTTTGCGCCATAGAAATACCATCATTGGCATTACGCTGAGCAACCGTTAGGCCATTAACCTGAGACGTTAGTCGGTTGGCAATTTGTAAACCTGCAGCATCGTCTTTTGCGCTATTAATGCGCAAACCAGATGATAGTCTCTGCATTGAAGTTTCAAGTGCCATGCTAGATTTAGATAGGTTGCGTTGCCCATTAAGTGATGCAACATTTGTATTTACGCTTAAAGCCATTTTACCATCTCCTAGTTTCAATCAGAATGTGGTTCAAAATATTTAAGCAAAAACCACACTTTCTATAACCAGTTGAATGCATTAGTTGTGCCAACTAATAAAAAACAGTTAAGCAACTGTTTTTTAATAAATAAATAGCGTTTATTGATACTTAAAATCAGAAGTTAGCATTTTTTTGACAGGAGAAAAAAGGGGGGTGACAGTTTTTTGCCGCTTCGTTAAGGCAAGTTATTACCTACTTTTCTCGTATAGTAATAACCTGCCTTGGATGGTATTTATAAATAATCAAATAATGAAAGTTTAGCCAAGCGACCAAAAGTCGCTTGTGAAGCCTGTAAACCAGACTCATGTTTAGTGAGATCGCTGATGGCTTCAGCGGCATCAATCTCAATTAGGCTAGATCTGTTTTCTTGATTATTAATATCTAGAGCACTGTTTGAGTCGGTAACACGCTCAACTACATTCATACGCCCACCTAAACCAGCCTGAGTAAACACAATTTGCTCACTAGCATTTTTAAGCTGAATTAAACCATCAGATAATGCTTGGTTAATTTGCGTTTCATCAAGTTGTTCGTCATTTAGGCTAATGATCAAATCTTCTAGCGTATTAAGTACATTTTCTTTGCCTGGTTTTTCAAGAGTAAAATCAAGCTGTCCTGGTGCTGCCCCCTCAAGTTGAATTTCCATACCTGCAAATTCAATCGGTTCATCGGTTACTTCACCCGTAACGGGTGGTACAAGAGGATTACCATCACGTAATATTTCATATTGATCTGGCGCTGAAGGGGTCGCCCCAGGGATCACATTAACATTATAGGTATTGATCGTTGGAGAAATAAGCGGATCTGGGTCTGAGTTATAATTATCTTTATGAAAACGGTCAAACTCGCCTTGGTTTTCAACATAAACAGTTCCAGCGGTAATGCCGCCTGTTGGCGTTCCATCGTTTGAAACTACATCGAGTCGCGCATCAACTCGTTCAAATACATTGAAGCCATTATCGCTTGATTTGATCTCAACGCCTTTTGCGATCGTCACTTCGTGTTGGCCTTGATCGCCTTGATATTCGTATTTGCCATTGGTGCTATTAAATGTATAAGTTTGAATATCGTCTTGATAGCCAGAGAAAAGGTATTTCCCTCCTTCAGATTGACTATTCATTAAATTAAGCAGTGATTTTTGCAATTCTTTTAGTTCACTGGCAACTGAAGCCAAATCACCTTTATCTAACGAACCATTGCCCGCTCGTATAGTTAACATTTGCGCTTCTAAAATAGTGTCGTTCATACCTTGCAATAAACTTTCTTCGGTTTCTAAACGCCCTTTTAGCTGATTAATATTCTTCGTCAGCTGCTCATTAGTTTCTATTTTATTGGTGTACAACATACCTTGCGAAATAGCAGCAGGGTTTTCAGAGGTACTCAAATATTTTTGACCTGTATTAACGCGCTCCTGCGCACCAGCTACATTTTGTTGATTCTCAAGTATTTTATTAATGTTATTTTGATACATTAAATTATTTGATAAACGCATAATTACCTCGCCGCACTCAATAAGGTGTCAAAAATAGCTCTCGCTGCAGTTAATACTTGTGCAGAAGCAGCATAGGATTGCTGGAAGCGCAGCAAATTAGCCGCCTCTTCATCTAAGTTTACGCCCGACAACGATTCGTACCAGGCTTCTGATTGTTGTGCTAAAGCATCAAATGCAGCACCATTGGTTTTTGCTTGACTGGTTACCACACCAACATCGGTGACTAATCCAGCATAGGCCTGATTCAATGTTTTATGATTATCAGCTGATGCGCTCGCTACTACATTTTGACGTACTAAATCGGTATTCTGTAAGTCAGCAAGTTTTTGGCCGTTGCGGTTATCATCAAAACCGCCTTCATTAAATTCTAAATTAAAGGTATCGCCCATTGCTGGTACGCCTTCAATATTAAAGTCAAAACCATAACCATCGTATGGTGCACCGGCTTGAGCGAGTATATTGTTAGCAGGCGGTGTAACTGTAAACGTAGTTGTGCCATTACCATCAGTAAGTTGATATTCGTTAGCATTGGCTGTTTTAACAATGCTAATAGGGCCATTTGCTAAACCCAAAGGATTACTAAAGCTGCCAGTGGTTACATCGGTAACATTACCCGGTGAAATAGTCCCTGTACCTGTATTATCAAGGCCGTCTGATGTTCTAATTGGGGAGGCCAATGCAATGTCCTCACCTCGACCTGTTGTCAACGATATATTGCCAGCCGCGCCACTATTAAGTTTTACCTGAAATTGGTCACCGGCATTACCGGCTCCCGTTATATTAAGCTCTAAGCCAAACGCCTCTCCGCTGGTAATAGCAGCTGAATCGATAATGCCACTGGGTGGGATAATTGCTAAAGAGGCTGTACCTAAAGGTTCACCTTTATTATCAATTGGCTGAATACTTACTTCGTTAGGGTTACCCGTATAGGTGATCACAAAATCACTGGCTGGCAGATCACTGCCTTTACCTGCCTCAACGGTTGCTGACATATTAGCTGTTCCGGTGTTTGCTTGATAAACAAAAGCACTGACCGTTGGGATATCAAAAATATCCCCTCCGAGCTCACCGTTTGCATCCATACCTAGACGGTTTTGCTGATTAAACGAATCAGCAAGCGCAATACCCATCTGGCCAATTTGATTTTGTGCCGGCACCAAAATATCGTCTCTAAATGCTAATAAACCGCCAATTTTACCTTTGAGTTTAGTAGGGTCTATATCGAGTGGCACAGCCTTACCGCCATTTACATCTAAGCGTAGCTCTTTAAAGTTAGCATCAGGATCGCCACTAATCGAAAACAAGTTAAATGACCCATTTTGCATAACAACGGCTTCACCTGTGCCCATAAAAACTTGTTTTTCACCGTTAGGGCCGTCCAGAGTCTCTATATCAATCAGTTCAGATAAATCGCGAATTGCTTTATCACGCTCATTGTAGGCTGAGCTCGCATCGGCTTCGTTCTTGGTACCATGAACACCTGCAATTTCTTGGTTCAACGAACTAATACTTTCGATTAACGTATTCGCCTCTTCTGAAAAAATCTCTAATTGCTCATTAACCACCGCTTTTTGCTCTGAAACGATGCCTGCAAGCCGATCCATTTGGTCAATCAGGTTTTGTGCATCACTCATCACCAATGAACGAGCAACCGTTGATGACGGTTGATTAAGGGCTTCTTGCACGTTATTAAACATTGAGTTGATACTAGTTGATAAGCTGTTTGATTTTTCTGAAAAAATTTGATCAACCCGACTCGCTTCACTAACAAATTGATCAAAAAAACTTTTATTTGAAGTATCTCGATTTAATTGCTTTTGCGCAAACTCATTCAATAACCGGTACGTTTGGCCACGGCCTACCTGATTATCAATCATGGTGGTAAACTCGGTGCGCTCACGTACATACCCTTCGGTATTAACATTTGCGATGTTTTTACTTGTCGTTTGCAATAACTCAGAGTTTGCTCTTATTCCTGAATTAGCAATGTTTAATAAATTAAACGACATGTTACTCTACTCCCTGGCGGATCACGCTTGTGGCGATATTCTTCAATTCGTTACTGTTCAGCACTCTTTTTATTTTGTCTGCATAATTAGGGTCGGTTGCATAACCAGCTTGCTGTAAAGAGTCTAAAAATTTATGCGGCTTTGCCGTATTGTTTAATGCATCTTGATAGCGCGGGTTCTGTGTTAAAAAATCCACAAAATCATTCACGCTATCTTTTATCGAGTCATACGCTCTAAAGCTTGCTTGCTTTTTAACTGCAGCACCTTGCTCAAACTCTAAAGTGACCTTACTGGCCTTTTCACCCTGCCAACTTTTATCTGACTTAATATTGAATAAATTGTTTGAGCTATTACCATCACCTTTACTAATAATATGTTTACCCCAGCCAGTTTCTAATGCCGCTTGTGCGACCATAACCGCCGGATTTAAACCAATTTTTTTAGCCGCTGTTTTTGCGTGTTCCCACACTGTGCTTACAAATTCCTCAGCATTTTCAAATGTGCTAGACGCTGTGTTTTGTTCGCTTTTTTCAGTTGAATCAACGAGTGACACTTTTTCAGTGCCCTTTTGGTTTTCTTGATGAGGTAAAGTACTACCCGCACGTTGGTCACTAAAGAAATCTGACGTGGTGCGAAGAACAGAGCCTGGCATAAAGTTTTTTCCATCTGGCGATAATTGTTGCACAATTAAATCAGCAAGACCCAAAGAGCCATTTGATGAAAGCTCTGTAGCCATTTGTTGGTCGTGCATTTCTTCAAAAAACTTAACGCCACTAGCATTAAACGGGCTTTCTTTATCTTCAAAAGCCTCATTGGCTTTACGCATACTTTTAAGCAGCATTTGGGTGAATATAGCTTCAAATTGTGCCGCCGCTTTTTTTAACGCCGCTTTAGATGCATCGGTTGATGCGTCACCGCTGTTTAAAGCATCTCGACGTAGAGAGTCTAAGTTGCCTAAATCAAAAAAGTTTTGCTTATCTAGATGATTTGTTTCCATCAGCTTTTTGACACAATAATTAATAATATCTAGATAATGCAATAATTGAGCCAGCGAGATTTTCAAAGGTGGGAGTAAGCAGGAAAAAAAAGTATAAAACACCGCAATAAAAATATTAAACGGTGTTTTTTAAAGGTTAAATTACAACAAGCTGACCATTAATTGCACCGGCTTCTTTGAGCGCTTCAAGAATAGCCATTAAATCACCAGGGGCAGCGCCTACCTCATTAATTGCACGAACTAAGTCATCAAGACTCACACCAGGGTCAAATACAAAAGCGCGTGAGTCATCCTGATCAACATCAATAATACTTTGCTGAGTAACCACGGTTTCACCCTCTGCTAAAGGATTTGGCTGCGCCACATTTTGTTGCTCAGCAATCGTTACTGTTAAACCACCGTGGGTAATTGCCGCAGGTTGTAATTTTACATTTTTACCTATAACAATGGTGCCGGTACGCGAGTTAACAATTATTTTTGCTGAAGTATCTGCTGGCTTAAACTCTAAGTTTTCAAGAGTTGATAAATACGATACACGTTGCGAGGCATCACGAGGTGCAATAACGCGAATAGAAGCTGCATCGAGTGCTTGAGCGCTATTTGGACCAATTAAATCATTAATGGTTTTCTCTAAACGTTTAGCAGTAGTAAAGTCAGGACGGTTTAAATTAAAGGTAATATAGTCGTTTTGCATAAATGGGCTTTTAACAGCACGTTCAACGGTTGCACCATTTGGTACACGTCCTACCGTTGGCGTATTAATCACAACGCGACTACCATCAAGGCCTTCAGCGCCTAAGCCACCTACAATTAAACTGCCTTGAGCGATGGCGTAAACATTACCATCAACCCCTTTTAAGAATGTTTGTAGTAATGTGCCACCGCGCAAGCTGCCTGCACTGCCAATCGATGATACGGTTATATCTATGGTTTGCCCTGGCTTTCTAAATGGGGGGAGTTCAGCATGAACAGCAACCGCTGCAACATTTTTAATTTTTGGCTTTAAACTAGAAGGTAACGTAATACCAAAACTATTAAGCATGCCTTTAAAGCTTTGCTCGGTAAAACGGCTTTGCTCACCGGTGCCTGGTAAACCAACAACTAAGCCATAGCCCACTAATTGGTTTGAGCGCACCCCTTCGACCATAGACACATCTTTAATTCGCTCAGCACTGGCAGTAAATTGCCAGCCTAGTAGCACCATAAAACAAAAAACTTTAAAACCATTCATGTCGAATGTCCTCTAAAAGGGAAACAATGAGCTACTAAAGAAACGCGTTAACCAACCCGGGCTTTGTGCCTCTTGTGTTTGGCCCTTACCTGAGTACTGAATACGCGCATTCGCAATTCGATTAGACTCAACGGTATTATCGGCATTGACATCTTGTGGACGCACTAACCCTTCTAAGCGAATAAATTCTTCACCGGTGTTTAACGTTAGCCATTTTTCACCGCGAATCACTAAATTACCATTTGGTAGTACTCGCATTACGTTAACCGAAATATCGCCAACTAAGCTATTTGATTGATTTGATTTTGAGTCACCTTTAAATGAGGAGTCACTGCCAATACCAAATTGAATGCTATCGCCGCCAATATTTACCGGTAAACCACCTAAGCCAATCACAGGGTCGAGGCTGGCATCGGTTTCTTTATCCGTTTCTGTTTTAGCTGCTTTAGTCGCTTGGGTTGACTCTTGTAATTTAACAGTAATGATATCGCCTGTTCGCAGTGCTTTTTTATCGGCATAAAGATCATTCGATAATTGAGTACTGAACAAAGAGCCGGTTGCGACTACTGGCTCCATATTAGGCTCTGGATACATAGGTGCATAATAGGGATCGTCTTGTACTACCTCATTATTTTGTGTAGCTACACAACCACTTAATAGTAAAGTCCCTACTGTAAATAACATAATATTACGCATACAATCCCCCAAAACTATAACTGTTGATTGATATAACTCATCATTTCATCAACGGCTGAGATCACTTTTGAGTTCATCTCATAAACGCGCTGCGTTTCAATCAAATTAACTAACTCTTCGGTCACATTTACATTTGATGTTTCCAGTGAACCTTGAATAATCGTACCTAAACCTTCAACCCCCGGATTACCTTGAACAGGCGCACCACTTACCGCGGTTTCGGTATATAAGTTTTGCCCTATAGGCTCAAGGCCAGACGGATTAATAAAATCACTAATCGTGATCTGACCAATAACCACGTTTTCGGCCTGACCTTTAACGCGAACTGACACTTCACCATCTTGAGATACGGTGATCGACTGTGCATCGTCAGGTACATTCATTTCAGGCTGAACAACATAACCAGCACCCGAGGTTACAACACGCCCGTCACCGTCAGTAGTAAATTGGCCGTTTCGCGAATATGCAATATTGCCATCTGGTTGCAATACTTCAAAAAAACCAGGACCTGAAATCATCCAATCTAAAGAATTTTCAGTAGTGAGCATATTACCTTGCGAAAAGTTTTTTTGGTTAGCTACTACTTTAGTACCCGCACCGAGCATTAAGCCTGACGGCATTTCGGTATCTTGCGATGATCGACCGCCTGGTTGATTAATATTTTGGTAAAGCAAGTCTTCAAAAATAGCGCGGCTTTTTTTGTAACCTACTGTACTGGCGTTCGCTAAGTTATTTGATATAACCGATATATCAGTTTGTTGAGCGTCAAGCCCTGTTTTACTTATCCATAATGCTGGATTCATAATAATATCCTCACGTTAAAGTTAAACGATGCGCATCAGCTGCTCTTGACGTTCGTCAATCTCTTCAGCTGTTTTCATCAGTTTTACTTGTAATTCAAATTGGCGTTGGTGACTGATCATATCGACCATTTCATGCACAGGATTTACATTCGATTTTTCTAATGTGCCACCTAATACTTGTACATTGGCTGATGTTTCAACTATTTCGCCTGGTTTAGCTCTAAATAAACCATCGTTACCCTTCTCAAGCGTGGCGTTGTTTGCATCAACCACTTTTAGGCGATCAACTTCTTCTAAAAAGTTAGCCGGTGCACCTTGAGGGCGAACTTGAATAGTGCCATCTTTGCTAAATTCAATTTTTTCAATCGGTACAGGTAATATGACTGGCCCACCTTCGCCAATAACTTGACGACCGTCGCTGGTAGTTAGCATACCTTCAGCCGTTATATTTAACGAACCCACTTTTGTATAAGCTTCATTACCAGAGGCGTCCTGAACACTCAACCAGGCGTTATCGCTCATAGCAATATCAAGGCTGCGACCTGTTTCGACAACACCGCCCGATGTCATGTTTGATCCTGGACGCTCTTGCATAGCAAAAACACGAGTCGGCAAACCTTCACCGAAAGCCTGCATTGAGCGCGCTTGCGCAAAATCAGATTTAAACCCAGTGGTGTTTGCATTTGCCAAATTATTGGCTTTAAGAGCAAGCCCTTGCATGCTTTGTTTAGCGCCAGATGCGGCTATGTAGACCATTTTATCCATAACATCGACTCATTAAGAAATCTATATATGAGTAAATGCAATATAAGTGCCAAATTAAATTAAAGCATGAATAAGATTTTAAGAGAGGAATAAAAAAGGCTGCATTAAGCAGCCTTTATAAATCAAAATATGGTTATCGGATCTGTAAAATATTTTGTTGCAGTGTTGAATTCACTTCAAGCGCACGAGAGTTTGCTTGGAAGTTACGCTGCGCACTAATCAAATCAACCAGCTCTGTGGTTAAGTTTGTATTTGATTGCTCGAGGGCTGAAGAATTAATTTTGCCTAAAGTCCCTGTTCCCGGCTCACCCGCAATCGGCTCACCTGAGGTTAAACTTTTTTTCCATGAAGTATCACCCACCTGTTGTAAACCTTGTGAGTTTGCAAACCTAACCATGGCTACTTGACCTAAATATGAAGTGTCGCCATTGCTGTACGACGCAACAACTTTACCATCAGTACCAATATCAATACCCGCTAAGCGACCCACTGTAGCACCGTCTTGTTCAAGCGCCTTTACTTCAAATCGATTAGCATATTGAGTGGGAATTTTACCTGTAGTACCAGCCTCATCACGCCACTGAATTGCAATGTCATTGAACTGCGCACCGTTGGTTAATAATCCTGAAAAGTTAGCTGTATTTAAATTTACATCATCAAAGGTACTTCCTGTAATAGGTGCGCCATTGGTTGTTTCTGGCGTACCGCTTGCGTTAAATCCAAACGTACTAAGTGGGCTTGGAGTTGCCGTTGCAGCACCGGTAGCATCAAATGGTTTTTGATCCAATGTACCATGCACTTGCCATTCGTTTGGTGCAGTTTTAACAAAATAAAACTGCATTACATGCGGCTCACCTAGTGAGTCGTAAACTGTGGTTGAAGTCGAAGAATTATAAGTAGTGCCATCTGTTGCATCAAATGGCACAGCTATAACATCGTCACGCGAATCAACATTGAACGACGTATAAACGTTTGAAGTAGAGCGCGGAGACCCTGATGAATCAGGTATTTGCAGTGCAGAAGATGTGCTTAAACTAACCGAAGTAGTACTGCCTGTAACTTCATTCACCGGAAAACTCTGTAAGAAGTTTCCTTTAGCATCAACCACAAAGTTATCTTTATTAAGCTTAAACGCACCTGCGCGAGTATAACTAAAATCTAAAGAGCCTAAATCATTACTTGTTGCAAAGTAACCTTCACCCGTGATCGCTAAATCCAGTGAGTTATTAGTAAACTGCAGCGACCCTTGATGAAACTGCTGGGCAACCATGGTCGTTTGCACACCATCACCATTTTTTGTTTTACCGGCGCTAAATACTGATGATGCGTATACATCAGCAAACTCGGCGCGAGACTCTTTAAAACCAGTGGTGTTTACGTTGGCAATGTTATTGGCGGTAACATCCAAATCTTTTTGTGCGGCAGCAAGGCCTGTTAATGCAATATTAAAGCTCATAATTAACCTCTAACCTAAAAATATTTAGCCTGATGGCTAAAAAAATACATAAAATCTATTACGCGATTTCTGCGACATCAGTCAGCCTAACCGCACCTTCTTTAGTATTAATAATAATGCCGCTTGAGCCGTTAATATTAACACTTTCAATATTTTTGAATGTAGCTAATGGGAGGCTTGAAAATTCCCCATTTGTACTACCCTCTGCTTTGATGTTGTATTCACCAGGTGGTAGCCGTTCACCCGCTTCATTTTTACCATCCCATGCAAAACGGATGGCTCCTGCAGGCTGAGTGCCTAAATCTATAGTTTTAACCAACTGCCCGGATGCATCTTCAATGCGGATCATTAAACTATCGACTGGCTTTTCAGCTACAACAGAACCTCTTGATTCACCCGACTCATTAAGCTCCAGTGTATCCGACTCCAACAAAGCTTGTTTGCCAACCAGTGTTGATGCTTGCAATGCCGAATTTGATGTCATCGACGCAGCTAAGGAATCAAAGTTAGAGTTCAAATTTGATATTCCTTCAGCCATGGTAAAGTTTGTCATTTGTGCAATCATCTGATCGTTATCAGCAGGTTTGCTGGGATCTTGATATGACAACTGCTGTGTTAACAACGAAAAAAAATCTTCTTGGGTTAACGCATCACTGTCTTCTTTTTGTGGCACTTGCTTATCTTGCCAACGTAAAGAGTCCATGTAGGATGAAGAAGTACTAATATCGTTACTCATGAGCTACCCTCAGTTACCGCTGACCTAACAGCAGTGTTTTACTTAACATTTGCTTAGCTGCATCAGCAACTTGAACATTTGTCTGATAAGAGCGAGATGCAGAAATCATATTTGCCATCTCCTCAACAACATTCACGTTGGGTTTATAAATGTAACCATTTTCATCCGCACTCGGGTGGTTTGGGTTATATTCAATTTGTAGTGGTTTATCACTCTCAACCACTCCTAACACTTTCACACCAACGGCAGAGCCCTGTGGGTTGCTTGCTGACGCTGACGCTTTTGTTAGCTCCGCAGCAAATACAGGTTGTCGCGCTCGGTACGTTTCATTTTGTGAAGAGCTAATTGTATTGGCATTAGAGATATTACTTGCGGTGGTATTTAATCGCACGTTTTGCGCGCTCATACCCGAACCTGCAATATCAAACACATTATATAAACTCATAATTAGGCTCCTTGACTACCGAGGGCTTTTTTTAGGCCTTTAAAATTACCATTAAGAAACTGGACACTGGCCTGATACTCCATAGCATTCTGTGTATACAAGTTCCGTTCCACTTGTATATCAACAGAGTTACCATCACCTGTATCTGTTTGATTTGGCGTACGAAATAATTCATCTCCACCTACAAAACGGGTACCACCGGCAATGTGTTTTTCGTTGGTTCTTACCATCGTATTGCCGCTTAGTTGGTTAGACTTTGCCGTTTTTAATGCTGAGGCAAAGTCGATATCTTTTGCTTTATAGCCGGGCGTATCAGCATTTGCGATATTAGTAGCGAGCATTTCTGCTCTTTGCGAACGGATCAACATCGCATGCGGATGCACGCCTAATGCTTTATCAAAACTGATAGCCATAACTATCTCCAAAAAATTGACTTAGTATCAATAAAGCAATAAGTAAGCCAGCAATGAAAGTAGTGATGATAAAAACAAAAAACGGCGCTACAGCGCCGTTTTTAGGAGGGGGTATATCTTAATATTCGTTATTTCTTTTGGTAAATAATGCCGGGGTTACAACGTACCATATCAAATTCGGTACTCAAACCAGACATAGATTCCGACGCACCTAAAAATAAATACCCCTTAGGGTTAAGTGCTTGAGAAAATTGTGCAATTATTTTGGCTTTCACCTCAGGTGAAAAATATATTAAAACATTACGGCAAAATATAATATCGAACTTACCCATCAAGGCGTACGAGTCGAGCAAATTTAAATGCCTAAAGCTCACTTGCTTTTTCAATGAGTCAACCACTTGTGCCATACCATTGCCGCTGTCTTTAAAAAATTTCTTACGACGATCAGCAGATAGCCCGCGAGCCAGTGCCAATGCATCATATTCAGCGTTTTTACACATATCCAGCATGGTATTTGAGATGTCAGTACCCACTATTTGTGCACCCATTTTTAAAACACCAGGACTACTTGATTGAAACTCAGCTACCGACATAGCAATTGAATAAGGTTCTTGCCCTGAAGAGCTCGCAGCAGACCATATTTTTAATGGTCTATTTAGCGCTTTAAACTCAGGGAATAATCTGGTTTTGAGCAACTCAAATGGATATTGATCTCTAAACCACAATGTTTCATTGGTTGTCATGGCATCAACAACAGCAGCGCGCAATTGGCGCTCATGTACGCCAAGTGTTTTGCTAACCAGTTCAGATAACGATTCAACATTAAATCGGGACATTAATGGCGCCAAGCGACTTTTAACCAAATACTGCTTATTTTCACCTAAAACAATACCGCACTGTTGTTCTAAAAATAAGCGAAATTGATCGTATTCTGTTTGCTGCAAATCTTTATTAGTCAAATCAATAACACCTATGTTTATTAATCACAATGAACCCACTTATTAACGGCTGTAGCAAGCTCGTCTGGATTAAATTTCGCTATAAAATCGTCAGCCCCTACTTTTTCAATCATTGCTTGGTTGAAAACACCACTTAATGAAGTATGTAAAATCACATGCAATGGTGCAAGTTTGGGATCTGCCTTAATTTCTGCAGTGAGCGTATAACCATCCATTTCGGGCATTTCTACATCTGAAATAAGTAACCCTACTCGCTCTGTAATATCGTTAACACAATCAAGCTCTGCAATTTCTTTTAGTCTTATTAAAGCTTCTTTACCATTTTTAGCAAGTTCAGTAGTTACGCCTAAAGGCTCTAACGCTCGTTTAACCTGATTTCGTGCCACGGCCGAATCATCGGCTATAAATACTATACGCTCACCCAAATCTTTTTGCATACTACCTTGAGCCTGAGCCGCAACATCTGCGCTAACCTCTGTATTTACTGGACAAATCTCGTTTAAAATTTGCTCAACATCGAGAATCTCAACTAACTCATTTTCAATTTCAGTCACGGCTGTTAAATAAGAATAACGCCCCGCACCTGATGGCGGAGGCAGTATTTTTTCCCAGTTCATGTTAACAATCCGCTCAACGCCACCAACTAAGAATCCTTGAACTGAACGGTTATATTCAGCAATGATAATAAAACCTTCTTCTATATTTTTTATAGGACGGCCACCTACAGCCATAGATAAGTCAATCACCGAAATAGTTTGGCCACGGATATGTGCAACACCTCGAATATAAGCATTAGCCTTTGGCATACTAGTAAGAGGCGGGCATTGTAATACCTCTCTTACTTTAAACACATTTATGCCGAAGCGCTGACGCCCGTTAAGCTTAAATAACAATAATTCTAAGCGGTTTTGCCCAACCAACTGAGTACGTTGGTTTACTGAGTCTAAAATACCGGCCATTTAAATCTCCTAAGAAAACAAATATAAGGAACGATAATTGCTTTCAATTAATAAAGCGTCATAACACAACGGGGGCGTCTAAATTCTGACGCAAAATATTTATACCCTGTTTGCAACCATAAGCATAGTCGAAACATTATGAGTTTGTTAAAAAAAATCAGAAGATACAGTGTTTTTTATTTTCTTGCTAGCCTCTGCTTCACTTTGCCACTAAAGGCTCAAGTATTTAGTAAAGAATCACTTCAAGAAATGGCTGTATCTTATGTTGCACAAAAAGCAGTGACTACAAATGATAACAAAATACAGTTTAGCGCATTACCGTTAGATAGCCGCATACCTGATCGCCATTGTAACTCTGAGCCAGAGCTAGTAACGCCAAGTGAGCCCCCATTTAATCGTCAGGTCACCATTCAAATAAAATGTAACGATAGTGACAACTGGGCACAATACGTACATGTCAGAATTACTGAATCAGCACCCGTTGTAGTTGCAACGACTAATTTAGCACGAGGTGAAGTGATTACTCCATCCCATTTAAGTATTGATATGCGCCCTGCGCACTTTATACGCGTTCAGTATCTTGATGATCCTGCACAACTTATTGGTAGCCGCAGTAAACGTAATATTCGTGAAGGTATGCCAGTACTACTCAATCAAATTTGTATGGTTTGCAAAGGCGACTCTGTCAACATTTTTGCCAATATTAAAGGGTTAAGAGTAAAAACAACGGGTGTTGCATTAGAGGATGGAACCTTAGGTGAACAAGTACGAGTAGAAAACAAAAAAACAGGTAAAGTTTTAAATGCACGGGTAGATGGTGTAGAGTCTGTGCAGGTAAATATTTAATGTAATTTATGCTAAAGTATCTTTAGTAAATGCCGATATATAGGCATCAGTTGGGTAATAAATGGGTTTTTATCATGGTCGGTCAAGTTAACAAATCAAATCAACAGCCTGGTGTTTTAACAAACACTCAACAGCAAAAAGTTGATTTAAAAAGAGATAATGCAAATACGCAGGCTGCGCAAACGCCTTCGCCTAAAGCTGCAAGCGATTCGGTGAGCCTAACACCGCAAGCTAAGCAATTAAAATCTTTACAAGAAAAAGCAGAGCAGTCTTCTGGTTTTGACAGTAACAAAGTTGCTGAACTTAAAAAAGCCATTACCGAAGGCAAGTATCAAATAGACAGTGAGAAACTTGCCAAAAATTTAGCAGACTTCGAGTTTAATGTTTATGGCTGATCACAATAGTTTAATTACGATTAAACTAAACGAACAAATAAATTGTTTAACAACCTTGAGTGAGCTTCTTACCCAAGAACTTAATGCAATTGCCTCACGTAGAGGCGAAGGTTTGAAAGAAATTGCCCAACAGAAAATGTCTTTTTTAACCAGCATAAGCACCCTAGATAAAGAACTCAGTAACCTGATTGCCAGTAATGATCAGCAAACAGATGAAAACAATGACTTAATAAAGCTGACCAGAACTAAGCTTGAGCAATGTCAAAAACAAAATGAAGTTAATGCTCATGCAGCTCATCAGGCACAGTTAAGTGTAAAGCAGCTAAAAGGTATTTTAATTGGTGCACCTTCATCAATGACCTACGACCAAGCTGGTAGCGTCGTAAATACCGATAACAGCATTGTGCGTAACCTAAAAGCCTAAAAAAATACCCATAAAAAACGCCTAAACGATAATTCGTTTAGGCGTTTTTTATGGGTAATAATTTGTCGCTTAGTAATAAGTGACTTTTTTCACTTCCCGTGGTTTTATCTCACCGATGTACAAGTCGTGAACGCGTTTCATATTAAGCTCAAGCTCGGTTACATACATATCATTAACGGCATATGTTTTTATAATTTGTGCGCCTTTAATAATACCTTGTACTTTGCTTTGTAAATAATCATCTTGGGCAACAGAGCCTGCGACGGTTGTGCCTGCGGTAATTTTTTGCCCGTATACTTGCTCTGTTAGTTCGCGATAAGCCTCGAGCTTTGAAGCCTTAATCGCCATAAGTTGTTTTTGCGTATCACTACTTCCCGACTGCAAACTAATGGGCGCATAGCCAACCGCTTTTAATACTGGGTAATTATTTGGCTCAACATATTTATACTCAACGTGTTTATCAAATATATTACTACAACCGCTTAAAGTTAAGCAGCCTAATGTGATCATTAATGGCATTACTCGCATCATACAGGGCCTTTAAAAACTAATTAAACTCAGTTATGCACGTTTAATGCCAGTGATACCTATATTCTGTAACGACAAATAATAGTGGTACATTACTTGCTGAGACTCATTAACGCTAACGTTTAATTGGAGTAAGAGTATGAAGTCGTTTTTAAAAGCAGTATTGGCAGGATTAAGCACCACTGCTGTATTAACGTTTTCACCTTTTACCCACGCTCAGTGGTATGAGTCTACAGGCCATGCGGTTATTCAAAATAGCGACATTCCCGGTGCAAAGGCCGCTGCAATAAAAGATGCGATAACCCAAGCCTTAGTATTTTCTGGGGCTCGTGTAAGTTCAGTGCAAACCCTTGTAGATGGCGTATTAACTCAAGACCAACTAAAAATAAGTAGCCAAGGCGAAATCCAAAAAATAGAACTCGTTAGCGAAAACCGCAGCAGTGATGAATTTGCGATTACCTTACGCCTAGATATTTTTGCACAAACCGAACAATGCCCGCAAAGCAACTTCAATAAATTTATAGCCGTGACGCAAAGCCAATTAACTAATCGCGAACACGCTAGAATGGGTCAAATATTTGACATTAATAAAGCCGTAAGCAAAAACATCTACACGGCACTGCAAAAATCAAAAATGAGTGCTGTCCCTGTTGCCTATTTCAATAAAGCGATAAAAGTCGATACCTACTTTAATCAACAACATGACTACTCTAATAGCCAGTTAGAGGAAATTTCATCGCGCAGTAACGCGCAATATGTGTTGTTAAGCCAAATTACCAGTTTATCCACCAGCGATAAACTCAATAGCGACTATGCATTTTGGCAAGATGAAAGCTATCAGCGTCACTATCAAATAGAGTTTAGTTTATTTAATGGCACTACTTATGAACCCTTGTGGCAACAAAGCTATCAAAGCCAAGCTATCTGGCCATTTGAAAAAACAACTATTATTGATGTAAACAGTAATCGTTTTTGGCAGTCACCTTTTGGTCAAAGTATTAGTGAGATAAACCAAACCCTAAGTTACGATTTGCAAGCAGCCATGGCGTGCCTACCCACCCAAGGCAAAATTATGCACATGGAAAATAATAAACTCGTTATTAATTTAGGAAAGGCACATGGCTTAGAAAAAGGCCAACAGCTGAGTATTGCTCATCATAATTATTTAACCGATGCGCAAGGCAACACCATGCCGCATACTATAACCACTTTGAACCGTATTCGTGTAGAGCAGCTATATCAGCACAGTGCCATTGCCGTCAGTATTAATGATCAGCCTTTACCGGGCGTACAAATTAACGATATTGTGGAAGTTGCAACGCCCTAAAGTACTTGGGTTAGCTTAACTTTTAAATTATCGTGAGCGCTTAACCAATCTGCTAACTGCTCAACCCCAGATAAATGCGGGTAGTGCTTTCGACAGGCCAATACAATATTACGTTGCTGATTAGGAAAAATAGGCAAATAATGAATTCCCTCTCGGGGGATTGCAGCAAGTTTTGGCACAAACGTAACCCCATCGTCCATCGCCACCAGCGCTAATAAGGTTTCTAAGCTATTACCTTGATACTGGCTAGAAACATCCACTCCTGCCGAAAAACAAAACTGCTGAGCTTGATCTTTAAAGCAATGGCCATCACTTAACATTAATAGGTTACTACCTTGAAGGTCTTGCAGTGCTACCTTTTTATTTACAGCTAAAGCGTTATCAGCAGATACCGCAACTAAAAAGTCTTCTTTATATACATTAATAGTATGGTAATTTTTTAGCTCAGGCACATCCGCTAAAATTGCAAAATCCACCTCGCCACTGTCTAGCGCAGCTAAAATGGTAGAAGTTTGCATTTCAATAAACGAAAACTGACTTTGAGTAAATGCCGCTTTCATTGATGTAAGCAGTGTAGGTAGTAAATACGGGGCAATAGTAGGAATAATGCCAATACTTAGTTTACCCTGTAAAGGTTGGTTAGAAGTAGCAGCCAGTTCTTTTAATATTTGAGTTTGCTCTAATATAAGAGTGATTTGTGTCAACAAACGTTCACCTTGGGTTGTTAAGGTAACGTGCTTAGTTGAACGGTCAAATAAGATAACCCCTAATTCTTGTTCTAGCTTTTTAATTTGCCCACTCAAGGTGGGCTGGCTTACAAAGCAAGCGTCGGCTGCTTTACGAAAATGTTTAAAATGCGCAACGGCTTTTACATATTCTAAATCTTTTAAGTTCATATTCACACTCAACCTGATAGCTTATGCCTATCAGTTTAATACAAACAAACGATTGGAACTATATTTAATTGTTCGCCATAATGGCTATCAACAAATCAAGAGGAACTAAAAACATGTTAAACAATATTGAAGGTCAAACAATCCCTAACGTTACATTTGCAACGCGTCAAAACGACGAATGGAAATCAGTAACTACTGATGACATTTTTAAAGGCAAAACGGTCGTTGTGTTTTCACTACCTGGTGCATTTACACCAACGTGTTCATCAACTCACCTACCACGCTACAACGAGTTAGCTGGTGTACTTAAACAAAATGGCGTTGACGACATTGTTTGTGTATCAGTAAACGATACCTTTGTAATGAACGCATGGGCTGAACATCAAGAAGCGCAAAACATTACCTTACTACCAGATGGTAACGGCGAATTTACTGA
This sequence comes from Pseudoalteromonas sp. 11L1, assembly GCF_055397545.1. The sequence continues at coordinate 1,605,366 of NZ_AP041141.1, read as the reverse complement.
CGGCATGGGTATGCTAGTTGATAAAAACGATTTAGGTTTTGGTAAGCGCAGCTGGAGATACTCTATGCTGGTTAAAGATGGCGTAGTAGAGAAGATGTTCATCGAGCCAGATTTACCAGGCGACCCGTTTGAAGTATCTGACGCTGACACTATGCTTGATTACATCAACCCAACTCAAGTAAAACCAGAAGCGGTTACTCTATTTACTAAGCCTGGCTGTCCTTTCTGTAAAAAAGCAAAAGAGCTACTTACAGCTAAAGGCTTTGCTTTTGAAGAAATCGTAATGGGTGCTGGCGCATCACTTACCAGCCTTAAAGCGGTATCGGGCCGTGAAACCGTACCACAAGTATTTATTGGTGGTAAGCACATTGGTGGCTCAGACGATTTAGAAAAATACTTTGCTTAATTAAGTAAATAAAACAGGGGCTGCAACGCCCTTGTTTATTAAAGGAAAAACACTATGAAAGAATTGCAAACCGACGTTGTTGTTATAGGTGCAGGTACCGCTGGTTTAAGTGCCTACCGTAATGCTAAACAGTTTACTCAAAACGTACTTATGATTGAATCAGGCCCATACGGTACAACCTGCGCACGTGTTGGTTGCATGCCAAGTAAATTATTGATTGCTGCAGCAGAAGCCGCGCACTCAATAGAAATGGCACCTGCCTTTGGAGTTCACAGCTCAAAACCGGTTATTGACGGTAAAGCCGTCATGGCACGAGTTAAAAGTGAGCGCGATCGCTTTGCAGGATTCGTAGTAGAAGCCGTAGATGAAATACCTAGCGAAGATAAAATTCGTGGCTATGCACAGTTTTTAGACGCCAACCGCGTGCAAATAGATGAGCACACCATTATCACTGCTAAACGCTTTGTAATAGCAACAGGTTCACGCCCATCTTACCCTGGCGTATTTAATAACTTTGGCGATCGACTGATTATTAATGACGATGTATTCGACTGGGATGATTTACCAGAATCAGTAGCCGTATTTGGCCCAGGCGTTATAGGCCTTGAAATTGGCCAAGCGTTGCATAGATTAGGGGTAAAGGTAAAACTCTTTGGTGTAGGTGGTGCCATAGGCCCATTAACCGACCCAGTAGTTAAAGATTACGCTAATACCGTATTCGCAGAAGAATTTTATGTTGATACCGACTCAAACGTTTCAGATATGAAACAAGTAGGTAATAAAGCAGAGCTAACCTATACCGACAAACAAGGTGTTAAACATACTGAGCAGTTTGACTATGTACTGGCTGCAACTGGGCGAGTACCAAACACCGATAAACTAGGGTTAGAAAACACCGGCATAGAGCTTGATGAACGTGGCGTACCACTCGCTGATGCCCACACTATGCAATGTGGCAACTCCCACATATTTATTGCTGGCGATGCTAGTAACATGATCCCTTTGCTTCACGAAGCATCCGATCAAGGAACAATCGCCGGGCAAAACGCAGGCAGCTACCCTCATGTACGTGCGGGTTTACGCCGCGCTAAAATTGCCGCTGTGTTTAGCGACCCACAAATAGCCATGGTTGGTGAAAGCTTTAAAGAAATTAGCCAACGATTAGGCAGCTGTGACTGCTTTGAAATAGGCGAAGTCAGCTTTGAAAACCAAGGCCGCAGCCGCGTTATGCTAAAAAACAAAGGCCACATGCGTGTGTATGCCGAGCACGGTACCGGCTTATTTTTAGGTGCTGAATTTATAGGCCCACAAGCAGAGCACATTGCTCATTTATTAGCATGGGCTGTACAAAACAAAATGACTGTACCGCAAATGTTAGATATGCCTTTTTATCACCCTGTTATTGAAGAAGGCCTACGCACTGCACTGCGAGATTTAAACGCTAAATTAAAATTTGGCCCAGACATTCTTAACCATTGTATGGAATGTGGCCCAGGCGCATAACATACCACTAATACACACTTGCTACTCAAAGCCAAAACTCTTGTTTTGGCTTTTTTTATGTTAAAAACAGGTATATAAAATGGAGTTTAAACTGCTACACTCAGATTAATAAATAAACAAAAATGGACCGAAAATGAGCAATAATAAATATAGACTTGTCACTCGAAGCGATTTTGACGGCCTAGCGTGTGCCGTATTACTTAAAGATTTAGATTTAATCGACGATATTTTATTTGTGCACCCAAAAGACATGCAAGATGGCAAAATAGCCATTACCAGCAACGACATTACCACTAACCTCCCCTATGTTGCCGGTTGTCATATTGCATTTGATCATCACTTAAGTGAAACCGTTCGTAACGAAAGCGATATAAAAAACCATATTATTGACCCAGATGCGCCCTCTGCAGCACGCGTTGTTTATGACTATTATGGTGGCGCAGAGAAATTCCCTAATATTTCAACTGACATGATGGAAGCGGTTGATAAAGGGGATTCGGCACAATTTACAAAAGACGAAATTTTAAACCCAACAGACTGGGTACTGATGAACTTTATTATGGATGCGCGCACAGGACTTGGCCGTTTTCGTGAATTCAAAATTTCTAATTACCAGTTAATGATGAAGTTAATTGACGCCTGTAAAGATCACAGCATAGAACAAATACTAGCAATGGAAGATGTTGCCGAGCGTGTTGCGTTATACCACGAGCACAACGCACAAGCTAAAGAGCAAATAGACCGCTGCTCATCAGTACACGACAACTTAGTGGTACTCAATTTAACCGAAGAAGAAACCATTTACGCTACTAACCGCTTCGTTATTTACGCCATGTTCCCCGAATGTAATATCTCAATACATAAAATGTGGGGGCTTAAAAAGCAAAACGTGGTGTACGCCATTGGTAAATCAATCACCAACCGCAGCTCCAATACTAATGTTGGCGAGTTATGCCTTAAATACGGTGGCGGCGGCCATCTAAATGCTGGTACTTGCCAAGTAGAAACAGGCAAAGCTGAGCAGGTACTGAGCGAGCTGATTGCTACGATTACCAGTGATGGCTGAGTTATAGCCTCAGGGTTCGGGGTTCGGGGTTCGGGGTTCGGGGTTCGGGGTTCGGGGTTCGGGGTTCGGGGTTCGGGGTTCGGGGTTCGGGGTTCGGCAAATTATTATATAAAGCGGGCTAATTGATAGCTCGCTTTTTTATTATGAAAAATTAAATGGAGGGCTTCGTTGAGCTGTGAACCAGTCATTCAGGTGAGTCGTAATTGTCTTAGTAATAATAAAAGGATATTCTCCCCTTTTTCACATCTTTAAATAAGCGGCAGTAGTATAATATTTATAGTTGGTAGTAACTTATACCATTTGCTATTAATATAAGTTCATAAAATAAGGATGTTTTCACGCTAAAATAGGAAAAGTGTCCTCAGATAAAGCTGTTATATAATAATTGGAATCTTATATGTGGATTAAAAAATTTTGGAAACCTCTTTTGTCTTTATTAGTGGTAGTAACAACGTTAGTCGTCGCCATATTTTCATATGTGAGCGTTTTTAATGGTTCATTATCCAAAAATTCCAATGACTGGGGAGCATTTGGCAGTTATTTGAGCGGTACTGCTGGTGTTGTGATTGCACTGTTTGCCGTCATCTGGCTTATTTATTCGGTAAGCATCCAAAAGGAAGAAATTGAAAAACTTAAAATTGAATTAAATAAATCAGCAATAGAACAAGAGCAACAGACTGAAATTAGCGCTTTAACTGCATTAATTAGTTCTTACGGCACTTCTGCTCAGGTTACACAATTGAAGCTAAATGGTTGTAATGACGGAACTAATCATATCTCAAACAATGAATCAATTACTTCTATAAAGACCCAGTTAGAGCATGAGCTTGCAAAAGTAAATGAGTATACCGCTAATCTGGAAGCAAAACTCGTACAACGTACATAGTAATACATTTTTGTCGGATGTTGTGGCTTAGCTCCGCCACTTCTCCGACCTACGTCAAAATGTAGGTTGGTTAAGCCGAAGGCGCCACCCAACAGGCTTTCAAATTCACTTTTTATCCGAAAATGGCACAAAGCTGGCATTGCTACAAATATACTACATAGAGTTGATATAGAAACAAAGAAAAGGCATAACCCATTGATTTTATTGGTAGCCCCTGCAGGAATCGAACCTGCAACTGCCCCTTAGGAGGGGGCCGTTATATCCATTTAACTAAGAGGCCACGTTGGGTGCTAAGTACTAAGTGTTTGGAAATTATAACGGCATCTGGTTTTTTATATCAAGTATCAAATTAAGTTAATTGCTTGATAAATATATATCTTCTTTATTTAATACGTAAAGCGGTATAAATGTTCGACTGCTGGCGGCAAGGCGCTTATTTTCAATATTTATTACGCGAGCGTTAATAACAACCCCATCTGCACGGTAAATTAATGTACCCGATAAAACATGGCTGGCTATATTCGTACCTGCAAGCTTGCGAGTGTTGCGGGTGAATGCAAAGTCGCCTTGTTCATTAACGGTAATTAAATTGGCTGTTTTAAAATCAACCGCGCTATAACCAAACTTTTGTAGCTGGTGTATAAAGGTTTCTGATAACTGATTACCTAACTGGCTTGCTGTAGTTAAACTTGCGTCTAAATCAACGAACGACGTGACTGCAATCGCTGCATCTTGCGGGGCTACTTGCATGGTGTCGGTTAAATCAAGTGCCATTTGCTCTACGTAGTTAACTAAGCTTTTATGGTGCTTGTTTGGGTTAAACTGCGTTGTATCGGCGTATTGTTCTTGCTCGTCATTTTGCTGCATTTGCGCCATGATCTGGTTAAAATCAAGATTGCTTACCACTGTTTGCTCTGGCTCAGATTTGGCGGGCTCGGTCGCGGTCGACTCGCCCATTAAATTACAGCCTGAAAGTAATAGTGATAATGCACTTATACCAATTAAAGCAGAGCGCTTAACTAAGTTAACCATGGTAAACCTCACTTACTCGCTTGTTTAAGCATAATGCCATCAGCACTGTTACTGCTATTTAGCGCATCAATAACTGATTGCGGAATAAAGCCCTGTGCAGAGCCTACAACCGCTTTACTCGCTAAACCAACAATTCGTGCATTTACTAATATGCCGCCTTGGTGATTTACTAGCGTGCCTGCTAATACGTAACTAAAGTTTTGTTCTTGGTTAAGCTCTAAGTAGTCGCGGCTAAAAACAAAATCGCCACCAGGGGTTACACGCATATAATCGGTGGTTTTAAAATCAATGACCGGCACACCAAAATTATGCAGTTCGTGCATAAAGCTCTCTGCTATTTGGTTACCTACTAAGTCAGCATTGTTGTAGTCACGGTCTAAAAAAACAAAGCTTGATACTGCCAATGGCGTTTTAGTATTTACGTACTGTAAGTTTTCAGCCATGTCTTGCATGATGCCACGCACATAGTGATTAATATTTTTACGGGTTGGCGTATTTACTTGTTTGTTTTTATTCATCACTGCGGCTTTATTTTGATAAAGCGAATCTGTATTTGTTGGTGCAGCTACAGGGCGTTGCTCAAAAAACATAGGCGCATCGTCGGTAATTTGCGTGTCACTATGGTCTGTCATTTGTGAACAACCAAAGCCCAGTGGCAAACATAAAGTTAATAGTAGGCGTTTCATGTGTGCTCCTAATTAATATTCACTGCGGTAAATATAGTCACCGCGCTGCTGTATTTTTTCATTACTCCACATCACATTGATGGGAATTTCAGTGCTTGCGGCAGATACAATCTGATTAGTTTGCATATTTACCATGCGAGCATTAACAATATAAGCATGTTCTTGACGGGTTAAAGTGCCGGTGATCACAAAGTCAATAATCTGACGCTGCTTTAAGTTACTGGTGCTGCGGCTTAACACTGAATCAGCGCTCGCTGATAAGTTAAGCTGGTTTTCAAGCCGATATTCAACCGTGTTGTACCCTAACTGAGTAAATTGGGTTATTAAGCTTTCTTGAACTTGCTGACTAAGCCCTGTCCCCTGGCCTTGGGCAATTTGTGAATCCAAAGCATTGGCTAAATAAAAGCTGCTGACCGCGATTGAAGCGGTGCTTTTAAAAGGCTCTTTGATATGGCTAAGCTGGGCACTCAAGCTATTTACGTACTGGTTAAGCGTATAAGGTGCCATGACCGCTTTAGGCGCATCAGTGCTTATACTCGGCTTTGGCTGGGGGGTTAAGCTACAGCCCGCCAAATTTAATAATAGTAAGGGTAACAAAAGGCGCATAGTTGCCATCCTCTAAAAACATAATAGTTACAAAGCAATTATTATGCCTAATACCCTAGATGCATATTTATTTTAATGGCTGTTGGGTGTAATGACTCACAATGCAGTTGATTTGGCGCTGTTTAAGTTTATCGCAATCGGCAGCCGCATTCGCTTGATTTTGATAAGCCCCAAGCTTTAAACGGTAGTAAGTCATGCCACTCACGTTAATAGTTTCTACATTCGCCACGAATTCGCCCTGAAATAACGAAGATGCGCTGGCTTTTATTTGATTTAAACTTTGGCTAAGTCGCTCTTTGTCGGTAACGGCTGCAACTTGCAAGGCAAATAAGGCTTTAACGGCTTGTTTTTCATTAGTTGTATTCGTTGCTACTTTAGCTTTTTTTGCAACTTTTGTTGGTGCTACCGTTTCAGCCGAAGCTTTAGCTGTTGATACTGGAGGCGTATTTGTTGATGCAGGGCTTTGTTTTGCCACTGCATTTAATTGGCTTATTAATAACTTTAAGTCTTGTTCAATCACTAATAAACGTTCAACACCTGCTTTGGCTGCTTGCCACTGCTGAGACGATGCTTTTAGCTGCGCCAACTCTGCCTCAGAAAGATTGGCACTCGCTTGCATTGGCTGAGGAGATTCTGCAGTTTTGGTGGTACTGCATCCTGATATAAAAAGAGCAGCAATACAGGCAATTAGTATTGAGTAGCGTTTATATAAATTAGCATATTGCATGGTTAAACCTTATTGTTATTAGTGGCTAATAAGTTGCGCTTGGACTTGGCAGTTCAAGCCTTTTACTTTTAATTCTGCACATACTTGTTCAAGCTCCCCTTGCGCAGACTCGGCATAAGCGACGGCTAAAATATACCGTTTTTGTTTTTCGTCTTTAATATAAAAAGCATCACGCTTTGATTGCTCATTTAAATGACGTTTAATTAATTGATAATACGCTTTCATAATTGGCAATGATGAAAACCCACCCGCATTAGCAATATACGCTGGAGTTTGTGTTTTTTCTTTAAGCTCAAAGTCAACGCCCATTACTACTTCACCTTGCGCTGGTAACTTAACCACCACCTGTTGCGTATCTTTTAAAGACTTACGTTGCTTAAATTCATCATCTATAACCGCTTTATATTCGCCAGGGCGTAAATCGGTAAACAAATAATAACCATCATAAGCAGCCTGCGTTTGTGCCACTTGCTTGCCTTGTTTGTCGAGTAATTTTACGGTGGCAAAAGGCTGTACTTCAGTGCTGCCTTGCTCATCTTGTTTGTAAACAGTTCCCTCTAATTCACTACTGTTATTAAGCGGCACTTCCATATATTCAACAAAGCCGGCACGCGGTGTAATAGAAAAGCCATCATTGGCGGCAACTAAAAAAGGCTCACTAATACTACCTGGCTCTATCACTATGTCGGTGGTTCTATTTGCTGGCATACCTTTAAGTATTGCTAAACCATTTTCGTTGGTTACAGCTCGGCGATAGTTTTGAACTCCTTTTACCTTAACGCCCTCAATTCCCTTTTCTCCATCATCTTGAATATTGTTATTATTTGAATCAAGAAAGACTCTAACCATTAAAGTGCCAGAGTTTGCGAGGCTTCTTTTACTTAAAAAGTACTCGTCAGTGTTCGCATCAAAACCAATACTAAAGCGACTAAATAAACCTAGCCGCCAATTATCATCATCGTCGTAACTCATTGTGCTATTTAAGCTAAAACTATCGCTTTGCCAATTTAAACCCAGTTCCATAGAAACTAAATCATTTATACGGGAGTTTCTTAGTGTGAATTCAGATTGTAAATTCTGAGATAAACTACGGCTTAATTCTGCTTGGTAACCCAGTATAGTCGAACCGGAGTCTGCGCTATAGTCAACACTAAAACGAGTGTATGTTTTACCAAATCGATGTTGAAGACGCATGCTGCCAAGTGTTGTTGCATCATCTAAAGAATCAAATTTTCGCCAAATTAAGTTGTTACTAACAACGGTCCCACCTAAATTATACGATAAGGTATTATCAACACTTAAATATGAGTCGCTAAATTCTCTGCTGTTATATGCGAGCGTATTTTGATAGCTTAAGCTTCCAAACGATTTATCAAACAACTTTCCTGCCGTATATAATTGATAACTTTCAACTTTCGCTGTCTGCGAATCACCAATTATCTTTTCATTGTTTTGAGACAGGCTTAACCGTACCGATTGACCAATTAACTCACCTCTAGCAGCTACCTCTAGCTTATCTTCATCGTTATTATTTTTTTCATAATCTAGATTAAGTAATACTTTATCAAATATACTTAGGTTTGAACCAAAAGCATAATTGTTAACATTATCACTCGAATTACTATTTAATATTGATGTACCAGCATAAACCGATAAATAATCAGTTAGCCCCGTTTCATAACGGCCTGCTAGCTGCCAACCTTTGCCTTGTGTCGAATAAAGTGACTGGTTGAATAACTGCTCACCTTGCTCAGTAATTGACAACTCATAAAACGATTCATCTGCTGACAAACTATTACCATCTATAAAGTATTGCTCTGTTTTTCGCTCTACTTGCCCTTGTGGACCATAAAAAATCAGCTCAAAATTATTAGCGCCAAACAATAAATCAATATCTTCAAATAAATAACGCCCATCAGCTAAACTAAACTGCTGCGCTAGCAGTACATCATTACGGTATAACTCAACATCCCACCCTGGTTGAATAGCACCCGTTAAATTAATTTGATTACTATTAACCTGTTTAAAAAGTGGTTTGTTATCAACTTTTATTCCTCTGGCGTAACTACTATTAAATTGTTTACCGATTTGAGTTGCTAATACATCTCCAAATTGAACAGTTGTCGCATTTAAGGGACCTAATAACCGTGCGTCTTTACTTTGACGGCTAAATGATAATCTTGAATCTGATAGTAAATCTTGTTTTCGCCCTGCAAAAAAATACTGAGCATTAAAATAGGCTAAGTCATTTGACCCTAATACAGAGTACCCTATCGCTGAATCCGTATTACTCTTGGTTGCACTAAGCTGCACATCAGCAAGAGGAGATGAAATTGCACTGTATGGACTGGCCTTCCAAGGTAATATTGCTTGACGTGACTCTCTATTAGTTACAGTTTCTCGCTGCTCTCTTTCGCGTTTTAATTCTATAGGCAATTTGGTAGGGGAGCTTACATTTAGCTCAAGTGCTGAATATTCAATATCAATATCTAACGAAAACCACTGCGCTAGCAAGTTACTATCAACAAACATATCGCCGTTATCAGCATAAGCTTGTTGGCTGTTAAATGAATATCTAGCGCCGTTAATTTGTACTGTATTTGTATTTAGGTCTAGATAAAACTGATTATCTTCACGAATAAACCAGCCTTGAGCAATAAGGTCATCGCTATTTATATCTATAGCAAAATCCAGGCTTTCTGAAAAACTTAATAAATCTATTAATACACCGGTTTTACTTTTCACCCCGAGCATTTCACCCAGGTAATTTTTTTTCACGAACGATGAAAAAAATAATAACTCCCCTTCGGGGATGCCCTCACCTTGCTGTACATTAAGCTCAGGCTCTGTTCTTTCATTTACAGCTTGATCAGTGTTGTATTGCTGCCATTTTTTATCTATTTTTTTTATGCTAGCAAGAATGGCCTGAGTGTCAGGCTCTGCTGCTAATAAGGGGTCAATTGATAAAAAAATGATCAACAACCACTTTAAACGCTTAAAGTAATACATCGCCTATTTCAAATTACCGATAATTGCATTATTAATTGGCGCAAACTTTTCACTAAAAATAGTATCGCGATATTCTTTAAGCCCTGTATAAATTACCCGAATTTCGCCATCTTTCGGGATGTTTTGATCTACAAAAATTGGTATCGTCGCCGTTGTTGTTTTTAGCTCAGGGTAAATACTAAAATCGTTTAACATGGCGATCTTTTTCTCTGTATCCGTTCCTTTTTGCTTAAAGAAAACTTCTAACTTGCCAAAAGAGCTAAAGCCCCCTTCTCGCTTAATTTCAATCTCAAGCGCTTTTTTTTCTGGGCTGTGTATAAGCTGTAAATTGCTAATATTAACATTTGGTTTTTCAGCGCCTTTACGCAGAATAACAGGAATAGTGTAACTTAATAGTAATTTCAAATTAATACCAAGTCTTTGTTGCTGGATTTGAGTTTCATTAGGGAGTGCTTTAAATGCTAGGTGAGATCGGTATTCCTGTTCTAGTAAACCTTTTGGCTTTCGAATAGCAAGCTTAACAATCTGCCTTTCTCCTGGCGCTAATCTAACTTGCGATGGGCTAATCCTAACCATATTTTTAAGTGAAGCTGAACTTTCTTGATCAGCCGCTAAATTAGCATACCCTCCGCCAGCTAGTGCAACTTTGTCTTGCCACTCCAATCTATAAGTTTTTGCTTCATTAGAGTTATTAACAACAATGACTTTAGCAACACGCTGACGCTCATCAAAATTTACTCTTGTTGGGGAAATAAGTAAGTTTGCATAAGAATGGAAGCTAGTTAAGATAAAGCTTACTAAGATAAAAAAAGTTTTTATTATTGTCATTTTATCAACATCTCTAGTTGTCTAATAATTTAGCGTCACTTCAATTGTAGTATCAAAGATACCATCTTTATAAGTATTTCCGTCACCTGAGGTACTTAATTGCCCTCCTACTCTCAATAAAGCAGTTCCTGTGGTATCGGTTGTAATGGTCGCATTATAAATGAGTTGATTTAAAATCAGTGGCGCGCCACCAAAAATATTGTTTAGGGGCTGATCACTTACAAAGTCACTCACGTTTACCTGGATACGTGCAGGATATCCTTCAAGCAACAATTCGGCTGCATGGCCTTTTTCAAGTAAATATATCTTATTGGTTAAAGTATTTGTGTTACTGGGCAACAAGGTCATAGAGCTAACACTTTGGTTATCACTGATAACAATTTTACCAAAATCCAATTGCTCAAGCGGTGTAACTTGTGCGTATAAATCAGTAGTTAAAAAAGCTGCTAGTATGAGTAAAATTAATTTCATAAAGTAGCCTGCTTTATACAATAAAGCAGGCTTTGCCCATTAGTAATTTAATTCTAATGTAAACGTGCCACTGTATGAACCATCGATATAATCACTAGTTGCAGTAACCGCCGTTGTGGTTAATGTTGCACCAAAATTAAAAGTTGCTTCGCCAGCTGAATCGACCTGAATGGTCGTTGTAGCTGCACTGTTAGGCGTCGCACCAGTTAACACATAATACGTTGGAGTGCCCAAAGTAAATGCAGCAGTGCCCGCAGGTGCTGTATCAGGCGCAATCGCAGTTTCAGTCGGATTTGTAATGGTCAATGTACCAAAAGGAGACACACCTGAAATTGAGAATGAGGCTGGTGTACCTGCTACTAAAATTGCAATTTCAGCTGCGGTTGCATCTGTAGAAGCCGTTGTAGGAGCAGTAGCAGGGTTTGCGGCTAATACTAATGTTGCAGTCTCCGTCCCAGTTAAATCACCTGAAGCCCTGATTGTACCAAAATCTAGTGGTGCATCATTCGTAAAGGTGAATGCGTTTTGAACTGTAACACCTGCTTGAAAAGAAGCAGTTTCTGCAGCCGCACCGAAAGAAAGAACAGTCATTGATGCAGCTAACGCTGCTTTAGTAAATATTTTGTTCATAGTTTTCCCTTAGACATAAAGTATAAACCTGTTAGTCAGGTTATGTTAAGTATCGGCCAAAATCACTAAAAAGTTAGAAAATATTTACTTTATTTTGATTTATAATAACAGGATGAAAAAATAAGCGTAAAAAACCTTAAACATCCTCTGAAAATGTCGCTAAGGTACACTTATTACCTATTTTGTAAAAAAACAAACACAACTGCGCCGCTTGCTGTTGATTTTTCAGCGGGCCTGCTACAACACTATAAAACGTTGTTGATTCCTTTTGTTGCTCATTAATGCGGTATTGTAAAATACTGTTTAACTGAGGGTATTGCTCTTTTAGTCGCTGTACTTGCCTTTTGGCTCCGTTAGAAACTAAATAACGTCCAATTTGTACACCGTAAATTGCTTTGTTTATACTGATAGTGTTATCGGCTAAGACAGTTTCTGAGGAGAGTTGTAAAGATTGCTTAGAGCCATATTCAACACGTTTTACCTTCTCTTTCAATGGCTCAGGTACGGTATCAATATCTGTTTGTGCAGAAAGAGCTTGAATCAGTAATGATAAGTCCTCTTCCATGGTGCTTAAACGCGCTATCTGCTCTTTGTTGTTATCCCATTGCTCTAAGTAAGGTTTTATATCTTTTTCACGCACAAGCTTGTCGCTTTGTGAGTCGACGGGCATTAGCTGGTTGCTACAACCAGCTAATGCAAATGGTATTAGTAATATTATTAAACGAAGTTTCACTTTAAAGCACCTATTACAAAAAACGAGCTCTAGCTATTATGCAATAAAAGCGCCAAATAAATAATTTATAATCCAATTGGTTTGTCAGTGTAGTTACTCACAAAGCAATCAACTTTATAGAATTTAAATACCTCACAATCATCCTCAGCACTTTTAAAGTTAAAATACTCACCTAATTTTAATCGATAATAGGTTTTGTTATTAACTTTTGCTTTTTCAATGTTTGTCGTGATTTTATCCTTAAACAAAGGCGCTGCTTTTTTGTTAATGTGCTTCCACTCTTTAGCAACACTTTCTTCTGAATCAAGGGACGCTACCTGTAAGGCAAATACTTTTTTGTTTTTATCTACCATTGCCACTTTTGTTGCCATCGATATTTTAGAGGCAATCTTTTTGTTCACCCTAGAACTAATCGCTTTCACTGGCGAGCGAACAGTTCGTTTACTGTAGCTTTTTGAAGGAGCTGTAATTATTTTTGTAGGAACACTAGCATAGCGGCTGCTATATCGCTGATTTTTTAGAGCGTCCCTACCAGTCGGTTTTACATAACGGTTACTATATCTTTGTCTCGGTCGTTCAACGTTATCTGAGGTGCTTGCGTAGTTATTACCATGCCTGAGGTCTGGCGAGGTATTAGCCTTAATTGATGAGCGAGCATAGCGATTGCTAACAGCTTGGTTAGATTTCGCTATTGCTTTACTGTTAATAATATCTAAATTATCAACTAAATATGTAAGCTCACGTTCTAACTTTAATAGTCTCTCTATACCAGAACGTGCTTGTTGCCATTGCAAAGCGGCATCTTTTAGCTGTGCAAGTTCAACTGCGGTGATAGTTACATATTCGGGTGAATCTCTAACCCTTTCATTTAATGAGGTTTTATCAGGCGATATCGTACAACCACTCCCTATTAACATAAGTAAAGCTATAACTAAATATCGGTGATACTTTACGCTGTATTCACACATTGATTGTTTCTCTTTCAACAGTTTCGACCGCTAAGTTGAGCCAATTTACAATTGGCCTAATAAAGCACGTTAACTAAAAAACAACTTTAGTTAACATAAAGGTTACATTACAAACCCAGATCTGTCTGTATAACTGCAAAAATAGTTATAATTAAATGTCTGTAAAAGCGATTTTACAATCAAAAAAAGCGCCATGTAGGCGCTTTGAATAATGATAAGTTTATTTAAATTAATGTTTTAATAAAGGTTTTAAGCTCATCAGCAAATTCATCACGGCGCAAAGCAAATTCTATTGTCGCCTTCAAATAACCAACTTTACTACCACAGTCATGGCTTCGGCCTTTAATAGCATAAGCGTCTACTTTTTCATCTTGCATAAGCATCGCAATTGCATCAGTCAGCTGAATCTCATCACCTGCACCTTGTGGTGTTTTAGCTAATAATGGCCAAATATTTTTACTCAACACGTAACGACCAACCACAGCAAGGTTTGAAGGTGCCTCGTCAACAGGTGGTTTTTCTACCATGCTCTTAATGGGTGAGCTCTCACCTTGGTTTAACTCAACATCACCTAAATCAACAACACCAAATTTATCTACTTGATCTTTAGGTACTGGCTCAACCATAATTTGGCTGTGTTTACTTTGCTCAAAACGAGTGATCATTTCCGCTAAATTATCTTTTGTTAAATCACTTTCCACTTCATCGATAATAACGTCGGGTAAAATAACTACAAAAGGTTCATCCCCTATAATAGGGGCTGCACAGTTAATAGCGTGACCTAACCCTTTCGCCTCACCTTGACGCACATGAATAATCGTCACGTCCTTAGGGCAAATAGACTGTATTTCGGCAAGTAATTGCCGCTTTACACGTTTCTCTAACGTTGCCTCAAGCTCAAAGCTAGTATCGAAATGGTTTTCAATTGAGTTTTTACTCGAATGCGTTACTAACACTATCTCTTTAATGCCAGCGGCAACGGCTTCGCTAACAACGTATTGAATAAGTGGACGGTCTACAACTGGCAGCATTTCTTTTGGAATTGCTTTAGTGGCCGGCAACATTCGTGTTCCAAGGCCCGCTACAGGGATCACTGCTTTCATTATGCTCTCCTTATTTTTTAAACTGAAAATGGGTACTGAATCGCTTCATGGCATTGATAGCCAACCACCTCAAAGTCATCACGTGTTACCCATGTTTCAATGTCTTCGAGTGACTTAATCTCTGGGTTGATTTTTAATTGGGGAGAAGCAAATGGCTCACGCTTTAATTGCACATCTCGCATTAAATCGAGCTGATTTTCATAAATATGGGCATTGGTGATTTTATGGTATGCCTTACCCGCTTTATGGCCGGTAATTTGCGCAACTAACGCAAGTAATACAAAACATTGAATTTGGTTAAAATTAAGTCCTAGTGGAACATCACAACTGCGTTGATATGAGGTTAAATACAGAGTATCACCTAATAACGAAAAGGTATGTGTATGCATGCATGGGCGCAAGCAACCAAGTTCAAACTCACCGGGGTTATAAAATGTAATAATTTCGCCGCGATCATCTATGCCACTTTTTAAATTATTGATGACCTTTGCCAGTTGATCCAGTGTTGAACCATCAGGGCGTTGCCAGCCACGACCTTGAACGCCGTAAACGCGCCCCATATCGTCCTCACCTTTACGGTTAGGGTTATTGAGCCAAGCATTATTTTCATTGGCATTAGCATCCCATGTTTTACAGCCTATATTACGAAACTGCTCAGCACTGTCGTACCCTCTTAAATACCCTAACAACTCAGCAATAGCCGCTTTGTAATAGCTCTTTCGAGTAGTGATCATAGGAAACTGATTATTCGCCACATCGTATTCTAAATCAGCGTTTATAACCGTTAAACAACGTGTACCGGTGCGTTTATTTTCAACCCACTGTCCTTGGTCAACAATACGCTGACATAATTCTAAATATTGTTTCATCTAACTTCTTCTTTTAAACTTTTGACGCTGTTTGCGATTGTGGTTGTTTATAGGCCCAAATAAGTAAGCCTAACCCGCCAATGATCATAGGTAACGATAGGATTTGCCCCATTGAAATGAAGTCGGCAAATAACCCCAGTTGTGCATCTGGTTGGCGAAAATACTCAATACCAAACCTAAATACGCCGTAACCTAGTAAAAACAAACCCGACACACTTCCCGCAGGACGAGGACGCTTTATAAACCACAATAATATGACAAACAATACCAGCCCTTCAAAAAAAGCTTCATAAAGTTGTGATGGGTGGCGTGCAAGCGGGCCTCCAGTTGGAAATACCATTGCCCAAGGAACATCGGTAGTACGACCCCATAATTCGCCGTTAATAAAGTTACCTATACGCCCAGCAAGTAAACCAACAGGCACTAAAGGTGCTACAAAATCACCAACTTGCAATAACGACTTTTTACGCTTGTAAGCAAAAATAGCAATCGCAGTGATCACCCCCAGTGTGCCGCCATGAAACGACATGCCACCTTGATCGATTCTAAATAAATACAAGGGGTTTTCAATGAAGTAACTAAATTGATAAAACAGAACATATCCAACACGCCCACCTAATATAACGCCCAGCATGCCGTAAAAGAGTAAATCACTGACTTCGTCTTTAGTCCAACCCGACCCTGGTTTCTTCGCTTGACGATTAGCAAACCACATCGCAAACGCAAAACCAATTAAGTACATTAACCCATACCAACGAACGCTAAGTGGTCCAACAGAAAATATTATTGGATCAATTTGAGGAAACTCCAGTGCCATAAAAATAAACCTTTAGCTAAAAACCATTTTAATAGCGATGAAAACCAGTAACATCGCGAAAACTTTCTTAATTGTATTCACAGGTAAGTAATGTGTTGCCTTAGCCCCTATAGGCGCTATAAACCATGAGGTAATAACAATCCCAAATAAAGCGGGTAAATATACAAACCCCATAAAACCATGCGTTAAGTCCGTTACATACCAACCAGCGCTGATGTAACCGATAGAGCCAAAAAAGGCAATTACAATACCACATGCAGCAGCGCAACCAATTGCCTTTTTAATATCAACCGAAAAATAATGCAACATAGGCACAAGTAATGCACCGCCACCAATGCCAATTAATCCAGACAGTGAGCCCATTACCGCACTAATACCTCCCAGTACGGGGCCTGCAGGTAAAGGGTGTTCTGCGTTCACTTTATTTCGAGCAGAAAGTACCATTCTCATCGCAATAAAAACCACACTGACCGCAAACACCGTTCTTAACATTTTCTCAGGGATAAAGCTGGCAGCAAAGCCACTAATTAATGCGCCAACGGCCACGCCCGACATAACCCAAGGTGCAATTTCCCAAGGCACATTATCATTTTTATGATGAGCTAACGCTGAAGAAGTGGAAGTAAATAAAATAGAGGCTAACGATGTTGCAATAGCGATAACTAACACATGATCGGCAGCGGCCACGTCAAAACTAAGTAACAAACTACTTAGCACTGGCACAATAATTAAACCACCGCCTATGCCTAGTAGCCCTGCTAAAAAACCAACAATGCAACCTAACAGCGCACAACTTGCAACTAGAAGTCCTAGTTCATACATAGTTATCTCTAATACATTTAATTATATGTATATTTTAATTGATTATATAAACAATTACAGCTCTATCATTTAGGTGTATAAAATAAATCACCTAGCTGATGCTCTATCATAAAATTACGGGTTAACCGTAGTACTTGTTTAGCGTTAGGCTGTGCCAAACAATCGCTCAGTAACTGTTCCATGTCGCTTACATTTAAGCGTCTTAGCACCCACTTCACTTTGTTTAGCGACGATAAGTTCATGCTTAAACGTCTATACCCCATAGCAATCAGTAATATTGCGCCCTCGGGGTCGCCACCAAGCTCACCACATAGACTAAAGGGCAATTCATAATGCTCACACTCGCTGGCAATATTATTTAATACACGCAATACCGCGGGGTGATAAGGGTTAAATAAATCGGCTACACGGGCATTTGCCCTATCTACGGCTAATAAATACTGAGTTAAGTCGTTACTACCTACTGAGCAAAAATCGACTTTTTTAGACCACTCTGGCAGCATAAATACACTTGAAGGTACCTCAAGCATGATGCCAATATCAGGCTTTTCTATAAGTTGCTCAGGAAATGCTTCACTTAACTCATAATAAGCTTGTTTAAATAGTGCCAGTGACTCTTCAACCTCATCAGTACCACTGATCATCGGCAGCATTATTTTTAAATTACCTAAGCCAATATTGGCTTTTAACATCGCTTTGAGCTGATCTAAAAAAAGCTCGGGATGGTCAAGGCTAATTCTAATACCACGCCATCCTAAAAATGGGTTTTCTTCAGTGATATTAAAATAATCTAAAACTTTGTCGCCACCAATATCTAACGTTCGCATAACAACGGGGTTAGGGTAATAGCTACTAAGTACTTCTCGATACCAGTTTTCTTGTTCTTGCTGCGAAGGAAACTGTCCCTTTTGCATAAACCATGCTTCGGTTCTGTAAAGACCAACACCATCACAAATATGGACGCTATTTTGTTGAGTATTAAGCTCAAGCCCTGCATTAAGTAACAAACTAATATGCTCACCGTCTAACGTGATTGAAGGCAATGCTTGTTCTTCTAAAAAACGATTATTGAGTAAGTTATCTTGATGTTGTAATTCTGTATACTCATCAATAAGCATTTGCGAAGGCGAAATATATAAACGCCCAGCAAAAGCATCTAAAATCATTTCTTTGCTATCAAACTGCAATAGCGGTAAATCTTCGATACCCCAAATCGCCGGCACGCCCATAGCGCGGGTTAAAATAGAGGCATGGCTGTTGGCTGAACCATTAATGCTCACAACCCCAGCCAAACGTTCATTGGGTACCTCAGCTAACATAGCTGGTGTTAATGTATGCGCTATTAAAATGGTGTTTTCAGGGTAGTCTTTTATTGCATGCTCGGTATTCACTAAATGATGCAGCACCCGTAAACCAATGTCTTTAACATCAACCGCACGCTCTTTAATATAAGGGTCTTGCATTTCGTTAAACTGCGCAACTAAACGTTCAATCACAATTTTTAATGCACTTTTAGCACACCACCCTTCTTGTAATTGAGCCTCTACATTATGACCTAAACTTTTAGCATCTAATAATTGCTGATACACATCAAATACAGCCAACGCCTCTTGCGGTATGCTGTCGCTCAATGTCATCGATAAGGTGCTAAATTCTTTGCGCGTTGCAGCAACCGCTTGTGTAAATAAACGACGCTGTTCAATAACATCGTTATTCTTAGTAAGTTCTATAGACTTAAAATTAAGTTTAGGAATAACAACAAAAGCTTTACCAATACTTATACCTGGCGCGCTAGAAACCCCTTTTAATACTGATGTTTGATGGGATGACTCATCTTGGCGTAATACTTCTTTTATTTCGGCGTGGGCTAATTGCGAAGCTAACTGCGCAGAAAGCGTAATTAAAAACGACTCCTCATCTTGAGAAAATACCCGCGCCATTTTCTGTTGAACAACAATAACACCTAACACTTTTTTTTGATGAACAACAGGCACGGACAAAAAGGCGTTATAGCCTTCTTCATTAACTTCTGGGGAGAGCTTAAAGCGAGGATGCGACTTGGCAAAGGCAATATTAATTGCTTCTTCACGCTGGGCAACAAGCCCTACTAAACCTTCGGTAAAGCCAATTCTAAACTTGCCTACCGCATCAGGATTTAACCCTGATGAGGCCATCAGTACAAAGTTATCTTGGCTATAATCGGCAAAATAAATGGAGCAGCACTGGGTATTCATGGCATCTTTTACCATTTTCACAAAGCACACTAACGCGTCGTCTAAATTCGCTTGTTGCGAAACAGACTCAGCTATCGTTCTGAGTGTTGCCAGCATACACTGCTCCTTTTTATGAAAAACTACCTTTTATTCCGCCAGTGATCTTTTTGTTGCTCTCGCTTATTAAAAGGCATAGCAAAAGGAGCAAACTCTTTCATAACACGTCGATAAACGTCCCGTTTAAACGACACAACCTGTCTAACCGGATACCAATAACTTACCCATCGCCAATCATCAAATTCCGGATGATGAGTTTTCAGTAAGTTAACATCTTCATCTTTACAGCGCAGTTTTAGTAAAAACCATTTTTGTTTTTGCCCAATACACACCGGACTTGAATCCCGGCGGATTAATCGTTTGGGTAATTTATAGCGTAACCAATGTTTTGAGCTTGCAACTATTTCTACATCTTCTGGTCGCAAACCTACTTCTTCGTGTAATTCACGGTACATAGTTTGTTCTGGTGTTTCACCATCATCAACACCACCTTGGGGAAATTGCCAAGAATGTTGACCATAGCGTCTGGCCCAAAACACTTGCCCCTGATTATTGCAAATTACAATTCCGACATTGGCACGAAAACCTTCGGCATCAATCACCTTAGTGCCTCATTTGTAAGTCGATTTTTTATGATTGTTCCACATTAGCTGCAATACGGCAAATACTATTACGTGCAAGCCTCGTTAACACCTTCGCTTAAGGCAAATTAATGGCGAAATCCATTGCATGTGAATAACAAACAACACAGCCATACGTAAATACATAAAAACCACACTGTTTGTGCTGGTTACTCACAGCTTGTGCATAACTTTTGTAAAACACGCTCATTTAGCAAACAAATCCACAATACAAGATCAAAAAAGTGATGTTCTCCACAGAATCTGTGGATAAACATGTTTATACATCTGTATTTATCCTTACAACAATTATAGACCTTAATTAAAACTGAACACCAAAAACAAAAAAAACAATGTAGTTCAGTTACTTAGTTAATTTTAGCGTTTTAAAGCAGTGCATAAAATTGCACCAATCACAGCACGTATAAAAATCAACCAACCGCTAAAGATATCCACTATCAAGCTAATTTGCTATCATGGCGTTGGTATTTATTCAACTAAATTAACAGTATGCAACCTTTAAAACCTCATTCAATTAATCAACTAATGCAACGTGTCAATAATATTGCAGGGCTCACACTTGGACAACTAGCGCAGCAGTACCATTTTAAAACGCCAGATGATTTATTGCGTGAAAAAGGCTGGACAGGTCAACTGATTGAGTATGTATTAGGCGCAACCGCTGGTTCAAAACCGCTCCCCGACTTTGAAGATTTAGGCATAGAGCTTAAAACACTGCCCATTTCATATAAAGGCAAACCATTAGAAACCACCTTTGTGTCGGTAACCCCGTTAATAAATGTAACCGGTACGACCTGGCACTCAAGTAATGTTCGAAAAAAGTTGAATCATGTTTTATGGCTACCTATTTTAGGCGAGCGCGATATAGCACCGTTTGATAGAACCATTGGCAGTGGCTTTTTATGGCAACCTTCCCCCGCGCAAGATGCACAATTGCAGCGAGACTGGGAAGAACAAATGGAGCTTATAGCCCTTGGTAGAGTTGATGAAATTTCAGGTCATTTAGGGGATGTAATGCAAATACGACCAAAAGCAGCCAATAGCCATATTGTTACCGATGCAATAGGCCCAAACGGACAAATTATAAAAACTCTGCCACGTGGCTTTTACTTAAAAACCAGTTTTACCGGCGAGATTTTAAAGCAGCAATTTCAGTTGTAATTGATGTAAAGTAACTAACGTTAGGTTTGTTTAACCTAGATATTCGCACTGCTTGCTTAACGCCCGTAGCTCGATGCTCGTAGCCCGTTTCTTTGTCCCTTTTTTGCTATTTTTTACAAAAAATCCCCGCATAAGCGAGGATTTTTATAATCTTAAATATCAGATTCTGATTAGAGAATTACTGACCTTTAACTTCTTTTAAACCATTGTACGGTGCTTTAGCGCCTAATTGCTCTTCAATACGTAGCAATTGGTTGTACTTAGCAACACGATCTGAACGGCTTAATGAACCCGTTTTAATTTGACCTGCAGCAGTACCTACCGCTAAATCAGCAATAGTTGCATCTTCAGTTTCACCAGAGCGGTGAGAAATAACCACTGTAAAACCTGCATCTTTTGCCATTTTGATTGCTGCTAACGTCTCTGTTAGTGAACCAATTTGGTTAAATTTAATTAAGATTGAATTGGCAATACCGTTATCAATACCGCGTTTTAAAATCTTAGTATTGGTTACGAATAAGTCATCACCCACTAATTGAACTTTATCGCCCATTAGTTTAGTTTGGTGTGCAAAGCCATCCCAATCAGACTCATCTAAGCCATCTTCGATTGATACAATTGGGTATTGCTCAGTTAAATCTTTTAAGAAGTGGTTAAACTCTTCAGATGTAAATTGCTTACCTTCACCTTTAAGGTCATAGATATTTGCTTCTTTGTTATAAAACTCAGAGGCCGCACAATCAAGTGCAAGGGTAATATCTTTACCAAGCTCATAACCGGCATTTGCAACAGCCACTTTAATAGCTGCAAGTGCAGCTTCGTTTGATGCAAGGTTTGGTGCAAAACCACCTTCGTCACCTACAGCTGTTGAATGTCCATCTGCTTTAAGTACCTTAGCTAGGCTATGAAATACTTCAGCACCCATACGCAATGCTTCACGGAAGTTAGTAGCACCTACTGGCTGAACCATAAATTCTTGAATATCTACTGAGTTATCAGCGTGCTCACCGCCGTTGATGATGTTCATCATTGGTAGTGGCATAGAGTAAACACCTGGCGTGCCATTTATGTCAGCAATGTGCTCGTATAGCTCTACTTTTTTAGATTGCGCAGCCGCTTTTGCGTTAGCAAGTGAAACCGCTAAAATAGCATTAGCACCTAGTTTTTCTTTGTTTTCAGTACCATCTAAATCAAGCATTACTTGGTCTACATCACTTTGAGCAAGTGCGTTTTGACCTTTTAGCGCTTCTGCAATTTCATTATTAATGAAGCCAACCGCTTTCAATACGCCTTTACCTAAGTAACGCGCTTTATCACCATCACGTAATTCTAATGCTTCGCGAGTTCCTGTAGATGCACCTGAAGGTGCAGCAGCACGGCCCCATGAACCATCAGCTAAATATACCTCAGCTTCAACAGTTGGGTTACCACGCGAGTCCATAATTTCACGACCGATTACTTTTACGATTTCTGACATCTTGATTCCTCTATATTCCCAAAATGGTGAGTGCGGCTAACCTGAGTTTGGCTAGCCTTAGAAACAAAAAAGGCCGCGCATCATGCACAGCCTTTTTATATTACGAAGACGCTTTTTGATAGGTATGAGCCGCAGCTACAAACCCTTCAAATAGCGGGTGACCATCACGTGGTGTTGAAGTGAATTCCGGGTGGAATTGCGCTGCAATAAACCAAGGGTGATCTTTATTCTCAATAATCTCTACTAGTTTTTTATCTTCAGATAAACCTGTAAAGCTTAAACCAGCTTGCTCAAGTTGTGCTACAAAGTTGTTGTTAACTTCATAACGGTGACGATGGCGTTCAACAATTTCGTCGCTACCATACACATCATGTACTTTAGAGCCTGGTGTTAAATGACATTTTTGTGCGCCTAAACGCATAGTGCCACCTAAATCAGATTTTTCGTCACGTAATTCAACATTACCTTCAGCATCTAACCACTCGGTAATTAAACCAACCACTGGTGACTCTGAATTTGCGTTAAATTCAGTTGAGTTTGCATCAACTAAACCAGCAACATTTCGTGCGTACTCAATAAGCGCAACCTGCATACCTAAACAAATACCTAGGTAAGGCACTTTGTTTTCACGGGCATATTTAGCCGCTAAAATCTTACCTTCAACACCACGACCACCAAAACCACCTGGCACTAAAATAGCATCTAAGCGAGAAAGAACATCCGTTCCTTTGGTTTCTAAGTCTTGTGAATCAACGTATTGGATATTAATAGTTAAACGATTCTTCAGCCCCGCATGCTTTAATGCTTCGTTTACTGATTTGTATGCATCTGGTAATTCAATGTATTTACCTACCATACCAATTGTCACTTCACCCGTTGGGTTAGACTCTTGATACAATACTTGTTCCCACTCAGCTAAATCAGCTTCAGGCGCGTCTAAATGAAAACGACGACATACAAAGTTATCTAACTCTTGCGATTTTAATAACGCAGGGATTTTATAAATACTATCTACATCGGGTAGTGAAATAACGGCTTTTTCTTCAACGTTTGTGAACAGTGCAATTTTTGCACGCTCGTTATTTGGCAGCTTACGGTCTGAGCGACAAATAAGAATATCTGGTTGAATGCCTACCGAGCGTAACTCTTTAACTGAGTGTTGAGTTGGTTTTGTTTTCACTTCACCGGCAGGGCCTAAGAATGGCACTAGCGTTAAGTGAATGAAAAGTGCGCATTCACGACCAATTTCTGTACCCATTTGACGAATTGCTTCGATAAATGGTTGTGATTCAATATCGCCTACCGTACCACCAATTTCAACGATTGCTATATCATGGCCTTCTGCGCCATCATAAACACGTTGCTTAATGTCATTGGTAATATGAGGAATAACCTGAATAGTTGCGCCAAGATATTCACCACGTCTTTCACGACGTAGTACATCTTCATATACGCGCCCTTGCGTAAAGTTATTACGGCTGGTCATTTTGGTGCGAATAAAACGTTCGTAGTGACCTAAGTCAAGGTCCGTTTCTGCGCCGTCTTCGGTAACGTATACTTCACCGTGTTGAATTGGGCTCATTGTGCCTGGGTCAACGTTGATGTAAGGATCCAGCTTTAGAATGGTAACATCTAAGCCACGGGCTTCTAAAATAGCGGCCAATGATGCTGCTGCAATACCTTTACCCAACGAAGAAACAACTCCGCCAGTAACGAAGATAAATTTTGTACTCATGCGAACCCTAGAATATCAGGAATTAAAAGGAATATAATACCCAAACAAGTGATTTTGGAATATAAACAAGACGGGGCGAAATTATACCAAAACATAGCTAAGCAATCCAGCTATAAATAGCAAATCTGTGCACAAAAAACAGACATTTTTTATGTCCTTATTTATTTAATTTTTTTATTGCATCCCATGCCGCATCCATTTCCTCTAAAGACGCTGACTCAATACATTTACCCTGGGCAATTAAGTAATTTTGCACCTTTTCAAATCGTGCAGAAAACTTATCGTTGGCACTGCGAAGCAATTGCTCTGGGTCACGTTTAACATGACGTGCCACATTCACGGTAGCAAACAACAAATCACCTAGCTCTTCTGCTGTATGCGCTGAGTACGGGTTATGAGCTAAGGCTTCTTTGACTTCCTCAACCTCTTCACTCACTTTATCTATAGCGCCATGATAAGTAGGCCAATCAAAGCCTAAAGCGGCTACACGTTGTTGAATTTTTTTAGCTTTTGTTAAGCTAGGTAAACTGTTTGGTATATCTTGCCAAAGTGTTGAGCTTTTATCTTGGGGTCTAGTAGCACGCTCTTGTGCCTTTATTGCTTGCCATTGCGCAGCTAATTCGGCATCAGTTGTGGGTGTGTCTTGCGATGAAAATACATGCGGATGACGGCGCACTAGCTTCTCATTTAACGTGTTTACCACATCGTTAAAATCAAATAATTGCTGCTCTTGCGCTAGTTGCGCATAAAACACGATTTGAAATAACAGATCACCTAGTTCACCTTTCAGTTCACTTAAATCGTCGCGCTCAATACAATCAGCCACTTCATAGGCTTCTTCAAGAGTGTGAGGTACGATTGACGCAAACGTTTGCTTGAGATCCCAAGGGCATCCGCCCTCAGGGTTTCTCAGTGTTTGCATTATTTCCAGCAGTTGGCTTAAAGCCTCATTGTTAGCCTGATTACTGCCCTCGTTTTGCACTGTGTACCCCTTCGATCTGATGTAGCTTAGACAGCACTTTATTAGTGCCCTGTAAGTCATGCACTTCAATTTGCATCACAAAAATAGCAGTTTGAGTGCTATCAACCGTGTTTACGTTCATATTGAGCACATTAACTTTTTCATTGGCAAGTGCAGAACTGATGTCACGAATTAAGCCAGAACGATCACTGGCTTCAATACGAATAGTTAAGGCGTAAGAGCTACTAATATCATCTGACCAACTCACTGAAATAACACGCTCAGGGTGCTTGTTTTTTAAATTACTAAACGAATCACAATCCTCTCGGTGCACCGCAATACCGCGTCCTTGAGTAATATAACCAATGATTTCATCACCAGGTACTGGGCGACAACAACGAGCAACATGGCTCATTAAACTGCCGACCCCATCCACTACAATACCGTTTTTGTCACCAGTCACTTTACTAGGCGATTTGAAACGAATTACCGGCTCATGCTCTGTTCTGTCAGTAATAAAGTTAAGCATTTGGTTAAGACGAATATCGCCTGCGCCAATAGCGACCATTAAGTCATCAAGTTCTCTAAAATTAAAACGCTTTATAGCGGGGTCTAAATCTTTATAAGTTAGCTCTAATTTTTGTAACTCACTATCAAGAATCTCTTTACCCGCACTTAAATTTTTATCGCGGTCGAGCTGTTTAAACCAATGGTGAATTTTGGCTCTAGCGCGAGACGATTTAATGTAACCTAACGATGGATTTAACCAATCACGGCTTGGGTTTGGCTGCTTTTGGGTTAGTATTTCAACTTGGTCACCAGTGCTTAACTGATGAGTAAATGGCACTATTTTGCCAAATATTTTTGCACCAATACATCGATGCCCTACATTGGAGTGAATGTAGTAAGCAAAATCAAGAGGTGTTGCTCCCAGTGGTAAGTCAAAAATATCGCCTCGAGGGGTAAACACATAGACGCGGTCTTCAACCACTTGGTTTTTAAGCTCTTGTGCTAAGTCGCTGCCATCGACCACTTCTTCTTGCCATTGCAGTAATTTACGCAACCAGCTAATTTTTTGCTCATAGCCTGAACCACGCCCTGGTAATGCGCCTTCTTTGTACATCCAATGCGCTGCGACACCCAGCTCTGCATCTTGATGCATGTCGTGCGTTCGTATTTGAATTTCAACGGTTTTACCCTCAGGACCAAACACAACCGTATGAATAGATTGATAGCCATTTTGTTTTGGAGTCGCAACGTAATCGTCAAACTCTTTATTTAAATGACGCCAATTAGTGTGCACTATACCTAGAGCACCGTAGCAGTCTTGTAATCGTTCAACCACAATTCGCATGGCGCGTATATCAAATAGCTGATCAAACTCATAGTTCTTTTTCGCCATTTTTTTGTAAATGCTGTAGATATGTTTTGGCCTGCCGTACACCTCAGCTTTGATACCCGCTTCATGGAGGCGTTGTTTGACCTGTTCAACCATATCAACCATATACGCTTCACGGGCAAGGCGCTTATCATCGAGTTGCTTAGCAATATTTTTATAAATATCGGGGTGCAAATAACGAAAAGCTAAATCCTCAAGCTCCCATTTTAATTGACCAATACCAAGACGATTCGCAAGTGGTGCAAATATATCAGCGGTCTCTTTGGCGGCAACTACTCGCTCTTCTTCTGCGGCATCTTTGACGTTGCGTAAATGGCAAACCTGTTCGGCTAATTTAATCACCACAGCGCGCACATCTTCCACCATAGCAAGCAGCATCCGGCGAATATTATCGACTTGCACAGTGCCGTTGCCTTGATGAGCTAAGGTACTTATGGTCGCCATTTGTGACACACCTGTAAGCAGTACTGCAACATGGTTGCCTAAATGCTCTTCTACCGCATCAATGCTCACTACATCATTTAAATAATAAGGGGTTAAATAGGCTGTGGCTAAAGAGTCAGCATCTAAATTTAGCTCAACTAAAATCTCTACCATTTCTATAGCGGTATTTTGTCGCTCGCTGTTATCGCACGTTTGGCAAAGCTGCTGCGCTTTGTTGAGTAAGCTAATTTTTTCTTGAGACAAATCAAGAGATTCTACGCGCGAAAAAAAGTCACCCGCTTTGTCATGTTGATGAGATTGACGTGTCGCTACCATAATGCGCTTTACCTCCGTTGAAATAACGCCATAGTTTCGATATGCCCCGTGTGAGGAAACATATTCATTAGCCCTATTTTATTCAGCTCAAAACCGGCTTGCGAAATAATAGCGCTGTCACGGGCTAAAGTAACAGGGTCGCAAGAAACGTATAAAATCGCTTTAAACTGCGTTAATGGAAGCTGCTCTAAAACTGCCATCGCACCAGTGCGTGAAGGGTCAAGCACTAAAACATCTAATTCTTTATTAAACCACGGCGCTTTTTTAATGCTCGTGGTTAAATCAAAACAATGAAACTGGGTATTAGTAATAGAGTTAGTGTGCGCATTTTGTGTTGCTAATGCAACCGCCGAAGTTACGCCCTCAATTCCTGTTACTGTTTTAGCTTGTTTGGCTAGCACTAAAGAGAAGTTACCAATACCACAAAATAAATCCAGAACATTTTCATCACCTTGAAGTGCTAACCAGTTTGCAGCTTGAAGCAGCATCGCTTGATTTACACTCGCGTTAACCTGAATAAAGTTACTGAGCCCAAATTCAAACGTTATATTTAACTGCTCAAGTTTATAAAATGGCATAGCTAAATGTGAATGATCAATAGTATCACTGTCACTTTGCCACACTAATTGCCAATTATGAGCTATTACACTTTGCTCAACAAACGCCTTATCATGGGGTGAAATCGCTTTGGTATGGCGGATAACAATAAAATATTGTTCATCAGCGGCACATAACTGTAAATGACTAATACTATGCAGCGTCTTGTTTTGATTAATGATTTTATCAAATACATTAAATACATCGGCAAATACATCACTTAAAACTGGGCACTGATTAATACTAACAATACTTTTAGAAGCATTTGCTCTGTAGCCTACCCGCATTTTTTTTGCAGCCTTGTCGAACATAACAGCAATCCGAGCACTGCGTCGATAATGAGTTGCTTGGCTTAGCAGCGGAGCTTGCCAGTTTAAATCGGTTAATTTTGCAAACTTGGCAAATAATTGATTCACCGCTGCTTGCTTTTCAATTACCTGCTGTGTGGCATCTAAATGCTGTAGCTGGCAACCTCCACACTGGCTGTAATGCTCGCAAATAGGAACTGTGCGATATTCACTGGCTTTAATTATTTTAAGCGTATCAGCTTGGCTGTAACGTGCTTTATCATCAACTAACTTAGCTTTTACTCGCTCCCCAGGTAATGCTCCACTAACAAAACACACTTTATTATTGTACTTAGCAATACCACGGCCATGGTGATCCATTGCTGTAATATCGAGTTCAAGCGATTGCTGTTGTAGTGGTTTTTTCTTTGCTTTAAATATTTGTGCCATGAGGCATTACCTTAAAGGTTGATGAATTACGTCTCTACTTTGAGAATAGCTATGAGTATGTATATACTCACATTTAATAAAAATGATAATAATGCTCAGATTATGACCAAACTAGGCTTGCGCGATTCTGTTTTAACACTCACCCTGATCCCCACAGTGATCATTGGGCTATTACTAGGTGGTTATTTTACAATAAATCGTTACATTGAGCTTGATGAAATTTTATATCAACAAGGCACAACAATTTCTGAGCCTTTAGCGATTGCTCTTGAACAACCTTTACTGGAAAAAAATAAAAAACTACTTAACCGTGTTATTCGTTATACACATAACAAACACTCACCAGCGGTCAAATCAATTGCTATTTTTAATGATAACAACCAACTTATTATAACCAGTAATTATCATCGCTCGTTCGATACCTTAATTGAGCAAACGCAAATTGACAGTTTTAAAGCCACACATGTTCAGCAAACTGAAGAGTTAGTGACTTTTTTTACCCCTATCATTAACCATACAACACCCAATAGCGACTGGAATACTTCTGAGTTTCAGACCACATTAGGTACCGTGGTGATCCAACTTAATCGCGACAAAGCTGTTATTGGCCAGCAACGCGCATTATTAGTCAGCGGTATTATTATTATTCTCGCCTTAGTATTAGCTGCTATTTTAGCACTAAAACTTAGCCGTATGTTTATGACACCGCTAAATAAGTTAGTACTTGCTACCGACAGGTTAATTGAAGGTAAAAGACAAACAGGCTTAACTGAGCCCATGAATGGTGAGTTTGAACTATTGCGTGAAGGACTCAATACCATATCCCACTCTATGGTGATGCAAAAAGATGAAATGCAAAAAAATATTGATCAAGCAACGAGTGATTACCGCGAAACGCTTGAGCAATACGAAACACAAAATATACAGCTCACTATGGCTAAAAAAGAAGCCCAAGATGCTAACCGCGTTAAGTCTGACTTTTTAGCAAAAATGAGTCATGAATTACGCACACCACTTAATGGGGTTATTGGCTTTACTCGCCAGCTTTATAAAACACCGCTAAATAAAAACCAAAAAGATTACCTTGATACCATTGAGCTTTCAGCAAACAGCTTACTGACCATTATTAGCGATATATTGGACTTCTCCAAATTAGAAGCGGGTGCTATGGAGCTAGAGTCAATTCAATTTCAATTACGCGATAGCGTAAACGAAGTGATGACATTACTGGCACCTAGCGCTCACGACAAACAACTTGAGCTTTCTATTTATATAAATCCTCAGGTGCCCGATCACTTAACCGGCGACCCCACTCGATTTAAACAAGTGCTTATTAACTTGTTAAGTAACGCGATAAAATTTACTGAAAAAGGCGCTATTAAAGTCGATATTAGCCATCGTTTATTAGATGAGGAGCAAACTTCCATTTTAGTGTCAGTTGCTGACACCGGGGTGGGTATTCCTGCCGATAAACAAGACGCGTTATTTACCGCCTTTGGCCAAGCCGACTCTAGTATTACCCGTAAATTTGGTGGCACTGGCTTAGGGCTTATTATTACTAAACATATTGTTGAAGCAATGAATGGCCGTATTACTTTAAATTCAGCTCCAGGCAGTGGCACATGCTTTACCTTTAATGGCGTATTTAGATTACCAAATCATGTATTTATCAATGATTTGCCTACCCAATCATTAATTGGTAAACGTGTGCTTTACCTAGAGCCACATAAGCATACTCATCATGCCGTTGTTTCATTATTACAAGAGTGGAAAATTAGCGTCACTCGATGTCATAGCGAAAGTGAATTTTTAGAGTGTATCGAGAAATCAGAGATTAATTTTGATATATGCCTTATTGGTCACATGGCATCGGTTGATGATATGCAGCGCTTAAAAAGCTATGTAAAAGCGGTTAGAGAATCAACCGATTATTTATATTTAATGCTTAATACTGTATCGCACAATATGCGTGAAGCTTTTATAGGCAGCGGTGCAGATGCCTGTTTAAGTAAACCGCTCAACCATCGTAAATTATGTGAGTTATTAGCCGCACCCTATCGACTTGATCACCCGGCGCATAACATAGATCAGCATGAACAAACTCTACTGCCATTAAAAGTATTAGTGGTAGATGATAACGACGCTAATTTAAAATTAATATACACCCTACTAAACGAACAGGTGGAATTGATTGATACTGCCCATAATGGTTCACAAGCTTATAGCCTAAGTAAAAGTCATAAATATGATGTGATTTTTATGGATATTCAAATGCCGATAATGGATGGCATTACAGCCTGTAAACTCATTAAAGAGTCATCTTTAAATGAAGATACACCTATTATTGCCGTAACTGCGCATGCACTCAATAGTGAAAAAGAACAATTATTAAAAGATGGTTTTGAAGGCTATTTAACCAAGCCAATTGACGAAGATATGCTCAATCAAATTATTTGCGATCATAGCCCGCAGTTACCTGTAAGCCGTGATAAGTCAAAAAGCACATTTGAACATAGCACAGCGCCTTTTAATAGCACTCGGCTTGATTGGGCGTTGGCGCTGCAACGTGCTGGCGGTAAACCTGAGTTAGCCAATGAAATGCTCAACATGCTGTTATTAAGCGTGCCCGAAACCCTAAACTTATTAAATCAAGCAATAGTCAGCAATGACTGCCCTCAAGTACTCAGCGTGATCCATAAATTTCATGGAGCGTGTTGCTATACTGGTGTACCAAAATTAAAAACATTGGCGGAAACGATCGAAACGTCACTAAAAAATGAGTGCGTACTTGATAATATAGAGCCCGAACTGTTTGAACTTCAAGACGAGCTGGAAAACTTACTTGTTGATGCCAACATTGATAACAACAATAAAAAAGACGAGCTGTAGCTCGTCTTGTCTATTGTTATTTACAATTCTAAGCGCGGGCTTCAAGCATTAAGCGTTTCATATCACGCACCGCTTTATCTAAGCCATCAATCGCTGCACGGGCAATAATAGCGTGACCAATATTAAGCTCGTAAATCTCTGGCATCGCTGCAATTGGCTTCACGTTGTGGTAGTGCAAACCATGGCCGGCATTAACAATTAAGCCAATACTCGCTGCATACTTAACGCCTTGGCGGATGTGTTCAAGCTCTTTTGCTGTATCTTCATCGTTGGTGGCATCGGCATAGGCTCCGGTATGAATTTCAACATAAGGCGCACCACAGGCTTTTGCCGCGTCTAACTGCGCTTTATCGGCATCTATAAACAATGACACTTTAATACCGGCTTGCGTTAGAGTTTTAGTCGCTGCGGCTATTTTATCAATATTACCCGCTACATCTAAGCCGCCTTCGGTAGTAAGCTCTTCACGTTTTTCAGGTACTAAGCATACATATTCAGGTTTAACCTCAAGTGCAATCGCAATCATTTCATCGGTTACTGCGGTTTCAAGGTTCATGCGTGTTTGAATGGTTTTAGCCATCACATACACATCGCGGTCTTGAATGTGTCTGCGGTCTTCGCGTAAATGAATCGTAATACCATCAGCACCGGCATGCTCTGCAACACTGGCTGCATGGGCTGGATCAGGGTAAGAAGTACCTCGAGCTTGGCGAAGCGTTGCAATATGATCTACATTCACGCCTAGAAGAATATCTTTCATGTTTGTACCTGTGAAATTTGTTTATTGAGAGCTAATAAATAACTCACGACTTTTTAATGGCTTATTGCCCAATAATGGCTTTAATAAATAACGACTTAATTGCTTTGCCATATATAACACATCCGCTTGGCTAAAGTCATGATTTGCTATGGCATTAAGTTGTGAACCGGTAAATCCAGAACGCGTGTCATGTTGCACTGAAAACCCTACTTCTGCGAAGTAACTATACGTTTGTGCCTCGTCAATTGGCTCACCGTCCGCATCAAAACTAAAATCGACTCCATACCCTAGCAGCTCTAATAATTGAAATTCATAAGAGCGCAGCACTGCTTGCATGTCAGTACCACTATTAAGATTTTCTAGGTGTGTATTATAAAGTTGAAAAACTTGATCAATGGGCTCATTAATCGGCACAATGCGATTAGTTAGCTCATTTAAATAAAAGCCACAATAAAGCTTATCACCAGTTAGAAATAACGGGTTGCCGTAGAGCTCAAATTTATTAATATATTTTAAATCGTATTTGCCATTGTAATGGACGAGTAAGGATTGAAATGGTTGCAATTGAGCTTTATGTTTAGTGGCCTGGCGGCCACTAACTCGAGCGAGCATTCTAAGCTGGCCAACGCCTTCTACCAGCATATCTAACATTACTTGCGAGTCACTATAAGGACGTCGATGTAATAAATAGGCTTTGTAAAAGTCGCTGTCCATATTAGGCTATTCGATACTTATTAATCTTCACCGTAGCCTAAGCTTCTTAAGGCACGTTCATCGTCAGCCCAGCCCGATTTTACTTTAACCCATAGTTCTAAAAATACTTTATTTTCAAGCATTTCTTCTAGGTCTTTACGCGCTTCACGGCCGATCACTTTTAGCTTTTCGCCTTTGTTACCGATAACCATGCGCTTTTGCGTTTCACGCTCAACCAAAATAAGGCCATTGATGTGCCAAACGCCGTTTTCTTGCCATTTAAACTGTTCTATTTCCACAGTCACTGAGTAAGGTAGTTCCTCACCCATAAAGCGCATAAGCTTTTCACGGATCACTTCAGCAGCCATAAAGCGCATTGAGCGGTCGGTAACGTAGTCATCCGGAAAATAAAATTCGCACGGCGGTAAACGTTTAGTTACTTCTTCTTTGATCAGGTTAATGTTTTTACCCTGAGTCGCAGAGACAGGCATAATGCCTATAAAGTCAAACTTATCGCCTAAGAATTTCATGTGTGGCAGTACAAGGTCACGATCTTTCACTTGGTCAATTTTGTTAATAACTAACAATACCGGCTTGCCACTTTGGCTCACTTTGTTTAGTACCATCTCGTCATCGGCATTCCAATGGGTGCCTTCAACAACAAAAATAATCAGTTCAACATCGCCAATTGAGCTCGACGCTGCGCGGTTCATTAAACGGTTAATGGCGCGCTTTTCTTCAACATGCAGACCTGGGGTATCTACGTACACCGCTTGGTGTTTACCCTCGGTATGAATACCCATAATACGATGGCGCGTGGTTTGTGGCTTACGTGAGGTAATACTGACTTTTTGCTCAATAATCTCATTAAGCAAGGTTGATTTACCCACATTAGGACGGCCAACAATCGCAACCATGCCACAAAATGTGTCTATTTCGCCTTCATGAGGCTGTATTAAGGTATCAAGATTCATTTTTAAGTATCTTCAATGCTTTTTCGGCCGCTTTTTGTTCGGCTTTACGCCTTGAGCTGCCAACAGAAATAATGCTATCCATTCCATCAACGATACATTCAACCGTGAATGTTTGATTGTGTGCCTGACCTTTAGTGTCTACTACAGTATAGCCAGGTAATGATAGCTTACGAGCTTGCAAATACTCTTGCAGCAGGGTCTTAGGATCTTTTTGGTTAAGCCCTGGTGAAATAGCATCTAAACGTGATTCATACCACGCTAAAATAAGCTCTCCGCAACGATCAATGTCTGAATCTAAAAATACAGCGCCAATTATAGCTTCCACTGCATCTGCTAGGGTCGACTCGCGTCTAAACCCGCCACTTTTTAGCTCGCCAGGGCCTAAACGCAGGTAATCACCTAGCTCAAACTCAAGGCCAAATTCAGCTAACGTCTGGCCGCGAACTAAAGTCGAACGCATGCGGCTTAAATCGCCTTCACGTGCTTTAGGAAATTTAGCGTACAAGGCATTGGCAATTACAAAGCTCAAAATCGAGTCGCCCAAAAATTCGAGTCGCTCGTTGTGTTGACCTTTGTGGCTGCGGTGCGTCATTGCTTGCTCAAGTAGGCCTTGATCAGCAAATGTGTAGCCAATTCTTTTGTATAACTCTGTTACATTTTTTTTCATTGTTACTGAATATTACCTAGGCGTTCAAAACGAACACCAGTTGGAACCCATCCTGGTAAAATGTCATCTGGGCCATTATCAAATTCAAAACTCATCCATATAAAGACAGCTTTACCCACCAAGTTTTCTTTTGGTACAAAGCCCCAAAAGCGACTATCTTGGCTGTTATCGCGATTGTCACCCATCATAAAGTAATGATCAGCAGGCACCACCCATTCATCTGCAGGAGTGCCCAATTGCTGGTAGTAACGCCCTTTACGTTCAGGCGATTTTGGGTTGATTAAAATATCATGGCTAGAGGTCGTTAAATCTTCATTTAAACGCGCTAAAGCCATTGGGCCTTGCATAAATTCATCATCATTAATTAATTTAAAATCAATTTTATTGAATTCGTTGCAAAGAAGCGCGCCTTTTTGAACTTCGCCTTCTCCACATTTTGGTTGAATATACAAACGCTTATCGCGGTAAACAATTTTATCGCCTGGTAAGCCTATAGCGCGTTTAATATAATCAACTCTTTCATCTAATGGGTATTTAAAAACAACAATATCGCCACGCTCTGGTTCGCTCACATCCACTAACTGGCTGCGCCATACTGGGTCTTTAATTCCATAAGAATACTTTTGCACTAAAATAAAATCGCCTACTAATAAGGTTGGCATCATCGAACCCGATGGGATCTGAAACGGCTCAAAAATAAACGATCTAAAAATAGTGATAGCAGCAATCATCGGAAAAATCGACTTTGCTGTTTCAGTAATGACTGGCTCAGGCGCAATCAATGCTGCGGTTTCTTCATCAAGTTGGCCACCGGCAGAAGTCTGTGCAAGTGCCAAACGTTCTTGCCTTTTAGGGGCAAACATTAAGTGATCTATTAACCATATTAGGCCTGAGCCTAAGGTTAATAACACCAATAAAACTGAAAAGTAGCCAGCCATTTATTATCCCTTTATTTTTTATTTACCAACTTTTAAAATGGCTAAGAACGCTTCTTGAGGCACTTCAACGTTACCAAGTTGCTTCATTCGCTTTTTACCATCTTTTTGTTTTTGAAGTAATTTTTTCTTACGACTCACGTCACCACCGTAACACTTCGCGATTACGTTTTTACGAAGCTGCTTCACGGTTGTGCGCGCGATTACATGCTGACCAATTGCTGCTTGAATCGCAATATCAAACATTTGACGTGGTATAAGCTCTTTTAGCGCATCAGCAAGCTGACGACCACGAGACTGCGCGCTATCGCGGTGTACAATAATAGCAAGAGCATCAACACGCTCGCTATTGATGAGTATATCTACACGAACCATGTCTGAGGTTTGGAAGTGCTTAAAGTTATAATCAAGCGACGCAAAGCCACGACTGGTTGATTTTAACTTATCAAAGAAATCCATTACCACTTCAGCCATTGGCAGTTCGTACGTTACTGCAACTTGCTTACCATGGTAGCTCATTTTAGTTTGCATACCGCGCTTATCAACACATAAAGTGATTACGCTACCTAAGTACTCTTGCGGTACTAAAATATTAGCTTCTACTACTGGCTCACGTATTTCTAAAATATCGTTTACCGCTGGTAGGTCAGACGGGTTATCTATTTGTGTAGTGCCCTCTTTAGTCACTACCTCATAAATAACCGTTGGTGCTGTGGTGATTAAATCAATGTCGTATTCACGCTCTAAACGCTCTTGAATAATTTCCATGTGCAGCATACCTAAGAAGCCACAACGGAAACCAAACCCTAACGCGGTTGAGTTTTCTGGTTCAAAGAATAACGACGCATCGTTTAAGCTTAGTTTGTTAAGTGCATCGCGGAATGACTCGTAATCATCCGACGCAATTGGGAACATACCCGCATAAACTTGTGGTTTAATTTTTTGAAAACCTGGTAAGCGCTCTGGTGCCGCATTTTTTTGATGAGTAATGGTATCGCCCACCGGTGCACCGTGTATTTCTTTAATACCTGCAATAACAAACCCTACTTCACCGGTACGTAAAATACCGGTGTTAGTTTGTTTAGGCGTAAAAATCCCCACATGATCTGCGGTATGTACGTTCTCGTTTGACATGATTTTAATTTTGTCGCCCGCGCGAAGTTCGCCATGTTTGATACGCACTAGCGATACAACGCCTTGGTACGGGTCAAACCAAGAATCGATAATTAGCGCTTGTAATGGCTCGTCTTTTTCACCAACGGGTGGCGGTACATCTTTAACGATCATTTCAAGTACTTCGGCAATACCCACACCTGTTTTAGCACTACATTGCACGGCATCAAGGGCATCAATACCAATGATGTCTTCAATTTCTTCGGCTACACGTAATGGGTCAGCTTGCGGTAAATCAATTTTATTTAGAACCGGTATAACTTCTAAGTCCATTTCGATGGCGGTATAACAGTTAGCTAATGTTTGTGCTTCAACACCTTGGCCAGCATCAACAACCAATAATGCGCCTTCACACGCAGCTAGTGAGCGTGATACTTCATAAGTAAAGTCAACATGACCAGGAGTGTCGATAAAGTTGAGCTGGTAGGTTTCACCATCGTTTGCCTTGTAGTTTAACGTTACACTTTGCGCCTTGATGGTAATGCCACGTTCACGTTCAATATCCATTGAATCCAGAACCTGCTTCTGCATTTCACGGTCGGTTAAACCACCACAAACTTGGATCAAACGGTCAGAAAGGGTCGATTTACCATGGTCAATGTGGGCGATGATCGAAAAATTACGGATATGCTTCATAAACTGGATTCTAAACTTCTATTTTAAGGACTAAGGTCGCATGCCTAAATAACTTGAAAATACTTGCTGTGCATTTTCAAGTTACTGTGGCATAAAAACGCAATTTTACATTTAATTGGCGTCAATCACCATCTATTTGAGTTAAAGGAAGGCTAATTGGATGAATTTTTATCACTTTAATCTCATGTCTAAGTGATTTCACCCATGTTTTAGCAATTAAGAAGCCGGTGATGCCACCTAATATCGCAGCTAAAATTTGCCAGCCTTCGGCTAATTGTATTAATTCACTAGCCAATAAGGCGAATATTAAACTTAAAAATAAGGGCAGCATGTAAACGGCAAAGGCATGTTTTACAACATGGCTATCATCCAGTGACAAGGTCACTTTTTGCCCCACCTCTAATTGCGTTTCAAATTTGTAGGGCAAGGTTTTTTTGGCAGTACCAAATAACTTACTAAACACTTGAGAGCCACAACGTCCATTACAGCCTTCACATGCCTGTTTTTGTTGGGCTTCTAAATGCGCAACGTGGCCACTAAGGGCCACGACGGTTAACGTTTGTTCTATCATTTATAACGCCCGTGAAACAGACTCAGCAATCGCTTTGGCGCTCATGGTTGGTATATTCCCCACCACAGACACATCAAAATTTCCGCCGTTGTGCACATAAATAGTGGTGGCTCCTGAGGTCAGAGCTCCGCTTAAACGCTTACCTGGTAGTGGCCGTTGTATAAATACTGAGACCTCAACAAATCCATCAGAGAATAAATAGTAATCTGTTAATTCATTGTTTAAGTCGAGCTTATGTCTATCGGACTTGAGTAATTCAAACCCTTCAGGTAGCCATCCAATAGTCCAATTCATAGCATTTGCTTTGCTTTGTTCATCAATTGAATTAGCGGGTAATGGTGTTGGAAAATTACGATTAAGTACTTCTAATAATAAGCTTGCCGGTTGCTCAGTTACGCTAATGTGGGTAAGTTGTAATTGCTCTAGCGCTTCGCCTTGGTGATTCACATAGGCGGCTTTCAACAATAAAGACGACTCAGTATCAATCCAAATCCAATAGTTATATTTGTCATCGTTTTTAGATTCAATTCGAACCAGCTGAGCAGGACGCCCCGCAATACGGCCTTTACCACCAAGCACAAAATCATAATGCGCACTTAAGCGGTTAATATCTTTAAATAAGACTTCTGGGATGGGGCCTGCAATCGAGTCAGTTGTTAACGAGTAAGGTTCTGATTGTGGCTCAAAGTAGGTAACTTGATCGTCAATGCGGATCATTTCAAGGCCTGCACCATTAAGCAAACTTAAATGCTCTAGCTCTATATCACCTTGTTTAGCATGCACCCAGCGGTAGGGCTCCATACTTTTACCCTTAACAACAACAAAAGAGGCGTCGAAATTACGAGTGTGAACTGCACTGGCCATTTCAAGCAGTAAATCTTTAGCAGGGTTTGTGTCATTGGCAAAAGTATTAAAACTCAGCACCAATGACATAATAAAAGTAATTACTTTCATCTAATTAGTTTTTTTCCTCTGGGGATGTTTCATCTGTTTTAGCTGTTTTTAACGAATGAGCCACTCGCGCTTGACGTTGATGTTCAAGTACTAATGCGCCAATGCGTTGCTGCTGAAGCTCTCGTAAACCTTGCTCTGCGTTATCAAGTGCAGGTGCTGATGAGTAGCTTACAGGCGACGCCATGCCGGTTAACGGCGTGGTTTGCAATAAAGGAATTTCGTTTTGCACAGCATCTTCACCTTGCGGTAAGGTGTTCACGCCAACGATAGTAAACATTGCTACGCTCGCAGCAATTGCTAATTGAGCAACCGGTTTACGCCAATTAAACGCCACTACTTTATTATCTGTTTCGGTATTAGAAGCGGTAGCCACATTGTCAGACTGACTAAAGTCTGCATAAACGGGCTCGCTCTCAAGTGCTAACGAAATGCGTTCGCTAATATCAAAGTCCATATTATTGTTATTTTCTTTAGCTCGCATTGCATCACCAATTAACGCGTAACGGCCAAACGTAGCTACATCATCCGATGCAATAGTTGCATCCTTTAATGTTTGTTCACCGTCAAGTAATGCTGATAACGATTCGTTATCTAAGCGGTTAACGTGTGCTTTTGTCATACTAAGACTCGCCTATCAATGGGTTTAATTTATTATCAATTGCTTCACGGGCACGAAAAATACGCGAACGTACCGTCCCGACTGGGCAATCCATAACTACGGCTATTTCTTCATAGCTCATACCCTCAATTTCTCTAAGAGTAATCGCGGTTTTAAGATCTTCAGGCAAACTATCAATCGTATTAAAAATAACAGCGCGGACTTCTTCGCTTAATAGTAAATTTTCAGGTGACGCGTTAGAACGCATTGAATCTGCACCTTCATAAAACTCGGCATCGTCAGCATCTATATCATTTGCTGGCGGTTTACGCCCTTGAGCCACTAAATAATTTTTAGCACAATTAACGGCGATACGGTAAAGCCAAGTATAAAAAGCACTATCACCACGAAAGTTTGGAAGGGCACGATACGCTTTAATAAACGCTTCTTGTGCTACATCAGCAATGTCACCTTGATTTGATACATAACGAGAGATCAAACCGGCTATTTTGTTCTGATACTTCTTAACTAATAGGTTAAAGGCGTTTTTATCTCCCTGCTGGACCCTTTTCACTAACGCTAAATCTAATTCCTGCTCGCTCATTCGAGCCGGTACTCCTCTGATTGATTCTTGCTTATTATTCATAGTGTCGCCATTGTTCACACCTACTCTGACCCCTAGATGAATAAAAAGTTCTGACTCATATTGTTTTTTTATAAAATAGCTACAAATTACGCGTTTATACGCTAAAACCACTTAGTAGTAGTTCAACAAATATGGTACAACTGTAAGTATTAAAAATAAATATTGCTCTATCTGAGCATTGTAACCGCAAAGTACCTCACAGATGAACCAAAATAAACATCACATTACCGATGTCGCTATTATTGGTAGCGGCGCAGCAGGCTTATCACTTGCTTTATCTTTGGCTAATTACTGTAACGTTACCGTGATCAGTAAAGGTGAATTAACCGAAGGTTCTACTCTTTACGCCCAAGGCGGAATTGCCGCTGTTTTTGATAAAAAAAATGACAGTATAGAGTCTCACGTTGAAGATACCTTAGATGCAGGTGGCGGTTTGTGTGACAGAGAAGCTGTTCATTACACTGCCAGTAATGCGCATGACTGCCTACAATGGTTGATTGACCAAGGCGTGCCTTTTGATATGGAATTTGATAGTAAAGGTAAAGAGCGCTTTCATTTAACCCGTGAAGGGGGTCATAGCCATCGACGCATTTTGCATGCTGCCGATGCCACTGGCAAAGCAGTGCAAACAACGCTGATTAGCCAAGTTCAAGCGCACAGCAATATCACCTTGTTAGAGCATTACAATGCGATTGATTTAATTACTGATAAAAATATCGGTAAAACGGGGTCACATGTTCACGGTATGCATGTGTGGAATAAAAAGGCCAAAAAAGTAGAAACCATTGGCGCAAAATTTGTTGCCCTAGCAACGGGTGGCGCAAGTAAAGTGTACCTTTACACCTCTAACCCTGATGTTTCTAGCGGTGATGGCATAGCAATGGCATGGCGTGCAGGGTGTCGCGTTGCTAATATGGAATTTAATCAATTTCATCCAACCAGTCTTTACCACCCGGAATTACAAAACTTTTTAATTACCGAAGCAATGCGTGGTGAAGGGGCCTATTTAAAACGCCCTGATGGCACTCGCTTTATGAAAGAGTTTGATGAACGAGAAGAACTCGCTCCGCGCGATATTGTAGCGCGCGCTATCGACTTTGAAATGAAACGCCTTGGCGCAAATTGCTTATATTTAGATATTAGCCATAAAGACAAAGATTTTATTATTGAACACTTCCCTACTATTTACGCTAAATGCTTGAGCGTAGGGCTTGATATAACCAAAGAGGCAATTCCGGTTGTTCCTGCTGCGCATTATACCTGTGGTGGCGTAATGACCGACTTTAATGGCAAAACGGATTTAGCAAATTTATACGCTGTGGGTGAAGTGGCTTATACCGGCCTGCATGGTGCTAACCGCATGGCAAGTAACTCATTATTAGAGTGCATTGTATTTGCCCATGCAGCAGCAAAAGACATTTTGAGTAAAATAGAGACTGCACCCGCGCTGGCTGATTTACCTAGTTGGGATGAAAGCCGTGTATCTAACTCAGATGAAGAAATTGTCATCACTCATAACTGGCATGAGCTACGATTATTTATGTGGGATTATGTTGGGATTGTACGTTCAACTAAACGCCTTGAACGTGCGCTGCATCGTGTTGAACTGCTACAACAGGAAATACACGATTATTACGCAAACTTTAGAGTAAGCAATAACTTACTTGAGTTACGTAACTTAGTACAAGTTGCCGAGCTTATAATTAGAAGTGCTATGGAACGTAAAGAAAGTCGTGGACTACACTTTACTATTGATTATCCAGAGCAAAATGAGAACCCAACGCCCACTATTTTGACTCCTCTACGTAATTAATTGCTTCAAGCGTTGCCCGTTTCAAGCGCGCATAGCTTTGCTTATCAACACTATTGGCTGAGATAATCAGCCAATAGTTTTTACTAAAGCCATTAATATACAGCCACACACTCTGACCAAGTAACCGGCTTTGGTTACTAATGAGCCCTTGAATTTGCCTGCCTGATCCTTCAAAACGAAATTGATTCGGCTCTAAGAGTATAATGCCTTGCTGTGGTTGAGCAGCCACGATTTTTCGCCAAACAATAATGCCAGCAAGTGTATTAAGTGCAATACAAAAAAGAGTTGCCACCACCGAGTTCATAAATAGGCACAACACTAAAGTCAGCACACAAAAAAAGACCACAATCGGTTTGTGGTCTGTTTTATTATCTGTAACGGTAAATCTATACACGAACTCGGTCTAAAATTAGCTGAACCATGCTGTTTAGCTCTGCGTCTTTACATTCTTCATGGCCCATAAACCAAGCGAATAAATCTGGGTCTTCTTGGGTTAATAGACGCTGAAAAATCGCTTGCTGTTTAGCATCTAACGAGTCATAAGCTTCTTCAACAAACGGCATAAACAAAACATCTAGCTCTAACATGCCACGGCGACAAGCCCAACGGATACGTGCTTTACTATGTATTTCAACCATTTTAAACCTCATATTTAATTAACTCGAGTTTACCAAATACGCGTTAATTTAACAGCACTAAGTTATAAAAACATCGTCTGTTAGTCGCTGTACCATACGCTTTAACTACGTTATTATGTGGCCTCATTTGTTATTGCAAAGAAGGTGTTTATGTCTCAGGTTTATGCATGTCCTTTATCACATCAGGTTATTAGCCTCTCAGGCGCAGATAAATTATCGTACCTACACGGACAAATCACTCAAGATCTAAATAAACTTAACAACGATAACTTTTTGTGGGCAGGTCACTGTAGTGCAAAAGGTAAGTTATGGGGTGTATTTAAGTTATTTTCTTATCAACAAAGTTACTTTTTAACAGGCTCAAGTGCAGAAGTAGAACGCTCTCTTGCTGAATTAAAAAAATATGCTGTATTTGCAAAAGTTGAAATTAATAAAGCCTCAGAGCGATTAATTGGTTTACTTGGTGATAACTTAACAGGCTTACTCACACAACTCGACATTCACTTTAGCGATAACGCCACGGCTTGTGACTTCGCTCACGGTAAAGCTCTTAAGCTTGGATCAAACCGCATTTTACTGATGGTTGATAGCCAATTTTGCCTACCTGACGATGTGTCGACCCTCGATGACGATGCGCTATGGCAGCAAGCATCTATACTTGCTGGTGAACCGCAATTAAGTGTTGATGCGATTGATGAATACGTACCGCAAATGGTTAACCTGCAAGCCATTAACGGAATTAGTTTTAAAAAGGGTTGCTACACAGGCCAAGAAACCGTTGCACGTATGAAGTATCTGGGCAAAAACAAACGTGCCATGTATATCGTCTCTGGGCAAAGCGAAGGACGACTTGATGAGCCTGATATTGAAACCC
Organism: Pseudoalteromonas sp. 11L1; assembly: GCF_055397545.1. Next base: position 1,561,646 of record NZ_AP041141.1, on the reverse strand, counting down.
AATTAGGTGAAAACTGGCGCCGCGCAGGTAAACTTATTGCGCAAAGCTATAATGAACAAACACAGACTTTAACTGGTTTGGTCGTGTTGCCAAACGATACTGATATCGATCAGACTCTTCGTGCAAAACACACCCCTTCGGTAGAGCTAAACATTCTGCCTCTACCTTACTCTCTTGAAGATGAATAATAGGAATGACTATGATCGTTGCAGCAAATAAAGTGGTAAAAATGCATTACTCTGTTTTAGATAATGACGGCAATACCATTGATAACTCATTTGGCGGTGAGCCATTAATTTTTATCGTTGGTACAGGCTACCTGATCTCAGGGCTTGAAAACGCGCTGCAAGGCAAGCAAGCTGGCGATACACTAAGCGTAAAAGTGGAGCCTGAAGAAGGTTACGGTGAGCGTCATGATCACTTAATGCAAGCCGTACCAAAATCAATGTTTGAAGGTATGGAAATTGAAGTGGGCATGCAATTTCGTGCAACCACCGATGACGGCGACCAATCAGTAATGATCATCGATATTCAAGACGAAGAAGTGATTGTTGATGGTAATAACCCACTTGCCGGTATTACACTTAACTTTGATGTAGAAATTTTAGAAGTACGCGATGCAACAGCCGAAGAGCTTGAGCATGGCCACGTACATGGCGAAGGCGGTTGTGGTCACGAGCACTAAAACCCGCTGAGTAAAATTGCTATAAGTTTATAAAAAAAGCGCCTTAGGCGCTTTTTTTATAGCATATTATTTTGTGTCCGTAATTTGGCTTGAGGCTCTGCTGCTGGCATTTCAACAGGGGTTATTTTATCTTTAAGCGCAGCAACTAATCCTGCTTGGTCATTCGTGCCTAAGCGATACTGGGTGCCATCTTTAAGCGTTAATTGCACAGCACTAAAACCTGATACCGTATAAATCCACCCATCGTGTGTAATGCGAATACCAATACCATGGCGGTATGAGTTTTGTACTGCTTTTACATCAACTATGTCTTCTAATGCTAACTTTTGGCCAGCAACACCAGGGCCAAATGCCCAGCTAATATGGGTTTCATCAACTTTAATGGTTAAACCGTGGAACAAAAAGCCCACCAGCACTAAAATACCAGCAAATACGATTAACGGGGCATCGGCACCAATTAAGTTCCATGCAAGCGCAACAAAACCGCTGATCCACGCTAATACTACAAATATAAATACCGCATACTGCTTATGCTGATACATAACACTCTCTATTAAAAAGTTAAAAAATTAAAAACTGTACACTAAGGTTGCACTGAGCTCTGAATCGTATTTAAGCTTATCTTCTTCAGGCTTAGAATTATAACGATACATATAAGCAAACTTAAGCGATACCGCGCCAACCACTTGGCTAATTAATGCCGTTTCTGACTTTAACCGAGAGTTAAGCCCAGACAAAGACTGTTCTATACTGATATCTTGATTAAATCGGGTACGCTTAGATACCAACCTCTCCCACTGCATTGCAATACGAAGTAAATAACCCATTTTGTCTTTATCGTCGTCAAGTGCTGTTGACTCATCATCAGCAACTGAGCGATATAAACCTGGGCCAATGTCTATATCTACTTTATTTTTAACCCCTTGATAAACACGTGCACCATAACCGGTTGCTATCGTACTTTTAAAATCAAGACCGCTAAATTGATCTTCCTCATAATCCCCGTAAATAAAGAACGACGAGTTTTTAACCCCTACTTTATAGTTACCTTGTGCAGAAACAAAAACCCGATTAGCAGTCACATCCGACTCGCCCGTTTCTTCGTTTTCATCACGTTTGTACAAGGAGTCTATTTTGAATTGATTTCGCCAGTTTTCAAAATCTTGATAAAGATTCCCTTTAAGCTTAAAACTGGTGGAATTAGTGTTACCTTTACTTAAAATAAAACCAAATTCGGTATCACCATACAGTACTTCGCCCTTGTGTAACTCATGAATTTCTTCATCTGAGAGTTCCCCATATTGATGAAAATCTTCAAAGGGATCAACGGCCCAGCTAAAGCAGCTAAATAATAAAAGCAGTAATACAAAGGAGTATCGCAAAATACGTTCTCTTGCAAATGGCAATAACAAAAAAGCAAAGAGATGGTTATTCACTTTCTTTCCACAAAATATGACAAAAAGGCGCGTCTTTATCACGGCTAATTAAAATTTTCGCAAATAATACGTCTTCGTTATCAAACTCAAGGCCCACTAATACTTGAATAAAATGCTCAGGTTCAATTTCTAGGGCAACAAAGTCTTGCCACTGTTCATCGGGCTCATCTTCTTCAATAAAGCCTAGTTCTTCACGGTGTAGGTTAAATTCTTCAACATCTTTGTCGCTTAAATTATTGGGAGCCAGCTCTAAAAAAATATCATAAGCTTGATGAGTTGCTTCTTCTACCGTAAATAAACGTGGACCTGACATGAATGGTTAACCTCTGAGCTTTTAAGTGGCAATCATAATATCAAAAGTTGCTAGGGTTTTGATAAAAAAAACACGTTAATTACTGACTTTTTTATTTATTCCTAATACTTATAGATATTATTAAATTGGTTAGCACACGGGTCTGTTGACCTTGGAAGATTAAATAGCCATCAAAGATAGCTAGCCCCGCGTGTATTAAAAAATTCAGTTTGTTTTTATTCACCTTCACCCACTTTACTTAACATCAATAAAAACATAAGCTCAAACAACAGGTCAGAGGAGTGAACAATGATAAAATTAGAAAAAAAACAGGGTATCGCTACCGTCACATTACATCGCGTAGAAAAACAAAATGCCTTAAGCTTTGCTATGTTTGTTGAGCTTAACAAAGTGATTAAAAATATAAAAAAAGACGCCAGTATTCGTGCAGTTGTATTAACCGGAGAGGGCGAACACTTTTGTGCAGGGCTCGATATTAACGCGGTCATGGCCTCGCCATTCAATATCATAAAGCTCCTATTCAAATGGCTTCCTGGTAATCAAAACCTAGCGCAAAAAGTCGTACTGGGCTGGCAGTCATTGAGTGTGCCTGTAATTGCTAAAATTAACGGAAACTGTCTTGGTGGTGGCCTGCAAATAGCGCTTGGAGCTGATTACCGAATTGTTCATCACGATGCCAAGCTCGCCATTATGGAAGCGCGCTGGGGATTATGCCCCGACATGGGCGCTAATGTTATGCTTGCGGGCTTAGTTAAACGCGACCAAGCACTTTGGCTAGCAAGTCATGCTGACCCCATTAGTGCTCAACATGCTTTTGAACTCGGTTTAGTAACAAAAACAACCGACGATACCGATAAAGCAACTAAAGAAATGCTTGATACATTACAAGCGCGTTCACCTGACACATTAGCAGCAATAAAACGTGTAACTCAACAAAGCTATAAAGCCTCTGCTCGAAAAATACTCGCCAAAGAAACATGGAGTCAAATTCGCTTATTAATCAACCCTAATACTAAAAAAGCCATTGCTAAAGCAAAAGGTAAAACTGATATTGAGTTTGCAAACGCCAAACGCTGGTAATACTAAGGCACAATGCACAAAACAGCGTTATTTGTTAAAGTGATAATCCTCTATTTTATTGAGTCGTCGCCATGAAATACCTTTTAAGTAGCGCTATCATTTTGCTTTGCTTGGCAGCGGGCAAACTTATTATGCACTTTATTGATGCCAGTTTTCCTGCGCCACTGTTAGCAATGGTTATTTTACTGGTTTTACTTTTATCAGGTATTGTTAAAGAGCAGCATCTTACCCCGTGTGCCTCGCCTATTTTAAATGTAATGCCTATTTTCTTTATTCCTGCAGGCGTTGGGTTTATTGAACACTTAGCACTTATAAAAACCCATTGGCCTTTCTTAACCGCCGTTATTTTATTAGTCCCCTTGAGTAGTTTAATTTTAGTGGCAAGCCTAGTAAGTTACTTTAAAGGCAGAACTAATAATGACTGATTTCAGTAGCACCATTTTTAGCCTTGGCTGGTTAACCATTCCATTTATTATTATCCTTTTTATTGCACTAAGGGCTGTTAATCTTAAAATCAATCAAAGTATTTTAAAGTCATTAACCAACCCCGTTTTTTTAAGCATCGGCATTATTGCCTTACTACTCGTTAACCTTAAATTACCCTATTCACAATTTGCATCGCATAGTCGGTTGTTAACGTGGTTATTAGAGCCGGCCATAGTCGCTTTGGCCTTGCCGCTATATCAACAATTTATGCACGTACGTAAAAACTTTTTACTTATTTTAGTTGCCTGCAGTATTGGTATTATTAACGCCACACTGGTAGCTTTTGTATTAAGCGTTTTATTTGCTGCCCCCTCGCAACTGAGCGCATCAGTTGCGGCACTTAGCGTTACTACACCTATTGCATTACTTGTCACCGATTCACTTGGCGGGATCAGCTCGCTAGCCGCTGCCATGGTAATTTTTATTGGTTTACTCGGCGCTTTATTTGGCATTTTATTATTAAAACTAATTAAAATATTTAACTTTGAGGCACAAGGAATCGCAATCGGTACCGCGTGTCATGCTATAGGCACCGCGGCTGCAATTGCCGAGCATCCAAAAATAGGGGCGTTTTCATCGGTGGCTATGGCATTGAGTGCGTTATTAACTGCTGTAATTGTGCCAATAATGTATCCAATTTTAGTTAACACTTTGTTATGATAAGCAGATAAAACACTATCGCTAAAATAGAGTCGACATGATCAGTTCTGAAATTCAGCAATTTGAAAAGTACTACGCCCTACTTACTGAATATTTAGTTACCTACAGTATGCAAATTGTCGGCGCTATTTTTATTCTACTGGTTGGCCTGTGGGTAGCGAAAAAGCTCGCTGCAGGTGTTGCCAATTTGATGACGCGACATAACGTCGATATCACCTTGACCAACTTTGTTAGTAATGTCGTTAAAGTATTACTGATCATTATGGTGATCATAATTGCGCTTGGTAAAATTGGCATTAGTGTTACCCCGTTTGTTGCTGCAATAGGTGCCGCTTCTTTAGGTGCTGGCTTAGCATTACAAGGCATGCTTTCTAATTATGGCGCCGGGCTTGCAATTATTGCCACGCGGCCATTTGTGGTGGGCGATACCATAGAAATAAAAGGCGTTAGCGGCCAAGTAAAACTCATTGAGCTGGGTCACACCGTATTAATTAATGAAGAAAAAGTAGAAATAACCATTCCCAATAAGCATATCGTTGGCGAAATCCTACATAACTCATTTAGCTACTCCTTAGTAAAAGGTGAAATAGACATAGCCTACAGTGCCTGTAGTGATACCGCGATTAACCTAATTGAAAACGCATTAGCTAATCACGAACTGGTTGCTAAACAACCCAATGCACAAGTTGGCATAGAACGCTTTGCTGATAGCGGCGTTACTATTAGCTATCGATACTGGGTTCCTACCACTAAAATTATTGAAACTAAGCTCGCTATTAACGCCAGCGTGTATAAAGCAATTAACAATGCCAATATAGAAATTCCGTTTCCACAGCGCATTGTTACACTTAATAAAAATAACTAGCACTACGAATATAACTAAAGCAAAAAGCTAAATGCACTTATAACTATAAAAATGAGCCAATTATGCATCAACCGCCCTTTTATTTAGGTGAATGGCAAATCACCCCTGCCAGTAACACCATTCAACGCGCTGAAGAACAAAAACAGCTAGAACCAAAAGCCATGGATGTGTTGCTGTACTTGTGTCAAAACCAAGCAGAGATTGTGAGTAGCGACGCGTTATTAACTCACTGCTGGGCAAACACAGAAACCGGCGATAACCCTCTGCATAAAACTATCACTCAACTTCGAAAAGCTCTGGGTGATAAAGCAAGCGCGCCGCAATACATAGAAACCATACGTAAACGTGGTTATAGGGTTATTGCAACGGTTGAGTTTCCATTGGCGGATGACCTCTCCAACCAAGTTAGCACATGGCAAGGCGGCTCTCCTTTTTTAGGTTTGAGTGCATATAACCCAACCGATACCCACTTATTTTTTGGTCGTAATCATGCCATCAGCAGGTTATTAGAGAGCGTATCAAACCAAGTAACATTGCAGCGCGCATTTTGTTTAATCCTTGGCCCTAGTGGCACGGGTAAGTCATCATTAGTTAATGCAGGTATATTGCCAAAACTACTCGACGAGCGAGGCTATAACGGCATTAGAGTAATGTCGTACACCCAACTCGACTTTGCAGATGTAGCTCAAAATAGGCTGTATTTAGATCTCGCCTCGGCCATGCTCGATTGGGATATTAACGACATTCCAGTATTTACAGGGTTAAGCGCACAAACGCTGGCGCAGCAGCTAGAACATGACATAGACAATGTTATTAGCGGCTTAAAAAATACAATTGCAAATACCCAAACAGCAGCAAAAACGCCGCAATTGTTTTTGTTTATAGACCGCTTAGAAGTGCTACTTTCCTCACCGCTTTTTAGTAACGACACCCGAAGTCATTTTTTATCTGTTATTGAGCGTTTAGCGACCTCTAAAGCGGTGATTGTATTTAGTGCCTGTCGTAACGATTTTTACCCTTTAGTGGTTGAGCAGCCAAGTCTTATGGTGGGCAAAGCTCATGGCGCGCATTACGATTTAACCCCGCCAAATCGCCATGAACTACAACAAATTATTCGCTTGCCAGCGTTAACCGCTAATTTAACGTTTTCGCAAGACCCACACACTAAAACCCCGCTGGATGAAATACTTTGCGCCGATACCGCCAATAATCCAGATGCACTGCCCATGCTGCAATACACACTGCAAGAGCTGTATTTACAGCGCAGTGATAATAATGAGTTATTGCACAGTGTGTATGAAAAAATCGGTGGTATTGAGGGTGCCATTGGCAAAAAAGCCGAAGAGGTATTTATAGGGCTTTCTAAAGCGCAACAACAGCAACTAAAAAGCGTGTTATCGCAATTAGTAACACTAAACCCAGATGGTAAAACCATTACGAGCCGCGCAGCCCGCTTGCAAGCGTTAACCAACACCAGCCAAAAAGAGCTGGTTCAAGCCATGGTCGATAGCCGCTTATTTGTATCGCATTTGCAAAACCAAGAAGCTTACTTTAGCCTTGCTCACGAGGCATTATTACGCCAATGGCCACGTGCCAAACAGTGGATTAATGACCATAAAGATGCCCTTGCTATAAAAAGCCGCTTACACCACCACACGCAACAATGGCTTAATGAGCACAAAAGTAACGCCTACCTGTTAGCACAGGGTAAACCGCTGCAAGAAGCCGTTACCTTATTAAACGACAACATATTCGAACTAGACGATGACGAACGCGCGCTTATAACCAGCTCTCTTAAACACAGTAAAACAAAAACAACCATAAAACGCGGCACCGTCGCTCTGCTTTGTTTACTTACCTGTGTTGCCCTATTTATGAGCGTTACTAGCTTTCAAGCGCAGCAACTTGCACAGCAAAAACGCCAAGAAGCCGAAAGCTTACTAGGATTTATGGTAGGTGATTTTGCCGATAAATTACGCAGCGTAAAGCGTATGGACTTACTTGATGGCATTAGTAATAAAGCACTTGAGTATTTTACCAATCAAGTTGATGAGCCAAGCTCGCTATTTAACTTTAGCAGTCAACAAGGAGAATTTAAAAGTCGCTTTCAGTACGCGCAAACTCTGGAAGCCATGGGAGAAGTGGCCTATTCTCGCGGGAAAACCATTGAGGCCTTCACCGCCTTTGAAAACGCCCGCATTCGCCTTGAGGCGTTATTAAAAATTCAGCCAAACAACTTAGAGCTTCTCACACTCGCCGGTGCGAATGCCTTTTGGCTCGGCCAGCTCCATTATGATAAAAGTGATTACGCTGCTACTGAACCATTATTTAAAAAATATCATGCCTACAGTGAGAAAATGTATTCATTAGCACCAAATAGTTTTAACTCGATTATGGAGTTATCGTATTCGCATAATTCGCTGGGATCTTTGTATTTAAAGCAATTTAACTACACTGGCGCGAAACAACGCTTTACAGAGTCGCTTGCTTTAAAAAAAGAAGCCCTTGAGCTTAAACCCAATAATAAAAATTTGTTACGCGATAAAGCCGATACCATCAGTTGGATTGCAAAAACAGAAGAGAGATTAGGTAATTTTAACGCAGCATTAACCATGTACGGAAATGTATCTAATGAGTTAAAAAGTTTATTAATTGAATACCCAGCTGATGCCAGTTTATTATCTGATTTAGCAAATGCTTTTATACAGAAAAGCTACCTTTTTAGTTATCTACCGAACAAAAAAAATGCCTACAATTATGCTATGCAAGCGACTAAAGCAATTAATAATGCACGCTTGCAAGACCCAAAAAGTAAAGAATTTCAACGTGCTTATTATCGCTTCTTAGCTCACCAGTTAGTACTTTCACCTAATAAAAACGTTGATAACCGAGTTAAGGATATTATCAATTTTATGAAAATGCAGGACTTTAAAAATAACTTTGCAATCAATACACAATTAAGTCTTATACAGTACTTTATTGATAGGCAGTTACCACAAAAAGCCCATGAGCTATTAAAAGCACTTGAGAACGATGTAAACTATCAACGGTACATAACGAATAAAGCAAAGAGTGGTGATAATGTAGACTTTACAAACAAAAATTTACTTGAAGCTAAATTAACTGAAAATAAAGTACAGCAAGAGCAACTCTGCTTAAGTGCATTTAATGCGATCATTCAAACAGTAAAAATAAATCAAAGCGTTCATGTAACGCATCCACTAGTCCAAGCATACACTTGCTTGAACCGCGTAAACGAAATACCCAAAATAAAAGCACGCCTAGTTAAGCTGGGCATTAACAACTTTCAACTATAACCATGAATACGAAGGAAATAATATGAATAACACTCAAGCGCAAATTCACTTTACTGTAAATATTGTACTAGACAGTGACGGCGAAGCTAATTTTACATACTTTATAGATGGCAAAGAAGTGACTGGCGGCGGAGTTGTAAGAACCGAAACCGCGGGCATTTATAGTTTAGATGAAGCCACGCTTGCTAAAGGTTTTTTATTCACCGGCGCTACTATTACTGATGTCGAGAAAGAAACACCTTGCGCCCAAGATTTCAGTTCTAAAGTAAGCGATAACGGCCGCACCATTACTATTATCGATACCGATGAAAACCCTGGCACCGCCTGTTTAGTATTTAACGTTGAGTGCAATGGCAAAGCGTATAAAAGCACCGATCCTCAAATTAAAAATAAAGACAAAAATTAATTAACAACACTTAATTATTAATTTTTAAATTGCACAGGACTGGTTTACTCCTGTGCAATTTTTATAAGCCAAACACTTTAACGCTAACACATACCAAGCAGCATTATTAATAACCATCCCTTATTACTAATCTATAATAAAAACCTCAACTTTCAATTGCTGAGTAACTAATTTTCACCTGCACAGGTTACTTAAAACCTGTGCAAGCATAATTTTTATCATTAAATATCAAACAGTTAAAATAAGAAGGTTACCGAAAGGTTTAATTGCACTTTTTTAAGTAAATTTGTAGACATCAAAAACGTCTGTACCATGCTAAGGCTAAAACGTGTCGAAACAAATTAACAATAAAGAGACTGCCGCAACTAATAACGATAAAGCATTGCCCTTCGATAGCGCTTTATTATCCCCTTTTTCGCATACTCAATTTGATGCATTAATTGAATTATTTAATGGCACCGCCGAAGGTATTTTTGTACTGAATGAACATGGAGGTTTTGAGTTTGCAAATCCAAAGGCAGCACAGCTATTAGGTTACTCTCAGCAATCTCTGATAGGCGAAAATTTACTGTCGTTTTTACACGGTGCAGACCTTGATAAATATAAACAGACCTTATTAAATTGGATTGGTATTAAGGACACCCCTCTTAGCATTGGCCCAAATGAAGTTGCTATAAACAAAGCCAATGGCGATGTGATTGAAGCTGACTTATCAATATCAAGCATGCCAAAAAGTCTCGCATCGGCGCAAAAGTTGTACGTGTGTATACTTCACGATCTTAGTACTCATAAAGCCATGTATAACCGTTTAAAAATACAGGCCTCAACCGATCATTTAACTGGGCTTGCTAACCGCTTAGCTTTAGATGAGTCGTTAAAAAAGTACTGGCAAGAGAGTATTCAAAGCCAACAACCTTTAACCAGTATATTAATTGATGTTGACCACTTTAAAAAATTCAACGATACCTATGGGCATATTAAAGGCGATAAATGCTTACAGAAAATAGCAAAAATGCTATTGCAATGCATTCCATCTAGAGAGTGTTTAGCTGCTAGGTATGGCGGTGAAGAGTTTGCGATTATTTTACCCCGTTGCGATATAAAAACCGCCACGGTTGTGGCCAACCATATACAACAACAAATTGCACAAATGAGCTTTACCGACATAGGATTGCCGCCAGAGGTTAAAATTACGGTAAGCCAAGGAATTGCCTGTGAAAATAATAACCAGTACCGCACCTACGAGGCGCTATTGTATGCCGCAGACACGGCTTTATATCGAGCAAAAACAGAAGGTAGAAACAAAATAAGTACGATTGTTTAAAGCTTAAATTAAAGGCCTTTTCATGACGCTATATCTATATTAAACGCCACTTCATGGAGGTGGCGTTTAGCTTAAAAATTAGAGTAATAACAAACTACCTAACCCTAAAAAGGTCACAAAGCCGACAATATCAGTCACTGTGGTTAAAATAACTGAGCCTGATAATGCAGGGTCAATTTTCATTTTATCTAAAATAGACGGGATCACTACGCCCGCCAACGACGCAGCCACTAAATTAAGCAGTATTGCCACGGTAATGGTTATACTAAGCATAATATCGTTAAACCATAGATACGTTAGCAAACCAATCACTAAAGCCCATACCAAGCCATTTACCGCCCCTACACGCAGCTCTTTTTTAAGTAGAGCGTTACGGTTTGAGTCGGTAACCTGACCAAGCGCAAGACCGCGCACTATAACTGTTAAGGTTTGACTACCGGCTATTCCGCCCATTGATGCCACAACAGGCATTAATACCGCAAGTGCCACCACTTGTTCTATAGTGGCGCCAAATAAGCCTATAAACCATGAGGCTAAAAATGCGGTTGCTAAGTTGATACCTAACCAAATACCACGGTTTTTAGCACTTTTGCGAACACTAGCAAATAGGTCTTCGTCTTCACGTAAACCACCCGCTTTTGCTGTGGCTTCGTCAGCAATTTCTTGACGTAACTCGTAAGCTGATGCAATGGTTAAACGCCCTATTAGTTTGTTTTCGGCATTAACCACGGGCATGGCCATTTGCTCGCTGTGAATAACCACCTCGGCGGCTTCATATAAATCGTGGTCTGCGTGCAATGAGGTAAAATCATGATTAGTTAAGGTGACTAAGCTTTGATTATCATGCGCTTTTATTAGGTCGTTAACTGCTACTTCACCAATTAAGCTGCCTTTGCGGCTCACTAAATAAATCACTTCGCTGTACTGCGGTAACCCTTTATGTAACAGCTTTTTAGCGCCACCCGCAGTGAGCTTGTCTGACACCTTTAAAAAGTCAAAGCCAATCCAGTGACCTAGTTGCTCAGGTGTATATTGTTGCGCCAGTTCGTATTGTTTAGTTTGCGCTTCATCAAGCTGTTTTTTTGCATAATCAGTAAAGCGCTGCGGGATCACTTCTTCTAATTCAAGCAGCTCTTCAACGTTAACTTCGTCTAATAATTTAAAACCGTCACTGTCATCTAGGGTTTGCAGTAACCATAAACAGCTATCTTCGCTTAAGTTAACGAAAATTTCGTGTTGTGTGTCTTCATCTAATAAGTGCCAAATTTCAAGGCGCTGCTCTTTAGGAATAGCTTCAAATAATAAAGATAAGTGTTCGGTTGATAAGGTTTGTTGAGCATCTATCAGTAATTTATTTTTACGCTCTGTGGTATCACACTGCAATAAGTCGTTTATGAGTTGTGGTAACTGATCAACCGGATACTCTATCATTTTAAAACCCTAAAATAGTCTTTCACTATAAATTTACTGTAATAAGTAAGCACTTATTAATAAGAATAGCTAATAGTGTACATTAGACACGACCAAAAATATTAAAAAATCTCTGTGTCGTTAGATATTTATAGCTGCTATCACCCACTCAACGCTAACCAATAAAAAAGCCGTAACAAATAATGTTACGGCTTAGTGTAGTTAGTATTTTAAATCGCGCTATATTTTAAATTGTCCTACTAAGTCACCCAAGTTTTCACCTCGCCCAGCTAGGTGCTTACTTACTGACGAAGTCGTTTTACTCGACTGTGTTAACTCATTAACTATTTCTTGAATCGCATACACATTGCGGTTAATTTCTTCTGTTACACTGCTTTGCTCTGTTGCTGCTGTAGCAATTTGCGTACTCATATCATTAATTGTTGTTACCGATGTAGTCACCGCACCTAAGCTTTCTGATATAGCGCGCGAAGACTCAACTGAACGATTACAGCTTTGTTGACTCGCATGCATAGCATCAACTGCTGCCGTCACTAAATTATGTAACTCGCTTAGCATTTCGTTAATTTCTAATGTGCTGTCTTGGGTTCTGCTTGCTAAGCTTCTAACTTCATCAGCTACCACCGCAAACCCACGACCTTGCTCACCTGCGCGTGCCGCTTCAATTGCCGCATTTAATGCTAATAAGTTTGTTTGTTCAGCAATGCCACCAATTACACTCAATACGCTGTTAATTTTTTTAGATTGCTCACTTAACGAATTAACCTGCTCTGCTGCTTGATTAATTTCGCCCATTAAGTTTGATACTTCGCTCAGTGAAACATCCACACAATCTTGCGCGTTAGCCACTTCTTTTGTTGCCGCCTGCGTTGACACTGCAACTTGTGTGGTATTTTGCGCAACTTCATGCGATGTTGCCGACATTTCGGTAATCGCTGTTGCCACTAAATCGGTTTCATGGTTATGCTTTAATAACTTGTCTTCTATGAGTAATGTTTGTGTATTAATATCTGAAGAGGCTGTTTTAACGTCACTTGTTACATCAACCACACCGGCAATAATACTGTGTAGCTTGCTCACAAATACATTGAAAGATTCACCTAACTGACCAATTTCATCATGGGTATCTATTTCTAGGCGTCGGGTTAAATCTCCCTCCCCTTTGGCAATATCATCTAAGCTTTGCACCATACGTTTAATTGGTTTTAGCATATTGTTAGAAGCGTACAACGCACCTGCGGCAGCTAAACCAAGAAGCAGTAGTGATATTAAAACCAGAGTGGTCATTTTTTCGCTTAAATGGCGCTCCATGGTTGATTGATACTTTACCAGTTCGGCTTCAATATCATCCATATATGTGCCAGTACCTATCATCCAATTAGTACCTGGGATCATGGCAGCATAACCAATTTTTTCGACTAAGCCGGTGGTGTTGGGCTTTTGAAAATGATAGGTAAACGAGCCACCGCCTTTACGCGCTTGCTCAAGTAAGCCAACCACTATTTTTTTACCGTTTGGGTCGGTCATGCCTATTTTAGTTTGACCTTCTATTGCATCACCCAATAAGGCATGAAAAACACTAATACCATTGGTATCATAAATAAAGTAGTAACCATCTTCACCAAAGGTTAAATCTCTCAACGCATCTTTAGCGTCTTGCTCATTTCCTTGTGCCAATTGGTATTGCACTACTTTAGAGCCGATTTCTATTTCTGTTCTTAGCAAAGTTTGTTTATCAGCAATTAATTTAGTTTTAAACTCATTAAAGTTTTGCTGTTGATTTTGCATCTCTAAATAATAAGAACCTGCCATAAAACTGATTAGTAATACAATCAATGGTAAAACAGCCAACAGTAGCAATTTATTTTTTAAGCTTAAATTACCCATTATTTCTCCAATTAACATTATTAGTCATTAAGCTTTTACTTTTCGGTAGCTTAACAACTAAGTTTCCATTGTTTATATTACTGACAACAACGCCACAATTGTATACAAATTAAGCACAGATGGCGTTGTTTCGCAATTTAATATACTCGTATGTTAGTAAAACACATTAAAAGCCACTTTATAATTAGACAATAGTATACAGCTAGTAATAAATAACTGATTTATCTCATTATTACAAACCCTACTAGTACACATTTTATTAAATTTACTTAAAGCTAAATTAACCTGAATAACGCTATTTTAGCTTTAATATAAATTAAACATTGGGTAGCAAACAAAGGTCTTGCTTTCTGAGTTAAAACGCAAATAATGAAACAACTAACCACTGGGTAAGAATGAGGAAAATGAGTTATATACTAACCACCCAATGCGCAGACGATATAGGCTTAATCGCCAAAATTACCGGACTGTGTAATGAGCATAATTTAAATATTATTCGTAATAATGAATTTGTTGATAAAGATGCACAGCGCTTTTTTATGCGCACAGAGCTTACTGGCGAACCACATGCTGAGTTTTTGTCACAACTGCGCGGCGTATTACCAGCTGGCGCAAAAGTGGCACTGCACGGTGAAGAAAAAACCAAAGTGGTACTATTAGCCACAAAAGAAGCTCATTGTTTGGGCGGCATGTTACTTAAGCAATTTGAACAAGCCTTAAACATTGAGATACTCGCCGTTATCGCCAACTACCCTACTCTAGAGCCTCTAGTGAAAGGGTTTGATGTTCCTTTTCATGTGGTTTCTCATGAAGGACTTACGCGCAGTGAGCACGACGAAAAAGTCGGTGACTTAATTGCCAGCTATAACCCTGACATTATTGGCCTAGCTAAATACATGCGTATTTTGAGCCCTGAATTTGTGGGTCGTTTTGAGGGTAAAATCATTAATATTCATCACTCATTTTTACCTGCTTTTATTGGTGCAAAGCCGTATCATCAGGCGTTTGAACGTGGTGTAAAAATTATTGGTGCCACAGCTCACTTTGTTAATAATGAGCTAGACGAAGGCCCTATTATTTTACAAGACGTGTCGAGTGTGACCCATGCGAATACAGCTGAGATGATGGCTAAAATGGGTAAAGATGTTGAGAAAACGGTGTTTTGTAAAGCACTGCAACTGGCATCAGAACATAAGCTGTTTATTAATGGCAATAAAACCGTCGTATTTTCATAATTAGTTTTATATTAAAATTAAAAATGCCAGCGACTAAGCTGGCATTTTTTATAAGTAAATATTAAACCTTACTTAATTAGGGTGTGTAATACGTTGGTGCCCCAGGGCCTACTGGCATACCTAAAACAAATACCCATAAGTAAAACAGTACCACCCAGCCAACAAAGAAGATTAAGCTGTATGGCAACATAGTGGCTACCAAAGTACCTATTCCCATGTCTTTTTTGTATTTAGTGGCAACCGCGAGAATTAAACCAAAGTAACTCATCATCGGGGTAATTAAGTTAGTTACTGAATCACCAATACGATAAGCCGCTTGAATTGTCTCGGGTGCATAACCTATAAGCATTAGCATAGGAACAAAAATAGGTGCTGTTACTGCCCACTGCGCTGACGATGAGCCTAAAGTTAAGTTAACTAAAGCACACATCAAAATAAACAGTACAAATACTTCCGGCCCAGTTAAGCTAAGTGCCTGTAGTAATGCGGCACCATTAATCGCTAAAATGGTGCCTAAGTTAGTCCATTTAAAAAATGCCACAAACTGTGCAGCAAAAAACACCAATACAATGTACATGCCCATAGAGCTCATACTTTTGCTCATGGCATTGATCACGTCTTTATCATTTTTCATGGTGCCAACCACGCGACCATACACAAAACCCGGAATACCAAAGGTGACAAAAATAAAAACAACAATCCCTTTTAAAAACGGAGAGTGAGCAACTAGACCTGTTTCAGGGTTACGTAAAATACCGTCTGCTGGAACAATCGTCCAAGCGAGTAACAACGAAACAACAAGTAATGAAACTCCAGCCCATTTTAAACCTGATTTTTCTTTGTCAGTTAAACCGGCAATATTATTTTGAGCTAAATCTTCGCTGGCTTCATCTGGGTTATATTTACCTAAACGTGGCTCAACAATTTTCTCAGTAACGAGTGTGCCTAAAACAGCAATTAGCAACACTGAAATCATCATAAAATACCAGTTTGCTTCAGCGCCTACTTGGTAAGTTGGGTCAATCATTTGTGCTGCAGGCGTCGTAATACCTGCTAATAACGGATCGATAGTACCAAGTAATAAGTTAGCGCTATAGCCGCCCGATACACCAGCAAACGCGGCAGCAAGACCTGCAAGCGGATGACGACCTAAGCTATGAAATATCATTGCCGCTAGGGGGATCAATACTACATAACCCAGTTCAGATGCTGTGTTCGATAAAATAGCAGCGAATACCACCATAAAAGTTACTAAGCGTTTAGATGCGCCCATAACCATGCCACGCATTGCTGCTGACAATAGTCCTGAATGCTCGGCAACACTTACACCTAATAACGCCACTAATACCGTGCCTAATGGGGCAAAGCTGGTAAAGTTAGTAACTAAGCCAGTTACAATACGCTGTAAGCCCTCAGCACTGAGTAGGCTAACCACTTCAATTACACCATCGGGATCGCGCCCGGCAGAGCCCTCAGGGCGAGGATCGATAGCACTTAGTCCAAACAAATCGGCAACGCCACTAAATAAAATAATGGCAATACAAAACAGCGCGAATAAGGTAATTGGATGGGGAAGCATGTTCCCTAAAAATTCTACCGTGGCTAAAAATCGATTAAACCAGCCGCCCTTTGCGACCTGATTTTCATCTTGGGATGTGTGTGGTGAGTCTATTGAGTCTGACATACCATGCTCTCTTAATTACAAAATGCCCGTAACCTAGCATTATTTTCTGAGCAGGTCATGTAATAAAGATGAATGACTTGTTATGTCATGGTAATAACTGAGGGGTTTGTTGTGATTGGATTGCAAAAAAGAGGCTCTCGCCTCTAATTTAGTCTGCTTGGGCTTGCTCTATCGGTTCTAGTTGTAGTTTTGCAGCAATTAAAACAGCTTGGGTACGGTTATAAACACCGAGTTTTCTAAATATGGCAGTAATGTGTGCTTTGACTGTGGCTTCTGAAATGTGGAGTTCGTAGGCTATTTGTTTATTCAGTAAACCTTCGTGCAAGTATTGTAATACGCGATATTGCTGTGGAGTAAGTGATGCCACTTGTGCCGCAATTTCTCTATCTGCGCCTTCGATTTCAGCCACTTTACTTTTTAGTTCAGTTGGCAGCCAAGTATTGCCTTCGAGTATTTGGTTAATTGCGTTGGCAATATCATCAGATGAAGATGATTTAGGAATAAACCCCATAGCGCCATAACCCATAACTTTCGAAACAATATTTACATCTTCACTACCCGAAACCACCGCAATAGGTAAGCTTGGGTAATCTTCACGTATACGGATCAAGCCGTATAAGTCACCGTTACCTGGCATGTGTAAATCTAGTAGTAATATATCAAGGTCTTCTTGTTCGTTTAACACCTGCAGTGTGCTGTCAAAATCTGCTGATTCAAATACTTCTAAACCCGCAAACTTTGCACTCAAAGCGCCTTTTAGTGCTTCACGAAATAACGGATGATCGTCCGCTATTAAAAACTGACTCATTGTTCACTCCCAAAAATTCGGCCGCTATCCAATAGACAACAGCCGATATACTACGTTTAGAATCAACTTCTAATCAAGCTTTTAACGCGAAATTAACGATTTAATCGATTTTCTACTAACTCATCAACCACAGACGGATCCGCAAGCGTTGAAGTATCGCCCAGCTGTTGATGTTCATTTGCCGCGATTTTACGTAAAATACGACGCATAATTTTACCAGAACGTGTTTTTGGTAGACCTGGCGACCACTGAATCATATCCGGTGATGCTATTGGGCTTAGCTCTTTACGAACCCAATTACGGATATCTTTAGTTAGCTCATCACTCACCGTTACACCCTCGTTAGGAGTTATGTAAACGTAAATACCTTGGCCTTTAATATCGTGTGGGTAACCTACTACAGCCGCTTCAGCTACAGCTTCATGAGCAACTAAAGCACTTTCAATTTCAGCAGTACCTAAACGATGCCCAGACACATTAAGTACATCATCAACGCGTCCTGTGATCCAGTAATCACCATCTTCATCGCGACGACAACCGTCACCGGTAAAGTACACACCAGGGTAAGCGCTAAAGTAGGTTTGTTCAAAGCGCTCGTGGTCGCCATACACGGTTCGCGCTTGCGAAGGCCAGCTATCTAAAATGACAAGGTTACCGTCAACCGCACCTTCTAATGTGTTGCCTTCAGCATCAAATAACGCCGGTGCAATGCCAAAGAATGGACGGGTTGCAGAGCCTGGTTTCATATCGGTTGCACCTGGTAATGGCGCAATCATGATGCCACCAGTTTCGGTTTGCCACCATGTATCTACAATAGGACAATTCGACTTACCAATTTTTTCATAATACCAAGTCCACGCTTCTGGGTTGATTGGCTCACCCACAGAACCTAAAATACGTAAGCTGTCACGATGTGAGCTGGCAATCGGCTCTTCGCCTTTAGCCATCAATGCGCGAATGGCAGTAGGTGCTGTGTATAAAATCGTTACGTTATGTTTATCAACCACTTCACCCATACGACCAGCTGTTGGGTAAGTCGGTACGCCTTCAAATACCACTTGCGTACACCCATTAACGAGCGGCCCGTATGCAATATAACTGTGACCTGTGATCCAGCCTACATCAGCACTACACCAAAAAATATCATCGTCTTTTAAATCAAAAATGTATTCGTGAGTCATAGATGAATACACTAAATAGCCACCGGTGGTGTGTACCACACCTTTAGGCTGACCTGTAGAACCTGAGGTATATAAAATAAACAGCGGGTCTTCAGCATTCATGTGTTCAGGTTCGCACTCTGGCGTTTGATCTGCAACTAAGTCATGCCACCAAATATCATGGTCGTGCCAATCAACATCGCCTGAAGTTAGTTTATGCACCACTACATGCTCAACAGTGGTGACAGAATCTTGTAATACGGCTTCATCTACATTAGCTTTTAGCGGCACACAGTTACCTGCACGTCGGCCTTCATCTGAGGTGATCACCACTTTAGCACCCGAATCATTAATACGATCCGCAATAGCAGACGGTGAAAAGCCACCAAATATAACTGAATGAATAGCACCTATGCGGGCACAAGCTTGCATTGCGTATATCGCTTGTGGGCTCATTGGCATGTAAATGGCTACACGGTCACCTTTTTTAACACCTAATTTTTTTAAACCATTAGCAAATTTTGCCACTTCATCATGTAGCTGTTGATAGGTAATATTTTCGCTTTGAGAAGGATCATCACCTTCCCAAATTAACGCTACTTTATCTGCTTTTGTTTTTAAATGACGATCAATACAGTTATAAGAGGCATTAAGGTAGCCATCTTCATACCATTTAATATTGATATGGCCTTTATCAAATGAAGTGTTTTTTACTTTTGAGTATGGAGTAAACCAGTCAAGACGCTTACCGTGCTCAGCCCAAAACCCTTCAGGGTCTTCAATAGACTGTTTATACATCGTATTATATTTTTCATTATCGACGAGCGCTGCGCTTTTTATATGTGCAGGAACTGGATAGATACTTTGTGACATATTAGTCTCCAATTTATATTACTTGCCTTAGGCTTTTCATCAAGGATTACTCAGCAGTGCACTATTAAATATTAGACATTAGTTGTATCTGGGTTCAAATAACTAGGGTCTGTTGACCTTTCAAGGTTAAATTTGCAGCAGTCTGTTTGGTATTTAGGCAAGGCAGAGCCTATGTGGTGTGGTTATTCCCCATAAATAGGCGATAACGCAGCATCAATGCCAAACAGGCGCTGCCCGATGGGTTCTGCCTAGGGGCGATTTACTCTTTGTTGCCTACATGGATGTAGGTAAGGGGCGTAAGCAGGACGCGGAAGCTTTGCTCGGTTTTTACTTATTCTTACATGGATGTAAGCCAGTAGAATAACGCAGGAGCAGTTATCGAGCCCACTAGGTTACAAACCTCGCGCCATGATTTAATCGCCCCTAGTTTGAACAAATTTTAATCCGCAAAGGTCAACAGACCCCAATATCTTATCTATAATCCTCATGGCTATACCCTATTTACATAAAAAACATACTATTAAATAAAAGTATGTGGGCCCTCAATAATTATTAAACCTTAGTCTAATAGACTAATAGTTAATTGAGTAAATTGTGCACATATACAACAGTAGCTTAAATATACAAAAACTTTGATTGTTTATTAAAAACGCGTATTTACTAACAAGTTAAATTAAAGACAATAAATTCAATCTGTTAGTACTATATAAGTAACACACATTAATGCATATCATAATAAAACATACAACAAGTAGCCTATAAAAGGACACAACAATGAAATTAACTCCAATTAAAACACTGGCAGCGACTGCTGTACTATGTGCACTTTCTAGTACAGCTTATGCTGCAACAGCTGCAAAAATAGGTGATACAGAATTCACCTACGGTGGATACATTAAACTCGACGCAATGTGGAGTGACTATTCAGCAGGCGCTCCTGCTGGCAGCAGTGTTGGCCGTGACTTTTATGTACCAAGTACATTAACAGTTGGTAGCGATGATAGTTCAGACGCAGTATTTGATATGCACGCTCGTGAGTCACGTTTCAATTTTGGAACTGCTACCTTACTAGATAACGGTAAAACGATTAAAACTAAAATAGAGCTAGACTTTTTAGCTTCTGCCCCAGGTGGCAACGAGCGTGTGTCTAATTCATATTCTCCGCGTATTCGCCATGCATTTATTTCATACGATGGTTGGTTATTTGGTCAAACATGGTCAAACTTTCAAAACGTTGGTGCATTACCAGAAGCGCTTGATTTTGTTGGCCCAGCAGAAGGCACAGTGTTCGTTCGCCAATCTCAAATTAAATACACTACAGGTGCATGGTCTTTCTCTTTAGAAAATCCAGAAAGCACAATTACTACAGCAGGTGGTGGTATGGCAGTGACTGATGATGCCTCATTACCTGACTTTACCGCACGCTATACTCACAAAGCGGATTGGGGTAACTTTGTAGTAGCAGCCCTTGCTCGTCAACTGACCTACAAAGTAGGTGGTGTTGATGCCGATGAAACCTCATTTGGTGTTAGTGCATCGGGTATGGTGAAACTTGGTGAAGACAATCTAAAATTTATGCTTACCCAAGGGAAAGGGTTAGGTCGTTATGTGGGTCTAAACGTAGCACGTGGGGCGGTTCTTAATGGTGATGATTTAGATGCGATTGATTCAACATCTGGTTTTATTGCGTATCAACATAAGTGGAACAGTCAGTGGCGCTCTACTTTCCTATATTCGTTCTTATCTGCTGATAACGATGAAAACCTACTAGCAATGTATGGCGATCCTACAGAATCAAGCCAAAGCTACAGTGCAAATATTTTATACTCACCGGTTAAACGTCTAACCTTTGGTGCTGAATTTAAACATGCAGAACGTGAGCTTGAAAGTGGCGTAGATGGCGACATGGATCGCTTACAGTTCTCTGTTAAATATGCGTTTTAATTTCCTAACCAATTAAAATACTTCCTGAGCGGCTTCGGCCGCTTTTTTGTTTCCATAGTAAATACACCTGTACACTTTTTTAAAATAACATTGATGACGTGTAAAATATTACAATAACGCAATTGCAAATCACTCTCATTTAGATTAAATTACCAGCCAAATTTAATCTTATGGGAAACAAGATGCTGCACAAACAAAAAAACTCTGCATTTAAACTGAGTCTACTTACTTCACTAGTTTTATCTGGTCATGCTGTTGCAAACGACACGCAAGACAACCTGCCTTTAGAAAAAATTGCCGTTTATGGGCAACATCATAAAAACTATATTACCGAAGAAGCGCAGTCTGCAACTAAGCTAGGTTTAACAATTAAAGAAACCCCGCAATCAATTTCCGTTGTTTCACGCGCGTTGATGGATGACTTTTCACTTGATGATATTAATGCGGTACTAGAAAGCACACCAGGCGTAACAGTAGAGCAAATAGAAACCGATCGTACATACTTTAAAGCCCGTGGTTTTGAGATAACTAACTTTTTAATTGATGGCTTAGGCACTCCGCAAACCTCTGGTTCAATTCAAGGGACACTTGATACTGCAATTTACGACCGTGTTGAAATTGTACGTGGTGCCAATGGCATGATGACCGGTGCGGGTAACCCATCGGCTACTGTAAACATGGTGCTAAAAAAACCAACCTACACAACACAAGCTCATGCATCTGCTTCTTATGGTTCGTGGAATAACAAGCGTGTAGATATAGATGTTTCTGCACCGATTAACGATGAACACGCTGTTCGCGCTGTATTTTCCAAGCAAGATAAAGAGTCATATTTAGATCGTTACGAAACCGATAAAACTATTGCCTACCTTGCCTATGAAGGAAAGCTAGCTGACGATACGCTACTGAGCATTAACTACGTAAACCAACAAAAAGATGCTGACAGCCCATTGTGGGGCGCATTACCCCTTTATTACACTGATGGTTCACCAACTGATTATGATGAATCAACTAGTACAGCTGCAGATTGGTCGTATTGGGATAATAGCGCTGAACGTATCTATGTAACACTTGAGCAAAACTTATCAGCGACTTGGGTTGCTAAAGCCCGTTATGCCCATATAAAAAATGAACAAAATTCTGAGTTGTTTTATGTATATGGTACCCCAGATAAAGAAACTGGTTTAGGTTTAACCGGCTATGCGAGTCGTTATGATTACAAAGACACGCAAGATTTGTTTGATTTATATGCCAGCGGTAAGTTTGAGTTGTTTTCATTAGAGCACGACTTATCATTTGGTATTAGTCAAGCAAACATGGACTTTAATGACCAATCGCTTTATGACTACAGCACAGGAAATGGCTTCCCTACGATGCCTGATTTAGCGACTTGGGATGGGATTGCACCAGAGGCAACGCTTGCTGATAAACCTAACGGCAGTGATGTACAAAATACACAAAGATCGGCCTATGTTTCAACTCGTATAAAACTAGCAGAGCCATTAAGCATTTTGGCAGGCGTACGCTATACCGATTGGGAAACTAAAGGTACAGCTTATAGTGTAGTGCAAACCCGCGATGACTCAGAGGTTATTCCTTACATTGGTACTGTGTACGACTTTACCGAGTCGTTATCAGCTTACGCAAGCTACACCGAAACGTTTGTGCCACAAAAAGAGTTAGACATTAACGCTGAACAACTGGCTCCGGTTATTGGTAAAAGTGCTGAGGTTGGCCTAAAAGCTCAACTTTTAGATGAGCAAGTATTTGTAACACTGGCCTACTTTGATGCTAAACAAGATGGACTTGCTATTGCGCTTCCAGACTCTCTTCCTAGCGATACGCGTTATTATGCTGCAGATGGTATCAACAGTGATGGTTTCGAAATTGAGCTAAGCGGTCGATTAACAGATGATTTAAGTGCTAGCATCAGCTTTAGTAATTTAAGCATTGATGGTGATGAGCTTGTAAAAGATTACACCCCCGAAAACCAATTAAAAATGGCAGCTACTTATCAAGTACCATTTATTAATGGTTTAACCTTAGGTGCTAATTACCGCTGGCAAGATGCGACTAGCCGCGTGCAAGTAAAAGACCCAGCAGGTAACGCATTGGTTACTACAAAACAAGGGGCTTATGGCATATTAGATTTAATGGCCACCTACGAAATTACTCAAAACGTCGGTGTTACCTTTAATGTTAATAACAGCACTGATGAAAAGTACATAAACAGCCTCTATTGGGCACAAGGTTATTACGGGGCACCACGTAACTACTCATTGTCAGTTAACTGGCAGCTATAAAGCTAACAATTAGGCTTTAAGTCACTGTATAGCAAACAATAAAAAAGCGCTAACCTAAATGGTTAGCGCTTTTTTTAAGCTCGGGTCAAATCAAGCTTTAAAACTAAATGGCTTAAAGGTCGCCTTCATCACCTAATACGTCTTCGCCATCTTCTGGCTCAACCGTTGCTTTTAGCAATAGCATTTCACGTAACTTACCTTCAATTTCATCTGCAATTTCAGGGTTTTCTTTAAGGAACTTAATTGAATTAGACTTACCTTGGCCAACTTTGTTGCCATTGTAACTGTACCAAGCACCTGCTTTTTCAACAATTTTATGCTTAACACCTAAATCAATTAGCTCGCCCTGCTTAGAAATACCTTCACCATACATAATGATAAATTCAGCTTGTTTGAACGGCGGTGCTACTTTGTTCTTCACAACTTTAACACGCGTTTCATTACCAACAACTTCATCACCTTCTTTTACTGAACCAATACGACGAATATCAATACGTACAGAGGCGTAAAATTTCAGGGCATTACCACCAGTTGTTGTTTCAGGATTACCAAACATTACACCAATTTTCATACGGATTTGGTTAATGAAAATACATAGCGTGTTTGAGCGCTTAATGTTACCTGTAAGCTTACGTAATGCTTGTGACATTAAACGTGCTTGTAGACCCATGTGTGAATCACCCATGTCGCCTTCAATCTCAGCTTTAGGTGTTAATGCAGCAACAGAATCGACAATAACTACATCAACCGCGCTTGAGCGCACTAACATGTCACAAATTTCCAGTGCTTGTTCACCCGTATCTGGTTGAGATACCAGTAACTCATCAATATTAACGCCTAACTTTTGTGCGTAAACTGGATCAAGAGCATGCTCAGCATCAACAAAGGCACACGTTTTACCTTCTTTTTGAGCTTGTGCGATAACTTGTAATGTTAGCGTTGTTTTACCTGATGACTCTGGGCCATATACTTCAACAATACGCCCCATTGGCAAGCCGCCTATGCCTAAAGCAATATCAATACCTAGCGAGCCTGTTGATACAGCGTCAATGTTTAACGCCTTATTGTCACCCAATTTCATGATTGAACCTTTACCAAATTGACGTTCAATTTGTGATAAAGCTGCGTCCAACGCTTTTTGTTTGTTATCGTTCATTTTCTTCTCCAAATCCAGCTAATGCACACAAGTATACTGTATGAAATCACAGTATCAAGCTAATTTTATTATTTTATCTTCTCTATTATAGTTTTTAAAGAAAATACAATGGCTTGCAGCCTAACTTGCGCCCTATCACCATTAAATACTTGTTCAAACGTCCAGTGTTTACCGTTAATTTGTAGCCCAAACCACACAAGCCCTACCGGTTTGTCCTCAGTAGCGCCACCGGGCCCTGCAATCCCTGAAATAGCAATGGCAATGTCAGCACTGGCTGCCTTGCAGGCACCTGCTGCCATCTCAATAACTGTTTGTTCGCTCACTGCGCCAAATTGCTCGAGGGTATCATGCTTCACATTGAGTAATTCATGCTTTGCGTTATTGCTATAAGTAACAAATGCACGATCAATATATGCAGAGCTTCCTGGGGTATCGGTAAGCGAATAACTCACTCCACCACCAGTACATGATTCAGCGGTAGTGATCCATAAGCGTTTATCCGTTAAAATAGCGCCTAATTGCGCAGCAAGTGTCTTAATCTCTTGATGTAATTCCATATTCAGCCTTTGGGTAAATACATGTCGTTTGATCTTTATGCACCGCACACTATAAAACAACAAACCCCTATGATGCAGCAGTATCTAAAAATAAAATCAGAGCATCGCGATATTTTATTGTTTTATCGGATGGGGGATTTTTACGAACTCTTTTTTGATGACGCAAAACGCGCCGCGCAGTTGCTTGATATTTCACAAACACACCGTGGCAAAGCAGGGGGCGATCCTATTCCTATGGCGGGCGTGCCTTATCATGCGGTAGAAAACTACTTAGCCCGCTTAGTACAAATGGGCGAGTCGGTGGCTATTTGTGAACAAGTGGGTGACCCTGCCACCAGCAAAGGCCCTGTTGAACGCAAAGTAGTGCGTATTGTAACCCCAGGTACTATTTCTGACGAAGCCTTACTACAAGAGCGCCAAGACAACTTACTAACCAGTGTTTGGCAAAATAAAAAAGGTCAATACGGTGTTGCGTATCTTGATATCAACTCTGGGCGCTTCAATGTTGTTGAAGTTAGTACCGATGAAGCATTTAGCTCAACCCTACAACGCTTAGCGCCTGCTGAATTACTATATAGTGAACACTTTGAAAACACTCATTTAATTGAACATATTAAGGGAGCGCGTCGTCGCCCTGATTGGGAGTTTGACCTTGATACCGCGCAACACTTACTGTGCGAGCAGTTTGGCACCAAAGATTTAGTCGGTTTTGGGGTCGATAAAGCACATAGCGCCTTGGTAGCGGCAGGCTGTTTAATGCAGTACGTAAAAGATACCCAACGTATTGCATTACCGCACATTCGTGCAATTACCCTTGAGCATAATGAACACGCGGTAATTTTAGATGCGCCCACCCGTAAAAACCTTGAGCTTACCGTTAATTTATCAGGTGGCTTTGAAAATACCCTTGCCCAAGTGCTTGATAAAACAGCCACAGCTATGGGCTCACGATTACTTAAGCGCCGTATTCATACTCCTATTCGTAATAAAGACGAGTTAAATTCTCGTCTAAATGCCATTAGTGCTATTTTAGATGTGCAATTATGCAGTGAGCTGCATGACGCTCTCAGAGATATTGGTGATATAGAACGTGTAATTGCTCGCTTGGCATTACACACTGCTCGGCCACGTGATTTAACACGGCTTCGTAGTGCGCTTCAAGCATTAGCACCGCTACATAACTTATTAAGCGATGCCACAGATGCGCGTATTTCTCATATTATTGCCCACTCTAAAGAGCTCCCCGAGCTTCAAGCATTACTTGAACGTGCAGTGATTGATAACCCACCGGTGTTAATTCGTGATGGCGGCGTTATTGCTCCAGGGTATAACAGCGAACTTGATGAGTGGCGTAATTTAAGCCAAGGTGCCACCGATGTGCTTGAACAGCTAGAGCAGCGCGAACGTGAACGCACAGGTATTAGTACACTTAAAATTGGTTATAACCGAGTGCATGGCTTTTTTATTGAAGTGAGCCGCGCTAACTCGCACTTAGTGCCTGCAGATTATATTCGTCGTCAAACGTTAAAAAATAATGAACGTTATATAATTCCAGAACTTAAAGAACATGAAGACAAGGTTCTCGGCAGCCAATCAAAAGCGCTGGCCCTAGAAAAGCAGCTATACGAACAGCTATTTGAATTTATTGCTCCGCATATCGAGCAGCTGCAAATAATGGCCTCGGTCATTGCCGATTTAGATGTACTGAATAATTTAGCAGAGCGTGCCCAAACGCTAAATTATGCCAAGCCTGAGCTTTGCGATAACGATAATATCAGCATCGAACAAGGCCGCCACCCTGTAGTTGAGCAAGTAATGAAAGACCCATTTATTGCCAATCCTGTGGAGCTCAATAGCCAGCGTAAAATGTTGATAATTACTGGTCCCAACATGGGCGGTAAATCAACTTACATGCGCCAAACTGCGCTTATTGTGCTTATGGCGCACATTGGCTGTTACGTTCCTGCTGATAGCGCAAAGATTGGTAATATTGATAGAATATTTACTCGCATTGGCGCCAGTGACGACTTAGCATCTGGGCGCTCTACCTTTATGGTTGAAATGACAGAAACCGCGGCAATTTTAAATAATGCCACCGCACAATCATTGGTATTAATGGATGAAATAGGCCGAGGAACCAGTACTTACGATGGTTTATCACTGGCATACGCAACAGCTGATCATCTTGCTTCAAAAATAGCAGCTAAAACTCTGTTCGCAACCCATTACTTTGAACTCACAGAGCTTGCAGAACAAACACCAGGGTTGGTTAATGTGCACTTAGATGCCATTGAACACAACGATACCATTGCTTTTATGCATACGGTATTAGATGGTGCCGCAAGTAAAAGTTTTGGTTTGCAAGTGGCAGCTCTGGCTGGCGTACCTAAAGCGGTTATTGCCCAAGCTAAACAAAAGCTAACCTTGCTTGAAAATCATCAAAGTGTCACAACAGTCACCACAGAGCAACAGGTTTTACCGTTTGATAGTGAACCGCAAATAATTCAGCCTAGTGAACTTGAGCAACAAATGACCGCAATAGATCCCGATAACCTATCACCGCGTCAGGCGCATGAACTGCTTTATAAATTAAAAGCACTGCTTTAAACGCAAACAGCCCGACTAAAAAGTCGGGCTGTATTTAATTTTACTGTGTGTTTAGATTAAGCAAACTGCTCAAACAAGCTTTCGGTACTTAATCCTTCTTGCTGCAAGATATCTTTTAACCGACGTAGCGCCTCAACCTGTATTTGGCGAACTCGCTCACGGGTTAACCCAATTTCACGGCCCACATCTTCAAGCGTTGAAGGCTCATAACCGAGTAAACCAAACCGACGTGCCAGTACTTCGCGCTGCTTAGGGTTCAATTCACCTAACCAGTCAATAATATGCGTATTCATATCATTGTTTTGCACTTCACCTTCAGGACCTACATTTTTTTCGTCGGCAATCACATCTAACAATGCACTGTCGTTTTCACCACCAATAGGCATATCTACAGACGCTATTTTTTCGTTTAGGCGAAGCATTTTTGTTACATCTTCGACCGGTCTGTCTAAGCTTTCTGCAATTTCTTCTGCGGTTGGCTCATGATCAAGCTTTTGAGTTAGCTCACGTGCTGTACGTAAATAAACGTTAAGCTCTTTAACAACATGAATAGGCAAACGAATAGTACGGGTTTGATTCATTATTGCCCGTTCAATGGTTTGTCGTATCCACCATGTGGCATAAGTAGAAAATCGAAAACCCCGTTCAGGATCAAACTTTTCAACTGCTCGGATCAGCCCTAAGTTACCTTCTTCAATTAAATCAAGTAGAGCAAGTCCACGATTGTTGTACCTACGCGCAATTTTTACAACTAAGCGTAAGTTACTTTCAATCATACGTTTTCGGGAGGCTTCGCAGCCTTTAAGCGATTTTCGTGCAAAAAACACTTCTTCTTCTGCACTTAATAGAGGGGAAAAACCAATCTCGCCTAAGTATAACTGGGTGGCATCGAGGTTTTTAGTGACTTCTTCTTTTACAAATACATCTTCATCTTCCACTTCATCAAGTAACTTCGTTGTCTCCTCTATTTTAGAGTCGTCAAACTTATCATCAGTGGGGGTTTTCTCAGCTTTTGCTACATCAGCCATAAGACTTCTCCTGAGCAAGCTATCAATAACTTTATGATTTAGGTCTGTAGTCGTTTTACAAGCTTTTGCTGTATTAGCCATGAGCCTTCTCCAGAACAGTCAATCAACACCTTCAGTTCAGGGTAGGTACTTAGCAGGGTTAACAGCTTTTCCTCGATAACGAATTTCAAAACGAAGTGCCGTTACTGAAGACTCTGAATTACCAATTTCTGCTATTTTTTGTCCCGCCTTCACTATTTGCTTTTCTTTCACAAGTAACGTTGAGTTATGTGCATAAGCACTTAGGTAATCATCATTATGTTTCAATATGATTAAATTACCGTAACCTCTTAGCGCACTACCCGCGTAAACTACCGTTCCTTTTGCAGCGGCGAGTACAGCAGTACCCTTTTTATTAGCAATCTGTAGGCCTTTGTAACCATTTTCCTTGTTAGAAAAGCGTTTTGTTATTTTACCTTTAGCAGGCCAAAACCAACTCAACTTTTTAGCTGAAGAACCTTGAGACTGACTAATTTTTTGGTTAGCTTGTTTTTGAACATACCTACGTTTTTTCGGCTTATCAAGCTCTTTCTTTAATTTTCTGTTACTTTTTTGTAAATTAGATGACTTTTTAGCGGGCTTATTTTGGTAAGTTTTTTGTGCAACCCTTGACCTACTTGGTTCTAAAAGGGATACAACCTGACCAGGAACAATAGTGTAAGGTGATGGAATTGAATTATTTTTTGCAAGTTCTCTGAAATCTTTTCCAGCACTAAAAGCAATCGAATAAAGTGTATCGCCTTTTTGTACCGTGTACTTGCCACCGTTAATATTAATCCGTGAGGGATAGTCATTAATATTATTATTTAAACTACTTACAGGAGCAGGAACATGGCGAGACGAGCATGCACAAAGCAAAACACTAATAAATAAAGCAACATAACAGCGTATTTGTTTATTCAATGTGTTTTGCCCTCTGTTTTAACATCGTTGCATTATGGCGATTATCGCAATAATACGTACGCAACAGCGATTAAAGCAACCACTGCCCAGCCAAGTACTTCAATATATTGACGTAATTTTTGTTCCATTTTAACTCCACCCCACTTCATTAAAGCAGATACTAAAAAGAAACGCGCGCCACGCCCAATAGCCGAGGCAATAATAAAGGGTAAAAACGCCATTTGTAATACGCCAGCGCCAATGGTAAATACCTTATAAGGAATAGGAGAAAACCCCGCTATAAATACCACCCAAACGCCATAATCTTTAAACCATGCAAGCGCCGTATTAAATTTATCTTGCCATTGCATTTGCGCAATAAAGGGCTCTACAACCGGTTCAAACAACCAAAATCCAAGTAAATAACCCAGTACGCCGCCAAGCACAGAAGCAACCGTGGCAAAGCTTGCAAATCGCCATGCCTTACTTGGTTGCGCTAGCGACATAGGCGCTAACATTACATCAGGTGGAACTGGGAAGAAAACCGACTCGGCAAAACTCATCCCTGCTAAATAACGTTCTGCATGGCGGTGTTTAGCCCACACTAACGCCATATCGTATAACTTGGTAAACAACTTCAAAATGAATTCCTATTCAATATCACCAGGGACTAAAGGTACAAATCTTACTGGCGCAATTACATGCTCTGTAAAGTTATCGCCTTGGCGAATAACCATGGTTAATTTTTGTTCGTCCTCACCAATAGGGGCGAGTAATACGCCTCCATCAGCAAGTTGTGCGAGTAACTCGGGGGGAATGGTGGTTGCCGCAGCAGTCACGATAATGCCATCAAATGGCGCTTGTGACTGCCAGCCTTGCCAACCATCGCCATGTTTCATGGTGACATTGTACAAATCAAGCTGGTGTAATCGGCGTTTAGCTTGCCATTGTAAGGCTTTAATACGCTCTACCGAATATACCTTATCAAAGGTTTTAGCCAAAACCGCCGTTTGATAGCCCGACCCTGTGCCTATTTCTAACACCTTATGTTGTACACCGGCTAATCGCATTAGCTCGGTCATGCGCGCAACAATATAAGGCTGAGAAATAGTTTGCCCTTGCCCTATCGGTAAAGCGGTATTCTGATACGCTTTATGCTTGAGTACATCATCAATAAATATATGCCGAGGAATTTGCGCAATCGCTTTTAAAACCTCTTTGTCTTCTACGCCATCTCGCTGTAAAAGGTCTGAAAGTGCTTGTGCACTGCGAGTATAATTAGCCAGCACGGTTAATCTCCAACTCGGCTAACCACTCTCCCACGGCTTTAATACTGTCTTTGGCGGTCATATCAACGCTTAACGGGGTCACTGATGCATAACCATTATTAACCGCATAAAAGTCAGTGCCTTCACCTGCGTCGCTTTCAAGCCCTAGCGATCCATACCAAAAAATATCGCGTCCCCATGGATCGGTTTGCTTGGTCATGGTTTCTGCTTTGTGACGAGCCCCTAAACGAGTTACCTGAACACCTTTGAGCTCAGAGAGCGGAATATCGGGAACATTAATATTAATGATCTGATCTTTGGGCAACGGATGTGAAGCAAGCCCTTTAATAATATTTACAGTAACGGCTGCCGCTGTTTCAAAATGCTCACCATGATGAGAGCACAAAGATACCGCAATTGCTGGTAAGCCTAAATGACGGCCTTCAGTCGCCGCAGCAACTGTACCAGAGTAAAGCGTATCATCGCCTAAATTACCGCCATGATTAATACCAGCAACAACCAAATCGGGTTTTTCATCCACTAATTGATTAACACCTAAGTGCACACAATCAGTGGGTGTACCGTTTACCGACATAAAACCGTTGTCGAGCGTTGTGGCACGCAGCGGATTCATTAGCGTTAGTGAATTACTAGCACCACTACAATTTCTATCTGGAGCAACCAGCGTTACCTCAGCAACTTGTGTTAATGCTTGATATAAAACAGCAATACCTTTGGCATTAACACCATCATCATTACTTAATAGAATCTTCATCTGCGGTATCCTTTTCTTTTCGCTCGCGAGGGCTGGCATCAGTATAATCGACCAGTTCGCGCAGTAAAGCCGTTGCAAAACAGCCTTTGGGTAAACCAAAGCTGAGTTTTAATGTGCGTTCATCAAGCGTTTCTATGCTTAGCTCTTGGGGGATTAAACGCAGCATTCTACGCTCGTTTTTAAGCCCTAAATCCCCTAAGCCATCACACCATGCTTGATACGGTGCCAACCATGTTTTTTCTTGTTCGGTTAAGCCTTTTTCACTTTTGCCCACCATGGGCGCCGACATCATAATGTCGCCAGAGGCAAGCCGTGCAATATTTTCATCACTTATCGCATCTTCAAAAAATGCATTACTGCCACTGAGCATAAATACTTCGCGGTGCATGGTTTTAGCAAGCCCATGCTCAGCCACGCGTAAACTAACAATTTGATTAAACACATGTGAACGCGCAGCAGAAATAATAATGCCTCGCAGCTTTTTATCGCGAATACGCTCACCGGCAAACATTTTTTCGGCCATCACTAGGTTGTGCCCATCACGACCAAAGCGCTGTTCACCAAAATAATTAGGCACACCTGCGCGTACCGCGTTTATACGGCATAAAATATCAAGCGGCTCGGTTACATTGCGCAAGGTAATAGTAAATCTATTTCCTTTATGGCAACCAGTGCGCAATTTTCGCTCATGGCGCTGCTGCGATACCACAAACACGCTTTCACTGTTCAGCTCAGTAAAATCAATATGCTTTTTAATCGGTACTTTTACGCTAAACCACTGCGAGCATACTCCATGGCGATCTTTCATACCGGCATAGCTTACATCACGTGGCGATAGACCCGCTTTTTGTGCAATCAGCTTGGCAACATATTGGGTGTTTTCACCCTTTTTAACCACTTGCAAACACACGTGTTCACCACTGCCGGTAAACTCTATACCGAGATCCTCATCAACCATAAAGTCTTCTGCGGTGGTTTTAAAGTCGGCTTTGGAAAGCGGCGCGCCATATAAATAATTTAATTCGCTCATGCGTTTTGTTTGCTCATAATGACCACGGCATGGCTTGAAATGCCTTCTTTACGCCCCTCAAAACCGAGTTTTTCGGTAGTGGTAGCTTTTACATTTACCTGTGAAAGCTCGGCATTTAAATCACTGGCAAGGTTGCCACGCATCGCTTGAATGTGCGGCAGCATTTTTGGTGCTTGTGCCACAATAGTGACATCCGCATTGCCCAATACATAACCTTGTTGCTTGGCTAGGTTCACTACATGGCGAAGTAAAATACGGCTATCAATATTTTCATATTCACTGGCCGTATCCGGAAAATGCTTACCAATATCGCCCAGCGCTAATGATCCTAAAATAGCGTCACATAAGGCATGAATAGCTACATCACCATCTGAGTGTGCTAAAAAGCCTTGTGGATAATCAATTTTTTCGCCGCAGATAGTTAAAGGCCCTTGGCCTCCAAATTTATGTACGTCAAAACCATGGCCTATTCGTATCATGTTGCACTCTCATTATTTTGTTTTTGCAGTAAAAAGCCTGCTAAATCTAAATCTTCTGGGGTGGTAATTTTAATATTATCACTACGCCCTGCTACCAGCTTTACCGGCTTATTTGCCCACTCCATTGCACTGGCTTCATCAGTAATGGTAACGCCGCTGTTAAGCGCACTTTGCAATGCCGTTTTAAGCTCGTCGTATTTAAACAGTTGCGGGGTAAGCGCTTGCCATAAATCATCACGAGGCACTGTTTGCTGCGCATGGCTTTGCCCCCGTTTTATAGTGTCTTTTACTTTGCTGGCTAAAATGCCGCCTTCATCAGCCTGCATGCACTGTGCGATTAAGCGCTCTATATCAGCAATATCGACTAAAGGTCTTGCAGCGTCGTGCACCAAAACCCAAGCAGGTGGGTTGGCATCTAAAAACAATAAACTGTTTAACACTGAATCTGCGCGCTCTTTACCGCCAATAGCACGCACAATGCGAGGATCAGCTAGCGTAAGGTCGTCAAAGTAGGGGTCGGTTTCGCTCAGTGCCACCACTATAGAGTTTAACTGCGGTAACTGCGATAACTTAGCGAGCGTATGCTCTAGAATGGTTTTCCCTGCTAAGGAAATATATTGCTTTGGTGTTGTGTGTTGCATTCGACTGCCAACACCTGCGGCAGGAACAATAGCAGCAATAGTTTGTTTATTTGTCATGGTGTTGAGCCGGTAAAACACGAATAAAGGTTTCGTCCGGTTTAATCATTCCTAATTCGTTGCGGGCACGCTCTTCAATGCCTTCGTGGCCGAGCTTTAAATCTTCTATATCCGCTTTTAATACTTTATTACGCTTTATTAGTTTTTCGTTAGTTTGTTGATGCGATGCCACCGCATTTTTTAAACGGGTGTAGTCTTGCACCCCGTTATGACCAAACCAAAGGCGATACTGGATAAAAAGTGCTAAGCACAACAAGCCAAATTGAAAAAATCGCATTAAACACTCCTTATTTTAATTTTTAATTATCTACTTATGCTAGCGGCCGCTTAACATTGCGCCAATTAATATTGGCAGCTAGTAACATTTCCCGTAATGACAAAACCCGTGGTGTGCTACGCTTTGAAAACTGCCACTGGTGGCCACAACACGCCGCTGCAAGGCTCGTTTTACTAGGTTTAAGCAGTTGCGCACTTTGCTGCTCAAGTCCTTGGCCTAAAAAATCAAACCAGCCAAGTTCATTACAATGCAGTTGCGTATCAGCTACTTGATCAATGCTGTCTATTCTAACCCGAATTTGACCGTGACTTTGTAATAATACCGGAATTATTAGCCCTACTTTGGCATGCGCTTGATAAAAAAGTTCATTCGCTGCAGGATTAGCCTCTGGCGGTGTTGGTTTTTGCTTTTCAAGCCAGCCTCCATTTTGCGCATCAAGCGTAAAAGGCAATGGTGCATTAGCTACACGTGTTGCGGCACGTTCAATATAATAAGGCAGACTTTTTAATTGCCTGCGTAAACGGTCACCATTAGGTTCAGCCACTAAGCGCTGAACTTCACGCTGATAAAAAGCATTGCATAATTGTGCGTAAAGCACTTTTTCTGCATCAGTTTGCCACATTTCAACTTGCTGGCTTGTGTTAAACTGCTTATTTTTAGCAACCAATCGCTGTACTCAAAAAAACATTTTAATACTGTTTTATAACACAGTAATGCACAGTTTTTAAGCACTTGTAGTAATTTAAGCGCTTGGCTTTTCACCTAATTTTGCAATACCTGATTCTAAAAATTGCACCATAGTACTGCGCTTTTTACCTATTAATAAGCTGCCATCAGATAAAAACATAAAGTTTTGCCAGTTACGTTTAAACACATCAAATGTCGTTTCGATAATATTGTCGCGTGCCATGCAAAAATACACTGTGGTATTAGCCTGCCAATCTAAGTGGTTCAAAATAGCTTCTGGAAATTGGGGTTCTTCGCTTTCCCACGCATCTTCCCAATTAATTTCTTGGCTAAAGTTTTGCTCTTGCGCGCACCAATCGGTTTTATCAAAAAAGTCTGGATGATCATGTTCACGACTCACCATGGTTGTCCACAGTACGGCGGCACGCTCGCTGGTCATTGGTTTAATATTGGCTGCATCAATATCTGAAACCGGAATA
Source organism: Pseudoalteromonas sp. 11L1 (assembly GCF_055397545.1). The sequence goes on along the minus strand of NZ_AP041141.1, from coordinate 1,525,787 downwards.
TCTTTGTGGCGAAATACCCAGGCTTTTTTGTAATCATCAAGAGAAATATAATTCATAGTATTGCTGTATTCTTTGGCATAATAAAAAGCGAAGGCAAATTATACAAGATAACAGACTATGACTACAGCACTAAAACTGGGTTTATATCAACACTACAAAGGCCCACAATATAAAGTTATGCATGTGGCGACTCACAGCGAAACCAACGAGCAATTGGTTATTTACCAAGCCTTATACGGTGAATACGGCATATGGGCACGCCCACTAAGTATGTTTACTGAAACCGTAGAAAAAGACGGTAAAACTATCGCCCGTTTTGCCTACCTTGGTGAAGCCGATTAACTATGGCATTATAACGCATAATAATTACTGCTCAGACCAGATAAAGGATAACCCGTGCAATTTAATTCTACTGATAATTACATCGCAAGCTCAGCATTAAAACAGGCAGTAAACGCCGCTATTATGCTGCAAAAACCGCTTTTAATTAAAGGCGAGCCTGGCACAGGTAAAACCATGCTGGCCGAAGAGTTAGCGAAAAGTTTAGATACTGAGCTTATTCAGTGGCATATAAAATCAACCACTAAAGCGCAGCAAGGTTTGTACGAGTACGATGCGGTATCGCGTTTGCGCGACAGCCAGCTAGGTGATGAGCGCGTTCACAATATTAGCAACTACATAGTTAAAGGTAAGCTGTGGCAAGCCTTCATGTACGCTGAATTAAACGGCAAACGCCCAGTACTGCTTATTGACGAAATAGACAAAGCCGATATTGAGTTTCCAAACGATTTACTACTCGAACTCGATAAAATGGAATTTCATGTATACGAAACCGGTGAGCGCATTGTGGCTAAAGAGCGCCCTATTGTGATCATCACATCAAACAATGAAAAAGAGCTGCCTGATGCGTTTTTACGTCGCTGTTTTTTCCATTATATTGATTTTCCAAATAGCGACGAAATGCAGCAAATTATTGATGTACACTACCCGCATGTTAAACAAGATTTAGTTCGCCAAGCATTAGAAGTATTTTTTAACTTACGCGAAGCCAACGGCCTTAAAAAGAAGCCATCCACCAGCGAGTTACTGGATTGGTTAAAGCTATTAATGGCTGAAGATATAGACGCAAAAATCCTGCACGACAAAACGCAAAAAGGCGGTTTAATGCCGATGTTTGGTGCGCTGCTTAAAAACGAGCAAGACATAAGCCTAATCGAAAAATTAGCCTTTATGAGTCGCCGTTAAGATGTTGATTGCGTTTTTCTTCAAATTACGAGAATACCGCTTACCAGTGAGCCTGCGCGAACTACTCGATTTAATTAACGCTTTAAAACAAGGCGTTATATTTGCTGATGTAGACGCGTTTTATCATTTAGCGCGCACTATTATGGTAAAGGACGAAACCCATTTTGATCGGTTCGATAAAGCCTTTAGCGATTACTTTAGCGGTATTGCCGACTTAGACCTGCTCGAGAGCTTAAAGCAGCAACACAATTTACCTGAAGATTGGTTGCGTAAAGAGTTTGAAAAGCACCTAAGCGATGAAGAAAAAGCCCAATTAAAAGCCATGGGCGGGCTCGACGAGCTGATGAAAACCCTAAAAGAGCGTTTAGAAGAACAGCAAAAACGCCATGCTGGCGGCAATAAGTGGGTAGGTACAGGCGGCACCTCGCCTTTTGGTGCATATGGTTATAACCCTGAGGGCGTAAGCATTGGTCAAGACGGCAGCCGCAATCGCCAAGCAGTAAAAGTGTGGGATAAGCGCGAATACCGTAATCTCGATTCTGACCGCGAAATTGGTTCACGTACCATAAAGCTGGCACTTAAAAAACTACGCAAATTTGCTCGTACTGGCGCAAGTGACACCCTTGATTTAAATGAGACCATACGCGCGACCGCCAAACAAGGCGGTATGCTCGATGTAAAAATGGCCCCCGAGCGCCACAATGCCGTAAAAGTCTTGATGCTGTTTGATATTGGCGGTTCAATGGATGACTACATTCATACCTGTGAGGAGTTATTTAGCGCCGCTCATAGTGAATTTAAACATTTAGAGTTTTACTACTTTCATAACTGTTTATACGAACACGTGTGGCAAGATAACCAACGCCGCCACTCAAACGTTATTGACACCATGACGCTGATCAACAAGTTTACCAGCGACTACAAAGTTATATTTGTCGGTGATGCCACTATGGGTCCATATGAAATTGCTTACCCTGGCGGCTCAGTAGAGCATTGGAATGAAGAACCCGGCAGTGCCTGGTTAAACCGAATCACCAATCACTTTGATAAAGTCGCGTGGCTCAACCCACAACCGGTTGAACACTGGCCGTATTATCAATCAATTGATTTTATAAAGCAGCTAATGAATAACCGCATGTATGCGCTGAGTTTAGATGGGATAAGTAGAGCAATAAAAGAGCTGAGTTAAATATTAATTTACGACAGCTCAGCGCTAGCAGCAGAGCTTCGGGCGTGAACCTATAACTTTGTTGGGTGGCGCCTTCGGCTTAACCAACCTACCTTTGACGTAGGTCGGATAAGTGGCGAAGCCACGCCATCCGACAAAAAAGATAAATTTATTAGAAACAACCCGACTTACCGCGTTAATGAACAACCGCATGTACCCACTTAGTTTAGATGGGGTAAGTAAAGCGATAAAAGAACTTAGTTAATGTATTTTAAGTAGTTCATACACCATATTTTTGATGGTATTCACTGAGCATGAATTCTAATTGCTTCTCGAAGACTTCAATGGATGGTTTTTTTCCACTTAACCGCTGCTGCTTTAGCCATTCAAGTAATTCAATCCTTACTAAATAACCGTCTTCAATGCAGTAACTTGGGTCTGAAAGCCAAATTTTTGGAGCCCCTAGTGAAGCTCCTGAATACCAGTGACAAATGGAATAGCCTTCACTTTCAAGCTTATCACTAAGTTGCCAGCTGTAAATCCACCAGGTAATCAGAAATAGAGGGAAGCATCCTATAATAACAAACAGCCCCCTTCGCATCGATTTCTCTGATATATCACCATACATTCTTTGATAAATCCCGTAGATGAGTACAAAAAAAGCGGGCATCATAACTATCAAAGGAATTACTACAGGTTTAATTTTTAACGAAATTACATTTTCAGCAATAAGACTTAATGTGCTAATTTCTAATTCAAAGCTGTAGGCATAGAGAGTAATGATTAAACATAAAACGCCTATAGAAAACCACCCCTTTTTAGGGTTGGCAGGTGAGAGTTGATTAGCCGAACTTGCCATTTTAGTATCGTCTTCCTGAGTAAGGAATACCAAATAAGCGGTGTATAAACTCAATTGGATTGTTATCGTACATTTGCTCAGCCCTATCTAATTCATATTTTAAATAATTAGGATAAACATCATAATTTTTGACCGTCTTACCTTCGCTCGCTGAAGCCTATCGGGGTCTACAACAGTCGACATCTATGCAGAGATCGTTTGGTTTGTACCTTTCACCTCGAACCTCGAACCTCGAACCTCGAACCTCGAATATAAAATTACATCAACTTCCAAACCACAAACGCAACAGCAAAACCAACCAAGTACACCAAGCCTAACCAGGTTAAGCTACGCAAAAGTAGGCTGTGTTTAATCGCAGGCTCGGATCGAACTAGGCTGAAATTAAGCCATGCAAAAACCGGTGTGGTTACAAACGCAAGCGTCATGGCAAAGGTAAGCATGGGCCCAAGAGCTGATTTAAAAAATAAGATCACCGCCATACCGGCCAATGCTTGTAATATAAGCCACGTATTTAAGCTGTGTTTTGATTGCTTAAAACCTAGAAGTTTATGCGATTCGTTAAGTGTCCGGGCGTAACCGTCAAGCACGGTGAGTGTGGTGCCAAACATACACAAAAACGCGATGGCAGATACCAAAGGCCTTGCCCACTCGCCAATAGTAAGTGCATACATATCAATCAGCTGCTTAGCAAAGGCTACACCGCCAAGCTCTATATTACTGCTTTGCCCATATTGCACTAACGCACCTAAACTAAAAAATACCAGCGCAAGCCCGGCGGTTAACCAATAACCTACATTAAAGTCGAATAAGCCTTGGCTTTTAGTCACACTTTGCTGAGCTTGTTTTTCTTTAAGCCACAACGAGCTCAGAGCCGAAATTTCAATAGGCGCTGGCATCCACCCCATTAAGGCAACCATAAAGCCTAACATGGCAAGTTCATACGGTGAGGGACCAACATAGTTTACAGGCGCTACAGGGCCGTTATTTATAGCAATAATTAATGCTGTTATGGTTGCTATAGTAAGTAGCCCCATAATAGCTTTTGCAACATTATCGAGTGCTTTAAAGTGCCCTAGTAATAATATAATTAAACACACAGCCGATATTAACCAGCACAATAAGGTAACGGGAATACTAATAGGTAATGCGTAGTGTAATAAGCTCGCAGTAAGCAACAATACGCCCGCGGTATTTACCACCGCGGCAATAATATTTAATACAATAAAACTGTAAAAATAGCCAGGCCCTTGGTTTTTATACCCTTCGACTAAACTATTTTTAGTAGCGAGTGTGTATTCCATACCAAAACGAAAAAACGGGTACTTTAAAACGTTAACCACCACAATAAGCCAAAATAGCTGCCAGCCAAATAATGCGCCAGCTTGAGTCGATGCAACTAAGTGTGAGCCACCAATGGCAGCGGTGGCCATTAAAATACCTGGGCCGAGCGCCCCTAACCGAGACTTCCATGTGCTTTGTGTGTACTGCATTAACTTCTCAAATTTGGTGTGTTATGTGCTTTTATTATTAATTTTAATCATTAATAAACTGTGTGAATGCATAACTTACCTAATTTACAGACAATAAAAAAGAGCCCTTAGGCTCTTTTTAAAAATAACACATTGTTAGTTATTAATTTAAATCCATCTCTTGGATGATTTCATGTGCTATTTCAGGTGTGGTACTTACAGGCTTTTCATGTAAGTTCGCTTTTATTTGCCCTTTACGATGCTTTAGTGCGGCATCGAGTTTTTTAGCTGCGCTGGAAATGGCTGGGTACATAACCTCGTTTTCCCCTTTAACCGATATTCGCGCACCTTCATAATTAGTACTAATTTCTGCTTGGAACTTGTGATGCTCTTTTGAAAGAATAATGTCGAGCGCTATCAATGATGGAAAATGACTCTCAATTTTAGAAAACTTTTCGTTAATGTGTTCTTTAATAGAATCAGTAACGTCAACATGGTGACCAGAAAGATTAATTTTCATAGGGTATCCTTTTTTATGTTACCTCACAGTTAGTATTGGGGGCTAAACGAATTAACACAAGAGAAAATAGCTAAATTTAGCAATTATTTATTACCCCACCTGATTTAGATCATTCATTTAGCATTAAGTATGCAAAAAGCCGCGTGATAGCGGCCTTTCAGAGGTGCTGATAATTTAACCACTCATGTAATTAATCTGTGTATGAACAGCAATAATCAGCAAAATCACTTACTTTTACATGGAAGCTGACATTAGCATCAACATTAAATGACTCACCCGCATTAAATGTTTTCCACTCGCTTTCACCTGGTAATAACACATCCCACTGCCCTGCTAACAACTCCATGCACTCTTTTTGGTTGGTATTAAACTCAAATTCACCGGGTTGCATAAAACCCAAGGTTTTCGCTTCACCATTTCCTAAAAGCACAGTTCGGCTTGATACTTTGCCATCAAAATACACATTAGCTTTTTTAACCACACTAACGTTATCGAATTTTGGCATGTTAACTCCTGTTGTTAATTTATAATTTTGTTACCCCCACAGTGCCTGATACACAAAAACCTTGCAAGTTAAGTGCTGTGAAAATTACTCATCTAAAATCCAAAAGGTTAAAAATGAACGACTTTATAGAGAGATATGCTTCGAGCAACGGGCTGCGAGTTTCGAACAGTACTTTTAGTGATTTATGGACAAAGAGAACTAAAAGACGCTGCGCTTTAGAGAAGTGATCAAACAACTATTTTTTATAATTTGGGTTTTGTATTACCTCATTTTCTTCTCATTCGCTTCTCTTTGTTCAAATTAATTTTTAATGATTTGTGCACAAAGAGGGCGATGAGACACTACGCTTTAGAGAAGTAATAAAAGTACAACTCATAAAAAAGCCCGCCCTGTTTTACACAGGACAGGCTTTTAAACTTTTAAAAGCCATAAAAACGCTTCGATTACGTTAAGCATTCTTAGAATTATCAGTAATTAAATTATCGTGATCGGGGGGTAAATCACTGAGTTTAATTGATTCCATAATTCGCTGTTGTGATTCAAGTGCATGCTTAGCCCATTTTTTATGCTTATCAGAGCGATCAACACGATGATTAAATTCAACCTCTAAAAATGCATGCTCACTTAATGGTAAACAATAAAAGTCTTGACGAGAACGCTTATTACTTTTCTTTATTTGATAAAACACCCATTGGCGATCATTAATAATTACTCCTTTAGCTGCCGGCAGTGGCGGATAACCATAAGATTCAACGCGCCCTAAAATTTCCTTTTTCAGTGCTTCGCCTTCCCATGGGTTTGCTCTTTTATTCGACTCTAGCTTAGTATCATTTTGAAGCTTAGTGTTATAACCATCTGACCCCCAATGATAATTATCATACTCATCAATTACAAAGCGTCTTAATTGCATAGTATCAAGAACATTGATTTTATTAGTTTGCTTAATTCTTAGTTGGCAACTAAACATGCCATACTCACTGCTTAGTAAATAACTTACTGGAGGCAAATACATCCAGTTTTCAGTGAGCATATGCACGTATTCATGGTGTAAATAGTTTTTTTTATGTTGGTTGAACCAGCTGGTTGAATTATAAGGAAACGAGACATCAATGGTAGACGGCACTGCTGAGACGTTGCTATCAGGCACATCGAGTGTTATCAGCTTGTCTTCTAGAATAAGACGGTGGTGGGTGCAATTTTCAAAATTAGGGCCTCCTACAAAACCACGGTAAAAAGCTTTGGTTAATTTGATCATAATCGCGCATCCGTAGGCGGTAGAGTTTTAATAAACTTTCTTACTATATCGGCCTTATCGTTATAGCCCAGCATTTGCAGTTGGTCTGCATAGGTGATTAGGCCTAAAAATGGCAAAGTGTGTGGGCTTGCACAAGCATCATCACCTGTAACTAAGCCTTTAAATTTCATCGAACGGACAAGACTGCTTGATGATAAGTCATTACGCCCCGCTAAGTTAGGCACTAAGTCATAGGGGTTATTACGCACTGAGACTACTTTTAAGCCCGTACTGTTAGCAATGCGTTTCAAACGTTCGACATTTGAGCCTGAGCCATGCACCGCGAGTTGCTGACCTGTAAGTGGCTTACCATAGTGAATGCGATAATGTTCTAGCGCGGCGCAAAAAATGATTGCCCCTTGGCTGTGCGCCAGCCATTTCACCTGCTTTCCTTGCTGATTATTTTGTGCCAGCACGGCCGCTAAATGCTGGGCATTATGGGATTTTGTACCTAAGCGCTTATCAAATACGCACTCCACTAAATCGAGCTTTGCTCGATCTGTGGGGTTATGAAACAAGGTATAAGCTTTTATGCCGTCTCCCTCATAGGCTCTATCAAGATGAGTACCCATTAACCATGTAGCTTTGGTAAGCTCATTTTGCATACCATTGACTGCTGCGTGCTGTGTATTGACTCGCGTAACCGGAATAGGATCAGCTTTCCATGCTCCTTGTATTTCTCTTATTTCTTCTTTGCTTATTGCTTTTTCATAGGTGTGATTACTAAGCCTTTGGACTTCATAAAGCATCGTACGCTCTGCAGCAAAATTATCTTTAGATCCCTGTAATTGCCTGTCGAAAAGTATATCTTCCAAATTGATAGAATTATTTTTAAGTGAGTATTCTATCAAAAAATGGTAATTACGGAACGGGTACTTTGTTCGCCACAAACGGCGCAGCGGGTTACGGCTATGCTTAATTGAGTTTGTGGCATTAGGGTTCGCGCATATTTGAATGATATCGGCACTGACCATTTTTAAATCATAGTCATTGAGCTGCGATAGCATAGCGAGAGCTTGGCAAGTAAATTTAACTTTATTAAATGGAAAATTAACGGGGAGATTAACACCAAAATCACGACAACTTAGCGCGTCAAGAGGGATTACAGAATGGGCATTGATAGTTTTATTGAGTTTTGACCAAGACATATTTCTTCCTTGTAAATGAGTCTGTGCCCGAAATGATACTGCAAACTAATTTTTAGAGCAAAAATAATTTTATGCTGCATTTGCCCTTTATTCGGACGTTTATCGGTCCTAGTAAGCATTTAAAATAGCTACTTATAGTGACAGCTTGATTATTTTAATGCCCCCCTAAAGTACGACCTAAGCTGAAGATTGCGCACAAAAAGCCTCAAGACTTCAACCTTTATAAATAACTAGTGCTAAAACCTCCCCCATATAAGTTTATCTGTGAGTTAAACTGACAGCTGACAGCTTAAATCTGTCAGCTCTGAAATAAAAAAAGCCCGCCCTGCTATACACAGGACGGGCTTTTAAATGTTAAAGCAGTCGCTTAAAACAATGCGTTTGCTTTGTTAACGATGTTTTCTACGGTAAAGCCGAAGAATTCAAATAGCTCGTTAGCTGGTGCCGACTCGCCAAAGGTGGTCATACCGACTACGGCGCCATTTAGACCTACGTACTTGTACCAGTAATCAGCAATACCCGCTTCAATCGCTACGCGACGTGAAACGCTTGCTGGCAATACGCTTTCTTTGTACTCAGGCGATTGATCTTCAAACGCATCAGTACACGGCATAGATACAACACGTACTTTTTTACCCTGCGCACGTAGCTCTTTCGCAGAGTCTTGCGCTAGTTGTACTTCAGAACCGGTTGCAATCAAAATAAGCTCTGGGTTGCCGTCACAACTTAGGATGTAACCACCCTTTTTAACGTCGCTTAATTGCTGTGCATCACGTGCTTGTTGCTCTAAGCCTTGGCGAGTAAAGATTAATGATGTAGGACCGTCTTTACGTTCAATAGCTTGTTGCCATGCAATTGCCGACTCAACTTGGTCACATGGGCGCCAGTTGTAAAGGTTAGGCGTTAAACGCATGCTGGCAATTTGCTCTACTGGTTGGTGAGTTGGACCATCTTCACCTAAACCAATTGAATCGTGCGTGTATACAAAAATGCTTGGTTGCTTCATTAATGCAGCCATACGAACCGCATTGCGTGCGTATTCCATAAACATTAAGAACGTTGCACCGTAAGGGATAAAGCCTTTATGAAGTGCAATACCATTCATAATTGCCGACATACCAAACTCACGCACACCGTAGTAAACGTAGTTACCACTTGCATCGTCTGCCGTTAAGCCTTTAGAGCCATCCCAAATTGTTAAGTTTGAACCTGCTAAATCGGCAGAGCCACCCATAAACTCAGGTAGTAACGGACCAAATGCGTTTAATGCATTTTGTGATGCTTTACGTGATGCTGGATTTGCTGGGTTTGCTTGTAACTGCTCAATATACGCTTGTGACTTTTCAGCCCAATCAGCGGGTAAATCTGAATTTGTACGGCGTTTGTATTCAGCTGCTAGCTCTGGGAATGCTTGCTCGTATGCGGCAAATTTCTCATCCCAGCTTGCTTCAAGCTGTTGGCCTTTTTCTTTGTTATCCCACTGTGCGTAAATGTCAGCAGGGATTTCAAATGCATCACCCGTCCAACCTAAGAACTCACGAGATGCTTTAATTTCGTCATCACCTAGTGGTGCGCCATGACAGTCGTGGCTACCTGATTTATTAGGTGAGCCATATCCAATTACTGTTTTACAACAAATTAGCGTTGGTTTGTCGGTCACGCTTTTGGCTTCGCTAATTGCAGCACTTACAGCATCGCTGTCGTGGCCATCAACGTCGCTAATTACATGCCAGCCGTATGCTTTAAAACGTGCTGGTGTGTCATCGCTAAACCAGCCTTCAACTTCACCGTCGATTGAAATGCCGTTGTCATCCCAAAATGCCACTAACTTGCCTAGGCCTAATGTGCCAGCAAGCGAACAGGCTTCATGAGAAATACCTTCCATTAAACAACCATCACCCATAAATGCGTAAGTGTGGTGATCAACAATGTCATGGCCTTCACGGTTAAATTGAGCGGCTAATGCTTTTTCAGCAATTGCCATACCTACGGCATTTGTGATCCCTTGACCTAATGGACCCGTAGTGGTCTCAATTCCTGGCGCGTATCCATATTCTGGGTGGCCTGGTGTTTTAGAGTGCATTTGGCGGAAGTTTTTAATTTCGTCCAGTGGTAAATCATAACCACTTAAATGCAATAGAGAATAAATTAGCATTGAACCGTGACCATTTGAGAGTATAAATCGATCTCGGTCAGCCCACTCTGGATTTGTTGGGTTATGTTTTAGATAATCGCGCCATAATACTTCTGCGATATCAGCCATGCCCATAGGGGCTCCAGGGTGACCAGATTTGGCCTTTTGTACTGCGTCCATTGACAAGACGCGAATAGCATTTGCAAGTTCTTTGCGAGATGGCATGAATTCTCCTACCTTTATATGTATTTGCGCGGGTATTTATATACCTCCATTCTTACTTATTGTAGGGGCTGTGTGCAATTAAAAACCCATAAAAATAGGACATTATGAATATTTTTTAAGAACCTTTTACTATTATATATTTTATTTAGACGTCTAGGCGTAAAAAAACTATGCAAGTTCACTTGTTTTAGATAAAATACGCGCCTTAATTTTTTAGCGCTAATACCGACGTTTGTGAAGCGCAATATTTGTGAGCATAATTACAATGGCAAAACATTTATTTACTTCTGAATCTGTTTCTGAAGGTCATCCGGATAAAATCGCCGATCAAATTTCTGATGCGGTACTTGATGCTATCCTAGAGCAAGACTCTCATGCCCGTGTAGCGTGTGAAACTTACGTTAAAACCGGTATGGTTATGGTTGGTGGTGAAATCACTACTAGCGCATGGGTTGATATCGAAGAAATTACACGTAAAACAGTACGTGAAATTGGTTACACACACTCAGATATGGGCTTTGATGCCGATTCGTGTGCAATTTTAAACACTATTGGTAAACAGTCTCCAGACATTAACCAAGGTGTTGACCGTACAAGCCCTGAAGAGCAAGGCGCTGGCGACCAAGGCTTAATGTTTGGTTACGCATGTAACGAAACTGAAGTATTAATGCCTGCTCCAATTACTTATTCTCACCGTTTAGTGCAGCGTCAAGCTGAAGTTCGTAAAAGCGGCGAGCTTAACTGGTTACGTCCAGATGCAAAATCACAAGTTACATTTGCATACGAAAATGGCAAGCCAGTAGGTATTGATGCCGTCGTACTTTCTACTCAGCACAGCGAAGATGTATCGCAAAATGACTTGGTAGAAGCGGTAATGGAAACAATTATTAAGCCAGTACTTCCTGCTGAGCTTATTACTAGCGCAACTAAATTTTTCATTAACCCAACGGGTCGTTTTGTTATTGGTGGCCCAATGGGTGACTGTGGTTTAACTGGTCGTAAAATCATTGTAGATACATACGGTGGCATGGCTCGTCACGGTGGTGGTGCTTTCTCTGGTAAAGATCCATCAAAAGTTGACCGCTCAGCGGCTTATGCTGCACGTTACGTTGCTAAAAACATTGTTGCTGCAGGCCTTGCTGATAAGTGTGAACTTCAAGTGTCTTACGCTATTGGTGTTGCAGAGCCTACTTCTATCAGTGTTGAAACATTTGGCACAGGCAAATTAGAAGAAGCGCGTTTAATTGAACTTATTCGTGAACACTTTGACTTACGCCCTTACGGTCTAATTCAAATGCTTGACCTTGAGCGCCCTATTTATCTTCCAACAGCGGCTTACGGCCACTTTGGTCGTGACGAATTCCCATGGGAACGCACAGATAAAGCAGACGCACTTCGTGCAGCAGCTGGGCTATAAGCCACTTAGCTAATATTTAAACGGCCCTTTTTAGGGCCGTTTTGCTATGTGTACTAAGTTAGTCGTAAAACAGTCTCGAACTGTTTTACATTTTAGGTATATACTCTGCTTATACAATAAAGCGTATTAGGGATAAAAAATGGCCGACAATTTTCGTGTTATATTTGTAGGACTTGCAGAAGGCGCAGACAGCCAAGCAGTGACCACTGCACTGACAGAAAAGCTGAAAACCTCGCCAGAAAAAGTGGCTGCTTTTTTTGATGGCAAACCGTTATTTGCCCCTTGCCCCAAAGATAAAGCACTCAAGCAAGCTAAGTTACTTTCAACGCTGGGGATTAAAAGCAAACTTCAGCAAGCTGCGGCTACACAAACGGCATCTCAAACAGCTTACGACAGCCAGCGAGATCAGCGCTTATTTGACGCCCTAGATTACATTACCAGTAGCCTAATTCGCCTTGAAGAAAAACTAGAAGATATTGAGCAACGCCTCCCTGAAGTTGAATTATCATTACCTGATGAAAATAATGAAGTATGGGAAGATGACGATTTAATGCTTGATGAGCCTCTCTCTACTGAGCCAAAAAAACGCGGCAACCTTGTTTTATATTCGCTGATTTCTACAGCCGTAATATTGCTTATTGTACTTGCTATGTACTTATTATTTCCTAATTTATTCTCTTTTTAATTACGGTTAAGTTATTTAATGAGTAATAATCGCGCACAAATAAGACACGATATTCGTAAAGCACGTAATAACCTATCAAAAAAACAGCAAGAATTAGCCGCCGAATCGCTTAAAGTGAATTTTATTCAACACTTAAAAAGCATAAATTCGGCCAAAAAAAGTCATATCGCGCTTTATTTAAGTAATGATGGAGAATTAGATACCTCATTGTTAATTAATGAATTATGGAACACTGACCAGGCTATTTACTTGCCCGTAATTCATCCATTTAATGGGGCTAATTTACTATTTCAACGCTATGAAAAAAACTCACCCATGAGAGCAAATCGCTATGGTATCTTGGAGCCTAAGTTGAACTGCTCTCAAATATGCCCCTTACCTGAGCTTGATTACGTTTTAATGCCATTAGTGGCATTTGATAAATTTGGTAATCGCCTTGGAATGGGAGGTGGGTTTTACGATAGAACATTGGCACGTTTATACGAACAACACTGGCAACAACCGCAACTTATTGGCCTCGCACATGCGTGCCAACAAGTCGATGAGTTACCGATTGAATCGTGGGATGTACCACTAAAAACGATCATAACACCCGATAAAACCTACTGTTGGTAACAACTAACCTTGTAAACTAACAGCCTATTTTGACACCAATGAGCAGACAACAATGACACAAGATGAATTAAAAAAAGCAGCTGCGTGGGCTGCACTCGAGTTTGTAAAAGAAAACACCATAGTAGGTGTAGGTACAGGCTCAACCGTTAATCACTTTATTGATGCCCTAGGCACAGTTAAAGACACCATCATTGGTGCAGTATCAAGTTCAGAAGCATCTACAGCGCGCTTAAAAGAGCTTGGCATAGAAGTGTTTGAGCTTAACGATGTAGCAGCACTTGATGTATACGTTGATGGCGCAGATGAAATTAACGCCTTAAATGAAATGATCAAAGGCGGCGGTGCGGCGCTTACCCGCGAAAAAATAGTGGCAGCTGTAGCAAAACAGTTTGTATGTATTGTTGATGATACAAAACTAGTCGATACCCTAGGAGACTTCCCTCTTCCGGTTGAAGTTATTCCGATGGCACGTAGCTACGTTGCCCGTGAATTATTAAAACTAGGTGGTGACCCAGTTTATCGCCAAGGTGTAGTAACCGATAACGGCAACGTTATTTTAGATGTACATAATTTAAAAATTACCCATGCTAAACAGCTTGAAACACAAATAAATCAAATTGTTGGCGTAGTCACCAACGGCCTATTTGCAGAGCGCGGTGCTGATAAAGTAATTATCGGCACTAAAAATGGGCCACAAATTAAATAGGATATGGTTATGAGTAAGGTATCGTTAGCAAAAGACAAAATTAAAATTCTCTTGCTTGAAGGTGTTCACCAAAGCGCTGTTGAAACGCTAAAACGTAACGGTTATAGCAATATCGACTACGTTAAAACATCGTTGCCAGAGGACGAACTTATAGAGCGCATTAAAGATGTGCACTTTGTAGGGCTTCGTTCTCGTACTCATATTAACGAATCTGTATTAAACGCAGCTGAAAAGCTAGTTGCTGTAGGTTGTTTTTGTATTGGCACAAACCAAGTAGATTTAAACGCAGCGCGTGAGCGTGGTATTGCGGTATTTAATGCACCGTTTTCAAATACTCGCTCTGTAGCTGAGCTTGTACTTGGTGAAATATTGCTGTTATTACGTGGTATTCCACAGCGTAATGCCGCTGCCCATCGTGGCGGCTGGTTAAAAACAGCTAATGGCTCGTTTGAAGCACGCGGCAAAACCTTAGGTATTATTGGTTACGGTCACATTGGTACTCAGCTGGGTATTATGGCTGAAAATATTGGTATGAACGTGGAGTATTACGATATTGAAGACAAACTATCTTTAGGTAATGCTACACAAGTACATAACTTAACGCAGCTGTTGCAACGCGCTGATATTATTAGCTTACATGTTCCAGAGACACCGCAAACTAAAAACCTAATTGGTACAGCAGAGCTTGCAGTGATGAAGCAAGGGTCTATTTTAATTAATGCTTCTCGCGGTACTGTGGTTGACATTGACGCCCTAGCTGAAGCACTAACAGAGAAGAAACTTAGCGGTGCAGCCATTGATGTATTCCCAGTTGAGCCTAAATCAAACGATGAAGAGTTTATTTCGCCACTACGTGAATTCGACAACGTTATTTTAACGCCGCACATTGGGGGTTCTACTCAAGAAGCACAGGAAAACATTGGTATTGAAGTAGCAGGTAAACTCGCTAAGTACTCAGATAATGGCTCAACCATTACTGCAGTTAACTTCCCTGAAGTATCATTGCCTGAACTTGCTAACCGTAGCCGCTTGTTACACGTGCATCACAACCGCCCTGGCGTGCTAACGCAAATTAACCAAGCGTTTGCTCAGCACGGTATTAATATTGCCGCACAGTACTTACAAACGGATGAAGCGATTGGTTACGTGGTTATTGACGTAGATACCGTTCAATCTGAAGTAGCACTAAAAGAACTCAGTGCTGTTGAAGGCACAATTAGAGCCCGTATTCTTCACTAAATAATCAGCTATCAGCTATCAGCTATCAGCTATCAGCTATCAGCTATCAGCTATCAGCTATCAGCTATCAGCTATCAGCTATCAGCTATCAGCTATCAGCTATCAGCTATCAGCTATCAGCTATCAGCTAAAATAATAAAAGCCGTACTTGAATAATCAAGTACGGCTTTTATTTATTGCCACTTTATTTGTATGTTTTTGCTTAATGAGCTTTTTACTTGCAGATGATTAGCCTCAATTAATGCAGTTGTGTTCTCTGTAATCTGGGCAAATAAACCGTCCGCCTCGCAACTTATATTATCCAACCCTATCCATGCATTTCGATTGGAGTTCTTAGCGGCATATAAACAATGATCAGCAATGTCAACGACCCGCTCCCAACTCAATGCTTGAGGCCTATTGGGTAGAAATGGGTAGCTTGCAAACCCAATAGAGCAGGTTTTATTAATCGTTTCGCTATCACTAATTTTAAAAGCGTGTTTTTCTATAGCCGCTCTAAGTCTTTCGGCTAATTCAGCGGCATTATTACGTTCTGAAAAACGTGCAACGACTAAAAACTCCTCTCCGCCCCATCTAACACAATAATCTAACTCTCTAAATATCTGCTTTAAAACGTCCTTTATCTGCATTAATACGGCATCTCCGGCAGTATGGCCATAAACATCGTTAACTCGCTTAAAGTGATCAATATCAATAAGGAAAAAAATTAGATCGGCATCTTTAATAGTTGCTAGTGTTTTTTGCTCGCTGTGTTCAAAGTATTTACGATTGACCAGCTCTATATCAGCAAGTAAGTTATTGGCTAAAAATCGTCTATTATAGAGTCCGGTTAATTCGTCGATAACACTTAACTTTACTAACTCTGCATTCGCTTGTTGTAACCCTAAAGTACGCTCTGCCACTTTAAGCTCTAGTTGCTCGTTTACTTTTTTAATAAAGTGCACTTTTTTATATTGCGCGCGCACAAATAACCAAATAGCCAACACAACTAAGACTACATAACCGGTGTAAGCCCACCACGACAACCAGGGTGGCGGTAGCACTTTGATTTTTAATGCTGTAGCAGTTTCATTCCAAACCCCATAAGGATTACTCGCTTTAACACGTAAAATATACTCCCCAGTAGGTAAATTAGTATAAGTTGCACGACGGTTTTTATAATCCGTTTTTATCCACTCGTTATCTAAACCAGCCATTTGAAATGCATATTGGTTTTTTTTCGAATTAGAAAAATACAGACCACTAAACTCAAAAGTAACTAAGTTTTGCTTATGAGTTAACGTTATTTCAGAAGTACTGTGAATTGCTTTTTCGAGGCTATATCCAGATCTAATGTTATTCACAATCTCTGTTTGGGTAGCCGTTTTACGTTTAACTTCACCTACTGGTACCGACTTATTCGACAGCAACATATCAGTAAAAACCACCTTTGGAGGTCGACTATCAATTTTAATATCATTTGGATAAAAACGATTAAACCCGTTAATACCACCAAAAAACAACTCGCCCGTTTTACTTTTAAATGAGGCATCTGCATTAAATTCATTGCTCTGCAAGCCGTCGCTAACGTTATAATTTTTAAAGCGTTTTGTTTTAGTATTTAAGTGCGAGAGTCCTTGGTTAGTGCTCAGCCAAATACCAGTATTATCTTCTTCAATTCGGTAAATGACATTATTTGCTAAGCCATCTTCTTCAAAATAATGAGTGAAACTTCCCGTTGCCTTATCAAGTAAATTTAAACCACTGGCTGTCCCTACCCAAATATTACCTAAATGGTCTTCTTTGATTGCGTAGACGGTATTATGACTTAAGCTTCGAGGGTTAGTATCTTGATGAGTGAAGTGAGTAAACGTTTGTGTATCAGGATTAAAATGATTAATTCCTTTCCATGTACCTAACCAAAGGTGACCACGACGATCCTCGGTGATCACTCGGATGGTATCATCATTTAAACTATTACTATTATTTGGATCATGATTGTAGTGAACAAACTGCTCTGTAAGAGGATTAAAACGACTCAATCCTTGCCATGAGCCTAACCATAAATATCCATCGCGATCTTCTGTTATTACACTAATAGCTTCTCCACGAACACTATTTATATTACTTGGATCATGGCGGAAGTGCTTAAATTTCTCTGTTGAAGGATCAAAACGACTTAACCCTCCTTGATCGGCCCCAAGCCACAAATAGCCTTGCTTATCTTGGGTTATTGCGTAAATACGATCGTCGTTTAAACTGTTGCTGCTGGTGTCATCATGTCGATAATGAGTAAACTTCTCAGAAGCTGAATTAAATTTATTAAGCCCACCTCCCCATGTACCTATCCATAATGACCCCTCACGGTCTTGGGTAATTGCTCTGATCATATTATGGCTAAGGCTGTAAGGATCTGTTCTTTGATGGTTGTAATGGGTAAACTGCCTAGCAATTGAATTTGAACGATTGAGACCTCCGCCGTCCATTCCTACCCACAAGTTATCATGCTGATCGTAAATAATTGCTCTAACAATATCGTTGCTTAAACTATTAGGGTTTGTTGCATCATAACGATAATGAGTAAATTGTTTCTTGGTAATATTAAAATAATTAAGCCCACCACCTAGCGTAGCTAGCCATAGATTACCTTGTTTATCGGGCGTAATTGCATCGATATTGTTATCACTTAAACTGTTGTCGTTATTTGATTGATATTTATAATGGGTAAACTTTTTTTCTACTAAATTAAAATAACTTAAACCGCTACCACGTGTTCCTATCCACAAGTTACCTAAATCATCTATATGAATGGCACTAATAGTATTATTGCTAAGACTATTTATTTGATTAGGCTGATGACTATAATGGCTAAACAGTCCTGTTTTTGGACTGAAATGGTTAAGGCCCCCACTCCATGTTCCTATCCAAAGTGAGCCGTTATCATCCGAAGTTATAACACTAATCGCGTCATCGCTAATACTATTTTTAGTATCAGCTTGATGGCGATAATGAGTAAACTTTTTGGTACTGGGGTTAAACCGATTAAGGCCACCTTTATCTGTTCCAATCCATATATTGCCTTGCGAGTCTTGGGTAATAGCGTGCACTGAGTTATCGCTTAAACTATTTGCATCGTTTGGATCATGCATATAACGGATAAACAGCTCAGTAGTAGGATCAAAACGGTTAATACCACCTCCTCGTGTGCCTATCCATAATTCACCGTCTTTACCTTGAGTAATTACCTTAATATAGTTATTTGATAACGAATACAAATCATCTTTCTGTTTTTTAAAGACCTTAAACTCATAACCATCGTAACGCGCAAGGCCTTCCTCAGTTCCGATCCATAAAAACCCTTGCTGATCTTGTAAAATCGCTTTTGCACTACTTTGTGGTAACCCATTTTCTATTGATAA
The DNA here is from genome assembly GCF_055397545.1 of Pseudoalteromonas sp. 11L1. The sequence goes on along the minus strand of NZ_AP041141.1, from coordinate 1,507,160 downwards.
GCGCTCAAAACGCACAGCAGGACCTGCAGCTAATACAGATGGGATCGAAAACACAATAACAAGCCACATTATGCACAAATACTTTATTTTTTTACTCAAACAGAAAACTCCAATTACCAGGGGCTGTTGTATTTCAGAATTAAAACTTGTTTCACCGAGGGGAGACTTTATCACGCTACGAGTTGGTAACTTAGTAGGCGAAGAAAATAAGCAGGCAAAGCTGCAGCGTCAAGCCCATGTCCCTTAGCAGAATCCAAGCAATCACCTTTCATTTAAAATAGTAGGTTACTTTACAAATATATATAATATTTAATTAATAAAGACACAAAAAAGCGCGAGCTAAACTCACGCTTTCATTATTTAACATGTAAAGTCTGGTTAATAACTAGTGCTTATTTGCCTTTAACTTCTAAGTTTATAAACTTAACCAGCTCTTCAGGTTGCCCTGCTAATATCATTAGCTGCTGATTTACTTCCATCATGGTTTTACCTTCCGGTAGTTTAGCCGAGACACTAAGCGAATTTAGGCCTTTAGCAAAGTCAGTTAATGCTTGTGCTATTTCTTCGGTTACCGGCGCTTGTTGTAACTGTTGAGCCAGCATCATTTGCATTTGCTCTAGTGTCATACCTTGTTTGGCTAGCTCACTTTCTAGCAAGGTACTTAACTCACCTTGATTATCGAGCATTACACTCAAAGTACGTGGCTCTAACTTGCTCATTGCTTGCATAATAAGTGTTTGCTGTTGTAACTCTTGCTCATAAGTAAGCGGGGTATCACCTGCTGTTTGCTGAGCTTTGCTTATTTCTAGTGAAGCATCCATAAGCGCTTTAGAATTAGCCAGTCCCATATTCATATCAATGCTGGCAATATCGTTGGCGTGTAGTTTAACAACTATATCGCTGTTTCCAGATTGTTCATCGTAATCTAATGATGAGTGTAAATCATAACTGGCCGAGGCAAGTTGTGTATTTGTATCTGCTGGCAGTGTAGCGACAAAACCTTCATCAAATTGGAAATTCTTTAGTGTAAAAGCAGTATGTGGCGATATTTTATCGGTTTCGTAACCTGTTACTTCCACATGCTCAACTGTGGCAATATTTTTACCCTCAGGGCTAGTCACTTCTATATTGCTAATAGCAACACTATTTGAAATAACACTCGCCGATAGCTCTGCATAGTTAAAGCTTGCACCTGTTTGCTCGCTAACCAAAGCCAACTGCTTATCAACCTCAGCGCGTACCTCTTGGGTTGCTACATAGTTTGCATAGCTTACGCCACCCACACCTGCAGCAATAATCGCGGCTGTAATCACTAATTTCTTCATGTTATTTCCTTATTCTGTATATAAGCGGTATTACTCTAAAGAGTAACATTGCTCGGCAGTCGCTGTAAGCGTTAATTTATTAAGCTAAGTAGCTCGTGCACTGTTTTAACTGGCGTTATTTTAGCACCTAGCCCTTCCATGGATTTATGGTAATTACGAAATGGGATAAATATTTCAGTAAACCCATGTTGCGCCGCTTCTTTAACACGGGGCACACCACTGTCGATTGGGCGTACATCACCATTTAAACTTAACTCTCCCATAATACAGGTGGTTCGTGGAACAACGAATTCGTTTAAACTACTCAAAAGTGCAGTAACAAGCGCTAAGTCAATACAGGTTTCTGATTCATCAATTTTTAAACCACCGACAATATTAAAAAACGTATCGTGGAATATTTTGGTTTTAGTGTGCTTACGTAAAATACCGGTAAGCATTTTAATCCGATTCATATTTAAACCAACACATACTCGCTGTGGAAACTCTGCCTCGGTTTCTGTGGTTAAACACTGAATTTCAAGTAGTAAATTACGATTTCCCTTACGAATACAGGTAATCGTCGACCCTGGTGAATCGGTGGTTGAACCCGATAAGAAAATTTCACTGGGGTTATCAACACTGAGCATTCCGCGTTCACACATTTTAAAAATACCGACAGTATCTATATCACCAAAGCGATTTTTATTAGCCCGTAGGGTGCGCACTTGACCATCGTTGGTATCAATATGTAAAAGCGCATCAACTATATGTACTAAAGTTTGCGGGCCGGCTATTTCATTATTCTTATTTACGTGAGCAATAATAAACATAGTCACGTCGTTTTGCTTACAGTACTGTGTTAATGCCTGAGCAGCACTTTTCACCTGAGAAGGCGAACCAGGGCTACCATTTGCGGTATCGGTAACAACTGCTTGAATGGAGTCAATAACGGCAAATTTAATTTTGTTTTTATCAAGCTCTTCAATAATGGTTTCAACACTAGTCTCAGACAGTAAATAAAGTTCATCTTCGTTGTAATTAAGCTTTAACCGGTTAACCCTGTTTTTAAACTGCGACAGGGACTCCTCAGCAGTACAGTAAAGTGATGGCATACGCTGAGACATTCTTGCCACTAAATCAGATAGCAGCGTTGTTTTACCCGCCCCAGGATCGCCAGAAATAATATTAACTGAGCCGGTGGTTACACCGCCACTTAGCACACGATCTAGTTCACCAATTTCAGTAAGCTGTTTTTCAGCCTCTGCAGTGGCTACATCATTAATCTTTTTAGAACCACCACCAATGCCACCTGCATAGCCACCTACACTTGCACGAGCAGCTACCTTTTTGTTTTGCCCTGCAGAGGGTTTAAACTCTGCTAAAGTGTTCCACGCGCCACAGCGACACTGGCCTTGCCAGCGTTGATAGTTCATGCCACATTCTGTACAAACAAACTCTACTCTTGCCGCTTTAGCCATTTAAAACCTTACCTACTATTCTTTATTTTGAAATACACAGTGTTAAGCGCTTATTTTGCCATTGCTGGCTCTACCTTAGCAACAACGTCTTGTGAAACAGTACATTTAGTATCACACTCACAGTATGCTAATGTAGTTTCACTTAACCTACTTTAGGGCATGTTTCTTGCTTTAAAAAACTAATTAACCCTTGCCAATTAATTGGCTATTAGAGAATAACAATAAATAACCTGAACTCTGGTTAAGATATTTACTAACATATTGAGTCAAAATAGATATTTGTGCTTATTTTTCTCTAGCTAGAGATTTTTAGTGAAAACAAGGCGAAATTACGCGTCAATAGCTCGCCTATTGCAAGTAAATTCAACGCAGTTAGCGCTGAAAATAGCTGCTTGAGATGGATTTATTATCCGGAGTTCAGGTTAAAAACAAAGTATAGTTACGCATAGTATTATGGCCGCATTTGGCGGCTTTGCGAGATTCGATTTATTAAATATTCTAATAAATAATTGTAACAGTATACCTACTTTTTAAATTAGACGGTGACGATTTATAAATGGCTGATGACGTATTGCTTAAGCATGAAGCGCTTGTAGATGAATTAAAACAGTATTTAGGAAATCCTAAATTTGATCTCATTTTCAAGACAAAAACCGCCGAGTTAACTAAACCCGAGCAGTTTTTAATAAAAATGGAAATGTCGCGTTTATCTCAGCCGATAGACCGTTTTATTGATCTGCGTAGTTTAGTCACTGGTCAAGTAAAACCTTATCAATACAAAGGCAAGCAGCACTTTATGGATGACACCGCTATTGAAGTATTTGAAGCGGCTATAAAACAACATAAAGATTACACTCTTGCAGTATACGAAGCGGTAATGAATACCGAAAATAATTATCGCGTATTACAACAAAAATCAACGACTACCCCACCTAAAGAAATTGAATCATCGCGCGAATTGTCTACCGATGTAATTAAATTTGCAGCTTATGAAAATCGCAGTGAAGAGCGGATGAATTACTCAATTAAAATTACTATTGAGTATGACGGACAAGCAAAAATCGATGCAAGTACCTCTGATATTTCAATCAGTGGCTGTAAAATTAAGTTAGCGTCGCGCTATCGCTTAAAAAAAGGTCAGCTTATAAATATGCACCTAGTAGGCTTAGAGCAAGATTTTCAGCTTGGCCTCAAAAGTGGCGTTAAATATGAAGTCGTTGCAATAGAAAACACCTCAGAAGAATTTAATCATATCCGCTTGAAGCGTACATTTGAAGAAAATAACAGCGCGTTTGATCGTTTTTTAGAAAGCTTTATTCATGGCAATAAACGCCGTTATAAAGTGAATTTAGATAACACCCTCGATGCAGTTATTTCTAAAGGGTATGAACAATATTATATACCTAGGGTTAATTCTTTATATGTTTTTATTAGCCAGCAAAACGGCGTTTATTATCCTAGCCTGAGCTTAACTACTGAAAACAGTTTATTTATTCAGCGTTATTTTACTGATGAACGCAAAAAATCATGCCTTTACAATGTGTTAAATCATAAGCGTATTCGTACCTTGGCGCTAAAACCGATTGCAGTAAAAGAAGAGTATTTGTATACCTTTACCCATGTCTCTGCAGGAAAAATTTATTATTACTCAGCCACTCGCTCAGAGCTTGAGCAACAAGCAAAATTAAAAGCGTTATTTTTTGGTTTTGGTAGCCGAAGAGACAGTTGGCGCTGCTTTAAATTACAACTAATGCCGAGTCATACTGAAGATGCTTATATTCCTTTATCTTTACCTAACTCTTTAGGCAAAGATATTGAAAAACTAAATAAACCACCTTCACCACGTGTTGAAGGCGCAATAAAAGACGTTAAGTATTTAATGCTACTTACCCAAGTTGGTAATGAGCATGAACAACAACATTATCAACAATATGAATTTGATAAAGCCTTAGCCAATAAATTGAAATATTTTGGCCACAGTAAGCACGCATCGCCACCGGAACTTAATACTGTGCCTCTAGAGTATGTAAATCTTCGCTCTAATAAACGCTATTTATACAAAACTAATGTTGTGATTAATACTCGTGATGCGGTATTACATGGGCATACCCGTGATTTTTCAATATTTGGCTTACAGCTAGAGTGCAATCAAGAAGTGAACTTTAAAAAAGGCGATATTGTTTCGCTATCATTTCCTGATTTGCAAAAAATTACTAAAAACTATTCATTAAATCTTATTCAATATGAAGTAATGGCTGTGAGTAAATCGCTGACTACCATTAATTTGAAAGCGTATGTAGATAAAGGCTCATCTCATACTGGGGTCGATTTTTTTACTCTTTTAATAAGTAGCAATAAACAAAAATTAAAAGTAGCAGAAGAATCACCTAAAGTACCCGGGCTTTCTACAGCACTTAGAAATATGGTAACCAAAACGCTTTGCCAGTTTCCGATTTATTTACATAAATCAATGGCGCATTTTGAAATTGGCGCTATGGGATTTGGTTTATATCCAAGCCCACTGCATATTATTCTGCAAAATTTTTCCTTATTAAATGCTAAAACAGACTTATCGGATATTATTACTAAAGCGCATATTATTGATGTGATCACCCCTAATATTAAAGAGCGTACCCGCCAAGATCCACCATTAGAGTTTAGTTTAATAATTAACTTTGATCCTAAAAAAGATAATATAGCGGATGCTATTACCAGCCAATGTGTTTTAGGTACTGACTGCAGCGAGTTTAAACAGCAAGTAAGTAAAGGGCTTAAATCTGAGCTGATTTTTATAATGCGTTTATATATTTCACGCACTGGTCGACTCGATACTGACTACCTAGCAAACGAGCTAAAATACGTCAGCCAATACGCAATTCACAAGGCCAAAGACTTAGAGGATGCTTTGTGGTCTGTATCAGGTGTTGGCGATATTATTGATGTCAGTGATGAAGCGCTTGAGCATCTAGCGCTCAACCAACAACAGGTTGAGCAAATGTCTAGACGAAAGCTCATCTGGTTAAATCGTTTACGTTAAACCTGTGATGGGTTTAGCGGAACCGCCAGCATATATAACAGTTGCAATAACGAGCCTTGGCAAATAGCTGCTTGGGCTTGCTCAACTACTTTTGGTTTACCATGTACAGCAACGCCTAAGCCAGCTTGAGCCATCATTTTTAAATCGTTTGCGCCATCGCCTATGGCAACTGTTTGGCATTTTTCAAGCCCCAGCTTTTGTTGTAGCGCATTTAAAACAACCGCTTTTTGCTCAGCATCAACAATCCCACCTAACACTTTACCTGTTAGTTTATTGTCTTTAAATTCAAGTACATTGGCATGCACTTCATCTAAATTAATCAGCTCCTGTACTCGCTCAGCAAACGGCACAAAGCCGCCCGATGCAATCGCTAAATACCAATCATGGTGTTTTAAAATTTGGCATAACGCTTTGATACCGGGCATTAAAGGCAGTGTACTTTTAAGCTCATCAATTAAACTCTTTTCAATGCCTTCAAGCTTGGCAACACGCTGGTGTAAGCTTTCACTAAAATCAAGCTTGCCTGCCATTGCCTGCGCGGTCACGCTGGCAACCTCGTCGTATACATTAGCCAAGCGTGCAATTTCATCAATACACTCAATAGTAATGGCTGTTGAATCCATATCCATTACTAATAACCCAGGTTTTTGTAAATCAGGGGGACAGGTTACTTGCACTAACTGACACGCCAAGGTATTTGCAAAAGTTTGAAGTTCAAGTGGATTTATTACACGCTCTGCATTTTCTATATAAAAACATAATGCCGGAGATAACCCTAAATCTGGCTGATATTGACAAATAGCCGTTACTTTTTGCTGGTGAGCCGCAAAGAACTCAATAATGCTATTAATATGCTGAATATTAAAATCACCGCCAAAGGCAATACTAAATAACCCGTGGTTTCTGTTTGGTGTTGTATTTAGTGGTGTAAAAACACCTTGTTGGTAGCTAAACCATTTATTAAGAATAAGTGATGATGATAATAGCTCAGCGCTTTGCTGTGCCATGTTCGCGTTCGACATGGGATCTCCGTTTATATTTCCTGACATTTAGCTCATTGATAATAAGGATATGAGATACAAAATTCGCCATCAGGGGGGATTTAGGGTTATAGTGTAGTTGTAACATCAAATCAAAATGCTGTCAGCAGCATAAACGGTGACTATGAAAAATAACCATCTTAAAAATCCACTTACAGCCTCGCAAAAAAAGCGTCTAATTCGTTTATTATTGGCCGCTGGCTGCTTTGTATTATTAAGCTGGGTAGGAATAAACAGTAGCTTTCAAAGCCATCAACTACTATATGATAGTGCTGATAGTGCAGCCAAGTCACTCACTCAGTTTATGGCACTGAATGCCAAAAACCCGCTGATAGAGAAAAACAAATCGCAGCTCACCACCTTGTGCAACAATATCAGTAAAGATGAGTTTGTTCTTTCAGCCACCATTTATGATAAACAAGGTGTAGTGCTTGCAAGCAGCGATAATTGGCAATCACATCATGTATATGGCTTACTACCAGACTCATCGCCTGGCATTAGTAAGTTAAAAACACCGTTTGTTGAACAAGTTATTTCTGACGACAATCGCCCTATTGGCTTTGTATCTATTACCTATTTAACGCGTGCTGCGGTATCTTCAAGCCATAACCATTTTCACGATTTAGGCCGCCAAGTATTACTTATGCTAGTGATTGCTTGTATTTTTACTTGGCAATTAGGCCGAGGGTTAAAACGCTGGCAAGTAAATCGTTATATACAAAAAACGTCAGAGCACGAATCATAAAGCTGCTCAGCTAATCGATATTTATCGCTATTTGGCTTTAAAGCATAGAGCGCATCAAACACCTTAGGAATATGCAATGGGGTATTTATTTCTCCCTGATAACCATTTAGCGGCATTGAAGGTGAGTCAGTTTCCAGCACTAAATGCTGTGACTCAAGCTTTGCTACAACCGCACGAGTTTTAGCAGCCCGCTCATAGGTGATAACCCCACCCACTCCAAGCTTAAAGCCCATTTTTATATAATACTGTGCTTGTTGTATTGAGCCTGAAAAAGCATGGATCACACCGCCATTCTTAGGTTTACAACGCTTAAACGATTGCGCTATTAAATCATGGCTTTGTCTGTGATGCACAATCAGCGGTAACTCTAGCTCATTAGCAAGCGCTATTTGTTGCTCAAACAGAAAGGTTTGTTTTTCAAGGTTTTCGATACTGCGATCTAGCCCGCATTCCCCAATAGCCACAAGCTGAGTTTTGTTTGTTTTAGCAAAGTTATACAGTGATTCTAAGTGCGATTGCTGATGTTGCTCTAAAAAATAAGGATGTAGCCCTGCAGCTATTCTAATTTGTGGGTAGGTTGCTTTAAACTCGAGTAGTTTTTGAGACTGCGCCAAGCTAATGCCTGGCACAATAAATTGATTAATGCCCTTTGCTACACAGGCATTAATAAGCGATTCCCGATTTGTATCAAACTCACTAAAATCAAGATGACAGTGTGAGTCTATAAATTGCAAAACCAGCAGCCAACTAAGGGTTTAAGCGCGTTATTTGCCAGCTATTGTCGGCTTGACGCTGATACATAAAGCGATCATGTAAACGATGCGCTCCGCCTTGCCAAAACTCGATTTTTTGCGGCACAACACAATACCCACCCCAAAAGTCAGGGAGCGGAATTTCACCTTTAGCGAACTTATTTTTCATGTTGGTAAAGGTTTCCATTAGCACTTTACGCGACGAAATTGGACGGCTTTGTTGCGACGCCCATGCGGCTAATTGACTTTCTTTAGGTCGAGATAAAAAGTATTTAGCAACAGCCGATGTAGGTAATGGCTGCGCTTCACCATACACAATTACTTGGCGCTCCATAGGGTGCCATGGAAAGTGCAAGGAAATTTTGTTATTGCCTTTTAGTTCTTGCGCTTTACGTGAACCGGTATTGGTAAAAAACACAAAACCGTTATCATCTAAATGTTTTAGCAACACAATACGCTGTGAAGGCTGACCTGTTTCATCGACCGTAGCGACCACCATAGCTGTAGGATCAGGCAAATTACTACCAACAGCATGCTCAAGCCACGTTTCAAACTGCTTAAACGGATCATCAAGCAAGTTGTCTTCACTAAGCGCATCTTGCAGGTATTCACGACGAATATCTTCGAGTTTCATATCAAATCCTTCTTTAAAAGCTATCAGCTATAAAATTGGTGAACATTCCGAACAGTGTCAATATAAAATTATCTGCAAGTGTAGGAGTGCTAGCAAGGCGGTAAAACTATTTATACCAAGGAGCATACGGTTTGTATGTGACTTAGGCTAAATAGTTTTACCAACGCAGCTAAAGCGAACTACACGCAGCAGACGCTCACCTAAGTAGTTTAGTCTAAGATAAGGCGGACACTCGACTTATCCCTATGAGCATACGTAGTTGTATGTGATTAGGGTCAGTCGAGTGGACAACGCAGTATTAGATTAAAATACGACGGTGATTACATTTGCTCCATGACTTCGATACCTAGTAGATCTAATCCTGTTTTCAGCGTATCTGCCACTAAATTACACAACACTAAACGGCTATCACGAACACTTGGCTCTACGCCCTCTTTAAGTACTGGGCAAGCTTCATAGAATGTCATGTATAGACTAGCTAGTTCGTATAAGTAACCACACAATACGTGCGGTGTGGCTTCATTGATCATCAGATCAAGGACTTCTTCTAACTGCAATAATTTAAGCGCGAGGTTTTTCTCTTGCGGCTCAATAATACTTACATCGGCTTTTAAGCTTGCAGCATCAACGCCTGACTTACGGAAAATACTGCGAACACGCGTATAAGCATATTGTAAATAAGGGGCTGTTGCGCCCTCAAAACTTAGCATGCTGTCCCAGTTGAAAATGTAATCGCTGGTACGGTGCTTAGAAAGATCTGCGTATTTAACCGCGCCAATACCCACTTTACGAGCAATTTCACTACGATCTTCGTCAGATAAATCTGATTCACGCTCAGCGAGTTTGGCTGCTGCACGAGTAATTGACTCTTCAAGTAAATCAGCTAATTTTACCGTGCCGCCTGTACGAGTTTTAAATGGTTTGCCATCAGCGCCCATCATGGTGCCAAATGGGCAAAATTCGTAACTGGTTTCATCGCGTAATAAACCAGCTTTACGCGCAGTAAGCTCCACTTGATTAAAGTGAAGGCTCTGGCGCGCATCAACAAATATCAAAATACGCTCAGCGCCTAACTTGTTTGAACGGTAATCACACGCGGCTAAATCTGTGGTTGCATATAAGAAGCCGCCACCTGATTTTTGCACGATAAACGCTGAAGGCTCACCGTCTTTATTTGCCAGCTCATCTAAAAATACCACTTGTGCGCCTTGCGACTCTACTGCAATATTTTTATCTTTTAATAGGCTAATAATATCGTTAAGTTCACTGTTATAAGCACTTTCAGCCATAATATCGGCAGGCGTAAGGGTTACATTTAAACGCTTGTATACTTCTTCAGAGTGCTTCACTGAAGTGGCAATAAATAGTTTCCACAGTTTTTCACAGTGAGCGTCGCCACTTTGCAGTTTAACTACGTAGTTACGTGCTTTATCGGCAAAGCCTTCTTCGTCATCAAAACGCTTTTTAGCATCGCGGTAAAAGGTTTCTAAGTCAGCAAGCGCAACAGTGTCTAAATCAACACCTTGGTTAATTTGATCTTCTAAATGCGCAATCAACATGCCAAACTGTGTGCCCCAATCACCCATGTGATTTTGACGAACAACGGTATCGCCTCTAAATTCAAGTGCGCGTACTACCGCATCACCAATAATAGTTGAGCGTAAATGACCTACGTGCATTTCTTTTGCAAGGTTCGGCGATGAGTAATCAACCACTACTTTTTGTGGTTTGGCGTGCTCATTTACGGCAAGTTTTGCGTGGTTATTAGCGGCTTGTACGCTTTGTGCTAAAAACTCTGGCTTTAAGTGAATATTAATAAAACCAGGGCCAGCAATTTCCGTTTTTTCGGCAATGTCGCTTACATCTAACTGATCAATAATTTTTTGCGCCAATTCACGCGGATTACTTTTCATTTTTTTAGCTGCGCCCATCGCGCCATTAATTTGGTAATCACCAAACTGTGGACGTGTGCTTTGCGTAACCGCTGGGTTAGTATCTTCTGGCAGGCCTGCAGCGGTCATAGCGGCAATGGCTTTTTCTACTAAAATAGTACGAATATTCATTATATTATTTACCTTTATAAGCCCGCCAAAGCAGGCTTTGTGTTAATTCTAGTGGCTAAGTGTTAGTTTTCACGCGTGTGGTTAAATGTCACTTCAGGGTAACGCTCAGTCGACAAGTTAAGATTTACACGACTCGGTGCGATATAAGTTAAATTATCGCCACCATCGAGTGCTAAGTTGCTTTCGCACTTACGCTTAAACTCTTCAAACTTTTTAACATCATCACAGCTAACCCAGCGGGCTGTATTTACATTAACGCTTTCGTAAATTGCATCAACGTTATATTCAGCTTTTAAACGCGCTACAACCACGTCAAACTGCAACACACCTACCGCACCTACAATTAAGTCATTATTAATTAATGGTCTGAATACTTGTACTGCGCCCTCTTCTGAAAGCTGTACCAATCCTTTTAATAACTGTTTTTGTTTTAATGGATCGCGCAGACGAATACGGCGGAACAATTCAGGGGCGAAGTTTGGAATACCGCTAAACTTAATTTTTTCGCCTTGGGTAAAGGTATCACCAATTTGAATCGTACCGTGGTTATGTAAACCAATGATATCACCAGCGTAAGCATCAGCCGCACGCTCACGATCGCCCGCCATAAAGGTTACCGCATCAGAAATACTGACTTGTTTACCGATACGCACATGATTCATTTTCATGCCTTGGCTATATTTACCCGACACAATACGCATAAAGGCAATACGGTCACGGTGTTTTGGATCCATGTTGGCCTGAATTTTAAATACAAACCCAGTGAAGTTTTCTTCTGTGGCTACAACTTGGCGGTCTTCTGTCTCACGTGGTAATGGGGTTGGCGCCCACTGAGTTAACCCATCTAAAACATGATCTACACCAAAGTTACCAAGTGCGGTACCAAAATACACAGGCGATAACTCACCCGCTAAGAATAGCTCTAAATCAAATTCGTGTGATGCACCAATAACTAGCTCTAGTTCATCACGTAACTGCGCTGCAAGTTCATCACCAATGGCTTGGTCAAGCTCAGGGTTATCGAGCCCTTTAATGCTGCGTACTTCTTGAATAGTGTGACCTTGACCTGTTTTATATAAAATGGTCTCTTCGTTATGGATATGGTAAACACCTTTAAACTCTTTACCACAGCCAATTGGCCAAGTAACAGGTGCACAGGCAATATTTAGCTCTGTTTCTACTTCATCGAGTAGTTCCATTGGGTCGCGAATATCACGGTCACATTTATTCATAAAGGTAACAATAGGCGTGGTACGCAGGCGTGTTACTTCCATTAGCTTACGGGTACGTTCTTCTACACCTTTAGCAGCATCAATGACCATTAAACACGAATCTACCGCGGTTAAAGTTCGGTATGTATCTTCAGAGAAGTCTTCGTGTCCTGGGGTATCAAGTAAATTAACTAACGCATTGTTATAAGGAAATTGCATTACAGAAGTAGTAACAGAAATACCACGCTCTTTTTCCATTTCCATCCAATCCGACTTAGCATGCTGATTAGAGCCACGGCCTTTTACCGTTCCAGCTTTTTGAATTGCTTGTCCGAACAACAATACTTTTTCAGTGATAGTGGTTTTACCCGCATCCGGATGCGAGATGATCGCAAAGGTACGGCGTTTATTAATTTCGCTAAGGAGATTTTGGTCTGCCATTAAAAAGGTTCTTTTAGTTGATATACGGATGTATTTGTATTTTAGTATGCTGAGCTTTCAAGGCTAAAAACAAGCTAACCTCTAAAGCTCAACATACCCCAACAAGAACCCAAATTAGTTCTTGTGATGCTATCCGTTAAGTTAATCGTAATTGAAGACTATTTTCGCTGATCTTGGCGCTATAAACAATCAATGGTTAGTTATTAACGGATCTTTTTTAATGAAGCGATTAATATTGGTGTTTCCAATTATTATTAACAATATCGATATAAATTGCCAACTAACTTAACACCAAGCTTGAGTAATAATGCTGTAAATCATATTATTGGTCAATTACATGGAAGATTTGATGTTGGGTAATGAAAACCAGTAAGCTAAGTATTCGATTATTATGGTATATAACTCCATTGGTTATACTGCCGTTGTTATTTTTAGGGGGCTTTACGCTCACTAATGTAACCAACTCCACGCAAAAACAAGCCGACTTGATCATGAGTCGCTTTGTAGAACAACAGCAGCAAAAAGTATTCAACTATATCGATTCTTTTCATGCAACGGCTAAGTTACTCTCTGCTTCACCGGTACTAAGTGACTTTTTAGCTAAAGATTTATTTGAAGACGCCAGCTATACCTATCGCCTTGGCGCGTTAATGGACGTATTTGCCAGTTACAGTGAAGCCTACCCTGACATTATTAGTATTAACTTAGTCTCAAAAACCGGTAAAAGTGACGCCTATTACTCCAGTAATTTAACCGTAGCGCCCAAATCCTACCCATTTTTTGATCAAGTAAAACAAAGTAATTTAAGTCAGCAGCAGTTTATGGTGCAAAAAGAAGATGGCACCACCAATTTATACTTTGTACAGCGCATATATAGCGTCGACTATTATTTAAAACGCCCACAACAGCTAGGCTTTATTATTCTTAAAGTAGACCCCTCTATTTTAAACACCAGTATTTTAGAAGCGCCTTATAACAACACCTTAAATTTATTACTGGCCAGCGATGGTAAAATTTTATTTAGCTCTGATTATAAAATGCGCGGCCACTATGTTACTAAATATGAACTAAATAAAATTAACGATTTAGCGGATATAGGTAGCTTATCAACCATTGAACTTTCAAGTGTTGATAAAATAGAGCGACTAATTTTTGCCGCCCAAATGAGTGGCGGCTACTATTATGTGTCGACTATTCCTAAAGCGGTGTTATACCAATCGGGCAAAGCAATTAGTGTGATCACCGGGCTAATTGTAATTATTTCTGTGATCACCCTCCCAATCTTAATTTTTATTGTGGTGCGTAATTTACTGCTTAACCCAATAGAGCTATTAGGTGAAGCAAGTCATCGCGTTGGTGATGGCGATCTCTCTGTTACACTACCTGCTTATACTACGGATGAAGTAGGGATACTGTTTAACGACTTTAATCACATGATTAACCAAATTAAGCATTATCAACAGCAACTTGAAGAATATAAGCATCACTTAGAAGACAAAGTAGAAAGCCGGACTAAGGCGCTTGAATCGATGAACAGCAAGCTTGAAACCGCCATAGCCCAAGCAGAACAAGCAAACCAGCTTAAAAGCCGCTTTTTAGCCAATATGAGTCATGAAATTCGCACCCCGCTTACAGCTATTATGGGATTTACAGAGCAACTACTGCACAGCGAAAAAGCAACCAATGACAAACACCATTTAGGTACTATTCTACGTAATTCAAAACATTTGTTAGAGCTTATTAATAATATTCTCGATCTTTCAAAAATTGAAGCCGAAAAACTCGCGGTTGAAAAAACGCCGCTAAATGTTGTACAGCTTATTCATGATGTTGAATCAATCATTAAACCTTTAGCACAAGAGAAACAGCTATCATTTACAATTAATTATACACTTCCGCTACCGCATACTATTAATAGTGATATTACTCGCTTAAAGCAAATACTCATTAATATTGCCAGTAATGCGGTTAAATTTACTGAGCAAGGTCAGGTTACTATAACCGCTAAATACCAAGCACCAAAAACGCTTACCTTTGTTATAGAAGATACCGGCATTGGTATGTCGTCAAACCAAATTAATCGATTGTTTACGCCATTTGAGCAAGCCGATGCCACAACGACACGTCGGTTTGGTGGTACGGGATTGGGGCTGTGTATATCAAAAAATTTGGCTCAATTGTTAGGTGGGGATGTAAGTGTAACCAGTGAGGTGGGCGTGGGTAGTTGCTTTACTATCGATATAGATTGCCATTTGAATAATAGCCTTGGCGGCAATTTATTATTAACCGAACACTCTCAACTAACACCAGAAAAGGATCCGCAGCTATCTTTTGCGAGCAACAGCTTTGATGCACAAATTTTGGTCGCAGAAGATAACCCCGATAATCAGTTATTGATTAAATTGCTATTACAAACATGGGGTTTAGAGCCCGATATAGCCAACAATGGTGCACAAGCTGTAGAAATGGCATTAGTAAACGACTACCAGCTTATAATCATGGATATGCAAATGCCGGTTATGGGTGGGTTAGAAGCGACTAAAATGCTTAGAGATGCAGCCTACGATGGCCCAATTATCGCCCTAACCGCGAATGTGATGAATCATGATATTGATACTTACCTTGAAGCAGGCTGTGATGAAGCGCTGGGAAAACCTATTGATAAAGACGCACTAGAAAATGTATTAGTTAGCTATTTACACCTTGAGCGTGATAACCAAAATAAGTGGGACAGCTTATTGAAGAGCGAAAAGTTTCAGCAAATAAACGCAAACTATTTAGCAAGTTTGCCAGATTATTTGCAACAGATAAAAACCCTATATAACAGCCAAGATTGCGAGACATTACGCGCCCTTGCCCACAGTATTAAGGGCAGCGCTGGTTGTTTTAACTTTGATGAAATTTACCAAAGCGCTTCAGCGGTTGAACACAGTTTAAAAGGTAATGATATGCCACAAAGAGAAAAGTGCGTAGCAGAACTTATTGCTGCAATAGAGCAAGCCATCGCTAATAAGTAATCGTTAAAAATTTAAACCCAGTGCCATGCCCATTAAAATCGCGTCTTCAAAGCCGTTTTTATTGGGTGCATCACTGGGGTAATAATTTTTACGTACTGACATTTCAATAAAGCCCGCACGTTCATACAAAGCAATAGCCCGCGTATTAGACTCTCGGACTTCTAAAAATAAGTTTTCAGCGCTGTGTTGCTCACCATAAACTATAAACTGCGTTAATAACTGCTGAGCAAACCCTTGTCCCTGAAAGCTCGGAGCAACACAAATATCCATTAAGGTAAAATCGGGCCCTGCTTTTTCACCAATGTAAAAACCTATCATTTGCTCGTCGTCGAACGCGGCTAAATTAAAATAGCGGCCCTGCAAACACGACTGCATTGTTTTTAATGTCCAAGGATGTGTGTGGCAAGTGGTTTCAATGGCCATTAGCTCATTGATATTCTCATCGGTAACTGACTTAAAGTGTATCAAGGTGTTCACTCATTAATGCCCATAACGCACGTTTTTGTGCACTGGACAGGGTGGAATCAGGTAAGCTTAATTGTTGTTCACTAAACTCTATGGTTGATGACTTAACAATCTTGTTAATTGTTACAGGCGCAAATGCACGCTCAATATCATCTTTTAATGTATCACTGAGTATTAACGATGAATTAGCTGACTGCTCTGACTGAGCTGGGCGAAAGTGTTGATTAAGTTCAAGCTTTTCTATACCAAAAACAGATGCGTAACGTGAATGCATAACGACTCGATGGAATTAGTAAGATGAATAATATAGGAAGTAATCAAAACGATGTAAAGAAGAAATGGCAGGGGCGGAGAGATTCGAACTCCCAACCGTCGGTTTTGGAGACCGCTGTTCTACCAATTGGAACTACGCCCCTGCAATGACGATGAATTATAAAGACCTTTTGACAAAGGTAAAGTAAAAATTCAACTTTTCGGTTTGTTTGCTTTTTAAATAAACAAAACGGCGAATTAGCATGCTAATTCGCCGTTAGTTATTACTTAATTATAGCAATGGGAGGATTATTCCCACTCGATAGTGGCAGGTGGTTTACCTGAAATATCGTAAACAACACGAGAAATACCGTCGATTTCATTAATGATGCGGTTTGAAACAACACCTAAGAACTCATACGGTAAATGTGACCAACGCGCAGTCATAAAGTCGATGGTTTCTACACAACGAAGTGAAACAACCCAATCGTACTTACGTGCATCACCCATAACCCCTACCGACTTAACCGGTAAGAATACAGTAAACGCTTGACTTACTTTATGGTAAAGCTCTGCTTTGTGAAGCTCTTCAATGAAAATAGCATCAGCGCGGCGTAATAAATCACAGTACTCTTTTTTGATTTCGCCAAGTACACGCACACCTAAACCTGGCCCTGGGAATGGGTGACGGTAAAGCATGTCGTACGGTAAACCTAGCTCTAAACCAATTTTACGTACTTCGTCCTTAAATAACTCACGTAATGGCTCTACTAAGCCCATTTGCATATCATCTGGTAAGCCGCCCACATTATGGTGCGATTTAATTACGTGCGCTTTACCAGTCGCTGAGGCCGCTGATTCGATTACGTCAGGGTAAATTGTACCTTGGCCTAACCATTTTGCGTTTTTAAGCTTTTTAGCTTGCTCATCAAATACGTTAATAAACGTATGGCCAATGGCTTTACGCTTATCTTCTGGGTCTGATTTACCTGCTAAGTCATTTAAGAATTGATCTTCGGCATCTACTTTTACAATGTTTAAACCAAACTTATTGCCAAACATGTCCATGACTTGTTGGCCTTCGTTTAAACGAAGTAGCCCGTTATCTACAAATACACAGGTTAGTCGCTCACCAATAGCGCGGTGAATAAGCATCGCCACAACCGATGAATCTACACCGCCTGATAAGCCTAAAATAACTTCGTCGTTGCCAACGGTTTCTTTGATACGCTCAATAGCATCATCAATTATTTTTGCTGGCGTCCATAATTTTTCACAACCACAAATATCAATAGCAAAACGTTCTAATAAGCGTTGACCTTGATGTGTGTGTGTTACTTCTGGGTGAAATTGTACGCCGTAAAAACGTTTTTCTTCGTTAGACATTGCCGCATGTGGACAAGTAGATGTTTTAGCAGTAGTTTTAAAAGTATCTGGAATTTCCATTACTTTATCGCCGTGGCTCATCCACACGTCAAGTACGCCATTGCCGCCATCAGTAATATGATCTTCAATTGCATCAAATAATGCACAGTTACCCACTTTTTCAACTTGTGCGTAACCAAATTCTTTTTTATCTGAGCTATGTACACGGCCGCCAAGCTGCGTTGCCATAGTTTGCATACCGTAACAAATACCAAGTACGGGTACGCCAGCATTAAATACATACTCAGGAGCACGCGGGCTGTTTTCAAGCGTAGTTGATTCTGGGCCACCTGAAAGGATAATACCTTGTGGGTTAAACTCGCGAATTTGCTCTTCGGTTACATCCCAAGCCCAAAGCTCACAGTAAACACCAATTTCGCGTACGCGACGGGCAATTAACTGCGTGTATTGTGAACCAAAATCTAAAATGAGGATTCGTGAATCGTGAATGTCTTTGCTCATGAAGTATCTCGTAAAGTCAGGTGCTAAACGCCACCAGCTTAAGCTGTGTGACTATATTAGGGCTAACAAAGGTTAGCCCACTTATTTCAAGTTGTTAAGGCTGATTAGCCTAAACGGTAGTTCGGTGCTTCTTTAGTGATTTGCACATCATGAACATGCGACTCACCCATACCAGCAGAAGTAACACGTACAAATTGTGGCTTAGTGTTTAGCTCTTCAATGGTGGCACAACCGGTTAAACCCATTGCACTGCGAAGACCACCCACTTGTTGGTGAATAATGGTTGCAATTGGTCCTTTATAAGCAACACGACCTTCAATACCTTCAGGTACTAACTTGTCAGCTTGGTTTGATTTTTGGAAGTAGCGATCTGATGAACCTTCTTTTTGATCCATCGCTCCTAGGCTACCCATACCACGGTAAGACTTGTAGTAGCGACCTTGATAAAGTTCAACTTCACCCGGAGCTTCTTCAGTACCCGCGAGCATAGAGCCAACCATTACACACGATGCACCCGCAACCAATGCTTTTACAATATCACCAGAAAAACGAATACCGCCATCGGCAATCACTGGAATATCGCGACCTTTAAGGCCTTCAACCGCATCTGAAATAGCTGTTATTTGTGGTACACCACAACCAGTAACAATACGTGTAGTACAAATAGAACCTGGGCCGATACCTACTTTAACAGCATCAACACCGGCATCTGCAAGGGCAATAGCACCTTCGGCAGTTGCCACGTTACCCGCAACAATTTGTAAATCTGGGTAAGCTTGACGAGTCGCTGCAACACGGTCAATAACACCTTGCGAGTGACCATGAGAAGTATCGATTAGTAGTACATCAACACCGGCTTCAACTAATGCAGCAATACGCTCATCAGTACCTGCGCCAACACCTACCGCAGCACCTACACGTAAACGACCTTGCTCGTCTTTACATGCATCTGGTTTGTCTTGTGCTTTTTGGTAATCTTTTACGGTGATCATGCCTTTAAGTTTAAACGCATCATCAACCACAAGAATCTTTTCAATGCGGTGTTCGTGCATTAAGCTTAAGATATCTTCGCGAGCGGTGCCCTCTTTAACCGTTACTAGGTTTTCTTTTTTCGTCATCACTGTTGAAACCGGCTGTTCAAGCTTAGTTTCAAAGCGCATATCACGACTAGTTACGATACCTACAAGGTTATTTTCGCTATCGGTGACCGGAAAACCTGAGAATCCCTTTTCCTGAGACAGCTCAACGGCATCTGCAATAGTCAGATCGGCGGTTACTGTAACAGGGTATGAAACAATACCTGCTTCATAGGTTTTAACTTTACGAACATTTTTCGCTTGTTCTGCAATGGTCATGTTTTTATGAATAAAACCAAGACCACCTTCCTGCGCGAGGGCAATAGCTAAACGAGCTTCTGTAACAGTATCCATAGATGCTGAAATGAGCGGCAAGTTAAGTTTGATACCACGCGTTAAGCGAGTTGAAATATTTGCCGTGTGTGGCAAAACAGTAGAATGACCAGGTACTAAAAGTACGTCATCAAAGGTAAGAGCTTCTTTAGCGATTCTAAGCATTTTGGCAACTTCTCACATGTGGATCTAAGATAAGGAATTGCGGCCAAATTTTAACAGCGTTGCAGGCACTAGTAAATAATATTTTGTATTTATTTATGATAAGCTAGGTTTATAAATGTTTTTTGGTAGTTTTTATGTTTTCTAAGCCCTCGCAAACGGTTTATACCGTATCTCGCCTTAATCGTGAAATACGTGCCTTACTTGAACAAGGTTTTGCGTCTTTAGTACTCACCGGTGAAATTTCAAACTTTATCACCCCAGCATCTGGGCACTGGTATTTTTCGTTAAAAGACGACAAAGCGCAAATTAAAGCCGCCATGTGGCGAGGTAATAATCGAAACCAAAACTACCGCCCTGTAAATGGCGCACAAGTAACCGTTAAAGCTCGTGTATCTTTGTACGAACCCCGTGGTGACTACCAGCTTATTGTAGAAAGCATGGAACCTGCAGGAGAAGGGCAACTTAAGCAAGAGTTTGACGCGCTAAAAATGCGTTTGGCTGCAGAGGGTTTATTTAGCTCCGCTTATAAAAAATCCCTACCCCAAAACATAAATCGCATAGGGGTGATCACCTCACCTACAGGCGCCGCAATTAAAGATATTTTAACTGTGCTAAAACGTCGTGCGCCGCAATTAGAAGTGGTTATTTATCCTGCTATGGTGCAAGGCAAAGAAGCGCATGGTCATTTAATCAAGCAAATAGAGCTGGCAAATCGTCGTAACGAAGTCGATGTGATTATTCTTGGTCGCGGTGGTGGTTCATTAGAGGATTTATGGTGTTTTAATCATGAGCAACTTGCTCGTGCAATTTATCAAAGCTCGCTGCCCATTGTGAGCGCTGTTGGCCATGAAATAGACACCACGATTAGCGATTATGTCGCTGATGTGCGCGCTGCAACGCCCTCGGCGGCCGCAGAGCTAGTAAGCCCCAATACGCAAGAACTGCACAATAGAGTTAACCA
Organism: Pseudoalteromonas sp. 11L1; assembly: GCF_055397545.1. The sequence continues at coordinate 1,486,299 of NZ_AP041141.1, read as the reverse complement.
ATTAATTAGCCGTTTAGCGAATGCATTTAAACACGACATTGCCGATAAACGCGCACTGGCAACTCAGCTACAGCATCGTTTAAATTTATGCCACCCGCGCAATCAGCTTAACCAAAAGTCACAACGCTTAGATGAGCTGAGTATTGCACTGCAACAGGCAATGCGTCAGCGTTTATATCAACAAGAACGCATGTTAGCTAATTTAGCACCCAGACTAATGCGTCAATCGCCAGACAAAAAGCTAGCAACTGCAAACCATCAGTTAGCACAGCTTCATGCAAGGTTACACCAAGCGATACAGCATCAGCTACAACAGGCAAATAATTCGCTTGCCTTACAAGCAAGTCGGCTTGATTCGGTCAGCCCCCTTAATGTATTAGCGCGCGGTTACAGCATTACTAAAACAGCGCAAAATAAAGTGGTTAAATCAGTGGAAGATGTAAAAATGGGTGATGTGTTGATCACTGAGTTAGTAGATGGCCAATTTATTTCAAAAGTAGAAGCTTAGCCATATTGCTAAGCGCTAGCCTTGCGTACTAACAGTAAACTCAATACGGGCATCGTTAGATTGAGATGCACTGAGTGTAAATTGCTGCCACCAAGGTTCAAGGTGAAGCTTATCGTTAAGCTCGCGCCATAATTTAGCCCCATAATTAACGGCATTCTGGTTTATGGTAAGCTCAAACTTGCAAATTGTTTGCTTACACTTAAGCGCTGTAAGCTTAGCGCTATCTGCAAACTCATTAATAATTAAAAAGTCATTTAACGCGACTTCAAGCTCGTAACTCCATTCGAGATTATCAGCCTCTTGTTCAAACTGTATTGCGAGCTCATCATCAAGCTCTACACTTTCTAATTGATTTAACTTTAACTGTTGTTGAGACTGCATAAGCTGGATTGATTTTTTTTCAAGCCGCTGATTAAGCTCAACCACATGTTGTGCCAGCTGAGTTTGTTGATCAGTCACTTGGGCTTTATTAACCTGCACTAGGCCTTGCAAAGTAGTTGCTTGATTATTGACTTGAGTGTTAGGCGAAGAGATTACAGTTTGTTTGGGCGCTAAGAAAACACGTGTGGAATCTTTAAAAAATAAAAAGTAACCACTTGCCAACGCCACACCTGAAGAAAAACAGAGTAGCATGGCCACAAGGTTACTTTTATATATCATTTCTAAGTACTCAAAAAGTTAAAGCATGGCACTGGTGTGCGATTCGTTTTCTGGCTCGGGATACTCTAAAAAGTTTTGATTCATACTTTCTGCCGGACACTCACAATCGGGACGACCAATAATTTTTGCAGGTACGCCAACAGCAGTTGTGTGAGGCGGGACAGGGCTTAGTACCACAGAGCCTGCGCCAATACGTGCGCCCTCACCCACTTCAATATTACCCAATACTTTAGCACCCGCACCAATAAGTACGCCCGCTCTAATTTTAGGATGGCGATCGCCTTGCTCGTTACCCGTACCACCTAATGTAACCGATTGTAATATCGATACATTATCTTCAATCACGGCAGTTTCGCCTATCACTATACCGGTGGCATGGTCAAACATGATGCCTTGCCCGACTTTACAGGCAGGGTGAATATCAACCCCAAACACCTCTGAAGTACGGCTTTGAATAAAGCGAGCCAGCTCTTTACGGTTTTGTTGCCATAAGCAGTTTGCTAAACGGTGTGCTTGTATTGCGTGAAACCCTTTTAAATTTAAAATCACAGTAAGGTAGGTTTCGGCCGCAGGGTCACGGTCTTTTACCGCTTTAATATCATGAGCAACATACGTCAGCATCCGGTCACACTTTACAAAAGCTTGGTCAAACAGCTCACGGATTGTAAAAGCAGAAACCACAGCATCAGCTAGCTTATTAGCAACAATAAAACTCAATGCAGACCCTAAGCATTCGTGATTTAAAATACACGAATACACATGGCTCGCTAAAAGAGGTTCACGGGTTACTACTTCATTTGCTTCACTGCGAAGCTGTTGCCAAATTTCATGACGCATAATAATGCCTTAAGATTAGTACAAAGAGCCTACCGCTAATTCTAACGGATTTAGCCGCCTAGGTGTTAATCCCTTTGTTATTTGTTCTAGTTATTAGATATAACCAGGGTCTGTTGACCTTTCAAGGTTAAATTTGCAGCAGCCTGTTTGGTATTTAAGCAAGGCAGAGCCTATGCAGTGTGGTTATTCCTCATAAGTAGATGAAGGCGCTACCCGAAGGGTTCTGCCTAGGGGCGATTTACTCTTTGTTGTCTACATGGATGTAGGTAAGGGGCGTGAGCAGGACGCGGAAGCTTTGCTCGGTTTTTACTTATTCTTACATGGATGTAAGCCAGTAGAATAACGCAGGAGCAGTTATCGAGCCCACTAGGTTACAAACCTCGCGCCGCGATTAAACCGCCCCTAGTTTGAACAAATTTTAATCCCCAAAGGTCAACAGACCCTAGTATTTACAACCTAAAATATAAAAATACCCCAATGCTTAAGGCACCGGGGCATTTTTTAATACTTAAAAACTTAAATTATTGAAATACTTTATCCACCTTCACTACTTCAATATTTTTCGCTGGTATTGCCAGTTTGTAATCAGCAATCACTTTATCTTCAGCCACTAACTCGCCAGGCTTATCGGTGTTGTACACCATAGGCGAGGTTTGCATAGTTGCTAAACGTTTTTGCATATCTTCACCATCACCGGTAACAAACACATAGTGAATATTCTCAGTTTGTAGATTGTCTTTTATCACTCGATTTATATCGTCAACAGTCAATGTTTTAAGCTTGTTTGTTACATAGTTTACAAAACTATCGGTGTTATAGAACTCGCTATCTAGCGCATAACCTAACTGACGATTTTGACTAGCAACCATTTGCGGCACAAAGTTAATTAAAAAGTTACGTGTGGCTTCAAAATCAGCCTCAGTCATGCCATTTTTAATTAATTTATCTAGCTCAAACAATGCGGTACGGGTAGCAAAATGCGCATCGTTGTTTGAGCGCAGTGGACGCAGCCACACTTGGAATATTTGCTCCGAGCGCCCTAAGTTTGCATCAGGCTTAGTTTGAAACATACCTCTAGGGAAGTATTCAATATAGGCGTAATCGCCATAGTTCATGCCACGCGTTTGACGAATACGTTCGTACAAGTAACTGTTAGAACTACGATGCTCACCAAAGTACGAGCGCACTAACCACAATGCGGTCCAGTCGTCGCTGCTACGAATTGTATCAATAGGGAACCCGAACGACACAGCCGTTGATTGCGCTGACTTTTCAACAATTGTTGCATGATGACCTTCAAGCACTGGCGCATCAGGGATTGTTAAGCGGCTTTGTTTGCCTTTTGGAAGTGTCGCCAAGTCAGCTAACATTTGTGCTTTAAGTTTTTCAGGTACGGCACCAATTAAACCCACAGTAAGTTTAGCTTGTGTAAGTTCAGCATTATAAAACGCTTTAACATCATCAAGGGTCAGTGCTTCTAAATCAGATAAGTCACCGTAGTTATAGCTTTCATAAGGGTGGCCTTTATAAAGCACACTGTAGAGCACTTCTTTACCCAACTCTTCGTCGTTAGAAGCTTTTAAGCCTGATTTAATGCCATCGATCATTTCTTTTTTCAGACGCTTAAAGTCATCTTCTCTAAAGCCTGGGCTTAACAGCTGCTCACTCACTAAGGCATACCACTGAGCTGCATTATCTTTATGAATACGCCCTTGGAACGACAGCATTTCTTTATCTATTTGATAACCAAAACTACCCGCCAGTGGGTACATTGCCTTTTTAATATCTTTGTAACTCATTGCGGTTGAGCCACCTTGCGCCAGCATTGCGGCAGTCAGTGCTGCAACCCCTTTTTTACCCTGCGGATCGGCAGCGGCACCGGTATTAAATAATAAGTTAATATCGATTAACGGCGAGCTATTGGTTTTATCAAGCACCTTAAAGATAGGCTTACTCGGTGCTTGCTGATACTTAGCTACCAAGGCATTTAAGTCGCTTTCTTGCTCAAAACCAGGGGCTTTATCAAGTGCCGACATAGTAATTGTGGTGCGGGCATTATCAACAAAATACTTATTTGCAACGGCTCTAATATCTTCGCTAGTGATATTGTCTGCCGATTTATACAGCTGATTAATTACCTCAGGATCGCGCTCAAAATGCATATAGCTGGCAAGTGTAGAGGCAATTGCTTGCGACGAATCTAAACCATTTATAAAGCTGTATTTAAGATTAGACTTTAAATCGCTGAGTTTTTGGCTATCAACCAACTCGGTACGCGCTTTGGCATACGTACGGTTTATAGCATCACGTACTGTGGCTAAATCATCGGCATTTTCAACTTTTACAAATACATGCAGTAACCCTGGATCTTTTGTCTCTGGGTTATAGGTAAACATTTGACTCGCTATTTGCTTTTCTACTACCAGCTCTTGGTAAATATCTGAATTGCTAGAAAAATAAAGCTGCGACAGTAAATCTAATGCGGCTCGGTCCTTTTTCTGAGGCTCCCATGCGGCCCCTTTATACGACACAAGTAACCAATGGCCAGGTAATCCCTCGTTTTGCTCATGCACATATTTTGGCGCTTGCTGAGTTGGCTCTTTAGGAATATCAGCAACATAGTCGCCTTTTTGCCAGTTACCCCAGTGCTTTTTAACCATCGCCATGGTCTCTTTTGGATCAACATCACCAACAATCACAAGCGATACATATTCAGGCTTATAAAACTTATCAAAAAACTCTTTACCGTAGGCCATTTGATCTGGCATAGCTTCAATGTCTTCAAAAAAGCCCATAGTAGTGTGTTTATAGGTATGCTTATCGAACGCTTCTTGGCGTACCGCACTTAATAATTTACGAATTGGACTGGCGTTATTTTTTAAGTACTCGCCTTTAACGGTAAGCGCCTCAGTTCTAAATTGCTCTTCGGTGTAGCTTAAATTTTGAAAAATATCAGCTTCAATCTCAAGTACTTTATCAAGATGTTGTTTTGAAAAATTTAAGTGGTAGTTAGTGTAATCGTTAGTTGTATAGGCGCGGTTATCAACCCCTGAATTTTTTAAAATATCTGAATACACATCTTGCGGAAACTTTTCAGAGCCTTTAAACATCATGTGTTCAAAAAAGTGAGCAAAACCAGTTTTACCCGCTTCCACTTCATTACGCGAGCCAACAGATACAGGTATTTGTAGCGATACTACATCTGGGTAATCGGTTTTAACTACCATCACACGTAGGCCGTTATCTAGCTCTTCTATTAGGTAATCTTGTGAAAAAACACGCTCATCTGCTTTATTAACTTGTTCTTGTTGGGCTACTGTTTGCGTGTTTTGACTTTGCTGCATAGCGCAACCCGTTAAAGCCAGCGATACCGCTAGGCTAGTTGCCAATAATTTAAATTTCATTGTTATCCCTTTTTAAATTGAGCAATTTTTAAAACATTTACCAAACTAAGTATGCCGTAAAGCAATTAAATATAAGAGCCCTAAGCCTATTAATTATGTAAACAACTGTGTCAGTTATTGCTGGTAACTTGGTTTAATCATGAAAATAATTCACGTTTGTTGAGAAACTTTCAATAAATAAATCTATCTAGACGTCTAAATGGCTGCTATATTAAATCCATCATCACAAATTAAGCTGGAATGAGGATTATGGCTTTATCACTTCAAGAAAAAATACAGGACACCAACCAAGGTGTTTACCTAATTGGCACAACACCGCCAAAAATTGGGACTGATAAAGCGCAATTAAAAGTCATTGCCGAAAAGTTATTAGGCCGTTTACACGAAATTGAATATGACGGTGTGATTATTTATGACATTCAAGATGAAAGCAGCCGTACAGAGCAAGCGCGTCCATTTGCATTTAAGCAAACAGTTGATCCGCGCGAGTACAGTCAACTCTTACGAGGCTTATCTGATCTTGATGTAATTACTTATAAAAGTGTAGCTCAGCGCGGTGTGAGTGAGTTTAAAGCGTGGTTAGATGAAACTAAAAATGACTACGATTTAAAAAACGTGGTGTTAGTGGGCAGCCCATCATCAGCAGGTGATATAAAGCTGAGCTTACCGAATGCCTATAAAACACTGGCAGAGCAGTCTGAAGATTTCTTTTTAGGTGGTGTAACCATTGCTGAGCGCCATGCCAATAAGCGCAACGAACACCAACGCTTAATAGAAAAAACAGCACAAGGGTGCCAGTTTTTTATCTCTCAAGCCGTTTACAATGCACAAGCAACCATAGATTTAATAACCAGTTATGCGCGCACATGCAAAGCACAAGGCCTGACACCTAATCGGATTATATTAACCTTTACGCCTTGTGGTGGTGAAAAAACCTTAGAGTTTATGCAGTGGCTAGGTATCTCAGTGCCAGAGGCAACTAAATGGCGCATGCTTGATTCGGAAAATACGCTAAGCGAATCAGTGCGTATTTGTCGCGAAAACCTCGACTCGATTTTAAAAAGCTGTGCTCACTTAGGTGTGCCACTGGGTTTAAATATTGAAAGCTTAACCAATCGTAAAGAAGAAATAGATGCGTCTATTAATTTATATCGTTTATTAAAAGCAACAATGGAGCTTAACCTTGCGGAGAAACTGATAGCTTAATTGCGGGGTTCGGGCAACAATAATAAGCGACATAGAATAAGCCAGTTCAAGTAGTTAGCTTCGTTTATTTTAATAAGTACTAACTTGATCTGTTAGGTTTGAACAAAGCTAGTTTTTCGATGCCATGAGATGGAGTCCACCGTTTGAACTCCACAAAGCCATGCTTTTTGTACAACTTTATTGCAGGCTCGTTAGCTACAGCCGTTTCTACAATGGCTTTTGTATATTCGAATGAGCCAAGAACGTAACTAAGTAATTTGTTTGCAATGCCTTTCCTAAAATAACTTGGGTCAACAGTTAAACTGTCGATCTCTAAATACTTATCTTTTAAAGTAATCTCTATAACTGCGGCAATACATCCATTTTCAATAAAACCGTAAAATAGGGTTTTGGAACTTTCTATATCTTTGGCACTGCGCGATAGCGGTTGAAAATTAAGAGTACCAATAAGTTTAGCTTCAACTTTACTTCCGAGTTACACCAATTGGTAGATCAAGTTCGCTCGTTGTTAAACTTACATCAAATTTACATTCGACTTTTTCTCGGTCAATTGTTGACGTTCCTCATCACTTAAATCATCTCTGCGCAACAAAATGTTTAAATGTTTTAACGCTTCTTGTTTTTTACCAAGTTTTACAAAGGCGTCAACGATATGAAGCCTAGAGCTATATTCAGATGGCTCCTGACTGATGTTGTAGCTAAAATACTTAATTGCTTCAGCAGGATTTTCTAAGTAGGAGAGTTGTCCTATGCCTTCATCATACATTTGCCAGGATTTTGGTTCAATTTGATACCCATATAGAGTTGATAGCTTTTTGAAGTGCGCTAGGACACTTTCGTAGCCTTCAACTGATGTTTCATATGGAATAGACCACTGAGGGTACAAACCTCTGAGTGCCCCAATTGTCCCGTAAATCGGTGTATTCTGATGAGGCTCTTCTCGAAAGTATTCAAATTTGTAACGCAGGTTCGGTGTATTTAAATTCGCAAGTTCTCTCTCTATCTTTTGAATCCCTGAGAGCATCTGAACACCTTCTGGGGAATCGGATTCTGGGTTACCTTCATTCCCTATATTCATGTATAGAAAATTTTTGTGCATGGGATTCGTTTTTACGAACTTAATGAGATCGCTAACGGTTTTTCCGCTCTCCCAGAACACAGAGGGACTATTGGCAAAGTGCGCTTGGAATAAGTTTGGCCTTTTATAAAAACTATGTGACACAAGCAGCCCGCCGTATGAATGCCCAGAGAGTATTCTGAATTTTTCTGTCCGATAGTGTTCCTCGATGTATGGGATAACGTCTTGTTCAATAAACGTTAAATACTTATCTGCCCCGCCGCTATGCTCTTCGTAATTTGGATCAGATGTTGGTGTAAAATCTCTGCCTCTGTTGGAAGTAGAGATCCCAACGATGATCATTTGAGGGGCGCTATTGTAGCCATTCAGCGGGGCAAGAACGCCTGATACAAGAGGCAACCCTACAGGCGCATCTAAAGTGTAAAGAACAGGATAACGATAGTTTTGATTGAATTCACTTTCATACTTGAAAGGCAATTGAACATAGATATCAACGGTTTCATTTAACACAGAAGATGAAATTGGTATTTTTTGAAAAGGTAAATGCCGCTCAACAGCATTTTCTTTAAATGAATCCGCATACGCACTAAAGAAAGCCGTGACAATAAAAAAAATCGTGCAGAAATACTTGGTCATTCAATGTCCTTATTTAAATGCTTGTTTAGTAAAAGAAACTCCAGAATAAGGGATTGCTTAGATGGAGTCTAGTCACATGGAAACAATCAAGGTGTTGAAAAAAATAGCAGCTCCGAATTCTGACACGGACGCTTGTTGCGCTCTTGATACAAATTCCTAAATCATACGAACGAGTGCTTTAGCAGTGGTAGATACCTTCGAATAAGACAATTATTGATCTGTGTTTCGTTTATTTTTGTTTCGATCAGATTGCCCAAATAGGTATTACTTGCTAAGGTCACTACGGCAAAGTCGCTCGGTAATTAGACCGACAGAATCCCTTGGTAATCACACTACTACACAAAAGATTAAATACACACCCATTTTGCTATTACTTCAAACATACTTTCAACTTTAATAGGCTTTGAAATATAGCCATTCATACCGCAATCTTTCGCCTTTAACAAATCGGTTTCTCTTGTATTAGCAGTCATTGCAATAATGGGTAAATTTTTAAACTTTGCTTGTTTTTTTATTTCTTTGGCTGCTGTGTAACCATCCATTCGGGGCATTTGGCAATCCATTAACACCCCATCATAAATTTTATTTTTTAGCGCTTCTAATGCCTCGATACCATCATTGGCAACATCAACGATTAAGCCTTTTTTGCGAAGTATTTGTGTTGCTACTTGCTGATTGAGCGGGTTGTCTTCAACCAATAAAATATGAATACCTTGAAGCTTTTGCAATGTATTTTGTGTATCTGAGCTCTCTAGTGATTCTGGTTTATTAAGTGTTTTTATATGCATAATTTGTAAAAGTACATTGTATAATGTGCTTTTAATAATTGGTTTAATAAGTACTTTATAAGTGTTATCAGCAAACCCTAGTAGGCTTTCGTTGAGTGCTTTATTTTCACAAGGTGCTACTACGATTAGCTTTTTCGCATTTAATTTGAGTTCATTACGAAGAGACTGCGCAGCCCCGTCATTACTTAAATTTAAAGTACGCCAATCTATAAAAATAAAATCGTAATCATGTAAGGCGCTTAACCGGTCTAGCACTTGGTTGATATTATTTGCAATATCAACTTTAACTTCAAATCCAATAAGCAGCGTTTGTAATGATGCTAACGTACTGTCTGAACTTTCGATAACAAGGGCCTGCTTAGCCCTAACATGTGATATTTCAAACTCACTTTTTTTAGTCGAATAGCTAAGTGGAATAGTAAAGCTAAAACAACTTCCTTTATTGAGTTTACTGTTTACTAAAACATTTCCCTGCATTAGTTCTACCAACGTTTTACTTATTACCAAGCCAAGCCCAGTCCCACCAAACTTTCGCGTTGTAGACACGTCAGCCTGAGTAAAAGGTTTAAATAGTGAATCTACTTGTGCTTGGCTCATTCCAATGCCATTATCTAAAACAGAAAAAGTGACACTGCAAAAATTGTCTACCTTTTGCGCTAACTTTACAGCTAATACAACTTTGCCGCGGGTTGAGAACTTCAGTGCATTATTAAGCAAATTTAACAGCACTTGATTAAGCCTTAATGCATCACCAATAAAAAAGTCAGGCAGTAAGGGGTCAATATCAAACAGCACTTCAATTTTTCTTTGTGATGCTAGCGTGCTAATAATATTGACAAGATTTTCTAGAAAGATATTAAAATTGAATTCTTTTTGTTCTAGCTCTATTTTACCCGCTTCGACCTTTGAAAAGTCTAAAATATCATTAATGATCCCTAATAAAGACTCTGCCGAATAGTGAATTTTTTCAACATAGTCGCGTTGCTTATCAGAAAGGCCAGTATCTAAAGCAAGATAAGCCATGCCAATTATTGCATTCATCGGGGTACGAATCTCATGACTCATATTTGCCAAAAAGTCTGATTTAGCATTATTTGCAGCTTCTGCATCTTGTTTCGCAAGTTTGAGGGCATGGGTTCTATTAGCAACCTCTTGCTCTAAGTTTTCAGCCGCTCCTTTGAGCACTTCATTGGCTTCGTAAAGTTGTAATGATTTGGCTTCTAATAGCTTTTCAGCTTCTTTTCGCGCCAAACGCTCTCGCTCTAACCTGCGCTGTAAAAGAGCAATGTCCATATCTAACCTACCAATGTTAAGTTAAACGTAGCAACTTGATGATCGTCATTGATATCGCTGCTTATACTTATATTTTCCTTAAAATGTTCGGCTGCGCCTTCTATTAATCCCTCAGCGAGCATGGCAAATGGGTTACTTGAATGATAAATCATCTGCATTTGGGTATTACTTAAGTGGTTGGTTTTAAAGGTGGGCAACTCAACGTCGGTATATAGTTTTTTAACTTCTACATGCACGTGCTGATCTATGGTATCTAAAAAATCAAACGTTGTAGTGAGCTCTTCAAAAAACTGTGGATAGTAGACTAAGAAGCGCTTTAGTAAGTATTTACCGTATTCTTTAACGAGTACATCAACCGGAATATCAACAATACTGCTCAGTGAGGTCACTAACTTTAAAAGCTCTTGCTTATTATAGTTACCAACACTGGTATAAGCCCCATTGGAATCCAGTTCGTTTTGCTCAATGATTTGATCAGCAACTGCTGGTGAAAATGTGATCTCGACCATTTCTAGAAATTCAGTAAAAATAATACCTTTCATACAACTACCCACTCATTAGCTATAAACAAAGTATAGTTTCAAACTAAAAAAATTCACGTACATAGCATGCGTATATGTTAATTAGTTTGCTGTGTATATTGGCATAACAAGTTAATAGCAATTAACGATTTAATAACCGATTTTTTTATTTAACTTATATTTTTGCTTATTTTTATACATTGATTGGTCTGCATCATTTAAAAGTGTTTCAAATGGCTGCTTTTTTTGCTCAGAAAAACTATAACCAACACTTAGTGATAACTCGCAAATTCCATCTAATACTAGTGCATTAGCAAACTCAATCGAAATTGTATTTATAATGTGGTCTAGTTTACTCTTATCATTTATTTGCATGACAGCAACAAACTCATCGCCTCCTAAGCGCCCCACGATGTCGGCATCTCTTAGGTGTTTTTTTAACGTTGTGGCTAATGTAATAAGGGCTTTATCGCCCGCTTCGTGGCCAAAGTTATCGTTTAATTTTTTAAAATCGTTAATATCGATAAATAAACAACACACATCAAAACCTAAACGATGAGAAAGGTTTAGTTTTTGCTGAGCAAGTAAACTTAATGCTCGACGATTATAAATATTAGTGAGCGGGTCTAGCATTGCAATTTCGCGCATTTTTTCAAAATTATATACAAGCGCTAAATCGTCTTCTATTAAGTCTCGTAACTGATTAATGAGCTCAAAATATTCATTCGTATAGTTTGTTTCTTTATTGTCTTTTAAGCAAAGCGTCCCAAATACATCTCCTTGCGGCCAGTGAATGGGTAAACCTAAGTAGGAGTTAACGCCATTTTCAACTACCTCAGGCATGGCGCTCCACATTTCAGTACTAGCAGCATCATTAACATATAAGAGATTGTCACTTTCGACCACATGCCTACAAAACATATCACTTTCAGGAGGAATAGTAGGGTTGGTCTCAAAGGTTGACCCACCCTCGTTTTTTCTGATAACTACTCGGTAACCTATGCTTGTTGCCTGTACTATATATCCGGAGGGAGCTGAAAATAACTCAGCAATTAAATCAATTATTTTTTGCCACTTATCTAGTGATATCTGACCATCAAGGCCAGTAAATGCCCACTTATCAGTCTCAAACATTTTATACCCCCGCTATTATTTACCTAAGTATAGGCAAAAAAAAATGCTTAAAAGGTAGTATTAATCACTGTATTAATTACATTGACTCAAAATTAAAGAGTAGATGTAAAATGTACCTATACTCAAACGCAAATAATGGAATAATTAAAGATATTTAGTAACTTAATTGTGCTTTAAGAACACTCTAATTTTTACTTTCGGCGTCTATTTGGCGCTCTTTGCCCTATGATACGTTTTTTATCGCGATCTTTACGCGCTTTGTTAGTGTTTTTGCGGTTATCTTTAGGTGGCTTATTTAAATCGGGCTCGTAGCCTTCAAGCCATTGTGGGGCTAAACGCGTATCAAGCAGTACTTCAATTTCTTCAAGCAGCCATTGCTCATCTAAGCTCACTAATGACATTGCAAGGCCTTGCTCGCCAGCTCGTCCTGTACGGCCAATACGATGCACATAATCTTCAGCTATATATGGTAATTCAAAGTTAATTACGTATTTAAGTGCCGGTATGTCTAAACCGCGCGCCGCTACATCGGTGGCTACTAAAACACGCGTACTACCCTCTTTAAAGTTTTGTAATGCGCGGTCGCGAGCACCTTGTGATTTATCACCATGAATAGATTCGGTTTTTAAACCATCTTTACACATTTCTTTGGCAAGCTTATCGGCCATTTGTTTTGTGCGGGTGAATATAAGTACTTGGCGCCAGTTTTTCATGCCAATCATGTGCGATACCAGTTCGCGCTTTCTGTCTTCATCTACTGCGTAAATAACTTGTTCAACCTCTACAGCAGCAGAGTTGCGCTTATCAACTTCAATAAGCTCAGGGTCTTTGAGCATTTTTTTACTCAGCTCAAATACACTGTCATCAAAGGTGGCGGAAAACAGTAAGGTTTGACGATCGCCTGGGATATGACGCAGTATTCGTCTAATTTCGTCAATAAAACCCATATCAAGCATACGGTCTGCTTCATCAAATACTAAAGAGTCTACGCTTGAAAGCACCACACTGCCCTTCACTATATGATCAAGTAAGCGCCCAGGAGTTGCCACTATTACTTGCGCTGTTTTAAGTGCTTTAATTTGCGGGCCTATACTTGCGCCACCATAGGCAAGTGCACCTTTTATATCTGTACCTTGTGCGTATTTTTCAAAGCTTGCAAATACTTGCTGAGCAAGCTCCCTAGTGGGCGTTAAAATAACCACACGAGCAATGCCTGGTTCGTCTTTTTTAGTGGTATTTAAAAGCTTATGTAATAGCGGTAAAACAAAAGCGGCTGTTTTACCGGTGCCAGTTTGAGCGCTGCCCATAACGTCTTTGCCCGCTAAAATTGGCGGTATCGTTTTGTGCTGAATGGCGGTAGGCGTAGTGTAATTATTTTGCTCTATTGCCGTTAATAGTAACGGGTCTAGGGCTAGTGATGAGAACGATGTGGCAGACATAAGCTTAGCTTTAAAATAACAAAGAACGCTATTATACCTGAGCTTTAGTAATAAAAAAGGCGCTAAATAGCGCCTATATAAAATGAAGTATTTAAGCCGGTTTTAATGTGGCTTTACGTTCATTATAAAATGCAATTAAATCATCTACGGTGCTTTGACAGTATTCACGAATACCCGATACCACCATGTGTTTTTCACCAAAACCCACTTTTTCGCCGTTTTCTAATAAATTAAAGCGCAAGATTATTTTGCCGCGTTTACCAGCGTATTCAAAGCTTGGCTCTGCAAACTCTAGGATAGGTGATTTAATATCAATGTTATTTAGGTTAATGATCATTGATTCATAAATAATCATAGGACGCGCAGGGTTTATCATTACCTCTTGCTTGCCCATTAAAGGAATAATTACATGCGGGAACGCAGCACCTGAGAACTCAACATAATTTTTTATTAAACTGTTTGTAAGTGTTGGGCATTTACTGGTTTTACCATCGCGTTTAACCTTTAAAATTACTTTTTCGCCATGGTTTACATCAAACTCTTCTCCAGGTTGTTCTGGAAAATTTAGCTTGGTATTTTCATCAACCATACCGGCAAAGGTAAACTCCATTCGCTCACTAATGCCATAGCGGTCTAACACTAGAGAAAAAAGTAAGTCTCCTGGTGCGCAAAACTTTTTAGCGTCTTTATCATGAAGCGGGTTGTAGTCGTCGGCTACACATTTAGCAAAGCGACAACCTTGCTCACGAGAAATTGAAACATAATCAGCATGCTGCTGATAGTAAGGACTTAACATAGTGTGTTCACTGCTTAAACTGCTTATAACCTAGCTATACTACCAGAAAAAAAATCTTGAGAGGTCGAATCTGTTTAATAAAGGCGAAAAATGATAATTTGCAACTCGCTAATTTACTAAGTAAATTTGGCAAATACGAGTTTAAGGGATTAACTAATGAAGTATTTTTCTTTATTAATATGCGCGATTTCATTTTTAACTGGCTGTAATAACGTTACTTACACAACCAATATCGACGACGACGTTTTATCAGAACACGTTTCAAGCCACATTAAAAAACGTGGCCTAGAGCAGTTTTACAGTGTACAAGACGCTCTCGATAGAGGTGCAAGCCCCCTTGGTGGAATAAAAGGCGAAAGCTGCGATGTTTCAGATGATACGCGAACATCCTCAATTAGCTATAACCGCTTGAAATCACAAGCTATAGAATCCCTTAAAAACGATGTGCTTTATTTAGGTGGCAATGCATTTACACTAGAGCAATGCCAATCAGTATCTCGCTACAATTGTGATTTAGCCGTTATTTGTATCGGACAAGCCTATAATTATTAATAGCTCAAAATTATCTAATTGAGACTATAACGCTATGTAATTCGTTTTCTCTCATTTCCCTCTATCAAATAACAAGCTGTATTTGCCAATGACTTTTTACTTTTTAGCTGCCGCTATTTTATGTGTTTTCCCACAGTGTAAACTCACTGTATTTCGCCAACCATTATGGCAATACTTATTGCTGCTAAGTGTTATTACTGCCTATTATCAACAATATATAAATTTAAACGCAGTTGCTGTTATAGCTGTTTATGTGGGGTTGTTTCACTTTACGCTATTGGCAACCTCAGCGTTAAAACGTAATGTTCTAACGTCTTTATTTATAACAGCCTCACTCGGGTTAGCCTTACATTGGTTTGCGGGGTTTAATAACCTGCCAATTGTTGTTAATGAACAAGTCACCAGTAACGCAATTGCATTTACCCTGTATGCTAATTTCGATAAAGCATTAGCGGGTTTAATGCTGAGCGCTTATTTTTTTGCAAAAAACAAAACGATAAAGCCAGTAACTATCGGCTACCCTGCTTTAATCATAATTATCACTATTTTAGCGGCGCTTATAACTGCTTTAACGTTGAACCTTGTTGAATTTGCACCAAAAGTACCTGAATTTTGGTTACTATTTATAGCCATCAACCTACTTTTTACCTGCGTTGCAGAAGAGGCATTATTTAGAGGAATAATACAAACTAAGCTTTCAAAACTAATAACCCCGGGCAGGTTTGCATTACTGGCACCGGTGATCAGCACTTGTGTATTCTCACTGGCACACTTTTCAGCGGGTACTCATTATATGCTTGTGGCGGCCGTTGCAGGTTTTGGTTATGGCTATATTTACTATAAAACTAGCCGATTAGAATGGGCCATTTTATGTCATTGGCTCGTTAACGTGTTTCATTTTTTCTTATTTACTTACCCTATGCTGGCAACTCCATCTTAAAACTACAGGCACAAAAAAGCCGCTTAAATTAAGCGGCTTTTGAATTTGTATAAGCGATTACGCACTTGGGTAATCGCGGTATGCGCGTTCTATCTTTTTAGCCTGCTTTTTAGAAATACCTAAATGGGCAAGCGCAACACGTAAACGTGCACGCGATAGGTCAGACCCTAAAATTTCCATTGCATCTAATACCGAAGTTGATGATGTTTTGCCGGTAATAGCCACAAATATAGGCTCTAAGAAATCTTTAATTTTAAGCTCGTGGAAGGTGGCGACTTCTTTTGCAATTGCAAAAATAGCCGGCTTTTCAAAGCTACGTAAGCCTTCTAGCTGCCATACAAAAAATTGTAATGCTTGGCGAATAACATCTTCGTCAGCTTTACCGGCTGTTAATAGCGCTGGGTCGTAAGTCGGGATGCCGCCTACAAAGTGCCCTGCTAAATCAACCATGTCAGAGAGTGTATTTATACGCGTTTTAGCTTCTGGTAAGACTTTAGCCAGCATGTCGCCATTAAATTTCCAGTCAACAAAACGCTGCATTAGCTCTGCATCAGTTAAGTTTTCGCGGATCCACATACCGTTTAACCAGCTTAACTTGTCTACGTCGAATACTGGGCCACCAAGCGATACACGCTTCATGTCAAAGTGCTCAATCATTTCATTAAGGGTGAACTTTTCACGCTCATCAGGCATTGACCAACCCATACGGCCTAAGTAGTTTAGTACCGCTTCTGGTAAGTAACCCATTTCTTTGTAGTAATTAATAGACGTTGGGTTTTTACGCTTAGACAGTTTTGATTTATCTGGATTACGCAATAATGGTAAGTGACCTAGTACCGGTGCTTCCCAACCAAAATCTTCATACAGTTTTAATAGCTTAGGCGCTGAGTTTATCCACTCTTCACCACGGAAAATGTGGCTAATTTGCATATGGTGATCATCCACCACATTAGCTAAAAAGTACGTTGGAAAACCATCTGCTTTTAATAGCACTTGCATGTCTACGTTTTCCCACGGGATCTCAATTTCGTCGCGTAGGTAATCGTTGAACTTAAAGGTACCTTCGCTTGGGATTTTCATACGTATAACGTACGGTTTACCAGCAGCTAGGTTTGCTTTAATTTCGTCTTCTGTATGGTTTAAGCCACGGCCATCGTATTTAGGACGCAGGCCTTCGGCCATTTGTTCTTCACGCATTTGGTCCAGCTCTTCGCTGGTTGCAAAACAATAAAATGCTTTGCCGTCTTCAACTAACTGATGGGCGTATTTTTTATATAAATCACTGCGCTCAGATTGACGGTATGGACCAAAATCACCACCAACATCAGGACCATGATCCCACTCAAGGCCTAACCAGCGTAAGCTATCCATGATGGCTTGTTCAGATTCTGGTGTGCTGCGAACTTGGTCAGTATCTTCAATACGAAGTACAAATTCACCGCCTTGCTGTTTAGCAAAACAGTAATTAAATAAGGCAATGTAAGCGGTGCCAAGATGCGGGTCACCAGTTGGCGACGGAGCAACACGGGTACGAATTGTCATGGTAATGTCTCTTTTAATAAGTGAGATGGTATGAAATACCAATAAATATTTTAAGCGGCTACTTTGTTTAAGTAAGCAATAATATCGTTTGATTCATAAAGCCATTTAACTTGGCCATCTTGCTCAATACGTAAACAAGGTACTTTAACTTTTCCGCCTTGCTCTAATAGCTCTTGGCGGTATTGCTCATCATTTTTTGCATCGCGTGTTTCAATTTTTAAGCCTTCACGCTTAATTGAACGGCGTACTTTTACACAAAAAGGGCATGCTTTGAATTGATAGAGCTTAAATTGTGCGGTTTGCTGATCAAGCTTAGTTTGCTCTTGCGGATCACGTTTTTTGCTACGCGGCGTAAAAACAAAATTAAAAAATAAGATGATACAACCTAAAACCCAGCGAACTAATTTCATCTTCAATACTCTTTACAACAAATTTAAGGTGCAAGATTTTAACACAAAAAAGCGCAACACTATAAGCGGATTATACGTTGCGCTATATCGTTAAAAAAGTGCTTAATTACAACACCACCATATCATCTCTGTGTAGCACTTCCACGCCGCTATCGTAATCAAGTAAATGGCTGATTTGATTAGAATGTGCGCCTTTTATTTTATCAATTTCAAGATGGCTAAAGCGAGTTAACCCCCGTGCAATAATTTGCTGGTTTACATCAATTAAGTTAATTAAATCTCCACGTTCAAATTCACCTATTGCACGCGTAATGCCTTTAGCAAGTAAACTAGCCCCCTTAGATTGCAATGCATGCACCGCACCGGCATCAATCAAAATTTGGCCACTACTTTTAGGCCCTGCCAATAACCATTTTTTTCGGCCATCTTTAGGCGCGGTAAGTTTTAAAAAACGGGTGCCTGGCAGTTGTTCGCTCATGCATTTTAAAATCACGTTTTCATCAGCGCCTTTGGCAATAATCACCTCAACCCCAGCTCTTCTGGCAATATCTGCTGCCTGTAGTTTGGTTGCCATACCCCCTGTGCCTAGGTTTGTACCGCTGCCACCCGCAAGTTGGCGTAACTCATCATTAATATGAGTAACTTCGTCAATCAAGGTGGCGTTAATGTCGGTGCGCGGATCGCTGGTAAATAACCCTTGTTGGTCGGTCAGTAGCAGCAATTTATCGGCATTGGCTAAAATAGCCACCAATGCCGACAAGTTATCGTTGTCACCTACTTTTATTTCGCTAGTAGCAACCGCGTCGTTTTCATTAATGATCGGCACAACATCATAATTTAATAAGGCATTGAGGGTATCGCGTGCATTTAAATAGCGCTCTCTGTCGTCAACATCCGCGCGCGTTAGTAGCATTTGCCCCACGTTAATGCCATACAACGCAAATAAGCTTTGCCAAATATGAATGAGTTGCCCCTGTCCAATGGCGGCCAACATTTGTTTGTCTATTAATGTGCGCCCACAGGGTTTTAATAGCTGTTCGCGACCGGCAGCAACCGCACCGCTTGATACTAAAATAACATGATGACCTTGCTTTTTTAGCTCACAGCATTGGCGAACAAGTTCCACCATATGTGCTTTGTCTAACTTATCGGTACCGCCAGTGAGTACGCTTGTACCTAGCTTTACAACTACGACCTGATCCCTTTGCATGTTTTTTACTTAGCGCAATAAATGATGAATTTATTTATACCAGTTCGGTATTTTTGAACAAGTAAAAAATATTCAAGCACCCCCTCTGCATGCTAGGATCGCACTATATTCAACCGTTTAAATTACGCCTTATGCCTGCCAGTTTATGTTTAATTATTGCCACCTTTTTGTGGGGTAGCTCCTTTATTGCACTTAAATACGCGATTGCGATTTATGACCCTGCCTTGGTGATATTTTTACGTATGCTCACCACTTTACTGATTTCGTTATGTTTATGGCGTTACGTAATTCGCTTTGAATATTTAAAAGGCGATTGGAAGTACTTATTAGGCATGTCGCTGGCAGAGCCTTGCTTGTACTTTTTATTTGAAGGCCACGCAATGGAATATACCTCAGCGTCTCAAGCGGGGGTGATTGTTTCTTGTTTACCCATTATTGTGGCATTTTTAGCATTTTTCATGCTCAAAGAGCATATTAGTAAAGCTATTGTGGTGGGTTTTACGCTGTGTATTGGCGGCAGTATTTTACTGACCTTGCTCTCACCGAGTTCAAGCCAAGCCCCAAACCCATTACTGGGAAATTTTTTAGAATTAATGGCCATGGTGTGCGCGGCATTTTATACCGTGTGTATAAAACATTTAGCTAACCGCTACTCCCCGCTCACATTAATTGCTCTGCAAGGCGTGAGTGGTAGTTTGTTTTTTGCTCCGTTTTTATTATTTATTGACCTACCCAGTGAAAATCAACACGATTTAACCGCACTAATGAGCATTTTGTACTTAGGCTCTTGTGTTACTTTGGGTGGGTACGGCATGTACAACTACGCGATTAGTAAAGTGTCGGTGTTAACCGCCGCGGCTTACTCTAATTTAATCCCTATTTTCACTTTAATTTTGTCAGCCATTATCCTCAACGAAGTACTGACTCTTGGCCAGTGGATCAGCATATTTGTAGTGTTTATAGGCGTAATGATTAGTCAACGCCATCAAGAACTAGTGGTTGATATTCCTAACTCAACTTCGGGTGAGGATATTTCTGCCGACACTAACCACCTTAAATCGGTACCCGAGGCCAGCGAATCAAAAGGGTAACAGGTTAATAAATACAGCCCTGATTGCTGCAAAAAATCGGTGTTGTACTGATTAATTACCTCAACATGTGTTACTGAATAATGCTGCACTTGGCCATTTTTAAGTTTTAGAGAAAATTGCTCCCCCACTTTAGCGTTTTTTAAAAACGCAAAGTGGGTATCGTTGTGGCCAGCAATAAGTGCTCCTTGCGAGTTACCAAAATCAGCCCCACCTAACTCCCCAGCTGGTAAAAAATGGCTCGGCGCAAACGCTAAGTTTCTACCACTTGCACCATCAAGCACGGTTAGTCGCTTATTATGCTTTGGCCAAATTATTTGTGCCACCGGGTAGCTATCAGCATAAAACCACGGCTTAATTTTTTTATTGGGCGATTTAAGGGCTCTTTGCCAAGCTTGCTCTATTAACACTTGTGCAAGCCATGCCTTTGCCTGCATGTATACACCATGGCCAAACAAGCTCAAACCTAAGGCAAGTAAACCTATGCTTAGCCACTTTTTCATTTACAGCGCCTTACTAACAAAAGACCACCTAGAAGTAGTAATGCTCCAAACACAATATGTATTTTGCTTTGCCCATCTGTTTGCGGCAAGCGCATACTCATTCCTTGTGGCATAGTATTAGCCACTTGTGTGCTTTGTTTAGCAACTTCTTTTATGGCCGTCTCTTCTATGGCAATAAACGCAGTAAATGGGCTAAGTAATTGATGCTCAAGCGCGAGCTGCTGCACTTGCTGTTTTACAACACTTTGTTGGTTGTATAACAATAACGACTTTATTTTTTGACGTGCCCAAAGCTTATCAATTCCTGTGGCTTTTGAACTTGCTTGCGGATTAAGCTTAACCTTAAACTCCCCATGCGCCGCTTGCCCCGTAAAAGTAATTGCATCGGAAGAGTCTAATTTAATAGCCACCATAATAGGCTCAGCAAAATATAGGTCAGGCAAAGGTGAGGGCCAAAAATCTAAGCTGTCTCCATTTGTATTTGTTAACGCTAAATTAGTCATCGCCGGGTGAGCAAGTTTATCAAACAACTGCTGCATTTTCGGCTGCACATCATGAGCACTGCTTATAAAGGTGTAAGTTCCCTTGCCTATATCAGCGGCACGACGCATAAAATAACGGTTAGGCGCACTACCTATGCCCACGGTAAATAAACGGCTATCACCTAAGGTATGCGCAATATGTTTAAATAATTGATCTTCGTTACTTACGCTACCATCGGTTAAAAATACCACTTGGCGTACAAACCCTTCAAACTGCGTACCATCAAGTACCGCATCAAGTGCGCCTTTTATTTCAGTTCCACCATCGGCTTGTAAGTTATAAATAAAACGCTCTGCGCGACGTAAATTGAAGTCACTGGCAATTAATGGGGTCTCACTCATGGCTGCAACCTCATTATTAAAACTGACAATATTGAAGCTATCATCACTATCTAATAATGATAATGCGTAAAACAGCGCTTTTTTAGCTTGTTCAATAGACTGCCCATGCATAGATCCCGAGGTATCAACTACAAACACCATTTCACGCGGTAAACGCTGAGATTGAGTAAAACTATCGCTTGGCGGCATTAACATTGCTAACGCATACTGCTCACCATTTTGTGCTTGCTGAGTAAAAAGTGCAGCTTGCGCTTGCGCTATTTGAAGTGGCTTAAACTCAAGTACAAAGTCTCTATTTATGGCTTGCTGTGGTTTTAGCACAATGCTGTATTGCCCAAATGCAGGGTTTTCAATATTAACTTGATGGTACTTAGCATTTATATCAACCAATTCTAAGCCTATATCCATGTTAATTGTTAAGCTTAAATCGCTGGCATTTGCCGCCTCATTGGTTTGTTTTGTATAAACAGGGCTTAACCAACCCTGTGGAGTGAACGAAGGTGCATTAGTGTTTTTTACCGCGTGCTTATCTTGCTCATCGTTAACTTCCCCTGTTATTGCATGATAGCGTGGCGTAATTGTGGTTGGAAAATGAATCGCAAAGGTTCCGTGTTGGTAATCAATAATCTCTTGATACTCAAGCGTTATAACTATTTCTTCTCCTGGCCCTACATTTGCCACATTTGTAATAAACATATTTGCACGCTGCTGTCGCAGCAATGAAGCTTGTTTGCCTGCTTTTTTGGCAGCTTGGTACTGTTTTTCAGCTTGGCGTTTTTTTGCTATTTTACCTTTAATAACTCGCTCGCCAATGCGCATGGTCATTGCTTGCACGGCGCTTTCATCGGGTAAAGGAAATACATAACGTGCATTTACGGCAAAAGGGTTTTCATTTATGTAGTGCTGCGTTACTACAACATGATTAATTAGCCCTGTTAGAGTCATTTTTGCATCGCTTTTTAAAATAACCCCAGGGTTAACCGCCACTCCTTGGCTATCAAACAAGGATAGTTTTGGAGACTGCGCATGGCTTTTAAAGCTGGCTAAAAGCACGATAATAATAAAAATAAAAAGGCTTACCTTGGTAAGCACTTTGGTGGGTTTACTCAACATAAATCACTCCATCGAACGCCTTGCGATTAATTGCTTGCTGTTTGATCAGTCGTTTGATTAAGCGCACGGGTAGTCAGGGTAACGCGTCTGTCAAAAAAGTTATCTTCAAGGGTGTTACTATTTGCTATGCTTTGCTGCTCGCCAAACGCTTGTGTGCTCAAACGTGTATGGCTTACTCCCTGTTTAATTAAGTAACTTTGTACGGCGTTTACTCTGGCTTTTGAAAGTAATAAGTTCGCTTGCTCTGCACCGCGCTGATCGGCAAAGCCACTTAAATCGAGTGCGAGTTGCGGTTGGCTTTTTAATAACGCTACCAATTGATCAAGCTGCTTGGCAAAATGAGGAGCAATATCGCTAGAGCCAGTTTTAAATTGCACCGTCATTGCCAATAAATTATTAAGCTGCGATTGAGTTAATTGCTCATTTTGCTGCGCCAGTAGTTCAAGTTGCGCCTCTAGGTGACTGTTATGATTAAGTACGTGTTGGTAGTCGTTGGTTTTCTCTGCCATTACAGTTAAAGCTTGCTGCTGCTCAGCAATGGTTTGCTCAGCCACCTTGGCATCGCCAATCAAACCACCAGCAAATGCGCCTACAAACGCGCCAATTGGCCCACCAACAACGCCACCAATAATGGCACCGGTGCTCAGGCCAACAAGTGTTTCTTTTTTTGCTTCTTTTGATGGGGTATCCGCAGCAAATACTGGCGTACAAAAAGTGCTAACAAGTGTGAGTGCGATTAATGTTTTCTTCATGGTCTATTCCTTACTATTAATAATGGTTGGCAAGCTATTGGTTGGCACTTGCGTTGTGTTGATAATTTCAATAGCTGTATTAAAACACCGTGAAGTGGCAATAAAGGGGAGTAAAAATGGCAAACTGCTGAGCAATTGTGGCAAAAAAATGGCAATTGCCTTTTTAACCTTACTTAGCACAAAAACTTCGTTATAGTGCGTCTAAGTCAATATGAGTAATTAATAAAAATGAAAAAAATAGCTATCGTTGAAGATGAAACTGCCATTCGCGAAAACTACATAGAAATGCTGAGCGCTCAAGGCTATCAGGTAAGTGGTTATGAAAACCGCCCTCAAGCAGAAGTAGCTTTTAAAGAAGCACTCCCCGATTTAGCCATTGTTGATATTGGCTTAGGCCATGAAATTGATGGCGGCTTTTTACTCTGCCAAACACTGCGTTCACTTTCTAAAACCTTACCAATTATTTTTTTAACCGCTCGCGACAGCGAAATAGACACCGTATGCGGCCTGCGCATGGGCGCCGATGACTACTTAACCAAAGATATTAGCTTAGCGCATTTAGCCGCGCGTATTGGTGCGCTATTTCGCCGCATGGAAGCATTAGAGCAACCCGCCGATGCCAACGCATTAATAATTCGCGGTCAACTAACACTCGACACGCAACGCATGCAGGTGCTTTGGCAACAACAGTTGGTTGATTTAACCGTAACTGAGTTTTGGATGCTGCATTCACTCGCCCAACGACCTGGCCACGTTAAAAGCCGTAATGAGTTAATGAGCGATGCTAAAATTTATGTAGACGACAGTACCATTACCTCTCATGTAAAACGCATTCGTAAAAAGTTTATAGCACTCGATAGCCAGTTTGACTGCATTGATACCGTGTATGGCATGGGTTACAGGTGGGAGCAACCCACATGCTGAGATTTGGCCTACGCAGTAAATTTATTCTACTTTCATGCTTTTTGTTTTTGTTGCCATGGTTAGGCTACGAATACGTATGGGAAATGGAAAAGTTTTTACGCCAAGGCCAAGAAAAAACGCTCGTAGGCACTACACGTGCACTGGCAACTGCCCTGCACGAACGACCCGCTTTATTTGACGAACAAACCAACTTTTTAGATCAAGTTGTAAAAGGCCGCGATCTCTATGCTTATAATTTAAAGAGTCCAATTCAACTCGATGGCAAACTCAGCGACTGGGACCCTTACCAATCGCTATTTTGGCTTTATGACAAACGCTACTTACAAACAGCCGATGATAACCATCAGCTAAGCAACTTATCATTTAGCCACATGGTAGGTAAGTTTGATAATTACTTATATGCAGTATTTAAAGTCACTGACGATGCTTTAGTATACCGTGCCAAAAACAGCCTCAGCATTACCAATAACGATTACGTAAAAGTTGGCCTAAAAAACCCCGATGGGCAATTTAATACTTATGTTATTGCTCCGCGCCAAGATGGCTGGGTCAACGCATTTGATGCCAACAGTAAAATGCCTTTTACTAAAATTCAGGGTTTCTTTAAACAAACTGAAACAGGTTACAACCTTGAGCTGCGCTTTCCTTTGAGTATGCTTGGCAATAAACTGGGATTTGCCATTGCCGATGTTGATAGTAAACAACCAAACCAACCCCCTAGTATTATGTCTACATCGAACTTAAATAACCCGAATGATTTAGGTTCGGTACTGGTGCCCTCCCCTGAAATAAACCGTATATTAAAAGGCATGGGACACAGCGGCAGTCGCATATGGGTGGTCGATAATCATCACCGTGTATTAGCGCAATCGGGCAGTATTCAAAATGCCGATGGCGTATGGGCCGATGGGCTAAAAAATCAAGCGCCAAAAACTGCGTGGCAGCGCTTTGAACAGGCCTATTTACATCCTTTGTATTATAAAATTTTAACGCGTCCTGAAGATGAATTTATAGATACCTTACACGATGTAGCTTCAATGCAAGGCGCTCATTTAGCCAAAGCACTGAAAGGTCAACCGGCCTCGTCTTGGCGACTCACTCCCGATAACAAAGCGGTAATATTATCGGCTGCGTATCCTATTTGGATTGAGGATAAGGTTATTGGGGCAGTTATAGCTGAAGAAACCACCAATGGCGTGCGTACACTGCGTAATAAATCGCTGGAAAAACTATTTAATGTGATTTTAGCGGTCATGTTAATTGGCACAGTCACTTTGTTCTTTTTTGCTTCGCGTATATCGAGCCGTATTAGGCGACTACGAGATACAGCAGAGCAAGCCATTGATGCGCAAGGACGAGTAACAGGCCATATAAATTACAGCGATGCCAATGACGAAATTGGCGACCTGTCGCGTAGCTTTTCAAATATAGTGAGCCGACTTGGTGGTTATACCGATTATTTAGAAAATATGTCGTCGCGCTTATCTCACGAGCTGCGCACACCGGTTGCGGTTGTCCGTTCATCTCTTGAAAACTTACAAAGCTTGCAGCAAAGTGAACTGAGTCAAAAATACCTTGAACGTGCTAGCGAAGGGGTTGAGCGCTTAGGTAAAATAATTACCACTATGAGCGAGGCAACCCGCCTTGAGCAAAGTATTCAAAGCAATGAGCCGGAGTCGTTTGATTTACAAAAAGTAATTAGTGGCTGTATGCAGGGCTACCAACTTACTTATCCTAACCAGTTATTTACACTCAACATTTGCCAAAGCACACTGTTGATGCAAGGTGCCCCTGAATTTATAGCGCAACTGCTCGATAAGCTAATTAATAATGCCTTGGAATTTAGTGAAGCTAACACTGCAATTGAAGTCAGCCTTAAGCAAAATGAAAGCAAAGCAACCTTAACGGTAAGTAATACAGGTACTTTATTGCCTGAGGGACTTACTGAACATATTTTTGATTCTATGGTATCGGTGCGCAGCCAAAAAATGCAGCAACAACCGCATTTAGGTTTAGGACTTTATATTGTAAGACTGGTGTGTGATTACCACAAAGGCACAGTAGCGGCGCACAATAATGAGCAAGACAATGGAGTGGTATTTACTGTGAGCTTACCACTTAATAACTAAAGGTTCCCTAGAAGCTATGCCTCTTTTTTTAACAAGCGATACAAAGTATCCATACGCTTATGCGCTTGCTGCACCTTTGCTTGCGCCTCAACTTTTATAGTTAAGATAAGTAGTAACAACAGATAAAAACTAGGCTGAGCTAATACGTCTGGGAACATCAATGAAACAAATGCGATATAAGCAAAACTGCCAAATAATCCCTTAAAAATATCAAAGGGTTTAGGTGAGTGTTTTTCAAACTCATCTTCAAAAACTCGTTTTTTTTCAGCTTCGCTTATCGCTAATTTTGCGTTAATTTGTTCTGGTGTCATTAAATTAAGTCCTTTTAAGATAAATACAATTATGGATATGCAGCTGTCACTATTAAGAATGATAAGCAAACTCAATTGTATCGCTATTTGGTAAAAGTGACGAGCAAAAAAGGCTGAAACGTCCTAGTTATAGCAAGGACGTTTAAAAATGACTTAATGCAATATTACAATCAGTTTAAGTGACCTTGGGAGTGTTAGTGTTTAAAAACGCTTTAATGCAGTCTATTTCTGCCTGCTTGACCGTCTCGCCTATTTCGGGGCCTTTTTTGCCGTTTTTAAGCGCGTCTTGCACTATCTGCTTTTTATCCATTTTTTGTAGTTCATTGTGAATAGCACGTAATTTAGCGGCTTGTGGATAGGGCTTATCCACCAGTGTTTCGCCTCTTCCTTGTGCATCACACTGGCACGCTTGAGTAAAGGCAATAAAACGCTCTGGGTGCACTAGTGCATTTAAATTAGTGACGATTAATTTATGAATGGTTTGCGGCCTTAATTGTTCAAGTGTGTGGCAAAGGGTATGGTTATCACTGGTAAGCACGCCTATATCACGAAAGCGATTAGGTACTTTTAAACGTTCACAAAAGGCCTCAACTACAGCAACCCCTTCACGTTCATGGCCGCGTAAATTACCGCATTTTTTATAGCTTAGCGCTTTACCAAAGTCATGGGTTAAAGCAGCAAAACGCGTTTCTAGGTTAAAGCCTAAATCGGCTGCTCGTCTAAGCACTAGCATGGTATGGACAAACACATCGCCCTCGGGGTGATGATTTGCAGGCTGCGGGGTGTTTTTCATCTGCTCTATTTCAGGAAAAATACCTAACCCATCTAATGCTTGAAAATAAAGTTCAGGGTGTTTTTCGCCAAGCGCTTTTTCTGTTTCAAGCCAGACTCGCTCTGGTACTAGATGTTCCAACTCGCCTTTATTTTTAAGCTCATGCATTAATGCAGTAGTACTTGGATGAATAGACCAGTCACTACCATAACGGGCTAAAAAGCGGGCAATACGTAATACCCGAACAGGATCTTCTACAAATGCTTGGGTGGTGTGGCGCAGTATTTTATTTTTTAAATCAGCTTGACCATTAAAAGGGTCAATAATAGTGTCGTTTTCGTCTAGCGCCATAGAGTTAATGGTTAAATCTCGGCGTGCTAAATCTTCTTCAAGGGTTACGTTTGGGCTGGCATCCACCACAAAGCCGGTATAGCCTTTACCATTTTTACGCTCAGTGCGCCCTAGTGCATATTCTTCTTTAGTGTTTGGGTGTAAGTAAACCGGAAAATCGCTGCCAATGGGTAAAAATCCGAGCGCTTCCATTGTCTCTGGCGTTTCACCAATAACAACATAGTCATTATCTTTTGATTGTATGTTTAGCAGTTTATCTCGCACTGCTCCACCCACTAGGTAAACTTGCTTTAAACTCTGTTGCACTTTATTCCCAACCACTACTTTTAAGCTTTTCTTTGATGTTAATCATACCTAATAGTCATTAAAAAATCTGTGTTGTTTGCCAAGCTTTATTAAGCTCATTACAATAGCGCATTATTTTTTAATACCTAACAGCGAATGAAAAAGCACTCAGCAAAAAAAGAACTTATGTTACTGCCCATCCTTTTGGTGATTATTATTATGTGTATTGCAGGGCATTTCTTGCTACAGGCTAATTTTCAAGACAGCTATTTGGTTGAGTATTTGTTAGCTGCAATTCCATTTGCTATGTTTGGCTTAGTAATAGTAGCCTTTAAAATGGCAGCCAAAAGTGAACAACAAGAAAATGATGAGTAAATAAGTTACTGATAGTTTTTTTCTGCTTTAGTGACTTTGTATAAATAGCGTCTTGATTCCGCACGTGAGTGCTTAGTGGTGAGAATATTATAAAACTGGCTTGCAGTAAGCTGATTTATTTGTGAAAACGCCACACTTCTATTTTTATTAAATATGCGCAGTACATTACCCGCCCCGCCGTTATAAGACGAGATCATGGCAAAGTGCTTACTTTTGTCGGTACTAATTTTGTTTAAGTAGTTATTTTTTAAAATACTTAAATAGGCGCTGCCAATATCAATGTTATGTTTTGGATTAAACAATACTGCTTTGGTTGGTTGCCCAGATACTTTTTTTATTTTTTGGTATACATCGCGCCCTGCGGTAGCGGGGATCACTTGCATTAATCCATAGGCATTGGATGAACTCACCGCATGTGGATTAAAGCTACTTTCGGTTTCAATAATGGCATAAATAAGTGCTGCCGATATTTGATATTTTTTTGCAGCCGCAAGCACATAATCACTGTATTTTTGTTTTCTTAAATGGGCATTTTGCTCGACTAAATCAAAACTAACCGACGAAATAACGTGCCCATATTGACGTTGCTTTTTTAAGTTATTATTTACTAAATAACGCGCAAATCGATTAGCACGCCAGCTATATTTTATGGGTAACTTATCTTGATCGAGCACTTGTTGGTATAAAAACGGCTCGCCTTCTAAAATTGGCGCTTCGCTGGTAAAAATATCGGTTTTATCGGGATCGCTAGAAGTCAGTAAGGTCATCACAATAGCCTGCTGTAACAAGCTTATTGTATTTTTTAACGCGATGGTTTCTACTTTTACAGTGCCTTGCTCAAAATCAATAATGGCACGAGCTTGGTAATCATTACTGTATTTTACGTATTTTTTGGCACTAGGTTGCTGAGTGTTTTGTTTACCCCACTTGCGCCCAACAACGCTTTCTAATGCGGCTAAAAGCTGTTTTACGCTACCAACCTGTGCCTTAATAGAACGGTGTGTTTTTTGTGCTTGCTTGTGAATTGCAACCACGTCAGTAGGATCGTTTTTTACTTGCTTTACCAGCTTATTTAAATCAACAACGGGCGGTAAACCCGACAGTGATTTACAGCCACTTAAGCCAACTAGCAAAAGTATAAACGCATACTTTTTCACACAACATCCTAATAAACTTAATAAATCCTCATTTATTATAATACATGATAACCAAACCAGTCAGGTTTAATTGTTTGTGCTTGACCACTTGGGGTTAGTTTAATATTAAGCTGGCTATCGAGTAAGTCGATAGCAAAGCAATCATCAACGTCATGTAAATCATCTTTATGTAGATGGCTAAGCCCTGCGAGTAAATCGTTTTTAGCGCGCTGTTTTGCTTCTTCACTACTGCTGGCAACATACAAAGCAAAGTCGTGTTGCTCTGCTAGTGAGTCGCTTCTGTAAGCACCTAAGTTAACAAAATAAAGCTGCTTATTTTGCTCTACATAACTATCAACTACCTCGACTTTATAACCATCAATGTGATTAACCGCCATGTAGCTATCCATGTGTACGCTATTTTTGTCGCCTACCCACTGACTTTTAAGCTTGCTATAAGTTTGCTCAATGTTTTGACCTACCACAAAGCGTACGTCGTGCATTTCTATGTGGCAACCTTGAATACGCCCACCTAAGTACACCATAAATAACTGCATGCTCACTTCCTTTTTTAAAAATTACATTAAGCTATCTACGTCAATTTCATGCTTTTTAATCAGCTTATAAAAATCAGAACGATTACGCTTGGCAAGCTTGGCACCTTCGGCCACATTACCCCCTGCCATTTTCAGCGTATTGATAACGTAATCTCGCTCAAACTCTTTTTTAGCGTCGTTAAGCGAAAGTGGCTCAACGTTATTTTCATTGCTATTTAACGCACTAAGCACTAAATGTTCAGATATAACGTCACTTGGTGTTAAGGCAACCACCTGCTCCACCACATTTTGTAATTGACGAATATTACCAGGCCAATCATACCTTACCAATGCATGCATGGCATCGTTTGCAAAACGTTTTTCTTTTTGCTCCATACGTTTTGCAATATTAGCGCTAAAAAAGTTAGCTAATAAGCTAATATCTTCACGGCGTTCTCGCAGCGGAGGAAGTTTGAGATTTACTACGTTTAGACGATAATATAAATCTTCTCTAAACTCTTGATTGCTAATAGCTTCAGACAGGTTTTTATGGGTCGCTGAAACAATTCGCACATTAATGGGGATCTCTTCTTGAAAACCGACTGGGCGAATGGTTTTTTCTTGCAGCACGCGTAATAACTTAACTTGTAAATTTAGCGGCATATCACCAATTTCATCTAGAAATAAGGTCCCCCCTTGCGCTTGCTGAAACAGGCCTTGGTGATCTTTTACCGCCCCTGTAAATGCGCCTTTTTTGTGACCAAATAACTCCGATTCTAATAACTCACCAGGGACTGCACCACAGTTAATAGCCACAAATGGGCCATCACTAACATGGCTGTGCTGATGAATTGCCTGTGCAAGCAGCTCCTTGCCCGTACCACTAGCACCAGAAATAAGTACATTTACCTGAGTAGGACCTAGTAATTTAACTTGCTCTAGCAAATGCAGCATAGCGCCACTGCGAGTAACAATATTGCTTTGCGGAGTAATATCATCATTATTCACCCCATGTATTTCTATGGCTTTAGCTAAGCTATCGAACAGCTCATCTTTATCAACTGGCTTAGTAATAAAGGCAAAAATACCTTGCTTAGTCGCCTCTACCGCATCAGGAATTGAACCATGAGCCGTCATCATAATTACAGGTAGTGCTGGGTAGCGGCTTTGCAATTGTCGGTGCAGTGCCATTCCATCCATTTCATCCATTCTTAAATCGGTGATCACCGCATCAAATACTTGGCTTTTAAGTATTTGTAATGCATTCATGCCACTATCACAGGTTGTTACTTCATAACCTTTTGATTGAATTCGAATTGCCAGTAACTGCAGTAAGCTGGCATCGTCATCAACGAGTAACACTTTAGCGCTTGATGGAAGTGTGACTGACATAGTTACTGCTCCTTGGTTTCTTCACGTAATAAAAGTTGCTGTTCAATTGCAGCTAATGACGATAAGGTTTTTTGCATTTCAGCGTTTAATGCTTGTTGTTGTTTTTTTGCATTTATTTGCATTAATACCTGCTGCTTTTGCAGCCATAAATAGTGTTTTATATCGTCTGGCCAATAGTAAGCTTGATCTAGCTTAAGCAATTGACTCATAACAGTATCAGGGTCGCGACTAAGGTTGACGCATGCGGTATTAAAAAATGCCTTAAGTGCTTGCTCCCCTAAGTAAGTTTTATTGTCAGGCGTTAATTTAAAGCCACCACACTGATGGGCATGCCATGCAATAACTTGCGCTGCGGGCGGATACATAAGATCTAGTTTTGGCCGAGGCTTTGGGTTGGGCTGGTTGCTTTTATTGTCGGGCTGAGTTTGAGCTATTAACTTAGGTTTAGCTGGTGTTTGAGTGTTTGTTAATTCACACCCAGATAAAAAAACGAGACTGCTGGTTAGCCATAAAATAGCCATTAAACGCGCAGACATATTATTTAACTCCTTTATTTTTATAGGGGATGACAATGTTAAATCGACAGCCTTGCGGCTCATTATGCTCAATAGTTAACTTACCCTGTAACTGTTCAACCGACTCTTTTACTATGGTAAGGCCTAAACCACTGCCTTGAAGACTAATCTCTTTACTGTGTTTACCTTGATAAAAAGCGCCAAAAACATATTCTTTTTCATGCTCTTTAATACCGCAGCCCTCATCAGCAACCTGTATAATTAAGCTATTGCTTTCTAAACTTAAGCTAATCGACACTGCTTGGTTTGACTGTGAAAACTTTAAACCATTAGAGATTAACTGAATTAAAATCATTTCAATTAATTCTCTCGGTAAATTAAGTGCAACTGTCGGTAAGCTATTGTGCCAAATAAGCGACTGCTCTCGTGCATTTAACCTATGTTCAAAATGATTACTTACCTTTTTTATTAGCTGGTTAAATTCCACTTCACTAACATTATCTTTACTAGTTCGAATCGCGTTATAACTTAACAAGCTGTCTATCATAGTGCGTAATCGCACCATAGATTGACTAATTAACTCAAGCACTGCTTTTTGCTCATTATTAATTGGCCCAACAATTTCATCGGCTAATAACTCAGTGCCCTCAACCATAGAGGCCAAAGGCGTTTTTAATTCGTGAGTAACATGGCGTAAAAACGTATCTTTTTGCTGCTCTAGCATATGCAGTTGCGCCTGCACCCACTGCAACTTGTTACCTAGTTCAATGAGCTCAGCTGATCCCTGCACTGATATTTTTTGCTGCCAATCTCCTTGGCCTAATTTATCAATAACGGAGGTTAAACCTTTTAAACGGCCACTTATCCGCCATAAAAACCCACCGCCAACAAGTAAGGTTAAAGGCGTAAGTGCCACTAACCAGTTTATAAAGGAGGCTTGTAAATTTGTCAGTTTAATTTGGTTTTGAGTGATTTTGGCTTCATTGGTTTCGCGCAACCACATTGTTAGATCTGCCAGTATTTCACTAATTGGCACAAACAACTCTGCTTGCTCACGAGCTTCAACCACCAGTTTGGTATGCGCTGCTTTTAGCGTATCTGTTAACCGTTGCCATTGTTGAGTACTTTGTTGGCTGCTAGAAAGCTGTTTAAGCTCATTTATATTGTCCAGCGATGACTGCCATTTATCCACGATAAGTTTATCGAGTGAATCGCTTTTTAAAACCCAGTTTTGCCTTGTTGCCCTTTCTAAACTATTGAGCTCTTGTTTAAGTGCATTAAACGACTTGGTTACTTGGTAGTTATTACTGACAATTTGCTGTGTGACCGCTAATTGTTTATTTAATACATTTAAAAATACAATAACCACAATAGACAAAGGCAAGAGTGACAACAGCATGCTCATTACAAACTGGCCAATCAAATTAGGACGCCAATTCACCAATGCTTTATATTTTTCAGCCATGATTACAGGCATACACTAATCCTTCACTACTTTTAAGCGCTCTATT
Source organism: Pseudoalteromonas sp. 11L1 (assembly GCF_055397545.1). The sequence goes on along the minus strand of NZ_AP041141.1, from coordinate 1,452,768 downwards.
ATTAAGCGCTCAACTTATACACTCGCTGAACCAAATACATTTTTGAGAGTAAAACCGTTGCAATGTCGCACAATTGCGACAAGTTAAGCACTTGATTTAAAAATAGTAAAAAACCCTAACTGAGAAAATGTTGCATAAAACACACAAGCGTCGGTAAATATTACCTATTAAAAACACGCTAGAAAGTTAAACCTATGATTTTTAATAAAAATAAAAACTGGCACCATAATTGTATTACGCTTATAAATATTAATTTTTAAAGGCCAAGGAATGACTAAAGGTTATTTAAAATCGACTGTATTAATAGCGTTATGTTTCACAAGTATCCATTCATTTGCTCTTGATGTGAACACAGCATTTTACAGCCTAGATAAGGACAGCAACGGCACATTAAGTGAAGCGGAAGCTGGTGAAGATTCATTACTGCATGAGAATTTTGCACAAATAGATAAAAATGAAGACGGACAATTATCGTTCGATGAATTTAAACAGTTTGTAAAATAAAGGAGTATATTTATGAAACAATTAATTGGTGCTTTTTCACTACTATTTTTGGCTATTAGCGCGACGGCATTGGCATCGTCGTTAAATGTACGTTTTATGCATTTAGATAAAAATATGGATGGCCAAATATCGCTTACAGAGGCTAAACAAGATAAACAGCTACTCAAGCAATTTACTGATTTAGACAAAGACAATAACGAGATGATTTCTAAAAAAGAGTTCGATAACTTTAAACTTTAAGCTTAGATTCAAGTTTCGTTTTGTAATATAGAGTTAAAAGCATTTGCCATAATCCCTGAGGGAGTGTGTAAACGGATTTAATGTTGGGAGTTAAATTATGGCAAGTGCTTTCTTTCAATACTGCAGCAATTTAAATACACCTTGGAACGCCAACTATGAGAATACTGCTTCCCTTTATTGGTGCTTTACTTTTTATCAGCCAAAGTGCATTCGCACTTGATGTAAAGCAACGCTTTGACCATTTAGATACAAATAATGATGGGTATTTAACCCACAGCGAGCTTGCTGCTCAGCCTCAGCTATTAAACTCATTTTCAAATTGGGATGAAAATCAAGACAACAGAATTTCTTTAGCTGAGTTTAAAAACTACTTAACCACTAACCTGTTCTGAGCATTTATATGAAGCATTTTAAAAATATTATTTTACTAACACTGACTGTTTTTAGCTGTATGAGTTTTGCAACAAGCAGTTATATTGCCGAAAAATTTGAAAAACTTGACCGCAACCAAGATGGCTTTTTAACTCGCTCTGAAGCTGCCAGCGATCCTGCTTTATGGTCACGCTTTGGCAGTTATGACCGTGACAAAGACACACAATTATCATTAAGCGAATACAGTTTGTACGCCAGTAAATAAATTGCCTCCTCAAACAAAGCTTGGTTAACAATATCAAGCTTGAGAAGGTTTAACTCCCATTGTTAACACATCCTATTTCCCCCTTAACTTGTTGCTTGCTTTAGCTAAAAGCTGACTTATACGACGCTTAATAAATTATGCTATTGGTATTCTAAATTTGAGTTTGCTACTGTGATAGTTCAAATAATAACAATGTGCGTCTTATGCAACTGATAAAAATAATAAAACCGATATTACTAGCAAGCCTTTGTGCCGTCACTAGCGTGGCAATAGCACAAACTCAAGTCATTTATAATGCTAATGGCTACTCACCTTTGTATAAAGGAAAAATGCGCCATGGCGAAGTAAACACATTTACAACCTTAGTTATAAAAGATGGCAAAGTAGTTAAAACAGGTCCAGACAGCTTAAAAAATAGCTTTCCTGGTGCAACCCTAATTGACGCGAAAGGAAAAACTCTACTCCCAGGGCTCATTGATGCGCATGGACATGTCATCGGGCTAGGTAATAATTTGTCGCAACTTGATGTGCGCGGTGCAAAGTCCGTAGATGAAGTAACCGCTAAACTCAAGGAATTTTCCAAAGATAAAGAAGGTTGGATCATTGGTCGAGGCTGGAATCAAGAACTATGGTCAAATACTCGCTTTCCTTCGGCCGCTGACTTAGACAAAGCAGTTAACGATCGCCCTGTTATTTTATCGCGAGTAGATGGTCATGCCATTTGGGTTAACTCAAAAGCATTAGAACTTGCCAATATTAACGCTGACACATCAGCCCCAGCTGGCGGAGAAATTATAAAAGATGAGTTTGGTAAGCCCACCGGCATTTTTATCGATAAAGCAGAAACCTTGGTTACTCAACATATGCCTGCAACGTCTGCACAATCGGTCAGTAATGCATTAGATGCCGCAGGTAAACACTTACTGAGCCTAGGCATTACCTCAACTCATGATGCAGGTATTGATAAAACCACATGGCAAGTTTACAAACAACGCGCCGAGTTAGGCACATTACCGCTTAGAATTGTAGCGATGTTAAGTGCAGCAAGCCCCGACTTAAGCGCTATGCTTAAAGCTGGTCGTTATCAAGATGCACAGGACTTTTTATCTATCCGCAGTGTAAAAATTTATGCTGATGGCGCATTAGGGTCACGTGGTGCTGCGCTTATTGAAGAGTACGCTGATAGAGCCAACCATTTTGGCCTTATGCTTGAAAGCCAACAAAAGCTAGAGGAACTATTTACCCTGACTTTTAAAAATGGTTTTAGCGCTAACACGCATGCAATTGGCGATAGAGCAAATAAAATTGTGCTAGATGCTTATCAAAATGTATTTAAACAAACCGGTGGCATACTACTGCGCAATCGTATGGAGCATGCACAAATAGTCTCGCCAGAGGATATCCCGCGCTTTAAAACCCTGAAAATAATTCCATCTATGCAACCTGTGCATGCCACATCAGACATGCATATGGCTGAGCAGCGTTTAACCGACAAGCAACTACAAGGCGCTTATGCTTGGCAAACATTTTTAGACCAAGGTTCAACGATTGCGGCGGGATCTGATTACCCTGTCGAACTGGCGAACCCGTTTGATGGTTTATATTCTGCGATAACGCGCATGGATCATAATCAACTGCCTGAAAACGGTTGGCGCGCCAGTGAAGTTTTGAGCAGGGAAGATGCATTGCGTGCCTTTACCCTTGGCGGCGCGTATGCAGCGCATCAAGAATTTAAAGTAGGTAGTTTGGAGCAAGGTAAATGGGCTGATTTTATACTGATTGATCAAGACTACTTTAAAGTGCCTATTGAGCAGCTTTACAAAACTCAGGTGCTGGAAACGTGGATTGCCGGTAAATTACGCTACCAAAAAGATTCAGCAAAGTCTGAGTAAAAACAAAAAAGGGTTAACTTAAAAGTTAACCCTTTTTTGTATCAGCCTTAGACTGACGATATAACTTAATAATGTGATAAATATTGACCAGAGCTAACAAGCCGTTAGCAAATGCCACCGGCACAGAACCGATTGCTGCACCGTAAAAAGTAAACGCAATACAGCCAAGTAAATTAAACCAACGTAGTTTGGTCACATCGGTCATGGTCAAGGATATAACTAATAATGCAGATGCTAAATAACCTAAATATTCCCAACTCAATTGTTCTCTCCTAGGCTTTAGGTTAATATTACCAGCTAAATTTTAGTACATTATTAAAAACTGCTACGTAGCAGTTTAAATAAAAAAGCTAACTTACCAATAAAACCTTAAAATATGCTGGTTTTACCCACAATTTTTTAATCATTACACGGTAGAATGAAGGCCATTTAACGCCATTAAATAAATAACGGCGTGGGTAAGTTAGCGTAAATTCTTAATCTTAATGCTATCGTCATTAAGGTGTAATAAATAGGACAATTGTCCGAAGAGCATGATTGATGTTTCAATACCATTTTTCCAGTTACCTTGTTGAACAGCTGCTGACATTTGCCGGCAGTAGTTATCAGCAATCAAAAAAAGAAATATTAATACAGCAAGACCAACCACTCACTAAGTTGGTATTGGTGCGAAGTGGTACTGTATCGTTTAGTTACGATGTGGGGAATGGTCGACGCCTGCTGCTTGGTCAACTCGACTGCAACAACACTTTAATTGGTGAAATTGAAGCACTGAATAATAACCCGTGTATTTATACGGTAACCTGCTTCAGTGATGTTACGTACAATCTTATTGAGCTAAAGCATTGGCGTTCATTATTGCTCGACAAACCAGAATTGAGCCTATACACGGCGCAAACAATTGCTGCTAAGTTCCAAGAAAATCAAAAGATTAACTTAGATAAACTGTTGCTTCCCTTAAGCTACAACATTGCTAAAGACTGCTTATTACGTGCAGAAAATAACAACCCTACTTTATTGCGCGCCTATCCTACGGTAAATGCAGAAGCTGAGCGCTTTGCAACCACTGAACGTGCATACCGACGGGTAGTGAGTGAGTTGGTAGAGAAAAATCTAGTGCAACGAAGCACCCAAGGGCTGCAAGCTGTCGATATTCCTAAACTCAGTGAATATGTAGATAGCTTTGCACAACTTTAAAGACAATAAAAAAGGCCATTAAGGCCTTTTTTATTGAGCAAAGTCACGTTTATTTTTCAAGTAAAATATCGTGGATTTTAGCTAAATCAGATTTACCTTCAATAATTTCATCCGGCGTTAACCCTGATAATTCATGCGGGAATACTAACCATTCTTCAGATTCATGAATGTAGTAATCTGGCACTGTATCTACTTTTGAGTTTTTTGGCTTGTAGTATGGACAAGCAATACGAATATCACTCGGTAAGTTTAAACGCATTAGCTCAGAGAGCTTCTCTTTTAGCGCCACGATGCTTCGACCTGAGTCAAATACATCATCCACAATCAGTAATGAATCACCCGCATTCGCGTTTTCAACTATGTAGTGTAAACCATGTACTTTTATTTCTTTTGATTGCTTACCAATACCGTAATAAGACGACGTACGCACCGCAATATGATCGGTTTCTATGCCTTTGTAGTCATAATATTCTTGAACTGCAATCCCGATTGGAGCACCACCGCGCCATATACCAATAATAAAATCTGGACGAAAGCCATCTTTATACACTTGTGCCGCTACGCGGAATGAATCTTCAAGTAATTGTTGAGCCGTGATATAGCACTTTTCTGACATAGTAAGGATCCCAGTGGTATGTATAATATTTGAGCGAGGTTTAAATGAAATAGATGCCCAAACACGTATTGGCGAAGGATTTTACCGTAAATAAAACAAAATTGCTTGTATGGCGGATAAAAAAATAGGCACCCTTAGGCACCTATTTTTTAACTAATTGCTTAGTCTGAGTTGATTATGCTTTTTCAAGCAAGGTGCGCGCTACTGTACGCATACCTTGTGTAGTTGCACCTGAAGCCCACTGGCTAGTACCACCACCCATATTAAATGCTGCCGCTAAATCAATATGTACCCAACCTTTACCATCGTTTGGCACAAAGCGAGATAAGAAACCTGCTGCATTTGAAGCACCACCATAGCCACCGCCTTTTTGTGCACGGCTGTTTGCTGTATCGGCATACGGTGATGGGCAGTTTTGTTGATGCCACTTTTCAAGCGGTAATGGCCATGCGGCTTCCATTTCTTGTGATGCAAAGTCTTCTACTTCACGCACTAGCTCTTTATCAAGGGCAAATAACGCGTTGTATTCTTGACCAACGGCAACAAGGGCTGCGCCCGTTAATGTTGCTGCGTCAATAATAAGTGGTGCACCCGTCTCACCTGCCGCCATTAGGCCATCAGCTAATACTAAACGGCCTTCAGCATCTGTGTTTACAATTTCAACGGTTGTGCCATTTTTGTAGGTAAGAATGTCACCTAGTTTGTATGCATGACCGGAAATTAAGTTCTCTGCACAACATAAAAACAGCTTAATGCGCTTTTCTACACCACGATTAATGGCCAGCGCTAAACCTGCAGTTACCGTTGCAGCTCCGCCCATGTCGCACTTCATGCCTAACATGCCTTCGCTAGATTTAATTGAGTAACCGCCTGAGTCAAATGTAATACCTTTGCCTACAAGTGCTGCGCTTACTGGTGCGTTATCATCGCCAGTTGGGTTGTAATCAAGCTCAAGTAATACAGGTGGGCGTTCACTACCACGACCTACAGCATGAATACCAATCCATTGCTGCTCTAATAGCGCATCGCCTTTTATTATTTGGTAGCTAACATGCTCTGGTGCCAGTGATTGAATAAATTCAGCCGCTTTTTCTGCCAGGCTCTCTGGGTAAATGTCATCGGCGGTGCCGTTAACCATTTCACGTGCCCACGTTGCTGATGCTTTTAAATCAGCAAGTTCTTTTAAATCAGATTGTGCATTATCAACAAACTCAACACCGTGCAGTACTTTTGGTGATACAAAGCCTTGGTAAAATGCCCATTGGCTCTCTGTACACCAAACATCGCCTTCAAGCACAACACTTTTAATGCCTTGGCTTGCAATAGTACGACCCGCTTTTTGCACGTTTTTTAATGTTTCTTGCTCAGATAAATGAACCGTTGCGCCGTGTTCGTTAAAAGATAGTGACGCACTTTCGCCCCAGTGTCCTGGTGCCGATTGCTCGCTTAATTGAACAACAAATTTTTCACTCATGTTAGAATATCCTTGCACTTAAATGTACGGTTGAGTTTACTATAGCGCGCCTAAGTTCCCAACAGCTTGCGGTAAATAACCTCAAATAGGCCGCAAAGTCTTATTTTACTTAACCTGAACTCTGGTTATATAAGGAAGTCATTAATGAAATACACCCCGCCATTACAATCTGCTACGTTATTAAAACGTTACAAACGCTTTTTAGCTGATTTAGAGCTCAGTGATGGCAGCACTTTTACCGCTCACTGTGCTAATACGGGGAAAATGACGGGCTGTGCAGACTCTGGTTTTAATGCCTTTTATTCCACCAGCAGTAACACCAAACGAAAGTACCCACAGTCATTAGAGCTGACGCAAAATAACTTATCACAGCTTATTTGTGTAAACACAGCCGTTGCTAATAAAGTAGTAGAAGAAGCGATTAACGCTGAAGTGATTAAAGAGCTGACAGGCTATCAACAAGTCCAAAGTGAAGTGAAGTATGGCAGTGAAAACAGCCGCATCGACTTTTTACTTACCCACAGCAGTAAAGCCAATTGCTATGTTGAAGTTAAATCAGTGACTCTCCTAAGTGAAGAGCATCCACAAAGCGGCCAAGGTTACTTCCCAGATGCGCAAACAGTTCGTGGGCAAAAGCATATTCGTGAATTAATCGAAATGGTAAAACAAGGGCATCGTGCGGTATTACTATTTTCGGTGCTACATCAAGGGATCACACAAGTGAGTGCGGCGGCACATATAGATTCAACCTATGCACAATTACTAAGCGAAGCGATTGAGCAAGGCGTAGAAATATTAGCTTATAAAGCCCATATTTCTGCTAGTGAAGTAACTTTAGTTGAGAAAGTGGCGTTTGTTGAGTAAAAGCGCGCATTTAAGCGTTGGTATTTCGCCACGCCCAAAAAATACTTAACCAAAAAGTAAAAATAAGTTGTTTTTATTATTATTGCCCATATAACTACGCCAGTTTATAAACCAATACTGTGATAAGAAAGTATAAGTAGTACTTTTACTACTTTTATATCACCAAACAGGGTTAAGCTAATTCGATTATTTAAAAATAAATTTGCCTAGGGTATGAGTTTCTGTTATTTATACCGCCGGCTAATGCTGAGGCATTAAATTAAGGATTTAGGAGAGAGTTATGCCAGACCAAAAAAGACATGGTTTATTGGCTCAAGCCGGTTTAGAACCATACCAAGAAAAACCGGGTGAAGAGTACATGAATGATGCACAACGTGCTCATTTTAAAACAATTTTAGAAACTTGGCGTAATGATTTACGTAACGAAGTTGATCGTACCAAATCACACATGCAAGACGAAGCAGCAAACTTTCCTGATCCCGTTGACCGCGCAGCACAAGAAGAAGAGTTCTCATTAGAGCTTCGTACTCGTGACCGCGAACGTAAGTTAATTAAAAAAATTGAAAAAACAATTATATTAATTAAAGAAGACGAATTTGGCTTTTGTGAGTCTTGTGGCATTGAAATTGGCATTCGTCGCTTAGAAGCGCGCCCTACTGCTGATTTATGTGTAGACTGTAAAACACTTGCTGAAATCAAAGAAAAGCAATCTGGACGCGGCTAATTAAGTATAGCCATGTCTTCTACAGCCGTTACTGCGCAAGTATCTAACTATCGCGGCCGATTTGCACCGTCCCCTTCCGGACCGTTACATTTTGGCTCACTTGTGGCGGCTGTAGGTAGCTACCTAGATGCAAAAGCGAACCAAGGAAAGTGGTTAGTTCGCATTGAAGATATAGACACCACTCGCGTTGTAAAAGGCGCCGCCACCGATATCCTAAATACCTTAGACGCCTATAACCTCAATTGGGATGAAAACGTTGTGTACCAAACACAGCGTCTTACTATTTATCAAGATGCCGTTCACGCTCTGTCACAACAACAGCTTGTTTATGCCTGCCAGTGCTCTCGTAAGCAAATAAAAGCCCTCGGCGGCATTTATCAAGGGCAATGTAAACACAGCCAACTAAGTGAACAAGGTCATGCCCTACGTTTAACTCAATGCTATGCAACCGTTGATTATAAAGACCTTATTCAAGGGCATATTGACGTGGACCCAGCTCTCGCTCATGAAGATTACATAATAAAACGCAGCGATGGTTTATTTGCCTATCAACTGGTGGTGGTTATTGATGACATTGAGCAGGGGATTAATCGTATTGTGCGAGGCGCTGATTTAATTGAACCGACTGCGCGTCAAATTAGCTTATTTAAACAGCTAAATTGCCCTATTCCAGAGTTTGCTCATTTGCCTTTGGCTGTAGCAAAACCAGGGTTTAAACTGTCTAAGCAAAATTACGCCCCTGCAATTTGCAAACAAAATCCAAAGCCCACTTTAATAGCTGTATTCGAGTTTTTAGGCTTGCCAATACATGAGCAACTAATGGATTTAACCTGCGAACAGTTACTCGCTTGGGGCGTGGCGCATTTTAACTTAAGCCTTGTTCCTGCTAAGCGCGAAATACAGATTTAACCTCCCTTTACGTATTACGTGGCATTAAATCAAATAAAATCGTTAAAAATGGCTTAATTTCAGTGCTGCAACTTAATTTTTTTACCTTGCTGGTATATGATAGCCGCCTAAATATATGCTAATTACATTAAACAGTAAAAATAACGCTTTAAGCGAATACTTGCTGTGATTTTGATTGCAATGGCGAGCAAATCAACCGCTTCTCTAGGAGACAGACTATTATTTCCAAGCTTTTTCAATTTTGTCGACAAATTATCGGCCCAAGTGCCAATAACGAAAATGTCGCAATCAGCAGTGAGCCGTTAGTGATCCCTAGAGGTGAGCATGGTATTTCTCGCAAACAATTTAGCCCAAATGCAATCAAAGTACTCTACCGCCTAAAAGATGGTGGCTATGATGCTTACTTAGTTGGTGGTTGCATTCGCGATGTATTGTTAGGCCAACAACCTAAAGATTTTGATGTTGTAACCAATGCTACCCCTGAGCAAGTAAAAAAACTGTTTCGTAACTGTCGCTTAATTGGTCGCCGCTTTCGTTTGGCGCACATTGTTTTTGGCCGTGAGATTATTGAAGTGGCCACAATGCGCGGCCATCACGAAGCACAAGAAGATAAAAATCAAATTAGCCAGTCAAGTGAACATGGGCAACTTCTTCGCGATAACGTATTTGGTAGCATTGAAGAAGATGCAGAACGCCGTGATTTTTCAATCAACGCTTTATACTACTCGATTAATGATTTTTGTGTTTACGATTACGCAAATGGCTTAGCCGCTATCAAAGCAAAACAAATAGAATTAATTGGCGATCCTGAAACACGCTACCGTGAAGATCCGGTACGTATGCTTCGCGCAGTGCGCTTTGCCACCAAGTTAGATATGCAAATAGCGCCAGCAAGCGAAAAGCCGATTACCGAATTAGCGAGCTTGCTTGATAATATTCCGCCAGCGCGTTTATTTGAAGAAATACTCAAGCTATTTTTAAACGGCAAAGCACAGCAAAACTTTATAATGCTGCGTCAGTACGGTTTATTTAAGTCGTTATTTCCTGAGCTAGACCGTATTTTAAATAAAAACCCTGGCGGACTTGAAGAAACCTTCATAAAGCAAATGTTTGCCAACACTGATATCCGTATTAATGCAGATAAAAAAGTCACTCCTGCATTCGTATTTGCAGCATTACTGTGGTTCCCGCTGATTGAGCGTACTGAAAAAATTAGACGCCAAGAGCAACTATCAGAATACGATGCATTTGCTCAAGCAATTAATAAAGTACTGAGTGAGAATGCCCAACATATTGCCGTACCAAAACGCTTTACTTTAGGTGCCCGTGATATTTGGCATATTCAACAACGCTTAGATAAACGTGCTGGCCAGCGTGCCTATCGTTTAACACAGCAACCGCGCTTTAAAGCCGCTTATGATTTTTTACTATTGCGTGTTGATGCTGGTGAAACTGAGCATACAGAGCTGGCACAGTGGTGGACACAGTACTTAGGTCAAGATATTAATGGCCAAAAAGAAATGGTACGAGAGCTTGGTCATCAAGGTGGCCCAAAGCCACGCAAGCGACCTCGTCGTCGTACTACTAAAAAGCCAGCTGAGTAAATAATGTTACGTGTCTATTTGGGGTTAGGTGCAAACCTTAACAGCCCTAAAAAACAACTTGATAACGCTGTTATTGCACTTAAAAGCTTGCCAAACAGCGAACTTATAGCCTGCTCGCATTATTATGCGAGCAAGCCTATGGGACCACAAGATCAACCTGATTATGTGAATGCAGTCGCCTGTATCAACACTTCACTTGAGCCAGAGCAACTACTCGATTTAACCCAAGCCATAGAACTGGAACATGGGCGAGTCAGAAAGGCTGAGCGCTGGGGCGCACGCACATTGGATATTGATATTTTATTATTTGGTGAACACATTTTAAATACCGATCGTTTAACCGTGCCTCATTACGGATTAACTGAGCGAGAATTTGTTGTTTACCCACTGCAAGAAATTGCACCGGAACTGATTTTACCTAGCGGCGCATCTATCAAACAGATAGCAAATACCCTACCGCTTAACGACTTACAACAATTACCACGGTAATTAATTAAGGCCATTGTCTGCGAGAATATTATGTCTAAAATAACCGTTTCAACTTTGAATAAAATGAAGGCTGAAAGTAATAAAATCACTGCGTTAACAGCTTACGATGCTAGTTTTGCTAAGTTATTTCATGATAACGGCGTTGATGTTGTTTTAGTTGGTGATTCTTTGGGTATGGTATTACAAGGTGGCGATGATACCTTAGCGGTTACAAACCAAGAAATTGCCTACCATACTCGCTGTGTGCGCGCAGGAAGCCGTGATTTATTTGTTATTGCTGATTTACCGTTTATGACCTACGCAACCCCAAATGATGCGTGTAAAAGTGCTGCAGAACTGATGCGCGCGGGTGCTAATATGGTCAAACTTGAAGGCGGTGAATGGCTACATGACAGCATTAAATCACTAACCCAACAAGGTATTCCAGTTTGTGGCCATTTGGGTCTTACACCGCAATCTGTGCATGTATTCGGTGGTTTTAAAATCCAGGGCCGTGAAGAAGCGCAAGCGCAAAAAATTATTGCCGATGCAAAAGCATTAGAAGCCGCAGGTGCTCAACTACTGGTGCTTGAATGTATTCCAAGTGCCTTAGCAAAACGCGTTACAGAGTCATTGAGCATCCCTACAATCGGGATTGGTGCGGGTAATGTAACCGATGGTCAAATTTTGGTTATGCACGACTTGGTGGGCATTTCTGCAGGTTATATTCCTAAATTTTCAAAAAACTTTTTACTCGAAACAGGCAATATGCCTGCTGCAGTTAAAAAGTATTGTAACGATGTCAAAAGCGGCGTATTCCCAAGCGCTGAACACGAGTTTAAATAATGCAGTCAATCACTGAAATAAAATCATTACGCAGTCAAATTAGAACCTGGCGCCAAGCCGGTTTAAGCGTGGCATTTGTTCCTACTATGGGCAACTTACACCGTGGTCATTTTTCACTGGTAGAAAAAGCTAAAACACTGGCCGATAAAGTGGTCGTGAGCATTTTTGTTAACCCAATGCAATTTGGTGCTAACGAAGATTTAGACAGTTATCCGCGTACTCTAGATGCTGATAAGCAAGGGTTAGCTGATCTTGAAACAGACATTTTGTTTATCCCCAGTGTTGAGACTATTTACCCTAATGGTTTAGGCGCGCAAAGCTTTGTTGATGTGCCTGGTATTTCAATGGGATATTGTGGTGGTTCACGCCCAGGCCACTTTAAAGGCGTAGCGACTGTTGTTACTAAGCTATTTAATTTAGTACAGCCTGATTATGCTTGTTTTGGTGAAAAAGATTTTCAGCAGCTACAAGTTGTTAAAACCATGGCTACTGACTTATCAATACCAGTAGAAATTATTGGTGTACCTACCATGCGTGAAGTTAGCGGCCTTGCCATGAGCTCGCGTAATGGGTACTTATCAAGTGATGAAAAACAAACCGCTCCTGCTTTATTTAATACCTTAAAGCATTGTGCGCAGCAAATAAAAAGCGGTAATAAAGACTTTGCTACATTGGAAAGTGAAGCAAAGAACGCATTAGAAAACGCAGGCCTAAAACCAGATTATTTTTCGATAGCTCAACGAGATACATTAAAAGCTGCTACACTCGAAGATACACGATTTGTAATTTTAGCTGCCGCCTTTTTAGGTAGTGTTAGATTAATCGACAATATTCAGGTTGAAGTTTAATACTGGTGTGGCCTCATTTTAAGGATAAGCATGAAAACTTTTTTTAAAACTAGCCTCGTGGCTTTTTCGTTTGCAGTTATTGCTGGCTGCCAGAGCCAGCCGGGTAATCCAGCACTTAATCAGTGTGCTCAACAAAGTTATCAATGTGAAACCAGCTGCGAACAGCAAACAACCACCGATAGTCTTAAATCGCAGGTTTGTTCATCAAAATGTATTGAGGCTTACAATCAATGCAAAGTACAAGCTGAAAACTTAGGTAAAGCAACAAACTAAATAATCTTAAGTAAAACAAAAAAACCGCTCAATGAGCGGTTTTTTATTATTTGCTTTGGCTGCTTATTTCAAGCCTAACTTTTTAAGCTCTAGTTCAACTAACTTTGCAGAAAGTGGTACATAGCCATCTTTTTCTACAATTTTTTGACCGTCTTGAGAAAGTACCATCTTTAAGAACTCAGCTTCAACTGGCCCAAGTGGCTTATTTGGGTGTTTATTTACATAAACATATAAAAAACGTGATAGTGGGTATTTACCTTGTGCTACGTTTTCAAGCGTGGCATCAACAAAGTTAGTGCCTTTTTTAGATAACGGAACAGTACGCACACCCGATGTTTTATAACCAATGCCAGAGTAACCAATCGCATTTAATGACGCTGAAATTGACTGTACAACAGAAGCCGAACCCGGTTGCTCGTTCACGTTATTACGGAAATCACCTTTACATAGCGCTTTCTTTTTAAAGTAACCGTAAGTACCTGATACTGAGTTACGTCCGTATAATTGCACGTCTTTTGCAGCCCAATCACCTTCTAGACCAACATCACTCCAGCGATTTACTTGCTCTGATGCACCACATTTACGAGTTGATGAGAAAATAGCATCGATTTGGTCAATGCGTAGTCCTTCGATTGGGTTATCTTTGTGTACAAATACTGCCAACGCATCAATTGCTACTCGCACTTGTGTTGGTTTGTAGCCATGACGCTTTTCAAATGCTTCAATCTCTTTTGACTTCATTGCACGGCTCATTGGACCTAAGTTAGCCGTACCTTCAGTTAGTGCTGGTGGCGCAGTAGACGAACCTGCCGCTTGAATTTGAATATTTACATTTGGGTAAATACGCTTATATTCTTCAGCCCAAAAGGTCATCATGTTGGCTAATGTGTCAGACCCTACTGATGAAAAGTTACCTGATACACCGCTAATTTTTTGATACTCAGGAATACCGTCTTCTAATGCAACCGCTTGTGCAGATACAAATGTTGTAACAGCCACACCCATTGCGGCAACTAAGTTTTTAAATTTCATTTTGGGGTTCTCCAATTTGTTCGTCCCATTTCCTAACTGCGGTTCACTCTAAAGTGAGTACATGACAATGGTGTGACTCTTAAATGACACTTTTATGACTACCTATATTGCTTGCTACTAATGGCGAAATAACGATAAGTCTATCGCTTGAAAACGCGAAAGAAAAACAAGAACCTTTACCCAGCTCGCTGTGAATTTTTAATTGACTACCATGGCGAGTAAGCACATGCTTGGTAATAGCTAAGCCTAAGCCTGAGCCACCTGTGGTGCGGCTTCTGGCTTTATCTACTCGATAAAAACGCTCAGTTAACCGGTTAATATGCTCAGGTGCAATACCATCACCATTATCGGTCACACTAAAACATGCTTGTTCATTGTTGCGCTGCCAAAGTACCTCAATTTTACCGCCTGGTTTAGTATAATGAATGGCATTAAATACTAAATTTGAAAAGGCACTTCTAAGTTCATCCTCAGCACCGGTAATATCAAGCGATGCATCAATCTTAAAAATAAGTTGATGGCCTTTGTCTTGATTGATAGATTGCGCTTCTGTTTCAATTAAGTTTAATAATCGTGGCACATTCACCGCTTTGTCATTACTGTGTTGCTTTCCCCCTTCGATGCGCGATAACGACAACAGCTGATTCACCAAGCTATCCATACGCTTACATTGCTCTAGCATAGTAGTTTGTGCTTTATTCCACATTGCAGGCGGGGGAAGTGAATCACTATCGAGCATTTCAAGGTAGCCGGTAACAACAGTTAAAGGGGTTCTGAGCTCATGAGAGACGTTTGCTACAAAGTCTTTACGCATCTGCTCAAGTTGCTTTAAGCGAGTAACATCGCGTACCACTACCAACAACTGTGTATTGGCATAGGGCATAACCCTAAATTCAAGAACTTGCTCAACACTGTGGCCACTTTCAAGCTCCAGAGCATCGCTAAACTCTTTACGACGCATATATTTAGCAAATTTAGGATCGCGAATTAAGTTATCTAAACGCTGACCATGATCAACCGGCCACTGTAACCCTAACACTTTGAGTGCAAGTTGATTACACCACACAATTGATAAGTCGTTTTGTAGCACAACAACGGCATCGGGTACGGCCTCAGCGCCGTCACGAAAACGCCGTATTAGCTCTGCCAGCTCATTACGTTTTTTACGATTGCGGTGTTGCAGCTGGTAAATACCTTCAAATACTTGCTCCCACGACCCTTCCCCTTCAGGCGGGTTAAAACTGCGTTGATCATGCAGCCAGTCACTTAAGCGATAAAGCTGATGGTAATGCCACATAAGTAGCGAAAAAGCGCCCAAAAACAACATCAAAAATGGGGAACCAATGAGCACCCCAATTAAAAGCAAAGGTATAAAATAGACAAACAGCCGTTTAGTTAACGCCTGCTTGTTAATAACTCGATACATACACGCTCTTTACCTTATAAACGCTAGCAGATGATTTGACTGTGCTAGGTTAATAGATTGTGACTTACGAAGTAAACTTATAATTTACTCGAAAAGCGATAACCAGCACCGCGAACTGTTTGTACTAAGCGGTCATGCCCAAGCGTAGCAATTGCCTTACGCAGGCGACGGATATGAACATCTACAGTTCTATCTTCAACATAAACGTTAGTACCCCATACATGATCAAGTAATTGCTCTCGGCTATATACACGCTCAGGGTGGGTCATAAAAAAGTGTAACAGTCTAAATTCCGTTGGCCCCATATCTAGCTCACTGCCACCTGAGGTCACACGATGCGAAATAGGATCTAAACGTAAGCCATGTACTTCAATCGCCTCTTCAAGTGAGGTAGGAGCAACACGACGAATAACCGCTTTAATACGCGCCATTAACTCTTTAGGTGAGAACGGTTTTGTAACGTAATCATCAGCACCGACTTCTAAACCGCGTATTTTATCTTCTTCTTCGCCGCGGGCTGTCAGCATAATGATAGGAATTTGGCGTGTGTGTTCATTTTGTTTGAATTTTTTAGCGATTTGAATTCCACTACCGCCAGGTAGCATCCAATCGAGTAACACCATATCTGGATAAGGTTCAACCATTGCAGATATTGCAGAATCATAATCTTCTGCCTCAATGGCTTGAAACCCATTTTGTTCTAAAACAAAAACCAACATTTCCCTGATAGGTGCTTCGTCATCAACGACTAATACTTTACGTGACATTCCAATTTATCTCTTAGGCTATTGAGTAGGTTTCATTATTATGACTAAGTATGACATTTTTATTAAAGTGTAACGTCTAAATTAAAATGAGTGTAAAAAAAACACAAAATAGTGACAAAAAATAGAATTTGTCATATTTTTATCATCTTGAGCAGTAATAAAAAAGCGGTTTGCAGTAAAAAGAATCAATCATTAAAGTCACTATTTATGGTATCAACATGGGATCATCAAATTACTAACTAGCATCAATTTTCACGCTTAATAATAAAAGTTAGCACCCGCTTAACAGTGTTTAGATCAGGTTTATTATGATCTTAAATGCTGGGATCAGATTTTTATCAAGCAGATCCCTTTACGGATCACTATTTTACCCACCAACAAAGCTAAACCAATGAATTTTTGTATGTTTTGCGCTCACTCTTTATAATGCGTAACACTCAAAAGTTTAAAATATGTCACTTTAAGCCTTTTACTTAGTAAAGTAATGATCCCAGATATGACAAGTTAGTAATCGAGTGATCCCTAATTAATAACTAGGTAAAATACTGATCCCTCATAGATCAAAAAAGCCAGCGCAAACGCAACTGGCTTTTTGAATGAGTGGAATAATATCGCTATTATTGGTCCATTACTTTATTTTTGGGTTTAACTCACCGCTTAAGTATTTAAGGTGCATTTCATCTAACGAAATTGGCTTAATTTTACTTGCTTGACCCGCAGTACCAAACGCTTCGTAACGAGCGATACAAATATCAGTCATTGCTTGGGTTGCAGCAGCTAAAAACTTACGTGGGTCGAAGTTAGACGGGTTCATCGCTAAATGACGACGAATCGCACCGGTAGATGCTAAACGTAAGTCAGTATCAATGTTTACCTTACGCACACCGTATTTAATACCTTCAACAATTTGCTCAACTGGCACGCCGTAAGTTTCTGGGATTTCACCACCGTATTGATTAATCACTTCTAACCACTCTTGTGGA
Source organism: Pseudoalteromonas sp. 11L1 (assembly GCF_055397545.1). Next base: position 1,435,464 of record NZ_AP041141.1, on the reverse strand, counting down.
ACAGAAGACGAACCATGCATTACTAAGTGGGTATTTGGTATACGCGCGTGGATTTCTTTAATACGATCAATTGCTAAAATGTCATCGGTTGGTGGACGAGTAAATTTGTAAGCACCGTGTGATGTACCACAGGCAATAGCCAGCGCATCAACATGGGTTTTATTTACAAAGTCTGCCGCTTCTTCTGGATTTGTTAGCATTTGCTCAGTGGTAAGTTTACCCTCAGCGCCAACACCATCTTCTTCACCCGCTTCACCAGTTTCAAGTGAACCTAATACACCTAGCTCACCCTCTACAGATACGCCACACGCATGCGCCATTTCAACTGTTTTACGTGTTACATCAACGTTGTAATCGTAGCTTGAAGGTGTTTTACCATCGCTCATTAATGAGCCATCCATCATTACTGATGAAAAACCTAGCTGAATTGAACGCTGACATACACCCGGTGATGTACCGTGATCCTGATGCATAACCACTGGAATATGTGGCCATTCTTCAACTGCCGCTAAAATCATATGACGAATAAAAGGTGCACCGGCATACGCACGTGCGCCCGCAGAACCTTGCACAATAACAGGGCTGTTTGTTTTATCAGCCGCTTCCATAATTGCACGCATTTGCTCTTGGTTATTTACATTAAACGCGGGTACACCGTAACCATGCTCTGCGGCATGATCAAGAAGTTGTCGCATACTGATTAAAGCCATTGGGTATTCTCCAATTTATCGGTAGTTATTTTACTACCTAGTTTGAACGGATTTGTTAGTTTGGCGCAATCACTGCGCCATGAATTAAAAGGCAAATGGCCTAAAATTCATATTATTAACGACTAAATAAAAGTGAGAGGTATTTACTCGTTAATTGTAGCAGATGTGGGATAAGCACATCTGCTTTACGGCTAGCTAATACCCAAAGGTATTATTTAGCGCGTGATTCTAGCATTGCAACTGCAGGTAATTTTTTGCCTTCTAAAAACTCTAAGAACGCACCACCACCTGTAGAAATATACGATACTTTATCACTAATGCCGTACTTATCAATTGCCGCTAGGGTGTCACCACCACCTGCAATAGAAAATGCTTTCGAATCAGCAATCGCTTTTGCAATGGCACGTGTACCATTACCAAATTGATCAAACTCAAACACACCCACTGGGCCATTCCATACAACCGTGCCCGCATTAGCAATAATTTTTGCAAGTTGATTTGCGGTATCAGGACCAATATCAAAAATCATATCGTCGCTGGTGACTTCACTTACATCTTTAAGTGTTGCTACAGCTGACTCTGAAAACTCATTACCTACAACAACATCTGTGGGTACCGGTATTTCGCCATCGTTGGCTTTCGCCGCAGCGCATAAACGATTTGCTTCATCCATTAAATCAGCCTCATAAAGTGACTTACCTACAGGATGGCCAGCAGCTGCAATAAAGGTATTGGCAATACCGCCACCGGTAACAAGCTGATCAACAATTTTAGATAACGAATCAAGTACCGTTAACTTAGTGGATACTTTAGAGCCACCCACAATCGCCACTAACGGACGGGCTGGGTTATCAAGTGCTTTACCTAATGCGTCTAGTTCAGCCGATAATAATGGACCAGCACACGCTACATCAGCAAACAGACCCACACCATGGGTTGAAGCTTGTGCGCGATGTGCAGTACCAAAGGCATCCATTACGTAAACATCACATAATGCAGCGAGTTGCTTTGATAGGGCTTCGTCGTCTTTTTTCTCGCCTTTGTTAAAACGTACGTTTTCAAAAACAACCACTTCGCTATCTGCAACATCAACGCCGTTTAAGTAATCTTTTTCTAGGCGAACAGTTTGCTCAAGTGCATCATTTAAGTAATCAACAACAGGTGCTAATGAAAATTCGTCTTCGTATTGCCCTTCCGTAGGACGGCCTAGGTGTGACATAACCATCACTTTTGCACCTTTTTCTAGCGCAAGTTTGATAGTAGGTAGTGCAGCACGAATACGTGCGTCTGACGTCACTTTACCTGCTTTAACGGGTACATTTAAATCTTCACGAATTAATACACGCTTGCCGTTTAAATCTAAATCTGCCATTTTTATGACCGACATGAACATCTCCTTAGTTAACGATACTAAACCAATAAATACGTTTTAAATATTACTTAAATGCCATCATAGCACGAGCGGTATCAAGCATGCGATTCGCAAACCCCCACTCATTATCACACCAAACTAGTAATTTTATCAGCCGTTTATGACTAACACGTGTCTGTGTGCCATCAATAATACAAGAATGGGGATCGTGGTTAAAATCAACCGATACCAGCGGCTCTTCGGTGTAACTTAAAATACCCTCAAGCCTATCTTTAGCTTGTGCTTTAAGCGCACTATTAACCGCACTTAAATCTACATCGGTATTTACCGTGACACTTAAATCCATGGCGGTCACATTAATAGTCGGTACACGAACGGCAATAGCCTCAAAGCGGCCTTTAAATTTAGGTAAAATACGGTCGATACCACGGGCTAATTTTGTGTCTACCGGAATAATAGATTGGCTGGCGGCACGAGTTCGGCGTAAATCATGGTGATACGCATCAATCACTTGCTGATCGTTCATTGACGCATGAATAGTTGTAATAGCGCCAGACTCAATACCAAAGGCATCATCGAGTACTTTAATAACAGGAACAACGCAGTTGGTGGTACACGAACCATTAGAGACAATAGTATGCTCGTTTTTCAGCTCATCGTCGTTTATGCCATACACAATGGTGGCATCTACATCATTATCAGCAGGATGGGAAAACAACACTTTTTTAGCACCTGCGGCAATATGTGACTGTGCATGCTCACGTGAGTGATACACGCCAGTACATTCAAGTACCACGTCAACATCTAGCGTTTGCCACGGTAATTCAACTGGATTTTCTTCACAAAATAATGCAATGGTGTCATCAGCAACGCTGATAGTGTCTTCACCTAGTTTAACTGGAAAAGTGAAACGACCATGAGAGGTGTCGTATTTTAATAAATGGGCAATAGCTTCAGGGTCGGCTAGTTCGTTAATTGCAACAATTTTGATCTCGTCGCTTAAGCCTGATTCGTATAGTGCACGGACAATATTTCGACCAATACGACCAAAACCATTAATTGCAAGTTTGATTGCCATGAAATATAAAATCCACTCTAGTTACGTACAGAGAAAGGCAGCGTCGCCTTTTAGATGGCGGTATTGTAATCGACCTTGCCTGCGATTATAAGAGCCAAGCATTAGAAACTTTAAATTAACGCCATAATCAACACGCAATGCGCTTTTATTTTTAACTCGGCTTTGCGATATTTGCTATTTTAGTTTTAAATCAAACACCACGTTTATTGATGCTTTAACGCTTATTCTTGCACCTAAATATTGCTGCTGCGTAAATGGGTTCTCGTTATTTCTAGCAGCCATGCTATTTCTGTGGCTAGATAAAACAATGTGCTTAACACCGCTCGCGTCGTAATCTGAGCTACTAGAATTTGCACTAATACTATAAACGTTGCCAAGTTCAGCACCAAAAGACTGAGCGAGCTTATTTCCCTTCGCTTTTGCGTTATCAATTGCTAGTTGTGTTGCCTCTGCCTCTAACTGCATGGCCTTGGAGGATAAACCATTAATTTTTTTGATATTGTCTATTTGTAAGCGTTGAGCAAAATCAATAAATTCATCGACTTTTTTAATATCTTTCAATGTGACTTTAACTGTTTTCAGAGCTAAATAATTATCGCTTAAAGCAATCCCTGATTCTGTACCAACCTTAGTGTATACCTTGCTTTTTAAACCCGATATATGAACATCGCCTTGGCCAAAATCATATTTATCTAATTCTTCAAATAACACGCTGATCCGGCCATCAAGGTCACGCTTAGCCTCAAGTAATGTATCTTCAATGCTTTTTACTTCAAATATAATTTGAGCCATATCTGGCTCAACTAATACCTCAGCAGACCCCTGCACTGCAATATGACGATTAGCTGGCACGCTTGAATTAGCAAAAGTAATAAGAGGGAATAAGATAATAAAAATAGCGCTGATAAGTTTCATATTCGTTCCTTGAATTTTTAATTAAAAACGCGTTCCCATAAGTATACAAACAAGAAGAAAAGTAAACTGCATACAATTAAGCTAAGTGCATACTTTATAGTTGAGTTTCGCTGTCCTTAACCAACCTACATTAGATCGCCTACTTTAAGTTCTTTACCGGCGCCTATTTGATGGCATTGGGCTAATAACAGCTCAGCAGTGGCTTGTGCATCGGTAAGCGCATGATGGCAATGATAGCTTGGTAAATCGTAGCGATTACGGCATTCATTTAAGGTTAAATCATCTAATTTGATATCGCTTGCGTGTTGCAGTAAGCGCTTTTTTTCTATTTGTAAGGTATCGATGATCAGCTTAGGCCGCTGGATGATCCCTGCATTTTTTATTGCTAACTTTAAAAAGCCCCAGTCGAGCATGGCATTATGAAATACTAAAATGCAGTCACTAAAGTGAGCACTTAAAGACATTAAAATACTCTGTAGACTTTGCCCTTGTGCCACCGAGTCAGTACTAATGCCGTGAAAAACAGGGCTTTGCTCTAGACTTTTAACCTCTTTATTAACGATATGCTGCGATTGACTATTCTTGATACATTGATTATCAATCAGTACCCAAGCAACCGAGACAATTTCATGTTGTTTAGGATCAAGCCCTGTTAATTCCAAATCAATCACTAAATAACGTTGCTTTAAAGCACTTTGCGCAAGCAAATGGCGACGCTTTAAGTACCGCGTAATAAGCTGCTTAACCATTATTGTTACAAACTCCCACGCGCAAATTTAAACGCCGCGCCTTGCTGCGCTTGTTTTACTAGGTAAAACGCTTCTTTAAGCTGATGACGCTCTAACGAATTGAGTTTGTCTGGGTTAATACAATTACTAGGTAACCCTTCTTCGTTTATTTGCGTGCGCAGCCGAAGCTGAGTTAAAAATCGCCAACAATCTTTTAAATTATAAATATCTTCTTTGCTTAATAGTGAATACTTTAATAAAGCATCCAACCTCTCTTGGGTGTTAGCACGGCGAATGCCTACTTTTAATGCATAAAGTCGCGCTAGATCGTTAATGATCACCACCCCGCGCTTTTTAAGATCGATGTACTTATGGTGTTGCTCTGTTTTTTCGGTTTTAAAGTTATTGAATAAACCAATCGGCGCACTGTTAGCGTTAACATCGCTGGCCATTGCCGCATAAAAAAGATCATTGCGAGAAATATGGGTCAACTCTTCACAAAACTGGCTATAGAGTGTGGTTGAGCCTTCAATAAAGCGCAGATCAAAAAAGATTTTACAGTTGAGCATTGCCTGCGGTGTGGGACTGGTGATCCACTTTAAAAACTTCGCCCGCCAATCACTAACACTCATTCGACATGCATCACTGCTAGCCATTATGTTACCAGGACAACGACGAATGCCGCACTCAACTAAGTTTTCACAAACAAATTCGCCCATCTGTTTAAAATATGCGTGCTGTTCATCGTTTAGACCATCAGGTAATAACAAGCCATTATCTTGATCTGAATGCAGTGTTTGCTCTTCGCGCGCTTGAGAGCCAAAACAAATAAAACTAAAACTGGTTGGCGCGGCGCCATGGTGTTGTTGAAATAAAAAAATTAGCCGCGAGGTCAACGCATCGGTTAAACCACTGAGTAACTTTCCGATCAGCGAAATATCATCAATATTATTTGAAAACCCTTTTAATAACTCAGGAATTTCTTTCGCGTAACGTTTTAAATCAGCCACATTATGGGCCTTGTAAATACGACCAATTAGCTGCACTGGGTCGCTTTTTTGTTGGCGTAGTAAGTCTGTACTGGTGATCATTCCTAGCGGTTTATGGTTTTCGTCAAGCACAGGTAAATGATGAATATTATGCTTAAGCATTAAGTGCAGCGCTGAAAATACGCGGTTATTTTCAAATATAAACTTAGGCTTATTGGTCATAATACTATCGATAGCTTGCGCAGGGTCAACTTCATCGGCAAGCACTCGGTTACGTAAATCACGATCTGTAACCACACCAATAAGATGCGAATTTTCGGTGATCATCATTGATGAAATCCCATGCTCTTGCATTTTTTTAGCACTATGACGGATGCTGGCATCGGGGGGCAGCGTAATCGCTTTGCGAGTCATGATCTCTGATATTTTACGCTCAGACCAGCTGTCGTTGTTACTTTTATAATGTGATGACAGCAATCGATTAGCATGAGCACGAACAAAGTATTGCTCGAATGCTTTATATTCTCGACGTAAGTAATCAAAATCCGTTTGGTCGAGCATATAGACAATGCCCTCTTTTTGTACTTCTAAACTGTTTTGTATTGAATCTCCCGTCAGTAACGAGGGATAACCAAAGTAATCACCTTGAGTTAAACGCGTTACCGTATCGCCTTGAGCATCCACTAAATCGTATAACCCGGAACGAATTAAAAATAATTTAGGCTGTTCACTGTTAAGCCATTGCGTTTGGTTTTCTCGGGTCAAATAAATACTATCGAGATGGTTAACAAAATAACTGCAGGCGCTGTCCTGTAACATTGAAAATGGTGCTTGCTTGTTAATAAACTGCGCGACTTCCTGTTGCTCACTACTCATAAATCATCCTCAATAAAAAAGCGACTTAACCTGAAATATGGTTATTTAATATAGCGATTATTTAATGTAGTCATTATTTAAACAAATAAAAAGCCCGACTTAAGTCGGGCTTTGATGCGTTATATCATTAGATATATGGATTAGTGAGCATGCGCATCACTAGACCCTTTAGGATTACGAATACCTTCAACCATTTCTTGAATTTCAACTGGTGTCGGTTGAGTCATTTTCATGACACCTGCAGCTACTGCAAAGTTAATGATCATGCCTACTAAACCAATCCCTTCAGGTGAAATACCTAAGAACCAATTTTCTGGGCTATTAAGCTCTGGACTCACAAACTTGAAGTAGATGATGTATGCAGCAGTAAAGGTGATACCCGTTACCATGCCTGCAATTGCACCATGTTTATTCATTGATTTAGAGAAAATACCCATAATAATTGCAGGGAAGAAGCTCGCCGCCGCTAAGCCGAAGGCAAAGGCAACAACCGAGGCCACAAATCCTGGCGGGTTAATCCCAAAGTAAGCGGATATTACAATAGCAATCATCGCTGCCAACCTCGCTGCAAGTAATTCTTGCTTGTCGGTTATATCCGGTTTAAGTGTCCGTTTAAGTAAATCGTGCGATACTGAGGTTGAAATAACCAATAGTAAGCCCGCTGTAGTAGATAGTGCCGCGGCAATACCACCTGCTGCAACGAGTGCAATAACCCAGGCTGGTAAGTCGGCTATTTCAGGATTCGCTAGTACCATAATATCGCGGTCAACATTTACTTCGTTTGCGCTATTAGGGTCAGTGATTTTACCTGATGTGTAGAACATTTTGCCGTCACCATTTTTATCATTAAAGGTGATTAAGCCTGTGCGTTCCCAGTTTTTGATCCAAGCTGGTGCCTCTGCATACGCTGTACCACTTCCGTCTTTACCATTAATTGTATCAATCATGTTTACACGGGCAAACGAAGCTACTGCAGGTGCTGTTGTGTAAACAATAGCAATAAACACCAGTGTCCATGCTGCTGAAATACGTGTGTCTTTAACGCGAGGTACAGTGAAAAAGCGAACAATTACGTGTGGTAAACCAGCAGTACCCACCATAAGAGCACCTGTAATTGCAAATACGTCAATCATGCTCTTTGAGCCTTCAGTGTATTGGCCAAATCCAAGCTCGGTACTTAAACCATCGAGCTTATCAAGTACATACATACCTGAGCCATCACTTAGCGTGGCACCAAAGCCTGTTTGTGGAAAAAAGTGACCTGTTGCCATCATAGAGATAAAAATAGCCGGTACTAAATAAGCAAATACCAGTACACAATACTGCGCAACTTGCGTGTAAGTAATACCTTTCATGCCACCAAGTACGGCATAGAAGAAAACAATGATCATACCGATATAAACACCGGTTTCAATTTCAACTTCTAAGAAGCGAGAGAACACTACACCAACACCACGCATTTGACCCGCAATGTAAGTAAAACAAATAAAGATGGCACATAAAATAGCCACTAAACGCGCAGTACGTGAGTAGTAACGGTCACCGATAAAGTCTGGCACGGTAAACTTGCCGAATTTACGTAAGTAAGGCGCTAAACACATAGCCAGTAGTACATAACCACCGGTCCACCCCATTAAGTAAACACTTCCGTCGTAACCCGCAAACGAGATAATACCCGCCATTGAAATGAATGACGCAGCACTCATCCAATCCGCAGCAGTTGCCATACCATTGGCTAGTGGAGGTACACCACCACCAGCAACGTAGAATTCATTTGTGGACCCAGCTCGAGCCCAAATTGCAATACCGATATAAAGCGCAAAGCTTAAACCGACAATTATAAATGTGAGTATTTGAACATCCATTGACTAGCTCCTATTCGTCTACGCCATATTTTTTATCTAACGTATTCATTTTGAAAACGTACACAAAAATCAAAGCCACAAAGGTATAAATCGCGCCTTGCTGGGCGAACCAGAAGCCAAGTTTAAACCCAAAAAAACGTACTTCATTAAGTACATCAACCAGTAATATGCCAAAGCCAAAAGAGACCACAAACCATACTGCTAATAATTTAAACAGTAATGAAATGTTTTCTGCCCAATAAGCTTTTGCTTGTTCTTCATTTTTAAAAGCCATTTTTATTTTCCCCTTTAAACATCACGATTGTGATGGGTGGTTTTTTATATTCGTTAACCAATTTAGCAATGCAATTCAAATATTGAATTGCGACAATAGTCGTAACAACATATTAACGTTTCCGTAAACTGCGCATGATCAATTAATAAACAACTCATGAACCACTTAAATTTCAGTAGCTTAATAGATTTTTATTGCTCAAACTTTTAGCCAAATTAAAACAAACCGTGGGAATAAGACATTAGTCTAACTAAATAGACAAAAACAAATTAACCCTTAAATATCATAGTTTTATTTTATTTATAGATAACATAAACAAAATGTATACCCCCTACTTTATTTGCAGCTAGGTATTGTTAATAAGCAAACTACTTCAAACTCCAACTGGCGCTCGCATCTTGAAATAGTTTGGGTATAGTTATGACAAATTATAAAAACACTCTACGAGGTTAAATAAACATGACAGCTGTACTACTCATTGTTGCCTTTGGCTACATAGGCGTGCTGTTTTGGCTGGCAAATTGGGGTGATAAGACCACCCCACTTGCCAAGCGTATTAGTCATCACCCATTTGTGTATTCATTTGCATTGGGAATTTATTGTACTTCGTGGACTTACTATGGCTCGGTAGGCACCGCTGCAACTAGTAGTTGGAGCTTTTTGCCTATTTTATTAGGACCCGCCTTACTGTTTTTTTTCGGCCAAGGCTTTTTACGTAAACTGGTATTGGTGAGTAAAAAACAAAATATCACCACTATTGCCGACTTTATTTCAGCGCGTTACGGCAAACGCCAAACCACCGCTATTATGGTGACCATTATTGCCTTATTAGCCACTATTCCTTACATTGCATTACAATTAAAAGCGCTTAGTTCTAGTTTTTTACTTTTGCAAAGTAGTAATCAAATATCTGGAGATATTTTGGCGTTATCAGCCACTTTAATGATGGCACTATTTGCTATATTTTTTGGCACGCGCAAAGTTGATGTAACCGAGTACCGCTCAGGCTTAATGCTTGCTGTGGCGTTTGAGTCGCTAATAAAGCTGTTTGCTCTGGCTGCTGTAGCAGGGCTTGCAATATATAGCTTATTTAATTTACCCACAAAGGGTTCTAGCCAAGTTGCCGAGTCAATTTGGCTGCATTGGGCACAGTTCGACTTTTTTAGCTTTAACTTTATAGGTCAGTCACTAATGGCGGCAGCTGCTATAATTTGTTTGCCACGGCAATTTCATGTCACCGTGGTTGATAACCAAGATAAGCGCCATTTATTTACTGCTCGCTGGGCTTTTCCATTGTACTTGTTATTGACCGCAGCAATGATTTTACCCATAGCCACCGCTGCTATTCATCCAGAAATTGGTCGCAGTTTATCACCTGACAGCTTTGTACTGGCACTGCCTATGCTGCACGATAACGCTTTTTTAACCACCTTTGTGTTTATAGGTGGGCTTTCTGCTGCCACAGCCATGATTGTTGTTGCAACGCTTACGCTAAGCACCATGATCTCCAACGACGTGGTGCTCCCCTTAATGTTGCGTCGTAAATTTAAACGTAATTTAATCACCACCAGCTACAAATCCCGCATTTTATTAGTACGGCGTTTTACCATTGCTGGGGTACTTATTTTAGCCTACTTCTATCAGCAATGGTTTGGTAGTGGCAGTGCGCTAGCCAGTATGGGGTTAGTGGCTTTCTCATTAGTGTCACAATTATTGCCTGCTATTGTGGGTGGTTTATATTGGCGAAAAGGTCATGCTTATGGTGTTTATGCTGGGCTACTCGCAGGGGTCATTTGTTGGGTGCTATTTTTAATGTTGCCTATTTTAGAAGCTCCTAACCCACTAGACAGTGAGCTGCAACAAACGCTTATAACTAGAGGCACCTTAATCGCGTTGTTTGCTAATATTGGCTGTTACATTAGCTTTTCGCTAGGAGCTGAAGAGCGCTTAATCGATAAAATTCAAGCTGCGGCATTTGTTAATCCTAAAGATCAGGCCATTTTATCTCGTCGCTTAAATAAAAACGTAAAAGCCACGGTATATGACTTTAAAATTTTACTGCAGACCTTCTTAGGCATTCAGCGTAGCCAACAAATTTTATCGCATTACGCACTCCATCATGATTTAAACGACAACAATGCACACCCTCGCGCTGACTTTATTGCCTACTGCGAACGCGCACTGACTGGAGTATTAGGTGCTTCCTCTGCGCAAGCACTTATTCATACAGTATCATCTGGGAAACGAATGGCGTTTGAAGAAGTGGTAAACTTTTTTGATGAAACCACACAAGCACTGCAGTTTAATCAGAACTTACTATTTACCTCACTAGAAAACTTAAGCCACGGACTCTCTGTGGTAGATAAAGATCTCAACCTCGTTGCTTGGAATAAGCGCTACAGCGAAATGTTTAACTACCCTGAGGGTTTTTTACAAGTTGGCCAGCCCATTGAAGAAATAATACGGTATAACGCAGAGCGCGGTGAATGCGGCCCCGGTGAAATCGAGCGCCATGTTGATAAGCGGGTTCAGCATTTAAAAAATGGCAGCTCACATCACTTTATTCGTCATCGTCGAAATGGCCAAGTTTACGAAATGATAGGCAACCCACTACCTGATGGGGGGTTTGTAACGAGTTTTTCTGATATTACTAATCATATTAGTACGCAAAATGCGCTCGAAGAAATTAATATGGACTTAGAAAACCGCATTGAAGCGCGCACCCAAGAAGTGCAAACCATTAATAGTAGCCTGCAAGCACAAATCGATAGTCGCGTACAAACAGAGCAAGCACTTACTTTAGCTAAACGTGAAGCTGAGCAAGCGAATGATAGTAAAACTCGCTTTTTAGCACTGGCCAGCCATGATATATTACAACCGCTCAATGCGGCACGATTATATCTCGCCGCCATTGATGAAACTCAATTAGATAGCACCAATAAAAATAACTTTAATAAGCTAGGTGATAGCCTCGATTCCACCGTGCATTTAATGTCGGCTTTATTAGAAATTGCCAAGCTAGAGCAAGGGGCAATGACCCCAAATCCTCGTCACTTTTACATTGATGATATTTTAGATCCCCTTAAAAGCGAATATGCGATTTTATCGAGCGATAAAGGACTCTCATTTAAAGTACGTTCAAATAAACAAATAGTACACAGCGACATTACTTACTTACGCCGAATACTACAAAACTTACTGTCAAATGCGATTAAATACACGGAAAATGGCCGTGTATTAATTGCCTGTAGAAACAGAAAGCACAGTTTACGGATTGAAGTATGGGATACCGGCCCTGGTATTAGCGACATTGAACAAGCAAAAATATTTAACGACTTTTACCGAATTGAAGCTAGCGACAATAAAGGCGTTGGCTTAGGTTTAGGGGTGGTTAAACGTATGGCTGATTTATTGAGCCTGCCGATTGATGTGGTTTCATTACCTAATAAAGGCAGCCGATTTAGCATTGAAGTGCCTTATGGTGATGCGCAATTAGTACAGCAAAAACAATCCAGTCAAAATATAGTCGACAACCGCGCCGCGATAAATATTATTGCCGTTGACGACGACCCTGAAAACCTTGCAGCCATGGCTAGCCTATTAAAGCGCTGGCAGGCAAATTACACCCTATTCGATAAAGTGGACGCGGTGTTAACTTATGCAAAAGAACAGGGCGCACCTGATGTTATTTTAATGGACTATCAGTTAGGTAATGATTGGGATGGCATTACTTTAATTAAAGCGCTACGCGAGATTTGGCAAAGCGATATTCCGGCTATATTAATTACCGCAGTGCGAGACACTGAGCTAAAACAAATCACCAAAGCCGAAAATATTCATTATCTGAGTAAACCAGTAAAACCTGGTAAGCTTAAAGCACTGCTGAACCACAGCACTTAACGATTAATAAGAGCTTAAGCCCAGTAAGTACTGGGCTTGAACTTAACTATGAATGCGCTCTCTGAGTTTTTGGAATAACCAACTAAGCCCTACCAGCGACAACCCTAAACCAATGAAGGACAATGCTTTTAGAAGTCCCGTTAAATTTGCCATATCTATTAAAAACACCTTAACAATTACAGCGCCAAGAATACCTAAACCAACATTTTGCAGTAACCGTTGCTGTTTTAAATGCCCGGCTATCACTACCAGCGCGCCGAGTAATAACCAAATAACCGAATAGCTATATAGCTCGGCGTCGCTGGTTGCTTTATCAAGGTAGATGAAGCCGCCTTGCCAATATTGACGGATCAAGGTGTTGATAGCTAATACCGCTAATAAACCAGACACACCGAGTGTAATTTGACTCAATTTAGCATTTAACGATTTAACTAAACTCGCTAACCATAACGCCAGCAGGCTCGGGACCAACCAAATTAAAAGTATCCAGTTAAATATTGGTGTTTCACCAACATAAAGACGCATTAATAACGGATTATCATCCAACGTTGTATTGATTAACAACAAGCCAGCTAACGCTGATAAAATAAAACCTGCAGTGCGATATAGCTTGCCCAGCTGCCCTGCACTTTGCGCGCGATATAAATAAACGCAGCCTAAAGCAAGCAAGTTACAACTGAGCAAAACTTGCTCATAAAAACTTAAAGAAAACAGCTGAGGGTAGTGCCCTACCAGTTGATAACTGGTTTCGGTTGTCACAAATAACGCTAAACAATGCAGTGCAGCTCCTTCAAGCCATATTTTTAGTTTTGAAGTATTAAAACATTTAGCCGCTGCAAAAAATAACCCAATACACAGCGGGTAAACAACTAAGCTCCAATGCAAACCAAATATGCTTAGCTCATCATAACTAGGCGTCCACGGCGATAAGGTAAGGCGTAAAAGTAATGCTGCCACCAGGGCTTTTATTGGCCAGTGTGGCATAGCCACATTGTATTTTTTTATCAGTAAGCTCAGCAGTAATACTTGAACAGCCAGAGCAATGGTAAGGCCACTATCACTCAGTAACATCGTAATTGCTAAGGTAATATTGGCGTTTGCCCCCACCCAATAACTAAAGCGCTGCCATAAGGTTGTATTATTTTGCGTAAATTTAATTAACACCGCACTCATTAAACATAGCAACACCGCCCAAAGTGGGTAAGCGGTTGCTAAAGCCGTGTTTGGGATCATCGCATACAAAGTGCCAACTAATGCAAACATGCTTAATGAAGCAAGCAAATGAAAAGCTAATCGTTTTGGGTATTTATTACCAAAATAGAGTCCATAGCCACTTAGCCCCAGAGCAAGTAATAAGCCTAGCCCGTATTCGTTTTTAAAAATGAATAACGCGTCATTAAAGGCATAAGTTTGTTTAGCACTGACCACTAATAACAGTGCAATTAATAAAGAGACAGCCTGCCATGCATCCCAACGGCTATTTTTTAGCACTAAAAATAGTAACAAAGCGATGCTTAACAACGCCATAATTTGCCACTGAAAATTAAACAGACTCACCAGCATGGCAATCATTAAAGGAGCAATAAAGGCTGTTAATAATCCGTGATCTGGAAATAAGTTAACTAACCGTTTAAAGCTGTGTGGGCGTACTTCAAGGGTATTAAAGCCCAAGCCTAAACGTGCAATAGCGATTAAGCCTAAAATACTTAGTAACGCATAAGCGCCTATTAACCACACTGTGTTATAGGTAAATAAAGTTAGCCCAACCAAATACCAGCCAATATGCCCTACCCATAGTAAATACCACAGCCAAACACGCTTTACTTTATGTGCTACAACTGCTGCGGCAACACTCACAAGGGCAACATAAATAAGTAAAGAAAATAACTGCCCACTGCCCGTATTTACCCAAACAGGGACACTGTATGCGCCTATAATGCCTATTACAGCAAGTAAAGGGCCTAGCTTTATTGCCATTGCACTAGCACACACAGCAATAACTGCTAAGCCAATAAATGCCCACTCAGCACTTAGCATGCTAAAGCTGTTATAGGCCAAAAACATTAAGGCAAAACAAGTCATAAAGCCGCCACTGGCAAGGGCTGCAGGAATGTAATTATTAAAGCCTTCAAAAACGATACGTTTATAATGTAAATAATACGCTGCTGCGATTAAGCCAATGCCAAATAATCCACCGGCACTGAGCCTCATTGCAGGTGAAAGTAGCCCCGCCTCTAAACTGTATTTTGCTAAAAACACGCCACCTAAAGCCAAAGCAATAGCACCAATCCAGGTCATCCAGTTTTGTTCAAAGCCTGCACGTAATTGTTTAAAAAGCAGTTCAATACTCGATGGTTTTTTAGTTATCGTTTTACGAGGTGGTGGAGGTTTAATGCTCGCTGGTTTATTAACAGCAGCAGGAATATCTGAGCGGTTTAGAGGTATTGCGTTATCTACTTGAGGGTCAGCGGAGGATTTTTCATTTTTTGCTACATTTTGATTTGACTCAAACTGTAATAGTTTTAGTTTTAATACTGCAACCTCTTTTTTAAAGGTGTTCAATTGCACTAAGGCCACTAATCCACAAATAGCCCCTGCAACAATCGCAATAGATACAATAATTGCTAATCCGATTAACTCATCCATACAGTCCCTTTTTTATCTCGCAACAGAAGTCCCCAAAAATAGCACAAGCGAAATCTATTTTATAAAATTACTATGTTTAAGCAACCTCAAGGCGATCACGGCCTGCTTTTTTAGCTCGGTATAGTGCCTGATCTGCACGTTTCATTACATTTTCAAAGCTCTGATCGCTGCTACGGTGCGCAATACCGATACTAACCGTTAAAGAACGCTGATTTTGTACTGTAATAGTACGAGCAGTTTCTAGAATAGTCTGCGCAAAGTTAAGCACTTCATCAAGCTCATAACTAGGTAGGTAAGCGGCGAATTCCTCACCGCCTATGCGAGCAAAAATATTTTCATTTTTAAAGAGGTAGTTCACTTTATCTGCGAACTGTTTAAGCACCTGATCGCCCACATCATGGCCAAAATCGTCATTAATACGTTTGAAATGATCAAGATCTATGATTAAAACAGTGTAAGGATTATTAACAATCTCCTTCACATGCTGATAAAAACAGCGTCGGTTATACACTTTAGTTAAATCATCTATGATAAATTCTTGCGCCAACCGAGTGTGCATTCGCTGCATAAAGTGCATGGTTTTAAATAAACCATAAACGGTAATTAACATACCCAATGTGCGACATAAATCCTCTACGTAATTACTTATCCAAAGAGGCTGATGTATTACTTCATCAAGCACATCGGCAGTAGATGCTACAATCCATAACATTAAACCGATACTGACATACAAATAGGCTTTTTTAGCTAATTGTGAGCATTGCACCATAAAGAAAATTGTAAAAATAACCACTAAGTTAATAAAGTCAGTGGTAAAGCCGTAAAGATTTTGTTTGAAATCCAATAAAGGAAAGCGCATTAACGAAAAAATTGAAAAGCCAATAATAAATGCCAGCATAGCTAAAATTAACAGTTTGTTTAATCTGGTAATTTTTACAAAGCGGCTGAGCTTAAGGCTCACTTTTTCCGGATTCATCATAGGCTGTATTTAAACTTATTATTGTTGCTAAAAACTATACCATAAACTTAAACTGCTTTATTTATATTTGTGTACTAATTATCCAGCCAATAGCAATTAAAATAGTTAATCCAATCATAGTCTTAGTTTTGTGCTTACTGATAATACGTTCAGCTTGATTGCCCGCATAATACACCACTATTGCCAAACCAAAATAACGTATAGAGCGAGCAATAGCGCTTGCTAATAAAAACAGCGCCAGAGAATACTTAGTTGCGCCAGCGGCTAGCATCGCAATTTGAAACGGAATAGGCACGATGCCTAGGCTTAATACAAACCAAAATCCTTGTGCCTGCATTTTTTGTTTTACGTTTTCAAACTGCTCAGGGCTTGAGAATGTATTGATAACCCAATCGCCAATTATATCAAATAAGTAATAGCCTAAAGCATAGCCAAATAGCGCACCTACAATACAGCCTAGTGTTGCCATAAGGGCAATTTGCCAGAGCTTTTCTCGTCGTGCTTGCATAAGTGGTACCAGCACCGCCTCGAGTGGAATGGGCACTATGGTGGATTCTAAAAATGAGGCGATAGTAATCCCACCCAACATATTTTTAGACTCAATAAACTGACGTGTTTTTTGCTTGAGCTTTTTTTGTATAGCCATAAACGTCCTGTTAGCAATTAGGTAAGTGACTAAATCATCTCATAATAAGGTTAATGCTACCTGAAGAAATACAGTCAACATAGTAATCATTATAAGACTGCTTTATTATCTTTATATACCATTATACTTTTAAAATTTTCACAATATGCAAACTGCTCGCTACATTCCCTTTAGAAAACACGACATCATTACAATGTGCGCCAAAGAGCTTACCAAAGACCAACAAACTTCTTTTAAGCAGCTTTGTGAACTTTTAGCCAGCTTAATTCACTTTCATTACCATGGCACACTTGAGTCATTAAAAAATAATTACGCGCCTTTTGATCCAAATAGCGATACTCGTTTAATAAACAGCGTGACTGATGAACAAAAAGCGCAGTGCCAACGTGATTTTGCTAAAGATTTTGCCAAAGTTCTAAACGCGGCTAATTTTGAAGTGATCACCCATCAAGACTTGCAAGATGCACTAAACGAAGAATCACTATTTAAAGTGCGCCTTGAGGTAGAGTTTGAGGATTTTGAAGAAGTGGTTTTTTATCGCCGTGGCGAGTCGCAACTCACCGAAACCATAACCAGTTTTTGGGGGTTACGTAAAAAGCCACTGCATTTTACCAACTACGATCGCGTAGCAGTATTTATCCGTTTTAAAGACAAAGCCTATTTTGAATCAAAAAATAAACTACCTATGGGGTTTGAGCCCAGCTCAACCATAGTAAAACTATTTCAAAATGTGCCAAAAGCTGACTTAGAAATGCTATTTCCTAATAGCGAAGTACGCATGCGCCCTATTGATAAAGTGATTATTGGCTCATCGGCACTTATTGGCGGTGCGGTAGTATTAGTTACCAAACTGGGCGCCTCATTACTTTTACTGTTTGCTTTGTTTACATTTTGGGGAGGGTTTAGTGATAAAGCCGTTACCATGACTCAGCAGCACTTTATTACGTTAGCCATTGGTATTGGAGTATTTGGCAGTTTTGTGTTTAAAGAGTGGAGTAAATTTAAAAACCGTAAAATTAAATTTATGAAAGCACTGAGCGATAATCTTTACTTTAAAAACCTTGATAACAACGCCGGTGTTTTTCATACCCTTATAGACGCCGCCGAAGAAGAAGACATAAAAGAAGCTCTGCTTGCCTATACATTTTTACTAAAATCAGAAAGTGGCTTAAGCGCACAAATGCTTGATGAGCAAATAGAGACGTGGTTTAAAACAAAGTATAAATGCGAGCTAGATTTTGAAATTAGCGATGCGCTTGAAAAGCTTAAACGCATGCATTTAGTAACTTGCACAAACACCCTATATAACGCGATAAATCTAGAGCACGCAAAAGCCACATTAGATGAGCGCTGGGATAACCTATTTCAATATAACTAAGCAACTCTTTACTTAACAAAAAAGCAGCTGACAATTCAGCTGCTTTTTATGTTATTACCTAATTGGTAATTAGCTAGGGTCTGTTGATCTTTCAAGGTTGAATTTGCAGCAGTTTGTTGGGTATTTAGGCAAGGCGGAGCCTATGTGGTGTGGTTATTCCCCATAAATAGGCGATAACGTAGCATCAATGCCAAACAGGCGCTGCCCTAAGGGTTCTGCCTAGGGGCGATTTACTCTTTGTTGCTCGGTTTTTACTTAGCCCACTAGGTTACAAACCTCGCGCCGCGATTAAACAGCCCCTAGTTTGAACAAATTTCAATCCGCAAAGTTCAACAGACCCTAAGCTGTTTGCTGCTTTTTAAATTTTGCATGCACTAATTTATAAAGCGCTGGTAAAATTAGCAACGTGAGCAAAGTGGATGACATAATTCCACCTACCACCACGGTTGCCAAAGGCCGTTGTATTTCAGCGCCGGTACCGGTATTTAGCGCCATAGGTATAAAGCCTAAACTTGCCACAAGCGCGGTCATTAGCACTGGGCGTAATCGCTGCAATGCCCCGCTATGTATTGCATGGTATAAGCTTAATCCCTCATTTCGTAACTGCTTAATAAACGACAACATCACTACACCGTTTAATACCGCAACACCACTTAGCGCAATAAACCCCACACCCGCTGAAATAGAAAGCGGCATATCTCGTAGCAATAATGCCAATACCCCACCAGTTAGTGCCAGTGGTACGCCACTGAATATAATGAGTGAATCACGCAGCGATCCAAAAGCACTATAAAGTAAGCCAAAAATAAGCAATAAAGTAACAGGCACTACCAACGACAAACGCTTACTCGCCGATTGTAATTGCTCAAACGTACCGCCGTATTCAAGCCAATAACCGCTGGGTAGGTTAAGTTGTGCATTCATAGTCGCTTGGGCATCTCTTACAAAGCTGGCTAAATCGCGTCCTGTTACATTAGCTGTTACTACCACATTGCGCTTGCCGCTTTCGCGATTTATTTGATTAGGGCCTTTTTCAATACTGATTGTAGCCACTTCTCCAAGCGGTACAAATGCAAGTTCAGGGTTACTACTTTGAGGTAACGCAATAGGTAAACGCGCGAGTGCAGAGACATCTTCAGACCAACGCTTATCTAAGCGCACCAATAACGAAAAGCGCTTATCACCCTCATAAATTAGCCCTGTTTGCACCCCACCAACAGCAGCGGCAAGGGTTTGTTGAATGTCGTTTACGGTTAATCCTAATAGCGCCATATGGTCTCGCATTGGGGTAACAGAGAGTGTAGGCAAGCCCTCCATTTGCTCTAAACGAACATCGGTAGCACCGGTAATATTTCGCATTAAACCGGTGGCTTTTTCGCCAAACTGCTTAAGTATGGCTAAATCGTCACCGTAAATACGCAGTGCTACATCGGCACGCACACCGGCAATTAACTCGTTAAAGCGCATTTCTATAGGCTGAGTAAATTCATAGTTATTACCCGGTACCTCATTCACACGATGACGAATTTGCTGCACTAACGCGTCTTTACTTATTGACGGATCAGGCCATTGCTCACGCGGCTTTAACATTAAAAAAGTGTCGGCAACGTTAGGTGGCATAGGATCGCTGGCGACATCTGCTGTGCCAATCTTTGAAAATACGTTCGCAATTTCAGGCTGCTCTAATAAAGCCTGCTCCAACTGCTTTTGCATTTGCACCGATTGTTCAATACCGGTGCCAGTAATACGCAACGCATGCATTGCAATGTCACCTTCATCTAGCTGCGGTAAGAATTCGGCGCCCATATTTTTAACTTTAAAGCCAAGCACTAATACCAAAACAGTGGCAATACTCACCATCAGCCACGGTAATTTAAGCGATAAGTTAAGCAGTGGCTTGTAGATTTTTTTAACGCCACGCATTACTGCGTTTTCGCTTTCATCTACTTTACCACGCACAGATACGGCAATAGCCGCTGGCACAAAGGTGACAGCAAAAATAAGTGCACCTATTAACGCGGCAACCACGGTAAACGCCATAGGCTGAAACATTTTGCCCTCAACACCACTGAGCGCAAATAGCGGTAAATACACCAACATAATAATTAAAATACCAAATACTGCGGGGCTAAACACTTCTTTGGTGGCTGAAGTTACAACCTCTAAACGCTCACTGAGTGTAAGTAAGCGGCCATGTTTATGTTGAGCCATCCCTAATTGACGAAGGCAGTTTTCAACCACAATCACCGCGCCATCAACAATTAATCCAAAATCGATTGCACCTAAGCTCATTAAGTTACCCGAGACTCGATTGCTCACCATGCCTGTAATAGCAAATAGCATACTCAGCGGAATAACCATGGCAGTAATAAGCGCACCAGTGATATTCCCAAGCAATAACAATAAAATGACGATGACCAATACAGCCCCTTCAAACAGGTTTTTTTGTACTGTGGCGATGGTTTTATCAACCAGATTGGTGCGGTCATAAACAGGCTCAACGATAACCCCTGCAGGTAAACTTTTTTGTACTTGTATAAGCTTATCAGCCATGGCTTTAGCAACCACACGGCTATTTTCACCAATTAGCATCATCGCCGTGCCTAATACGGTTTCCTCGCCATTATAGGTAGCCGCGCCAGTTCTGAGCTCTTTTCCTAAGTATACATTTGCCACGTCTTTAATTCGCACGGGAGCATCATCACGCTTGGCGATAACGGTGTTTGCTATATCTGCTAATGTTTTTAGTTGCCCAGGGGAGCGCACTAAATATTGGCCGTCAAAGCGCTCTATATAACCGGCGCCGCGGTTGCTGTTATTAAGCTCAAGTGCACTAATAACATCCTTGATTGTCAGCTTATAAGCAATAAGCTTTTCTGGTATGGGTGCAACTTGGTACTGGCGCTCAAAGCCACCTTGGCTGTTTATTTCGGTTACGCCTTTTACTTTTAAAAGCTGCGGACGAATAACCCAGTCTTGTAAAGTACGTAAATCTTCGGCGCTGTAAGGCATACCATCACTTTTTAACGCATCGGGTTTTGCATGAACGCTATAGGTAAATATTTCACCTAAACCACTGGCAATAGGTCCAAGATTTGGCTCAACATTATTAGGTAAATCAGCGCGAATACTTTGAATACGCTCTCCAATTTGTTGACGCGCCCAATAAATATCGGTGCCTTCATCAAAAATAATGGTTACTTGAGAAAGCCCATAGCGAGAAAGCGAACGGGTATAGTCAAGCTTAGGAATACCTGCCATCGCCGTTTCGACTAAGTAAGTAATACGCTGCTCTACTTCAAGCGGCGTAAAACCAGGCGCTTTAGAATTAATTTGCACCTGTACATTGGTAATATCGGGTACAGCATCTACCGCTAAGTTTTGGATGTTATACACACCAAACCCAGCAAATAAAAATATCAGTGCCAGTACCATCATCCGGCGTTTAACCGCAAAAGAAACAATCCAGTTAATCATGGTACCTCCTAGTGAGCGTGACTTGCGCCGCTTTTTAAAATATCGGCTTTGATCACATAGCTATTGGTTGTGACGTACTCGCTTCCTGGGCTTAAACCCGCGATGACTTCAACCCAATCGCTACTTTTTGCGCCTAAAGTAACAGGGCGTACTTCAAATACACTATTTTTACGCACAAACACACTCGCCATACCGTTAAACTCTTGAATAGCCTCAGGCTTTACACGCACGCGGGCATTAACTTTATCGATACTGACATCACTATTAACATGCATACCTGGACGCCAATGACCATCTGGGTTATTAAGCTCAATACGGGCACGTGCAATGTGCCCGCCAGTCATCATAGGTGCTATAAAAAACACCTTACCTTGGGCATTTAAATGATGATGTAAATCGTAAACGATAGCGCTTTGACCAATGGCTAGATTTTCGATGTTTTCAGGAAAGGCTGAGAGCTCAACCCATACTTTATCAAGGTTCACGACTTGCATTAGCGCACGAGTACTTGCCAGTTCGCCACGCTTTAAATATTGTTCGGTTACCACACCGCTAATAGGGCTTTTAATACTGTAGTTTTGCAAAGTTTCACGATTGGTGACGCTGGCCAATACATCGCCTTTTTGAACGGTTTGACCAATGCTGACAAAAATATCGCTGATCAACCCGATATATGGCGCCATAATTTCTACTGTGCCATGCTGTGTCGGTGCAATAACACCAAACAGCGTGTCGAAAATATCAACCTCGCCGCTTTGTGCTATCTCCGTTTTAATACCCGCACCTTTAATTGCTCGCTCGCTAAGCACAGTGCGGCCTTCGTACTGAGAGTACTCAAAGCTAACCCGCTCACCTTTATAATTGGCAGTAATGAAAAGCTCAAACGAATGTGGCTCATTTATAGGTTGCATGCTAACAAGGTACTCATTCTCACGGGTAAACTGTATTCTTTGCGGTGCTTCTACTAGTCGCTTTAAGTTCATATCTATACTTAAATTGTTTATATCTACCGGCTGTTTTTGCTCATAACCATATACGCGCAGCTCAACTTTACCTGCCAATTCTTGCAGCTTTAACTCAAGAGTGAGCTTTTCGTTGGTTAATAAAAAGCCGCCGTGTGGACCTTGTTTTTGGGTTTGCTCTGTTTGGTCATGTTCTGCTGAGGCAAATACATGTGTGCTTGTTAAGCTAGCTACAAACGAGAGAAATACTAATA
The DNA here is from genome assembly GCF_055397545.1 of Pseudoalteromonas sp. 11L1. Next base: position 1,412,415 of record NZ_AP041141.1, on the reverse strand, counting down.
ATGCGATAAAAGTGTTGTTCATGATTGAAAAGTCTCAGTTAAAGATTGGCCAGTTAAACGCTCAAGTGCGAGGTGGGTCTGATATAACGCTGCATATGTGTTAATCAACGCGCGTTTAGAGTCAAAAAGGGCTTGTTGAGCATCGAGTAATTGCAACACCGAAATTTGTCCGCGTTGATAGCTTTTTAAGCTTTGCTCAATGAGTGTTTGGGCTTGGGGAATAACTTGCCCAGATAACAACTGTACCTGTAATGTCTTACCTTGGTAATAGGCGTACAAAGTACGAACTTGCTGACGTAATTGAACCCGTAACTGTCCTTGCTGCTCACGTAACAATGCCAACTGACTATTAGCCGCTTCAATATTACCGCTATTTGAGTTACTCAATTGCAACGGCATTGAAAACGAAAACAGCAACGAACTGGTATTGTTTTGCTGGTTGTAGCTCACGCCTGCACCTACATTAATGTCACTTTCCCCATTGGCTTTTTGCAGCGTTAAGTTAGCCGCTTGCTGAAAGTATTGCTGCTGTAACATAGCAAAGTCAGGGGCTTGGTTAACCGCATTGAGTAACGTTTGCTCAGATTTAAGCGGTATTAGGGTAGTCATATTTCCTGCTAAATCCGTGTAGCCATGTTGCTCACTCCACAGTTCATTGAGCGATAAACGTGCTCGCTCAAATTCGCTATTTAGCTTCGTTTTATCAAGCTCAACTTGGCTTAGTGCATAACGCATACGGGTTACATCTGCTTGCGATACAGCGCCGGCATCAGCTCGCTGCTTTATTGCTTTAAGTGCTTGGCTTACAACCTGATGCCGCTCGCTATTTAGAGAAAGTAAAGTTTGAAATTTAAGCGCCTCGTAATAGCGCTCACCTGTGGTTGCTAATAAGGCTAAGCGAGTATTTTGATACTGTATTGCTTGGGCTTTAATGTTTGCCGTAGCGTAATTTATGCGGCTTTGGCGTTTATCTCCAAGCTCTATAAGCTGGCTAAATGCCAAGGTTATTTCAGCACCTTGCACACCACGCGCCTCGTTTGTTCCTAGCAGGTTTTCAGCCTCTACATTTAAGACAGGATTAGGCGAAAGTGCCGCTTGAGATTTAAGCGCGCTAAGTATTTTTTGATGATAAGGGTAGCGTTTTAATAACGGATTTTGTTGCTCGGTATTTATCAACGCGTGTTTTAGGGTTAACGTTTTAACATTTGCAAACGCACTAAAAGCAGGCAGCGCGCACAGCATCGCCACCAGCATAATTGGTTTTTTATTCATATAGCTTGTCCGCTTTTAATCAACAGAGTTCACTTGCAAACCATTTACAACCTACGCAAAAAATAGCGACAGTGTAAAATGCTCAGCAATCTAAAAATGCCTATAACAGCCCATTAAACGCTTACGCGTAGGCAGCTAAAAGCACAACAATCAATTGAAATTAAATTAAAAACTAGCTAAATAAATTCGGTGGCGGTACGTCTGGTGGATAATGTAAGCCGTGATAGCATGTCGCTAAAGTTGGTTTACTTTTCTCGGGAGTTATTGAGTGATTTGAGCTGGGGCTATAGCCACTGTGGCAATGCTGGTGGGCATGTATTTCTGCTGTTGGGGCGCTGTCGTTATCATCAGCAGTTTCGCTACTTTGCGAAAATGAGCTATTTATGTGGTCAACGTCTTCTTGTAAATGGTACGCGGCGCCATCACAGCTTATAAAGCTATGCACAAGCACAAGTAACATTACAATTAAAAAACGATTTGAACGCACAGTTAAACGAATTCCCTATTGAAATACACGATTAGTTAAGCTCATTACTTATCTAATTCAGTACTGTACCTGAAAATACCTAAAAAAGTAATGCAGCAAAATAAAATTTTATTTCATTCAATCTTATTTTGCTGCAAAAAGCCGCTAACAAATGTTAGGGGGCAATATTAACCGTTATTAAGCAACCGCTTGCTCTAAAATTTCACGGCTTTCTTTTAACGTAATAGCTTGGTTTTCACCAAGGGCAACCATGCCATGAGCTTCAAGCTTGCCAATAATATTATCAATAGCAGCCGCTTTATCATCGCCATGCTCAGTAAGCTCAGTTGCTACGTCAAGGCTGTGGTAAAACGCTTCAATCGCTTGAATTGTTTGCTCTGCTAAATCGTCTGTTTGTGCAAGACCAAATACGTTTTTACCCATTTGTTCTAGTTTTGCTTTTTTAACTGCAAATTGATTTCGCAGTAAAGAAGGCTGAACAATAGCCAGTGAACGTGCATGATCAACGCCGTAAGCAGCTGTAAGCTCATGGCCAATCATGTGAGTTGCCCAATCTTGTGATACGCCAGAACCAATTAAGCCGTTAAGTGCTTGGTTTGCAGCCCACATAAGGTTTGCACGCCATGCATCGTCTTGGTTTTCAAAGTTATCACCCAATGTTTTAAGCGCTTTTAACAGTGCTTCTGCGTAGCCTTCTTGAACAAGTGCACCTTCTGGGAATGTTAGGTACTGCTCACACGTATGTACCCATGCATCCACTAAACCATTTACAAGCTGGCGCTGCGGTAATGTTTTCATTACATCAGGGTCCATAATGGCAAATTTTGGTAATACTTCTGGAGATGCAAACGGTAGTTTTTGCTTCGTTGCTTCTTTGCTTACCACCGAGTTTTGGTTAGATTCAGAACCTGTAGCTGGTAGCGTTAATACGGCACCAATTGGTAATGCTCTGGTAATTGTATGCTTACCAGTAGGAATATCCCAACCTTCGCCATCATATACAGCTGATGCTGCAATGTATTTAACGCCGTCAATTACAGAGCCGCCGCCTACACCTAAAACGAAGTCGATACCTTGTTCTTTACAAATTTTTACTGCTTGGTCTAGCACTTCAATTGTTGGGTTGGCACCTACGCCCGAAAACTCTACCCAATCAAAACCTTCAAGTGCTGCTGCAACTTGGTCGTACACGCCGTTCTTTTTAATAGAACCGCCACCGTAAACAACTAATACCTTTTGATCTTTTGCGATCAAATCAGTAAGTGCGGCAATTTGTTGCTGACCAAATTGAATTAAAGTGGGATTTACGTAGCTAAATTTCATTATTTTGCTCCTAAAGGGGACGGTTAATTACTAAGCACCTTATCAATTCTTAAATAAATAAAGTGTTGATGGATGCATAATAGTGGCATAGAACATATATAAAAAGCCTAATATCTACCAAAAGCTTGCCTAAAACTATCAGTGTTGTTATTTTACGCCAAATACTGATAATTTAAGCCGCTCTTATGACAACCATCGCTACTTTGTTACAACAATATGCAGAGCATAATAAGTTGCTCAGCTTTGAAGGTACCATGGAAACAATTATTCCAGGGGTGTACTTTCATCGCGCCACCAAAAGCTCAGCGCGTCAGCCGCTTATTTATAATTCAGGTATTATTATTGTTGGCCAAGGACATAAAATTATTCACTTCCCTGAGCATCAAATACAATATGGTGCAGGCGATTATTTAGTACTGGGAGTGCCCGTACCACTAGAATGTGAAGCGTTTACTGATAACGATTTACCAGTAATGGGTATAGCAATTGATATAAACCCAGCCATGCTGCACAAACTGGTTAACCAAATGATGCAACATAATCCTATTTCAACACCGTTGACACAAAGCGGTGCCGTCCAAAGTGCCGCTTTAGATATGGCCATGGAGCAAGTCACTCATCGACTGTTAACAGCATTAAACAATCCGCTTGAGGCTGAGATATTTGGTGGCGATATAGTTAAAGAATTAGTATATAGAGTACTATGTGGCCCTCAAGGGCATACCTTAATTGGGCTTGCAATGCATGATGGCCATTACGCGCGCATAGCGCGTACTTTATCAACATTACACAGCGATTACGCAAACCCTATTACCGTAGAGCACTTAGCTGAAGAAGTTAATATGAGTGTGTCATCTTTTCATCGTGCGTTTAAACAAGTTACGTTTGAATCCCCTTTGCAGTATTTAAAAAAAGTACGCTTAGCAAAAGCAAAAGAATTAATAATCACCTCTGGCAGTAAAGCTAACGAGGCCGCATTTAAAGTAGGCTATACTAGTGCGTCACAATTTAGCCGTGAGTTTAAACGACACTTCAATAAAACCCCCAGTGAAATACATGTGTGATTAAAAGTAACCCATTTTTGCACTAAGTCATTATTTAAATACTTAATTACTAGTAAAGCCTACCTGCTTTGTTAGTATGGTTTAGAGTATTCATCCTTTTAGTAGCAATGAATTTTACGATAAAGACAAGAGGTTTTTGAGCATGTTAAGCGCACTGATGATTAGATTTAGCATTTTTATATGCGCTTGTACTATGCTGTTTAGTAGCGTTACTTATGCGCAAGAGCATTGCCAGCTCAATGAAAGAGCAACAAACACATCGGTGTCTTTATCCAAAGAAGTTGTCTCAAATATTAAGCTTAAAAACGGTATCAATCATCTCGAATTAAGCTGTAACTTAAACCAAGGTGGGGTATTTTCTTTTACTCGCCCTGCACTTACAGACTTTTCGTGGCAGCAAAATTCAGTATATAAAACACCTTTAAAAACCAATCAGATGGCAATTTTAATGGACCAAGGCGTTTTTACTGCACAGCTTACAGTTACTACCTCAGCAGCTTATACCCCACGCTTTAAGTGGTCAGATACACAACCGTTTGTCGAAAAAATACAACGCTATAACCTTATTTTTGGCATTTTTTATGGTCTTTGCGCCACACTTATTTTTTATGCATTAATTATAGGACACGGCATAAAAGACCCTCTTTTTAAACTGTATGGCATTTATATTTTTTGTATCGCTAGTTTTATATTCTTTCAAGAAGGACAGCCTTATTTATTTACACAGCAGTACTACTCTGTGTACGTAAGTCATCTTTACACGTTAAGTATTGGTTTAACTATAGTCAGTGCCACATGGTTTATGAGTGCACTATTAGAGCTACCTAGATACTTTCCAAAGTTAAGCAATACATTAAAAGTTACCGCCTTATGCGTACTGACTTTGTGCTTACAAAAAATAGCGCTCGATCTGCCACTCATAACCAATATTACCTCTGCAGTAACCGGCTATTTATCATTATTTATTGTCATGACTATTTTTATCCTCAGCGCGATACAAACAAAGTACGGTGTCAATGAAGCAAACTTGGTATTTATAGCACTGGCAAGTATGTTTATTAGTATGACTTTTAGAGTACTACTAACCGATTATAGTCCGTTCATTCAACGCTATGGGTTTGTTATTGCGTTTACAATTGAATCTTTATTACTAGCTATTGCCGTCGGTAGACGAATTCAAAGATTGAGTTATGCAAAAAAACAGGCTGAACGACACGCTAACTTTGATCACTTGTGCCATATATACAATCGTCGTGGGTGGAGCTTAAAAGCAAACGACTTATTGGCAGAGCATAAGCAACGTGGAGGCGTTTTGTGTTTTTTATACATAGATCTAGACCGTTTTAAAGCAATTAATGATACCTATGGCCATGATGTAGGCGACAAAGTACTGTGCAAAGTTGCAGAGTCACTTGGTCAACACATGCGCAGTGAAGATGCTGTTGGCCGCTTAGGAGGCGATGAATTTGTAGCCATGGCATTATTTAATAGCAACGAAAAAATTAACCAGCGAGTTAACACCCTAGAACAACAATTAAACCAGTTAACTATAGAGCATCAGGGCCATACCATTTCCATTTACGCCAGCGTTGGGCAAACTAGCTATACTCAGCCACCTGATAACTTAGACACAGTTTTAAAAGCGGGTGATGAAGCGATGTATAAACAGAAATTGCAAAGAAAGGCAAAGCAGGCTGAAAAAATGGTAGGAACCGCAATTTAAAGGCAAAAAACATGAGCTAGTCAGTAAGACTAGCTCAGCTATAATAGCTAGCCTAATCCTTTTTAAACAGTACCTCGGGATTAACCATGGTTTTCATTTCAAGCACGTTACCGTTGGGATCTTCAATAAAAAAGGTTTCTTGCTCAAACTCATCACCAACAAAACGACGGTAAGGTTTATCTAAATATTCAAGGCCGGCATCAGCAATGCGTTGCTTAAGTCCTTGAAACTCACTTTCTGATAAATGAATACCGAAGTGTGGTACAGCCACTGCGCCCATATCAACGTCGTGACGTACCGTAGGTAAACGCTCAACGCTTTGATGCAGAGTTAACTCGTTGCCCCAAAAATCAATGTCTACCCATCGTCCTGCTTCACTATTGCCGGTTTTACAGCCGAGTACGTCACAGTAAAACGTTTTCGCTTTTTCAAGATCGCCAGCGGGGATAGCCAGATGTAAACAGTTAGACATAAATTACCTTAGGTTATAACTTTTAATATATGAAATATGCCGCATTATACATAATTTGCAATTTATAGAACATCAACACTGTTATTTTTAGTCATTCATTGCATATCGATAATTTTCAACAATAATTCATCTTTTAACAATGGTGTATCGATTTTAGTCTTAAATCACAGTTTTTAACTATTAAAGCTAAAACTGATACATTATGATGTGCGCGCCATGACTAAATTCATACTTTTAAAATTCATTACCTTTTTTATCGGCTGCCTATCGTGTTTTGTAATGCATACCACATTCGCATTGCCTATTGTTGTATCTGCCGGTTTAACGGGGCTTATCGGTTCATTTATTCCATTCCCTGCCGATTACAAAAACCATCCCTATTCAGCTATTTATGCAGGCAGTTTTGCCGGTATGTGCTCCACTAGTTTAATAACTGAATACTGGGAAATTGCGGCTATTTCTGCCATTGGGGCTGTTTTGTACACACTCACGATTAACATATTTGCAGGGTTTGGTGGACGATTAGGTAGCATTGCATTTGCTAGTGTCGCCTTATTTGTTTTAGCCAAGGAGTTAATAATATGACGCTTATTTATCCGCTGCTTGCTTTGTTAGGGGCGTTTTTAACCTTTTACTTGGCTAAGCATAATCGCTTTGATGGGATCCGAGCCTCTGCAGCCCTATCCATTATTGCTTATTTAATATTTGCACAATTTAGTTTCAACGCTGAGCTATATAGCATCGTCTTTTTTGGCGGCACATTTATTGGCATGAGTGCCCCTCACCGCTTTGGTGTGTATACGCTTGCCAGTTCAGCAATTATATTTTCACTGTTTTTTGCTTATTTAGTGCCTATTCTTGATGGTTTTGGTGGTGCTTTGGGGATTAGTGCATTTTTATCCGTATGTATTTGCCACGTATTTATTTTACTTGGTGCACCGCGCAGTAAAAAAACTAAAATTTAAACGCTTTCTTGAATAAAAATTCAATAAAATCTTACACCTATTAAATTGTATAAAAATAACGCATGTTTTTTTGATCAACACTGTAAATGGTTTCGTACTGTTCACAAAGCTGTAACACTGTAACATTCGATTAAAGGAACAATTATGAATAAAGTATTTAAGCTCGGTGCTATCATACTTCCCTTGTTACTTATTCAAGGCTGTAGTAGCGATGACGATAACAACGCCCCAGTAACTGTAGACCCACAACCTGCCGTCTCGGTCTTTGACGCCGCACAGGATTCTGGAGAGTTCACCACTCTTGTTGCAGCACTAGAAGCAACCGGTCTAGATGAAACCCTTGATGATTTGACTACCAGTTATACTGTATTTGCCCCTACCGATGATGCATTTTCGTTATTAGGTGAAGAAACCATTAATAACTTATTAGCCGATACAGACACCCTAAGCTCAATTTTAACTTACCATGTAGTCTCTGGCAGAGTAGATGCGCAAACAGCTATTGGTTTAGCGGGTACCACTGTTGAGACAGTCAATGGACAAAGCATCGCTTTATCTTTAAATGGTGAGAATTTATTAGTAAATACCAGCACAGTTACAATGACCGACATTGTGACCGACAACGGAATTATTCATGTTATTGATGCAGTGCTTACACCAAAAACAGTGTCAGAAACAGCACCAACCAATAATATTATTGAAACAGCTCAGCAAGCTGGTAACTTTAGTACGTTACTTGCGGCTCTTGACGCTGCATCCCTTACTTCAGCACTAGCGGACGAATCATCAGAATTTACCGTATTTGCACCTACTGATGCTGCTTTCGAGTCAATAGGTAGCAACTTTTTAAACAGCTTACTTGCTAATCCCACCGTTTTAGCAGATATTTTGAAGCAGCATGTACTTGTAGGATCAGTTGATTCTGTAACTGCAATGTCTCTCAACGGTCAATCAGCAGAAACGCTACTTGGCAATACCCTTCCAGTGGCGATAAACGCACAAAGAAACATGCTATCGTTTGGCGGAGCAAACATTGTAGTTAAAGATATTATGACCAATAACGGTGTCATTCATGTAATTGATTCAGTTATCATTTCTGATGTTACTTTACCTCAAAGTACCAATACAATTGCTGATATAGCGAGCGCTGATGGTAATTTTACGACACTTCTAGCTGCTTTAACGGCAACAGGGTTAGATACACTAGTTGCCGATCCAGATAATACTTTTAGTGTATTTGCACCTACAGACGCTGCATTTGCTGCGCTCGGACAGGATACAATTAATGCGCTACTAGCTGATACAGATACGCTTCGTGATATTTTGCTGTATCATGTTTTTTCTGACGCGACAGTTTTATCAGATGACGCAGTAACCATTGCCAATAGCAACAGCAACAGCAACAAGATAGAAATGGCCAATGGCGACATGGCTGCTATATCTCATGTAAATAGCTCACTATTTATCAATGACTCAGCAATTTCAGAGGCAAATGTAATCGCTAGTAACGGCGTGATTCATGTATTAAATAAAGTAATTATGCCACCGGCTGAAGTTGGTACCCCGACTAAAACAATTGCTACAGTAGCTACTGAAACACCTGCACTATCTACTTTAGTCACTGCACTACAAGCAGCATCACTAGTAGATACCTTTAACGACACCACTCAATCATTTACGGTATTTGCACCGACAAATGCTGCATTTAGCAAAATCCCTACCGCTGATTTAGAGGCTTTATTGGCTGATACGACAGCATTGACAGGTGTGCTAACTCAACATGTTTTAGGCGCTCAAGTGGGCAGTACTGATGCATTTGCAGCCAATGGTAAAACGGTGACCACGCTTGCTGATAACATGCTAAGCGTAAACGTTGTAGACTTTACCAGCACAGCAAACACAGCAACAGATAGCATTGCTTATGATTCAACTGATAGTCGTTTAGTAACGGGTATGGCTGATGCTATGCCAGGCAAAACAGTTTATGTGTTCGACAATGATTTAGGCGAGGCAATGAGCTCGTGTGAAGCAGCTTGTGCAACAACGTGGCCACCGGTTCTTGGTACTGCAGCATCAATTGAAAATGTACCCGGTTTATCGTTAATTGCTCGCTCAGATGACAGCATGCAAGTCGCCTACCTTGGCCGCCCTTTATATACCTTCTCCGGTGATACGGCAGCAGGTCAGAATAATGGCCAAGCTGTGAACGATATTTGGTGGCAAGTAAGCTTACCAGCTACATCACTACAAGTAGCGGGTAGCAATGTAACAACTACTGATATTTATACCAGTAATGGCGTTGTTCACTTAATTGATACAGTGATCACAACGGCCAAATAAATTAAGTTTTACTGTGAGATAAGCCAGGAGTGATGCTATTTACTCCTGGCTTTTTTATAAAAAATAGGCTTACTTATTAATACCTTGGGAGCTTGTTGGGTAACCAAAGACTACTTTTAACTTTGCTTTTAATCCCTTTGCTCTGTAGGTACTTTTAAAGAGATGCTGCCACTGATGAAAGGTAATTTTAATCGGGTTATTACTGTGTAGTTGGCCAATAATTCCGTATTTACAAGGCTTGCTTTCATCCTCTTCTACATAAGTGCCAAATAACTTATCCCAAACAATTAGTACCCCTGCAAAGTTTTTATCTAAATAACCATTGTTAATAGCATGATGTACCCGATGATGTGATGGGGTATTAAATACGCTTTCAAACCAACCCAGCTTTTTTACCACTTGGGTGTGAACAAAAAATTGATACGCTAAATTAAGGGCAACTACGGCAAAAACAATCACAGGTTCAAAACCAAGTAATATCATTGGCATCCAAAACAGCCACATGCCCGCAAGCGGATACATTAAACTTTGTCTAAAGGCAGTAGTAAAATTCATTCTCGTAGAGCTATGATGTACGACATGCGCTGCCCATAACCAATGTATATGGTGTGATGCACGATGAAACCAATAATATAAAAAATCTTGCAGTACAAAGGCACCTAATATGGTCAGTACCGTCAATTCAATATCAAATAACCGAAACTGATACAGCCAGTAAAAAAACGGCATTAGTACTATTAATGCAATAGCATCAGCACCTTGATGTAATAAAGCCAATAATGCATTGGCTAAACTGTCTTTTATATCGTAGTGACGCCTAAATTTAATAAACTCGATAGCAACAAACAGCAAAAAAATAGGGCTCAGTGCGAGTAAAATAATTTCAATGCTCATACAACACGCTCCTGAAAATAGCGGGCTATTTTTTTAAGTGCTTGGCTAATATCTTTTTTTATAAAAAAAGCCAGTATAAAATCGGGTAACCAAAAAGGTGCAATGCAACTAATATGGTAATTAACCTCAGTGAGCGATGGCTCTTCATTAATGGTATTTAAGTAAATATCACCACGATGCTGCGCAACGGGCTTGCTACCTATAATACGGTAACTAATATGACTGTTATCTGCAGCTATTATTTGCTCTTTAAAGGTAGTGCCTTGCATTTTTATTTCTCTAATCGTGCCTTTTCCGCCACTTATTTCACCCGGCTCTTGTGGTGCAAGTAGTGTAAAGTGAGCATTAAAAAATCGTCCTAAATCAGCATGCGCTAATAATACGCTGCGTATTTGCTCCGGCGTTGCTGCCACAGCTCGCTTAATTTTTATTTCTACCATGACCTTCACCCTATTATTTTTATCGATCACTAGCATATAAAAATATGCCGTGGCAAACTTGCGATTAGACGACTATTTTTTAGCTTTAGGCGACAAATGAAAACCTTAGCCGATCATTATTTTTGTAGCTGTTTGGATTATCTTGAAGCCCAAGGCTTAGCTAGCCAAGTGGCTTTAAGCGCTATTGATTTTAACGAGTATACCAATAAAAAGTCACAACAAATGGCGCCACGTATCAGCTTAAAAAGCTATAATGCGCTGCTTGGCTATGCACAACAGGCGTTAAACGATCCCTTATTTGGCTTTGAATTAGGAAAACAAATACGCACCGCTGATTTTGGTGTATTGGGGTATTTAATTGAATCGAGTACTAATTTAGCCAGCGCTATTACTGCACTACTTAATTACGACAGCCTAGTGGCTAATATTGGTCGCGCCAAGTTTGAGCAACAAAAAACACGGTGTAAAGTAACTTGGGTAGCCGATCCACAATGTAGTTCACAGGCTGTTTTACGAAATATGACCGCTTGGGTCAGCGTGGTACGCCAACTACTTAATCCTGAGCTTTCACCTAGCTGTGTGTATTTTTCAACACACTTTTCAAACACCGAACAACACAGATTAACTAATTGGTTTAATTGCCCAGTAAAAGCTGGCGCTAGCTTTAATCAAATCGAGTTTCCAAGTAATTACTTAACCCTGCCCTTTAAAACCGATAATAGCCAAATCAACGCAATACTTAAGCAAATGTCAGAGCAACAGCTATCCCAGTTTAAAAGTCAGCAGTTATTATCAGAAAAAATTAATCATATTTTAATGGCAAAACACGACTTACAAGATTGCTCTTTGCTCAGGACAGCTGCGGCCTTAAATATGACGCCACGCACACTACAGCGCTATCTAAAAAAAGAGCAAACCACGTTTGCCACGCTGCTTGAAGCAGAGCAAAAACGACGCTTATTAACTTATATTCACCACTATTCACTAAATAAAATCGCTTTTATGCTGGGATTTAACGATCAAAGTTCTTTTAATCGTGCCTTTAAACGCTGGCATCATTGCTCGCCTCGCCAATTTATAAAAAACAACAAGTAAACAATCTGCTTACTTAAAATATACATTTATCATGTACCTTATTAATGTTTTTCTTTACACTAGCGTTATAGTATTGCTTTAAAGACAATTATTTATGCTTTTGCGTATGGTGTTAACTGTTTTTGTATTGTTTTTTTATAGTGCGTTCTGCAACGCCACCCCTGTTACCTTTATCGCTGAAGATTTACCGCCTTATCATTTTAAAAACCCTCAAGGTGAAGCACAGGGCGCGCTGGTCGATATAGCTAAAGCAGTTTTAAATGGCACTGATTTAACAGCAAAGTTTGAAATAATGCCAATGGCTAGAATATTCCAACAGCAACGAGCCAATCCTAATGCCATAATAATGTCACTGCTAAAAACACCAAACAGACATCATCAATATAAGTGGCTAGGTAAAGTCTACTTTGCGGACGCATACCTAGTTAGTTTAAGTAACCACAAAGATGAAGTGATTCATTTAAATTTTGCTAAAGAGTACAAAGTAGCCACTATTCGCGGCTACTCTGCACAAGCTTATTTAGAAACTAAAGGCTTTACTGAAAATGAAAACCTAGTATTAGTCAGTTATTATCAACAGCTCTGGAAAATGCTATATAAAGCTCGTATCGACTTTGTTGTAACCAATACGCTCACACTTGAAAACGAGTTAAAGCGCACCGGGCTCGACCCTAATTTAATTTCAAAACGCATCCACTTAGATGAGTTACCCTCTTCTTTGCACTTTGCAGCCAGTAATCAGCTTGACTCACACACAGCAAAAATTATTAGCGATAGGTTAAATGCCATCAAGGAAAGTGGTGAATATCAGCAAATTTTAAATAAATGGCAACTCCCTATGCCAAAAAACCTTTAATACTCAGCGGGCAAGGTATTCTGTGCTAGATAATTTTTTAATGAGATAAACAAAGGTGCGGGCAAGTCATTAATATCGCACCAACGCCACTGTAAACATTTGTGAGGCTCTTTATTTATAACCTCTCCGCCTTCATAGTCTGCTTGCACATATAAGGTAATATAATGTTTGTTCTCTGCGCTAAAAATATCGTTGGTAAAATCGAGTTTACGAATATTAGTAACATTGAGCCCAGTCTCTTCTACTACTTCACGCACAGCGCATTGCTCAACAGTTTCACCAAATTCTAAATGCCCTCCAGGGGTTGCCCACGTATTTGCGCCATGTGCGCCTATCCGTTCACCGAGTAAAATTTTATTATCATGCATTACTATTACTGCAACGCCTACTCTGACCATTTGATTCATTCTTATATCCATTTACTCTTCATTAATTACTGAAACATTTTACATTAGTTGGAACTTTTTAGTTCTATACAATCATTACGTTGGCCAAAAACTAAAAGCATCGCTTACTATTTAACCGACCATAGTCGAATATCACTGCTGATAAAAAGCGCTTAGTTTAGTTAGATTAAATTTTACTCAGGAGCCTTTATGTCAGGTGAATATAAACAACATTACAACGAATTTAAACAAGACCCGGCAGCGTTTTGGTTATCGCAAAGTAAACGCCTTCCTTGGTACAAGGCTCCAGAAACAGCATACACACAAGATCAAGAAGGACTGCACCACTGGTATGCAGACGGCCAACTTAACAGCTGTTTTTTAGCCGTAGATCAGCATGTCATCGCTGGGCATGGTAATGAAACAGCGTTAATTTATGACTCACCTGTTACCAATAGCAAACGCAGTTATAGCTATTTACAACTACAGCAAGAGGTCGCTAAATTTGCAGGGGTAATGCAGTCTTTAGGAGTGACTAAAGGCGACCGCGTAGTGATTTATATGCCCATGATCCCCGAAGCCGTAATTGGTATGTTAGCCTGTGCCCGAATTGGCGCTATTCATTCTGTTGTATTTGGCGGTTTTGCAGCGCATGAATTAGCGGTACGGATTGATGACGCCAAGCCCAAATTGGTGCTCAGTGCCTCCTGCGGTGTAGAAGTTAATACTGTAATTGAGTACAAAGAATTACTCGATAACGCGGTTGAAGCTGCTAGCTATAAAGTTGAACACTGTATTATTTATCAGCGTGAGCAAGCCACCGCACCGCTTATGCCCGAACGTGATATTGACTGGGCTGTTGCAATGCAAACAGCCACACCGGTTGATCCCGTTGCGGTCAGTGGCGATCATCCGCTTTATATTTTATACACCTCAGGCACAACAGGGACGCCTAAAGGTGTGGTGCGTGAAAATGGCGGCCATGCGGTTGCTATGCATTACAGTATGGAAACCGTATACGGCATGAAACCCGGTGACGTATTTTGGGCCGCCTCTGATATTGGCTGGGTAGTGGGTCATTCGTATATTTTGTATGCGCCACTTATGTATCGATGCGCAACTATTTTATTTGAAGGAAAACCGGTTAGAACCCCCGATGCCAGTGCTTTTTGGCGCGTAGTAGAAGAATACAAAGTGAATGCCCTATTTAGTGCCCCCACTGCGTTTCGCGCGATTAAAAAAGAGGACCCCAATGCCGATGGCTTTAAACAATACGATACCTCTAGTCTCAAACGATTATTTTTAGCCGGAGAGCGTTTAGACCCACCTACCTACGATTGGCTCAAAGAAAAAACAGGTTTACCGGTGCTTGATCATTGGTGGCAAACAGAAACGGGCTGGGCAATTGCGTGTAACCCTGTTGGCATTGAACACCTGCCAACAAAAGCAGGAAGCTCAACAGTTGCAACACCTGGGTTTGATGTAAGAATTTTAGATATGAATGGGGATGAATGTGCTCCGAATGAACAAGGCGCGGTTGTTATAAAGCGACCTTTACCACCGGGATGCTTACCGACAATTTGGCAAAATACGGCTCGTTTTAAGGCTGGTTATTTGGCTGAATATGAGGGCTACTATTTATCTGGTGATGGCGGTTATATTGATGACGATGGCTACCTCTTTATTATGGGTCGCACCGATGATGTAATTAATGTCGCAGGGCACCGTCTATCCACCGGTGAAATGGAAGAAATTGTTGCCGCGCACCCAGCTGTGGCTGAATGTGCAGTATTTGGTATTAGTGATGCGTTAAAAGGGCAAAACCCAATGGCGATGGTGGTGCTAAAAAATGATTTTCATGGCTCACATAAAGAGGTAGAACAGCAATTGGTGCAAACCGTGCGTAATCAAATTGGTGCTATTGCGTGCCTTAAAAATATTATGTGTGTAGAGCGATTACCAAAAACCCGTTCTGGCAAAATTTTACGTAAAAACCTGCGGCAGTTAATTGATGGTGAAGAACTGCAAATTCCATCAACCATAGATGATCCAAGTATTTTTGAAGAACTCAGCCAGCAACTCGAGCATGGTAAACTGTAACTACATAATGTAAAAAGTCTTAAATAGACTTTTTACATTGCAGCTGCTTAACTAATAATCAGTAATTAATAATAGCGTCCTTATGGAGTATTAATGACAGGAACACGCGCACAGCTGCGAGATTTTTTACTACAGTGGTTTGGCGATTATTTTCCGGGAAATCCATTTTTATGGTACGACCTGATTGTATTGGCTTGGATTGCGCTATTTGCATTAATATTACACCTCATTTTAAGGCTGGTTTCTCAGCGTTTAGTTAAAAACCGCTTTAGCGAACAAGCTGCGCAACCCGATAGTAAAAGCCCTTTATATTCAGCAAAAAAGCTCGCTCGTAATATCTCATTTGTTTTACAAGGAGCGGTCGTTGTTATTCAGGCGCAACTATGGATACCCGAAGGCACCACGTTTTTGTATTTGATTAAAATGATCACCGATCAGTGGATCATTTTATTCGCCTTGCTTTCGCTGTTTTCGTTACTAGATATATTTCAAGCAATTTCCGATAAGCGCCCCTTAAGCGCTCACTTTCCGCTGCGCGGCTTTTTGCAAACAATTAAGCTTATTGCCAGTGTATTAACTGCCATTTTAGCCGTTTCATTGTTAATGAATAAATCACCGTTAATTTTACTAAGCGGCTTAGGCGCTCTGTCTGCGGTGTTATTACTGGTATTTAAAGACGCTATTTTAGGATTAGTAGCAGGTATTCAGCTCTCTGCCAATAATATGCTGGCGGTAGGTGACTGGTTAGAAATGCCTAAGTACGGTGCCGATGGTGATGTTATTGATATTGCGTTAACCACGGTTAAAGTAAGAAATTGGGATAAAACCATTACCACCATTCCTACTTATGCCTTGATCTCCGACTCATTTAAAAATTGGCGCGGTATGTCAGACTCTGGTGGACGCCGGATAAAACGCAGCATTCACCTTGAAATGAGTAGTGTGCACTTTTTAGACGAAGCCGCAGTTGTTGCCCTTAAAAAAGCCGATTTACTAAGTGAGTACCTTGAAAGTACGCTATTGGTTATTGAGGAGCAAAACATCACTAAAAAAGTAGATATGAGCTGCACTTTAAATGGCCGCAGGCTAACTAATGTGGGTACATTTCGTCACTATTTGGTCGCGCTATTAAAACAGCACCCACATATTCATCAAGGTATGACCTTAATGGTAAGGCAATTAGCGCCAACAACCCAAGGTTTACCTATTGAGATTTATGCATTCACTAATACCACTAATTGGGGTGAATATGAAAATATTCAGTCAGATATATTTGATCATATATTAGCGGTTTTACCCGCCTTTTCGTTACGTGCCCATGAAGCACCAACAGGAAGCGATATTCGCCAACTAATTAACCTGAACTCTGGTTAAGAGATTTACTAACATATTGAATCAAAATGATATTTATGTTTATTTTCTCTAGCCAGTGATTTTCAGTGAAAACAAGGCGAAATTACGCGTCAATAGCTAGTCTATTGCAAGTAAATTCAACGCAGTTAGCGCTCAAAATAGCTGCTTGAGATAGATTTATTATTCACAGTTCAGGTTAATTATATAACCTGAACTGTGAATAATAAATCTATCTCACGCAGAGTCAGTCTAAATACGCTTTAATTGTGCAATAAGCCACTGATGAATATCGCTGTTATTTGAGCGAGGATGCCATGCTGCAATCACCTTAAACGGCGGCGGTAATAATTCAATCTCCAATTGCTTTACCTTACTATTTGGCAATAACCTTGATGGGTAAAACGCAATTAAATCGGTGGTATTTAGTAAATCAGGCACTGATGAAAACCCAGGTACTGACATGACAATATTTCGTTTGTAGCCTTTATCTGCAAACCAGCGATCGTGCGAACCACGTAAGTTTGCTCTAGATGCCGACACCACCAACTGCGGCCGGCTCGCAACCTCAGATAAGCTCAAAGGCTTTGAAGGTGTGGGCGCATGTGCGCCTGCAATACAAATATGTTGTTCTTCAAATAGGGTATCGTAGACTAAATTATCAGGTATAAATTCAACAAAGCTAATCAGTAAATCAAGCTCCCCTGCGCTGATAAGCTGGTTAACGTTATCGGATGCGAAGTCTCGAACAATCAACTTTAAACCTGGCGCTTCACTGCGAGTAATTGCTAATAATTGAGGTAAAAGTGCAGCAATCGCATAGTCCGTAGCACTTATAGTAAAAACGCCTTGATAACTCTGCGGGGAAAACTGTGACGGCACTAATAATGCGTCTAGTTGACTCAGAATTTGATTAATTGATAGTTCAAGCGCCAGCGCTTTTGGCGTTGGCAGCATCGTATTGCCTTGACGAATAAACAGCCTATCATCAAATAAGTCGCGTAATTTTCGCAGCTGCTCACTAATGGCTTGCTGAGTTAGCCCCATTTTTTGCGCAACATGCGATACATTTTTTAATTTGAGCAAAGCGCTTAAAACTCGCAACTGCTTTATATCCAGCCGACCTATACCATTCATAATTGTATCTAAAACAAAAAAGTGTTGTTTCAAATTGTAGCTTTAAATCCCTATGCTCACTAGCATTGTTATAAGCGCTCAGCAGCATAGTTAATTTAAAAGGTATTAAAATGAGTCAACCGAGTAAAAATATCGACAGTTTATTTTCATCCATTAGTTTAGGGCCATATACCCTGAAAAATCGTATTGTTATGCCGCCACTTACCCGCTCACGCAGTACAGTACCTGGCAATATCCCCAACGAAGTAATGGCCACCTATTATGCGCAACGTGCAAGTGCTGGCTTTATGGTTACCGAGGGCACTCAAATTGAACCCAGAGGACAAGGATACGCTTGGACACCCGGTATTCACTCTGCAGAACAAATCGTTGGCTGGAAAAAAGTGACTAATGCCGTGCATGCAGAAGGGGGAGTTATTTTTGCCCAGCTTTGGCATGTAGGCCGTGTATCACATACTAGCCTACAACCAAATGAAGCCAAACCTATTGCTCCCTCAGCAATAGCAGCTGATAGTGTGAAAGTGTTTATAGAAACAGGGCCAGCTCAAGGCGCTTTAGCCGATCCAAGTGAACCGCAAGCTTTAACAACAAATGAAGTCAAAGAGCTTGTTGGCATGTATGCACAAGCTGCCCGTAATGCGCTAGAGGCTGGGTTTGATGGTGTGGAACTGCATTGTGCTAATGGCTACTTAGTAAACCAATTTATTTCTGAGCATAGTAACCAACGTGAAGATGAGTACGGTGGTTCACTGACTAATCGCTTACGCTTTTTAAAAGAGATTGTTGCTGCCGTTAGTGATGTAGTTGGCGCTGAGCGTTTAGGGGTTAGATTTGCGCCGCTATTTAGCAGTACTGATGAAACCCGTGTTTATTTAGGATTAGTAGAATCAGACCCTCAACATACTTATATAGAAGCCATTAAAGTACTTGAGCAAGCGGGTATTGCTTATCTTTCAATTGCTGAAGCCGATTGGGACAATGCCCCTGATTTGCCAGAGCAATTTTACCAAGCGGCACGCGCAGAATTTTCTGGACGTATTATTTACGCAGGTAAATACACAGTTGATAAATCTGTGGCAATGCTAGCTAAAGGTTATGGAGATTTATTTGCTTTTGGTCGCCCTTTTATTGCCAATCCTGATTTACCAGCGCGTATTAAACATAATTGGCCATTAAATGAAGCCGATGCTACTACTATGTATGGTGGCACTGAGCAAGGCTACAGTGATTATCCTCGCTACAAAAACGATTAGCAAAATGGCCATGGATGGCCTCTAAAATTGCTAAAAGCGCGATAATCCACTCTATCTAAATCTCCCAAATAAGTCTTATCACTGTTTTTACCTTATCGAAAATATCATACATTTGGTTAAAAAATGTCGATAAAAGTCATTTAAATTAGTTTTAAAGTATTGTTTTTAAATAATTAACAAGCATTAAAGTAGTAATATTTCTCAATATGAATACAATAAGCCTTTATTTTTTAGACATCGGTCTTTGGAGCATAGGTTGTTAAAATTAGCAGGAGTTAAATCAACTTCTTTGAGCCTTTTAGGTCTATGTGGCTTATTTTTATTATTAGTTCAGTTTCAAGCTCAATGGCAAAGTAAGCTCTCTCTTATTAATAACCTTGTTTATCCATTACTGATTATTACTGCTGTATTTGCTACTCAGTTTAATCGAAGTCGAGTTGCATTACTTTGCGCATTTTGGGTGCTTTACTTATCTTCATTAGACTACGCTTTACCTTGGTCTGACTGGCTTAAAGCGCAACCTGACTGGACCTTATTATGCGCTGCAAGTTTATTAATGCTATTGGCAATTATAAAAGATAGAGCGCTCTTATCAATACACACAGTAACTCGCAGTTTACTCGTTATTGTCTGTGGTGGTGCTGCATTTGCTTGGTTAGCACTGAGCCAACACTTGCAAGAACTAACAATACAATCTTCTTTTTATACTCAGCTGCTTCCTTATTTACCCATTGTTTTACCGCTTTCAATAATTGGCGGCTTGCTTATTTGGCAAAGCTTGAGAGCCCATAACCTGACTCAAACCGCCTTATTAATTACTTTTATTGTGTGGTGCCTTAATCAGCAATACATTATTGATTTTCCTTGGTCTGTAATAGCCGTGCTTATGGCTTCTTTGTATTTATTGGCAGTAAGTACAGACTCTTATTATTTAGCCTATAGAGACGATTTAACCAGCTTACCAACGCGACGAGCACTTAATCAGCTTGCTTTATCATTAGGTCGAAAATACACCGTTGCTATGCTCGACATTGACCACTTTAAAAAATTCAACGATACCTATGGCCACGATATTGGCGACCAAGTGTTAAAGCTAGTGGCGGCTAAAATGGCTGGCGTTAAAGGGGGTGGCAAGATTTACCGCTATGGCGGAGAAGAGTTTACGGTAGTGTTTCCACGCAAAACAGCTGAGCAATCAATCCCTGAGCTAGAAACACTGCGTGAAAATATTGCCACCTACGACATGGTGATCAGAAACCCAAAACGCACCGATAAAAAATCTCGCAAAGGTAAACAGCCAAGTGACCACAAAACGGTAAACGTGACGGTTTCTATTGGTGTAGCGCAAAGAGCGGTAAAACAAAGCTTTGACGAAGCATTAAAAAATGCCGATTTAGCCCTTTATAGAGCTAAAAAGAAAGGCAGAAATAACGTAAGCGAGTAATCCTTTTAACGTGGCACGCTAACTTAATAATGGCGTGCCCAAAAGCGGCTAATTTAACCTGTAGTTTATTGCTTTTCCAAAACCGCTTTTAAATTATTTAATGCTGATACAGAAAAACCACGGTCGTAAAAGTAAATAATTTTGCCACTCTCATCAAGCAGTATTACACGACTGTTATTAGGGTTTTCGTTGCCAGTAAATGCCTGAACTTTATCGCCATCTTTGTAAATTGTGATCACCCCACCCCACAACTCTTTTGGGATCCCCTTACGCATGCCGCTATCAATTAAGGTACTAAACATACGAGGAACCATGCCCTGAATGGTTGGTAACTCATAGGCCGTAACATCAACTGCAGTCATATCTAAACCAATAAGCCAACGATCAATATCAAACTGGCTATCTTGTTTATAACCAATTAATAGCAACGTATGTGGGTTGTTAAAGTCATCAGGAATAGTGAATGACTGTTGCTCTAAGCTTTCTCCTGTAACAGTGGGAAATTGCTTACCAAGCAGCGCTTGATTTGGATACTGGGTTGAACATCCGCTAACCACTAAAACCATCACCAGCGTCATTATTGCCTTTAACATACCTTTACTCCCTATTTTTAAATAAATCTAAAGTGAACACGTTGACCAATTAATTCGTATGAGACTTACGCTTTAAACAAGGCTTACGATCTATAGTAAATCCCATAAATTAAATAAAAATACAAGCATATGAATAGGCTTGTTCGATAAAATGTTTATTCGTTATACTTTAATATTATTACTATATTCATTTTAATTCTATCCCATAGCGAAAGCGTATTTTGTTAACACCTTACAAAGCGTTAAAGTGCCGCGCTAATTCACAGCTATAAAAGAGGGTACCATGTCGCTTGCTGTATTATTAATGTTGGCATTATTTGTCGGTTTGCTGTTTGCTATTTATCTTGTTTCGCAAAAAAGCAGCTCTTTATCTCGTACCGTTTTATTTGGTTTAGTGCTTGGTAGTGCCTTTGGTTTAGCCCTACAGTTATTATTTGCCAACTCACCAGAAACCATTAAAGAAATACTCAGCTGGGTCAGCATAGTAGGTAAAGGCTATGTCGGGTTACTAAAAATGATCATTATGCCATTGGTATTGGTCTTTATGATTGCCGCTGTGGTTAAGCTTGAGAACCAAGGCTCACTGGGGAAAATCTCCTTTATTAGTATTTCTGTTTTACTGTTTACTACTGCAATTGCAGCGTTAATTGGTATTGCGGTAACGTATGGATTTGACTTAAGCATTGAAGGACTTGTTTCGGGTACTCGTGAAGCCGCTAGAATGGACACCCTACAAAACAAAGCCGCGAATGTAGCCGACTTAAGTGTGCCGCAAATGCTACTGAGCTTTATTCCTGAAAACCCATTTGCGGATTTAAGTAATCAACGTTCAACCTCTATTATTGCCACGGTTATATTTGGTGTACTTGTTGGTATAGCTGCACGTAAAGTAATGCTTGAAAAAACCGAGCTTGCTAGCCCAATTCGTAACGGTGTAAACGCCCTACAAGCTACTGTAATGAGCTTAGTTCGCATGGTAATTGCATTAACGCCTTATGGTGTTGCGGGCCTAATGGCAAGCGTTGTGGCAAACTCAAGCAGTAGCGATATTTTAAATTTACTCGCCTTTATTGTGGCTTCTTACGTGGCTATTTTACTAATGTTTGTTGTGCATGGTTTATTGCTTAGCTTAGTCGGCGTTAATCCAAAAAATTACTTTGAAAAAATTTGGCCTGTGCTTACCTTTGCTTTTAGCTCACGTAGCTCAGCGGCATCGATTCCTATGAATGTTGACGTGCAAATTAACCAGTTAAAAGTACCCCCAGCAATTGCTAATTTATCGGCTTCTTTTGGTGCCACTATAGGTCAAAACGGTTGTGCTGGTATTTACCCTGCTATGCTTGCGATGATGGTTGCGCCAAGCGTGGGGATTGACCCACTTACATTTGAGTTTATTTTACCGCTAATTGGTATTGTGGTTATTAGTTCGTTTGGTATTGCAGGTGTTGGCGGTGGTGCTACCTTCGCAGCGTTGGTTGTATTACCAACCATGGGACTACCTATAGAGGTAGTGGCTTTACTTATTTCTATTGAACCATTAATAGACATGGCGCGCACTGCACTCAACGTGTCGGGCTCTATGACCTCAGGTGTGATCACCAGTAAATTAATGAAAACTCAATAGCACTCACTTTAATCTAATAGCCCAGCCTACGCTGGGCTTTTTTATGTCTGCCCCTCTTTCAAAGCTCTTTAGTGATTTGTTTATTTAATCATTTAACTTTAATGAATCATTTTTATAGATTGTATCAATCGCTTTATTTCACACACGGTTTTTAGCCTCCTTACTATACTATTCGCACTGCTTAGTGCATTCAGGTTCGTTTAAAAACAACTTGAATGAAGTTTTAGCCTACTGTTTTTAAATGAGTAGACCCTATTTTTAATACGCTTTGTATATAACGAAATTCGTTAACTTTAAGGAAGCTGACAATGAAAAACCGATCATTTACAAAAAAAGCGCTTGTTGGATTTATAAGTATGGCACTTATGTCTGGCTCTGCTTTTAGTCAAGAAAAGCCACAAATGTCTAAGCCAAAAGGTGCTGTAGGTATGGGTGAGGCAAAAATGGGTGCAACCAGAACCAACCAATTTTGGTGGCCAGATCAACTTAACCTATCTCCTCTTCGCGATCATGATCTACGTTCAAACCCTTACGGTAGTGACTTTAATTATGCAGAGGCATTTAACAGCCTAGATTTAGACACTGTAAAAAGTGATATCGACGCTCTGCTAACCCAATCTCAAGATTGGTGGCCGGCAGATTTTGGTAACTATGGTCCATTTTTTATTCGTATGACCTGGCACAGTGCAGGTACCTATCGTACGCTTGATGGCCGTGGTGGCGCTGGCGGTGGTCAACAACGTTTTGAACCGCTTAATAGCTGGCCAGATAACGTAAGCTTGGATAAAGCGCGCCGTTTACTTTGGCCAATTAAACAGAAATACGGTGAAGCCCTTTCATGGTCAGACTTAATCGTATTAGCCGGTAATGTTGCCTTAGAAAACATGGGGTTTGAAACCTATGGTTTTGCTGGTGGTCGTACTGACGATTGGGAACCAGACATGGTTTACTGGGGTCCTGAAGTAGAAATGCTTGCCAGCGACCGTGAAGATGCCAGCGGCAAACTAGAACGCCCGCTAGGTGCAACTCACATGGGTTTAATTTATGTAAACCCAGAAGGGCCTAAAGGGGTTCCTGATCCTATTGGTTCAGCTAAGAACATTCGCGTTGCGTTTTCTCGCATGGCGATGAACGATGAAGAAACCCTAGCACTTATCGCCGGTGGTCACACCTTTGGTAAAATGCATGGTGCGCACAAACCTAAAGACTGTGTGGGTGCAGAGCCTGCTGCAGCAGGTATTGAAGAGCAAGGTTTAGGCTGGAAAAATAAATGTGGTAAAGGTCACTCTGAAGATACCGTATCTAGTGGTTTAGAAGGCGCATGGACACAAGCACCTACTCGCTGGTCATCATTATACTTAAGCAACCTACTTAACTTTGAGTGGAAACAAACTCGCAGTCCTGCTGGCGCTATTCAGTGGATCCCAACAGATGAATCATTACATAAGTCAGTACCTGATGCGCACGTTAAGGGTAAATTTAACCCACCGGTAATGACCACTGCCGATTTAGCGTTAAAATTTGATCCTGAATATCGCAAAATTGCTGAACGCTTTTTAAATGACCCTAAAGAGTATCAACTAGCCTTTGCTAAAGCATGGTACAAATTAACTCATAGAGATATGGGACCACCACGTAACTTTTTAGGTAAAGAAGTACCAAAAGAAGACTTAATTTGGCAAGACCCTATTTCAGCAGAGACTAAATCAAACATTGATGCTGGTGCAGTAAAAGAGCTGAAAACTGCTATTTTAGACTCGAACCTAAGTGTACCTGAGTTAGTACGTGTGGCATGGGCATCGGCCGCTAGTTACCGTGATTCAGATATGCGCGGCGGAGCCAATGGCGCACGTATTGCGCTAGCACCACAAAAAGATTGGGCAGTAAATGATCCAGCAGAAACCGCAAAAGTACTTAAAGTATTAAAAGCGATTCAAGCTGACTTTAACGACAGCTTATTTAGTAAAAGCCAGGTATCGCTTGCTGATTTAATTGTGCTTGGTGGTAATGCAGCGATTGAAAAAGCAGCCAAAGATGCAGGCTACTCAGTAGACGTTCCGTTTAATGCTGGCCGTGGTGATGCTACACAAGCACAAACTGACGTTAATGCATTTAGCTTATTAGAGTTGCCTGCCGATGGTTTTAGAAACTATTTTGATGCAGAGAAAAGCTATAAATCACCAACTGAAATGCTGATTGATAAAGCGGATCAGCTTGACCTAACAGTTCCTGAAATGACTGTATTAGTCGGTGGCTTACGTTCACTTGATGCAAACTATAAAGGTACTGACTACGGCGTATTTACTGACAAGCCTGGCACTCTAAATAACGATTTCTTCGTTAACTTATTAGATATGTCGACGGTATGGAAAAAATCGTCAGATGCTGGCATTTATCAAGGCTTTGACCGTCAGTCGGGTGAGCAAAAGTACACCGCTACTTCGGTTGATCTGATTTTTGGTTCAAACTCAGAGCTACGTGCAGTTGCTGAGGTGTATGCTTTTGATACATCAAAACAAAAGTTTGTAGAAGACTTTGTTAAAGCATGGACTAAAGTAATGAATTTAGACCGTTAATAACCATTAAATAACACAACCACAGCGCTGCAATAATTGCAGCGCTTTTTTATTACTAAGCTACTTTAAAGCAAGTACTCGATCACGCAAGTCATCGGCACTCACATGTTCAGGCGCAACCGGCTCACCAATCGCTACGCTTACCAACGACCATTTGGGTCTAGGTAGTCGCCATTTAGTTTTTCGACTAAACATACTGCCCCATAATCCATCTAAATGAACTGGGATAACAGGCACAGGCGTGCGCTGAATTATTTTTTCAATTCCGCGGCGAAATACATCAACTTCGCCATCACCGCTGAGCTTGCCTTCAGGAAAAATACCCACCAGCTCACCACGTTCCAGTGCTTGCGCAATGTTATCAAAAGCTTTATTAAACGCCTTAGGATTTGATTTTTGACTATCAATTGGGATAGCTTTGGCCATTTTAAACAACCAATTAAGTGCCGGTGAATAGTAAATAGGTGCAAATACAACAAACCGAATTGGCCTAGGTGACGCCGCTAAAATAAACATCCAATCAACAAAGCTAACATGATTACTTACCACCACCGCAGCGCCTTCATCGAGAATATTGAGCTCGCCTTTAGTGCGCACGCGATACATGCAAATCGCTAAAATGTAGATAATAAAACGTAAGAAAAACTCCGGTACTTTGGTGTATATGTACAGCGATATTAGTAAATTAAGCCCTGCTAATAACAATAGTAATTGTGAAATATCCCAGTGTAATAGCGTTAAAGTAACAATACTTAAAACGGCGCTGCCAACCATAAACAATGCATTTAACACATTGTTAGCTGCAATTACTCGTGAACGGCTATCGGGGTGAGTACGCTGCTGAATGAGTGCATACAAAGGTACCGTATAAAACCCTGCGGCAATACCAATTCCTGCCATCCAAACAAAATGCCAGAGCATATCGCCGGTATTAATCACTTGTTCAAGAGTAAGCTGCAACTCACTCACTTGGTGATAAAATTCAATACCAGGCTCTTGGCTTAGTAAATATAAAAATAAGGTAATTAATAGTGCACCAAAAGGCACAATACCTAACTCAATACGTGAGCGCGATAGCTTTTCACACAATAAAGATCCTAATGCAATACTTAACGAAAACACCACTAAAGCAGCTGTCACCACCAACTCATCACCTCCCATTACATGTTTTACGTAATTAGGGAGCGCCGTTAGTATCACCGCACCAATAAGCCAAAACCAACTGATCCCTAATACTGACTTACCCACCGACTCGGTTTGTGCGTTAAGCGCATTAAAAACACTTTTGGTTGAAGTAATAGGGTTAATCGATACTTTTAAGTTAGCATTATTGGCTGCACTTTTAGGAATAAATCGACTGCTTAAAAAGCCAATAACTGCAAGGCTTACTATTGCGATACTGATATAAATAGGGCCCGCTGTTTGGGTTATATAATAGGTGCCAAATACGGTGCCCAATAAAATAGCGACAAAAGTGCCCGACTCCACCAGTCCATTCGCTTTAGTTAGCTCATTTGGGGCCACATGCTGCGGTAAAATAGAGTACTTAAGCGGCCCAAAAAAAGTGCTTTGTAAACCCATTAAAAATACAGTACCTAACATTAACCAAACCTGCTCGGTTAAAATCGATACTACACCCACCAGCATAATAGGAATTTCGCAAAACTTTACGATGCTGATCAGTTTTGATTTTTCCAACTTTTCTGCAATTTGCCCAGCCATGCCTGAAAATAGAAAAAACGGTAAAATAAATAATCCTGCCGCCAGATTAGAATAAAAGGCACCATCAGCTACCGTAGCAGCCTGAAAAATTAAAATAAGCAGGATTGATTGCTTATAAACATTGTCATTTAAAGCAGAGAAAAACTGCGTCACAAACAGAGGTAAAAACCGTTTACTACCCAGTAAAGCTCCTTGAAATTGTTGTTTATTTTCCTTCATTACGGTCTCTTAAAATTAGCTTCAGGGCTTAGATTACCACTGTGGAAAAGAAATACGAACCCACTTTTTAAGTACATGCTCAAACATATATTTAAATAAACCAAATAGCTAACCCAACAAAAATGACTAACAAATGAACAAAGCGACTAAATCTTGCGTATAAGCGTTTATGAGTTGTAAATAGAACATCTATGTTCTAAACCTAAAAGGTGACTAAAAAAGGAGCATCTTTATGCCAACTACAAACACAATAGATAAAGACACTAAATTCGCACGTTGTTTAGAGTGCAACAAAGTAAATACATTTGCCGCTTTTCACTGGCTTTCGTTAGCGTTTAAAGATATGGCGCGCGCGCCCATGTTAAGTTTAATTTACGGTTTAATCTTCACGCTTATTCCGGTAGCGATTGTTTACTCTGTTGTACTTACCGACAGCCACTTAGCTATTTTACCTGCAACCGTTGCTTTTGCTTTAATCGGTCCGGTATTCGCCGTTGGCCTATACGATGTAGCCTGGGAACTTGAAAAAGGCCACAAACCTACATTAAGCCATTCATTAAAATCAATGTTTCGTAACCCCGTAGGTGAATGGGGTTTTGCGGTATTACTCATGGTGATTATGATTATTTGGATGCGCCTAGCTGCAATTGTGCATGCATTATATCCAAACCATGTAAACCCCACCTTTGAAGAACTTTCTGCGTTTTTAACTATAGGCAGTATTATCGGCGGAATTTTGTTGGTCAGTGTGTTTTCAATCTCAGCATTTACCCCGCAAATTATGATGGAAAGACGTGTTGATATAATGACCGCAGTCGTTTCTTCAATCCACGCAGTCAAAGAAAACTTTGCAGCCATGGTTGTGTGGTCAATTTGTATATTCGTACTGGTAGCGCTGGGCTTTGCTGCAGGTGCCGCTGGATTCATTATTATTATGCCGCTACTTAGTTACGCTAGTTGGCATGGATACATCGCAGTTATCAAAACTAAAACACCACGTGGCTATGAATAACACTTACCAGTAGTTTTAAGCACTTAATTAAATGCTTTTTGGCATTTAATTAAGTGTTGCCTCTTCTCCCTCAGTTTATAAAATACGTAAAAACCTTGATCTGAATAAGGTGCAAAGCTTAAAAATAACGCTAATATATGCTGATACACTGCAGATAATATAAAGGAATAAACATGAGTCAAAACGTTACAGACTTAATGACAGCTAACCCATTTTCGGTAAACATAAAAAGCACTTTGCATGACGCACACAATTTAATGAAAGAAAAAAACGTTCGTCATATTCCTGTTATTGACGAAGACGGCGCATTTGTCGGTATGCTTACCCAAAAAATAATGGTCGCCAAAGTTATGGGGATCATGGCAACGTTTGGTGCTAATGCATTACAACGCAAAGAAAAACTCACAAAAGTAGAAGATATTATGGTGAGTGATTTTATCAGTGTAACGCCAGAGCAGCCGCTATCAGATGTCGTTAAATTTTTTGTAGATAATCGC
Organism: Pseudoalteromonas sp. 11L1; assembly: GCF_055397545.1. The sequence continues at coordinate 1,383,571 of NZ_AP041141.1, read as the reverse complement.
CACGGTTGCATGCCCGTTGTGAGCGAGCAAGGTCAGCTAGTAGGTATTTTAACGTCTTCTGATTTTGTGCGTTTAGCTGCAGCACTGCTCTCGTAAATCCCTTATTTAATAAAAACTGCATTTGGCTTCACTAAGTGCAGTTTTTATTCGCTTAAAAGATATATAAAATTAACAGCATAGATAGCTAAGTCACTAACAGCCTGCTATGGTAAACCCCCTGCTTTTAATGGTTATTACAAGGTAAGTTTTCATATGGCTAATCAATTAAATGTACTAGGAACTCGCTTACAACTTTGCTGTGGCAACGGTGGCTATACCCGTGAGGGATTTTGCTATGTACCAGATTCAGACTTTGGCAATCATAGTGTATGCGCCATTATGACCGACGAATTTTTGCAGTTTTCCAAGGCGCAAGGCAACGATTTAATTAGCCCTAATCCTTTGTATGATTTTGCTGGTTTAAAAGCTGGCGATAAGTGGTGCTTATGTGCGATTCGTTGGTATCATGCCATTGCTGCGAACGTTGCTCCTCCTGTGGTACTTGAAGCGACAAACCAAAAAGCGCTCGACATTATTCCGCTTGAAGTATTAAAAGCACATCAATATTAAAAAACGCTATAGCGATTAAACCCTGAACTCTACTTTTCTCTTTGCCTAAATACCTTAGGCAAAAAGAGCCTTTAAAGTACTCCATTTTTAAATGTATTTTTTGCAGAATTTACAAAAAAAGTGCATGTTTTTCATACCCTTTAAGCTAAATACTCCTTGAAGCTTTATTAAACAAAAAATAAATCAATAAATTTCAGCAACTTATAATAAAAACTTTACCGGCATGCTCATTGCTTCTATTAGAACAGACGTGTTCGTTATCCGCAATTAAAACACTCACTTGAGTTAAGCGAACACTATTTTGAAATAGTAGGAGGCATAATGAGTAACAGTAATAATGCAAACAAAGTCGCTGAATTTACCGCTCCCGGTGTAGAAAATGAATCAGCAAGTAAAGCAATATCTGTTCTAGAAGATCGCATGGTAGCGCTAATTGATTTACAACTAACTTTAAAGCATATTCATTGGAATGTAGTAGGTCCAAACTTTATTGGCGTACATGAAATGCTAGACCCACAAGTTGAAACCGTGCGTGAAATGACAGACACCATAGCAGAACGTATTGCCACTTTAGGCGGCGTGCCTGTTGGTACACCAAAATCAATTGTCGACCGTCGTTCATGGGAAGATTACGCCATCGGCAAAGGTCTAGTAACCGAGCACTTGGCTGCATTAGATAAAGTATATAACGGCGTTAACGGTGATCACCGTAAAGCTATTGAGTCACTCGGTGAGCTTGATCCGGTATCTGAAGATATGATCATTGCGCAACTTGCAGAGCTTGAACAATACCAATGGTTCGTGCGTGCCCATATAGAGTCATCTACGGGTCAATTGAACAGTTAATATCAAGAAAAACGTTTAGTATACGAAGCCCAGCAAACTGCTGGGCTTTTTTATGTTTGCGATGTTTCATCTCATCATTAATTATCATTCAACTCTTTAGTTATTCTCCTTGAGCATATATGCACAACAATTAGGCTATTCGCCACTCTTTGACTACACTAAAATTAGGCTATTTCTTAAAAGAAGCATTTGTTGACGCAAATGAGTTTGCGTTAGTAATGCGTAAAATTAATTTGAGAATACAGGAGCTCTCATGAAATACACTCGTGTGTTTAATTGCACTCACAGGCTGTGATAAAGGAGTTGATTCTCCACGAGGTTTTAGCTTGCCAGAGGGGAATGCAGAACAAGGTAAAGCCGTGTTTTTAAAATATAAGTGCTTGGCATGTCACACCCTTGCAGGCGTTGAAGATAGCAGCGTAACAAAACATGACGATATTTCTATTAAGCTAGGAGGTAATAAAACCAAAATAATTTCTTATGCTGAGCTGGTCACGTCAGTGATCAACCCCTCACATCGGTTTTCTAGGCCTTATAGACCCGACGCCAGAAATGAAGATGGCAGCTCAAAAATGACGGTATTTAACGATACCATGACCGTATCTGAACTCACCGACTTAGTCACTTTTTTACAACCAAACTATAAACTTATTCCGTACCACAGAACTAATTACCAACTTTACTCTCACTACAAGTAAATATTGATAGCAAAAAAAACCGTTGCTAAACAACGGTTTTTTATGCGTTATATCTACTCGGCATTAACCATTTCTTCAAACTTCATACCGGTCAGCTTGGTCAGCACTTTAATCACATAAATAAAAATTCCAATCAGCATTATCATAGATGGAATCGCGATCACTGGATAACTCAATAGCGTCATTTCACCAAGTTGCTCGTTAAATTCCACGCTACCTGCTGGGCTAGTAACAATCCATTTAGCTAAGAGGTAATTCATCGTTGATGAAAACACAAAGGTCAGCGCTAATAAGTAATTAGCATTAGTAATCTTTTGTTTAAAGTTTTGCGTATTGCCGCGCTCATCAAGGGCATCGTAAATAGTGTCTAACTTAAATAAAAGTGAGTTTAATAAGAGCTTGGCTAGCAAGGGTTTACCAAAAAAGCCCGACATCAGCACGGTAAAACCAATGATTGCTGGTATAGCCGCTTCTTTAATTGCTAACCACTCAACATTAAGCTCAAACAGCGCAATACCACCGGTAAGCAAAGTACTTAAAAAGCCCAAAAGTGAAATAAAATTTAATGAGCCCGCTTTTATAAAATCATAAATACCGTAACTAATAGGGAATATAAGCGCCACAATTAAGCCAATCACGCTGCCTAAATATTCAGGCCCTGAAAATTTCATTAAAATGACTGAAGGTATGATGATATTAAATACGATTTCGATAAGCGGATTATTCTTTTTACGCTTATTTATAGCTTGATTATCACTGGTCATTTTTAATTCCAAAAAAATATTACTGCTGCCATTAGGGTCTGTTGACCTTTGCGGATTAAAATTTGTTCAAACTAGGGGCTGTTTAATCGCGGCGCGAGGTTTGTAACCTAGTGGGCTAAGTAAAAACCGAGCAACAAAGAGTAAATCGCCCCTAGGCAGAACCCTTCGGGCAGCGCCTGTTTGGCATTGATGCTGCGTTATCGCCTATTTATGGGGAATAACCACACCACATATGCGCTGCCTTGCCTAAATACCAAACAGACTGCTGCAAATTTAACCTTAAAAGGTCAACAGACCCTAACTTCCTCTCTAAAGAGTAAGTAATGCTTAAAATTATCTTTAAGCATAATACCTGCAATACACTCGCTATTCTAGCATTGCACTCACCCGCCCGATTTTTAGGTCGCTATTTTATCCAAAGCTATTTTTATTAATAAATAATTTATCGGACACTCTATATTCTTACGTTACGTGATCATTATTACAGAACACATTTTTTACAGCTTGGAAAACCTTCATGCTTGCTCTAGTATCTAGTTGTCTTAGCTCAATAATTTGCATTTAAATGAAATCATTTCCATCACTATATTTTGCCAATTTATTTTTAATTATTGGTACCGGCTTACTTACAACCTATTTAGCCCTGTATTTAGGTAAACAAGGCACGTCTACGTTTTGGATAGGCCTAATGACCTCGTGTTATTACCTTGGCTTATTACTGGGTTCAAAACTTGGCTATCATTTAATTAAATCGGTGGGTCACATCAGAACATTTGCCGCTAGTACCGCTGCAGTGACAGCCTGTGTGGCCGCACACGGAGTAAGCGACAATCTATATATTTGGTTAGGCCTTAGGCTTTTTGTTGGCTTAGGGATGATGTGTAATTACATGGTGCTAGAAAGCTGGCTAAACGAACAATCAGCGCCTGAGTCTCGCGGGCGAGTCTTCTCTTTTTATATGATCACCTCTTACTTAGGGATGATTTTAGGCCAACTAGCGCTCGCACAATTTCCTGAGCTAGGGTATGCACCGCTATTTTTAGTATGCATGGCGTTGGCTATCGGTATTATTCCAATTTCTATCACTCGTAGAATTCACCCAAAACCGTTAAAGCCGATAAAAATGAGCCTGTTTGATTACGCTAAAAAAGTGCCACAGTCGCTTACTGCGGTGCACTTTGCAGGCATTATCAATGGTAGTTTTTATGGCCTAGCGCCTATATTTGCTAAGCTATCTGGCTTTGGTGCCGCAGAAATTGCTATTTTTATGTCAGTGACTATTTTTGCTGGTTTGCTAGCCCAGTGGCCAATGGGGATGCTCTCTGATCGCGTTCGTCGTAGCGTATTAATTCGAACTAATGCAGCAGCTATCGGTGTTGTAAGTTTGGCATTGTTTTTATTGCCTACTTCACAACTAACAGCTTACATACTCACTTTTATCTTTGGTTTATTTGCGTTTACTTTATATCCGCTTTGTTCGGCGCTAGCTAATTCGCGTGTTGAGGACGAAGAGCGCGTAGGCGTATCATCTGCATTATTAGTCGCTTTTGGCGCCGGTGCAGCAATAGGCTCAACAGTTAACGCACAGCTGATGACTTACTTTGGTCACCAAGCATTGTATGCATCAATTTCGCTATTAACCGTGGCTATGTACTTATTACTCACGTTTATTAATTCTAAACAAAAAGTAGAGCAGCCTGAACCCAGTGATTATGTGGTCGGTACGTCCGATGTTACAAACTCGCCACTCGCAGCTACGATGGATCCGCGTATTGAAGAAACTACCGCGCAAGATCAAATGTTGGTAGTAGATGAAGATGATGATGAATTTTTTGAGCATCCCCAAGGGGAGCTGTTTAAAGATCTTCACGAAGATGACGTGAAAAATTAAGTTTCCATTCAAAGCATTAATAATGCATAACAAAAAAGGGGAGCCTCCCCTCTTTTTTGTTATTTTTACTACTTAATACATTACTGGCTTATCTGTGGCTTAATATCGCTTAAATCTAAATGGATAGTCATTTCAAAATTATCAGGCTGTACAGCAATATCACTCAAACCGGTTCTCGCAAAATAATCTTCAAAGTCTTGCTTATATTTAGCCGAAAACTGCGTATACGCGGTAATAAACAAACTCAACTTTTTAGCTATTATTGGATAGGTAGCGGCAAGTTCCCGCAATTTTTCAGGTTCAGCAAAGACAAATTCAGCATAAATATTAAAGTCGTTCTCAATATTAGTTTTACTATATTTAGATAAAAACAATTAAATTTTAAAACTATTTAACCCCTTTTCTATTTTTCAGCCGTTATAGCTCTGAAACAACATAATAAGTTAATTTGGAGCGGCTTATGCACACACTTGAATTTCCTAAAAATCCCATGTTCAAAACATCAACAGCTGTTATTGGCGGTGCTGTGATGACCTTTATTGCATTTGCCTTTATGCAATACTTAATTAGTGGCGAACAAAGAGCACCTATAAAATTGGGTGATGATATTACTGTTGAGATTTTTCAAGCACCAGAAGATAAACAAACCACGCATATTAAAAGAATACCGCCACCACCCACACCTAAAGTGCCGCCTAAAGCACCACCACGTGTAACACCTAGTAATGAGCCAATAACAGCAATAAGCACAACACCACCCATAGTAATTGACGGATTTGGTAACGATATGAAGCAAACACTGACCCGCCCTACGGGAGATGCTTCACCCATTGTGCGCATAAATCCAAAGTACCCAACTAGCGCAGCTCGTGATGGTATAGAAGGCTGGGTGCAACTTAGCTTTAATATTTCACCCACTGGTGAAGTGATTGATGCCACGGTAGTAAATTCCGAGCCAAAACGCATATTTGATCGCGAAGCGCTTCGCGCAATTAAACGCTGGAAATATCGCCCAAAAGTAATTGAAGGTGTGGCACAATTACAAACAGGTCAAACCGTACAGCTTGATTTTAAATTAGACAGTTCGCAGTAAAGGAATAAGCGCCTATGCTATTGAGTATTAAGTCATGGTTATTTGAAGCGCCAAGCAAAGACTGCATGGCGCGGTATGCAAAAAGTGGCGACAACCGCCACTTAGAGCAGCTTATTGCCTTATACAGTAACGATTTATATCACTACCTAGTTACCCAGTCTAATACACATTTAGCATACGACGTAAGCCAACAAACATGGCTAAAGGTTATTGAAAAGCGCCACCTTTACCAAGCACAAACCACGCCCAAAGCCTGGTTATTTCGACTCGCACGCAACACCCTAATAGACGAATACCGCAAACAGCAACACTTTGTAGAGCTTGACGAAAACAGCCAACTACCTGCGCAAAATAACAATCAAAGTGAATTAACAAATAGTGATTCGCATATAGGTGACACACACATAAGTTATGAAGCGTTTAATGCTGCGCTCAAGCAACTTAGCTTTGTGCAGCGCGAAGCCATCACATTACAACAAGAAGGCTTTAGCCTTGCCGACATAGAGCTTATAACGCAAAGCAACGCCCAAACCATAAAAACAAGGCTACGCTACGCCAAACAAAACCTAAAACAATTATTAGGAGAACGTAATGAATAAGCCTGATGAGCAGTTTGATGAAAAGCTCACACAACATTATAACGAGCGTAAAGCACGCACCAGACTTTCGCATGCTCAGCAACAGGCGTTAAAACATAGCGTAATCCAAAAACAACCTAAAAATCTTGGCTTTGCCCTGCAACTCACAAGCCTTACCTGCGCACTGGGCTTACTGGCTTTTATAGTTCTCGACAGTAACAACGTGATAAATACTGCCCCTAAAACCGTATTAAACACCATAGACATACACGACTACTCGTTTATAACAACGCATGAAATAGATCAAACAGGTAACTACGCAAGCACTATAACGCAACAAAAACGCGCGCTCGACACCCAACTAGCAAACGACTTACGCCGCCATCAACAACACCATATAGAATACGGCACGCTCGTAAAGGTCGACAACGACTGGTACATAGCCAGCTGCAATGACGAAGTACTGGTACAAATTAAGCAGTCACTGCTCAGTGATTTAAAAGGAAAACATGCAGTTGAAAGTAATATAAATACGGGTGACATACTCGCTATGGCACATAACGGCAAAGGGCAGATTATTGCGCTGAAGCATGCTGGAGCTGGAGCTGGAGCTGGAGCTAAGCAGTGTGGGACTTAAGTAATTTTATAGTTGGAAATCTATATAGAGGTTGACACTTAGTACGAATATATCCTATGGATTGCATTTAATAATGTGAGTATTTCTACAATATTAGCTATTGTCTCTAATATCCTCTTCTAAATCCCTGATAAGATGTCGTACTCTTTTAGTAAATAAAGAATTCACAGTATCGGGGGTTAACGCTTCGATTATCGCAACATCCATGTAGCTTGATAATAAACTTCTTTTCTCTGCTAATGTATATCCATCAAAGTTAATAATATACTTGTGATTTTCAATAACATCTCTTGCACACTCCTTATAAGCTTTGGAGAACTTTTTTTGGTTAATAATAGTATTCAACTTCGACTGTTTGAGCAGTTTTTTTACAGTAGCATCAAGTCTATATAAAACTGTTTCATCTTCCATTTGAGAGTAATAAAAAAGCCACCCTCTTCGCTTACCTTCATATATACAACCAGTAATCCTTAAATTTAATTTATTTTCCGTTATATATTTTTTAGCTTGAGGTATATGTTTATGGGCATTTAAAATTTTAGCTATAGAGTTCTCCACCCTCCAAATAGACTCCTTTTTAACCGTAAGCCTACGCTTATTAATCCAATACCCTAAAAAGTCAAAACTTTCGTTTAAAGACCCAATTTTGGTTTTACTGCCCAAATTATCATAATGGTGACACTCCAATTTTAATGATTCAAAGTCATTTATAATTTTATCCAAAAGTATCTTTGGCTTGCTCTCTTCAGAAAATATCAATATATCATCGACATATCGATTATAAGAAATTAGTGCAGAACTTTTGTATGTATTATCAACATCATTAACATACATTTCTGCTAGGATATTAGAAATTGATAGTCCTTGGGGAACACCCTGAGTGTTAGCCTTCATACCAGTGGGGTTCGTAAGAGCTTTATTAATTAAATCCCTAGCTTCATTACTTTTAATTTTTTTAAATGCTTTATTTAGCAATAAATCATGTTCAATACTTGGGTAAAAATTTTTTATATCAATTTTGATAAAAGATTTAAAGCACGTTTTTTTGACGTCTTGCTTAATCTTATCCAGCATTATTTGAGGAATAAGTGTTTTTGAACTTTCAGGAAAAATTCCTTGAAGAAATAAATGAAGCGCTTTTAAAACAAGTCGATCTCTAACGGTAGGTATCGATATCACTCTTGGATATTTCTCGGCTCCTTTTGAAATCAACTTTTCCTTATATTTACTAAATTTATATGTTCTGGTGTGGACTTTCCTAATTATCAGATCTATTTCTGATTCATAGTTATATTTTTCATTAGCACTAATTCCATCAACACCAGTAGAAGGAGTAAAATGGATATATTTTAGATAAACATTTGTAAGATTTTCTTTCTCAAATATAGTGTTAAAAAATTTACTTTCATTCATAAAAAAACCACGCTAAAGATGGGAAAAGTATAGGCTAAAGTTATGAATGAAGTACGAATAAAAACATAAACATAAAGCCTTAATACCTCAGAAAAGGATAGTTCCCTACTACAGTTTTTATCCGCTTCAAAATGAACAAAATAAAGCATGTCAAAGGATCTGTGGTTCTCTACGGAGTCAAGGAGCTCCTGATAGTCTCCTTGAATCTCGAAAAAGGTATTTTTCGACTCACATAAAGAAAGCTCAGACACTAGCCCTTGCATTGCAATATAATTCTTTTTCAACTTTTCGTATCTAGTTTTTAAATTCAATTGAGGAATGAATAATGAAAGAGTAAAGACGGCCCCAGTAGTAAGAACCATTATTATATCTGTATGCTGATTAAAAAAGTCTGGGTCTTTAATTAAATATACAGAAAAAGAAAAGGTTAGGAAGGAGTACCACACTAGTATTAAATTTGAATGGAAATAATTAGACAGAAGCCTTTCCGAAGCTCTAATCCTGCATTTTCTCGTAAACCAGATTTGATCACTTAAACTACTTATATTTTTACTTAATTTACTATCCATGTAATGAAACTCCCTTAAAAAGCTCAAGATGGGTGTAGATACTATTAGATAACATGTCGTTGAAATTGACATTTTGGTTAAACCAAACACCTAAGTGTAGAGATTAGATTTGCCCACCTATATAAATAAGTGAACCTTGCCTTATAAGACATAAGACAAACTGAAGCTACAACAACTTAACTTCAATCCCATCAAGAGCATCTTTATACTAATTTAAAAAGTTTTTTTCATCAATGATTTAGAACAAAGTTTCATAATTAACTCGAAACACTAGCGTTTAGCTTCTAACTCTTTTACAACAAAATAATGAGTTTTTTATAAGGCTAGAATGTTAAACACCTTTATTTATCTTTATATCCATTATTAGTTATGGACTAACGTCCGACACGCTAACTGCTAAGTGCCTACAAAAATAATAAATATAGATGGGAGTCTAGTTGGGTTTCGTGTCACTCAACCCAACCTACGTGTAAACAAAAAAGCCTGCAATTAAGCAAGCTTTTGAGTATTTAAATAATCAAATTTCATAACACAATTAAGCTCGTTACTAAGTACGCCATAAACGTTAGGCCGCCGCCCACTAACGCATAAGGTAATTGGGTTTTAACGTGGGTGAGTAAATCACAACCCGAGGCGATGGCTGATACTGCGCTGGTGTCGGATATAGGGGAACAATGATCGCCAAATATCCCGCCACCTAAAATAGCGCCTACAACCAGCGATGGCGGTAAACCAAGCGCTTGAATAAGCGGTACGCCAATGGGGATAAGTATGGCAAATGTGCCCCAAGATGTACCTGTAGTAAACGACATAACCGCACCGGTTAAAAACAGCACTGGCACTATTAAATATATCGGTAAGTAATCGCCAACCAAAGATGCGACAAACACGCCTGTACCTAGCTCTTTTAAGCTTGCGCCCAAGGTGAGTGAGAGCAATACAATACTTACCAGTGGGAGTAATTCGCCCATGCCTTTAAAGCCGGTATCGACTAATTGGTGGTGGGTAAACTGGCGCGAACCAATCATTAAACAATAGGCCACAACAATAGCCAGTACCGTGGCGTACAATACCGATTTTGAACCACTACCCTCGGCAAGTACCCCGTTACCGGTGTAAAACATAAAACCGACCATGCTAACAATCAGCGTAAGCAATGGTACTAGCATAAAGCGTGCTTTAGAGCCTGTTACTTCTTCTTTTAGTTCAGTCTTTTGTAGCTCTAACTTTTGCTCGGCTACTTTCATTGGCCCGTGTACTTTATCGAACGCAATGGTATAAAAAACAATAACCAAGGTAATTATGGCGTAAAAGTTATAGCCTACGCTGCCCCACAATACCGATACTGCCGACTCGCCTAATTCGTAATTACCTAACAAGCCCAGTACAAATGCACCCCAGCCATTTAATAAAATTAAAATACACACAGGGGCGCTGGTGCTATCGATTATATAAGCTAAACGCGCGCGGCTCATTTTAAATTTGTCGAACAGGCCGCGAGATAAAATACCCGAGGTAAGCACACTTAAGTTTGACTCTATAAATACCGCAACGCCGGTAAACATAGTTAAAAAGCCCACTTGGCGCTTACTTTTAGCAACGCCTTTGTTCATCAGTAAATTAACAGTAGCAGCAACACCGCCCGATTCGCGAATATAGGCAAGTAAGGCGCCTATTAAAATACTAAAGATGAGTATACGGGTATTACCGGGAGAACTGGCCACAGCAACTATGCGCTCAATGCTATTTAAAAACGTAGTAAATACGCTATTTCCTTCACCTTGTAATGCGAGTAAAAATTCCGATGAAATTACCGCAACAAGCAGCGCCATAATGACTTCTTTGCGCCAAAACACAATAATAATGGCTATCAGTGGTGGCAAAATAGAATACCAATGCATAAACAAACCTTTTTAATTTTTATAATAAACGCGGCTTTAACAGCCTTGGTTAGTTAATAGTAAGCAGTTAACTTAATAGATTTACACCATTAAGTCACTCACTGAGTTTACTGATTTAACAGCGCCTCATAAATTAATGAAACAATAGAACCATATTGAGCGGTTTCGAAATTTTTACCTACAAACTGATAACGTTTTTCACTACCTTTAATTGGTGAATGGCGTGCATTGGTAAGTAAGATGATGGCTAAATCGTAAGCGGGATCAATCACAGTTACTGTGCCAGTCCAACCTGTGTGTCCATAAGCTTGTGGGCTGGCATACGGGCCAAAGTGCCAGCGCCGCGCTTGATTATTTCCTGCAAGACGAAAACCTAAGCCGTAGGTTTCATCGGTACTTTGTGGGGTTAAAAACTGCGCCAAACTACTGGCATTAAAAATTTGCTTATCGCCGTAACCGCCCTTGTTGAGCAACACTTGGCATAAAACGGCTAAATCGGGGGCGTTACTAAATAGTCCTGCATGGCCTGCTACACCATCAAGTGAGTAAAAAGCACGCTCATCATGCACCTGTCCTTGCAACACATTGGTGCGAATATTATCAAAATGAATACGCCCATCTCGGGTATTACCACTAAGCTCCGTGGCGGCAAATTGCTGACGGTTAAAGCCTTTTTTAAGGGGGTTAAATAAAGTGTTGTTAAGCTTTAAAGGCGCGTAAATATGCTGCTCTAGGTATTCGTCGAGTGGTTGGCTGCTAATACGCTCAATTAAAACCCCTAAAATCATGTAATCAATATCAGAGTAAACATGCTGGGCGCTTGGCTCGCTAGCTAGTGGTACGCTGGTAAGCAATAATTGTTTAGTGGTGTCGCTGGCTTGTGAAAAAAACGCTTCGCCATAGCGGGTGTCTTTTCGATGAAAGTCGAACACTGGCGGATAACCGGCTTTATGAGTGAGTAAATCTTTAACTTGGCGCAGCTCTCGTCCATCGCCTTGGTATTCTGTTAGGTAATCACTCACTCTGTTATTTATGTTTAATTGCCCTTCGCTTACTAGTTTCATTAACGCAAAGTTAGTAGCAAATATTTTTGTGTTTGAGGCTAAATCAAAGAGTGTATTTGTTTGCATGGGCTCTGGGCGTAACAACATTAAGTCATTTTGCTGATATTGCTTGGCATCACCATAAGCGGTTAATTTTAATATCTTACCCGCTTTAATTACCGCTAATACCGCACCAGGAAAGCCCGCACTTACATCTTTTTCTATTAGCTTATCTACCGCACTAAAATCAATGGTTTTAGCCACTGAGCTATTTAGAGTAGCAAAGGCAAATCGCAGAGTTAAACTACCGTTAGCTGGTTGAATGTTATCAACCTTAAAAGTATTAACTCCGTTGTGAGTGTACTGCCCTAAATTAAAGGCATACTCAGTATTTTTTTGCAGGGTATCAAGCGCTAACTTTTTATTATTAATATAAATATCGGCACTTAAGGCACTTTCATTTTGTAGTAATAATTGCCCTCGCCCTTTATATGCTTTAAAGGTCCCACGATTATTTACATATTCTCGGCTACTGGGGTTGGACTCAGGAAAGGTAGCAATAACTTGCGCATTAGCGAGGCTCTGTATTTGATTAGGAATAAACGGGCGCTGAGATTTAATTGCACTGCTTGCGCCACTGCAACCGGTAATAATAAAGCAAAGCGTAATTGTCAGTGCGTTAAAAAAAGTACGCTTTGCTAACACGGAAAAATTTAAATACACACTCATTCCTTTATTGGTAGAGCAAATAAGGCGCTCTTTGCTGTTTAAATTGCTCAAGCCCCGCTTGCCAACTTTGCTTAATTTCCTCAGCTGTTCGCCCCGCTTCTATGGCAAGTCTGAGCTGATCAGTTCCTGCGAGTTTATCCATAAAATCGGCACGTTCAAAAAACACCTGCTTAGCCTGAGTCAGTTGCTGGTAAACATTAATTAAATAATTTAAGTTTAAGCCTGTGATATTACTATGGCGTAAATCAATCCCTTTCACCATTTGGTCTTTAAATTTAGGATTAAGCGCTGCGCCTTTTATTGAACGCGGAGTAAAGCTAAAGTCCCCAAGTGCTACTGGTGAATAACCAATAACCTGAAATGCAAAGTCAGTTCCTCTACCTAAGCTAACAGGGGTTGCTTCAAAAAAGCACAACGACGGATACAGCGCTATTGATTGATCGTTGGGTAAATTAGGGCTTGGTTTTACCGGCAAACTGTATGGCGTTGTGCGGGTGTAGCCTGCAACAGGGATCACGCTCAGTTGTAAATTAGCAGCTTGATTGATCCAGCCCTCGCCTTTGATCATTTTAGCAAGCTCGCCTACCGTCATGCCGTGCAGCACGGGTATTGGGTGCATGCCTACAAACGACTTAAAGTCGCGCTCAAGTATTGGCCCATCAACGTAAGCAATATTGGGGTTTGGCCTATCAAGCACAATAAACTCAATACCTTGCTCGGCTGCGGCTTCCATCATGTAATGCATAGAGCTTATGTAGGTATAAAAGCGCACGCCTACATCTTGAATATCAAAAATAATGATATCAACATCGCTTAGCACCTTGGCGCTTGGTTTTTTGTTTTTACCGTAAATAGAAATCAGTGGAATACCGGTTTTGCTATCAACGGCGTTTTTAACATGCGCTCCCGCGTCATGATCGCCTCGAAAGCCATGCTCAGGTGCAAAAATTTTAGTAATATTGATGTTTTTAGTAAGCAAGCTATCAACTAAATGCGTTTGCCCCACTACAGAAGTTTGATTAACCACCAGCCCTACACGCTTATTTTTTAATTGCGGTAAGTACAAAGCAAACTGCTCTGCACCTACGGCGATTGTATGTTTAGCCTCATTTACGTGTGCGGTAACAGTAAAAAGTGCGCTTAAAATAAATAAGAATATAAAAAATACGGTTTTAAACATACAGCAAGATCCTTTTAAACAAGACGTTCAAAATAACACAGCCGAGTTTAAAGAGCAGCTTAGGTTTTAGGTTTTAGGTTTTAGGTTTTAGGTTTTAGGTTTTAGGTTTTAGGTTTTAGGTTTTAGGTTTTAGGTTTTAGGTTTTAGGTTTTAGGTTTTAGGTTTTAGGAATGAGAAGCTGCGCTGCTAATATAAGCAAGTTCTTTGTATATTTAAGTTTTTAAAGCCGTTATTCACAAAGAGGTTAAGAGGCGCTGCGCTTCTAGAGAAGTGATTAAAACATTATAAATAAAAAGCGACGCTTTTAACGTAAGCAAGCTCCACGTCTGCTTGAAATTTTAACTGCTGTGTTTAGTTGGGTTTAACTGATAGCTTAAGACTTTCTCAAATTTCAGGCACAAAAAAACCGACTTAGTGTCTGCCTATGTATGAAAGTGCTGGCGCAGGGCGTATCTTGTAAGAGTGAACCTCCGACCGCCTAGTTCATAGCCTACTACATTTTTAAATTTCACTTTATTTCAGACATAAAAAAACCGACTTTCGTCGGTCTCTTTTCTATTAACTTTTGTAGTAATAGAAAGTGGTGGGCGCAGGACGTATCTTTTAAGAGTGAACCTCTGACCGCTTGGTTCGTAGCTTACTACTTTTCCATATTCACTTTATTTCAGGCATAAAAAAACCGACTTTCGTCGGTTTCTTTTCTATTAACTTTTGTAGTAATAGAAAGTGGTGGGCGCAGGAGGATTCGAACCTCCGACCGCCTGGTTCGTAGCCAGGTACTCTATCCAGCTGAGCTATGCGCCCACTTTCATATTTACTTATTTATACTCTAAGTGAGAGTTGAAAGTGGTGGGCGCAGGAGGATTCGAACCTCCGACCGCCTGGTTCGTAGCCAGGTACTCTATCCAGCTGAGCTATGCGCCCACTTTCATTTTGCTTGTTTTAACTCTAAGCAGAGTGTGTAAAGAGTGGTGGGCGCAGGAGGATTCGAACCTCCGACCGCCTGGTTCGTAGCCAGGTACTCTATCCAGCTGAGCTATGCGCCCATCTTTACGTTTACAAGATTTCGCCATTTAAAAAATGGTGGAGAGGGAGGGATTCGAACCCTCGATAGAGCTACAAACTCTATACTCCCTTAGCAGGGGAGCTCCTTCGGCCACTCGGACACCTCTCCGTCTTGTGGGGCGTATAATAAAGATTTCAGAAAATATGTCAAACACTTTTCTGACAAAAGTGACTATATGGCTATAGATTGCACACATGTCTGGTTTTAAAGTGTAATTAGTTTGAAAATTAATCAGGTTAGGTATTTGGAGTGCTTGAGTTAACACCCATCACTGGCACTAGTTCATCCGTAAGCTCTGCTAGGTATTGCTCTTGGTAGCCCAATTTTTGAAACTCAGCAATACATGCGCGGTAATAAGCTTGTCGCTGTTGCTCTGTGGTGCTCTCATCGGGTAAAGACTCTACTCGTTTAGCTTTCATATTATTTATCTAAGTCCTTTAGAAATTTTTATTTTTACGACTAATAATGACCGTGTACAAATTTCGGCCATATTTTAGCTAAAAAATTCACATAAATACAACATAATGTTTAAAAAACAATCATACCAAAAAGTTATAGCACTGCTTTAATGTTGCTAAGCAGTGAGGCAACTTTATGATAATGAAACTGAATTAAAGGTTAATATCCCTTTGTACTTACATTTTATTATCAGTGTAGTACTTATTAATTAAAAGCCCTAATATAAAGTTTAGGCAATGTCTCACAAACAATAAGGCAAAAAAAACGCCGCTAATTAGCGGCGTTAATAATTTTATAGTTTATTCCTTCAAGCTTAGTCAGCTTGTGGGCGCATGTGCGGGAATAAAATAACATCTTTGATAGTTGATGAGTCAGTAAATAGCATCACTAAACGGTCAATACCAATGCCCTCACCTGCCGTTGGTGGTAAACCATACTCAAGTGCGCGAATGTAGTCTTCGTCATAGTGCATTGCTTCATCATCACCAGCGTCTTTCTCTTCAACCTGACGCGTGAAACGCTCAGCTTGATCTTGTGCATCGTTAAGCTCTGAGAAACCATTTGCTAATTCACGACCGCCAACAAAAAATTCAAAACGATCAGTTACAAATGGATTTTCGTCGTTACGACGTGCAAGTGGAGATACTTCCCACGGGTAGCCTGTGATAAATGTAGGTTGGATAAGCATATGCTCAGCCGTTTCTTCAAATATTTCACATAAGAACTTACCTGGGCCCCATACGCAGTTTTCAGGAATTTTAACGTGTACTTGTTTAGCGTACGCTTTTAATTCTTCAAAGTGGTTTTCTGGGTCGTTAAATACCGCAGCATCAAACTCAGGGTTATATTTTAAGATAGCATCTGCCATGCTTAAACGCGTGAATGGTTGACCAAAGTCGTACTCTACTGAGTCAACAACGTCGCCGTTTTCATCTTTAGTGGTGTTAACCACAATTGGGCTGCCCAGTACATTAGTTGCAACTGTACGTAACATGTCTTCGGTGATGTTCATTAAATCAATGTAGTCAGCATACGCTTGGTAGAACTCAATCATAGTGAATTCTGGGTTGTGGCGTGTCGATAACCCTTCGTTACGGAAGTTACGGTTAATTTCGAATACGCGGTCAAAACCACCTACCACTAAACGCTTTAAGTAAAGCTCTGGTGCAATACGCAAGTACATGTCGATATCAAGCGCATTATGATGCGTTACAAACGGACGTGCCGTCGCGCCACCAGGAATAACCTGTAGCATTGGCGTTTCTACTTCCATAAAATCGCGGTCAGCTAAAAAGCGACGAATGCCTTCAACTACTTGTGAGCGAATGCGGAATGTTTCACGCGTTGCTTCGTTAGTTATTAAATCAACATAACGTTGACGGTATTTAGTTTCTTGATCTGATAAGCCATGGAATTTTTCTGGTAGTGGACGAAGTGACTTAGTCAGCAGTTCGTACTCTGTCATTTCTACGTATAAATCGCCTTTACCTGATTTGTTCAGCGCGCCCTTAACACCAATAATATCGCCAATATCAAGCTGACCATATTTTGCTTTTAAATCTTTTTGAACGTCTTTTGAGGCATATGCTTGCACACGGCCTTTCATGTCTTGAATAGACATAAATGGACCACGTTTAGCAAGAATACGACCTGCTATCGATACTACGTGCTGTAATTCGATTAGCTCTTCTTTACTCTTATCACCAAACTCAGCCTGCAAATCTGCCGTGTAATGCTCACGACGGAATTGGTTTGGATGACCGTTGGCTGGGCAATTTTCGCGAATAGCGTCTAATTTGCCGCGACGCTCAGCGATTAACTTATTTTCGTCTTGGATTTGATCAGTCATTTTTTAGCTCTTTTTTAGCTTGGTGGTTATAAACCAGATTTTAAGCTGGCTTCAATAAATTTATCTAGGTCGCCATCGAGTACCGCTTGAGTATTACGGTTTTCAACGCCAGTACGTAAATCTTTAATACGCGAGTCATCAAGTACGTATGAACGAATTTGACTTCCCCAGCCAATATCAGACTTGTTGTCTTCTTGGCTTTGCTTTTCAGCATTTTGCTGTTGCAGCTCAAGCTCAAATAATTTCGCTTTTAACTGCTTCATTGCTTGGGCTTTATTTTTATGCTGCGAGCGCTCGTTTTGACACTGCACCACGGTATTGGTTGGTACGTGGGTAATACGTACTGCCGATTCAGTGGTATTTACGTGCTGACCACCCGCGCCTGATGCACGGTAAACGTCTATACGTAAGTCAGACGGATTAATATCAATCTCAATGTTGTCATCAACTTCTGGGTAAACAAACGCAGATGCAAACGAGGTATGGCGGCGGCCACTTGAATCAAATGGGCTTTTACGAACTAAGCGGTGTACGCCTGTTTCAGTGCGTAACCAACCATATGCATACTCACCAGAAAAACGTACTGTTGCGCCTTTAATACCAGCAACATCGCCATCGGTCGCCTCAACAAGCTCTACTTTAAAGCCTTTAGCTTCACCCCAGCGTAAGTACATACGCAGTAAAATATTACACCAGTCTTGTGCTTCAGTACCGCCAGAGCCTGATTGTAAATCAAGGTAGGCATCGTTTGAATCGTGAGAGCCTGAAAACATACGACGAAACTCAAGCCCTTCAAGCTGCTGGTTTAAATCAGCTAGTTCGCTTTGTGCTTCATCAAAGGTGTCTTGATCTTCAGCTTCAACAGCAAGCTCTACTAAACCTTCAACATCGTCAGTACCAGCAACAAGGTTATCGATTGTTTCAACCACGGCTTCTAGTGCTGACTTTTCACGACCAAGGGCTTGTGCGCGCTCAGGCTCATTCCATACGGCTGAATCTTCAAGTTCGGCGTTAACTTCTTCTAAACGTTCTTGTTTAAGAGCGTAGTCAAAGGTACCCCCGAAGCAGTTCAGTACGTTCGCGAATTTCCTTGATTTGATTAATCACAGGATTCACTTCAAACATGTACATTACTCCAAAATGGCTAGGTTATTGCGCACTTAAAAAAGAAACCGAGCGCAATTAAAAATCATTAAATAATAAAAACGCCCGATTTTAACAAAAAACCGCGCGTTTTATTAGCCTTTTATGCATGGTTTGAAGATATTTTTTAGCCCACTTTTTCAAGCTCTCTAACTATAAGTTGTAAGCTAAATTTACCTCTAAATTCATTTATATCGAGCTGATACGCTACTTTAACAAACTGCGCCTCGGTATCTGGCCACGCTTTTACATCAATGCCAAAGGCTATGGCATCCACTAAGCGTGCAGACTGATGCTTTAATACTAGCTTTAAGTGTTTTTCACCCACAATACGCTGCTGGATTACTTCAAAGGTGTGTTCAAATATCGGCTCAGGAAACTGCTGCCCCCACGGGCCCGATTGTTTTAAAAGCTGGGCAAAATCCATGCTAAAGCAATCATTAGGTAACTCACCATCTGTAAATACAATACAGCGTTTACTTTCTTCACTGAGTTGCTCGCTAACTGCACTATTAAATGCGCGTTTGAACTCAGTAAATTGTTGCTCGTTAATACTTAAACCTGCCGCCATTGCGTGGCCGCCAAATTTATTAATTAAACCAGGCTGCGCAGTGTTTAACCCCTCAAGCAGGTCGCGCATATGCAAGCCTTCAATAGAGCGACATGAACCTTTTATTTCACCGTTTTCGCCACCCGCAAATATCACGGTTGGGCGGTGGTATTTTTCTTTTAAGCGCCCCGCTAAAATGCCAATAACACCTTGATGCCAATCGTCTTGATACAAACAAATAGCATCAGGCACACTATCTTCTTTAAATGCTAGCCTATCGAGCACGGCTTGCGCCTCTACTTGCATACCTTGCTCTATTTCACGTCTGGCAAAGTTTAAGCTATCAAGCTCGCCGGCTATGCGCCTTGCTTGATTTATGTCGTTGCTAAGTAAGCAAGCTATACCCAAACTCATGTCATCTAGGCGCCCAGCTGCATTTAAACGCGGCGCTAATGAAAAGCCAAAATCGCTGGCACTTAAACGAGCTGCATTACGATTAGCCACTTCAATCAGTGCGGTGATACCTGGGCGCGTTTTACCGCTGCGAATACGTGCCAAGCCTTGATGCACTAACGTACGGTTATTCGCATCCAGAGCCACCACATCGGCCACCGTACCAAGGGCTACAATATCGAGTAAGTCAGCAATATTTGGCATAGGATGTTGGTTAAAGTAGCCTTGTTCACGCAGCGCACTTCTCAGTGCGATAAGTAAATAAAACGCCACACCAACACCAGCTATCGACTTAGAAGGAAAATCACAGTCATGACGATTAGGATTAACAATAGCATCGGCATTCGGCAGTTGCTCGCCTTGTAAATGGTGATCTGTAACCAGCACTTTAATGCCTGCGGCTTTAACAATATCAATCCCTGCAATGCACGAAATACCGTTATCTACGGTGATCACTAAATCGGGCTGCATAGTCACTATTTGCTCAGCCAATGCTGGGCTTAAGCCATAACCTAAACTAAAGCGGTCTGGCACTAAGTAATCTAAATGGGTAAAGCCAAACATGGCCAACCCTTGCATTAAGGTGGCGGTGCTGGTTGCGCCGTCGGCGTCAAAATCGCCAACAATAAGTATTTTGCTTTGTGCATGCAGTGCATCAATTAACAGTTGGCTGGCTTTGTCTATATCTTTAAACAACTTAAAGTCGAGTAAAGTAGCCGCACTATTATTTAATTCATCAGCATGGCAGACGTTACGCGTGGCATAAATTTGCTTAATAACAGGATGTAGATGACTAGGTAGATGAGAGTCGTCAACGGGTTCTCGCGCAATAATCATTTTTTTCATGCTGGTTTTTTAACTTATGATATTCATAATAAAAAGACAAAAAAAGGCCATAAAGGCCTTTTTAAACAGGTACTCAGGTTTTTAATTAACCTGCTTTATTCGCCTCAAGCGCAGCGCTTAATGCGGCTGCTGGTTGGTAGCCTGGGATCATCGTGCCATCTTCTAAAATAATAGCCGGTGTACCACTAACACCAAAACTTTGGCCTAATTGGTAATGCTCTGCAACGGGTGCGCTACAATCTTTTACAATTTGTGTATCCGAGCCCGATTTAGCTTCAGTAAGTGCTTCTTGCTGATCTTTAGCACACCACACATTCATTAAATCAGCATAACCTGACCCCTGTAGGCCGCCACGTGGAAATGCGAGGTATTTAACCGTAATACCCGACTCAAGTAAGTCATCAAGCTCTCGGTGTAATTTACGACAGTAACCACAGCTAATATCTGTAAACACGGTAATGCTGTGTTTTTCTTCTGGCGCTTTATACACAATCATTGAATCTTCGTATTCTTTTAACCCTGATTGGCGCACACCATTAAGTGCTTGCTCGGTTAAATTATTACGGTTGTTTAAATCGATTAGCGTACCTTGCATTAAAAACTGACCGTCAGGGCTTGCATATAGCACCCCTTTATTGGTAATCAATTCTTTTAAGCCTGCAACCGGACTTGGGTTAATTTGTTTTACAGTTACTCCAAGCGCGGCAAATTTTGTCACGATAGGATCATTGGCATCGGGTGTTACTGCAACGCCATTAGCAAAAGCGCTCAAACTAGTGCACAACATGGCACCTGCTAACATTAATTTTTTCATAACGGGTTCTCTATCCTAAAAAATACTTATCTTATCGTGTCTATATGACCGGCTTAGTGACAAAAAAATTCGCTTAAGCACGAGGATGGTGCTCAGCATGCACCGATTTTAATCGCTCATTCGCTACATGCGTATAAATTTGGGTAGTTGATAGGTCGCTGTGGCCAAGCATCATCTGCACCACACGCAAGTCAGCCCCATGATTTAATAAATGCGTTGCAAATGCATGTCGCAAAGTGTGAGGTGATAACGGCGACTCAACGGATGCCAAAATAGCATAGTGTTTAATCCGATGCCAAAAAGTTTGTCGTGTCATGCCCACCCCACGTTTAGAGGGAAAGACAAAATCGGTGGCATGTTTTATCATTTGTGCTCGCCCAAGCTTTAAAAATTGCTCCAGCCAATACATAGCCTCTTCACCTAAAGGCACTAATCGCTCTTTATTTCCTTTACCTTTTACAAACACCACAGCTTGGCGCAAATTTATTTGCTCCATTCTCAGCCCTACCAGCTCAGTTACCCGCAAGCCCGTTGCATACAATAGCTCTAGCATGGCTTTGTCGCGCAGCCCCATTGGCTCTTCTATATTGGGGGCACTTAATAGTGCCTCTACTTCGGCTTCAGAAAGCGTTTTTGGTAATGATTGCCCCGCTTTAGGCTGAGCAATATTGACCATAGGTGAGTCGCTAATTATTTTTTCGCGTACAAAGTACTGATAAAAACGTTTTAATGCACTAATGCTACGCGCAGTACTGCGTGGCTTTAGCCCTAAATCAACACGGTGTGCCAAGTAACTTTCAACATCTAAGCTGGTTACCGTCATTAAGTTTTCGCCTTTTAAAAATTGGCAAAACTTATCTAAGTCACTGCGATAAGCGCTCAGTGTATTTTCACTTACGCCTTGTTCTAAATAGAGGCTATCAAGAAAGGTTTCTAAAAAGTCGCTATTGCTATTTAGCTCAGTGTTTTGTTCAGGTAAATCGTCAGATAGCGTTGTCACGTTGTGATCTCATGTTGGTAATACCACGGGAGAAGGTATCAATTAAAAATACCTTACGGTAAACTTGAGCCTATCATAACAGGCAATTACACAGTGATAAATACGATGCAGATTGGTTTATTTTTTGGTTCTACTACCTGCTATACCGAAATGGCGGCAGAAAAAATACGCGATATTATTGGCGCCGACATTGTCAGCTTACATAATATTAAAGACGAGCCGCTAAAAAACGCTGAGCAATATGACTTTATCATTTTTGGTATTTCTACGTGGGACTTTGGCGAAATTCAAGAAGATTGGGAATCAAAGTGGGACGACATAAAAGACGTTGACCTAAATGGTAAAACCATTGCCTTATTTGGGATGGGCGATCAGCAAGGGTATGGCCAATGGTTTCAAGACGCATTAGGCATGCTTCATGATGAAATAAATGCCCAAGCCATTACTCAACTTGGCTTTTGGCCTAACGACAGTAACTACGAATTTGAAGCGTCTAAAGCCCTTACCGAAGACGGTAAACAATTTGTTGGTTTAGCATTAGACGAAGATAGTCAGTACGAACTAAGCGACGAGCGTATTGCCACCTGGGTAGAACAAGTGATGACAGAGTACGCTGAAACTCTGTAACTATTTAGTATACAAACAGCGCTGCCATGCAGCGCTTTTTAACCCTTAATTACTCTACTTTTAACCAGTATTGGTTACGGTAAAAAAAGCCCACATAACCACGCACTTCTAACTGTTCACCATTTTGCTTTGGAGTTAGGCGCACACTGTAGGTTTTACCGTTATTTGGGTCGAGTATTTCACCGTCTTCCCAACTACCATCTCCGGCATAAGTTACATCTTCAATAATGGTCATGCCTAGCATCGGCTGATTCTTTTTATCACCGTTGCACTCGCTACAAAGCGCATCTTGCTTGGCTTTATTGAGTATTGTTTCAATTTTGCCAGTCAGTACGCCATCTTGTTCAGTAATGCGTACGTACGACTTTGCTTCTTTGGTGTCTTCATTAATGGTTTTCCAAAGCCCTACAGGACTCATGTTTGCATGCGTACTATGGCTTATAAATAAAGCTGCAGCGAGAGTGCTTAGCAAAGTTAGTTTATTAAAGTTTTTCATTGAGTTGCTTTAATTTTAAATAGCGAATAAAACGATAATACCAGCTGATTTATAAACACACTATGAAATTACATAGCTAATTAGGTGCATGTAAAAAATAAAAACCAAGTGCGTTTTAACACACTTGGTTTTTAGATAATAATCACGTTTTAAAGTACATGATTAAAAGTGCATATTTAAAAGTCACGTACCTCTACACTTGAGCTATTAAATTCAAACATATTAATTTTGCCGCACTGGGCCATATGGTTAGTGCTTGCATATGGGGTGTTTGCTTGATTTATATCGCCCTCCCACTCAGGGCCATTTTTTACAAATGCTTTGAGTTCAAACCAGCCGTTAACGGCTTTACTGCAATCCATATCAACATCAAGCATCCAGTAGTGTTCGCCCCATATGTTAAGTGGTGTAACGCCAAAACCATCATTATCTACCGTTTTTTGTGCCCCGAATTCACTAGGCCATATATTAGTAGTCCAATCCATCGCGGTACCTTGCGCCTCACTGCTTTGACCTTGCTCAATACCATACCAATCTAGGTAATTATCGTTTGCTTTCCAAGGCAAAGTGGTGTTGTTTTTTAAATTGTTGTGACGAATAGGCATGGCACATTCAATGTTCGTTGTTTGGCAGTTTCTACCAAGGTTTGCATTCGCATAAATGTGATCTATTCCACCACGAACAAACATATCTTGCCCGCTTTGTGTTTGCGCATTGATAAAAACAACGGTTCTTTGCCAATCACCACCGTTATTAGGAAGCGAGCCTTGTAGTAATTTAGCATTTTTATGAATAGCCATGGCATCCCATGGCGCCACATTTAGGTTAATAGTGCCGTTACTATTAACTGTAATAACCTGACCACTACAGCTTTTAGCATCACCCGAAAGCTCACCTTTTAATACGTTACAGTACTGCCCAGCAGCCATATCTGTTTGAACTGTTGCATTTAAAGTTGAGTCTTCTTTATTAATTGCCATATGGCCTGAGCTACCTCGCCCAAATGCAATCTGGTTATTGGTGTTATCCCACCAGTTTGTTACAACCCAGTTATCGGCAGTGTTATTTCTAAAATCAACACCACCAGCAATGTACGACCAACGATGCTCACACTTCCATTTGCTTGCAAAACATTCCAAGTTACCATTGTTGTGCACTGGCACACTTGGCCCACCTGCATCGGTATCACCATGAAAGTCATAACTCGACATGACTTTTGGGTACCCATACGGATACGCCAACATAAAGACGTTAGCTAGGTCGTATAAACGGCCATCTTCAAAAGTAATTACATTACCCGCACCACCATGCCCACGTTGGTTATCATGGTTATCAACAAATACCACAGCTGATGAACTTGGCATAAAACCCCAACCTTCACCAAAATTACTTAGCCACGCAAGCGAGCCATTTCTAAACGCATTACCAAGTTGGGTACTATATTTAAACTCAGTAACTAAACCTGTACTTAAATACTCTGAAGCATCTACCGCTTCAGTACCTTGATCTATCACCTCATGAAACACCACTGGCGAGCCATTTATTTTAGCCATTAGACTTTGAATATCGCTTGCAGCAACATGCTTAGCAGCATCAAACCTAAAGCCTTTAACACCTAAAGCTTGCAGGTCATTAATATAGGCCGCTAACGTATTTTGCACATAAGTTGAAGCGGTATTTAAATCGGCAAGCCCTACCAGCTCGCAATGTTGCACACGATAGCGGTTATTACCGTAATCTTCAGGGTTAATTGAGCAGCTTTGGTGAAAATCTTGTGGGCTATAAATAGGATATTGTTTATTACCAAAGTTATTACCGGCGGTACCAGTACCATTGCCTGCAGCCATATGGTTTATTAGGGTATCAACATATATATCTACGCCTGCCGAATTACATCGATTAACCATATCTATAAACTGCGTCCGGTTCCCGCCACGGCTTTGCAGTTGGTAGCTCACAGGTTGGTAGCGAGTCCACCATTGATTACCTGTAATATGCTCGTTAGGCGGAGATACCTGTACAGCAGCATATCCTTTGGGCCCTAAAAACTGTTCACATTCTTGGGCTATATCTTGCCAGTTCCATTCAAATAGATGCACAAATGTTGTAGGTGCAGCCATAGCTAAGCTTGGTAAAGTTAAGCCGAGGCTCAATCCTGCAGTGGTGATAATTTTATTCAGCTTCATAGTGTGTGTTCCAAGTGTTGAGCGAGTTAAACAACATACTCGACGTTATTTACAAGTGGTTAACACTAGTCTGGTGATTGATTAAATAAAAACTGAATACGTATGCATAATGGGTAAATTATCTTTCTTTTTAAATAACTAAGCTCAATTTATAGCTTACATCTTTAAATAAAATGCTTTGCAAAGCCCGACATAATCAGCTGTGTAGGTGTTGTTTTCATCTTTTATGCAAAGCACTGATTGCTCTAATTCTGTTTTGATTGAGCTAAAGCGCATTAAGCTGCGGCTGAACACTTTACTCGGTGTAGTTTTTACTTTGCAATGCGCGTTTAAATACAGCCCTTGTTGCTGCGCCAAGGTTATAAATAACTGTGCCTCTTTGCTGGGTAAAATTAAATTAAAGTGTGCCTGTTTATGCGTTAAGCGTTTAAACGCAGCAATCAGTTCTGCAAAGCTTAAACCATCGGTATGGCGAGCGGCATTGCGTGCTGCATTATCACTTTTTAAACTGTGATTAAAATAAGGCGGATTAGATATAACGCAATCAAATTTAGTCTCAGCCGCAAAATGCTGAATGCCTTGATGATAAATACTAATATCAGGCCAAGGGCTTTGCTGGCAATTTTTTACAGCTTGCTGGTAGGCGGCTTCATCAACCTCAACCGCACTCACCTTTAAATCTGGCACTCGCTGTTTACACATTAACGCCAGTAACCCCGTACCTGTGCCAATATCTAATAACGAACTTGCACCGCTTAAATCAGCCCATGCCCCAAGTAAAATACCATCGGTAGAGACCTTCATGGCGCACTGGTCGTGCTCAACCTTAAATTGTTTAAATGCAAAACCAGACATTTTTTCACCTTTTCATTCACCAAGTAGGTTTAAGTGCGTATAATTAACGGCAATTGTCCCCTATTTTTGACACTCTATGCAATTTTCTGAATTTGATCTTGATAATAAGCTACTCAATGCTATTAATAAAATGGGTTTTGAAACCCCTACTAGCATTCAACAACAAGCCATTCCTGAGGCGTTGCAAGGGCGTGATATTTTAGCGTCTGCACCGACAGGTACGGGTAAAACGGCGGCATTCTTAATTCCAGCAATTCAATATTTAATGGATTTCCCGCGTCGTGATCCGGGCTTTGCACGGGTATTAATTATGACCCCAACTCGCGAGCTTGCTTATCAAATTCATGAACAATGTGAGTTACTTGCAAAACAAACCCACTTAAAAATTGGGGTGGTTACCGGCGGTATTAATTACGGTACACATAAAGAAATTTTTGAAAATAATAACGACATTTTAATCGCCACACCTGGGCGTTTAATGGAGTATTTGGAAACTGAAAACTTCCACGCAGAAAACGTAGAAATGCTCATTCTTGATGAAGCCGACCGCATGCTCGACATGGGCTTTCGTAAAGAAATGCTGCGTATTTGTGATGAAGCTAAAAATCGTCGTCAGTGCTTTTTATTCTCAGCTACTCTTGAAGGTGACAGCGTAGAATTATTTGCAGAGCGTATTTTAAACGACCCGGCTCTACTTGAAGCCGAATCATCACGCAAAGAAAAAGCTAAAATACACCAATGGGTTCATTTGGCTGACGATTACCATCACAAGCTTGAGCTATTAGTTAACACCTTAAACGGCCCTGATGTTAGTAAAGCGATTGTGTTTGTAAAAACTCGTGAGCGCCTTGAAACCCTTATTGGTGAACTAACCAATAACGGCGTTAAAGCTGCGTGGCTACGTGGTGAAATGCCACAAGATAAACGCATGAAAGCGATGGAAAATTTCCACAGTGGCAAAACCCGCATTTTAGTCGCGACCGATGTAGCCGCGCGTGGTATTGATGTAGCTGATATAAGCCACGTAATTAACTTTGATATGCCTCGCACTGCAGATGTTTACGTACACCGTATTGGCCGTACAGGTCGCGCGGGTAAAAAAGGCATAGCAATTTCACTAATTGAAGCACACGATATTGGCATCCTTTACAAAGTAGAACGTTACATAGAGCAGAAGCTAAAACGCCGTGTATTTAAAGGATTAGAGCCAAAACATAAAGAAGCTAAGCCACCAGTTAAAAAGCGTAAAGATCCAGTAAAAATGAAAGCGAAGAAAAAAGCCAAAGCTAAGAAGAAAAAATAGCTCTAGCTTGAATATATTTGATTGAGCCGACGTTTGTCGGCTTTTTTGTGGCTTAAAAACAGTGAGTAAGCAATTCAGAGTAATATGTAAAAACTACTTAGCTGAATAACCACTTAATAAAATACCCAATTATTTCAAACAGTTAAATTTGGAATGAAACTTGTAACCCTAGTCAATATATGAGTATTAAAACGCCAAATAACGGCGATAATTTTTCAAAACACACTAAGGATATAGTTATGAGTCGCATTAAATTTACTATCGGTTTTATTTCGTTTTGTTGTTTATTTTTATTAGTCTCTGCTTTTAAAGTTAGTGCAGCAACGCATTTAGCGATAGTGAGTAGTGTGGCCACACAAGCTACTTTACAGCAATCTATTACTCATGAATTACGTACTAACCCAAACCTAGAATTAAAAAATTTAAACGTACAGGTTGAAAATGGCGACGTTGAACTCAAAGGCAAAGCTAATAGCGGTTTTGAACGTGCTCTTGCTCAAAAGTTTTTAGAAAATATGGATGGGGTTAAAGTCATTCGTAACAAAATTAGTGTTATTTAATACACCTCCTTCTTAACTTATTCTTCAGCGCTGCTTGTTGCTCCAACACAAGCGGCGCTTTTTATGGCCTGCAAGATATAATTTAATGCAGAACATACTCCCGAGCCAGTATAAATAGCTTGATTAAAAGCCTTTTAGTTTACGCGCCAATCGCGACGCTCATTGCAGCTACTTATACCATTGAATCCTTTACTCAAAGACACTTCTATATAGGGCTTGCATCAAGCTTGAGAACATATTCGATTAATTAAATAATCTATTTTGAAATGAGAAACCTTATCGATATAGTTTTCTAATTGAGACTCTTTTAAATTAGTCAACGCAAGGCTTTAGTTACTTCCGAACATCAATTAATTATAATAAAAAGCGCGTTTTTACTTTGTAAAAACGCGCTGATAGTCAGTAAGTTTTTCCTACCGCTTTCCCTTGTAAATTTAAAATTAATTGCTTTCCTGGCTTGTATCAGTGTTGCTATCAGCCTCTTTACTAGTTGACTGCTGACTTATTTTATCGCTTATCATGGCATCGAGTTTTTCACCGCCTTTAATACCGAAATCCAACGTACGAATAGGAAACGGAATACTTATATCAGCAGCATCGAGTGCTTGCTTTACTGCCACAACACCTTTGTGACGCACCGTCATAAAATCGGGCTCACCAGGGTATTTAATCCAAAACCATACCAATAAGTTTATACTGCTATCACCAAAGCCTTCTGCGTACACCGCGGTCTCATCTTTGCGGATCACAAAGTCGAATTGATTAATTTTTTCGACAATAACTTCACTGGCTTTTTCTATATCGTCAGCGTAAGAAATACCTACTGGTACTTCTATTCTTCTGACCCCTAAAGTGCTGTAATTACGCAGTACATTTCTAAATAGTATTTTATTAGGAACCAGTATCAACTGCCCGTAAAAGCTCTCTATTAGTGTGTTACGTAAATTTATTGAATGCACTGAACCAAATACGTTATCGGTCTCGATAACATCACCCGCTTTGAACGGTTTACGAATACCCATAGCAATACCCGCAATTAGGTTTTCGGTCATATCTTGAAAAGCAAAACCAATGGCGAGACCAACAATACCTGCACCCGCAAGTAGTGACGTAACGGTACTTTTTAAACCCATAAAATCAAGGGCAATAAAGACTCCTACACTCAAAACAATGACTTTAAAAATGGAGGCCATTAAGTCGGCAATTTGAGTAGAATCGAGGGAACGACGCAATACTTTTTTCATTCCTTTGCCTGCAAGGCGGGCAATAAATGAAAATATAATCGCAATAATCACCGCGACTATAAAGTTAGGGATATGACTTATAACAACATCAAACCAACCGCCGAGCTTCTCTTCTATGAGTTTTTCGGCTTCTGTAATTGAGGGAATTGAGAGCATTTGTTTTTATACCTTAGTTTGGGTTAATAACCTAAGGTCTGCAAAAATAGCGCCAAAATAAAAAGCCATGCAATGCATGGCTTTTTAAACATTTTAAAAAAGTGTGTTAGCTTTGCTCTTCGCGCAAAAATACCGGTTCAAGTTCTTTAGTGGTTACTTCTGAGCTAAAGTAATAACCGGCCACGGTAAACTCTTTAAGCTGACTTAATTGCGTGACTTGGTTTTCGATAAGGTAACGCGCCATCATGCCGCGCGCTTTTTTAGCGTAAAAGCTAATCACTTTATATTGGCCGTTTTTACAGTCTTTAAAATGTGGCGTAATAATTTGTGCGTTAAGCGTTTTTTTATCTACCGCTTTAAAGTATTCGTTAGACGCTAAATTAACTAAGTATTGTGCATCTTGTGCCGCTAAAACGTCGTTAAGTTTATTAGCAATAATACTGCCCCAAAACTCATATAGGTTTTTACCACGGCTGTTTTCAAGCTTTGTACCCATTTCTAGGCGGTAGGCTTGCATTAAATCAAGTGGTTTTAATAATCCGTATAAACCCGAGAGTATACGTAAATGCTCTTGAGCATAATCAAGTTGCTTAGCCGTTAGGGTGTCGGCATCTAAACCGCCATATACATCGCCATTAAAGGCAAGCACCGCTTGTTTAGCATTACTCGTAGTAAACGGTTGCGCCCACTCACTAAAACGTGCTGCATTAAGGCCCGCGAGCTTATCGCTAATTTTCATTAAACTACCAATCTGCGCAGGAGTTAGTTCACGGCATACTTTCATGAGCGCTTCGCTGTGCTCAAGTAATTCAGGTTGAGTGAACTTATCTGTTGCGGGTGGCGTGTCGTAATCAAGATTCTTTGCTGGTGAAATAACAGTGATCATAGTTAGCTATTGACTTGTAAATTATTTAATGTCAATTTCAACATTAAATGAGACGAAAAGCACGTTTTGTTTAAAATTATCCTACCTAAAACTCAACCGTTACCGTTTTTTCATTGATAAGGACATAAGACCTATCAAGCATTGTCACACTGTTGCAGTATAGCTATATTAAGGTAGTTTAGATTTTCTTTTAACTTGCTTGGAATGAGGAAAAGCAAATGACTAGCGCTCTACAAAGGCTTAAACAACATTCTTCTATCGTGGCCGACACGGGCGATATAGAAGCCATAAAAAAACATCAACCTGAAGATGCGACTACCAATCCATCGCTGCTTTTAAAAGCGAGCGAGATTGAAGCTTACAAACCTTATCTAGATAAAGCATGGCAATACGCTAAAGAAACCGAGCAACAGCCTGCAAAACAACTAGAGCTGGCTTGTGACTATTTTGCAGTGTTACTCGGTAAAGAAATTAGCGAAATTATTCCGGGTTATATTTCTACTGAGGTTGATGCACGTTTATCATTTGATACCCAAGCAACAATTAATAAAGCACATACTTTACTAAGCCTTTACGAGAAAGAAGGTGTAAGCAAAGACAAGATTTTAATTAAAGTTGCCTCTACTTGGGAAGGCATTAAAGCCGCAGAACAGTTAGAAAAAGAAGGCACTAAATGTAACTTAACGCTTTTATTTAGTGATGCTCAAGCCCGTGCCTGTGCTGATGCAAACGTATTTTTAATTTCGCCATTTGTTGGCAGAATTTTAGATTGGCACGTAGCAAACGGTATGGAAAAACCAACCGACCCGCTACAAGACCCGGGTGTACAATCGGTGCGTAGTATTTTTGAGTTTTATAAACGTCACGATTACAAAACGGTTGTTATGGGCGCAAGCTTTCGTAACACCGGTGAAATTATTGCCCTTACAGGCTGCGATAAGCTAACAATTAGCCCTAATCTTTTAGAAGAGCTAGGTAATTTAGAAGACGCACAAGAATACTTACTAGAGAGCGATATTGCTAAAGAGCCAAAACCAGAGCCACTTAGCGAAGCACAGTTCCGTTGGTTACATAACCAAGATGCTATGGCTACTGAGAAACTAGCTGAAGGTATTCGCTCATTTGCAGATGCGCAAGAGCAATTAGAAGCACGCTTTAAAGCGATGTAACTAACAGCTGTTTAACGAATTTAAAAACGTCGCTTTTTAGCGACGTTTTTTTGTGCCTGCGATTTATTTTAAATACTCGACTTGTTCCTATTTACGTTCTTTTTGTATTGATCTTCATCAAAACACCACCCATTAGTAACAGTTTCGTCACATTTATATTCTATTTTATTAATAGCTATGGTATAGATAATGCCGAGGTTCAAAAAGTGGTCAATAGGAGATAATCAATGGATAGCCTAAACGAAATAATAGAAATATTAGAAGGTTCTGATACATCGAAAAAAACCTCTCAAAAAAATAAAAAAAGAAAATGGCGCGAAATAGAAGCAATAAAAGATAAGCAACGTTTGCGCAAAGAACTACAGGAGCTCGACTATTTTGCTGATAGTATTGCTATTGATGAGTTAGAGTTTTAATCAACAACAGCATCTAAAAAGGCTTTCATTTATGAAAGCCTTTTTTAATACCAATTAACCTATACTTGCCAATTAATGGGCTGTGCTCCTTGCGCTATTAACAGCTCATTGGTTTTTGAAAAGTGCTGACAGCCAAAAAAGCCGCGATGCGCTGAAAGCGGTGAAGGGTGCGGTCCAGACAATATATGATGGCGCTGGCGATCAATGCTTTTACCTTTTTTTTGTGCATGTGCGCCCCACAAAATAAACACCACTCCTAGGCAATGCTCATTTATATGAGTAATTACGTTATCAGTAAATTGCTCCCAACCTAAATGTTTATGGGAATGGGCTTGCCCTTGCTCTACTGTTAGTACGGTATTAAGCAAAAACACACCTTGATCTGCCCAGCTTTGTAAATAGCCATGCTCTGGCGTAATAAAACCATTAATGTCAGTCACTAACTCTTTATAAATATTTTTAAGTGAAGGCGGGAGCTTTTTAACTTCAGGCAATACAGAAAAACACAAGCCATGCGCTTGCCCTTCTCCATGGTAAGGGTCTTGACCTAATATAACCACTTTAATGTCGCTAAGTGGAGTTGCATCAAATGCGCTAAACACCTGCGGTTCTGGTGGGTATACAGCAATGCCTTCAGCTCGTTTATTCGTAACATATTCAAGGGTTTGCTGCATATATGCTTGGCTAAGTTCATGGTTTAAAAAAGATGACCAGTTGCTCATAATTGACTCTTAATAAGTTTTCTAGATACCTCAACTTTGTCACACATTTGTGCTAACCCATCAAGCATTCTAGGGGAAAAACGATGTAATAAATCCGCGTTAACGCTAATAAATTGCTCATATTTAACCGCCGGAATTTCAGGCCATTGCTGCCAATTAACTGTAGGTATTACCCGTTTTGATTTTTCATCAGGAATAATAATAACTTGTGGCTTAGTCACTATCACGTTTTCAATACTGATTTGTGGGTAATCTGTGTCGCTGTCGGCAAATACATTAGTTACTTGGCAGGTTTCGATTAACTGATTTATCCAGGTATTTTTTGATACCGTCATCATAGGCTCAGGCCACAGCTGATAAAACCCAGTAAGCGTGGTTTTATTTTGCTGCGCGGCTTTAATTGCGTTGAGCTTAGCTGTAAATGCCTCTGCTACCTTTTTACTTTGCTCAATATGACCAGTTAATTGACCTAGTTTTAGTATTTCTTTAGCAACGCCTTCAATAGAGCGTGGATTACTTAAATGCAATTCAATCCCTAGTCGCTTAATTTGTGCTAAATCTTCTGCCTGATTACCGCTTTTCCACGCAATGACCATGTCAGGCTTGAGCATGAGTAACTTTTCGATAGAAATGCCATTATAGCCGCCGATACGTTCAATTTTAGTCGCCTCTTGTGGGTAATCTGCGTAATCCAGCGTGCCCACTATTAGAGCACCCGCCCCAATGGCATATAAATTTTCGACTATGTGTGGTGCCAAAGCCACAATACGAAGCGGCTTGTCGGCTAAGGCTTGAGGTACATAAACAGCAAACAATAACAGCCCAAGAACAATGCGTTTTAACATTAGTAATCAAAGCCTTTTAGTGCTTTTACGCCCGACTCAAATGCATGTTTTACATTTCGTACTTCACTTACCGTATCGGCCAGTTCAATTAATGTACGGTGCGCAGCACGGCCAGTAATAATTACCGATTGCATTACAGGTCGGTTGTTAATTGCAGCAACCACTTCCTCAAGGTCGATATAGCCATAGGTCACCATATAGGTGAGCTCATCGAGTAATACCACATCGATACTGCTGTCGCTTAGCATCCGCTTTGACTCTTGCCATGTTGCTTGTGCTGCCGCAGTATCGGCCTCTTTATTTTGCGTATCCCAAGTAAAACCTGTGTTCATAACAGCAAATTCAACTCCAGCTCCTTGTAGTAAATTACGCTCACCACATTCCCATGTACCTTTAATGAACTGACATACCGCGGCCTTTTTACCATGGCCAACACAGCGTGCAACCACACCAAAACCAGAGGTTGATTTACCTTTGCCATTACCAGTAATAACCTGAAAAATGCCTTTTTCTTGCTGTGCCGCTGCTACTCGAGCATCAACTTGTTCTTTTACTTTTTGCTGGCGCTGTTGGTGCTTGTCGTTTGTTGATTCAGTCATTGTTATGTCCTTGGTAAATTTTAATAATTTGTTCAATGTTTAAATGTGTTTGGCACATTTCAGCGAGGCGTTCTAGCTGGCGCTCGCGATGCTCATTGATGCTGATACCACTAATTTCACTGTCTGGTTTTAGCCACTTTAATAGCAGCTCTGTAGCGGCTGCGTTGTCAAATAAGCCATGTAAATAAGTACCAGCAATAGCATTATCATCACTAATAAAACCATCAGTTTCAAAGCCATTTGGGTGTTTATTAAAGCGAATAAGTGGTTTGTTGAGCGCTTGACCTTTACTGATCCCAGCATGTATTTCGTAACCCTGACAAGCAGCCTGCTGCTGGTTTAAATTGAGTATTGCATTTACTTGGCTTAGCACTTTTTGCTCACCTAAAATGGTATCAAAATCACTAAGCGCTAACCCAGCTATTTGCCCTAATGATGATTCCACCGCATTAGGGTCACAAATCGTATTACCTAGCATTTGCATACCGCCGCAAATACCCAATACTTTGCCACCATAGCGTAAATGGTGTTTTATTTGCTGATCCCAGCCTTCATTTTTTAAAAATACCAAATCGCTAAGTACATTTTTACTGCCAGGCACAATAATTAA
Organism: Pseudoalteromonas sp. 11L1; assembly: GCF_055397545.1. The sequence continues at coordinate 1,348,766 of NZ_AP041141.1, read as the reverse complement.
ATCAACATCAGGAATTGTTTGAGTATGGCGCACATAGGTTATATTTATATGTGGGTGTAATCGCAGTGCATCAAAATCGGTATGGTTACTAATATGAGGCACTAGCAGCACCGCAATATTAATGCTGGCCTCGGTAACATTATTATCTATGGCAACAGCATCTTCGGCATCAAGTGCTAAATCGTGTAGGTAGGGTAACACCCCTAACACAGGTTTACCTGTGTACTCTTCAAGCCAATCTAACCCGCCTTGTAATAGGCTAATGTCACCACGAAAACGATTAATCACAAAGCCTTTTACCCGTGCTTGCTCAGACTCGCTTAATAGCGCCAAAGTCCCTACGAGGTGAGCAAACACACCCCCTTTATCAATATCGGCAATAATAATAACCGGGCAATCGACCTTTTCGGCGTAGCCCATATTGGCAATATCGTTTGCGCGTAAGTTAATTTCAGCTGGGCTGCCAGCCCCTTCAACCAACAACAAGTCAAAGCGTTTAGCTAAACGATTATGCGAGGTTAATACCGCATCCATAGCCACTTTTTTATAGTCATGGTAAGAGTCGGCTTCCATATTGCTAATAGCCCTACCATGAATAATAACTTGCGCGCCAGTATCACTATTGGGTTTGAGTAATATCGGGTTGAAGTCTATTTCAGGTGCTACTTTTGCCGCAACGGCTTGTAATGCTTGTGCTCTACCAATTTCACCGCCATCATGCGTTACGGCACTATTAAGCGCCATATTTTGCGGTTTAAACGGCGCAACATTAACACCTTGATTAGCAAACACTCTGCAAAGTGCTGCAACCAGGGTACTTTTACCCGCATCTGAGGTAGTGCCTTGTACCATTAGTGTTTTCATTATTGAACCACCAGCTGACGCTTACGAAAATACAATATACTTAAAAAGAATAGACTGCCGATAGCCGCCGTGATCACCCCAATTGGCAGCTCTTGGTTGCTTAATAGTGAACGAGCAAGCACATCGACCCACACCATAAATATTCCCCCAACTAATCCGGTCATTAATAATCCAACGCGGCTACCTTGAGAGATAAAAAAGCGCACTATGTGTGGCACCATCAAGCCAACAAAACCAATACCACCACAGTTGGCAACTAACACGGCCGTGATCAACGAGCTTAAAATAAGCATTAAAATTCTAAAACGATGTACTCTTACGCCAAGCGTTGTCGCACTTTCATCGCCTAACAACATGGCATTAAGCTGGCGCCTAAAACCCAACATGATTATTGTACAGACTATAATGACTAAGACAGGTAACAGCAGCGACTGCCACTGTGCTTTAGCAAAACTACCTAAAGTCCAAAATAAAATAGCCGCGACTGCTTGTGGATCGCTCCAATAAAGTAACAAACTAGTAAAAGCACTAAATAAAAATGATAAGGCTACCCCCGCCAATAACATCGATTCAACTTGGGCATTACGCTGGCTGCCAGCAATTAAAATTAATAATCCCATCGCCACTAAACTACCGGTTAATGCCGCCCCAGATAGCGCAATACCCGCCCCAGCTCCCACAAAAGACATTAGTATAACCACACCTAATGAAGCGCCGGACGAAATACCAAATAAATAAGGATCTGCTAAGGGGTTACGGGTGACTGTTTGTAGTATTAAACCTGCAATCGCTAAGCCACTCCCAGCTAAAAAAGCCAGTAAAGTACGTGGCATTCTTAATTCAATAATAATACGGCTGGTAAATAAAGCCTCGTTTGAAAAGGTTAAGCTTTGATATACATCTGCGAGCGACGTGGGTGCCGCACCAAAACTCAGTGCAATAAATAAACTTAATAGTGCGCATAGTAGCGCAGCGATTAATGCAACGGTATGGTTAGAAAAAACCGTCATATTATTGGTATCCATAATAATAAGTAATATGAGGAATAGCCTCACCCGAAGCTGCTGATTGAGGGTGAGTGCTCACTTGTGCACAAACGCCAAACACCTCATCCAGCATCTGCTCAGTGACCACTTTATTTGGCTTACCTGCATCAACAACTTTTCCATTTTTAATAACCACTAACTCATCACACATAGCAGCAGCTAAATTTAAGTCATGAAATGACGCAAACACGGTAATTCCTAGAGATTTAGCCAGCTCCATCAGTTGAATTTGATATTTCACATCAAGGTGACTAGTTGGTTCATCCATAATAAGAAGTTGCGGTTGCTGCACAATAGCGCGGGCAATAAAGGCTCGTTGCTTTTCACCGCCAGATAGCGAATCAAATAATTGAGTACTATGAGATTCAAGCCCCACATGGCTAATAGCCTGAGCTATTTTTTGTTTATCTGCTTGGGTGGTCGAACTGAATAACGTTTTATGTGGCGTAAGCCCTAGAGCCACAACATCGAATAACGAGAGGTTAAATTGCGACGGTGTTTCTTGGAGCACAACGGCAACTTGCTTTGCGTAGTCTTCGCTTTTTAGTTGCCAAATATCGGTGTTATTAAATTTAACCTCTCCCGCTGACGGCTGATTAAATCGATACAAGCACCGCAGTAAACTCGATTTTCCCGCACCATTAGGACCAATTAAGCCAACAAACTTGCCACGCTCAATACTCACATTAATATGCTCAAGGATTAAGGTGTTACCCACTCGCCAAGAGACATTATTAACGGTTAGAAGTGCAGTTTTTTTAGCGGTTTGAGTGTGCAAAAAATTATCCTAGGCAGAGAAAACCCACACTCAGTACCACAAGTACCAAAAAGAAAATGAGTTAACCCGCTCGTTATATGAAGTTTTAAGGCACTTGTATCTGACTTACAGTAAAACTGTTCACAGTTACGGGTATAGTTGAGGAGTTTCACCTCATTCCAAATGCTTGGCTATTATGCGCAGATAAGTAAATAATTTAAAGCAAAAAAAACCGCACTCAGCTGAGTGCGGTTAAAAGGGAGTGTTTTAACTAAGTATTAGTTAAAACTTATATTCCATACCTAAACCTAGGTAATCTTGGTCAACGTTGTTGTCCATATCAAAACTTGAGTAAAAGCCAAATACCTTAAGGTTTTTGTTTAGCTTGTGATCAACACCTACCGATACTGCGCTTTTATCATCGCTGTCATCAAAATCCATTGTTTGATATTGCACTTTAAAAGTGTTGCTACCCATTAGGTAAGCTGCATTCAATAAGTAACCGTCAGCCTCAGCGCTACCGTCTACTTTTTCTTGTGTTTGGTACATTGCGCCAAGTCTAAAGTCTTCAATTTTACCTTGAACTGTTGCACGTACTACGTCGTAACCATTTACTTCACTATCAGCAGCAACAGCAGCATATACAGCGCTCTTTTTAAGACCTGCATCGCCGTAAGTTAATGCCACTGAGTAACCATTTTTGGCATCTTTATCGTCTTCTGCAATAAATGAAGCTAACACTTTAAAGCCTTCATATGAGTTTGAAGCGTAAGATACTGAGTTACCTAAACGGTTTTCACCTTTAAACGTGTTTTTAATATCACCTTCAAGGTCATTAAATAAATCAAGTTTACCTTGCGCCTGCTTTAGCGCGGTATCGTTACGGCCTATTACTACCTGACCAAATGAACCTTTAAAACCTACATATTGATTACGCGCTGAAATATTATCTTTATCGCCTTTTGAGTCAGCGTCCGACACATCAACCTGAAACTCAAACTTATAAACAGCTTCTAAACCGTCTGAAATTTTTTCAGACCCCTTAAGTCCGAAACGAGATGCATTACTTTTAATTTCAGTAAACGACCCTTCTCCATCATCAGATGATTGAACGGTTACATTCGCTTTACCGTAAATGTCTACTTCTGCAAGCGCATTAAAAGATAAACCACTAAGTAAGGCTAGGCATAGGCTCGATTTTGCAAATTTCATGTTATTTCCTCGATAAACACAATAGACTAATTTTTAAAACAGCAGCAGTGTGTCACCGCTAAATGACAAAAATATTACAAAGGACATATTTTTGTCTTTTTAAGTTAATAAAACTGCATTAAATCTGAAATCAAAATAACATCTAAAATATACCGTCTAACGACTACTTACTTTGTTTCAGTAAACTCGGTGTCATTTGCGACAGCAAATTAACCAGAGTTTCTATTAACTCTTTCTGTTCGTTATCTCTATGATAGGCAACAAATACATCTCTTGACGTATTTTCTACCCCTTTTACATGAAAAAGTTCGCCTTTTTCTAAATGATCTTTAACTAATACCTGTGGAATAAACGCACTGCCGCCACATTGCAGTATTAAATCAAGGGCTATACGTCCGGTACTGGTTCTAAAATAAGGCGGCGTTTTACCGGTAAACTGACGCGCATGCCAAAGAGAAAACGTAGTTCCCCAATCAACATAAACATATTGATTATCAAAAAAGTTATCGCCTGTTGCGGTATCGTAGCCACTAACCGGAATAATAGGTAGTTCACAAATTCGTTCAACAACGAGTTCGTCTACTTTTGGTGGATCAAATAAAATGGCTAGATCAAGGGTGCGCTCTAATAGTAATCGAGTACTCTCTTGTTGTGCTTTTACCTCTGCCACCAAAGATACACCGGGCATAGCCGATACTATATTTGTAATACCAAACTGTAAAAACGCATCCCAAATATTAGGAGTCCCAGCCAAGCTGATTTGCTTATGCATATTATCTGCAAGTGCAACATCCACTTTGGCCCTTTGCATTCCAGTAATAATCATTTGTGCATGCGGCAACAAGCGCTCACCCGGAGCCGTTAGTTGAATATTATTGCGCTGGCGAATAAATAAATTTACGCCTAAGCCCTGCTCTAATTGACGAATTCGAAAACTCACTGCAGACTGCGTTATGTATAGGTTTTCTGCCGCTTTACCAAAATGGCGAGTACGCACCACTTCAACAAATGTTTTTAATAAATCTATGTCCAATTTTTTATCCTCACGATAAAAATTTTTTGTTTAAAAAAATAGCGATTATGACCCATACTCCAGCTAATAATTGGTATGAGGGTACAGCTATGAGCAATGATATTTCACTACTTCGTCAAGCATTTGTTAGTCAACGTCAGTTTTATGATGATCAAAACTTTCCACGCGGATTTAGCCGCAGCGGACACTTTACCTTGTTAGAGGCAAGTATTTTAGAACAGCACGGTGTTGTTTTAAAAAGTTTGTATAACAAAACAGTTGAGCCGCAAAACGAATATCAACAACAATTTGTAAATGCAATAAGTGGCATCATAGAGCCAAGTAACCCCATTGAGCGAGCATGGGTTAAATACTTAAAGCTAACAACCTGCAAAACAAAATTTCATACATTATTTGGTCGCTCAAAAATTTCAGGGCCAACACCAATCAGCCAAGATTATTATTCTGAGGCTGACAATCTATAAGTCATTACAATAGTTGCTTTTTGGCGTTTTAGCAGTTACAACTTGTATAAGCAAACACTTTTGCAAAATTTAAACAAGGCTGTTACGTGACGCACAGAATACTTATTATTGAAGACACCCCTACTATTGCGCGAGTGCAAAAGCATATCGCGCAAAAAGCGGGCTACGAGGTTGATATTGCTCAGTCGCTGGCTGAGACTAAAGAGCTGATAAGTAAACATGCTTATTTTTGCGCAGTGGTAGACTTTATATTACCTGATGCCCCACAAGGGGAAGCGGTTCCCTGCACCGTTGCAGCAGATATTCCTACCATAGTTATGACAGGCAATATCGATAATCAAACTCGCGATACCGTCGAAAAATACCCTATTATTGATTACATTATCAAAGGCAATAAACAAGCTTACGAATATTTAGAAAAGCAGCTTTATCGCCTACCTCGAAATAAGCAGGTAAAAGTACTGGTTGTTGATGATTCAGCTTCAACACGCCAATATATTTGTAATTTATTAACACGTCATAAATATCAAATCTTTCAAGCAGCCGATGGCCTAGAGGCGCTTAAAGAGCTTGAAAACACCCCTGACATCTCTGTGATCATCACAGATAAAGAAATGCCTAACATGGGCGGTATTGAGCTATGTAATGAAATTAGGCGCATTTATAGTAATGACGAAAAAGCTGTTATTGGTATCTCAGGCGCTACATCGTCTAATTTGTCTGCTTTATTTCTAAAAAATGGAGCAAACGATTATCTATATAAACCTTTTAACAGTGAAGAATTTTACTGCCGGTTGAGCCAAAACGTCGATATGCTAGAGCATATCGAAACTATAAAACGCCAAGCCAATACCGACTATTTAACTAAACTCCCTAATCGCCGTTACTTTTTTGAAGAGGCTAATAAGTCATTAAAGCAGTTTAAAAAAGCAAAAATGCCGGCACAGCTCGCCATGCTTGATATTGACCATTTTAAAGCGATTAACGATACCTATGGTCATGATGCCGGAGATGAAGTGCTTAAAGGGCTTGCGATATGCTTTAATAAATATTTTGAAAACCAATTGGTTGCCCGTTTAGGCGGAGAAGAATTTGCGGTATTTTTTACTGAGCTAACCGAACAGGAGGCGCTAAAACGACTAGAGAGCTTCAGGCTTTTTATTGAGCTTAACAGTCATGAATTCAGTCAAGCAAACATCAAGTTTACGCTGTCGATAGGCTTCAGCAACAGTAAAACCTATCAGATTGATGAGCTATTAAAACAAGCCGACTTAAAGCTCTACAAAGCCAAAGAGTCGGGTCGTAATAAAGTGGTTTAGTTTTTAAACCACACCAGAGGCTACAATGGCCGCTTTTCTGCGTTTTCGCGATTGATGGTATGAGTCCCAACTAAAAATAGCCAATGCGCTCCAAATACACGCAAAGGTAATTACGCGCTCAGCATCAAACACTTCACCATATAATACCACCGCTAAAATAAACATTAGGCTAGGCCCTATATACTGAAAAAACCCTAACGTTGTATATTGCAAACGCTTAGCCGCGCCGGTAAAACACAGCAGTGGCAGCGTAGTTACTATGCCCGCGCTCACCAATAATGCATTAGTTAGCCAATCATTCACTGGTAAATTTGACGTTTCAGTCGGTACCATTAGCCACCAATAGGTAAGCGCCACGGGTAACAATATTAATGCCTCAATTAAAATCCCAGGCAGAGCATCAACTTGTAGCTTTTTACGTAATAAGCCATATAGTGCGAAAGATGTCGCTAATGAAAACGCTACCACGGGAAATGAGCCAAAACTAATTAGCTGTAACAACACGCCTGTAAAAGCTAAAGCAACAGCAGCACCTTGCAACTTACGTAATCGCTCGTTTAAAAACACCATACCAAGCAACACATTTAATAGAGGATTAATGTAGTAACCTAGGCTGGCATCCAACATGTGATTGTTATTGATGGCCCAAATAAACAATCCCCAGTTAAACCCTAGTAAGGTCGAGGTAACAACTAACATCAAAATAAGTTTAGGTTGGATTAAAATGCGTTTAATTTTATCCCAGTAGCTGAGCACACTCACCACCACAATAAGAAACACCACAGACCAAATAACACGGTGCATTAAAATTTCAAATGCTGACACATGTTGGATCATCTTAAAATAAATGGGTGCGAGGCCCCACATAAAAAAAGCGAGGCAGGCAAAAATAGCGCCCTTTCGCTGCTCGGTATCAATCGACATAGTAACCACTTGGTGATTTAAAAGGCCGTCAGTTTAACCCCCTCTCACTTTTTAGCCAACTAAATACGTGCCCGTTCCAAAAGCAATTTGTACTGACTTCTCGTTGTGCAACTCCATTCGACACACGCATACTTTATTTCCTGAGCGAATCAGCTTAGCACTAGCAATAAATACCTCGCCTTTGCCTGGACGTAAATAGTCGGTGCGTAAATCTATTGTCCCCAGTGTGGCTAACTTTTTATGTACACTGGGTAAATCTGCATCGTCTAGTTTTCCTATAACGCTGGCGGCAGCAAGCATTCCACCGACATTATCAAGTACCGCCGAAATAACTCCGCCATGGAGAATTTTTTGCGCGGGGTTGCCTATTAATACATCTTGCCAAGGAAAGGAGATTTTAGCTTGTTCAGTACTAAGTGACTCCACCGCTATTTTTAAAAATTGGTTAAAAGGCATATTATTAACAAACAACGCCCCAAGTTGTTCAATCAACATTTCTTTATTCATTATTATTCTCTATGTTTTAAGGTGGTACGATGAGTAAAGCACAACTTAAAGCTGTTGTAACCTCCTCGATTATCATTACCGATGTTTACACCAAATAATGAAAGCTAAAGACATCCTGATAAAAAACCACTAAAATAGCGCCGATGAATACACTAACTCCCTCTCCAAATACGCTGGTGCGTAAACCTGAAACTGTACTCAAACAAGTGTTTGGTTACAGCGAATTTCGCGACGGTCAAAGTGCAGTAATCGATGCTGCGATTAACGGCCAAGACTCGTTAGTATTATTGCCTACCGGTGGTGGTAAATCGGTGTGTTACCAAATACCCGCACTAGTATTAGAGGGGGTAACCATTGTTATCTCTCCGCTCATTTCTTTAATGCAAGATCAAGTAACTCAGTTACAAGCTCTGGGCGTAAAAGCCGCTTATATAAATAACAGCTTAGCCCGTGAAGAACAGCAGTTAGTCTATCAGCAGTTGCATCAGGGGCTAATAAAATTACTTTATGTTGCCCCAGAGAAAGTACTACAAAGGGAATTTTTAGAGCGCTTATCGCATTTAAATGTCAGTTTGTTTGCTATTGATGAAGCACACTGTGTTTCTCATTGGGGACATGACTTTAGACCTCACTATTTTAGATTAAATGAATTAAAGCAACGCTTTACACATGTACCTATGATGGCACTCACTGCCACCGCTGATAAAGCCACCCGCTTTGATATTGTTGAGCAACTCAAGCTACAGCAGCCATATATTCACACCGGTAGCTTTGACCGCCCTAATATTCGTTACACCATAGAAGAAAAATTTAAACCTATGGTGCAATTACTACGTTATTTGAAAGAGCAAAAAAATCAAAGCGGTATTATTTATTGCACCAGCCGCAAGCGAGTTGATGACATTGCTGAAAAGCTTGCCGATGCAGGTCTTAATGCGGCGGCTTATCATGCGGGAATGAGTAACGAACAGCGTCAATTTGTGCAAACTGGGTTTGCCCGTGACGATATTCAAATTGTGGTTGCCACCGTTGCCTTTGGTATGGGAATTAACAAGCCTAACGTACGTTTTGTACTGCACTATGACATTCCAAAAAGTATTGAAGCGTATTACCAGGAAACCGGTCGCGCTGGACGTGATGGACTCGCTGCAGAAGCCATTATGTATTTTGACCCCGCCGATATAGGCCGGGTTAGACGCTTTTTTGAAGATATTGACGATGAACAACGCCGTCGTGTAGAAGAGCAACGCTTTAATGCCATGGCCAGTTTTGCCGAAGCGCAGACCTGCAGACGTCAAATATTATTAAACTACTTTAGTGAATACCAACGAGAGCCGTGCGGTAACTGCGATATTTGCTTAAATCCTCCAAAAAGCTTTGATGGCACACTGGTGGCCCAACAAGCACTTTCGTGTGTGTATCGGGCACAGCAACGATTTGGTTTAGGTTACATTGTAGAGTTATTACGCGGCGCAAATACCAGCCGCATTCGTGATAACAACCATCATGAACTCAGCACCTATGGCATAGGTAAAGATAAAAGCAGTGAGTTTTGGCTCAGTATTTTACGCCAACTTATTCACCAAGGGCTACTAAGCCAAGATATAACTCAAGGCGCATCACTACGGCTTACCGAAGCTGCACGCGCTATTTTAAAGGGTGAATATGCGCTACAACTGGCTGAACCACGCCTACAAGCTAAGCACGTTTATCAGGATAAATTAGCGCAGTTTAATTACGATAAAAAGTTATTCGCTCGCCTACGTGCACTGCGTAAAGAATTAGCCGATGCCGATGACGTACCCCCTTATGTAGTATTTAACGATAAAACGCTGGCCGAAATGGCGCAGCTTATGCCTACCAACGACAGTGAATTTTTAAAAGTGTCGGGAGTTGGTTTTACTAAATTAAACAAATATGGCGGTGAGTTTTTAACCGCAATTCGACATTATCTAGCAACGCAATAAGTCCCTTATGACCGAACTTGAATACGATCACAGACATCAATGTATTATTGTTAAACCAACAGAGTTGCCGCACGATGAAGACTTTGAGTTGTGGGGAACGTTTTTTTTGCACAGCGACGAAATTAGCATTAGTGAATTTGCAGCTGGGGCTGATCGTCACCAACTGCGTTTTAACTATGCTAACCACACTTTTAATTTAAATTTTGAGCATTACAGTCAAAGTGTGTGGATTAACGGCGAAGGTCAAGATGCCGACAACCTATTGGCAGCGTTAACATTTTATTTAAGCTAAGGCCACGTCTATTTATCGCTAATACCTTATAATTGCTATAAAAAATAAACTAAATTGGCACTTTTACTTACATATTAATAACAATGATGTAAGCTAAGAGTAAGTGTTTTATTTTGCAAAATAGCGCTAAAGAGGGTCAATGCTAAATAGAAAATGGATTGCACGTAGTTGTTTTAGCCTTTCTATTTTGAGTATGTTTATGCTCAGCGTTTGCGCGCAAGAAACGCCACTAGCCCAAAGCTGCCAAAATGACGATTCATTGAAAACTTCTGAAATTAACTTGCGTCGACAAATCGAGTCTCAACCTCCATCGCTTACAACAAATAGTAACGCTAAAATTGCCTCAATTAATCTTAAACAACTTAATGTTTTTAATACCGAACTCGAAGCTGAAAACAACGCACTGTTTCGCTTTGCTAATCGTGCACATATACAAACTGAGCCTGAGGTTATTAAAAGCATTTTATTGTTTAAAGCGGGTGATACTTTTAATCAAAAAACCTTGGCTGAATCAGAGCGGCTACTGCGTAAACAAAACTATTTATATGACGCACAAATTGTTGCCAACGAAAACTGCGATGGCGATGTTGATGTAACCGTGGTGACTCGCGATTTGTGGACTTTGCTACCCGAGCTTAGCTTTAGCCGCAGTGGTGGCGAAAATAAATCAAGTATCGGCTTTCGCGAGTCTAACTTATTTGGTTGGGGCAAACGATTATCGTTTGCTCGCAAAACCGACAGTGATCGTAATGGCTATTTATTTGTTTACGATGATCCAAATATCCTATCAACACGCTACAGAGGTCGTATAGAGTATGCCGATAACAGTGACGGTAAAAGTCACTTAGTTGAGCTTACTTACCCATTTTACGCCATTGATACACCCTATAGTTATGGTGCCCTGAGTTACTCTACCCAGCGAGAAGAGGCCCTGTATCTTAGGGGCGATAAATTTAGTGAGTTTGAACAGACCACCGATCTAAATCAGGTATTTTTTGGTCACTCTAAAGCCCTTAGCCATAACTGGACACAGCGCTTGAGCCTAGGTTATATCGATGAGCAACAAACATTTAAAAGCATAGATGAAACCACTGTGCCGCTAGCTGAAAATAGGCAGCTTAGTTATCCTTATGTAAGCGGCCACTGGTTTGAAGATAACTTTATAAAAGTGCGTAACTTTGACAGTATTTACCGTACCGAGGATTTAAATTTAGGTTGGAATATAAAAGCTACGCTGGGTTATTCTGATGAATCAATTAGTAACGACGATAGCCGCGCTATTTACTCGTTTAACTTTAACAAAGCACATTTTAGTGGTGATAATACGCTATGGCGGTTTCACGCAGATATTCAAGGTTATTGGAATAAAGAACAAAAACAGCTTGAAAACTTAATCACCACCAGCCAAATTCAATATTATTTAAATACCAGTATTGATCAGTCTTGGTATGTAAAAGCCAGGCTGCAATACGCAAAAAACCTCACCAACGATAAGCAGCTCACTCTCGGGGGCGAAACAGGTTTACGCGGTTACCCTATTGAGTTTCAACATGGCGATCGGAGTTTTTTAGTCAGCTTAGAAAAGCGCTACTATTGGGAGTATGACTTACTACAACTGTTTAAAGTGGGAGGCGCAGCCTTTCTAGATGTAGGTCGCGCATGGTATAACAATGACTCGAATACCCTGTATCAAGTTGAAAACACACCTGTACTTAAAAATGTTGGACTCGGTTTACGCCTTGCGCCAAGTCGCGCCAACGCGGGTACTATGATCCACCTTGATATTGCCGCGCCACTAAATAAATATAACGATGTTGACTCGGTACAATGGCTACTGAGCGTTAAAAATTCTTTTTAAATCACTACTGCGCACAAAGCTAACACGTTACACTTTGCGCCTATCATTATTGTGAGAATACGTTTTGGAATTAATCTCTCTTTTAGAGCTTGTGAGCACACAATATAAGTTAATCGTAACTGTAATTGCGCTGTTGAGTTTTCCGTTACTGTTAAAGCTAACTAAAAAATTACTCGAAAAAGCCATTAGAGGTAAAATCGACTTACACAGAAAATACCGAGCAGAGTTACTATTAAAAATAATACTCGCCTTTGTTATGTTGTGTTTAGTATTAGTTTTTTGGGGAATAGAGCTGCGTGGTTTATTAGTATTAGGTTCTTCCTTATTTGCCATGTTAGGCGTTGCGCTGTTTGCTGCTTGGTCTCTATTGAGCAACTTAACCGCGTTTTTATTGATGTTTATTCAAAATGACTGCCGTGTAGGCTATTGGGTTAGAATCGTGGATGGTGCCAATGCCATTGAAGGACGCATTATTGAAATGGGGCTGATGAATGTATTACTAGAACACGTTGATGGGCATAGGGTGATTTATCCAAATAACTTATTTGTTACCCGCCCAGTGTTAGTTCTCAATACAGAGCCAAAACCAACAAAGGCGCCTAAAATTAAACGTATTATTGGCCCAAAACCACGTAATTAAATAACAATTAAAAAAGCCGCTTAAGCGGCTTTTTTAATTTTTTACCAGTGAAGTTAATTATTCAGCTCAGCCGTTTTCAGTTCATCATCTAAGTCATTTATCTCATCAATAAACGTTTCTAGCTGCTGCTCTACCAGGCTATTTGCATGTGCAAAATAAGCAATGTGGAATACGGCATCGCCTTCATTTACTAGAGGCATGGTTTGCTGACCAATAATAATACCGCTACGTGGAGCGAGTAATTCAAGCTCAGAGTCGCCAAGTGGGCTACTTATATACGCCAGTATTTGCCCCTTTGTGACACGTTCACCTAACGATACTTGCGCTCTTACTATGCCGTCAACCTCAGCACGTACCCAACTTGTTGAACCAGCAATAATCGGCTCAGGTAGTTTTTTTGGTCGTTTACCGCGCATCATTTTTAAATGGCGCATAACATAATCAACCCCTTGTACTCCCGCAGCAATCGCAATCGGGTCAAAGCGCAGCGCCTCACCGGCTTCGTAGGTAATAACGGGTATGCCCAAATTAGCCGCTTCACTACGTAGTGAACCATTGCGCAGTGATGCGTTAATTACAGCTGGTGTGCCAAAGGCCTTAGCCATTTGCGCTGTAGCTTCATCGGCTAAATTAGCACGTATTTGCGGTAAGTTAGTACGGTGAATCGCCCCCGTATGTAAATCTATAATATGCGTACAGTGCACAGCAACTTGGTTAAAAAACATATACGCCATACGACCTGCTAACGAGCCACGTTCAGAACCTGGAAAGCTTCGGTTCATATCACGACGGTCAGGCAAGTAACGCGACTTATGAATAAAACCAAATACATTCACAATCGGCACCGCTATTAATGTGCCTCGTAGCTGGCTAGGGTCGATTTTAGCCAGTAGCTGGCGCACTACTTCAACTCCATTTAGCTCATCGCCATGTATTGCCGCACATACCATCAATACAGGGCCTTCCATTACACCATTGACCACTTCAATAGGAATATTAAGCGGTGAATGGGTATAAAGCTTTGCAGCTTCCAGCGCCAGTGATTTTCGCTCACCCACGCCAATACTTTCACCTAATAAGGTAAAAGGACTGTTAATTTTAACCTTTGCCACGTGTTGCTGTTCCTTTCACTGAGGCCGTTTTTTCGATGAAATCAATCACCATACCCGCGATATCTTTACCTGTTGCCACTTCAATTCCCTCAAGGCCTGGCGATGAGTTTACTTCCATAACCAAAGGACCACGAGATGAGCGAAGTAGGTCAACGCCAGCAACGTTTAAGCCCATTGCTTTTGCCGCTGCAACCGCTGTTTTACGCTCTTCTGGGGTAATACGCACCAGTGTAGCACTACCACCACGATGAAGATTAGAGCGGAACTCGCCTTCTTGCGCTTGGCGTTTCATTGCTGCAATCACTTTATCACCCAGTACAAAACAACGAATGTCTGCACCGCCAGCTTCTTTAATATACTCTTGCACCATGATATTGGCTTTTAAGCCCATAAATGCTTCAATCACACTTTCAGCTGCTTTACGTGTTTCAGCCAATACCACACCAATACCTTGAGTACCTTCCAGTAATTTAATAACAACCGGTGCACCGCCTACCATTTCTAATAAATCTTTTACGTCATCCGGCTTGCTGGCAAAGCCTGTGACCGGCATACCTACACCTTTACGTGATAGTAATTGCAAAGAACGTAATTTATCGCGAGAGCGAGAAATAGCCACAGATTCATTAACAGGGAACACTCCCATCATTTCAAATTGGCGTAATACAGCACAACCATAAAATGTAACCGATGCACCAATACGTGGCACGATAGCATCGAAATCTTTTAGATTTTCACCACGATAATGAATTTCAGGTTGCTCTGAGTTTATGTTCATATAAGAGCGTAACGCATCAATAACTTTCACTTCATGTCCGCGCGCCTCAGCAGCTTCAATTAAACGACGCGTTGAATATAATTTTTTGTTACGAGATAAAATACCAATTTTCATAGTTAAAACCTTAACTAAATTATGTTGAGTAAGCACATGTAAGTGTATTTACTACTCAACGAATCCTTATAATAAGTGTGATAAAGCCGGATCAACGACTATACGATTTTCCATTGCTGTGCGCCCTAACAACATTCTAAACTTCATTGACGCACGACTTGTTAATGTAATTTCTATTGGCCAACTAAATTCGCCTGCATGCAATGTAGTTTCAATAAAGTAACGCAATTCTTTTTGGCCACTAGAGCTGGTAACGTACTTCATTTTTTTAACTTTGGCATTGCAGGTAATTTGCGTTTGCTCGTCTTCTTGCAATGGTTGGGCTGTAAATTTAACCCACTTTTCGCCATCTACTTCGTACTCTTCAATATTAATTGCATGAATACAGGAAGTACGCGCACCAGTATCTATTTTTGCTTTAATTTGCTCGATACCTAGCTCGGGTAAACTTAACCACTCACGCCAACCAACTGTTATTTTTGTCGTCATAAATGCGCCCTTAGTAAAAAAGTGTTTTATACGCTACCGCTAATAAAACACCAGCAAAATAAATTCATCCACTCGATAAGTCGATTTGATTGATCTTTTAAGTTTACTCGGTTAACAATGCCCTCTAATGTGTACACTTAACCATAGGCTAAAAAATAACTTTTTGTTGCTTAACTCTTCAAAGTAAAGCTAAGTTAAATACACTACAGTAAAACTGTATTAAAAATATACTATTTATGAGAAATTATTATGATTAACGGCTTACTTCATGCGCTTATTCTTGATGAACAAGGCGGCGCTCGCCCAATAGAAAACAGTAAACAATTACATCAATGGCAACCTACTGATGGAAAACTGTGGGTACATATGGATTACAGTCAAAAAGAAGCCGTTGATTGGTTAAAAAACTGCGGCCAATTAAACGACTACGAACTTGAATCACTTACCGCAGATGAAACACGCCCTCGTATTACTCCTACAATGAATGGCCATATGCTGTTTTTACGTGGAATCAATTTAAATCCAGCGCAAAGCCCTGAAGACATGGTGTCTATTCGCTTATTTATTAATAAAGATGTGGTGATCACTACCCGTAAGCGCCGATTATTGTCAGTGCAAGATATTTTAACCTCGTTGAATAATAATGAGGGGCCTAGCAGTATTTCTGAACTAGTGTGTAGCTTAGCGCAAAAGTTAACTTCACGTATGCAAACGGTAATAGATGAACTAGATGAAAGCTTAGATGAGTTTGAAGAAGAAATTGATGAGCCTAGTAAAAAGTTTGATAACCAGGGCTTGTCGCAACTTCGCCGTCAAACAATCGCGCTAAAACGGTACTTAAAACCACAAAAGGAAGCGCTCAGCAACATGGTTAATAATCATTACTCGTGGCTGTTTGACGATGATAAAGCCAAGCTAAATGAAACCACCAATTTACTTATTCGCTATTTAGAAGAGCTCGATAGCTCAATAGAGCGTGCACTCGTTATTCAGCAAACCATTACTAACCAAGTGTCTGAGCAATTAAATCAGCGTATGTATGTGATGTCGGTGGTGGCTGCTTTATTTTTACCACTGGGATTTTTGACTGGGTTATTGGGGGTCAATGTTGGCGGTATTCCTGGCACAGACAGCCCCTATGCATTTACTGCATTTGTGGTGTTTTTGGTTGTTTTGACTGGTGGGATTGGTATTTACTTTAAAAATAAAAAGTGGCTGTAATTACAACGCAGATCTAACAGCACAAAAAAGGCGAACATAATTGTTCGCCTTTTGCATTGGTAACCCTTACTCTTGAAAGTAAGTGCCCCAACCGTCGTATTCTACGTCGCATTCAACAGCAAGTTGTGCAAGCTTATCAACGTCTTCCATTATAACGTCAACATCTAATTCGGCTTCAACAACAATGTCAAAACTCCAAATCTTTTCGCCGTCTTCAAGCTCAAGTTCTGCTGGCTCTTCTACATCGTAACCTAGTTTAAACGCAGCAAGTGCAGCTTGTTCTAACTTAGTAAAATCTTCACATACAAAGTGGTGTTCTACTTCATAAAGAATTTCCGGATCGGAACCATCTTCAAGTAATGAAGTTACGATGTCTTCACTTATTTCACGCCAGTTTTCCATTATTTCTCTCTCACTTGAGCATCTAATTCTGTTATTTTAGCAGCCATAATGCTGTGCACACTTTTAGCGTGCTCACGGGCACTGATACTGTTATCAAGTGCTATGGGGGCTAACATTTCAATGTAAATTGTACCATTATCCCAGCGATTTAGTTTAATGGTTTTATCGGTTGTGTTCATACATACTGGCACAACAGGTACCTCTGCACTCATTGCTGTATGAAACGCACCGGTTTTAAAAGGGAGTAAACCACGACCATAACTACGCGTCCCCTCAGGGAACATCCACACCGATAAGCCTTTTTGTTTTATTTTAGCCGCTGCTTTAGAAATAGTGCCTGCCGCTTTAGAGCGATTTGCTCTGTCGATTAAAATATTACCCGACAACCAATAAAGCTGACCAAAAAATGGGATCCACTTCAGACTTTTTTTGCCAACACTCACACAATTTTTTGGCACCATGGCTGGAACAGTAAATAAATCATAGCTATTTTGGTGATTCGCTACATACACAGCAGGCCCCACCTTAAGCGCATCGGGATGATATTTTAGTTCTAATTTAACCCCAAGCATTTTAGCCATTGAACCAAACCAACTTGCAATAACGTGCACATTATTAGGATGAAATGGTCTAAATATTGATAATAACAAACCAAAAAAACAACTTAACAATATAAACAACAGCATTATTAAAATACGTATAACAGCTAGCAAATGCGCCTCTCCAATATAACCACAATCATGTATTGCTCTATTATAACGTTATTTTGTTGCGTAGACGAGAAAATAGCGCACAAGCGTGCGCTGAAATAAAACAGTCATAAAAAAACGGCTTACCTAGGTAAGCCGTTTTCTAATTTGATCTTAGGATTAACTTGGCTCTGCGTCTGAGCTTGGTTCATCTACTTGCTGCGGTGTTAACTCTACCACAGCTTCATCAACGCGCTGTAAGCCACGAGGTAACTTATTCCCCCTGCGCCCTCGCTCACCATGATAGTGCTCAAGGTCGCTTGGTTTAAGGGTCAGCTTACGTTTACCTGCATGCAGCGTAACACTACTGCCTTGTGGTACAACAGCTAATACTTTTACAAACTCTTCGCGGGCTTGCACTTTCGCACCCGGAATAGAAATAATTTTATTGCCCTTACCCTTACCTAGCTTAGGGAGGTCTCGCAGTGGGAATAACAACATCCGCCCTTCGTTAGAAATCGCCATACAGTAGTCAGTAGCCACGTCGTTAACGCGAATTGGCGAAAGTAACACACCACCTTTTGGCACACTCACTAACGCTTTACCGTTTTTGTTTTTACTCACTAAATCTTTAAAGTCAGTAATAAAGCCATAACCAGCGTCGGAGGCCATTAACAACACTTGAGCGTCTTCACCCATAACTACATGCTCAAAGCTGGCGCCCGAGGTTAAGTTAAAGCGCCCTGTCATTGGCTCGCCTTGGCTTCGCGCTGAAGGAAGACTATGAGCATCAGTAGCAAATGCACGCCCTGCTGAATCTAAAAATACCGCTGGTTGATTACTTTTACCTCTCGCTGATGCTCTATAGCCATCACCAGCGCGGTAATTTAATCCTTCCACATCTAAGTCATGACCCTTACCAACCCGTGCCCAGCCTTTATCTGATAACACCACGGTTACTGACTCTGATGGTATTAAATCTTTTTCGCTTAGTGCTTTAGCTTCTACACGCTCAATCACAGGCGAGCGGCGATCATCACCATACATTTCTGCAGCTTCTTGAATTTCTTTTTTCAATAAGGTCGACATGCGACGGTCTGAGCCCAGTGTTTGCTCTAATTTGTCACGCTCTTTCGCCAATTCATCTTGCTCACCACGAATTTTAAACTCTTCAAGTTTTGCCAAATGGCGAAGTTTTAATTCTAAAATGGCTTCTGCTTGAATATCTGTTAAATCAAAGCGCTCCATCAATATTGGTTTGGGCTTATCTTCAGAGCGGATGATTTCTATAACTTCATCAATATTTAAAAAGGCAGCTAGTAAACCTTCTAAAATATGTAATCGTGCCAGCACTTTATCAAGTCGATATTGCAAGCGACGACGTACCGTTTCGCGTCTAAAGGTTAACCACTCTGTTAAAATACTCCGTAAATCTTTAACCTGTGGACGGCCATCTAAGCCGAGCATATTTAAATTTACGCGGTAATTTTTTTCAAGATCGGTGGTGGCAAATAAGTGTGCCATTAATGGCTCAGCTTTAATTCGGTTTGAACGCGGCACAATCACAATGCGGGTCGGATTTTCATGATCAGATTCATCACGTAAATCGGCTACCATTGGCAACTTTTTAGCATTCATTTGCGCTGCAATTTGCTCAAGTACTTTTGCACCCGAACATTGATGCGGTAACGCAGTAATAACTATATCGCCTTGCTCTTCACAATACACAGCGCGCATTTTAATTGAGCCACGGCCAGTTTTATAAATTTTGTGAATATCAGCTTTTGGCGTAATTATTTCAGCATCAGTTGGGTAATCTGGCGCATGTACTAAATCCAGTAACTCTTCGAGCTCTGTTTTTGGTTTATCAAGTAATAAACAACAGGCACTGGCTACTTCACGCACATTATGCGGCGGTATATCGGTTGCCATACCTACCGCAATACCGGTGACACCATTAAGTAATATATGCGGTAAGCGCGATGGCAATACTAAAGGCTCATCCATGGTGCCGTCGAAGTTTGGCGTCCAATCAACGGTCCCTTGGCCTAACTCTTTAAGTAATACTTCAGAGAATTTAGATAAACGCGCTTCAGTATAACGCATTGCCGCAAACGACTTAGGATCGTCAGCTGCACCCCAGTTACCCTGACCATCAACTAACGGGTAGCGATAAGAAAACGGCTGCGCCATAAGTACCATGGCTTCATAACAGGCACTATCACCATGAGGATGGTATTTACCTAATACATCACCCACGGTACGGGCTGATTTTTTGTATTTAGCACTTGCCGATAACCCCAGTTCACTCATCGCATAAATAATACGGCGCTGAACGGGTTTTAAGCCGTCACCAACGTGCGGTAAGGCACGATCCATGATCACGTACATTGAATAATTTAAATAGGCGTCTTCGGTAAAACGCCCCATTGTTTGCTGTTCAATTCCTTGCATTAGCAAGGTATCTGTATCACTCATTAAAGCTTACCTAGTTTTTCTTATAGCTTACGCGGTAAATTACGTTAGCGTAATCATCGCTTACCAATAGACTGCCATCATTTAATTGTGCAAATGCAACAGGGCGTCCAAATGTCGTTTCGTCTTGCATAAAGCCGGTGATCAGTGGCGTATATTTAGTTACTTTGGCATTTTCTATGGTTGCCACAGCCACTTTATAACCAACCTTTTCAGAGCGATTCCATGAACCATGCTCAGCAACAAATAACTGTTGTTTGTAGCTATTTGGGAACTGTTTGCCGGTATAAAAATGAATACCCAATGGCGCAACATGCGCCCCCAATGCCAATGCAGGTTGAGTGTAATCAGCAATATTTTTGCCTTCACCAAACTCAGGATCAACAATAACGCCACCATGCACGTATGGAAAACCAAAGTGCTCTTCTTCCTTAGTAATGCGGTTTAGCTCATCAGGTGGAATATCATCCCCCATCATGTCGCGGCCGTTATCGCTAAACCATAGCATTTGCGTACTAGGATGAAAGTCAAAACCCACCGTATTACGTACACCTTTGGCTAAAGTCGTTATTTCTTTGGTATCGGTATTTAACGAAAAAATACGGCCAAAGCGAGCATCTTCCTCACAAATATTACACGGTACGCCCACGGGAATTATCAGCTGGCCGTTTGGTGCAAAGCGCAAAAACTTCCAACCATGGTGACGCTCTGACGGTAAATCGCTATAAAACACTTCATACTCAGGATTTTTGAGGTGTTTATCGATATTTTTAAAACGGATAATCCGGTGCACTTCACCAACATATAAGTCACCGCCTTTAATTGCTAAACCCGAGGGCATATTTAATCCCTCTGCAATCACTATTTTTTTATCTGCCACGCCATCGCTGTTATGGTCAATCAGTGCATACACATTGCCCGCTTTACGAGACCCTGCATACACAATACCTCGGCTTGATACTGCAATTTGCCGTGCATTTTCAACATCATCAGCAAATAAGCTGATTTCAAAACCTGGTGCAGCGGTCAGCTTGTCGAGTATATTTTTCGCCATCACTGGCGATGATATTAAGCCCAGTAACAACAGTGTGCTAAATAATTTATTCATTTGCCTCTCCTGTTTTAAAGCCCAAAGGCTTATTAAACTTGTGCCTTATTACCATGATCCTCTAGCCATTGACGGCGATCTGATGAGCGCTTTTTAGCGAGTAGCATATCCATCATTTCCATTGTTTGCTGCTCCTCATCAAGAGTGAGTTGCACTAAACGACGAGTATTAGGGTCCATAGTTGTTTCACGCAATTGTAGCGGGTTCATTTCACCCAAACCTTTAAAGCGTTGTACGTTTACTTTGCCACGTTTTTTTTCTGCTTCTATGCGCGCTAAAATACCGGTTTTTTCATCTTCATCCAGCGCGTAGTAAACATCTTTACCAATATCAATTCTAAATAACGGTGGCATAGCAACATACACATGGCCAGTTTTAACTAATTGTGGGAAATGGCGTACAAATAAGGCACACAGTAAGGTGGCAATATGCAGTCCATCGGAGTCAGCATCCGCTAATATACATATTTTATTGTAACGTAGTCCCGACATATCGGTTGAGTCAGGGTCAATACCTAGCGCGACTGAAATATCGTGCACCTCTTGAGAGGCCAAAATTTGCCCTGATTCAACTTCCCAAGTATTTAAAATTTTACCTCTTAGCGGCATAATTGCTTGGAACTCACGATCTCGCGCTTGTTTAGCTGAACCGCCTGCTGAGTCACCCTCTACTAAAAATAATTCCGTGCGGTCATTATCAGCAGCACTACAATCGGTCAGTTTGCCTGGTAATGCTGGGCCTGATGTAACTCGCTTACGTACTACTTTTTTAGCCGCACGTAAGCGACGCTGTGCATTTGAAATACATAGTTCAGAAAGTAGCTCTGCGGTGTCAGTGTGCTCATTTAGCCATAAGCTAAAGGCATCTTTTACTACACCCGATACAAACGCAGCACATGAACGTGATGAGAGTTTTTCTTTGGTTTGCCCTGCAAATTGTGGGTCTTGCATTTTAACCGACAACACATAACTACAACGTTCCCAAATATCATCTGGGGTGAGCTTTACGCCACGTGGTAATAAATTTCTAAACTCACAAAATTCACGCATCGCCTCTAAAAGCCCTTGGCGCAGACCATTTACATGGGTGCCCCCTTGCGCGGTAGGAATTAAGTTTACATAACTTTCGGCTATCGACTCACCACCTTCAGGCATCCATACTACCGCCCAATCAGCGCCTTCAATAGAACTTGAAAACTCACCCACAAATGGGTCTTTAGGTAGTATTTCGTAACCTTTAACGGCTTCAATTAAGTAATCTTTTAAGCCTGTTTCATAAAACCACTCTTGGGTTTCTTTCGTTTGTTTATTTACAAACTTAATACGCAAGCCTGGACATAAAACCGCTTTAGCTTTTAATAAGTGATTAAGCTTAGTCAAAGAAAAATTAGCAGAGTCAAAATAGCTGGTATCTGGCCAAAAACGTACCGTAGTACCAGTGTTGCGTTTACCCACTGAGCCAATAACATTTAAATCTTCAACTTTATCGCCATGCTCAAAAGCCATTCTAAATTGCTGCGCATCACGGCGAACCGTTACTTCCACGCGGGTAGATAGCGCATTAACAACCGAGATACCTACGCCATGCAAGCCACCAGAGAATTGATAGTTTTTGTTTGAAAACTTACCGCCGGCATGCAGCTTAGTAAATATTAACTCAACTCCTGGAATACCTTCTTCTGGGTGAATGTCAATTGGCATACCTCGGCCATCGTCACTCACCTCAAGCGAATTATCTTCATGTAAAATGACATCAATACGTGTTGCGTGCCCAGCCATTGCCTCATCAACACTGTTATCAATAACCTCTTGGCCTAAATGGTTTGGCCTTGTGGTATCTGTATACATGCCTGGGCGGCGTTTTACCGGCTCTAATCCATTAAGTACTTCAATGGCTTCGGCGTTATAATTTTGTTGAGTCATAGTTTTTATCTTTATATACGCTAATATCTGATTTTAAGAAAATCGACAATGCTTGAAAAAGCTCTCTCAAAGCCATTAAAGCTATGATCGCCGCCAAATTCAATTAACTGTTTACATTGTGAGTAATACTTTATTGCGTGCTGAAAATTTAACACTTCATCCCCTGTTTGCTGTAATAAATACAACAGCTCAGGGTGTTTTAACTCTGTCACCGTTAATGCTTTTAACGCATCTATATGACGAGATTGTAATTGGTAATTATAATCTTGATACGGATTATAATTAGGCCCAAGTATAGGCTCTAATAATGTATATGGGGCAACGGCAGGATTAATTACCACCGCAGGAATTTGATAACGCTGCGATAAATACGTGGCAAAAAAACCACCAAGCGAGCTGCCCAATAATACGGTATTCGGTGTTAATAGTTGTTCAAGCGCTATAATAGCCTCTACAGGCTCATGATTTAAGCGCGGCACACAATAATCAACATCATAGTGTGCCATAAGCTCACCAAAGCGCACAGCTTTATATGATTTTTCAGAGCTATTAAAACCGTGAATATAAATTACCCGTTTAACCATAACACGTCCGAGTGTATGTGCAGCTGTTGTTGCTCAGCATTTAAATACAGCATGCGATAAGCTGACCCTTTATTTTCTTGCTGCCAAGTCTCACTGTGTTTACTAAATTGCACGCAACTTGCAGGAGTGGCGTACACATTAAGCCCTCTAAACTGCTGTTGATAGTCATTATGGACATGCCCATGAAACAGCGCATCAACGCGGCCATTATTAACTAATAAATTTAATAGTTGCGGCCCATTTTCTAGCATATGTTTATCTAGGTAACCATTAATAGGCAATGGGTTGTGATGACAAAATGCAATGTGGCGATTGCTTGAATTAACTAAGCACGCCATAATTTCATCCAAATGTGTGGCGCTAACCCACCCTGCTGGTGTATCACCTTTAGAGTTAATTAATATTAGCTCAATTCCTTGTGCCACTATGTGTTTAGCGTGTTGTATTTGTCCACCACTAATTAAATTAAGCTGTTCAATCTCATCATGGTTACCAGGCACCCAAAATACAGGGCAATCAACGTCACTATTATGAATAAGTTCTGCAAATAATAAATACGAATTAAAGCTGTGATCTTGTGTTAGGTCTCCACCAAATATCAACGCATCCGGCTGCTGCTTTGCTATATCAGCTAATGCTTTAACAAAATGTTCTGCTGTATTAACGCCAAAGTATTCAGCATCTTTATTACTAAAAAGGTGGCAATCAGTTAGATGTGCAATTCGAAGCGTAGTTTGTTCAAAATAATAAGTGTCATCAAACCAAGCCATTATTTACATCCCAATTAAGTGTTGATTGACCTTTTTCAACACACGCTACTAACCAATCATATAAAAAAGCATTTAACTGATACTTTTCATCTTTTTGATGCATTTTTGGGTTAGGGTAACCATATGAAGGCTTTATTCGTTGGTGGTAGTCATGATGAACAATTTCAGCCACCTTCGCATCATTGTACAAACGTACCGTTAAATACAACGGAGCAATGCCAACGAGCATGCCATTTAACTGTTTAATAGACACATCGAGTGTGTATTTGGCACTATCATCTATGTGAATTGCAAATTCACTGTGGCCTAATTTAATTTCTCTTACATTGCCAATCACTCGATCATGAGGCAGTAATTTTAAAAGGCGTACGTAATTGTGCTCACAAAGCGTTAAATACTTTGGAAGGCTTTGAATGTACCGATTAGTGGTTAAAATTGCTGTCAAAATACCGCCATTACTATTAAAAATTAAAAACTATGCCCACTTTTTACGTATCTTAGCGCGATTTAGCGCTAACCATTGCAAGCTAATTACGGTAGCGGCATTATCTATTTCACCACTATTAAGTCGCTGCTGTGCTTCGTCTACGTGCATAATATGGGTTTTAATATCTTCACCTTCTGTTTCTAACCCATAAATGCCAGTACTCATTTGGCTTAAATCGGCGTGAGCTAAATATAAGAACAAACGCTCTGTAGTACCGCCGGGGCTTGAAAGGTAAGACAGCATAAACTCAAGTTCTGTTAAATTAAGCCCTGCTTCTTCAAACGCTTCTTTTTTAACAACCGCTTCGTAATCTTCACTGTCATCGGTCATACCCGCTATACATTCTAACAGCCAAGGCGTATGTTTGCTTTTAATTGCGCCAATTCGAATTTGTTCTATGAGCAATACTTGCTCAGTCACTGGATCATAAGGTAATACCGCGACCGCATCGCCACGCTCTAAAATTTCTCGACGAATAACCTCAGACTCTCCACCAGCAAACAAGGCATGCTGAAATTGATAAAGGTTTATTTTAAAAAACCCCTTATACAAATTTTCAACCGGTTTTAATCTCACATCATCATGGGTAAATTGAGTACGACTTTTATTCGCCATGTTTTTTATTTCCTTTTTGAAAGCGTAGATACATCAACGCCTTGATTGCCAGCCCCATTAAAACGCTAAATTGAGCGAATGAGGCGTGTTAGGTATATATTCTGTTACACTTGAGAACGTTGTTTTACTAATTTTTTTTTTAGTTATTAAGTAAAACAGGTTAACATGCCTGTAGTACAAAAATTGTCTAAGGACCGAACATCACATGAAAAAGAACATCCTTGCAGCACTGGTTAGTTTATCATGCGCATTGGGCTCAACCGTAGCCAATGCTGAAGATTTACTTCAAGTTTTTGAAATCGCAACAGCCAACGATCCTACCGTTTTAAAAGCAAAAGCCCAAGCTGATGCTCAATCATACCAAAGCGATCGCGCTATGAGCGCATTATTACCGCAAATTGGTTTGACTATGGGTTATACAAAGTCTGACTCAACTTCCTTCAGACAATCTGAAGATTTATCTTCTATTAATAAAATTAATTCTGAAAGCGACGAGTTTTCTCGTGGTATTAGCTTAAGCCAAACGTTATTTGATTTAGGCGCATGGAATTCATTAGGTATAGCCGACAAACAAGCACTTCAAGCAAGCGGTCAATACGACTTTGCTAAGCAAAACCTAATTGTTCGTGTTGCTGAGGGTTATTTTAACGTACTTAGCGCTATTGATAACCTTGAATTTGTACAAGCTGAAAAACGTGCCATTGAGCGCCAACTTGAACAAACTAAACAGCGTTACGCTGTAGGTTTAACAGCTATTACCGATGTACATGAAGCACAAGCACAATTTGATAACTCAGTAGCGCAAGAGATCATTGCTAATAATGCGGTAGAAACAGCCCGTGAGCAGCTACGTGAGATCACTGGTAAGTATCACGCAAAGCTTGATATGTTAAACACCAAAACGTTTTCTACTGTTAAGCCAAGTACGCCTGCAACTGATTTAGTTAAAATAGCTAAAGACAAAAATTTAAATCTGCAGGTATCAAAAATCACGGTTGATATAGCTAAAGAACAAATTGAACTCGCAAAAGCAGGTCATTATCCAAAACTAACGTTAAATGCTAGCTACGGCGACTCATTGACAGATAGCGAGTCAAATGGCGTTAGTTTTGACGATCAACCTCGTTCAGATTCTAGCTCTATTGGACTAAACTTTAGCGTACCACTTTACTCAGGTGGCGCAACGGTTGCTGCAACAGATCAAGCACGTGCATTTTACGTTGCTGCTAGCCAAGATTTTGAAACCGATTATCGTGCAGTAACTCGCTCTGTAATTACTTCTTACAATCAAGTGGTATCTGACATTGCGACATTCAAAGCGCTTGAGCAAGCGGTTATCTCAGCAGAAAGCGCATTAAAAGCCACTGAAGCGGGTTTTGAAGTAGGTACACGTACAATCGTTGATGTACTGATCAGTACGCAAAACTTGTACAATGCAAAGCGTAATCTTGCTGATGTGCGTTATCGTTATGTTGTATCAACGCTTCGCTTAAAACAAGCGACAGGAACATTAAGCCGTGAAGATTTAGTGGGTATAAACCAAGGTTTAAATACTGTTAACTAAGCAGACGACTTCATTATAAATAATCACTAAAGCCAGCTTTTTGCTGGCTTTTTGTATTTTTTAACACATAGCGTTAAACTAGGGTCTGTTGACCTTTCAAGGTTAAATTTGCAGCAGCCTGTTTGGTATTAAGGCAAGGCAGAGCCTATGTGGTGTGGTTATTCCCCATTAATAGGCGATAACGCCGCATTAATGCCAAACAGGCGCTGCCCGAAGGGTTCTGCCTAGGGGCAATTAACTCTTTGTTGCTCGGTTTTTACTTAGCCCTAGGTTACAAACCTCGCGCCGCGATTAAATTGCCCCTAGTTTGAACAAATATTAATCCGCAAAGGTCAACAGACCCTAGCCTTTTATTTTTAGAGAAATTTTTGTGGTTAACTCATCCCCTTTTAAAACCTCTTTTTTAGGTCCTCGTTACTGGCTAACCTGGATTGGCGTTTTGTTTTTATATCTCATTTCTTGGTTACCGCAAAAACTACAATTAGCTATGGGTAAGCAGCTAGGACGCTTGGTTCATAAATATATGAAGCGTAGAAGGCATATTGCTGAGGTTAATATTAAACGCTGTTTCCCCACAATGAGCGAAGCCGAGCAACAACAACTGGTACTTAAAAATATGGAAAATACCGGTATTGCCATGGTTGAAACCGGTATGGCTTGGTGGTGGCCACAATGGCGGGTCAAAAAAGTACTCGGGTCAATAAAAGGGCTTGAGCACTTTGAGCGCGTACAACAATCAGGAAAAGGTGTTTTATTACTTGTTCCACATATACTTCATCTTGAAATGACAAGTCGTGTAATGGGTTTGAAGTGCCAAGGTATTGGCTTTTACCGCCCGCATAACAATCCGCTTATGGAATACTTTACCACCAATGGACGTCTTCGCTCTAATGAATACATGGTTGGGAAAAAAGACGTAAAAGGATTATTAAAATCATTAAAAAATAAAAAGCTGTGTTATTACTTACCCGATCAGGATTATGGCCGTAACCGCTGTGAGTTTGTGCCTTTTTACGCAGTACCCGATACAGCAACAACCACTGGTACACTAATGTTTGCAGGTAGTAAAAACTGCGAAACAATGAGCTTAATTACTTACAGGGATAACAACGGAAAGTATCACTTAGAAATCGTACCTGAGCTTGAAAATTTCCCAAGCGGCGATGATAAAGCCGATGTAACACGTGTTAATCAGCGCATGGAGCAATCAATAAATGCCGCCCCTGAACAATATATGTGGTTGCATAGACGTTTTAAAACACGCCCAGATAAAGACGCTCCATCTTTTTATTAAAGATGGGTTATTAAAATAACAAAGACGAGTAACAGCCATGTGGTTTTGGATTAGATATATACTTTTAGCTTTATTGTTAATTGGTGCAGCCATTTACTTTTTACTAAATGGTACATCGTCGCTCAATTATCAACAAACCACTAATGCTGCGGCTGAGGGATTATCGCGGTTTTATGCATCAATTAGAGATAGGATTACTACCGATAAAGACAATGACAAATTTGTAATTGAACTCGAAAAACCCGATCTTAGTCTCGACAGAGCGCTAAACCAACGCTCTTTTGTAGTAGAACCCATGCCTTTAAATTGGAGTGGAGAAGTAGGCCCGCGTCGCTTTCAACCTGATTCAACCTTACGTACCGTTCTTACCCAATATGCTAATAACGAAGGGGTTACATTATTATGGTACTTAGATAAGGATTACGTTGTTAAAGATCACTTTCGAATCGATAGCAGTTTTAATTCCGCTTTATACCGCGTTAGCCGCTCTATTAATGATGACTTTTCAAATGAAGTATATGCATTCTTTTGCCCTAAACAACGTGCAGCGGTAATTACCGAGCTACCGTCTGAATTTGTACGTACACACTGTTTAAAGCTAAGTAATTAACTAGGGTCTGTTGACCTTTCAAGGTTGAATTTGCAGCAGTCTGTTTGGTATTTAGGCAAGGCAGAGCCTATCTATACCCAAGTTGCCTTAATCTGCGAGTTTCAGTTGGAATTAAAAGCTATTTTGACAAGGCATTGATTGAAAATAATGGTTATTCCCTTGTTAAAATCAATAACGCAGTATAAATAGCTTTTAAACCAACCCGCAGGGCGTTTCACAGAAACTTACTCCCTTTGTTGTTCCTTTTTAAAAGGGACGACCATTATTGCAAAGGGAACGCCTTGATATTAAGTCCCTGTGAAAAGCTGAATTCTGCATATTGAGGCAATTTGGGTATAATGTGGTATTCCCCATAAATAGGCGATAACGTGGAATAAATGCCAAACAGGCGCTGCCCGAAGGGTTCTGCCTAGGGGCAATTAACTCTTTGTTGCCTACATGGATGTAGGTAAGGGGCGTGAGCAGGACGCGGAAGCTTTGCTCGGTTCTTACTTAGCCCACTAGGTTACAAACCTCGCGCCGCGACTAAATTGCCCCTAGTTTGAACAAATATCAATCCGCAAAGATCAACAGACCCTTGGCTTTATAAGCGCTCAATAGTCATTGAGCGCTTATAAATCAGTCCAACTCAAAAATAGCTTTCCAAACAGCAGTTACATTATTGATATCTTTACTAAAATCTTCACGTTTTACACAACGACCCTGCTGATCTAAGCTCAACACATGATAGCGTGAGCGATAATCTATATAAGCTTTAATAAGTTGCTGTTTCTGTGTGTCTGTAATGCAACCAATTTTAGCCGCGTCCGTTAAAATTCTGACATTGTCAGAATTGTCGCATAAGTGGTTAAACTCATGAGCGTACTTTAATACTAAATATTGGGTAATAAACTCAATATCGGTCATCGCCCCCACGTCTTGTTTTAAATCAAACTGCTGTTCGTTACCTTTAGCTAAATGACCACGCATTTTTTCGCGCATTTTAATTACGTCGGTCTTTAGCAGTTCAACATCACGTTTTTGACACAATATCTCGGCGCGAATTTGTGCAAAACGCGTTACTAATTCAGTTTGGCCTAAAATCAGTCTCGCTCTCACTAAAGCTTGATGCTCCCACGTCCATGCTTGGGTTTGTTGATAATGATTAAAACTCTCTAAGTTAATCGCTAATAACCCTGATGCCCCCTCTGGGCGAAGTCGAGTATCTAATTCATATAAAATACCTGAGGCAGTACGGGTATTAAATAAATGCATTAATCGTTGCGCTAGTTTTAAATAAAACTGTCTTGAGTCAATTGCTTTGTCGCCGCTGGTGTAGCTGGTACCGTCATGGTTATGCACGAACACTAAATCGAGATCAGAGTCATAACCCACCTCAAAACCGCCAGTTTTTCCATACGCAATAACGGCAAAGCCTTTATGCTCATCATCGGTATTGGGTGGCATGCCAAAACGTTTAACACAATGATACCAAGCAATATTAACAGCCTGATCAACTATTGCTTCTGCAAGTGCAGTTAAGTGATCGCTTACTTTCATCACATCAATAACGCCAGTGGCATCTGCGGCAGCAATCCGTAACTGATGAGTTTGTTTAAACTGACGTAATGCCTCCATTTGTTGTTCAAGATCGTCATGTTCAATACGTAAAAAATACTGTCTTATTTCATCTTTATACGCTGTTAATAGGGTCGGTTTGTATAGCACTGCAGGGTCGATAAGTTCATCGAGTAGAATGGGATACAATGAAATATGCTCTCCAATCCACTTGCTATGGCAACAGAGCAAAACTAACTGCTTTAACGTTCCAGGGTTTTCATACAACAGCTCTAAATAAGCGGTGCGCGAAATAATTTTATTTAGTATTTGACATACCGTTGTAAACGCACTGGCAGTAGCATTAAAGTCGTTTAATTGTTTTAGTAATGCAGGCATTAATTTATCAAGAATATCGCGTCCACGGTTGCCCACTTTGGCTTTAGATAGGCGCTGTTTGAAGTCATGTAATGGTGTTTGCCACTCTTCTCTTGGTTCATTCAAAAAGCTAACATCACCATGATCCCAAGTACTTATAAACGCGCCTTCACAAGTATCAAGTGGTTCAGTTTCTTCACCAATTACCTGAATAAACTCATTATGAATTTGCGCCATGACCTGTTCTATTTTTTCAATAGCTGAGTCAAAATTACCTTGCTTCAACAATACATTCAGCCGTTGCTGATTTAGCTCATCATCAGGCAGAGTTTGTGTTTGCTGATCATCAAAAATCTGTAGGTATTGCTCTACCCTACGTAAATAAAGATAGTTATTTTTAAGCCCTCTGGCTTCATGCTCATCAATCACTTGGCTAAAAGTTAGCTGCTCTAATGCAGTTAATAGAGATTGTGTTTGTAAATTTGCTTCTCTGCCGCCCCTGACCATTTGCAATGCTTGAACAATAAATTCAACTTCGCGAATGCCGCCACCACCTAATTTAATATTATTTGTTAAGCGCTTACGACGCACTTCTTGGGCAATCATGAGTTTCATTTTTCTAAGCGATTCAATCACCGAAAAATCAATATAGCGGCGATAAACAAAAGGTCTCAGCAAGGTATTAAACTCCTGCCAATAACGATTAGGCGTGCCAATTAAACGCCCTTTTAACATCGCATAGCGCTCCCAATCACGCCCTTGCTCTTGGTAGTAATCTTCAATGGCATTAAAGCTCATCACCAACGGACCACTTTCACCAAATGGACGCAGGCGCATATCAACCCGAAATACTTGGCCATCCACAGTACATTGGTTCAGGGCTGTAATTAGCTTTTGGGCCACTTTAGTATAAAAAACAGATGCTTCGAGCGAGCGACGACCGCCTTGGGTTTTAACGTTGCGGGGGTATGCAAAAATAAGGTCGATATCAGATGAATAATTGAGTTCTTGCCCACCTAACTTCCCCATGCCTAGTACCATTAATGGTAAAGAATTTTTGTCTTCATCTAATGGTTCACCATTAGTTTTAGCAACATTTTTGTAGGCCCATTGATTAGCACTGTCTATTAGTTTATTGGCAAGTTCACTAATGTATTTAATACTATCCGCAATTGAGTTTTCACAACATAAGTCTAAAAAAGCGACTTTTAGCCAGTACTTTTCGCGATATTGGCGCAGTAATTGATGACACTGCTGCTCTTCGACTTCATTTATATTAAGCGTTGCAAAGGGATCTGAAATTTCTCTATTGTTAATTTCAACTTCGCACAGCAACCAAGATAATAGCGAAGGTTGAGAACTTAAACTGCGCCAAGCAAAATCACTTAACGCTAATAAACGCACGATTTGCTGCTGGATTTGTTGTTCGGGATACAGCGCTGCAAAACGCGTTTCACCCAGTTTTTGTAATTCAATCGGAAGCTGCGTGTCGTTACTCATCAATACCCTCTTTTATCTCACCAATAACCATACTAGAATGGTTAAAAACCTACCAAGGTAAATCTATTTAGGAACACCATGTCATATTTATCATTATCTAACACTAGTTTAGTTGCGATTGCTATTAGTTTTGTGGTTATTTGTATTATTATCATCAGTTTAAGAATTGTGACTCAAATAAAAGCAAAACAAGCACTTAAAGAAGAATTAGCGCAACATGATAACTTTGCAATGGGAATTAGTTTTGCTTCTGAAATATCAGTGGTGATCGCCACAATGGCATTTTTGTTCGATGAAATTAGTGTTAGCACCGCTCAATCAAATCCACTGAAAGTCATTTTGTTAATTGTGCTGTTATTTTCGTTTATAAAAATGGGACATTTAATCCACCGTAAGTGGATATTACGCCGCTTTAATGAAGAAGCAGCTATATTAAAACAAAACGTTTGTGCGGCGCTGGTTGATTCAGGCATGCTGATTGCCAACTGCATTTTAGTATTGGGTTTATATACGTGGACACACACTCAAGGCTTTAGTAATTTATTAATAGCCTCGGTAAGCTTTTTTGTTTTACAAGGCATGTTTGCCCTAGACAGTAAAATACGCGAAAACCGCTTTGCTAAAGCCAACCAAGGGGCCTCATTGCAAAGTAACTTTGGTTTAGAAAACACCTCCATTGGTATTCGCTATGCGGGTAAATCAATAGGCTTAGCTCTTGCTGCGTATGCTGGTTTATCGAGTGCGGCGTTTCAAAACGGTAAAATGGTAGAGAACTTATTTACTTTGGTAATGCATTGCGGTGTGATGTGGCTGTTACTATACTGTTTAACGTATATTATAAAAATTATTTCAATGCCAAATATAGATACCGCACTTGAAGTCGATCATCAGGATAATATTGGCATTGCCTGTATTGAATTTGCTGTATTTTGTGCTATTGGTTATTTATTAATAAGTATGTTTTCAATTTAGTACCAAACTCATTAAATTTAGCCGTTGCTTAACGTCCCTATTTAATTGTTTGGTAAATTAACAGGGATTTTAGGTATATGGCAATTAAAACAGGAAGTTATCTATTAATTGATATAGATAACGAGTTCAGTCGAGCATTTGTAAAGTATTACATAAATACTAATGATGCTGCTAAAAAAGACATCATTATAGCCGGTGCGAACACGCAAAAGCTGGTTAAAATGATGTTTGATGAACTCGTTAAAGATTATTGCTATTGCGATATTGAGAACGAAATCAGTATTTCAGAACTGGCCAGCTACCTTCACGAACACCATAATGTTCAAGGCGTATTATTCAATCAAACAGATTATTTGCTCGCTGATGATACACAGCGCTTTATTTATAATTCATTACATGAAAAACGCTATATTATTAGTCAAACCAATCATGGCTATGACATTAACCCCATAAATGAAGAGTGCCATTCAAATCATTTGTCCTGTGATACCGATATAGCCCAAACCGCACAAGAACTAACAGAGCTTGCAGTCCCTGAATATGAAAAATAAATAATTGCACCCAAGCCTTTGCTTACTTACCATAGAGGGATATAACTTCTATGTAAAAAAGTGATTTGCCATGCGAGTGCCTCATATTTATCAATCATCACCAATTGCCCTTAATACTCCTTTAAACCTTGACGATGATGCTGCAGGGCACATAGGTCGAGTGTTGCGCATGAAAGTGGGCGAACAGGTTTCTATTTTTAATGGTGAAGGCGGAGAATTCCTCAGTGAAATTATTGAGGTGAGTAAAAAGAGCGTGGTT
This sequence comes from Pseudoalteromonas sp. 11L1, assembly GCF_055397545.1. The sequence continues at coordinate 1,314,453 of NZ_AP041141.1, read as the reverse complement.
GTTATGCCACTTGAATTTAATCCTCATGACGTTGAATCACCATTAAAAATTCATTTAGGCCAGTGCGTATCCCGTGGTGACAAAATGGATTTTACCATTCAAAAGTCTGTTGAATTAGGGGTCACTGAAATCACTCCTATTTTTAGCCAGCGCTGCGGCGTAAAACTAAGTGGCGACCGCTTAGAAAAAAAACACCAGCAATGGCAAAAAATAGCCATTGCCGCATCAGAGCAATCTGGGCGCAACTTTGTGCCAAAAGTACACTCACCTGTTGATTTAAAAACCTGGCTTGAACAGCAAACAGCTGCCATTAAATTAACTTTGCATCCTCGCGCCGAACACAGTATTAAAACTATTACCATTCCCGATGACGGCGTGCGCTTTTTAGTAGGGCCGGAAGGCGGATTTACTGACGATGAAATAGCACAAACAAAGCAACAAGAATTTGTAGATATTCGCTTAGGCCCGCGGGTACTTCGCACAGAAACAGCAGCGTTAACCGTTTTAAGCGCACTGCAATTACAATTTGGCGATTTAGCTAATTGAAATAACAAAAAGCACCCACATATCAAGATTACAGTTGTAAAAAACACATAAATTAAGGCACAGCGCATGGCAATTAAGTTAGGTATTATTTCAGATCCTATTAGTGGATTTAATATTAAAAAAGACACCGGTTTTGCAATGATGATGCAAGCGCAAACCCGTGGCTACGAAATTTACTACATGGAAATGGATGATTTATCGCTGCGTCAAGGCAATGCCTACGCCACTGCAGCCAAAGCGCAGGTTTTTGATAACGCAGAAAAATGGTACCAACTTGAAGAAAAAACCACCATTGCGCTGGCTGATTTAGACGTTATTTTAATGCGTAAAGATCCGCCTTTTGATACTGAATATATTTACGCAACCTATATTTTAGAACGTGCTGAGCAAGCGGGTACTTTAGTTATTAATAAGCCACAGAGCTTGCGTGACGCCAATGAAAAACTATTTACAGCTTGGTTTAGTGAGCACACACCTGATACATTAGTTACCCGCAGCCAAAAGCAAATCCGTGAATTTTTAGCCCAGCACAAGGATATTATTTTAAAACCACTGGATGGTATGGGCGGTACTTCTATTTTTAGAGTAAAAGCAGATGATGCCAATATTGGCGTAATATGCGAAACCTTAACTGAGCATGGCAGTCGCTTTGCGATGGCGCAAAATTACATTGAAGAGATCACTCAAGGTGACAAGCGCGTATTGGTTGTTGATGGTGAAGTTATTCCTTATTGCTTAGCGCGTATTCCACAAAACGGCGAAACGCGCGGTAACTTAGCCGCCGGCGGACGTGGTGAAGCACGCCCAATTAGTGAGTCAGATCTTAAAATTGCTCAAGCAGTTGCCCCTACATTGAAAGAAAAAGGCTTAATATTTGTTGGCTTAGATATCATTGGCGATAAGTTAACTGAAATTAACGTAACAGCACCAACCTGTGTTAAAGAAATTGAGGCCGCTTACGACATTTCTATTACCGGTATTTTATTTGATGCCATAGAGAGAAAACTTAGCTAAAGCCATAGCAAACTTTAAGCGCTGACGCTTCTATAGTCATCGCTTAAAGTTGAATAAATTTTTAGTGTTAAAACATGGGACTATGCCATACTCAAGATTCAATAACTAAAGGGGTAAAAATTATGCAGTCATTAGAAAATCACTTTTTAATTGCAATGCCATCAATGCAAGACCCTTTTTTTAAACGTGCGGTCACTTATATTTGTGAACACAATGAAGAAGGCGCTATGGGACTTGTTATCAATCAGCCGATTGATGTTACCGTAGGTGAGCTACTCGACAAAATTGATATTGATAACGATAAGTCGCAACATGCCGCGCAAGTGACAGTGTATGCTGGCGGGCCGGTAAAAACGGATCGTGGCTTTGTGCTACATTCACCAAAACCTGGGTACTCGGCAAGCCAAAAATTGAGCAGTGATATTATGATCACTACCTCAAAAGATGTATTAGCCACATTAACTACCGCTCAAGCACCCGAGCAATTTATAATTACCTTAGGTTACTCAGGTTGGGAGCAAGGCCAGTTAGAACAAGAGCTACTTGATAATAGCTGGCTGATTATAAAAGCCGACCCCAAAATAATTTTTGATACCCCAGTGGAAAAGCGCTGGGAAATGGCAGTCTCTATGCTTGGTTTTGATGTTAGCCAATTAAGCCCCGAAGCTGGACATGCTTAGGGTCTGTTGACCTTTGCAGATTAAAATTTGTTCAAACTAGGGGCGGTTTAATCGCGGCGCGAAGTTTGTAACCTAGTGGGCTAAGTAAAAACCGAGCAACAAAGAGTAAATCGCCCCTAGGCAGAACCCTTCGGGCAGCGCCTGTTTGGCATTGATGCTGCGTTATCGCCTATTTATGGGGAATAACCACACCACAAAGGCTCTGCCTTGCCTAAATACCAAACAGACTGCTGCAAATTCAACCTTGAAAGGTTAACAGACCCTAATAACATAAAAGACAAACATGACTAAAAAAACAGTAAAACCGCAAGGTGAGCGCACCGTAATGGGATTTGATTTTGGTACTAAGAGCATTGGTATTGCAATTGGTCAAGAATTGACAGGCAGCGCCACCAGCCTAAAGGCGGTGAAAGCTCAAGATGGCATCCCTAATTGGGATGACATTGCTGTACAGGTAAAAGAGTGGCAACCTGACTTAATGGTGGTTGGCTTACCGCTTAATATGGATGGCACTTCTCAAGAGGTTACCTTTAAAGCCAAAAAGTTCGCCAACCGTTTGCATAATCATTACGGTATAGCGGTTCATACTCAAGATGAGCGCTTAACTACCGCTGATGCTAAAGCACGGTTGTTTGAACGTGGTGGTTATAAAAACTTAGGTAAAGGCAACGTAGATAATATGTCTGCGGTGATAATTCTAGAGAGCTTTTTTGAAGCCAGTTATGGCGAATAAATTGATTTAACAAAAAAAGCGCTTAAAGCGCTTTTTTTATGCGTGGATTTAGATTTGGGTCTATTAACCTTTGTGGATTAAAACTCGTTCAAGTAAGGGGCGATTTAATCATGGCGCGAGGTTTATAACCTAGCTGGCTCGATAACTGCTCCTACGTTATTCTACTGGCTTATATCCATGTAGGCAGCAACGAGTTAATTGTCCTTAGGTAATATTACCTTTATCATCAAGGCCATCAATGGTTACACCTTGCAAAAAGCCTGCCCCTTGCTGCTCGTTATTACGCAGTTTTATCATTAAACGTAAATCATTTGGCGAGTCTGCATGATGAAGTGCATCGGCATAGTTAATCCGTTGCTGTCTGTAAAGCTCAAACAGCGCTTGGTCAAAGGTCTGCATGCCCATTTCAGTTGATTTGGCCATAGTTTCTTTAATACCACCAATGTTACCGTTTTTAATCAGCTCACTCACCATTGGCGTATTCAATAATACCTCTATAGCAGCAGCACGTCCCTCACCATCAGAGGTAGGGATAAGCTGCTGGGCAATAATAGCGCGTAAGTTTAATGCTAAATCATATTTAAGCTTATCGTGCTTCTCTTTTGGAACTAAGTGCATAATACGATCAATAGCTTGGTTAGCATTGTTAGCATGTAAGGTGGCAACACATAAATGACCTGTTTCTGCAAAGCTTAACGCATACTCCATAGTTTCTTGCGATCGAATTTCACCAATCAAAATAACATCAGGCGCTTGGCGTAAAGAGCTTTTTAGTGCTGACTCAAAACTTTCAGTATCTAAGCCCACTTCACGTTGAGTAATAATGCTTTTTTTATGTTCATGAACAAACTCTATTGGATCTTCTATAGTTAAAATATGCCCACGTTGATTGCGATTTCTATAACCAATAAGCGCCGCCAAAGACGTTGATTTACCTGTTCCAGTACCACCGACAAATAATACCAGTCCGCGCTTTGACATAATCACATCTGTAAGCGCTGAGGGCAATCCAAGTTCTTTTACATCAGGTATTTGGGTCACAATCCGGCGAATAACCATCCCCGCTCTATCGCGTTGCCAAAAAGCCGAAATACGAAAGCGCCCTTCGCTGGTTGCAATCGCAAAGTTACACTCTTTGGTGTTATGAAACTCTGCTTTTTGCTTTTCACTCATCGCTGATTCAACTAATTCCAGCGCTTGCTCATCGGTTAGCTTGTCATCATTAAGAGGTATCAGCTCGCCATTAATTTTAGCGCTGATAGGCAGCTGGCTTGATACAAATAGATCAGAGCCTTTTTTGTCGATCATTATTTGTAAAAAGTGATTTAGAGATAAAGTCATAATAATTCCTTAAGCGCTAAACTGCGTCTTATCTTGTGCTTTTGTATACGCCGCTGAGTGAGTGATAATGCCTCGGTTAACTAGATTCGTTAAACATTGATCCATGGTTTGCATGCCCTGCGACGCACCAGTTTGAATCGATGAGTACATTTGAGCAATTTTATCTTCACGAATTAAGTTACGAATAGCAGGCGTTGCCAACATGATTTCGTGTGCAGCTACTCGCCCTCCACCGACCTTCTTGATCAGTGTTTGTGAGATAACCGCACGCAATGATTCGGAAAGCATAGAGCGGATCATGTCTTTTTCTTCACCAGGAAATACGTCAATAATACGGTCAATGGTTTTAGGTGCCGACGTGGTATGCAAAGTGCCAAACACTAAGTGACCAGTTTCAGCAGCAGTCATAGCAAGGCGAATAGTTTCTAGATCTCGTAGCTCACCTACCAAAATAACATCAGGGTCTTCACGCAATGCACTTCTCAGCGCATTAGAAAAACTATGTGTATCGCGGTGAACTTCACGCTGGTTAATTAAGCTGAGTTTATTATCGTGCACAAATTCGATAGGATCTTCAATGGTCAGTACATGATGATGTTTATTTTGATTTATATAGTCCACCATGGCTGCGAGTGTAGTCGACTTACCTGAGCCTGTAGGGCCGGTAACTAATACTAAGCCTCGTGGGTTATCTGAAATTTGTTTGAATATTTCCGGCGCGCCCAAATCTTCAAGTGTCAATACATCACTCGGGATAGTACGAAACACGGCAGCAGGACCACGATTAGAGTTAAAGGCATTTACACGAAAACGTGCTAAATTAGGGACTTCAAAAGAAAAATCCACTTCGAGATTTTGTTCATAGTCCTTACGCTGGTTATCGTTCATAATGTCATAAACCAGACTGCTGACTTCTTTATCTCCAAGTGCTGGTATATTAATACGTCGCACATCACCATCAACACGTATCATAGGTGACACCCCTGATGATAAGTGCAAATCTGATGCTTTATGTTGCACACTAAATGCCAATAATTCGGTGATATCCATTTATGACTCCACAACTAACTGATAAATATATGGTTACAATAGCAGAACGACTCACATCCGCCTACGCTAGAATTGCAGAGGCAGCGCAAAATGCACAGCGTAATAGTAACGAAATTACGTTACTTGCAGTATCTAAAACCAAACCCGCCTCTGATATTATGGCAGCTTATGAGCAAGGGCAACGCCAATTTGGTGAATCTTATGTTCAAGAAGCTGTAGATAAAATAGCGCAACTAGCCACATTTAGCGATATTGTTTGGCATTTCATTGGCCCTATACAGTCAAATAAAAGCGCTTTGGTGGCTGCTAATTTTGACTGGGTACAAAGCGTCGATAGACTAAAAATAGCAAAACGCTTAAACGCTCAGCGCCCACAGGAAATGCTCGCTCTTAATGTACTGATACAAGTTAATATTAGCGCAGAAGATGCTAAATCAGGCTGTACCATAGAAGAGATTGACCAACTAGCGCAATTTATAAGTCAGTGTTCACAGTTAAAATTACGCGGACTAATGGCTATTCCTGCAAAAAGTGACGATGCTAACACGCAAATTCAATATTTTGAGCAATTACAAACTTGCTTTGATAAACTACAGACCCAATATCCTCATATAGATACGTTGTCGATGGGGATGAGTAACGATGTAGAGACTGCCATAGCGGCAGGTTCAACCATGGTGAGGATCGGCACAGATATTTTTGGAACACGAACTTAAAAGGTGATAACAGACATATGTCAGATAAAAAAATCGCATTTATAGGCACAGGTAATATGAGCTACGCCATCATTGGTGGCATGGTAAAAAACGGCTTTAACGCAAACAATATTATTGCAACTAACCGCAACCAAGAAAAACTAGCCAAGGTAGCATCCGACTTTAAGGTGCAAACCACCAGTGATAATAACGAAGCTATGCGCGATGCAGATGTCATTGTTCTGTCTGTTAAACCACAAATGATGGGCGACTTGTGCCAATCATTTCAAGATTCAGGCATCGACTTTAGTGATAAATTATTTATCTCAGTCGCTGCAGGTCTAACCGTTAAACGCTTACGTGAAATGCTTGGCCAAGATGTGAAAATGGTGCGTTGTATGCCAAATACACCGTCGTTACTTGGCCGTGGTGTATCGGGCTTGTATGGCGCTGGCGAAACGCAAAGCGAACATGAATTTGTACAACAAGTTTTTGAATGTACAGGTATAGTTGTGTGGGTAGAGCAAGAATCGCAAATTAACGATATCATTGCTGTGACAGGCTCATCGCCAGCTTACTTTTTCTTATTTATGGAAGCGATTGAAGAAAAAGCGAAAGCACTTGGCTTTAATGATGAAGACGCGCGTCGCTTAGTACAACAAACAGCGCTAGGCGCAGCTGAAATGGCACTTAGCCAACCAGATATTAGCATTTCGCAACTTCGCGCCAATGTAACCTCAAAAGGCGGTACCACGCATGCAGCTGTTGAGCATTTAAAAGCGCAAGGTTTAACCCAAACTGTGGGTGATGCAATGGATGCGTGTATTGCGCGTGCAGTGCAAATGGAACAAGAACTTTAAAACCATTTTTTATTGAAGGTTATACTATGAATGCCATGCAATTTTTAATTAGCACCTTGTTTGATCTATTTTTAATGGTGGTACTACTGCGTTTTTGGCTACAGTGGGCAAAAGCCGACTTTTACAACCCGATGAGCCAATTTGTGGTCAAAGCCACTTCGTTTGCAGTTAACCCGCTGCGAAAAATTATTCCAGGGCTAGGCGGGCTTGATTTAGCCTCTTTGTTGCTGGCATTTATAGTGGCTGCGGCAAAAATAAGTACATTAATGTGGCTTATTTATAGCTCTTGGGCTATTCAACCTGTGCTTATACAGGCGCTAATAACTGTTTTAAAAGAAGGTTTAAATTTAGTCTTTTGGGTGTTAATCATCCGCGCTATTTTAAGCTGGGTAAGCCAAGGCTATAACCCAATTGAAGCGGTATTCCATCAGCTTACTGAGCCAATGTTAAAGCCGATCCGTAAAATCTTACCTCCACTAGGAGGCTTAGACTTATCGGTATTGGTACTGATCATCGGCATTCAGTTTTTACAAATGCTGCTAATGGACCTTTTAGCTTAAGCACAACGTAATATAAAAGAGGCCTAGCGCCTCTTTTTTACATACTCAGGAGTTAACCATGCAACGTTTAATAAAGTTTTGTTTTATTGCTTGTCTCGCTTTAGCATTTAATGCACACAGCGCTCAAGAACAAGGCGCCCAATACAAAGAACTAGGCCCTTGGCAAGTTCATTACATAGCCTTTCCATCAACGTTTATTCAACCGCAAATAGCTAAAGCCTATGACCTTGAGCGTAGTGGCTATAAAGGTATTGTTAATATTTCAATATTAAAAAATAATGCAGATAAAGCCGCTCAAAAAGCGACATTACAAGGTATCGCTAAAAACTTATTAGGTAACAAGCAAACCCTTAACTTTAAAGAAGTCGTTGAAGGCGATTCAATTTATTACCTAGCACAAGTAGATTACACCAACGAAGAAATTTTACGTTTTGAAATTGAAATCCAACAAGGTAATCAGTTTCAAACATTAAAGTTTAAGCAAAAATTTTACGTAGATTAAATATGACCAACACCTTAGTACTTGCAACCGGTAACCCCGGAAAAGTGAATGAGCTGGCTAACATGCTCAGCTCACTTAATATTAATGTTGTACCGCAAAGCGACTTTAATGTCAGTGACGTAGCCGAAACAGGCACCACGTTTGTAGAAAACGCGATAATTAAAGCGCGTCATGCGGCTAAAATTACCGGACTGCCTGCTATTGCAGATGATTCAGGCTTAGAAGTGGATGGCCTGAATGGCGCGCCAGGTGTTTACTCTGCTCGTTTTGCAGGAAATAGCGCAAGCGATCAAGATAATATCGATAAATTACTGGCTGATTTAGGCAACAACCCTAATCGCAGCGCTCGCTTTTGGTGTGTGTTGGTACTAATGCGTCATGCCGACGACCCTACTCCACTTATTTGCAGTGCTAGCTGGGAGGGCGAAATTACCCTTAGCCAACACGGTAAAGGTGGCTTTGGTTACGATCCTATCTTTTTTGTACCATCAGAAAATTGTAACAGTGCAGAGCTTACAAAAGAGCAGAAGAATGCACTAAGTCACCGTGGGCAAGCACTTAATAAATTACTACAAGAGTTACAACACAAAGGCGGCCTGTGAACCTTCCTCCACTGAGTTTATATGTGCACGTGCCTTGGTGCGTGCAAAAATGCCCTTACTGCGACTTTAATAGCCACGGGCAAAAAGGTGACATCCCTGAAGCTGAATATGTACAGCACTTAATTGACGATTTAAAAGCTGATTTACACTTAGTACAAGGGCGAAAAATTCACAGTATTTTTATTGGCGGCGGCACGCCAAGCCTATTAACCGGCGCAGCATATACCCGTTTACTCAATGAAATCGATAACCTAATTGGTTTAAGCGATAACTGTGAAATAACCCTTGAAGCAAACCCGGGCACAGTCGAAACTGGCCGTTTTAAAGATTATGTAAAAGCAGGGATTAACCGTATCTCTATTGGCGTGCAAAGCATGCAAAATGATAAGTTAAAAGCCTTAGGCCGAATTCATGGTGCCGATGAAGCCTGTTATGCGGCACAACAAGCTACTGAAGCAGGGTTGAATAGCTTTAACCTTGATTTAATGCATGGTTTACCAGGGCAATCTCTCGATGACGCACTAAGTGATTTAAAACAAATTATTGCCCTGAGCCCTCCACATATTTCTTGGTATCAGCTCACCATTGAGCCTAATACACAATTTGCTTCAAAACCGCCCACGTTGCCGCAAGATGAGACCTTATGGGATATTCAAGAACAAGGCCAAGCATTATTAGCACAAGCAGGCTATCAGCAATACGAAATATCGGGGTATGCAAAACCGGGCTTTCAATGCCAACATAACTTGAATTATTGGCGGTTTGGCGATTATCTTGGTATTGGCTGTGGCGCCCATGGTAAGGTCACTGATGCGAAAACGGGGGTGATAACACGCACTGAAAAGGTTAAACATCCACGGGGCTACATGGACATTATTAAGCCCTACTTGTACAAAAGCTGGCAAGTAGAACAAGACGACTTAGCGTTTGAATTTTTTATGAATCGCTTTCGTTTAACAGAGCCATGCCCGATTGAAGACTACAGTGCACTGACTAATCAGCCATTACAAAGCCAACAAGCGGCTTTGAATAAAGCCATTAACACAGGTTTATTAATAGAAAAAGACGGCCATTGGCAAGTAAGCCTTAAAGGCCATCGCTTTTTAAATGACCTGCTAGAATTGTTCGTATAACGCTTTTGGCGTTATGCGCATGTAAAGTAAATACATGAAAAATTAAAATACCCTAATGGGTTTCTAACAACAAAAGGGAAACGAATGCGTAAACTTACTCTAATTGCTGCCACGGTAAGCGTGGCACTGCTTGCTGGTTGCCAACAAGCAACACAACAATCAACGCCTGCACCGGCGGTTCAAGCTCAACCGGTACAAAGTGAAATTGATAAAGCGAATGCTTTTTTTGAAGACACTTTTAATCGTGATGTAATGAGCAGCCCAGTTTATCAAACCTATATGGGCATCAAAAAAGATTACGATAAATGGGATGACAACAGCGAAGAAAAAGCGCTTAAAGACTTGGCGCAAACTAAAGCCGATTTGGTTACGCTCAACAGCATTGACCGTGCGCAATTAGATGCAGCTACTCAAGTAAGTTATGATTTAAAAAAACAAGATTTAGAAGCCAGCATTGCTGATTTTAAATGGCGTTATCATAACTACCCAGTAAACCAAATGTTTGGTACACATTCTATGGTGCCGGCTTTTTTAATTAACCAGCATCAAATTAGCAACGTAAAAGAAGCCAACGATTACATTGCCCGTTTAAATGGGGTACCGGGTGTATTCGATCAACTGATTACCGGCTTAGAAATTCGCGCCGATAAAAACATTATTGCACCTAAATTTGTATTTCCACACGTGATTGACTCAAGCAAAAACATCATTAAAGGTGCGCCGTTTGAACAAGGTGAAGATTCTACGCTATTAGCTGACTTTAAACGTAAAGTAAATGCATTAGAAATCGACCAAGCTGAAAAAGATGCACTTATTAGTAAAGCGACTGATGCATTAAAAACAGCAGTTAAACCTGCTTACTCTAAGTTAATTAACTACATTGCACAGCTAGAAAAACGTGCTGATGACCGTGACGGTGCTTGGAAATTCCCTGATGGCGAAGCGTTTTACAATAACGCGCTTAAACGTACAACTACGACAGACCTTACTGCAAAAGAAATTCATGCTATTGGTCTTGCCGAAGTGTCACGTATTCATGATGAAATGCGTGCTATTAAAGATAAAGTTGGCTTTGAGGGCGACTTAAACGCTTTTATGCAGTTTATGAAAACCGACAAGCAATTCTACCTTGCTAATACTGAAGCGGGTAAAGCGCAGTACCTAAGTGAAGCTAAAGGCTTAATTGATAACATGAAAACACGCTTAGATGAGCTGTTTATTGTAAAGCCAAAAGCCGACATGATAGTAAAACGTGTTGAAGCTTTCCGTGAAAAAGCGGCAGGTAAAGCGTTTTATCAACAACCTGCGCCAGATGGTTCTCGCCCAGGTATTTACTACGCCAACCTATACGACATGGAAGCAATGCCAACTTACCAAATGGAAGCTCTAGCTTACCATGAAGGTATTCCGGGTCATCACATGCAAATTGCTATTTCACAAGAATTAGAAGGCGTGCCTAAGTTCCGTAAATTTGGTGGTTACACAGCCTACATTGAAGGTTGGGGTTTATACTCAGAGTTACTACCAAAAGAAATGGGCCTTTATGAAGACCCGTATTCAGATTTTGGTCGTTTAGCTATGGAGTTATGGCGTGCCTGTCGTCTAGTGGTTGATACCGGTATTCACGCAATGAAGTGGACTCGCCAAGAAGGTATTGATTACTACGTTAACAACACTCCTAACGCCACTTCTGACGGTGTAAAAATGGTTGAGCGTCATATTGTAATGCCATCACAAGCAACGGCTTACAAAGTAGGTATGCTGAAAATATTAGAACTACGTGAAGCAGCTAAAGAGCAACTTGGCGACAAGTTTGATATTCGTCAGTTCCACGACGTAGTGCTTAAGAATGGCCCTGTACCATTGAACGTTCTAGAAAACTTTGTTGATGAGTGGGTTGCTAGCAAACAAGCTTAATTATCAAGTAACTACTTAAACATATAAAAGGTCGCAATTGCGGCCTTTTGTTTTATAAAGCAAAAAATTAAGCTAGGATAAAGTAGGTATTCAAGGAGAACAGAATGGATCTAAGCATACAGCTACTCAATGCGCGTATTAAACAACAACAGTTTGATGAGCTTGATAACGACTTTAAAAAGCTTACTGACGCTCAAAAAGTGATGCAGCTTAATTACCTGTTTGAAAGCGCGTTACGCATGAGTATTAAATACGATTTTATGCAAAACATTGCCGTGCGAATTTTAGCGAGCAATACGCCACCAGCGCCGTTTATTGAAAAGCTAACCAGTTTAGATGCACTGAGCTTTTTTACTCCTGCGCTTAAATTAAATAAAGGCTTTATTAGTACAGATAGCCATGGCAATAACGTGTTACATAATGTGTTCAAGCACGCAGCGCCGAGTCAATTGCCTTTTAACTATGTTCGCTCGTTAATGTTATTTGAATCTAATGAAGAGTTACTGCGTGCATTGGCGCAAATCAATCAGTACGGGCTCACTCCTGTGGCCAGCTATATCGTTTATGCACATAAGCCTAACATTCCGGTAAAGCATGAATTCTCAGCCTTACTGGCATTAATGGAAATAGAACAAAAACAAAATCCTAGAGCAAAATTACAATTGCTTGAGGCATTAAAAAACGACCCTCCAAGCGAAATTACCTTGCTACTAAGCGCCGCATATTTACAGCGCTCTACTGAACAAGTAGCGGCACTAATCTGATAAGTAATATTCTACGCTAGTAACCACGCGTACATTTTTAATTTGCGGTGTGTTTGAATCCCGATCGCTAATACTAAACTGCCCTTGGCGTGCGGTTTTAATTTTACCTAAAAGGGAGTTTGAATCTTTCGCAAATTTATTTGCTACTTCACGAGCTTTTTCTGTGGCTTCTTGCACCATGGCTGGCTTTATATCGTTAAGCCCAGTAAAAATATATTCAATACGAGTTTGATAGTTATCTTGCACTATGGCTATATTTTGTTTAGCTAACTGACTCACTTTACTCAGTGCGTTTTTAACTTTATCAGGGGCATTAGAGTAAACAATAATATTTGAGCTAATAACGTATCTAAACTTTTGATTGTCGTTCGCGTATTCACGCGCTTGCTTATCAATAATAGATTGAGTGCCTGTCGATATTTCCTCATCGTCAAAGCCATGTAGCTTTAAAAAGGCAATTACGGCATCGTTTTTTTGCTCAACTCGCTCAACAAGCTTTTCAAGGTTGTTATCGGCGTCATTAAACTGCAGCGGCCAAATAACAGTATCAGCGACCACTTCACGCTCTGCTAAGCCTTTGACCTGAACAGTGCGCTCCATGCCTTTAATATCAATTGCGGCTCCTTTGATGATAAAGCCCAATGCAATTAAGCCGATGCTTAAACAAACTGCTGCCATAACAACGGTTACATTCGATATTTTATTCACTTCACTCTCCTTGATTAGGGTCTGTTGACCTTTGCGGATTAAAACTTGTTCAAACTAGGGGCGATTTAATCGCGGCGCGAGGTTTGTAACCTAGTGGGCTAAGTAAAAACCGAGCAACAAAGAGTAAATCGCCCCTAGGCAGAACTCTTCGGGCAGCGCCTGTTTGGCATTTATGCTGCGTTATCGCCTATTTATGGGGAATAACCACACCACATAGGCTCTGCCTTGCCTAAATACCAAACAGACTGCTGCAAGTTTAACCTTGAAAGGTCAACAGACCCTAATATCAATAATAAGCATGTTCACGCTCGAAAAAACACAATAAACAGGTTACATTGAGACAGTACAGAACGCAAAACTTAATCAGCCAAGGAAACGCAATGAGTCTAAAACGTATTAACCAGTTTTTTAACCCAAGCTCTGTTGCTGTTATTGGGGCATCAAACACCGCCACTCGCGCGGGTAATGTGGTAATGCGCAACTTACTGCAAGGTGGCTTTAAAGGGCCTATTATGCCCGTTACCCCAAATCATACAGCGGTACACGGCGTATTGGCTTACCCCAGTATTGAAGCCTTACCTAAAGTGCCTGATTTAGCCGTTATCTGTACCAATAAAAACACCTTAATGAAAATTATTGAGCAGCTAGGTACGCTTGGCTGTCATAGTGCCATTATTATTGCGGATGGCTTAACTACAGCTCAAAAACAGGCACTCAAAGAGAGCGCAGCTAAGCATAAAGTCACCCTGCTTGGCTCAAATTGTTTAGGGTTACTTATTCCGCATATAGGCTTAAATGCAAGCTTTTCTCATACTGTTGCCACACCAGGTAAACTGGCTTTTGTATCGCAATCTGCAGCAGTTTGCTCAACTATTCTTGATTGGGCAAAAAATAAAGAAATTGGCTTTTCATACTTTGTATCTATGGGGGATTGTTTAGATATTGAGTTTGACGAAATACTCGACTTTTTAGGTCGTGATGCTAAAACCAAAGCCATCTTACTGTACATCGATAATATTGATGATATCCGCAGCTTTATTTCTGCCGCTCGAGCAGCCGCATTTTCTAAACCTGTTATTGCTATTAAAACTGGCAGAACCAGCGCAGGGGCTCTCGCCGCTGAAATACACACCGGCGGAAAACAAAGCTCAGATGCGGTATATGATGCCATGTTTCAACGTGCGGGTATGCTAAGAGTAAACGACTTACGTGAGCTCTTTGCCGCCACCCAAACCTTGGCCATGCATCCTAAGTTACTGCAAGTAGAGCAACTTACCATATTAACCAATGGTGGTGGCCCTGGAGTGATGGCGGTTGATGAACTCATTCAAAGCTCAGGAAAACTTGCTCAGCTCAGTTATGAAACTCGCGAAGCACTTAATAAAGTGATCCCGCATTCAGACACCGCTGCTAATCCGGTCGATATATTTGGCGATTCTGCGCCAGTGCGTTATAAGCATGCGTTAGAAATATTACTAAATGCTAAAGAAGTTAAAAACTTACTGATCATCCACACTCCATCAGCTTTGGCCCCAAGTGAAAATTACGCTCAGGTTATTGTTGAGGCACTAAATAAATTACCGAAAATGGCACGCCCGTATGTAATTACTAATTTTATGGGAGAAGATGCTGCTTTTGCTGCAAGACGCATCTGCGCTAATAACGCCATCCCTACCTATCGTACCCCAGAAGGGGCGGTAGGCGCCTTTATGCACTTAGTAAGCTACCGTCGTAATCAAAAGCATTTAACTCAAACGCCAGAATCAAATACTGACGATGCCACTATTAATAAAGCAGCAGCGAAAGCGACTATAAAAGAGTTTTTAAATGATGAACAACATTACTTATCAACCCATCAAGCAAGTCATATTTTAAGTAGTTACGGCATTGACTGTATTCAAACTGAAGTTGCCTACACTCCAACCGAAGCCAAAGAGCAAGCAATAGAGCTGGGCTTTCCAGTGGCATTGAAATTGATTAGCCCCAGTATTCCCTCTAAGTCTGAAGTCGGCGGTGTCGTACTAAACCTCAATGATGCGCAAGAGGTAGAGCAAACCGCATTTGCCATGCTGTTAAGAATAAAGAACACCTACCCTGATGCCATAATTGATGGTTTTTCATTACAAAAAATGGCACCTCGAGCGGGAGCTAACGAGCTGCGTATAGCCATAAAAACAGAGCCTAATTTTGGGCCGGTTATTTTATTAGGTGAAGCCGGTACAGGGCTTGAATATGCACAAGCCGCAGTCGCTTTGCCACCACTGAATATGAACCTAGCTAAATATTTAATTGCCGCCGCCCATGATAAAGGCGTACTTAAAGATCGTGTTCTGCCAGAGAAAGTAGATAAATATCGCTTGTGTTCACTACTAACTCGAATTTCTCAATTGGTCGTAGATCAACCGGATATCACCTCGTTAGAGCTAAATCCTATTCTAGCTAGTAATGGCCAGTTTTTAGTACTTGATGCCACCATGAATTTGAATCAGTATCAGGCTCAAGCACATCGAAAACGTTTATCTATTCGTCCTTACCCTATTGAACTAGTTGAACAAGTCACTTTAAAAAATAATACCTTAGCAACGCTCAGACCAATCAAACCTGAAGATGAGCAAGCACATCAAGCGTTTGACCAGTCATTAACTAAAGAAGATAGGTATAAACGCTTTTTTGGTGAGTTACCACAATTTAACCACGATCAACTCGCGAAAATGACGCAAATTGATTACGACCGCGAAATGGCGTTTATTGTTACCCAAACACAAGACGAGCAACAGCACACCTTAGGGGTTTCACGAGTGATTATGGACCCAGATAACTTACAAGCAGAGTTTGCTATTGTAGTACGTTCTGATTGCCAAGGGCTTGGATTAGGACGTATTTTAATGAATGCAGCAATTTCTCATTGTAAGCGCCAAGGGGTAAAAACCGTTGAGGGGATCACCCTACCTGAAAACACTGGCATGATTGAGCTGGCTCGTAAACTCGGATTTAAAATTAGTCGTGATTTTGAAGAAGGCAGTATCAATATGTTACTCACATTATAATAATTATTATGCAGAAACTTAGACAAACCATCAACCAAGTATTTGAGTCTTCAGGTAAGTACCAACGGGCCGGTCACTTTTTAGATGCCCTACTAATCACTATTATTATGATAAATGTGGTGGCCATCGTACTCGAATCAGTGCACAGCATTGCCACTGAGTACTACAACGAATTTTTAATGTTAGAGCTGGTATCGGTTGCCATATTTAGTGCTGAATACCTAATACGTGCTTGGACCTGTGTAGATAGAGTAAAATACGCCTCTATGGATTGCTCCAATACACAAAAGCGGATCCGCTATATTTTATCACCACTGGCTATCATCGATTTAATCGCCATTTTGCCAAGCCTGCTAATGCTTTTCTTTGCTTTAGACTTGCGTTTTTTACGCGTATTACGTTTATTAAGAGTATTTAAGCTCACTCGTTATTCACGGGCTATGCAGCTGTTATTACAGGCATTTATTGATGAAGCAAGTTCATTATTGGCTGCATTTTTTATTATGGCAGTAGTACTTATTTTAGCTTCATGCGGTATTTATTTATTAGAACATGACATTCAACCAGACAAGTTTGGCTCAATTCCGGCCGCAATGTGGTGGGCAATGGCAACACTTACGACTGTAGGCTATGGTGATGTTGTGCCAATAACACCCATTGGTAAGCTGTTTGGTGGTGTCATCACTCTAGTAAGCATGGGCATGGTGGCTATACCCACTGGTTTATTAGCGTCGAGCTTTTCAGAGCAAGTTCGTAAACGTCGTCAGTTATTTGAAGATGCCACCCATGAGCAAATAACCGACGGTAAACTCTCCGACGAGCAATTACATCACCTAGAAGATCTTCGCTACAAACTCGGGTTAAGTAAGTTAGAAGCTAATAAAGCAATAAAAGCGGAACTTAATAAACGCAGCTCACATTTATTTTGTCGCCATTGTGGTAAGCGCCCTTAATAACACATACACAAAGCTGAGGCGCTTTAAGCTTGTGAAAATACAGGCTGCCAATCGCGTTCAATGAGCTCAAGCACTTGCTCTTTAGGCACCGCTTTACTGAACAAATAACCTTGAAAGTAGCTGCAACCTTGAGCTTTTAAGAAGGCCAGTTGATGTGCGCTTTCAACCCCTTCAGCAATACACTCTTTACCTAAACTGCTGGCTAAAGTCAGCGTGGATTGAATAATCGCTTCATTATCCGAATCAATACCAATATCTTGCACAAAACTACGATCAATTTTTAATACATCAATGGGGAAGCGCTTTAAATACGTTAATGAAGCATAACCTGTTCCAAAGTCATCCATGTATAATTTACATCCGAGCTGCTTTAGTGCATCCATATTTTTAAGCGCATACTCTGAGTCTCTCATTAAAATAGACTCTGTTATTTCAAATACAATAGCCTCAGGCGGTAGTGCCGCATTACTCAATGCCTGGCGAATTTCAGGCATAAGCTCAGCAAACTCAAAATCAAGTGCCGATAGATTAATTGATAAATATAAATCGGGGTTAACTGTGCGCCAACGCACTAATTGTACAAGTGCTCGTTTAAATGTTTGCAGCATAATTTTGGTAATTAAACCAATATTTTCAGCCACATTTGCAAACTCTTGCGTACTAGCTAGCTGATTTTCAGGCCAGCGTAATAACACCTCAAAGCCTACCGTTCTTTGTGTAGATGTACTAATTATAGGTTGATAGTAATTACAAAACTCGTGCTCATGATACGCTTTGATCAATTGCGACTCTAAATGCAGCGCCCTTTCAATTTTTTGATTCATTTCTTGTTTGTAAAACTTGTAACCACCTTCTAAACCATCTTTAGCATAATAGAGCGCCACATTTGATGCTTTTAACAGCGCTTTATAATGCGTCGCGTCATCAGGGAAAAGCGCCACCCCAATACTTAGATGAACCTTCACACTTTGGTTATTCATAGCAATGTCTTTACTCACACAATCCATAAGCTTGGTGCATATAAGTAATACTTCTTCTATTTGTTGAATATCTTCAACTAAAATAACAAATTCACCACCACTTAAACGCGCTACGCTATCACAGGGACGCAATGCTATTTTTAAACGATTTGCCACCAGCTTAATGATCTCATCAGCGCTTTCTGTCCCAAATGAGTCATTAAAGTATTTAAAGCGTTTTATATTTACGTGTATTAAAGCGACTTTACTGTGATGGCGACGCGCTTGATCTATGGCATGCATAGCTCGGTCGTTAAACAGAGTTCTGTTTGGCAAACCCGTTAATGAATCGTAATTAGTTAATAAATGTAGCTCATTCTCAGCTGACTTTTGGGCATGAATATCCGTTAAAATAACCACATAACTGCTTAATCTTTGGCTTTCATCCGCTACAGCGCTTATTTTTACTAACACATGGCGCTGTTCCTTATTAGCCAATACCACAGTATCTTCACATGAGAAATGCTCACCTACTTCAAGTTTTTGCATAATGCGTAAATAATCAAAATAGCTACTGCGAGTCATACCTAAATTAAGTGAGCGAGTTGAACGAGGCTCTGCCGATAAAGCAAAAGCCGCTTGTAGCGACTTATTTGAAGCACGTATATTAAAGTTTTTATCTAAAATAAACACCCAATCTCGAGTCTGCTCAAACGCGGCAGTAAATAGTCGAGCGTGTTCTTCAAATGCCATCTCGCGTGTCATATTGGTATACGTACCCGCTACTTTTTGCGGAGTTGTTTCATTCCATTCAACCACTTTGCCAAAGTCTTTGTACCAGCGCCAATGACCTTTGGCATGACGCAATCGGTAAGTACAGTTAAAATATCCTTTGTCAGTTGATAAAAATTCTAACCACTCTAACCTAAAAATAGCACGCTCTTGTGGGTGAACTTTATCTAAGTAGTCATCTAAACTGACTGAGTCTTCCGCATAACCTAATTCGTTGACTAACCTTGGCTGATAAATATTTAACTGATTTGCTTGCCAATCCCATACCCCCGATTCACTCCCCTCTAGCGCAAGCTTTAAGCGCGCCTCGCTATCTTGGCTTTCTTTGTGTGCAGCTAATAAAATACGCTGTATTTTGTTACGTCTCATCACCCATGCAGTCACTACAGTGATCAACAAAATAGCATAAAGTGCTAAAAAGTAAGGGGCCCGCCATAACGGGTATTTCACTTTAATATTTAACGTTGCTGGCGGAGTATACTCACCCGTCAACGGATCCTTTGCCCAGACTTTTAACTGGTAGCTACCGGGGTTTAATTTAGGAAACACCACGCGATTATTACGGGTATAACTTTTTTTACCTTTATCGAGCTGATATTCATAAATAATACGTTCTTGAAAACTGAATGACATCGCTGAGAACGCAATTTCAAGCCCTATATCATCATGATTTAAAGTAATATTTTTTAATGGCTGTTGTAAGTTAATCGACAAATTTCGAGACATTAAATTAATGCGAGTAATGTTGACATGTTCTAACAAACCTTGGCTATTTTTATTCTCTTTGGGATCAAAATAGGTAAAGCCTTTAAGGCTACCATAGGCAATTCGTCCATCATTTAATTTTGCCATAGCACCACTATTAAATTCAGCAGAAAGCACCCCGTCTGATGTAGTAAACTGCTGAAAATGAATAGTGTTAGGGTTTAGTCGCCATATTCCTTTATGACTACTCATCCAAATCATTCCCTCTTCATCTAGCACCATATCGTATAATAGTGTGCCTAATTTATTTTTATCTAAATCAATGGTATGCACTAATTCATAGCTGCTGGCATCAATTCCAATCAAACCAAAGTTAGATAAAGAGAGCCATAGAATCCCTTGCCTGTCTTCAACATACGAAAGAATTCTCACTGCAACATTGTCATGATGTTTGGGTACTTTATAAAGCGTATTTAAACTGAGCTCATCAGGATTAAACTGGTATAACACCCCTCCACTAAAAAATAGCGGCCACTTTGGCTGAGAGGGCAACGGCGGTAAAAAGCCATGTGCTAAGAACGGGTCAAATTGGGAAAATTCGCCTTTTAATGGGGTTAAAATCAGGCTATCAATATTATATTTAAACATGCCATGATCAGGGTGAACAAAATATAAATCACCATTTTCTAACAAGGCAATACCATGCATCCAGTCGTTTAAAAATATTTGGTTCTTGGGGCTGGCAGTTTTAGGTTGAGTAAGCTGCTGGGTTTGGGGGTCAAAAATAAACAGCCCTCGGTTTGTTTGTAACCAAAGTTTATTTTTGTAAGGCATAATTTTGAAAATAGTAAATTCTGTGGTTAGTAAATCAACTTTATAATCTTTTAAATACACCGTTGAGGTGTTATTTTTTATATCAACCGCAGTTAAACCATTATGGGTACCTAACCATAACTTATCTTGGAATTGTTTAATTGCCCAGACTGAGTGATGCGAAAATCCATCCCCTCCCAGAGCATTTCCCTCTACATTATAAAACTTATAGTTGTCTCCCGATAAATAAAAAGCACCATCAGTTTTAGTCGCAAGCCACATACCGCCTGATTTATCTTTTACCATATCAATAATGCTGGTATCGGCAAGGGTGTATTTACTTTGTTGAATACGTTTATTTTTAACCACCGTTTTGGTGGTCAAATTAAAGCTGAGCAGACCTTTGTCTGTTGCTAAATCAAGAACCCCCTGCTGATTATCTATATCCCAAACATTTAAATCAGCCAGCAGCTTTTCATTTGTAAATGACTGCTCATTATTATTAAACAATGCCTCTATATTGCTAATATCAACAGCGTATAAACCTTTAACAGCCCCAACCAATAACTGATTACTATCACCCAGTGCAAATGACTTCACATTGTTTTGATAGATGTGTACATCGGTTTCGCTTAAATGCTCTAGAGGGCGTACTTGTTGCGTTGCAATATTAAATACATAAGCACCGTCTGTACTGCCAATAAAGATATAGCCATTGTAATGAAACAAGGTACGTACAAATGCATTTTCAAATTGCTCAGGCAGCTTAAATAAAGGAGTAATAGAGCCACTGGCTATATCAAGTTTTGCAAACACTCGCCCTTGTCCAATCCACAAGGATTTATCATCTGTGGCCAACATAGTAAAAACAGACTGCTGAAGAATTTGCTCTTCTGTCACTGGCTTTTTTAGATACTGCTGATAGGTATTTGTTTGCGGGTCATACCTGAAAAGCCCCGCTAACAGGGAAGCAATCCAAATTTGTCCTTCTGGATCTTGGTATATGCGATCAATAATGGTCTCTTCTAACTCACCATTTGGGCCATTAATTGGAATAACCTGATAGCCGTCGTAGCGATTTAACCCTCCTTCAGTAGAGAGCCATAAATAGCCATTATTATCAATAAGCATAGTATTAACGTAGCTTTGAGATAACCCTTCGCTCGGGGATAGCCTTTTTACTTGCGCTGTTGCAGCGAGGCTTATGAGCATAAATAGCACAAACATGGCTGTGATAAACCTATTAATACAGATGCCCATGTGTTTCCTATGCTGATTTAGGGTTGCTGATATTTCAATGCAATAATATTGCGGTGCTTGTATGCATCAAATAGAGTTAATAACTCAGGAGTATATGTTAACACCTGGTTAAAACCAAGTGCCTGATAAAAATCAGTAATATGTTGGTAAGCGAATGTGTAAACAACGTCGGTTTGCTGATTTAAAAGCGTGCTTAACAGCTTTGTTGCAACACCAGTTGAGCGGTATTCAGGGGCCACAAAAACAGTCGATAAAAATAAAAAAGTCGGTTTATGTTGTAAGCGGCACGCCGCAATCATCGTGTGGTTATCGTAAGCGACCCACAGTTGGTCTTGTTTATTTGCGCGACCGCGAACTTTATGTAAGGTATAAAACTTATTTATTAAGGGCGTTTTAACTGGTTCTAATTGTTTTATAACAACCATAGCAAATAAACTCTAACTTAGCATAAGTGCCAAATATTGCTCAAACTTTTGCTTTAAAAAACCTTGCTCCGCAACAGGACGACTATGCAGGGTGTCGTAAACTTGTTCACGCGTTTTCTTGCCACGCTTAATTTGATATGCCCAAAATGAAGCTTCGTAGTCTAACTGAATTTGATACTTTTGCTCTCGTGGTAAATCACACAGGTTATAACTCATATTACCCCTTTCACTGGCCCGATAAAACTTAGATTATACGTTTAAACTTATAATAAACTAACTCTATAGCGAATAAAAAGAATCTGCCGTAAATAATCTAAGGGGATCAATAATTGTTAAAGATAGACTTTGCTAGATTATGACTAGAAACTGGGCAAAACACAGCCAATTTGTTATTATACCCACCTACTCATTTGCCTCTAATAGACTGGAAATACTGACGTGTTTAAATACTCTAAAGGACTACTTGTATTAATAGGTTTAGTTTTTAGCAATCCGTCATTTGGCCATAGTTACAGCTATACATTTAATCGCCCGCAGAACACCCAGCAAGCAAATTATACTATTGAGCTATTACAATTAGCGTATGTAGATATAGGCTTTAAATTAAATATTATCGATTTTAATCGCCAGAATGCATTATTTGCGGCAAATAATGGCATGTTAGATGGGCAGCTTGCTCGTGATATTAGTATTGAAAGTGCTTACAAAAACTTAATTCGAGTTAATTACCCGTTATTTAAATTTAGTCTTGAGCTTTATAAGCACTGTGAACCCAGCTCTACTAAAACAATGGATAGCGTTGCTATTATAGCCAGCTACCCTGTGCAACAACGATATTTAGACAGTATTGATTTTCAAGGTGAGGTTATTGAAGTAAAAAATAATACCACTCAATTAAATTTACTGATCCAGCAAAAAGTAGAAGCTGCATTACTGATTGATTTTGCGATGGCCAATAAAACTATTCCTCCTGCTTTAGGTTGCTATGAAAAACAAGTGGTTGCTACCTACCCGCTTTATCATTATTTACATAATAGCCATGCGAGTATTGCTTTGCAGCTTGAGACTACACTTAAGAAATTACACAACAATGGCACGGTAGCTAAACTCAGGTCAAAGTACAAACTACAATTTTAAAAATCAAAGCCTTGCTGCCGTGTTGGCGAAGCGGTTTGCTCAGCTTTATTTTTTTGCTGTAAATAACGTTTATAGCGTTGTTGGCATAGGCTCAATACTTTCTTTTTTTGGGCATTGGTTAACGAATTCCACGAAAATCGCTCATCACGACTGCGATAACATCCTTTGCAGTAGCCTCGATTATTAACCAAGCAAATACCTTTACAAGGGCTAGGAATATCAAATATTTCAATTTGTTGCATCAAACCCTCCAGTCTAAAAAAGCATAGCTTGAGTATAGCGCTATTTTTGTGCAAAAAAAAAGCAGCCAATTAATTGCTGCTTTTATCTTAGCTGTTAATTAATGTTCACAGCTTTGTTCATCTACTTGTGTTTTTCTATGATACGGTTTGGCGTACATCGCTAGTACCAAAGATCTTAATTCTTCTGGCACTTTTGCTAAACGCTCTGCAAATTGTGCTGCATCATTTTTATTTATAACCGCTTCAGTACAACCACCCGCAATATAATTGCCTGGGTGCAAATAAAACGAATCAATTATTTGCTTATCAATGGTTTTTGCCAATTCATCGGCACTATCGCAATCTGACTGAATAGGCTGGCCAAACGATAAGTGCACATGCCCTTTGGCTGAACTAAAACCTTCAACAATGCTAGCAATATCTTCACCCGCCGATTTCACATATTTACCATGATGCTGTTTATGGTAAAGCTCTTTTGCCTTAGCTATTGCACAGGGTTCATATTGGTAAGATATTGCAACCGGCACCACTTTTAGTTCTTTAATGTATTCGCCAAATTCTTTCTTTTGTTTACGTCCATTTAGTTGCAGCATTTTTAATAGTGCGGGATCGGTTTGATCTACACCATCTTTGGCACGGCCTTCTTTTTGAGCAATCCAAATAGAATGCCCACTGCTGAGTGAGTCATAAATATAAGCCGATAATTGAGTCAGCGCTTTTAACATCTCCTTTGGAGCTTTAGCTGAGCGTTTTACAATAAAACTTTTATTTAAACGCATAAGCTCAGTAATGTATGGGATTTGCAGTAAGTTATCACCAATCGCAATTCTCACGGTTTTCATTTTATGCTGAAAAAGGCCCCAATTAACCAATGCAGGATCGAGTACAATGTCTCTGTGGTTTGAAACAAAAAGATAGGCTTGATCAGGGTCTAACGCCTCTAAGCCCGAAAAAGTAACGTTTGATGTGGTGCGGTTTACTAATTTATTTAAGTAATGTGCAACTTCATTTTGTACATCTTCAACTGTTTTAACTTTGCCCCATTTTTTACGCAACTGATGCTTTATTATAGCGCGTGCTAAAAACCCAACTGCGGATATAAAGCGTGGCAAATTATACTTTGCTATCACATCAAGAAACGCATTATCGTTAATTAATCGCGTTAATGAGGCGGCAACTTCATCGTCATTGTAAGGTCTTATATCTGCGTACTTATCTTCTAGTTCTATCATTTACTGCATCTACAAAGTTAAAAACGGCGCGCGAAAACGCCCCGTTATGTCTGATTTTGATTATAACTCAAGCAAAAATACGAAACTAGCAATACTAAAGTTCGATTTACTGAGTTTTCATAGCGTTATAGTTTAGTACTGAGCATCATTGCCAGATTAACCGCTCATGTGTATAAACTATAGCTATTAATTATTAATTCAAATGGATAGACCTTACTAATAGCACTTTGTTCAAGTTAACTTAGCAAGGCAGTTGGTCATAATAACATGCAAGTTAACCCTCAGTGGGCAGACCACATTTAAATATGACTTTACTCCTGTTAATGTGAACACAATAAGCTAAGTCTAAATAAATCTATAACATTCAATTAAATAATGATCTTTTTATCTGCGTACAGAGGTTACTCCCTCTCTAACACATACACATATTAGGACACACCGTGAATATAACAATTCTTGATAACGCAACACTGGCAAACACGTCACTGGATGGTATTTCAGCACTTGGAGAGCTCACAGTGCATCAGCTAACTAGCCCTGAGCAAGTATTAGCGCATAGCCAAAATGCAGAAGTTTTAATCACCAACAAAGTGGTGATTAATCGTGACACTATGATGCAATTAAAATCATTAAAGCTCATTTGTGTTAGTGCAACGGGTACCAATAATGTTGATTTAAATGCCGCGAAAGACTTAGGCATAGCAGTTACTAATGTTGCCGGTTATTCGACCCCTTCTGTTGTTCAGCATACCTTTTCGTTGATCACTAACTTATTAGGTAATACTCACCGCTATCAAGCAGATTGTCAGCAAGGCGCGTGGCAAAAAAGTGAGATGTTTTGTCGACTGGATTACAACTTTAATGACATCCAGGGCAAAACATTAGCCATTATTGGTGGTGGCACTTTAGGTAATGCAGTATCTAAAGTGGCTGAAGCGTTTGGCGCCAATGTAATTATTGCAGAGCGCAAAGGCGCAGCGTGTCGCAACGGACGCACCCCGTTTGAAACAGCAATAAAAACAGCAGATATTATTAGCGTTCACTGCCCACTTAATGATGAAACACGCGACTTAATTACACTTAATGAATTAAAAATGATGAAACCGACTGCGCTAATTATTAATACCGCACGCGGCGGGATAATCAATGAAGCAGACTTAGTAGAAGCATTAAAAGCCAATATTATTGCCGGTGCGGGCGTTGATGTACTTACCAAAGAGCCCGCTGAGCTGACCAATCCTCTGGCTAATTATACGGGTGATAACTTACTACTTACCCCACATATAGCGTGGGCGAGCACTGAATCTATCGTGCGTTTAGTAAAAGAAGTGAGTTTAAATATTGCAGCATTTAGCCAACACGAGTCGCGTAACCGCTTGGTTTAATGCCATAAAAGTAACTTAGTCAAAATTACTAAAAAGTGGCTTTTTAGATTTATATTTTAAAAAAGCCACCACCCCACCAAACACAATAAAAACAAGCTATTGATTTTTAAGACTTTAAAAACTGGCCTAGTCTTTGCTATATTGTTTTTAATTAATCATCTAGGGTAATAAAAAATGAAAAAAACACTTTTAATTGCTGCACTTACCGCTCCTTTTTTAACGGGTTGTGTAATCGCTGTATCAGATGGCGAAGCAGAGGGTCATTGGGCAGGTAATAGCTCTTCAGGTTGGCAAGCAACACATAAAAACAATCGTGAAATCATTTCAGGCTTGGCAATGGATAGCTCGTATCAGTCGGTGTTAAACCAACTAAAAACACCTAACTTCACTGAATTGTTAAAAAAACAGGATGATGTTTACCAAGTCTTGTTCTACGCAACACACAGCATTCATTCAGATGGAAAAATGACCAAAGATGAATGTACACCGCTCGTTTTCAAAAATGATAAATTAGTGGGTATTGGTAGCTCAGCGTTATTGATGCTAACAAATTAAGCTCTCGAAAATACTATTGGGCGCTAATTTGATTGCGCCCTGACTTTTTAGCATTATATAAACCTGAGTCAGCCTCTTCTAATAACGCTTTCTCGGTGTATGCTTGACTGCTCTCACTTGAGGCAATTCCAATACTAATAGTAATGTGTGAAGCATTTAAAGATGCGTTGTGTTCTATATTCAAGTCATTAATAGCTTTGCGTAATTTATTAGCAAACGCAATAGCGCCTTGCTGATTGGTTTCTGGTAATACTGCAACAAACTCTTCACCACCATAACGGGCAACAAAATCACTGCCACGTTCACATTGCGCCACTAATGTTTGCGCCACTGCTTTTAAACACTCATCGCCAGCACGATGACCGTAGTAGTCGTTATAGCGCTTAAAGTGATCAATATCGATAAGCAGTACACACATGGAGGAATTATTACGCTTACTTCTTCGCCACTCTCGTTCTAAGTTTTCATCTAAATAACGTCTGTTAGGTATTTCTGTTAAACCATCAATAGACGCAAGCATTTCTAATAAATCGTTTTTTTGCTTAATGAGTAATTGATTACGTACACGCACTTTAACAATAGAGGCACAAAATGGCTTAACAATGTAATCCATTGCGCCTAACTCTAAGCCTTTTGCTTCGTCTTCATGAGAGCTATTCGCTGAGATAAAAATAATGGGGATTGTATGGCTTAGGCTGCTTTCTTTAAGCTCCACCAGCACGTCGTAACCATTCATGCCTGGCATCATAATGTCTAAAATAATTAAGTCTAATTGTGTGTGCTTAACAAATGCCAACGCCTCTTCACCACTAGCCACTAAGTAAACCTCATGCTCGTCACTTAGGGTTTTTTCTAAAATGATTCGGTTAAGCGCATCGTCATCTACAATTAATATTTTTGCTTTATTTATCATTACTTACATCTAAACTTTTTATATAAATTTGCACTTGCTCTAACTGTATTATTAATTCTTTAATTGCAGCTGCAGCGTGATCGCTGTTCGCTTTTAATACTTGCTCAGTATGTTGAGCACACAATAATAATCGGTTAAAACCTAAATTTCCTGCTATCCCTTTTAAACTATGCACTAAGCGTACCATTTCAATACTAGGGTTGTTGTTTTGAAGCTCAGCTGAATATGATTCACTTAATGTCGCTAACTTGTCTAACATACTGTGCAGTACAGAGTGATCATCGTCAAACTGAGACAAAGCAAAGGCTTTATCGAAAAAACATGGCGTAGCGATGCCAAGGCTTGCGATTGCTGTAAATAAAACTGGCGCAACCACAGGCTTAGTTAAATGTTTATTCATCCCACCATTGAGTGAGCGCGAAATGTCGGCTGGTTCACTATGCGCGGTTAATGCAAAAATAGGTAATTGCTGAGCGTCAAACTGTTGGCGTATTATTTCAGTCGCTTGATAGCCATCAATTTTGGGCATTTGAATATCCATTAAGACTAAGTCGGGGCGTAAGCTACTTACCAATTCAATCCCTTTTTGCGGGTCATTGATCGTAACAACATTTACTCCAGCTTGACTCAAAATACTGCTAATAATATCGAGGTTCAATGGATTATCGTCTATCGCTAACACTAATATTCCTGAGACTGTATCACGCGGTTTTTGTGCTTTGTTTTCAATTGCCTTCACTATTTTTTGCGAGCTCAAATTAAGTAATCGCTGTGCAAGTGCGCTTGAGGGTAAGAACTGGGTAATAAGGGAATCATTTATTGGTGGCTGTTCGTCTTGATTATCTGTAATAACAACAACCGAAATAGCAGCTGTACGCAGTGTTGCTTTTATTTTTGGTGTTAAAAAGGCCGACAGCTCACACGCGTCAATGATTATTGTGTGCGCTTGCAGCAAATATTCTGGTTCAGCGATTACCCTATTAAGCGTTTGGTTATTAATAACAGGATACGCTTTAATTACTTGATTAAGTAACGTACTTTTAGCGCTAGTAATTACTAATAACTTATTTTCATCACGAGTAACTTTGTTGGTATCGGTCGCTAAATCGAGCGTAAAGTAAAAATAGCAACCTTGTCCTTTATCGCTATCAAGTGAAATTTCCCCGCCCATTAATGCCACACTGTGTTTTACTATTGCCAGCCCTAAACCTACTCCTTGATGCTGACGAGTGGATGACTCATCGCCTTGGGTGAAGGCATCAAATAAACGGCGTTGATCGGCTTGAGCAATCCCCTCACCTGTATCTATAACCCCAAAACAGATACGCTGTAACTCATTACGGCTACTTGGCTGTAACTGCATTTTTAATGTCACGTTGCCTGTAGGAGTAAATTTAACAGCATTGGTTAATAAGTTACCTAACACTTGTTGCAAACGAATGGAGTCGCCAACTAAAAAAGGGGAAATATGTGGGTCAATATCAACTTTTAGCTGTATCTGCTTTGCTTGGCATAAAGGCAAAATTAAGCTTTCGCAGGTATCAATCAAATCAACTAGGCATAAAGGCGCTAATTGCAGCGTTGCTTCATTACTTTCAACACGCGCAAAATCAAGCATACTATTAAGCATTTGTAATAAATTATTGGCTGCATACGTCGCTTGGCTGGTCAGTTGCACTTGTCGCTGCGTTAATCCATGCTCTACTAACATGTCTAATAGCCCTAGTATGGCATTGAGAGGAGTACGTATTTCGTGGCTCAAATTAGCAATAAAGCGACTTTTAGCCAAGGTGGCTCGCTCTGCATCATCTTTGGCTTTCGTAAGCTCAGTAACATCTTGAATATGAATAACATAATATAGCGGCTGAGCATTTTCATTCCAAATTAATGACATACTCAACTGCAACCAAGCATTTAATTGAGTATGCGCAAAAGTTAAATGAAACACTTGTTTTTTGTTTTGTAATAGTTGCTGCAGCAAGGCGTCGAGTTCTTGCCACTGAGTGTCACTAAATAGTTTACCAAACGGGGTATCTGTTAATTGATGATGTTTGGTAAACAGTTTTCGCGCGGCTTTATTAACCTGTAAAATAGCGTACTCTAGTGAAAGTAAAAACACCCCATTGGCAGCAAATTCAATGGCACTTCTAAATTTAGATTCCGACTCTTTTAATGCATATAAAGTATGTTGCTGTGCAGTAATATCGCGACCAATTCCCATTGTGCCTAGCAATTGGAGCTGTTCATCATAAAACGGAGCAATCGTTAACTGATAGGTTTGCTTAGCAACGTCTATACGCTGCTGAATTTGCATTTTATGCTGTAATGCTTGCTGCTCCAGCCGCTGGATTTGCTCGTAGCTGCGACTAATGCTATGCATATTTTGACCAATAAGTTCGCTTTGGCTCTTACCTATAAACTGCTCAAATGCTTTATTACACCCTAAAAAGGTGCCGTCTGTATTTTTAAAATATATAAAGTCAGGCACGCTGTTAAGTACTGTATTTAGCAGGGCTAAATGTCGCTCTTTTGCTTGGTCACTATGTTTTAATTTTTCAGATTTGAGCTGCACCTGCTCATCTAACTTTTTATTAGCATTTTGTAATGAAATAACTAAACGTTCATTTTTCGCAAAAATAGCTTTCACCTTAGCAAACCAAGGTTGCCAATTTAATGGTACTTTGTAATTTAAATAACCCGTGTTGTCATCGTTATGATGTTCTAAGTAACGCATTAGCTCTGTCATAGGCCTTATAAATATACGCTTGCTTAACCAAAAAAAGACATAAAACATCAAGCATAAAAATAATGCCAATGAAATAAACTCCAACACCACTTCTTGCACAAGGCTACTGGTAAGCATTTGCTTATCAGCAAGAAACCCTAAATGAATCGGAGTCTGATCTGAGGGTTGAATTAAAAAAAGCGGTTCAGACAGGGCCGTAAGCTTTGATGAGCGCGTATTAATTTGAGGCCAGTATGCCGAAAAATTTATCGCTTGGTTAATTGACTGCTGTGAACTGGCAATAATTTGATTTGCTTGATTAATAAAAACATACTCACCTTGCTTAGAGGTGATTTTGTTTAACCAACCAGAGATAGTCTGCAGTTCATAAATTAAAACAATATAATCAGAGGAATTTAGTTCACGCTGTCGCCCAATCGCAAAATATGCCTTATTACCTAAATTGATGACTGCACTCGAAGCCAATTTTTTTGATGACAGTAAGGGTTTAAAGTCGCCATTCAATAGCGGAGTAAATATATTATTTCGTGTATTGTCGCGCCGAGTTAAGTATGCAAACCCTCGTTCATCAACATACGCAATAGAATGCACAGATGAAAGCAGCGCTAAAGTGGTATTAAAAGAGGGTGCAAGCGATATAACCTGCTGCCATTGTAAAAGTGCCGACTCAGAATAACTAAACTGACCTTTACCTGCAATTTCACCGTTTAAATGTTCAAATTGGCGATAATAATAATGCTCATATTGGTTAATGTTTTCTGTAAGATTATAATTTTCTACAAGAAAAGTTTGCTTGTTATACATAACAAACATTGCATCAACCAAGTCCCCCATTGCTTGCATATCATGATCAAGCTGCGCAGATAATGCATTAAAATCAGTGGTCTTTTTTGTTATTGCACGTTCCATTTTTATATTATAAAAATGCAAACACAAAAAAGAGGCCACTAACAAAGGCAGTGCTAGCGCCACAAAAACAGAGCGATGATAATGTTCTAACGGTAAAAATTTCAACAAGTTACCTAATTATTGGCTCAAAAATCAAACTGTAGACTATCGAGCCAAGATGTTAAGCGCAAGTTATAAATTCTCCTCGGCAAATGACGCTAGTCGACTTCTTACTACACCATTAAGATTAACAGTAGCGCCGCCTTCAAAGTGCTTAAATCGCTCCACAATATAGGTAAGTCCAGAGGTAACCGCGGTTAAATAGTTACTGTCTATTTGTGCTAAATTTCCGGTACAAATAAGTTTAGTTCCTTCACCACAACGGGTAATAATGGTTTTGAGCTGAGAAGCCGTTAAGTTTTGGCTTTCATCTAAAATCACCACCGCATTTTGAATGCTTCGCCCACGCATAAAGTTCACCGATTTAAACTGAACATTGGCTTTTTCCATAATGTAATTACGGCTTGAAACAGGGTTCTCATCTCCTTTATGCAGCACCTCTAAGGTATCAGTTATTGCAGCCAGCCAAGGTGCCATTTTCTCTTCTTCGGTGCCAGGTAAAAAGCCAATCGATTCGGCAATTTCAGGGGTGTTTCGGGTTACAATCACTTTATCGTAAACACCTTTTTCTATCACCATTTCCAGTGCACAAGCAAGCGCGAGTAAGGTTTTACCACATCCCGCAGGGCCGGTTAAAATAACAAGTTCAATAGAAGTATCGAGCAGTGCATCTAGTGCCATTGCTTGGTAAATATTTTTTGGCTTTATTCCCCAGGCGCTTTGATGCATTAGTCGCTCTGCACCAATATCTTTAATGGTAATATGCTCACCATCGTAAGATTTGACTCTAGCGGCAAACTGATCGCCATCATCAAGTAAATACTCATTACAAAACACATCTGGGATTAAATCTTTAGGGATATGATGGACTGTTTCACGCCCGTGTTGCTCAGTGTTACACTCGCCAACATGCTGCCAAAAATCACCAGTAATTTTTTTATAGCCGCTGGTAAGTAAGGCGATATCGTCAATAAGCTGATCGGTACGGTAATCTTCAACATATTTAAGCCCCGCCCCTTTGGCTTTTAAGCGCATGTTGATATCTTTAGTAACCAGTATGACTTTTTTATCACTGTGCTGATTTTGTAAGTGCACCGCGCAATTAATAATGCGGTGGTCGTTTTCATTGCCCGGTAAGCCGGAAATAGAATCGGCAAATAAATGGTCATTTACAATCAGTAAGCTTCCCGTTAATCCGCCTTGTTTATTACTTGGTAGCGCAACCCCTTGTAACATTTGCTCGGGAGAGGCCTGGCTGAGCACTCCATCAAGTCCACGAATGGCCACTCGGGCATCGCGACTTACATCGTGTTTTCTATCTTTAATGTGATCAAGCTCTTCCAATACAGTCATTGGAATAACCACTTGGTGTTCTTGAAATGACAAATACGCGAGGGGTTCATGAAGCAATACATTGGTATCTAGCACATACATTTTACTATCAAGGTTCGAAGCTTTTTCCATAGCACTTTCCTTACGTTTTATGATTTTTATGCTATACCCAATAAACTAATCAGTGTGACTAATAAACTTGATTAATTACTTAGGTATAATTTGAGTTTAGTCTATTTGTCATAAAAGTCTGTTTTATGACAAATATCATTTAGTTTGAATTTCCTACAAAATCGGCGCACTAATCAGTGCTTATAGATAGGAATAATTCACACTTATAAAATTAATTAAAAGTCAGGCAAATAGCGCCTTGCAGTGGTGTTATCTAACAGGTAACATAGCCGCCTTTTTCTTCATAGACGAGACATACATGAATTTTTCCTTAGGTCAGCGTTGGATCAGTGATACAGAGTCAGATTTAGGATTGGGCACCGTTGTTGCCATTGATGGCCGCCAGGTCAGCATTTTATTTCCTGCCAGTGGTGAAAACCGTGTTTATTCTTCTGCAGAAGCTCCGGTAACCCGTGTAGCATTTAATCCTGGTGATGTGATCCGAAGCGTTGAGGAGTGGGAATTACAAGTTGAGTCAATTGAAGTACAAGGCGAATTACTGTGCTATCACGGTGAACGTATTGATAACGGTGAAAAAGTACAATTAAAAGAGACCTTTTTAGACCATTTTATTAAATTTAATAAACCACAAGACCGTTTATTTGCAGGCCAAGTAGACCGCTTTGATCGATACACTTTGCGCTACCAAACTTGGTTACACCAATTTGAACGCCAACAGTCACCTATTAAAGGTTTAATTGGCCAACGTGCCAACCTTATTCCGCATCAGCTTTATATTGCCCAAGAAGTAGGTAAACGTTTTGCGCCACGTGTACTACTTTCTGATGAAGTAGGTTTGGGTAAAACCATCGAAGCTGGCATGATTTTACACCAACAAATTATTACTGGTCGCGCCAGCCGTGTGCTCATTGTGGTACCTGAGAACTTGCAGCACCAATGGTTAGTAGAAATGCTACGCCGTTTTAATTTACGTTTTTCTATTTTTGATGAAGAGCGCTGCGACGAAGCGTTTGCTGATTCACCTAACGTATTTGATACCGAGCAACTGGTGCTTACCAGCCTTGAGTTTTTAACTAAGAAAAAACGTTGGTTTGAACAATCTACGTTGGCCGACTGGGACTTATTAGTCATTGATGAAGCCCATCATTTAAGCATTAACAACAATAAACCTAGTGCCGAATACCAACGTATGGCTGAGCTGAGTCAAGACATTCCGGGGCTAATTTTATTAACAGCAACGCCAGACCAACTGGGTCATCGTAGCCACTTTGCACGCTTACAACTGCTCGACCCAGATCGCTTTTACGACTACGACGTATTTAAAGAAGAAGAAGCAAACTACAAAGATGTAGCCGAAGCTGCTAACCAACTACTGCAAGAGCAATCATTAGATGATAACGCTAAAGCAACCTTGATTGAGCTATTAAAAGAAACGGATATCACCGATATTCTTGAAACAGCACAACAAGGCGACCTTGAAGCACGTAAAGAAATTTTAAATATGCTTTTAGACCGTCACGGTACTGGCCGCATCTTATTTAGAAATAGTCGCAGTGGTATTGATGGTTACCCAAGTCGTAAATTACACGCCTATCCTATGGCTTTACCTAAGCAATACAAAACAGCAATGACTGTACTAGGTAATATGAGCGGCATTCAAAATGCTGAACTCAGTGCACAACGTGCACTTTTCCCTGAAAAAATATTTCAAGAGTTTGAAGGTGAAAGCGCCAGCTGGGGTTTATTTGACCCTCGTGTAGATTGGCTAATCGAAACGCTAAAAACACTCAAACGTGAAAAAGTATTACTCATTTGTGCTAAAGCCGAGA
This sequence comes from Pseudoalteromonas sp. 11L1, assembly GCF_055397545.1. The sequence continues at coordinate 1,279,880 of NZ_AP041141.1, read as the reverse complement.
CAGCAATTAGCCTTGAACAAATATTACGTGAACGCGAAGCAATTAAAGCCTCGGTTTTCCACGAGGGCATGTCGATAATTGAACGAGACCGCGCCGCGGCGTTCTTTGCCGATGAATACGATAATGCTCAAATATTATTGTGTTCTGAAATTGGTTCAGAAGGCCGTAACTTCCAATTCTCACACCATTTAGTGTTGTTTGATTTACCGCTCAACCCAGATTTACTTGAGCAACGAATTGGTCGCTTAGACCGCATAGGTCAAACACAAGATGTGAACATTCATGTGCCTTACTTTGAAAATACGGCACAAGAAGTGTTATTACGTTGGTACAACGAAGGCCTAGATGCATTTGAAAGCACTTCAACCACAGGACAGTTATTATATAAAGAGTTTAGCGAAGACTTACTTGAATATATTGCAGCTCATAATTGTGACGAAGATGAGCTAGACCCATTGCTTGAGCAAGTAGCACAAAAGAATGCAGTATTACGTAAGCAAATGGAAAGTGGCCGAGATCGCCTACTAGAACTGCATTCATCAGGGCAAGGCGCTGCTGATTCACTCGTCGCTGACATTGAAAAACTCGATAATCAGTTTGAGCTACCAAGTTACATGATCAATGTGTTCGACACCTTTGGCGTAAGCCAAGAAGATAAAGGTGAAAACACTATTATTTTAAAACCCACTGAGCATATGCTTAATGCCTCATTTCCAGCTTTAAAAGAAGATGGCATGACGGTGACATTTGACCGTGATACCGCTCTTTCACAAGAAGATGTTCACTTTATTAGTTGGGATCACCCTATGGTGCAAGGCACTATGGACATGATTTGCGATGATGACTTTGGTAGTGCATCAGTGGCGTTACTTAAAAACAAAAAGTTACCACCAGGAACATTCTTTGTTGAGCTAATCTTTGTTGCCGAAGCAATGGCACCAAAAGTACTGCAAGTGGGCCGCTTTTTACCGCCTACGCCAATTCGTATTTTACTCGATAAGAGCAGTAATAACTTAGGCGAAAACGTTGGCTTTGATGGCTTTAATCAACAGTTATCTGCGGTAGGTCGTCAAACAGCAAGTAAATTAGCCGGTGCATTACAAAGTGCGGTTCATCCGATGATCAACACAGCAAAAGACATGGCGCAACAAAAGCTGGATGTTATTCGTGCAGAGTCATTAACTAAAATGCAAACATCGTTGAGTGAAGAGCAGCAGCGTTTAGAGGCACTTAAACAAATAAACCCAAATATTCGCCAAGAAGAAATTACTTTTTACGATAAACAACGCAATGAGCTAACCGCACATATTGAAAAAGCGCAGTTAAAACTCGATGCAATTCGTTTAATTGTGGTTTCGCACTAGAGGATATAGCTGTCAGTCGTTAGTTAAAGGTCAACTAACGTGTGCATTGAAAAAGCGCGATATTTATATCGCGCTTTTTACTTGAGCCTTTGCGCTCGCTCCACTAAAATAGCGCACTTCAAAATCACTGAGGTCTGCCGTGTTAGTTAATTACAATCCCCCTATGAGCCCGTATTTAACTATACTGTTTCAAGACGATGATTTACTTATTGTAAATAAGCCTAGCGAGTTACTCACCGTACCAGGTAAAGACCCAAAACATGCCGATAGCTTAATTAATCGCGTCAACCGTGTTTTTCCTACGGCTAAAATTGTTCACCGTTTAGATATGGCTACCTCAGGAATACTTTGCTTGGCAATGAACAAAGCCGCTCATCGGCATTTAAGTATGCAATTTCAAGAGCGCGAAACGGCAAAACGTTACATTGCGCGAATTTATGGACAGCTTGAAAATGAAACCGGCTCAGTTGACTTACCGCTTATTTGTGATTGGCCGAACCGCCCTAAGCAAATGGTTGATCACGACAATGGCAAGCCCTCGCTTACTCATTTTAAAGTGCTTAAGCGCGAAGCACAGGCAACCCGTGTAGAGCTGACTCCTATTACTGGGCGCTCCCACCAGCTGCGAGTGCATATGCTAAGCTTAGGCCACCCTATTTTAGGCGATCGTTTATATGCCCACAAAGACGCACTTGCTGCGGCACCTCGATTACAGCTGCATGCACAAATGCTGCAGCTAAAGCATCCTGTTACAGAGCAAGTACTCACGTTTGAAGCTGACCCCGAGTTTTAATGCGGATTAATCTTTTAGTTATTTGCAGTAAATAGCTAAACTTTAAGAGTGCTACGCCGATACATAAATAAGATTTAAATTAAAAGCTTATTATGTTTATTACGCAGATATTTAAAGTCATTATTACTACTCTTTCGCTTGGCTGTGCATTAATCAGTTTTCAAGTGCTTAGTGCTGAGTATATCGCTCCTCCTCCCTTTTCAAAAAATATTGATGCGGATATCTCTCGCCTAGCCCAAAGTGATGAAGTAATGTCTATTTTAGCTGGTGATACTGAGTTTTTAACTTTATACAGTGAATATATGAGCGCCGACTTTAGAGGGGTGGTCATACTCATTCCTGACTGGCAATCAACGCCCACAAACAATTCCGGCATGAACTTTTTGCGTAAAGAGCTGAATAATCATGGGTACACTTCTTATGCGATGACAGTTCCTGATATAGATTGGCAAGCAGCCCAAGATGACACAGCAAAAACGATTAATGATTCTGTGGGCACAAATAATGAGCCTGACACCAGCACACAAAAACAGCCTCATCATGCCGACTATGTTGAGCAAGTAAATACCGAGGTCGTGGATAACTACAAGTTAAAACTGCTCGCTCGCTACGAAGCTTTGTATCAGCAGGCAGCAATGGAGTCTGACAATATTGTTGTTATTGCACAAGGCACCAGTGCTGGGGTGTTGTTGGAGCACTACGCTGAATTTGCAGACTTAAAAATAAACGCCTTCATTAGTTTGAGTAGTTACCTTCCTAATACAAAACGCAATGCCAAGTTAAGCCAAATAACATCCTTGGTCACCCCTGCTTTGTTGGATATTTATTTTGCTACAGACAGTAACGATATTTTAATGAACCTTAAAAACCGTCAGCGTTGGGTTAACCGTAATGCAAAGTTTGATTACCGCCAGCGCCAGCTGTTTGGATTGCGCGACGCGCCGCAGCAACATGCACGCTTGAGCAGAGAAATAGACGGTTTTTTACGCCGCCTTTTTTAAATACTCGTAAGCGGCTTGAATATCTTGGCTTTTTTTAACCGCGACTTCCATCATATGCTTAGGTAAACCTTGCGATACCAGTTTATCAGGATGGTGCTGAGCCATAAGCTTTCGGTACGCTACTTTAATATCACGTTGCGACGCATCTTTATTTAGCCCTAACAAGGCCAATGCCTGCGAGCGATTCATATCATTACTTGGCGGTACATGATGCCCTGAGCCTTCTCGGTAACTACTACTTTGACTTTGCTGCTGCCTAAAGCGCTGTTGTTGCTGCCTAAAATTAAACTCTGCTTGATAACGTTTTAGTACAAAGGCAAAGTGTGCTTTAGATACCCCCAACTGCTTGCTTACTTCTTGCAGTAATTGCTTTTCTTGCGCGGCAAGCACGCCATCAGAAAACGCCATTTGAATTTGAATTTCTAAAAATAACTGTAGTAAATCGTAACGTTTAGCAAAACGTTCTTTAAAGTCATAAACCGTGTCTTTGAGAGAAAAGTCGCTATCTTTACCCGATTGAAATGCCTGCTGCGCTTCACGGCGCTCTTCGCCTTTTAAGCCCATTTCATCCATAAATAGCGTCGCAGCTTTAATATGGGTTTCGCTTATTCGTCCATTTGACTTGGCGATATGCCCCATTACTGCAAAGCAGCTAGAAAAAAACAGTGCTTGGCGCTCGTTAACATCATCGCCTTTAAAAAGGTTAGAGAAGCCGCCAGCCTGATCAAAGTCTTTCTTTAGACTTTTATCAAACATATGGCCTAGGTATAAGCCTAAAATAGCGCCAAATATTTTGCCAAACATAAAACCAAAACAGAAACCGAGAATTTTTCCCCACATTTTAAAACTTACCTCTAGTGTTTTATATTTAGCTTATGGTGCTAATTGTTGGTTAAGAGTCGATAAACGCTCTGGTGTGCCTATATCGTCCCATTGGCCAATATAGAGTTCAGTGGAGACTAAATGTTCATTTAATTTTTCACGCAGTAAAGGCCCTAACGGGAGAATACCTGGGGGCAGCCCTTCAAAGAAATCAGCCTGATAACGGCCAATTCCAGAAAAAGTATAGCGCTGTTCACTATTAGGTAAGTGGCTTAGCGTAAAATCACCATCTGGGTTATGCGCAGGATTTTCAACTAATACAATGTGCGCTTCTTTTGGCTGTAAATGCAGCTGCATTAATGCATTAACATCGTAATCGCTGTAAACATCACCATTAATAACAATAAATGACTCATCTAATAAAGGAAGTGCTTGAATAATTCCGCCAGCAGTTTCAAGCCCGCCAGTTGCTTCCTGGCTATAGGTAATACTTACACCCCATGCACTGCCATCTGCAAAGTAGGTTTTTATTTTATCTCCTTGCCAGGCGAGATTAATCACAATCTGCGTAATACCAGCTGCTTTTAAGCGCATAATATGATGCTCAATAAGTGGTTTACCTGCCACACATAACATAGGTTTTGGCAACTGTGCGGTGAGCGGCATCATACGTTTACCGCGTCCTGCAGCTAAGATCATGGCCTTCATAGTTGTTCCTCTTTTAACCGCTGCTGTACTTTTGGTACTACGTAATTTTTTACCCAATCAGACAAATCACTAAGCTCTGGATACTCTGCCGCCACTTCAACAATATACGCTAGTGTTGGTAATATATTGGTTAAGTAACCTTTTTTGCCATCCCGTAAATACAAGCGACAAAAAATACCCGCTGCTTTTAAATGGCGCTGCAAGCCAGTTAAATCAAACCAATACTTAAATTGTGCGAATGACTCGTTAGTTATTAAACTTTGTCGCTTAAATTCGTCATAACCAAACTCAAGTAAATGAGTCAGCTCGTCGTTGGGCAATTTAAAATAACAATCTCTTAAAAGCGAGACTAAGTCATAACATAACGGACCTTGTACCGCGTCTTGATAATCAATAATTGCCCATTGCAGCTCGCAGCGCATAATATTACGGCTATGGTAATCACGATGCATAGTCACTGTGGGTTGTTCAAGCAGTGTATTGATTAGCAGCGCAGTACTTGTTTGCCAAATATTTTGTTGCTCAGCGCTGAGCTCTGTACAAATAAAATCATTAACTAACCAATTTTTAAAAATATCCAGCTCAAGTGCAATAAAGTCATGGTCATACGGATTCATTGACGGAGCTTTAGGCGTTTTAGCCCACTTGGCACTTAAACTGATCAGCTGCTGGTAATACTCGCTGCGATTGGCATCATCAAGTAAATCAGCTAAATGGGTGTTGCCTAAATCACTTAAAATAAAAAAACCTTGCTGCTCATCACTATGAATAATGGTTGGCAATAAAAAACCCTGTTCAGAAAACACCTTATTTAATGCAATATAAGGGACGTTGTTAACTTTTTTTGGATCTGAGTCCATCACAATAAAGTTTTTATTTTCAGCGCTTAACCTATAATAACGGCGAAAACTGGCATCTGCGGTTATTGCATTAAGCGCGTAAGATTGCTCACTAAAGTGAGTATTAATAAACTGTTGTAAACTCTCAAAACGTGTCATTTTATAAGCTATCTATTTTTCACTAATTACTTTGCTATTGTTTTCCTTTATTATGTATAGCTTGTAACTAATCACAGAGCATAAAGGTCGATAAATGAGCAAAACCTGGGGCATTTTGATGCTAAGCGTACTGAGCGCACCATCGCTTGCCGAAACTGAACTGACACACAACTTTTGTGGCACTTCAATGCAAACCAGAGCTTGGCAACCGCTAGCTGGCCTTGAGCTTGGAACGGTTGATATCAGCGCTGATGACGTTGAGCTTTTAGGCACACAAAGCGCTGAATTTACTGGTAATGTTGATATTAACACCGTTAACATGAGTTTGTCCGCACAATCAGCACTGATTGATAAACAACGCGGCCTACTCAATGCCACCGGCCCTATTACCTACCGCGATTATGTAAGTAAAGTTCAAAGTGCGGGCTTAAACGCCGATTTAAACAACTCAGCATTTAGCTTATTAGGCGCACAATACAGCCTAACACAACAGCAAGGCAAAGGTGGTGCGGAAAAACTCACCATCGACAAGTCTGGCTTAATGCTGATGAATGCAAGCTTTACTGCTTGCCCGGGTAATACGCCAGTATGGGCGATTGAAGCCGACGAAATTAATTTATCGCGAGAAGAAGGCTGGGGTGAAACCTACAATGCGGTGCTACGTATTTTAGACACGCCAGTGCTCTATTTACCCTATTTTACTTTCCCACTTGATGAGCGCCGTAAATCAGGCTTATTAACACCCAGCTTTTCAAGCTCAGATCGCTATGGTTTAGAGACTATTACGCCTTATTATTGGAATATTGCTCCAAACTATGATGCAACCATTACGCCGCGTTATATGTCACGCAAAGGTTTACAGCTACAAACTGAATTTAGATATCTAACTCCAGAACACCAAGGTTTAGTGGCTGTCGAATACTTAAATAAAGATGACTCAGAACCTGAACTTGACGAGCGTTTTTTGTTTCATTGGCAACAAAAAAGCTATATAGGCGAAGACTGGCGAGCCAGTATTGATATAACCAATGTCAGTGATGATAATTACCTTACTGATTTAAACTCAACTTATGCAAGTAAAACCGATACTCAGCTTTATCGTACCGGCTCACTAACTCACATGGGCGAGATGTGGCGTACTGATATAAAAATACAAAACTTTGAAGTACTCGGTGACCACTTAGAGTCATATACAGCCTTACCTCAAGTTAGCTTTACACAAACTACGCCGTGGAAAATTGATTACTTCGATTTTACTGTTTCAGGGGAGCTGAGCCACTTTACTAATAGCTCAGCGGTGATTGACCAAGCAACTCGCGTGCATATAGAACCTAAAGCACGCTTTGATTACAAAGAATATGCTTGGTCATTTTTATCTGAAGTAAGCCTGCTACAAACTAACTATAAACAAGACGGCAACTTACAGGGCACTCAATATAGCGAGACGGTCTCGCGCACATTGCCGAAACTCCGCTTATATTCTCAGCTTAACTTTGAGCGCGACACCTCAATTTTTATCGACGATGGCATTCAAACCCTAGAACCACAAATTCAGTATTTATATACGCCAAATAAAGATCAATCTGATATTGGCTTATACGATACCACTAAACTACAAGATGACTTTTTTGGCCTATTCAGGGATGCACGTTTTTCAAGTGTTGACCGTATTGCCGCTGCAAATCAATTTACGCTTGGGGCAACCACCCGTTTATTTGATAAGAAAAATGAAGAAGTATTTAATTTCAGTGCTGGCCAAATATTTTATTTAAGTGATTCAGCCAAGCCCACAGAGCAAGGGCTTAACAGCGACAGTAACTACAATGCCTTGTTTGCAGCGCAAACCATGTTACATTGGCACCGCCGCTGGTATTTATCCGGTGGTATTCAGTACGATACGGATGGCAAGCAAATTATCCAGTCAAATGTTACCTTAGATTATAAAGGTGACAATAATCAGCTCGTTCAATTGAACCATCGCTATGCAAATGATGTCTCAGGAAATACAATCGAACAAGCGGGCTTATTTACAAGCATTCCTATCAGTGACGAATGGCAGTTTATTGCAAGTTACCATCGCGACCTTGATAATAACCGCAGCATTGAAGTATTTAGTGGATTACAGTATGAATCGTGTTGTTGGGCGTTCCAAATTACTGGTCATCGCCAAATTGAAACTGATTTAAATCAGTCAATTGGGCAACCCCAAGCCACTTTTGATTCGAGCATTCGTTTGAATTTTGTATTAAAAGGGCTTGGTAGTAAAAGCCGTTATGATGCTCAAAAATTATTACAACAAGGTATTTTTGGTTATCGTAGGCCGTATTTTCTTAATGACTAAGCTGCATTTTGTATAGTAAAAATTTACAAATAACTATATCAATCTAGTCGCCTTTAGCATTACAACAGTACTATTAGTAAGAGTAGTAAAAAGAATATGAATTTAAAAAAATTATTAACATCAGCAGTTTTAACGTTTAGCTTATGCCAAAGTGCATTCGCCGCACCGGTCGAAATAGATAAAGTGATTGGTATTGTAAACCAAGGCGTTATTTTAAAAAGTGAAGTAGACACAATTGTTGATCGTGTTAAAAAACAAGCAGAAGAACAAAATCAACAGCTGCCAAAAGACGAAACACTGCGTGTACAAGCAATTGAGCGCTTAGTTAATCAAACGCTAATGATGCAAATGGCTGAGCGTATGGGCTTAGAGATTTCAGATAGCCAGCTCGACCAGACACTCGCCAACATGGCCAAAGAGCAAGACGGTACAATTGCTGATTTACGTCGTACTATTGAAGCGTCGGGTGAGAGCTTTCAAGCTTACCGTGAAGAAATTCGTAAAGAGATAACCACGCAACAAGTCATTCGCGTAAACGTAGACCGTCGTATATATATAAGCGACCAAGAAATTGATAACTTGCTAAAAATTATGGATAGCCAAGGCAAAAATGCCGAAGAATACGATATTGGTCATATTCTTATCGATATTCCAAGCGGTGCAAGTGCAGATGACGTCAGCTCTGCAAAAACACGCGCAGACAAGGTAATTGAACTGCTGCAAGACGGCCAAGAGTTTAAGCGTATTGCTATTTCTTCATCAAGTGGTCCAAAAGCGCTTGAGGGTGGTCAATTAGACTGGATGGGCATTAATGAAATGCCATCTTTATTTGCAGAAGCGGTGAAAGGGCAAAAGAAAGGTACGATTATTGGCCCACTTCGCTCTGGCGCAGGTTTTCATATTATTAAGGTGCAAGACGTTCGTGGTCGCCAAGTAGTAGAAGCCACAGAAGTTAAATCCCGTCATATTCTTATTAAGCCTTCAATTATTTTAAGCGAAGAAAAAGCCCGCACTATGCTAGCTGGCTTTGTTAAGGATTTACGCGCTGGAAATGCTGACTTTGCAGAACTAGCTAAAGAGCACTCGCAAGACCCAGGCTCAGCGCTTAAAGGCGGGCAATACGACTGGACTGATCCAACTACCTACGTTCCTGCGTTTAGAGATACATTGCTATCTCTTGATCAAAACGAAATCAGCGAACCCTTTAGAACCCAGTATGGCTGGCACATTGTGCAGTTGTTAGATACACGCGTTGCAGATAAAACTGAGCAAGCTAAGCGTAATCGTGCACATGGCATGTTGTTTAATCGTAAATTTAAAGAAGAAGGTTTTAACTGGCAGCAAGAAATGCGCGAACAAGCCCATGTTGAAATTTTCCCAACAGACGAATAATTATGACCTTAAGAATTGCGGTAACCCCTGGTGAGCCTGCTGGCATTGGGCCTGACTTGCTATTAAAACTGGCACAGCACAGCTGGGATGCACAGCTAGTAGCGATTGCAGATGCATCGCTACTAAAGCAGCGCGCTAAACATTTAGGTTTAAACATTAAATTGATTGAATTTGATGAAAGCGCCAAAGCTATGCCTACAACTGCTGGCAGCTTGTACATAAAACAGATTGATTTAGCCGAGCCGGTTGAGCTGGGTGTGCTGAATGACGCAAACGGTCAATACGTATTAGACACACTACGTATTGCCAGTGAGAAAAATATGGACGGCACTTTTGATGCCGTTGTTACCGGCCCTGTTCATAAAGGTATTATTAACCAAGCCGGTATTTCTTTCAGTGGCCACACTGAGTACTTTGCTCAACAGTCGGGCACCGCTGATGTTGTTATGTTATTAGCTACCGAAGGGCTGCGAGTTGCATTAGTAACAACGCATATTCCGCTTGCTTATGTTGCTCGTGCTATTACCCAAGAGCGACTGATTAAAGTAGCTAATATCCTTAATCATGACTTAAAAACCAAGTTTGGTATTGAGCAACCGCGTATTTTAGTCTGTGGCTTAAACCCGCACGCTGGTGAAGATGGCCATTTAGGCCGCGAAGAAATCGACACGATAACGCCTACACTTGACATACTAAGAGCTGAAGGGATGAACTTAATCGGTCCTTTACCAGCAGATACATTATTTCAAGATAAATACCTAAATGAAGCCGATGCAGTACTGGCTATGTATCACGATCAGGGATTACCTGTGCTAAAATACAAGGGATTTGGTAAGTCAGTGAATATAACCCTTGGCCTTCCATTTATCCGCACTTCAGTCGACCACGGTACTGCGCTTGATTTAGCCGGTACAGGCGATGCTGATGTTGGCAGTTTTGAATTAGCGATCCGCGAAGCAATTAAGCTCGCCCATGAAAAAGCACAGAATCAATGACCGATAAAGTACATTTAGGACACCGCGCCCGTAAACGTTTTGGCCAAAACTTTTTATTCGATGAATCAATCATCGATAAAATTGTCACCGCTATTGATCCCAAGCCACAAGATAATTTAGTCGAAATTGGCCCAGGCCTTGGCGCTATTACTGAGCCTGTAGCCGATTTAAGTGGCCATTTAACGGTTGTTGAGCTAGATAAAGATTTAGCCCAACGTTTAATTGAACACCCTTTTTTAGGGCCTAAATTAACCGTAAACCAAGGCGATGCAATGAAGTTTGATTTTGCAAGCCTAGTTAAAGACGACAAAAAGCTAAAAGTATTTGGTAACCTACCGTACAACATTTCTACTCCTTTGTTGTTTCATCTTTTTGAATTTGCCGATCATATTGAGCATATGCACTTTATGCTGCAAAAAGAAGTGGTAAAACGCATGGTTGCAGGCCCAGGCAGCAAAACCTTTGGCCGCTTGAGTGTAATGACTCAATACTACTGTAATGCTATGCCTGTAGTAGAAGTACCACCAGAGTGCTTTAAACCTGCACCTAAAGTGGACTCTGCGGTTATTCGCTTAATCCCTAAAAAGGCAGAGCAGCGCACAGCTAAAAGCGTTAAAATACTCAATACGGTTTGTTTAGAAGCGTTTAATCAACGTCGTAAAACACTGCGCAACAGCCTAGGTAACCTTTTAACCGCTGAAGAGTTAACCAGCATTGGCATTGATATTACTTTGCGTGCTGAGAGCCTGTCGTTACAACAATTTATTGATATAGCTAACTGGATTTATGACAACAAGCAGTAATATGGGATCACCTGTAAAGGTATCTGTAGAAACATTTTATGTAGAAGAGCAATCGCAACCTGAACTTGATAAATTTGTGTTTGCTTACTCCGTTACTATAAAAAACCACAGTTTATGTAGTGCAAAACTACTCAGTCGCTATTGGTTAATTACCGATGCCAATGGCAAAGAAGTAGAAGTACAAGGTGAAGGTGTGGTGGGTGAAACCCCAGATATAGCCCCAGGCGAAAGTTACAAATACACCAGTGGTGCAATATTAGATACTCCGGTAGGCACCATGCAAGGGCATTACACTTTACGAAACGAATTTGGTGCTGAGTTTGAAGCCCCCATAAATGTGTTCCGTTTAGCTTGCCCTAATATCTTACACTGAGTAAGAACAGCGTCTAATGGCCGACTACGCAATAGGTGATTTACAAGGCTGCTTTAACGAATTTAGTTTATTGTTAAAGCAAGTCGACTTTAATCCTAGCAAAGATCATCTCTACCTAGTAGGTGATATTGTTGCTCGCGGCCCAGACTCCAAAGCGTGTCTTGATTACATATATCAGCACCAAGACAGCGTTAGCGTCACATTAGGCAATCATGACTTACATATGATTGCCTGTTATTTAAATAATGTTGCCCCCAACCCCAAAGACAAACTAACGACTCTGTTCAACAGCAGTAAACTCCCACATTACGTCGCGTTTTTGCAAACTCAGCCTTTAGCTCTTTACTTAGATAAATATGATTGCTTTATTTCACACGCGGGGCTAAACCCTGATTGGTCGTGCGTGCAAGCCATTGAGCACGCCCAATTCGCACAGCAATGCTATGGTGCTGACAACGCTCAATACTTCTTAAAAAACATGTATCAGCCTCACCCACTAACATGGAGTGAGCAACTCGATGACGCTGCCAAGTTTCGTTATATTGTTAATTATTTCACCCGTATGCGCTTTATTAAACCCGATAACTTGCTTGATTTTAGTGCAAAAGAAGCAACAGCAAATAGCCATTCATTGATTCCTTGGTTTTCTCATCCTAAAATTGTTAACGCTCAACATGACATTGTTTTTGGTCATTGGGCTGCACTTGAAGGTCAAACTCCCTACAAACACCTGTACGCTCTAGATACAGGTTGCGTCTGGGGCGGCTCAATGACCTTAATAAATTTACAGAGCAAACAAAAACTTTCAAAAAAATCACAACTTTTGTCTAAATAAACTGAAAAAAGTTAATACATCTGTTAAGTTTAAGAGTGCATGTTAAATTGCATAATTACAAACCATTCACAACTAAGTGTAAAAAATAGCAACACTCTCTAATCTAATTAAAGATGAGGAAAATTGCTTTGTATTATTTTACATCCATAATCGAATAGTTGAATTATGTATGCTTAGTGTGTGATGAAGTTTCACGGTAAATTTAGCAACTAACTATTAACAGTAAAAATTAATTATTTTTAATTACTTAACTTATTGTTGAAAGCGCCGATAAGTTTTAATAGACGTATTTTTGAATGGAAAACCATATGAATCTAACAGTGAGTCAACGTATTTGGGGTGGTTTTATATTTATCACTTTATTACTTTTAATTATTGGCGGTAACTCTTTAATAAAAATAGCAAATATAGATCGCTCAACTCAAAAGGTTAATCAGCTATCGCTTCCGGCATTAAACAAGAGCGCTCAATTACAAGCTGAATTTATTTTGATGAGTAAAGCTGCTCAAGCTAGCTTTCACACTTCATCGGCTCAAGAGCTAGCGCCAATAAAAGCACAAATAGAAGAACAAAAACAGTTATTTGATAAGTTACATCGCGAGCTACAACAAGTAGTAAAAGATGATCCACAACTAAATAAGAGTAGCCTTGACGTTGAAAAGACCTACTTAAGTTTTTTAAGCATTATAGAGAGCCTACTCAAAGACAAAAACACTCAGTTAGTGCTTAATAAAAAGCTTAAAGCTCAATTAGAAACCGTTGAGCTTGCGGCAGAAGATGCCAACTCTATGGTTCTTGATATTATTGATATCGATGGTTTAGAAGATAACTACCCTCGTGCTTATCAAGCAGCTAATAACCTTGAAAATAACTTTATGTCTGTGGTTACCAGTAGCACCGATATGTTAACTGTTAAAACACTTAATACGCTCGATATTATTAAAAATGAACAAGTATATTACTTTGAAGAAGTCGTTCGTACCGTTTCATTAATACAACCTGCAATAGAGCAGAGCCATAGCGGCTTGTTTAACGACTTAAAAGGTTATGTAGATACACTTGAGAGTAATATTTTAGGTAACGATAGCCTTTCAGCGAATAAAAAACGCCTTATCGATGCAATCAGCACAACTGAACGTGAATTAGAAGAGTCTGAAAAAGCTACTAAAACAGCACTTAGCCAAATTGACGAATTAGTATTACAAGCCAGCGGCGTTGCATTTACTTTGCAAGAAGGCGTTCGCAGCGATGTAAACTCAGCTAACTTATGGACTTGGATAGGTATGATCATTGCTACTATTATCGCTGTGCTTGTGGCCATTGTTACAGTTAACCGTATTACTAAGCCATTAGCAGAAGTTAACCGCATTTTAGATATTGTTGCCAGTGGTGATATGACTCAACGCTTGGATGACAGCGCAAAAGATGAATTTGGTGAATTGTCGAAAAGTTGTAACACCTTAATTGATAGCTTACGTAGCTTAATTACCGGTATTATTTCGCGTTCAACACAGCTTGCTGCTGCTTCTGAGCAAACCTCAACAATTACCGGTGAGTCGAGCAAAGCGATTAGTAATCAACAAGCGCAAGTAGAGCAAGCGGCAACCGCAACCACTGAAATGAGCAGTACCTCTCAAACAGTGAGCAACAGTGCTCAACAAGCACTGGGCGAAATCAAAAATGCTGATAAAGAAGCTGAACGCGTTAAAGGTATTTCAAATCAAAATAAAGCAACCATTGAACAACTCGCTTACGAAGTTGATGAAGCATCAAGTGTTATTAATAAGCTACACAAAGATAGCGCCTCAATTGGTAGTATTTTAGACGTTATTCGTGGTATCGCTGAGCAAACTAACTTACTTGCACTTAATGCGGCCATTGAGGCAGCGCGTGCCGGCGAGCAAGGCAGAGGCTTCGCCGTGGTAGCTGATGAAGTAAGATCGCTTGCAAGTAAAACTCAAGAGTCGACCCAAGAGATTCAATCTATGATTGAATCACTACAGTTGGGCGCTGAAGAAGCAGTTAAAGCCATGGAAAAAGGTAAAGAACGCGCTGTTTCTTGTGTTGAGCAAAGTGATTTAGCTAATAGTGCACTAGATTCAATTACTCTTGCGGTATCGCAAGCGCACAATGTCAGTGAAGAGATATCAACGGCAGCACAAGAGCAACAACAAGTATCACAAGAGATTAGTGAACGCTTAGAGTCTATTGTTGCTATCGCCGAGCAAACAGCAGAAGGTGCTGTACAAACTAATATTTCAAGTTCAGAAGTTGCTAAATTAGCCGAAGAACTAAGAATATCAGTAGAGAACTTTAAAGTATAAGTATCGCACTGTAAGTAGCCTTAGGGCTGCTTACAGTTCACCCCTAGTAAGTCATAGTAAAACACCCGTTCCCTCTCCAGACATGCTTATACACCGCACAATCTTACTCTAAATACACAACATCCAACTGATTAGTCCGTGAAGTCATTTAATACTATTTATATTTTCTTTGGTTATACCAATTCGCTTAATTAAGTGGTCTATTTTGAGGCTGGAAAAACGCGTTGATAGCTAGGCAAAAAATTTGCTATTTAGTTGCTCTAAATGAGAATTTTTAACGCAGGCAGCGACACGTTTAGCCCCGTAAAGTGATTAAGTATTATTGCGGATTGATATTACAAACAACGGAGCCGCTATTAAAACAATAAGCCATGGTGCTTAACATAAATTTTTAATTAGATGGACACAATTACGGTAGGTATATTTTCGGTGGTAACAGAGTGAATTTTAAAAACAAAAAACCCAGCATAAGCTGGGTTTTTACATTTCTGAAAGAAAACTAAATTACTTAATTTTAGCTTCTTTGAAAATCACATGTTTACGAGCCTTAGGATCGAACTTTTTGATTTCCATTTTTTCAGGCATGTTACGCTTGTTCTTGTCGGTAGTGTAGAAAAAACCAGTACCAGCAGTTGAAACTAAACGGATCTTATCGCGCATAATTCAGTTCCTTAAACTTTTTCGCCACGAGCACGGATTTCTGTAAGAACCGTGTCAATGCCTTTTTTATCGATAATACGCATACCTTTAGTAGTAGTGCGTAATGTTACAAAACGTTTTTCACTTTCAACCCAAAAACGGTGTGTTTGTAGGTTAGGTAGGAAACGACGTTTAGTCGCGTTTCTCGCGTGTGAACGGTGGTTACCAACCGCTGGACGCTTACCTGTAACTTGACATACTTTAGACATGTCTATATATCTCCAATAACTTCGCTCGAGCTTAATTTTTCCCTAAGGCCATGTATTTGTGCCCTAGAGATAAATCGAAGGGCGCTCTTTATACAGCTTTTACAGGCAAAGATCAAATACTGATCTTATCCAACCAGCTCATGTGTAAATTTTATAGCGGCTAATTATAAAGATCGAATGCCCTTAGGGAAAGTAAAAACTGCATTTAAATTAAACTAATTTGCCAAAACACAGTAAACCGCTCATTTTTAGCACATATCTGCGAGCAATAAACTTAAATAAGTCCCCGTTCGGCAAACGAAACACAATTTTCACCACCAATAATAATATGATCCAATACATTTATGTCGACTAATTGCAGCGCTTGGCACAATTTATTGGTAATTAGTTTATCGGCCTGACTTGGTTCTGCAATACCGCTGGGATGATTATGTGAAAAAATAACCGCTGCCGCATTATTTTTTAAAGCCGCTTTGACAACTTCACGTGGATATACACTGGCTGCGTTAATCGTACCATAAAATAAGATTTCATCTTTCAATAAACGATTTTGACTATCAAGATACAACACCATAAACACCTCCTGCTGCAACCCTCGCATTTGCAGGGTTAAATAGTCGTAAACAGCTTGAGGGGAATTAAAAACGGCATCGCGAACAAAGCCTTCTTGCATATAACGCTGACTTAGCTCAAGTACTGCTTGTAACTGTACATATTTAGCTGTACCCAGCCCTTTTTGCGCACAAAACTCATCTATGCTGGCATTAAACAAATTATGCAGGGTTTTATTTTCATTGATCAGATGTTGTGCCAGCTCTATTGCATTCATACCGGGTAAACCCGTACGTAAAAATATAGCCAATAGTTCAGCATCAGAGAGTGCCTTTGCGCCTTTTGCTAGCAGCTTTTCTCGTGGTCTGAGTGAATTAGGCAGAGAGGTTAATTGCATCGTTCATCCTTGAAAGCGGTCAGTATCATATAACTGTAATGCAAAATTAAAAATTAGCGCGATAAAACGCATTTTATCTTAGCTGTCACGCTCAAGATTTGTTATTTTAGCCAGCATATTTTATAAAATTGATGAACAACCATGATTAATTTAACAAATAAAAAAATAGTGCTGGGTATTAGCGGTGGAATTGCAGCCTATAAATGTGCCGAACTCGTAAGACGTTTAAAAGACCATGGTTGTGACGTTAAAGTTGTAATGACTGAATCAGCAAAGCATTTTATTACCCCGCTAACGATGCAAGCTGTCAGTGGTGAAATAGTGTCTGACTCATTACTCGACCCGTCAGCAGAAGCTGCGATGGGACATATTGAATTTGCCAAATGGGCTGATTTAATTTTAGTGGCTCCTGCCACCAGCAATATTATTGCAAAAATGGCTGCAGGCATTGCTGATGATCTACTCACTACGTTATTACTCGCAACTCCTGCAAAAGTGGCTGTGGCACCGGCTATGAATCAACAAATGTACGCGCACCCTGCCACGCAAGCTAATATAGCCACTTTAAAGGCTCGTGGCGTTGCAGTTTGGGGGCCAGGCAAAGGTGAGCAAGCCTGTGGTGATGTAGGTGCAGGGCGAATGCTTGAACCGCATGAATTAGTGAGTTTATGCACTGAACCTGCGCAACCACAACTCTTAGCGGGTAAAACCATTACTATTACCGCAGGCCCAACCCGAGAACCTCTCGATCCGGTGCGTTTTATATCAAACCACAGCTCAGGAAAAATGGGTTATGCACTAGCACAAGCTGCTTTATCATTTGGCGCGCAAGTTAACTTAATTTCAGGCCCAGTGACCATTACCGCGCCGCAAGGCGTTAATTTAATTAATATAGAAAGTGCTGAGCAGCTACTGCAAGAATCTCTCAATTACGCCCATCAATCAGACGCCTTTATTGGCTGCGCTGCTGTAGCCGATTACCGCGCAGCGAATATCGCCACGCAAAAAATGAAAAAACAAGGCGATGAACTCACTCTTAGCTTAGTTAAGAACCCAGACGTTATAGCAGCGGTAGCAAACCTTACACAAAGCCGCCCTTACACTGTCGGCTTTGCAGCAGAAACGCAAAATGTTGCTAACTACGCTAAAGGGAAATTGACTAATAAAAACCTCGATATGATTTGCGCAAACGACGTATCGCAAAGTGATTTAGGCTTTAATTCAGAACGTAACGCACTTACTCTTTATTGGCAAAATGAACAACTCGATTTACCTGTGACTAGTAAAACAGAAATAGCAATCAAAGTGATCGAGCAGCTTGCCAAACGATTATAAAAAGGCTGGAAACAAACTGAATAAAACATTAACATGATGACGCCTTGTGACCTTTTAGTGTAATTTTACTTCGCTAATATAGTTTAATGCTTGCGCAGTACCAGAGCTTCACGTAATACGTGAAAATATCGCTTCACTGGTTATTGCCCGCACAAACACTAGGCAGGTAGCTGTGTTATCGCACGTTGATGTAGAAAAAATAACTATTAAAAAAAGGAATGTTCATGCCTGCGACAAAAAAAAGTAATCGCAAAGAGCAAATACTGCAAGCACTCGCACAAATGTTAGAAACCAGCCCTGGTCAGCGTATTACAACTGCCAAACTTGCCGCAGAAGTTGGCGTATCTGAAGCCGCTCTTTATCGCCACTTTCCGAGCAAAGCGCGGATGTTTGAAGGATTAATTGAGTTTATTGAAGATACCCTGCTATCACGTATTAATCTTATTTTAGATAACGAAAAAGAAAGCAAAGCACGCGTATACAATACCTTATTACTGTTGCTAACGTTTGCTGAGAAAAACCCTGGCATTACTCGTATATTAACAGGCGATGCTCTACAAGGTGAGCAGGAGCGACTTCGTGAACGTGTACAAGGCTTATTTGAAAAGCTAGAGACCCAATTCAAGCAAATTCTTAGAGAGCGTAAGCTACGTGAAGGTAAAAACTTCCAAAGCGATGAGCTAACCCTAGCTAACTTTTTGCTTGCCTACGTTGAGGGTAAAATGAATCAGTTTGTGCGCAGTAATTTTAGTGCTCGCCCAAGTGAGCAATTTGAAAAACAATGGCCAGAACTTCAAAAAATTTGGTTATAAGATTCGAAGTAATACCTTGTTAGTGATGCTAACAAGGTATTAAATAAACCACTTCCACTCCTATTTTTCACAGATGCCTACCACCTCGCATCCCGTAGCTCGAAAATTTTACCTTTTACCTTTTACCTTTTACCTTTTACCTTTTACCTTTTACCTTTTACCTTTTACCTTTTACCTTTTACCTTTTACCTTTTACCTTTTACCTTTTACCATTCATTTTTAACCTCTCATCTCTGCCCTGCTACCACTTATCGTATCTACTCGAATTGTTATTAAAACTCGTTACAATAAAATAATGTTAAAAAACGAGAATCTATAATGAAAACACAACTCACTCTTATAGGCTGTGCACTTATTACCAGCTTAACGAGCGCTAGTGCCTTAGCAAATAAGCCATTAGAATTTAAAGATGTATTTGATTTTAAATCTGCAAAAGGCACACAGCTTTCTGAAAATGGTCAAATCCTCTCTTTAAGTGCAACCCCTTATCGCGGTAATGCCACAGGGCAAGTCTACTCGCTAAATAATAACAAGCTTATTGCTGAAATAGAGCGAGGCACTCGCCCTACAATTAACAAAATGGCGAACTGGGTTGCATTCACTCAAGTGCCTACCCTACTTGAAAAAGAAACCACTAAGAAAAAAAGCGATCTAAAAAACAATCTAGTATTAGTGAATACTCAAACCGGTGAGCAACAACGTTTTAATGACGTAAAAGACTACGTACTTGCTAATAACGGGAAGTGGCTTGCCTATCGCAAAAATGAGAGCACCGACGCGGATGATAAAAACGCCGATAACGATAGCGCTATCCCTGCAGACAAAAAAGATAAAAGCTACCCGCTGGTTATCGTCAACTTAAGCGATAAACGCACCCACACTCTTGAAAGTGCCTTCACCTATGATATTAGCGCCAGCAGCGATCAATTATTAGTGAGCCAAAGCTATGTGGATGGCAATAATAATCAAATTACTTTATTTTCACTCAATGATTTTTCCAGCACGGCATTAATTGACGAGCCAGGTGTGGTTGCCAACGAAATAGCTTGGCATCCAATCAATAAGAGTGTTGCATTTACTTTAGGTAACTATGTAAACGATGATAAGCGTCGCCGCCAATACGAATTAACGCTTTGGCAGAACGAAACGCTTACCACTGTGCAGTCACCTAACCCAGAATGGTTAATGGGTAAAACTGCGACATTAAAGTGGGCCGAAGATGGTACACGCCTATACTTTGAAAACCGCCCAAAACTTGCTGCAAAAGTTAAGCAAAAAGAATATACCGATGAGTCTTCACTGTATAACTTTGAGGTTATTCGCGACCAAAAAGGGTTAAATGTATGGCACAACAACGATGCGCAAATTAAACCTCGCGAAGAGCAGCAATGGAATAAAAACAATAAAAATCGACATTACACGGCGGTATACCATGTAAATTCGCAACAAGTTGTACAGTTAAGCACACCAAATATGCCAGAGCTGGCATTTAATACTGAACGCGCGGATTCATTATTAGGTTACTCAAATTTAGCTCATCTTGAAAAAGTAATGTATGGCGGCTTTTTTGCTGACTACTTTGCGGTTGATATAAAAACGGGTAAACAAACGCCTATTATTAACGACTATCCATTTAGACCTAGCCTTGCGCCTAATGGTCAGTTTGCTGCTTACTTTGATAACAACCAAGTACAGCTTAAAAACTTAGGCAATAACAAAGTGAGCGTACTCAGCAAAGCAATTAACGCTACCTTTGCCGATGACAAACACGATTACCCATCTAAGCAGCCTGGCTATGGCTTTGCTGGCTGGCTTAACGATAGCAGCGAAATACTGGTTTATAGTAAATATGATATTTGGTCGTTTAATGTAAATACCAAGCAAGCCAAACGCTTAACTAATGGTAAACAAAGTAATACTCAGTACAGAGTGATCAAGCTTGATAAAAACCAAGTGGGCTTTAACAGCAATGATACTCTTTTGCTCTCCGCAATTAACTTACAAAGTAAGCAAAGTGAGGTGGCTAAACTTAATTTAACAACGCTTAACGTTACTAAAGTACTCACAGGTAATAAGCGTTTTGATGTAATTAAAAAAGCCAAAAGTGCCGATAAATACTTATTTACAGAGCAAACTTATCAGCAATTCCCTGATATTTATCAAACTGACTTTAGCTTCAAACAAGCACAACAAGTCACTTACCTTAATCCTCAGGTAACTAATTTTGCTTGGGGAGAAAAGCCTGAACTTATTAGCTATAAAGGCTTTGATGGAGAAAATTTACAAGGGGTATTAATCAAACCTGCCGGCTACAAAAAAGGCGATAAAGTACCGGTTGTGGTGTACTTTTACCGCTATATGAGCCAGCGTATGTACGATTTCCCTAAAATGGAATTAAATCATCGCCCTAACTTTCCGATGTTTACATCAAATGGCTACGCCATCTTTTTACCTGATATTCGTTTTGAAATAGGTCACCCAGGTAAGTCTTCAACTCAAACCATGATCAACGCCACTCAAAAGCTGATTGATTTAGGCATTGCCGATGCTAATAAAATAGGGTTACAAGGCCACTCATGGGCGGGTTATCAAAGCGCGTTTATGATCACTGAAACTGATATGTTTAAAGCTGTGGTGTCGGGTGCGCCTGTGTCTAACATGACCAGCGCCTACAGTGGCATTCGTTTGAAGTCAGGGCTTGCTCGTCAATTTCAATATGAAACAGGGCAAAGTCGCATTGGTAAAAACTTATTTGAAGCCCCAGAGCTTTATATTGAGAACTCGCCAGTCTTTTTTGCGGATAAAGTAAATACCCCTATTTTGATTATGTTTGGTGATAAAGATGATGCTGTGCCATGGCATGAAGGCGTGCAATATTACTTAGCACTGCGCCGTGCGGGTAAAGATGCCACATTTTTACAATATGAAGGTGAGCCACATCACTTAAAGCAATTCCCTAATCAGGTAGATTTCTCCGTGCGCATGATGCAGTACTTTGATCATTACTTAAAAGGCAAGCCAGCCGCTAAGTGGATGAAAGAGGGTGAAGCGTTTATCGAAGAGTAACTAATAAACCGGCGCTATTTGGCGTCGGTTTAACATTTAAAACCAGCAATTAAGGACTATATAAAGCTTTAAATAAATACTAAATCATTATTAAAACTGACTTTTATGCCTAGTTCGCGTATTCTAACCCCCTGATTTAAATAACCTCTATAACGAAATGAGCAACGCCACTCCCCCATTTTCAATCTCAGCCAGCATGACCCACAGCATTGTGGGTATTAGTGAAGCTTTAGGTAAAATCAGTGCCTTATATTCGCCAGCAACTATTGAGCACTATAAGCAACAAAAACCCACCTCTATACAAATGAAAAACTCTGAGTTTCAATTCACAGCATCTGACCTATCAAGCCCAGATAGCTTATTAGATCTGCATCGCAGCTTAATGAAAGATCAAAGTGAAAAGTCAGGCTGTTATAGAGAGCAAAGTCTAGCGTTAAAAAATGGCTTACAAATGGCACCACAGGCAATGCGAGTGCCACAAATGGTAGAAGAGCTATTTGCGTGGTTTAATACAACCAACCATCACCCTCTAATCAGTAGCGCAGTATGTCATTATGAATTGCAGTTTATCCAACCTGTTTCACTGGGTAATACTGAATTAGCCTGTACTTGGCAAACCCAACAATTATCGCAGTGGCATACGCTATTTTCATTACTAAACATTCATAACCTAATAGCGACAACACGCCAACAATACGTTGAAAGCATTAACCTAAGTACCAAAACCGGTGACTCATCCGTGTTTATTGAGTACATGTTAGAGACATTACTTTCAGCATTAGATATTTTAGAAAGTGATTTAAAATCAATAACAAAAAGCCAACCCCCACAACAACCCCCTCAAGTTAAAAACACTATACACTTAGACATACAAGCCCCCCAAGTCATCGCTTTAATAAATGTATTTAACCAAAGCGAAAAACCATTAAACCGACAAGAGCTACAAAACCAGCTAGGGTTAAAAGATCGAAAACATTTTAGAGAGCGCTATTTAAAACCTGCAATTGATGCAGGCATAATCGAAATGACTATTCCCGAAAAACCGAATAGTAAAATGCAGCAATATAGACTTAAAAGTTAGAAATAAAAAATGCCACTTAAGAGCTTAAGTGGCAGGTTTAATAAGCCGCGCTGAGCGACTTTTTACGCGTATTGCCCAGCGGCAAATCCACAGCTCCACGCGTATTGGAAATTATAGCCTCCAAGCCAACCCGTTACATCGGTCACTTCACCAATAAAGTATAAACCTTTGGCTTTTTTAGCCTCAAATGTTTTTGAGCTTAGCTCATCGGTATCTACACCACCTAAAGTCACTTCTGCGGTTCTGTAACCTTCGGTACCATTTGGCTTAATTTGCCAAGCATGAATATAATCCGCGAGTGCATCTATTTGGCCATGCGTTAGCTGGTTAATATTGCAATCAGGAATAGCTTTACTGTCATAGAGTATTTCAACAAAACGCTTAGGTAAGATAGTAGCAAGGCTATTTTTTAACGATTTTTGCGCTTGCGTTTCTCGCCAATCGGCTAGCTGTTGCTTTAAATCTAGTTCAGGTAATAAATTGATCGTCACCGCCTGACCTGCTCGCCAAAATGAGCTTATTTGTAATATGGCAGGCCCGGATAAGCCGCGGTGAGTAAATAAAATATTCTCTTTAAATACAGTGCCATCTTCGCTTGCAACTTCACAAGAAATACTAATACCCGAAAGCCCTTCAAAACGCTCTTTATCGTGCTGATGTAAGGTAAAGGGAACTAGAGCGGCCATCGTCGGCAATACCTTTAAACCAAATTGCTCTGCAATTTTATAACCTATTGGCGTCGCGCCAAGTTTAGGCATAGTTAAACCGCCAGATGCGACAACTAACGACTCACAGGTCAGTGTTTCTTGCTCAGTTGTGACACTGTAACCTGTTGCTGTTTTAGCTACATTTAACACTTCGCTGCGTAGTTTAATTGTAACACCCGCCCACTCACACTCTGTTAGTAAAATATCAACAATGTCTTGTGCGCTATTGTCACAGAATAATTGTCCCAATGTTTTATGGTGATACGCCAAACCATGTCGGTCTACAAGCTCTACAAAGTCATGCTGGGTATAACGACTTAAGCACGACTTTACAAAATGGGGATTAGTGCATAAATAGTTATTAGGGCTCGCATTTTCGTTAGTAAAGTTACAACGCCCGCCGCCACTAATTAAAATTTTACGTCCTGGCTTTTTACCCATATCAAGCACTGTAACACTTCGGCCGCGATATCCTGCTTGTGCTGCACACATTAAACCTGCAGCTCCGGCACCGATCACTATCACATCAAGGTGAGTCATTTGGTCATCTCTTAAAAACTTTGGTGAATTATAACAAAGTTTCGGTAACAACAAGATAGCTGTTATATTGTTTTTAATTTATCAATAAAGATTAAATAATGATAAAAAACACCAAATAAATCTAATACATTAGGATCGTCAACACAATAAAAACAAATACAAAACGACTGAAAGGTTACTAAATTCACGGTTATAACTAAATGAGATAGGCACATACGTATTTAATATTTCAAAATTATTAACAGATCATTTACCTTTGTACCCGCTTTGTGGCTTTCCACAAATAATAATAAAACTAAGGGTAATTATGACTTCTAATAATTCATTTAAAAAATGCGCTGTTGCGCTAACAATAAGTACACTATTTGCAGCCAGCTCAAGCATGGCAAATCCAGCACAAGCAATCGCACCATCAATGGCTGAAACCTCAGTTAAAATGCAAAATCAAAGTGGGTTTGAAACTCAGTTCATTATCAAATATAAAAATAGTAGCGATATAATGAGTACATCAACAGCTGAAGCATCGCCTGCAATGATGAATAAAAAAGCGCAAAGCTTTGTAAAAAACTTCACCTCAAAAAAAGGTAAAGTTAAAGCTAAATATATCCGTGCAATGGCATTAAATGATCATCACGTAATGCGTGCTGACAAAAAACTCAATGCCGAAGAAGCGCAACAGTTTATGCAAGAAATAATTAATTCAGGTAGTGTTGAATATATCGAAATCGATCAAATGCTAAAGCCATTTGCCACACCAAACGATCCTCGCTATGGCGACCAATGGCATTACTATGAGCAAGCGGGTGGTCTAAATCTACCTACGGCTTGGAATACTGCCACAGGCAGTGGTGCAGTTGTGGCTGTTCTAGATACTGGTTACCGCCCACATGTTGATTTAAACGCCAATATTTTACCTGGCTACGATATGATCTCTAATCTATCAGTCGCTAATGATGGCAATGGCCGTGATAACGATGCTCGCGATCCAGGTGATGCTGTCGCTGCTGGTGAATGTGGTGATAATGGAGCACAAGGCTCTAGCTGGCATGGTACTCACGTAGCAGGCACAGTCGCTGCTGTGACTAATAATGGTGAAGGCGTTGCTGGTGTTGCTTACGACGCCAAAGTAGTGCCAGTACGTGTATTAGGTAAATGTGGCGGCTTGACCTCAGATATTGCTGACGGCATTATTTGGGCTTCAGGCGGAAACGTATCAGGTACATCTACAAACCCAAACCCTGCAGATGTTATAAACATGAGTTTAGGTGGTGCAGGTACATGTAGCTCAACGACTCAAAATGCGATTAATACTGCACGTAACAACGGCTCTGTTGTTGTAATAGCTGCAGGTAACGATAACGATAATTCTGCAAACTACAACCCGGGTAACTGTAATGGAGTTGTTAATGTTGCATCAGTTGGTCGTAACGGTGGCCGCGCATATTACTCAAATTATGGTAGCAATATTGATGTAGCAGCGCCGGGTGGCGCACAAAATTTTGCTAATGATTCTGAAGGTGTTTTATCTACTTACAACTCAGGCTCAACAACACCATCAAGCGACAGCTATGGTTTTTCGCAAGGTACATCAATGGCCGCCCCTCATGTTGCAGGTGTAGCAGCGTTAATCAAACAAGCAAAACCAAACGCGACACCTGATGAAATAGAAAATATTTTAAAAACAACAACTCGTGCATTCCCAGCAACTTGTACTAACTGTGGCACAGGTATTGTTGATGCTGCCGCTGCTGTTGCAGCAGCCTCTGGTGGTACACCACCGCCAACATCAGGTGATAATGAGCTTATTGATGGGCAAGCGAAAACAGGCTTAAGCGGTGCGACAAGTACACAAAACTTTTACACTATGACAGTCCCAAGCGGTGCTACTAATGTAACTTTCACAATGAGTGGTGGTACAGGTGATGCTGACTTGTATGTACGTGCTGGTAGTAAACCGACAACAAGCACTTATGATTGCCGCCCTTACAATGAAGGTAACAGTGAAGAGTGTTCTATCGATAACCCAACTTCAGGTACTTATCATATAATGCTAAACGGCTACTCAGCCTACACTGGCGTTAGTTTAGTCGGTAACGTCACAGGCGGTTCAGACTCAGGCACACCACAAGCGGGTGGCGGTACAGTATCTGATGTTTCTGCAACAGCAGGTCAGTGGAAGCATTACACGCTAGAAGTTCCTGCTGGCATGGCTAACTTCACTGTAACAACATCAGGTGGCACTGGTGATGCAGACTTATTTGTAAAATTTGGTAGTCAGCCAACCAGCTCAAGCTATGATTGCCGCCCATTTAAAACTGGTAACGCCGAAACATGTACATTTAGCAACCCTCAAGCAGGCACATGGCATTTAAGTGTTAATGCGTATCAAACCTTCTCAGGTTTAACGCTAAGTGGTCAATACCAGCCATAGTCCATCTACTCTTTTAATAAAAAGCCGATATATATGTATCGGCTTTTTTACTGATAAACGCAGATTAGTTATAGTTTAGCTAAAACGACTTCAGCGCTACTTATTACAAATTCTTTTTCTTGCTCGACAAATAATTGGTTAACAACACCATTATCTACAACCATAGCGTAACGTTTCGAGCGCAAACCACCAAAGCCTGCGGTATCTTTTTCAAGACCTAAAGCACGAGTAAAACTAGCATCACCGTCTGCCAGCATATCTATATGCTCTGCATTTTTTGACTCACCCCATGCTTTCATCACAAATGCATCATTTACCGATACACAGTAGATAGCGTTAATACCCTTAGCCTTAATTTTATCGGCTAGCGCGATATAACCAGGCAAATGAGCATTCGAACAAGTGGGTGTAAAAGCACCAGGCACCGCAAATAACACAACTTTTTTATCTGTAAATAATTCATTATTAGTGAGTGTTTGCATACCTTTATCACTAAGCTGAGATAAATTTACTGCAGGTATTGTCTGACCTTGCTCTATCATATTAATTCCTTAGGGTAATTAAATAGTCTTTTAGCATACAGATTAATATTTAATTCGTCTTCGATTAATCGCTGTTGTTATCTAAACCTAAACCTTCTTTAATAGATGTCATTTGCAACTCTAATTGCGAGCCTATATCAGCAACTAATTCACTCGACTCACTTACTTGGCTTTTCATATCATGCATTGATAGAGTAAAGTCACTAAGGAAATTACTTTGTTGTTTAGCCAATTCCATTGCATCAATCGCAACTTTATTAGCCTGCTGCGCATTATCTGCAACTCCTTCAGAGTTTGCTTTAAGCTCTTGAGCATTTGCAGTTTGTAACTGTGCATCCTCAGTTAATGCATTGATTTGTTTATAGACTTCTTGAGAGTTTTCGCTTAGTAGCGCCAATTGATCATTAATCTCTTTTAACGAACCTTGAGTCTGCATAGCTAATTGCCTTACCTCATCAGCAACCACGGCAAAACCTCGACCTTGCTCACCCGCTCTTGCTGATTCAATCGCAGCGTTGAGCGCGAGTAAGTTTGTCTGCTCAGCGATGGTACGTATGACCGTAATAATATTGCTTACTCCCTGTACCCCGCTCAGTAATTCCTGAACACTATGCATACCTTGCTCAATACGCTGCTGTGTATCAGAACTGGCATTAAGCATACTTTTGGCAAAACCAACACTTTGTTGCATTGCTTCATAAGTACTTTGAGCATTTTCAGCAGCTTGAGCATTGATATGATTAACTTGCTCGCCAAGTTGCTGAATATTAAGAAGCAGTTCTTCATTGTGATTTACCTGCTGATAACTCGCATTACTTTTTTGACCTATCGTGTATAAATGCCCACTCATCTGCTGCATGAAATCACTGACTACATTAAGCATATCTGCTCTTTCTTGCGCTTCCAAACGCTGGCGTTCAATTAACTGGTTAAAATACTGCGCTATTTCACCCACCTCTGTTTTAGGGTTATTCACTGTAATATTTTTTAACTCATTACTTTCGATTAAGAATGCAAACCCATCTCGCAGTTGTCGTAAAGGTTGTAAAACCTGTTTACGTTGCACCCAATAAACACCAAAAGCTAATATTACTAGTCCACCTATTGCTATTCCAAACACCCAGAACACTTGTTGCTTTACGGTATCTTGCTGCGCTTTTAATGTTTGCTCTGCCTCAATCACTGTATTTGATAGTAAGCTAATTTGTTCGCGTAACTCATTTGTTCCTGAACGACGTAGTTTTGATTGCGATAAAGTACTGCTTAAATCACGCAGATAACGTTTAGGCCAACTCACCAACTCTGCTTTTATTTCAGCAGCCAAATCTTCAGGTTCTTCATCTACAAATAAAGCAAATTCATCAACCTCAGTCATTACTCCTAAGTTAGGTAGCTGCTCAATTTTTACAGCTAGTAAGTTTAGGGTTTTTATACTTTGTTGCAGGTTTTTCTCTATCTCAGGTTGGTAATTATTTAGCAGCTGATAAGTCGATAGTGATAAATTAACCACTTCACTGTAATAATCACTCGCTAATTTATTGTAGCTAAGAGCGTTACTGGCTTGCGTTGATGCTTTTTGCGCATAATTCATAAGTGAAGAGGCTGAGCCGGCCATTTGTCTAAGCGCGTTATCTAACAGCGCCGTTTCATTGCCAGAGAGTTTTCCAAGTGATCTGTATTTACCATTAATATCTGTATCTAATAAAGTTAATTGTTCAGCTAAACGAGCTTCTAACTCATGAGGAAGCACCGTTAACTGTTGCGCTTTAAGTTGCTCAATCAAGGTAGATGATTGTTTTAAGTATTGGCTATTACCTTGCGCTAAGTAACTCTCTAATTGATTGGCAAGCTCAACCATTATGCTATTTTTTAAATGGCTGTATGCGCTATCTTGTTGCTGAAGCTTTAGTAATGTATGGCTTGCCCATAACAAGGTCGCGGCTAGAAGGATACTTGCAAATGTTAGTAAAATGGCTAGTAAACGGGTAAAAAATGATACACGCATAAATATATCTCAAAACTGAAATACACATAGAGTATTGAATTTTTATGACATATTTATGTAACAAGAGTAATAAGGATAAATACGTGAGGGAATTAGACTTAAAGGTAGTTAGACAGGATGTAAAATGACAATTTATCTAAGTAAATAAAAAACCGCGTTTAAACGCGGTTTTTTTATTAATTAAGCTTTTATTTAAAGGCCTGCACGGTCTTTAATAATAGGGATTAAAGGTGAGCCTGCATGATTTGCCTCAGCCCAAGCAATATCTGCACCGTCTTCAAGTGAGCTCTTAGATAAGTTTTTAACAATGTACTCGCCTGTATCAACTGCATTACTTGCAACAGCATGACGCAATAAGTTATTACCATTACAAAAAACTGCATCATAGATATTACGAACTTTCACACGTGAACTTTTTAATTTGCTACGTAGACGGTTTTTATCATCACCAGCAATGTATTCACAAACTGAAACAGCTAACTGGTCATTAGCGCTTGCAGGCGCAGTATAAGCAAACGAACCCGCTGCAATAGCAGCAATTACAACTAGTTTCGGTAATTTAATCATTGATTGGACACCCTATATTAATACTTTTTTCGTACTCGACTGTTTAATATTGTACCAACACGCTCAGATTTTGGCAATAATGTTAAGAGACTTTATTCAAAGTTACGAATTTATAACTATATTTATTTTTCTCATCAGGCGCCATCAACATTTCATCTTCAATTTGCCAATTTGCAACACTTTGGTAATCAGGAAACTGTGTATCCCCTTCTACATCTAAGTCTATAAAGGTTAGATACAAGCGATGTGCTTGCTCTAAGAACTGCTGATAGATGTTTCCACCACCAATAATCATCACTTCGGCAATATCATTAACAAGCTCAAGTGCAGCTTCAGGAGTGGTTACAGTTTCAATTCCCGGTGCTTGATATTCAGTATTGCGAGTAATAATAATATTACGACGTCCAGGTAGCGGCCTACCTATCGATTCAAATGTTTTACGCCCCATAATAACGGGCTTACCAGAAGTTACTTTTTTAAAGTGCTGAAGGTCGCCAGGTAAGTGCCATGGCATTTTATTATCTAAGCCAATGACACGATTGTTTGCCATTGCTGCAATCATTGAAATTATCACACTAAATACCCAATACTTTATTATTAATCAAAGAAAAAGGAGCGTTAGCTCCTTTTAAATATATACAATTATAGTTAACGCTCGTAGACAACTTCTACGTCGTAATCATCTTCATCCCAATCATCCCAGTCATCATCATCGCCTTTAGTGGCTTTTTGATGGTAGGTATCCCACTTAAATTCAACTTCTTCATCTGCAACTTCAACAAATTTTTCTTTAGGCATGTTATCAAGTAGCGTCATGATGTCGTGAATTAATGGCTGAGTATTTAATTTATTAATTGCAGCAATACTATAAGTATTTTCAGACTCACCTAACTCTTCTGCAATTTGCTCACATAGAGCTTTGGCTTCATCTTCAGGCAATAAATCAATTTTATTAAATACCAACCAGCGCGGCTTTTCAGCAAGCTTAGGACTGTACTGATGTAGCTCATTGATGATTGCAAAAGCATTATCAACAGGATTTGAGCCATCAACTGGCATAACATCAATAATGTGTAATAACACACGACAGCGCTCTAAATGCTTTAAGAAACGAATACCTAAGCCTGCGCCGTCCGATGCACCTTCAATTAAGCCAGGAATATCGGCGATGACAAATGACTTATTTGCTTCAGGACGAACAACACCTAAATTGGGGATAAGCGTAGTGAATGGATAATCTGCTACTTTTGGTTTTGCAGCCGATACACTGCGAATAAAGGTTGATTTACCGGCATTAGGTAAACCCAGTAAACCTACATCAGCGAGTAGCATTAGCTCTAATTTAAGGTTACGCACTTCCCCAGGTGTTCCGAGTGTTTTTTGACGTGGGGCACGGTTAGTACTTGATTTAAAACGCGCATTCCCCAAGCCATGGAAACCGCCTTTTGCAACCACAATTCGTTGACCATCTTGGGTTAAATCCCCTAATGATTCTTGCGTATCAACATCAATGATACGTGTACCTACCGGCACTTTTACAATCAGATCTTCACCTTTTTTACCGGTACAATTACGGCTTTGACCGTTAGTACCACGTTCTGCTCTATGAAAACGCTCAAATTGATAGTCAATAAGGGTATTTAAGTTTTCATCAGCTTGTAGATAAACACTACCACCGTCTCCACCGTCACCGCCATCAGGTCCACCATCTGGAACATATTTCTCACGACGAAAAGACACGATGCCGCTGCCACCGTCACCAGCTTCTGCGCGAATTTCTACTTCATCTACAAACTTCATGATTACTCACTTTAGGGATTGGCTTGTTAATAACTCTATTATATACCTAAGTGGCCTATAGAGCACACTGAGCATAAAAACACTTGGGTATATATTTAGAACTGCTTAAAACAAAAAACCCCGCAAAGGCGGGGTTTTTAACTACCTTACTGATTACTCAGCTACGATAGTTACGTATTTACGGTTTAAAGGACCTTTCTGTTCAAACTGAACTTTACCATCTGCTTTTGCGAAGATAGTGTGGTCTTTACCGATACCTACGTTTGCGCCTGGGTGGAAACGAGTTCCACGCTGACGAACAATGATGCTACCCGCTAGAACTGATTCGCCACCAAAACGCTTAACACCTAGGCGTTTGCTTTCTGAATCGCGACCGTTACGAGTACTACCAGCTGCTTTTTTATGTGCCATTTCTAAGTACCTCTAATTAAGCGCTAATGCTAGTGATTTTAACTTCAGTGAACCATTGACGATGGCCCATTTGCTTACGAGAATGCTTACGGCGTCTAAATTTAACAACCTTAATTTTCTCACCGCGACCGTGTGAAACAACCTCAGCTGTTACTTTACCACCGTTTACGAACGGTACACCAATCTCGATCTTCTCACCATCAGCAACTAAAAGTACTGAATCAAATTCCACTGCCGCACCAGTTTCAACGTCTAATTTTTCAAGACGAATCGTTTGACCTTCAGTCACACGATGCTGTTTACCACCACTTTGGAAAACCGCGTACATAATTAACTCCGTCTGTGCACCCTCAAATCGGCGCAACTAAAATATTCTTCGATAGGGCGCGAAGTTTACGCTAACGCGAAATAACTAGCAAGCCTATTTTTATAATTAAATGAATAAAAAGTAGCTACATTGAGGGCAATTCAATATTTCCCCTATTTTATATGAAAATCCCCCTTTGCCAAGCGCTTTTTAACGGTTACAGAAAATAAATTTGTAATAACAAAGCAAGCCCATGTAGTTCAATTAACCGCCAGGGGTGATTCAAAATTAAACCACGCCGTTTAATCATTTATTCAGCTAGTTAATAGGTCATTTAACCTACTTAAGGGTGTTTTTTTAAGGAATCATCACAAAATATCGAGCTGATGCGTTTTTTGTTGTACAATCTGCGCCGTTCACACATTAAAATTGGCTCGGAGATCAATGGATATAAAAGCTATCCAGGCGTTAATCGAAAGCGATATGAATGACGTCAATCAACTAATACATGCGCAAATGCGCTCAGATGTGGCGTTAGTTAATCAACTTGGTTTGTATATTGTTAACAGCGGTGGCAAACGTGTTCGCCCCATGTTAGCTATTTTGGCGGCTAAAGCGCTAGGTTACCAAGGCAAAGATCACATTACGCTAGCAACAATTATTGAATTTATTCATACCGCAACGCTTTTACATGACGATGTGGTAGATGAATCTAACTTGCGCCGTGGCACACCCACAGCAAATGCCGAGTTTGGTAATGCCGCAAGTGTCCTCGTGGGAGACTTTATTTATACTCGCTCGTTTCAGCTAATGGTAGGCCTTGGTAAAATGCAGATAATGCAAGTGTTGGCCGATGCAACCAATATTATTGCTGAAGGCGAAGTGCTGCAATTAATGAACTGTAATGACCCAGATACTACTGAAGCCAGTTATATGCAGGTTATTTACTCTAAAACCGCTAAGTTATTTGAAGCTGCAACCGGGCTAGCTGCCATTATAACTGAGCAAGATGACAGTGTATTAAACGCACTCAATTTGTACGGTATGCATTTAGGCACTGCTTTTCAGTTGGTGGATGATGTTTTAGATTACAACGCCGATGCCGACCAACTGGGTAAAAACATTGGTGATGACTTAGCTGAAGGCAAACCTACATTACCACTAATTTATGCCATGCAACACGGTAGCGAGCATCAAACACAGTTAATAAGAGATGCAATAGAGCACTGTAATGGTATGGCGCATCTAGATGAGATACTCGCTGCACTTAAACATACCAATGCCCTTGAGTTCACTATGCAAAAAGCAGAGCAAGAAGCAGAGAAAGCGATTGCTTGTTTAGATTGCTTAGCTGAGTCGAATTACAAGCAAGCATTAATTAGCTTAGCTAGAATAGCGGTTGATCGCGACCACTAAGTTATACTGTGTAGATAATTCCGAGCAATAAAAAAGCCTGCAAATGCAGGCTTTTTTTATGGGTTAATTTTGGCTATTACGCCATAAAATCAACACCTTCTTTAATGTCTTTTTTCAGAGTTTCAAGCATGTCATTTTTTGCTTGCTCTTCAAATGCGCTTAGTGTGCCGTAAGAAAGAATTTCTTCTACGCCATTTTTACCTAAACGTACTGGATGTGCGAAGTACTCTGCATCACCATTTTCAACAGCAACGTATGCATAATCTACAACGTCTTCACCTTGTAAGCCTTTAACTAAAGACATACAAAAACGTGCAGCAGCAGCGCCCATTGATAATGTTGCAGAACCACCGCCCGCTTTAGCATTAACTACTTCAGTACCCGCATTTTGGATACGTGGAGTCAGTGCAGCCACTTCTTCATCAGTGAAAGTAACACCTTCAACTTGAGAAAGTAACGGTAGAATAGTTGTACCTGAGTGACCACCAATTACTGGAACTTTAACGCTTGCTACGTCAACGCCTTTAAGCTCAGCAATGAACGCTTCTGAACGGATCACATCGAGTGTTGTAATACCAAATACACGCTTAGCATCGTAAGTTCCTGCTTTTTTAAATACTTCAGCAACAATTGGTACAGTACCGTTAACTGGGTTAGTAATAATACCCACAAGCGCTTTAGGACAGTTAGCAACAATGCCTTCTGCTAATGTTTTGATGATACCAGCGTTAACATTAAATAAATCAGCACGATCCATACCAGGCTTACGTGGCATACCCGCTGGAATAAGAACGATATCACAGCCTGTTAGTGCCTTATCTAAATCGTCTGCACCAAAACCTGCAACTTTAACATCTGTTGGGATGTGAGAAAGGTCAACAGCAACACCAGGAACTACTGGCGCAACATCATATAGTGATAATTCAGAGCCAGCTGGTAAGCCTGTTTTTAATAATAAAGACAACGCTTGACCGATACCGCCTGCAGCACCTAATACAGCAACTTTCATTGGAATTCTCCGTGATTTGAGGTAGGAAATATTTGTGGTTCATAAGATAAAGAAATTAACGACTAAAAACAAATTTATCCTGCTTATTTTAGCTATATTTTCGACCATAGTTGTAAACTTTGCTGTTTAAACGCAGCAAAATGGCAACTTAAGCAAACATCTGCTGCATAATTATGCATTTTTGTGTAGAATTTGCAGTATCTATTACATAACTAATTAGACACTATGCAACCACAAGATAAACAAGAAGCATTGGTTAAAGCCTTTAAAGCACTTTTAAAAGAAGAAAACTTTGGCTCACAAGGCGAAATAGTTGATGCGTTAAAAGAACAAGGCTTTGATAATATTAGCCAAAGTAAAGTGTCGCGAATGTTAAGTAAGTTTGGCGCGGTACGTACCCGTAATGCAAAACAAGAAATGGTATATTGTTTACCCGCTGAAATGGGGGTACCAACCGCTAAGAGCCCGTTGCGCCAGCTCGTTATTGATATTATGCATAACGAAATGATGATTATTATTCGCACCAGTCCTGGAGCTGCTCAACTCATTGCGCGTTTACTTGACTCATTAGGCAAAGCTGATGGCGTATTAGGCACTATTGCCGGCGATGATACTATTTTTATAGCACCAGCTAAAATCTCAGAAATAGACCTCACACTAGAGCGTGTTCGTATTTTATTTGATACGGTTTAATCACTAACGCTGTAATAAAGACGGCTATGAATAATACATAGCCGTTTTGTAATTGTTATAACTGCTTTAAAAATCGTACTGAGGGGGCAAAAAATGCAGAGCCCATATCCGCCTGAGTAAAATCAAGCCAGTGATCATAATTCTCTCCCTGCCCTAGTCGGCTAGTTAGCACTTTTTCGAATGCATCCCCTTTAGCAGAGCACGTAATCACTAACATACCTTGCTCATACACATCGCCATAAGGCATGCTTTGGTTAAGTAACAGTGCCTGACCTTGGTCATCTTTTAATTCACTGCGGGTCGCATGGCTGCTCTCAAGTGCGGGGCTGAGTAAGGTATTATCAAGGCGTGTGCGACCCATTATTTGCTCTTGTTCATGTAATGACAAATGCTGCCACAGGCTCAAGTCATGTTTATAGCGCTGCACATGAATGTAACTACCTTGGTCTTCAAAACTATCCGGTTTGTTTATTAATGCCGTTACACGCTTTTGACGGCCATGTGGGGTATCGCCCGCATAAATAAAGCCATTAAAATCACGGCCATCTAAAAAGCGAAAATTACGAATTTGCTCCACCAGCTCAACATCAGGGGTGAATAGTTTGAGTATTTGTAGTGCAAACAAATGATTCACGTCTTCTCTGTCTGAGCGGATTTGCACAAACAAATCACATGGCCTTGCACTCATAACAAAGTCGCTATGGGTAATATTAGGAAAGCTTTGCAGCTCACTTGGCATGAAGTCAGGTAAAATATGTGGCCAATATTGCGCACCAATTGCCACCATGCAAGAAAGCATAGATTCAGAAAACTGATCACTAAACTCATCTTCAATATCGCTCACTTTTTTAAGCTTAGCGCGAAGTGATTCGTCGTGACCGTCAAGTACATTAAAAAATAAGTGCAAACCGTGTAAGTTTGCTTCAGCACAAATCCCTGATTGCGCTTGCACCATTGTTATTCCTTACTTTTTAGAGCAAAACACAGTGATTAATTACGATTCAAAAAAATTCACAGTGTGCGGTTTTATTTTTATTATAACCTGTTCATTAATTTCAAATGACTGGCCATACTGAGCTGCAACTTCTATTTCTTGTTCAGCAATAACCACAGTGTATACATAGGCAGAGCCGATGAAACGACTACTTAGTATTGTAACGCACTCACACTGCAGCAGCTCGTTATTGTTATTAGTGGCAAGCTCAAGTTGGTGTGGACGCACATAAATAACCCCCTTTTCAGCGACTGCGTGTTGCTGTGGCAGTATTGATTTAACCACACCAAACTGCGTTTCATATTCAGTGGCTGTTAATGCAGTTGCGCTTAAGTATATGCCCTGACCCAGAAATTCTGCAACCTCCTTTGAACTTGGTTTAGCAAAAAGCTGCTCTGGGGTGCCTTGCTGCGCAATTTTACCCTGGTGCATAACAGCAAGTGTATCTGAAAATGCAAACGCCTCTTCTTTTGAGTGAGTAACAAATACTGCCGACACTTGTTGAGCTTTAATAATACGTCTTATATCAGCGATTAACTCAAATCGGACTTGGGTATCAATATTAGAAAACGGCTCATCTAACAATAGTAAGCTGGGTTTATAAGCTAATGCACGCGCAATCGCTACCCGCTGCTGTTGACCACCAGAGAGTTGATGTGGATATCTATCCGCGCAGCCAACCAAGTGCACAAGTTTTAACATTTCATCCACACGAGCCTGTTTATCCGTTTTGCTCATACCGCTTAGACCAAAGCCAATATTATTCGCCACCGTTAAATGTGGGAATAATGCGTAATCTTGAAACATCATGCCAATATTACGATGCTCTGGTGACACAAACGTATTGGCGTCACTGACTAACTTACCATCAATAAATACCTGTCCTTGTTTGGCTTCAATTAACCCTGCAATGGCTTTAAGCGTGGTGGTTTTGCCGCAGCCACTGGCACCGAGTAAACACACTATTTCATCTTTACCTAAGGTTAAGTCTAAATCATCTACAACCTTAATCCCGTTATATGCATAGCTTACACCTTGTAAAATCAAACTACTCATTTAACTACGTTGCTCCATTGAACGGTTAATAAAATATAACGGAATAAAACCTACCACCACTATAAATAAAGCTGATATGGAGGCCAGCTCTAATTGTTCGTCGCTAACATATTGAAACACGTGCGTAGCTAAACTTTCAAAATCAAAAGGCCTTAACAGTAAGGCTGCGGGCAGCTCTTTCATACACTCAATAAATACCAATAAACCAGCGGTTAATAAGCCTCGGCGTAATAAAGGCAAATGCACTAAGCGTAACGTGTGGCCTTGGCTTTTCCCCATTGACTGACTTGCCATATCAAGCGAGGGGCTAATGCGTGAAAAGCTTGATTCTATGGCACCATGAGCCACGGCGTAAAACCGCACTATATAAGCAAAAATAATAGTAAGTAAGCTACCAGTAAGTAATAAACCAATGTCTAAATCATAAGGAGTCAGAATACGGTTAATAGTATTTTCTAATAGGGTGAGTGGCAACAATACAGCAATAGCTAATACTGTCCCAGGTAGTGCATACCCGGTACTTGCTAAGCGCCCAGGTATAAGTGGGTTTACTTGTTTTGCAATGCGCTGATAAAACACCACTAAAACACTCAATACAATAGTCACTACACTCACTACTGCAGCCACTTTCAAACTTTGCCATGCATAGCTAAAAAATTCACTACTCCACGCTTGATCAAAATACGTGATTGCATACTTGAGCAAAACAACCATGGGAATAATAAATGAAATTATTAAAATAAGGCTACAAAAGCCTGTTGCTAACCATGCAGACTTACCTTTAAGAATATAAAGCGCCTCACTGTTCACACTTGACTGACGCTCAAATACAGCTTGGTTACGACGGCTAAAACGCTCGGTGATCAATGCTAAGAATAGCAGTAACAACATCACCCCTGAAATTTTTGCTGCCGCAGTTAATGAGTAATAACCAAACCAAGTATCGTATACTGCGGTGGTTAATGTACTGACTGCAAAGTAGCTAACGGTAGCAAAATCAGCCATGGTTTCCATGCTGATCAAAGCAAGTGCCGCAACAATAGCACCACGAGAAAGCACTAGGCTTACTTTAAAAAAGCTTTTCCATGCACTTAATCCCATTAATTGGCTTGCTTGAACTAATTTAAAGGATTGTTCACGTAGTGCGGTTTTAAAAATTAAATATAAATACGGGTA
Organism: Pseudoalteromonas sp. 11L1; assembly: GCF_055397545.1. The sequence goes on along the minus strand of NZ_AP041141.1, from coordinate 1,241,326 downwards.
GAGTACCAGCGCAATCATGATGATAGCCCCTGGCAAAGTGCGTATATCAAAAAACCAGTAATCATTGGGTGATTGCCAACCAAACCAGTCTCTTAGTGTTATTTGTACCGGACCCGCGTAGTCGAGTAAATCGGTGTACACATAAGCAATAATATAGGTAGGCATGGCAAGCGGCAGCATCAATGCCCATTCAAACTGTTGTTTGCCAGGAAAACGGCAATAAGCGGTGAGCCAACCCAGTGGTAACGCAATAAGACAGCTAAGTAACCCTACACCTAAAACCAGCAATACGGTATTACTTATATAGTCCCACAGCACGGTATTCCACAGGTGGGTAAATACCTCTGAGTCGCCTTGTAAAGATTCTACTAGCAGAAAAAACAACGGGGTCGACAGTAATAACCCTGTCGACCACGCAATAAGCTGCCACTTCGACAGCTGAAATTTATAAGTCATTAAAGATCGAACTTCACCTCATCAATTAGCTTAAGGGCTAACGGACGATATTTGCTAATTTCATCAAGCGGTAAGCTGTCTTCCTTAAAGCTTCCCCATGATGCAACCAAACTTGAAAGCTTAACACCTGGCTTGACCGGATACTCCATATTGAGCGAGGCATACATATTTTGCGCCTTATTGTCGGTCATATACTCTATAAGTTTCAAGGCATTTTCAGGGTTTTTAGCATACTTAGTAATTACCGCACCCGATACGTTAATATGCGAACCACGGTTAGTTTGGTTTGGAAAATTAATATTAACCGCATCTGCCCACGGTTTTTGCGCTTCATCTTGCAACATTTTACCTAAGTAGTAACTGTTACCTAAAGCTAAATTACATAAACCTTCTTTAACGGCTTTCACTTGCGCACGGTCATTTCCCTGCGGCTTACGCGCTAAATTCGCTTTTACACCCTCAAGCCATGTTTTAGTCTGTACTTCACCATGATGAGCGATCATAGAAGCCACTAACCCTAAATTATAAGGGTGTTTACCAGAGCGAGTACAAATTTGACCTTTATATTCAGGTTCGGCTAAATCTTCATAACTCAGCTCAGGTAATGGACCTAAACGCTCTTTTGAAGAGTAAACATTTCGCACTCGCTTAGTGAGCGCCACCCACTGACCATCGCCATCACGAAATGCAGCCGGCACATTATTATTAACCTGCTCACTATCAATTGTTTGCGTTAGCTTTAGCTCTTCTAACTGAATTAACGCACTAAAGTTAGAGGTTAATACTAAATCTGCTTTGCTGTGCTTGCCTTCACGCTTAACACGTTCTATTAAGCCTTTTTTAGCAAACACAACATTAGTTTTAATGCCTGTTTGCTGTGTAAAATCATCTAAAATAGGTTTAATTAAAAAAGGTTGTCTAAATGAGTAAATATTCACAACATCGGTTGCAACAGCAGGTGCTGAGACAATTAGTCCAACGACAAGCGCTAGTGTTTTTTTCATATTTTCTTACCTGACTAATAATTATTATCATTAATTTTACCGCGATGAACTAAAAAGTGCACACTTTATATAATTACTTAGTGATAAATACGCCCAAAAAAGAAAACCCTTGTAAGATATCTCTTACGCTTATGGCAGTAAATGAGTAAAAACACCCTGCACAACACTCCACAAACATAGCAAGCCATTGTATTTTAAGTGATTTATAAATATTTCATTTGTAAGAACATAAACCATAAGCGGTTTTATACTACATTTACTGCAAATCACTCTCTATAATTAACCCATAAATAAGCAACGACGCTTACCGAGTAAATGGAAACGGATTAACTACTCGAATACCAAGGTTTGGTTTTTAGGATAACAGGGATTTAAGGACAGGCTCAGGATGAGTATCGCAATGGATTGTTGCACAAGGGATAGCATCAGGATGATGCATAATGGATAACAACATCGGAATAGTTGTTTATAAAGGATAGGGAACAAGAAGGACAGGCCCTTAGGGCAACACAACGGAATGGTAACAAAGGGAATGCACTCGGATGTGCAATAAGGATTGGTAATAGATTTTACCTTACAGGATGTTTTAGGGATTTATGGAGACAGGCCCGGATAGCCTATATTACATAGAACTAGAAAGTAATATTGTAATAACACGGATCGTAAAAATTGGAGTTGATTAGGTTCAATTGCAGGATGCAACAAAGTTAGAAGATTCCGCAAGCGCGACTAGAGATGGTTCGCGCTTTTCTTTTGCCTGAAAGTCAGCGGTCAGCCAAATTATATATGTTTAGGCTATACTCAAGCGTAAAATTCAGCTTTTTTGTATTAGTATCCTGCACTTTATTCCGGCCTGCCTTTATTACGTTTACCAAGCAAATAAGCGTCGCGAAACTTAATAAAATGCTGCTCTAATTTAGTGCTCGCATCAACTTCACCAGCCAATGCTAATACCATAATAGCTACTTCTGCCGTTCCTAACTGATGAGCATGAGGCGCTACACGTAATCGGTAATCTGAGAGTTTTTCTGCGGTAATAGAAAGCACAGGTAAGTTATCTAAATAAGGACTCTTACGAATCATTTTTTTAGCTTCTCGCCATGTACCATCTAAAAATATAAACAATGGCTGTTTACCTGCATGCGTTTCAACCTGGGTTACCACCCTATCAGTTTCAACATCTTCAGCCGGAAAAATCACAAAAGGCTGATATTTATCATTATTCAACAATGCTAATAAAGCAGGATCTGGGGAGGTTCTATCCCAACGAAACGCATGATTATCAGGCACTATTTCCGCAATTAAACGCCCTGTATTAGACGGTTTAAAACTTTCATTGTGATACATAAGTAAGCATACTGCAGCGCTACAGCTTGCGTACTCAGCGCCCTCACAAATACAGTAATGCTTGGCAATTAAGCATTGATCACAACGATCCATTTTTCCACCACGGGCATTAAACTCACGTCGAGATTCACTTATTTGCTGAGCTCGTAATGCTAAAACTGAATTTTTTAAACTCTGGGTCACTGTGGTTAATTACCTATAAATTGATGGCTGCGCATTGTAGCTAAAATAAAAGGAAATAGATATCTGCGGGCTGCGGGCTGCGGGCTGCGGGCTGCGGGCTGCGGGCTGCGGGCTGCGGGCTGCGGGCTGCGGGCTGCGGGCGCTAGTAAAATAAAACACCGAGTTTTTTGCAAGCATAACTTTTATATTGCAGGCGTGAATTTATCTCACGCAGGTTTAATTTAGGGTTTTAAGCCCGTTGCCCGACACTCGCAGCTCGACATGCTTTAGTCTTTGTTTTTGCACCATAGAGACGCTGCGCTACACAGAACAATTTTTTGCTAAACGCTGAGGCTATAAAAACAAAAAACCCAAGCCGAGGCTTGGGTTTTTTATCGCGATTAACTAAAAGAAATTACTTCTTCTTTTTAACTGCTTTTTTGTTTGGTAAATCAGTGATTGAACCTTCAAAAATTTCAGCAGCAAGGCCGATTGATTCGTTCAATGTTGGGTGAGCATGAATTGTTAGCGCTAGGTCTTCACCATCTGCACCCATTTCAATACCTAGACCGATTTCGCCCAGCATTTCGCCTGCGTTAATACCAATCATAGCACCACCGATAATACGGCCGCTTTCTTTATCAAAAATAAGCTTAGTAGAACCTTCAGTACGTGAAGAAGCAATAGCACGACCCGATGCAGCCCAAGGGAATACAGCTGTTTCAATGCTTAAACCTTGCTCTTTCGCTTCTTTTTCAGTTACACCCGCCCATGCAATTTCAGGGTCAGTGTAAGCAATTGAAGGAATACACTTAGGATCAAAGTAATGTTTTTGACCAGAGATAACTTCTGCTGCAACATGACCTTCATGAACCGCTTTATGTGCAAGCATAGGCTGACCCACTAAGTCACCAATCGCAAAAATATGTTCTACGTTAGTACGTAATTGCTTATCAACGTTAATAAAACCACGCTCATCAACATTCACACCGGCTTTATCAGCGTCTAACATGTTACCATTTGGTGTACGACCTACAGCAACAAGTACTTTGTCGTAACGTACTGGCTCTGCCGGTGCATTTTTGCCTTCAAACGTAACATATAAACCGTCGTCTTTTGCTTCAACGCCAGTTACTTTAGTTGAAAGCATTACATTAAACTTGTCTTTAACATGCTTTTGGTAAATTTTAATGATGTCTTTATCAGCAGCAGGAACAAGTTGGTCTGCAAATTCTACAACATCAATTGCAGAACCTAGTGCACGGTAAACCGTACCCATTTCAAGACCGATAATGCCACCACCTAAAACAAGTAGCTTTTCAGGAACATCTTTAAGCTCTAGCGCGCCCGTTGAGTCAATAACGCGATCATCTTCTGGGATGAAAGGTAAATTTACAGGTTTAGAACCCGCAGCAATAATTGCGTTATCAAAGGTAATGGTTGTTTTACCGTCAGCGCCTTCAACATCTAAAGTGTTGCTACCAGTAAATTTACCGTAACCAGATACAACTTTTACTTTACGCATTTTAGCCATGCCGTCTAAGCCACCTGTAAGCTGGCCAACAACAGACTCTTTCCAAGAACGAACTTCATCTAAGTCAATTTTTGGTGCGCCAAAAGTAACGCCGTGAGATGACATTTCTGCAGCATCATCAATCACTTTAGCTACGTGTAAAAGTGCTTTAGAAGGAATACAACCAACATTAAGACATACACCGCCTAATGTCTCGCGAGATTCTACTAATGTAACTTCTAAGCCCAAGTCAGCAGCGCGAAAAGCCGCAGAGTAACCACCAGGACCACCGCCTAGTACAACAACTTGAGTTTTTAATTCGTTGCTCATGCTATTACCTTTATTGTTTGAACGGGACACAGCCCCAAAATTTAACTGCCATGTTTCTGCAAGGCAGAAAAGGGCATTTGTGCAAATATTGTATCATTGCAAATGATAAAAATCCCAGCTAAAAACAACTGGCTGGGATTTGATTTTACTCACTCTGTAGTGATCACATCACTAACTGGCGTATATCACTCATGTAACTTGCAAGAGTAACAGTAAAGCGTGCAGCAAGTGCACCGTCAATCACTCTATGGTCGTAAGACATTGAAAGTGGAACCATTAGCTTAGGCTCAAACTCTTTACCATTCCACTTAGGCTTCATTTCAGATTTTGACACACCTAAAATTGCCACCTCAGGCGCATTCACAATCGGCGTAAATGCCGTACCGCCAATGCCACCTAGGCTTGAAATAGTAAAACAACCACCTTGCATATCTGATGAACTTAACTTGCCATCACGTGCTTTAACAGATACTTCCATTAGTTCACGAGAGAGTTCAATAATGCCTTTTTTATCAACATCTTTGAACACTGGTACAACTAAGCCATTAGGCGTATCAACCGCTACACCAATATTAATGTACTTTTTAAGAATTAAGCTTTCGCCATCCTCTGAAAGCGATGAGTTAAATGTCGGGAACTCAGCAAGCGCTTTAGCAGCTGCTTTCATTACAAACACGAGTGGCGTAATTTTAACACCCAGCTTTTTCTTCTCGTTAAGCGCGTTTTGCTCTTTACGAAACTGCTCAAGGCTCGTGATATCCGCTTCATCAAACTGGGTAACATGTGGGATTTGTACCCAGTTACGGTGTAAGTTTTTACCTGACAGCTTTTGAATACGAGAGAGTTTTTTCTCTTCTATTTCACCAAACTTAGCAAAATCAACTTTTGGCCATGGAATTAAACCAAGCTCACCGCCACCCGCATTGCCTTTAGCTGCTGATACTTGACCAGACTCAACTTGCTTAACCAGTTGCTTAACATAGTTTTGCACGTCTTCTTTAACAACACGGTTTTTACGGCCTGTGCCTTTAACGTTGGCAAGGTTAATACCAAACTCACGTGCTAAACGGCGAACCACTGGCGATGCATGTGCATAAGCGCTATTGTTTTCAAAGCTTTCAGGGCTTGCTTTAGCAGATGATGCTGCTGGTTTTGACTCAGCCTGAGCTGCCGGCTTAGATTCTGTTTTAGGCGCTGGTGCTGATTTTTCTGCAGGTGCTGCAGCTGGTGCACTACCCGCCACTTCAAATACAAAAATCAATGAGCCAGTTTTAACTTTATCGCCAGTCGCTACTTTAATCTCTTTAACAGTACCTGCAAACGGCGCCGGTACTTCCATAGCTGCTTTGTCGCCTTCAACGTTTAAGATAGATTGCTCTTCTTCTACGCTATCGCCAACCGCAACCATAACTTCTGTTACTTCAACTTCGTCATCACCAATATCAGGCACGCTAACTTCTTTAGTGCTTGATGCCGATGCTTGTTCAGCAGGCTTCTCTTGTGCTTTTGAATCAGCTGCAGGGGCACTTTGGTTATCACCACCTGACACTTCAAAAACAAATACTAATGAACCCGTTTTCACTTTGTCACCAGTATTTACTTTAATTTCTTTTACTGTACCGGCAAAGGGTGCTGGTACTTCCATTGCCGCTTTGTCGCCTTCAACGTTTAAGATAGATTGCTCTTCTTCTACGCTATCACCAACTGCAACCATAATTTCAGTTACTTCAACTTCGTCATCACCAATATCTGGCACAGTGACTTCTTTGGTTGATGAAGCCGATGACGCAGCAGGTGCTGCTTCCTCGGTTTTTTCAGCTTCTTTAGAGTCAGCAGCAGAGTCTTGCGCTTCACCTTCAAAGATGAACACTAAAGTGCCAGTGGTAACAGTGTCACCCACATTTACTTTAATTTCTTTTACCGTACCGGCTTGTTCAGCAGGTACTTCCATCGCAGCTTTATCACCTTCAACACTTAATAGTGATTGGTCAACTTCAACTTTATCGCCAACGCTCACTAGTATTTCGGTTACTTCTACTTCATCGCCACCGATATCAGGTACTTTAATTTCAATACTCATTGCAAACCTCTTATGCGTACAGTGGATTTAGTTTGTTGGTGTCGATGTTGAATTTTTTAATTGCTTCAACAACCACTGACTTTTCAACTTCACCACGTTTAGCAAGTTCAGATAATGTCGCAACTACCACGTAGCTTGCGTTAACTTCAAAGTGACGACGTAGGTTTTCACGGCTGTCTGAACGACCGTAACCATCTGTACCCAATACTTTGTAGTTATTGCTTGGAATAAATGAACGCGCTTGTTCTGCGTAGTTTTTCATGTAATCCGTTGCAGCAACAGTTACTGAATCGTTTAATACGCTAGTGATGTATGGCGTTTTTTGCTCGCTTTCTGGGTTAAGCATGTTGAAACGTTCAACATCTTGTCCATCACGGGTAAGTTCATTGAATGAAGTTACTGAGTAAACATCAGACGCAATACCAAACTCTTCGCTTAAAATTGCCGCAGCTTTACGCACTTCAGTCATGATAGTACCTGAGCTTAATAGCTGTACGTTGGCTTTTTTACCTTCGTAGCTTTCTAGCTTGTAGATACCTTTACGAATACCTTCTTCAGCGCCTTCTGGCATTGCTGGCTGATGGTAATTTTCGTTCATTAGCGTTAGGTAGTAGTAAATATTTTCTTGCTCTTCACCGTACATACGACGAATACCGTCTTGCACGATAACCGCTACTTCAAATGCATAAGTAGGATCGTAAGAAATACAGTTAGGTACCGTGTTTGCAAGAATGTGGCTGTGGCCATCTTCGTGCTGTAAGCCTTCGCCATTTAGCGTTGTACGACCCGCTGTAGCACCTAATAAGAAACCACGTGCTTGTTGATCCCCTGCCATCCATGCCATGTCACCAACACGTTGGAAACCAAACATAGAATAGTAAATGTAGAATGGGATCATCGGTAAGTCGTTGGTGCTGTAAGATGTTGCAGCAGCAACCCATGACGACATTGCACCTAGCTCGTTAATCCCTTCTTGTAATACCTGTCCTGAGGTTGCTTCTTTGTAGTAAGAAACAATATCACGGTCTTGAGGGGTGTAATTTTGGCCGTGTGGGTTGTAAATACCTATTTGACGGAATAAACCTTCCATACCAAAAGTACGTGCTTCATCGGCAATAATTGGCACAATATTTTTACCAATACCTTTATCTTTTAATAAGATATTAAGTGCACGGACAAAGCCCATAGTGGTTGAAATATCACGTTTTTGCTCTTCAAGTAATGGCTTGAACGCATCTACTTCTGGTAACTGTAACTTTTCAGAGAACTTAGCGATACGTGTTGGCGTGTAACCTTGAAGCGCCTCACGACGTGCATGAAGGTACTTGTACTCAGGAGAATCTTTTTCAAGCTCTAAGTATGGTAGCTCTTTTAATTGCTCTTCAGATACTAAATCATCTAAGCCTAAACGAGAGCGTAAGTGAGCCACATGCGACATGTCCATTTTCTTAACTTGGTGCGCAATGTTTTTACCTTCAGCCGCTTCACCCATGCCGTAACCTTTTACTGTTTTAGCAAGGATTACTGTTGGACGACCTTTCGTCTCTTCTGCTTTTTTAAATGCGGCAAACAGTTTTGAAGGCTCATGACCACCGCGCTTAAGGGCGAAAATTTCTTCATCGGTCATATCAGCAACAAGTGCTGCTGTTTCTGGGTAACGACCAAAGAAATGTTCACGTACGTACGCGCCATCTTTTGCTTTATATGTTTGGTAATCACCATCAACAGTTTCGTTCATTAACTGTAGTAATTTACCTGTGGTGTCTTTAGCAAGCAGAATATCCCAACCGCTGCCCCAAACAAGTTTAATAACATTCCAGCCAGCGCCTTTAAATAGGCCTTCTAGCTCTTGAATGATTTTACCGTTACCCATTACAGGGCCATCTAAGCGCTGTAGGTTACAGTTAATTAAGTAACATAGGTTATCTAGCTTTTCACGGGCAGCAAAAGAAATAGCACCACGTGATTCTGGCTCATCCATTTCACCATCACCTAAAAACGCATATACACGTTGGTTTTTAGTGTCTTTTAAGCCACGGCCATCTAAGTATTTTAAGAAGCGCGCTTGGTAAATTGAAGAAATTGGACCTAAACCCATAGATACCGTTGGGAACTGCCAAAACTCAGGCATTAATTTAGGATGAGGGTAAGAAGGTAGGCCTTTACCATCTACTTCCTGACGGAAATTATCAAGCTGTTCAGCACTTAAACGCCCTTCAACAAATGCACGCGCATAAATACCCGGAGAAATATGACCTTGGTAATAAACTAAATCGCCGCCATCAACATCATTTGGCGCTTTAAAGAAATGGTTAAAACACACTTCGTAAAATGCAGCAGACGATTGGTAAGACGCCATATGGCCGCCTAAGTCGAGATCTTTTTTCGATGCACGCAATACAATCATAATCGCGTTCCAGCGAATAATTGAACGAATACGGCGCTCAAGATTTACATCACCAGGGTAGGCAGGTTCTTGATCAACCGGAATCGTATTAACGTAGTTTGTGTTAATGCCTGTTGGCATATCAACACCGTCTAAACGGGCTTGTTCTAACACTTGCTCAAGTAAAAACTGAGCTCGTTCAACACCTTCTTCGCGCACAACCGATTCAAGAGCTTGTAACCACTCTTGTGTTTCTAGCGCGTCTACGTCAATTTTATTGACTTCAGACATATGGAGGTTTCCTTATGTTTAAAATACTAATTTTATGTATTGAATACTTCACTGTTAACTCAAGTTAAAAGTGAATGTACTTGCTTAATTTTGTTTGGTGCGTCTTAAACTACGTTCAATTCGCGAATGCTCTTTACCCGCTTCAAGCAATGCTTCTTCAATATAGGCTAAATGCGCATTACTCGCTAAGCGAGCTTGCTCAGGATTACCGTCAATCACTGCATCCATTAATAAGCGTCTATGCTCAGCTAATTGGCTGCTTATATCTGACTTTTTAAGTAACACTGTTAAATTTTGTAAAACATTCTGCTCAAGTAAGCTTCGCATCCCTCTTACTAAATGCAGTAACACTACGTTATGAGACGCCTCTGCTATGCAAAAGTGAAAGTCATTAATCGCTTTGGCTTTTTGCTTTAATTCATCTTTAGCTAATGCAATCTGCTCAAAGCTCTGTTTTACTTTTGCAAAATCGTTGCTTGTTCCGCGAAGTGCTGCGTAATAAGCCGCAATTCCCTCTAGCGCATGACGAAATTCTAATAAATCAAATTGCGATTCGGGGTGTTTACTGATCAAATCAAACAACGGATCAGTCAGCCCCTCTTCCAATTGATTTTTTACATACGTTCCACCACCTTGACGACGGGTTACGAGCCCTTTTGCCTCAAGCTTTTGAATGGCTTCACGCAACGACGGACGCGACACTTCAAATTGCTTAGCGAGTTCACGCTCCGGTGGTAACTTTTCTCCTGGTGCTAACGACCCCTCAAGAATCATGTTCTCAAGTTGTTGTAAAATAACATCAGATAATTTTGCCGCTTTAATTTTTAAAGACATCAATCAACGTCCGCGTTGTATAAGTGCTAGCAGCCCATTAAATAAGGCTTTTAACTGAATGACCTGACCAAAAGGTAAATTGGTCATACCAAATTTTGCCATACGTTATCAAAAACCGTAATTACTGTCAATTTACAGCAGTTTTAAAGCCCTAAGGCCAGCGTAACGTAATTTAAACAAAGTTCAAATAATACACAGATCACAGAGGGTAAAGAAAGGTTAATAAGATGAAAAAACAAATGGTCAGACCAGCTGGGTTTCGGGGTTCGGCACTAGGATAAAGCGTAGCGCCTTTTGCAAACATGTTTTTATATTGTAGGCGGGAGTTTACCTCGCGCATGTTTAAGCTCTAGGCTAGAGATTTTAGCCCGCAACTCGTAGCCCTCCAACACCAAGCTAAACACAGTGCTTAGCTTAATTTCTCCCTAACACCTATGAGCTAACCCCTAGTCTTTAACTTAAACCACCAAATAAAGTCATTAAGGCAATTAACACTAAGTAAAAAAGTACATTACGCTTGACCAGTTTGATCATGCAGGTGGCTTCAAAGGTGCAGCCGTAATAACGCTTTTCAACTTGTTCGGCGGCCAATGCCGTATAAGTAACCACCTTGCGATTTGGGCTTGAAAAGTCAAATACGAAGCGCAGCCAGCAACTAGTGCCTTTGTTAAAGTTACCAATCACTAAATAACCAAAACTGGTAATACGCGCTGGGAGCCAATCTAACCAAAACAGCAAGCGGTGAATGAGCTTAAAATGCTTGGCAATGACTTCATCACGGTTACCACTCACTAAGTCAGCAAAGGTTCGTACTAATGCATAAAAAACAGCACCGGCAACACCCAATATCACAAACCAAAATATAACCGCACAATAAAACCGGAAATTAACCCACGCTAATGTTTGACCTAAGGTTTCACCACCTTGCTGCTCCTCTGTGCGCTTTTGCCCCAATTGCAAAGCATATAAAGTGGCGGCAGTTTGGTCACCTCGAGTTAATGCATTGAGGTACGACTTATATAAGGCACGCTGTTTAGCACAACCGAAGCACACCAATAACACCGCTACATTAAAAACCAGCTGCCACAATGCAAAATCAGATAAAAAAAACAAACAAGCAACCGCAATCACCGGCAGCAATAACCAAATTAAAAACCCAGTAGCCGTGCCAAATAAACCTTTATTCGTTAATAAATTAATACTGCGATTTAAGTAGCCGTTGGCATAATGGCTTATTTGCCAATGCGCAGAGCGAGCCCCTAAACGCTCAAGTATCAGTGCTATTATTATTGAAACCAAAATCATGTAGTTACTCGCTTAATTTAGGGTCTGTTGACCTTTGCGGATTATAATTTGTTCAAACTAGGGGCGATTTAATCGCGGCGCGAGGTTTGTAACCTAGTGCGCTAAGTCAAAACCGAGCAACAAAGAGTAAATCGTCCCTAGGCAGAACCCGAAGGGCAGCGCCTGTTTGGCATTGATGCTACGTTATCGCCTATTTATGGGGAATAACCACACCACATAGGCGCTGCCTTGCCTAAATACCAAACAGACTGCTGCAAATTTAACCTTAAAAGGTCAACAGACCCTAGTTATTTAATTAGGTTAAAAAACTTACGCCAGTTAAAACTCGCTCCGGGGTCAGTTTTTCGCCCAGGGGCAATATCGCAATGCCCCACTATATTACTGGCTCTTATTTTTGGGTAGCGCTGCATAATAGCCTGCGCCAATGCAGCTAAACTTTGATATTGACCATCGGTATAGTTAGTTGTATCTGTGCCCTCAAGCTCTATACCTATACTAAAATCATTACAATTTTGTTGCCCAGCAAAGCAGGAACGCCCCGCGTGCCATGCACGTTTTTCAAAAGGCACATATTGTATAACTTCGCCACAGCGCTTAATAAAACAATGCGCTGATACCCTAAGTCCTGCTAAATCACTGAAGCTAGAATGTGCATTGCAATCAATATTCCCCATAAATAAATCATCAACGTAGGGGGTGTTAAACTCCCCTGCTGGTAATGAAATATTATGAATAACCAGCAGCGAAATATCGCTGTGAGCAGGTCGCTCGTCAAAGTGGCTACACGCACGCTGGGTAATATTATTTATAACGCCTAAAGAATCTATTTTCATACTATTTGATTTAAACTTATATGCCCGATGTCAAATGCTCTTTGAGTAAAATGGTAGGGATTGGTGTCAAGTCCGTTGCCCGTTGCCCGTTGCCCGTTGCCCGTTGCCCGTTGCCCGTTGCCGAAAAATTTAAAACACTATTGTAAATATATTCAACACAGTGTTTGCTCAAAATAGCAGCTTGAGATAGATTTATTATCTAGCGCTCAGGTTAATCAACCAAAATTGATGTATATCAAGATGCTAATAGATTTAACCACATAAAGATAGCGTAATACCAAACGATAAAATATGATTAGCGCGTTAATTTTTAGTTTAGTTGTTAGCGGCTTCTATTTAGTAATTAAACAGAGTAAAATTTAGTTAATTAATTATCTACTATGAGCTTTTTCATGTCTATTTCGCATACCCTAATTAGCCAACTTGTTACCTTAGCCCTGGATGAAGACCTAAATAACCAAAGCGCAGAACAAGGCGACATTACCGCACAGCTTATTCCTCAAGCAGAGCAAGCCAATGCGAAAGTGATCACCCGTGAAGACTGTGTTTTTTGTGGTAAAGACCTTATTATTGAAGTATTTAAACAAGTCGACCCAAGTGTAGTTGTAAATATATGCGTGAACGACGGCGACTTAGTTAGTGCCAATAGCACCCTATTTACTGCATCAGGCTCTGCACGCGCTATTTTAACGGCTGAGCGAACTGCACTTAATTTTGTACAAACGCTTTCAGGCACAGCCACCACCACAGCACATTATGTAAAAGAGCTCAGTGGCACTAGCACGCAACTACTCGATACCCGTAAAACCATTCCGGGGTTAAGAGCATTGCAAAAATATGCAGTTAAGTGTGGCGGCGGTGCAAATCACCGAATTGGATTGTTTGATGCGTTTTTAATTAAAGAAAACCACATAGCAGCCTGCGGAGGAATTAATAACGCAGTAGCTCAAGCTAAGCTAAATCATGCCGATAAACCTATAGAGGTTGAGGTTGAATCGTTTGATGAGCTAGAGCAAGCCATTAGCGCAGGCGCCGACATTATAATGCTAGATAATTTTAATCCTGAGCAAATACGCCAAGCGGTTACCATTACAAATAAGCGCGCTAAGTTAGAAGTATCAGGCAATATGACCTTAGAAACGCTAAAAGCCTACTCACAAGCAGGGGTCGACCTTATCTCAAGTGGTGCGCTTACAAAAAATTTACAATCAATCGATTTATCGATGCGATTTGAATAAATAATGTAAAAACTATTTATAGTTTCTTGCGCTAATTGATTGACAGCTTTTAAAAAAGAGCATTAAATAATCCTAAAGGACTATTTGTAACAAGTTATTAAATAAAGGCGTTTTTTATAAAGTTTTTAAATACAAAAGCGCAATAAACAGTGTTAGACTCATTCATATTGACTAGTTTTAAATACTTAATTAGTTAAAAAGAATGGAGAAGCATTTGTAAGGGACAGAATAAAAATAAACGACAAGGTTTATTTTTATAATTAACTTGTAACTTAAGCGGGTTATAACTAACTTTTAATGGTTGGGTTTATACTCAAATAAGGGACGAGAAACGAATAACCGCCATGCTGTGCGTTACTTTTGGGTCATTGCTTTAAGGTAATAATTTTAAAATAGTGACTACTAATAGTGCTAAAATGCCACTTGGCAAAAATGATTTTATTTTTTGTAGTAACAGGTTAAGTAAACAACATAAGTTATATTTATAATTTATAATTTATAATTTATACCCGTTTGGCTTACCGCAACATTATCCTTTAGGAGAGGAAACATGCAAACAATGACACAACAAAACCAAAAGGGTTTCACCCTAATTGAATTAATGATTGTAGTAGCAATCATCGGTATTTTAGCAGCAGTTGCACTGCCTGCTTATCAGGATTACACAAAACGTGCTCATGTTAGTGAAGGGATGAACTTAGGTGCCACAGCCAAGTCTGCAGTGACAGAGTACTATACCTCTGAAGCTGCTCTACCTACAAAAAATGCAGATGTAGGACTTCCTGCAACTGCTACCGATATAAATGGCAACGCAGTAAAATCTGTAGCTATAGGTGCAGCAGGTATTATCACAGTTACCTTCAACAGTAAGGTTACTGATGACGCAACACTTATTTTTACACCTGATGTTTCAGGCAATGGAAGTATTACTTGGACCTGTAATGCTGGTACTGTAAAGGACGCTTTCTTACCTGCAAATTGTAGATAACTCTTAGTATCTTTATAGAATTAATTAAAATAAAAAAGTAGCATTTAGCTACTTTTTTATTTACCCAAGAGTGCAAGTTCATGGCAAAAAAGCAAGAAGAAAAAAGTTTAGATTCCTTCAAATGGACAGGTGTAAGTACTCGAGGCAAGAAACTTGAAGGTGAGCTTACGGGATCTAGCATTGCATTAGTCAAAGCACAATTACGCAAACAAGGCATTACCCCCTCAAAAGTAAAACGTAAAGCCAAGCCTTTATTTGGCCTGAAGAGTGTGCAAAAAATTACCCCAAAAGACATTGCGTTAGTGACAAGGCAGATAGCCACCATGCTGATGGCGGGTGTGCCGCTAATTCAATCCATTGAAATGATAGGCTCAGGCTCCACTAATAAAAGTATTGCCAAACTAATGAATATAATTGGTGATGAAGTCAAAGCCGGTCAACCGCTATCAATGGCACTTAGAAAGCACCCTCGCTATTTTGATGATTTATATTGTGATTTAGTGGCATCAGGTGAGCAGTCGGGCTCTTTGGATAAAATATTTGATCGCGTTGCCCTTTATAAAGAAAAATCTGAGGCACTTAAATCAAAAATTAAAAAAGCCATGTTTTATCCAGCAGCCGTTTTGGTTGTGGCATTCATTGTTACCTCAATATTGCTAATATTTGTAGTACCACAGTTTCAAGAGATATTTTCCGGCTTTGGTGCAGAGCTCCCCGCTTTTACTTTATTTGTAATTGCTATTTCTGAATTTATGCAAGAGTACTGGTGGATAGCCCTTATTGGCGTTGTGGCTTTTGGTTATATATTCAAAGAGGCACACTTAAGAAGCTTAAAGTTGCGTGATGCCACCGATCGCGCCATACTGAAGCTTCCGGTTGTCGGCATGATTTTAAATAAAGCGGCCGTGGCACGTTATGCGCGGACTTTATCGACCACTTTTGCTGCGGGTGTACCATTGGTGGATGCTTTGGATTCTGCAGCAGGTGCCTCAGGTAACGCAGTTTACCGGTATGCTATTTTAGAAATAAAAGCCGAGGTAAGCTCAGGCAATCAAATGAACTGGGCGATGCGTAACTCTAAAATATTCCCCGATATGGTAATACAAATGGTTGCCATTGGTGAAGAATCAGGATCGCTTGATGGTATGCTAGCTAAAGTCGCCACTATTTACGAGCAAGAAGTGGATGACGCAGTAGATGGCCTATCTAGCTTACTTGAGCCATTAATTATGGCGGTGTTAGGCGTATTAGTTGGCGGCTTAATTGTGGCCATGTATTTACCTATTTTCCAACTAGGCTCAGTTGTGTAGACAGGTTTTAGTCGCGGAATTCGAGGCTCGCCGCCCGTTACCCGTAACCTTAACAACCTCTAAAAGCGAAGCGTCTCTTAACCTCTTTGTGAATAATGACCTTACGCGGCATAAAGCCCCGCCTACAGAACAATTAAAACGCGGTGATTCCCCACATCTCGTTGCCCGTTGCTTGAACCTAATTTTGCACTTATATAAAACCACTGTATTATCAACACAGAATTTAGCTTTAGGTAAAATAAATGCAAAGTCTTTTTATTGATATCAGCAACGCGATGCAAGCTAACTTATGGTTTTATTTGACCACGGTTGGCCTAGTGAGTTTATGTATCGGCAGCTTTTTAAATGTGGTGATATATCGCTTGCCAGTAATGATGCAAAAAGAATGGCAAACTGAGTGCCGCCTATTATTAGCCGATGAACTAACCAGCCCAAAGACTGAACAGACCACCTCACAAAATACTGACACGTTTAATTTAGTTAAGCCCAACTCATGTTGTCCTAAGTGCAAAGCAGCCATTAAACCATGGCAAAACATTCCTATATTTAGTTGGTTATTTTTAAAAGGTAAATGCGCAACCTGTGATAACCCAATTTCAGTGCGTTACCCAATCATTGAAGCCATTACCGCTATTTTAAGCCTAGTTGTTGCTTACACTTTTGGCGCAACTGAGCAGGCTTTATTGTACATTGTAGTGACTTGGGCATTGGTAGCACTGACTTTTATTGATATTGATCACATGCTACTGCCAGATCAGCTTACTTTGCCGCTTTTATGGCTGGCGTTAATCGCCTCAGTATTGGGTTATACCATAGCCCCTAGCGATGCCATTATTGGTGCAGCATGTGGTTACTTAAGCTTATGGAGCGTATTTTGGCTGTTTAAGTTAATAACCGGCAAAGAAGGTATGGGTTATGGCGACTTTAAATTACTGGCTGTATTTGGCGCACTGCTGGGTTGGCAATCGTTATTGATCATTATTTTACTCTCAAGCGTGGTAGGCGCAGTAATAGGCATTGCCCTGCTGAGTATTCAAGGTAAAGACAAAGCAACGCCTATTCCTTTTGGTCCTTATTTAGCAATAGCCGGTTGGATAACTATGCTGTGGGGTACACAACTACAAAACAGCTATTTTAATTTTATTGGTTACTAACTATGAGTAATACACAACACCATAAAAATAACTGGGTGCTGGGCCTAACCGGCGGGATTGGCTGTGGTAAAACCGCAGCTAGCGATATGTTGGCAGAGCTAGGCACTACTATTGTTGATGCTGATATTGTAGCTCGCCAAGTGATTGAACCTGACACTGATGGTTTAAAGGCCATTATTAAACATTTCGGCTCTGACATACTCGATGAACATGGCGCATTAAACCGTAGCGAGCTAAGAGCACGTATTTTTAGTAACCCTGAGCAAAAAACATGGCTCAATGCGCTGTTGCATCCTTTAATACGCACTCAGCTTATTATTGATTTAAAAAACGCGCAAAGCGACTATGTGGTTTTAGTTGCCCCGCTATTATTTGAAAATGAGCTTGATCGCTACTGTAATCGTACTTTGCTAATTGATGTACCCGTAGAAATACAAATTACCCGCACCACAAAACGTGACAATATTAGCTCTGAACAAGCAAAACAAATTATTGACGCACAGATGTCTCGTGAGCATAAACAACAAAAAGCGGATGATATTTTAAATAATAACCGCGATTTAAACGATGTAAAACAAGACTTACTTAAGCTACATAATTATTATTTACAGCTAGCAAAGTCTACAATATAGAGTGACTGACCCAATCACAGCGCAATAAACTGATATTTTTATCGGTAAATTATCTGCTGCATTGGTACGATTAATGTATTCCTTTCTTTTTTCTGATAAATTGCTGAGTAAAGAAGGATTAAATCAGGTGCGCAATGAATATTAACTCACCGTTACTAAGAAAATTTATTACCCTCGGCCGTGTCGATACTGATACCGTAAAAGCCAGGCAGCAAGACTTTGCGTCAACCGCAGAACTTATTTCTAAATGCGGAAAAATAGATAGCAAAGATTTAGCTGAGCAATGTATTGATTTGTTTAGAGTGCCTTTTTTTGATTTAAAAGATTTTAATGTTGCACAAATTCCTGCCGAGCTAGTTAAAGAAAAGCTGATCCGTAAGCATCATATTTTACCTTTGGTACAAAAAGGCAGAAAAGTATATATTGCCGCTTCAGATCCTACCGATTACGGCGCTTTTGAAAACTTTGAATTTAGCACCGGTTTATCGTGTGAAGTGGTGGTAGTTGACTACATTCAACTCGATAATAAAATTGAGCAACTACTGGATGCTGCAGGTAGCTTAAATTTAAGTGAGGATGAATTTAAAGAGTTTGCTGAACTAGATTCTGAGCCACAAAAAGACCATACGCCAAAAGACGATGACAAAGACGACGCCCCTATTATTGTCTACATTAATAAAATTTTAATGGACGCAATAAAAAAAGGCGCTTCGGATCTTCACTTTGAACCTTATGAACATAAATACCGTATTCGCTTTCGCATCGACGGAATTTTACATGAGGTAGCCAGCCCGCCAAACACCTTGGCCAGTAAGCTATCTGCCCGTATAAAAGTTATGTCGCGCCTTGATATCGCTGAAAAACGTAAGCCACAAGATGGCCGTATAAAACTCAAAGTGACAGAACGTAAAAGTATTGATTTTCGTGTTAGTACCATGCCTACCTTATGGGGCGAAAAAATTGTAATGCGTATCCTCGATTCATCAAGTGCCATGTTAGGTATTGATGTATTAGGTTATGAACCTGAGCAGAAAAAACTCTACCTCGATGCATTAGAGCAACCACAAGGGATGATTTTAGTTACCGGTCCAACTGGCTCAGGTAAAACCGTCTCCCTGTATACGGGTTTAAATATACTCAATCAGCCAGAGCGTAACATCAGTACCGCCGAAGATCCGGTAGAAATTAACCTCGAAGGGGTTAATCAGGTACAAATAAACATTAAAGCCGACATGACCTTTGCTAATGCTTTACGAGCGTTCTTACGCCAAGATCCCGATGTAGTAATGGTAGGTGAGATACGAGATTTAGAAACCGCTGAAATATCAATTAAAGCGGCTCAAACCGGTCACTTAGTACTATCAACGCTACATACCAACTCTGCACCTGAAACCATAACTCGTCTGTTAAACATGGGCGTACCCGCGTATAATGTGGCCAGTTCAATTAGCTTAATAATCGCCCAACGTTTAGCGCGCCGATTATGCTCTAAATGTAAAACACCAGAGCAGTTACCCCGTGAAGAGCTTATTCGCCAAGGCTTTAGTGAACAACAAATACAGGATATGGTTTTGTATGCCCCTAAAGGCTGTGAAAGCTGTACTGAGGGCTATAAAGGCCGTGTTGGTATTTACGAGGTTATGAAAATCACCCCCGAAATAGCGCAAATTATAATGCGTGGTGGTAACTCACTAGAAATTGCTGAGGTATCACTTAAAGCAGGGTATAACAATTTACGTTTATCGGGTATTCGTAAAGCAGCAGAGGGTGTGACCTCGCTGGCTGAGATAAACCGCGTTACTAGTTTTTAAATAAAATGCTTAGTTGCTTAACGATAAATTGAGCAGCCAAGCCTATATTAATTTGAGAGTAAATTATGCCAACTATGGTTAACTGCCCAACCTGCAAAGTAAAAGTAGAATGGTCAGCACAAAGTCCGCACCGCCCTTTTTGCTCAAAGCGTTGCCAACTTATTGACTTAGGAGAGTGGTCGTTTGAAAATAATAAAATTTCAGCACCCATCACCTCTGCAGATGAATTCAATCAAGACATGATTGAAGACATTGAAGCAATGATGGCAAAAAATGAAGATGACTTTTTTAAATAATCACTCGTGTAATATAAAAAAGCCAGCATTTAGCTGGCTTTTTGCTTTGTGTTAAAACGCTATGCTTTATGTTTGCGGTGCTTTTTGGTCATTCGCTGCTGAATTTTAGCTAACTTCTCTTTTTGCTCAGCGTTAAGTAGTTGCATTACTTGATGCTGGGTTTTTAATTTAATTAACCCCAATTGCTGTTTCTTATCTTGGCGTGCAGTTAATAACTCTTTCGCTGCATTTTCGTCAAAATTTGGCGCTGACAATAACGCGTCCATTTGTTCTTTATAGGCTTGGCGCTGTGCCTGGCGCACGTCTTTGTCTTGGCTTCTTAGCGCTTTAATTTGCGTTTTTTGCGCTGTAAAAATCGCTTTTAGTTGTGTTTGTTGCTCTTGCGTAAGTGCCAGCTTATCTGCTGCTCGCTCAGAGAGTAAAAAGCGCGCCTGAGAGTGACCTTGTTTATAGCCATCGCCTTTTGCAAATACGCTGCCCGTAGTGAGCGTTACCGCTGTTAAACCGCAAATGAGTACTAATTTTGATAACGTGTTTACTTTAGTCATAATCATCACCTTTATATTGAGTTGGTTGTTGGCTGCTAACCAGTGTGTTCACTATAACCGGCTCAATGCAAAGTAACGCAAAGCAGTGTAAAGGTTATGTAAAGACTAACTATTGATACATTAAACGCGTAAAATAAAACCATAAACAGCGCGTAAGGCTTTATATATGAAACTATTAATGATTGATGATGACACCGGTTTATGCGAATTATTAAGCGAATACCTAAGTGCACAAGGCTTTAGCATTCAAACCGCACATGATGGTCAACAAGGCTTAGAGCTTGCCTTGCAAAACGATTACGCGCTTATATTACTAGACGTCATGTTGCCCTCTATAGATGGCTTTGAAGTACTGAAACAACTCAGGCAAAGTAAATTAACACCGGTGATTATGCTGACCGCTAAAGGAGAAGACTTTGACCGTATTTTTGGTTTAGAACTCGGCGCTGACGACTACATACCAAAGCCTTTTAATCACAGAGAACTACTAGCCCGCGTAAAAGCAATTACTCGCCGCATTGAACATATTAATAGTGTAAGTAATAACACTAATAAAAAGCTCTCTTTAAATGGTATTACTATTAATTTTGCTGCGCGAGAGGCCAGTATTAATAACATCCCCCTCACATTAACGGGCACCGAATACGAAATACTCGCTTTATTGATAAAACACGCGCCTGATGTAATTAGCAAAGAGCAAATAAGCGAAGATGTATTAGGCAGACGCTTAGCATCTTTTGACCGCTCTATAGATATGCATGTGAGTAATATTCGTAAAAAAATAGCCGAGCATATTGAGGGCGATAAAATTAAAACAATGAGAGGAGCGGGATATGTCTTCATCCAAGGAGAATAAAGCTCTGCGCTTTAGTTGGCTACGCCACCCACGACATTATCTGTTTTTTAAAGTGTTTACGTGGTTTTGGCTGACCATTATTGGCACTTTTACAGCGCTCTTTTTCTTGAGTAATATTTCACTAATAAACGCCATTAGCCATGATCCACTACAAGGGCCGATGCAAAAAAATCTAGAATATTTGGCACGAGGTATCGAGCGTAGCGCACATAAACACAAGCGCTCTATTAATGACATTATTACTCATCCGCGTTTAACGAAACGTAAGTTGCTTTATTTAAATTCACAAAATAGCGATGAAGTGTTGATCAGTAAAAATGTTGAGAACAATATTGATTTAAGCTTACTTAACTTTAGTAAGGGCATGCCACCACAGGTTATTTTTACTGAATATTACCAAGCTTTTGGCCCTGTGCGCATTCGGGTTCCTGAAGGAGAATTTGAGTTATATGAAATCGATATCAATCAGCAGCGACCGCTCTTTATTCGCTTAAGATTATTACCCGTTTGGTTAAAAATTACCATGGCAATTATTGCCTCGCTTACGCTTAGCTTTTTATTTAGCCGTAACTTAATTGCCCCTATAAATAGCTTAAAACAAGCCGCTATCAGGCTCTCAAACGGCGATTTAAGTGCGCGTGCAACAATAAATAGTCAGCGAAAAGATGAACTTGGAGTTTTAGGGCGCGACTTTAACCGGATGGCCGATCAACTAGAGCAACTGCTTAGCGCTCAAAAACGTTTATTAGCCGATATATCCCATGAATTACGCTCCCCGCTAACCCGTTTAAAAATGGCTACAGGACTTGCACAAATGCAGGCAAGTGAGGCAAATCAATCTTATTTGTTGCGTATTGAAAAAGAAGCTAACCAACTGGATAAAATGATAGCCGATGTATTGCAGATATCGCGCTTAGAAGCCAATAGCCAACCTTTATCGCTGCAAACACAGTCGCTGCAAGTGATTGTTGACCATGTAATAAACGATGCTCAGTTTGAAGCAAAACAGCACAATAAAACCTTAATTGTACATGGTAATGTTGAAGTAAATATAGAGTGCGACGAAATGTTGATTGCCAGTGCCTTAGAGAACATTCTGCGCAACGCCATTAAATATGCACAACATACTATTAGTATTAGCTTAAAACACAGTGATACCATATACATACAAATATGTGATGACGGCCTAGGCGTACCTAAAGCGCAACTCGATAAGTTGTGTGAACCGTTTTTTAGGCAATCAGATGCCCGCGACCGCCACAGTGGGGGGACAGGGTTAGGGTTAGCCATTGCAAAAAATGCGGTAATAGCGCATGGCGGAAATTTAGTTTTATCAAACAAAGACGCTGGCGGATTATGCGTTGAAGTAAGCTTACCAATACAAAAGAGAGACCATGTTTTATAGCACTGAAAGCGAGCTTGAAAATAACCTGTCTGCAATTACTGAGTTTTATACTAATACGCTTAAAAAAGCGTATTTAAACACAGCAGCTGGGGAATTATTTTATGCTTATGCCAAGCCTAAAAATGCTCATACAGCCATTGTTATTAGTTCAGGGCGTATTGAAGGACTCGATAAATACAAAGAGCTACTTTGGGAGCTTTATTGTAATAATTTTGCTGTGTTTATTGTTGATCACCAAGGCCAAGGTCGCTCTTATCGGTTATTAAAAAACCCCCACAAAGGTTACGTAAAACAATTTGAAGATTACAGTCACGATCTTAACCAGTTTAATGAAAAAGTGGTGCAGCAGCACTGGCAAGGTAAAAAACTACTACTTAGCCATTCAATGGGCGGCGCCATTGCGTTTGATTACTTAGCACGCTATTCACATGATTTTAGTGGAGCGTTTTTATCGGCGCCCATGTTTGATATTTATACCAAAGGAATACCCAAACCAATTGCACAGTTTATCGCTGCGAGTGCGTCATTATTAGGTTTCTCAGGATGTTATGCACTAGGGCAAAGCGATTATTCAGCTGAAGAGTTTGCGCTTAATACTTTAACCAGTAGTCAAATACGTTACGAGCAATTTAGGGCAACTTATCAGCAAACCCCACTATTACAATTAGGTGGTGTGACTTATGGTTGGCTGCATACCGTTTTTTCGTTCATTAAAGCACTCGATAAGCTATCTATAACCACCCCACTATTTATAGCCAGCGCAGAAAATGATGAAGTGGTTGATAATCAAGCCCAACATAAGCTCGCAAGTAGGCATAAAAATACCCTAATCAAGCAGTTTAAAGGAGCTAAGCACGAGCTGTTTTTTGAACGTGATGATATCCGCCAATCACTGCTAACTAGCCTGTATAAATTTTGCGAGTCTGTAAATTAACCTCAATTATAGATAATAAATCTATCTCAAGCAGAGTTCAGATTAGGTTAACGACTAAGTGAGAGCGGATCTAGATGAATCAATATATCCACTTGTGATTCAAACTGCTGAGTGATCATGGCTTCCACTTCGTCTGATACTTTATGGGCACGAATAAGTGGTAAATTGTCATCAAGCTCTAAATGCAGCTGAATAAATTTAACTTTACCACCTTGTCGAGTACGAATACCGTGCACCCCATAAACGTCATTATGATTACGGGCTATTTCAAAAATACTTTGCTTTTCTTCATCGGGTAGCTCTTTATCCATTAAGTGTGAGGCACTCTCGGTTGCTATATCCCAGCTGTTATAAAGTAAATATCCTGCCACACCTATGGCAAATAACGGATCAGCATACAGCACCCCATAATAAGCAAGTAAAATAGCAAGTAGCACCGCTGCATTTAAAATTAAATCGCCTTTGTAGTGCACAGAATCTGCTTTTATAGCGATTGATTCTGTATGCTTTACGACTTTATTTTGCACATACACAATCACTAATGTACACACTATGGCAAAAATACTCACCCATACACCTAATAATGAATGCGTCAGCTCTATGGGGTTAATGAGACGCTCAATACCATGAAACGCCAATAAACAACCCGAGCCTGCAATAAAAGCGGCCTGCCCTAACCCTGCAAGCGCCTCTGCTTTACCGTGGCCAAATCGGTGGTCGTCATCCGCAGGACGCAGCGCGTACGATAAAACCAAAAAGCTCATTAACGTTGCTGTGATATCCATTAATGAGTCGGTTAATGAGCCAAGCATTGACGCAGAACCCGACGCTAGCCACGCCCATGCCTTGGTCGCAATCATTAGGCTGACCATAACCATGGTCACTATGCTAGAGGCTTTAACCCAAAATTCATAACTGCGATTATGCACGTATCTTTCCGCTGTAAGCTGTATTTAATGTTTTCAGTATATCATTTTTTATTCATTGTTCGTGTATACTGAGCTCGTCAAATTAAAGATTTTATAGGGCTTATTGTGCTGGATATTGTTTTATACCAACCTGAAATTCCGCCTAACACCGGGAATATCATTCGTTTATGTGCCAATACAGGCTTTGCACTTCATTTAATTGAACCATTGGGGTTTGAGTGGGATGACAAACGTGTAAAACGCGCTGGCCTTGATTATCACGAATTTAGCCATGTGCAACGCCATGCTTCATTTGAAGCTTACTTAGAAAAGTGCCAGCCTAAAAAAGTGTATGCGTGCACTACTAAAGGTAGTCAATTTCATCACCAAGCACAGTATGAAGCGGGTGACTGTTTGGTATTTGGTCCTGAGACTCGAGGTTTGCCTGATGAAATGATCCAAGCATTACCCAATGAGCAACGTGTTCGTATTCCTATGCAAGCCGATAGTCGCAGTATGAACCTATCTAATGCAGTAGCTGTGTTTGTGTATGAATCTTGGCGCCAACTTGGTTTTCCTAACGCCCAATAAATTAAACTGGCGTTTAAATTTAGTAACTTTAAGCGCCACTAAGTATTAGGATCTGTTGACCTTTCAAGGTTGAATTTTCAGCATTCTGCTTGGTATTTAGGCAAGGCAGAGCCTAGGTGGTGTGGTATTCCCCACAAATAGGCGATAACGCAGCATCAATAACAAACAGGCGCTGCCCAAAGGGTTCTGCCTAGGGACGATTTACTCTTTTTTGCTCGGTTTTTGCTCATTCTTACATGGATGTAAGCCAGTAGAATAACGCAGGAGCAGTTATCGAGCCCACTAGGTTACAAACCTCGCGCCGCGATTAAACCGCTCCTAGTTTGAACAAATTTTAATCCACAAAGGTCAACAGACCCTTATCACTGACTATTTTTCAAAATCTATAAACTTGTACTAAGCTAATAATAATATTCCTTTTTAAAACGTTAAATTATGAAAAAATTATTACTTAGCTCATTCCTACTTTGCTCAACTTCATCACTTGCGGCAACTTCGGCAACAGTAACTGTTGTTTCTGATTATTTATTCAATGGTGTTAGCCAAACTCAAGAGGACCCCGCCCTACAGGCTAGTTTTGACTGGGCTGGAGACACTGGTTTTTATGCTGGTGTTTGGGGTTCAAATGTCGACTTTGGAGAAGGTACAGACATAGAAGCAGACGGTTATTTAGGTTATTTTACTAGTCTAAACGATTCTATAAACCTTGACGTAGGCATAGCTCAATACACCTACCATGGCGAGGACTTTAGCTCAGACTATAACTATGCTGAAGCGTACGCTAAGTTCAATTATGGTAATACTAATCTAAACTTCTGGCATGCATGGGATTACTTTGGTACGGGTGCTGGCCACAGCATTGTAATGATCACGCACAACTTTCCCATTAATGATGCTTTTTCGATTGATATAGGTGCCGACTACTCACTCAGCCATGATGACGACAAATGGCAGTGGGAAGCTGATGATGATAACTATATTCATTGGCGTGTTGGTGCTAATTACACTATCAACGACTGGAACTTATCGGCCAGCTATGAAGACACAGACTTAGACACCTATGGTGACTCGACTATACTTCTTTCAGTATCAAGAACATTTAACTTTTAAGGTTACGCTATGAAAACATTATTACTATTAATATTATTAGGTTTTTCAAACTTAGTCTGTGCCGATACCGTTTACTTAACGTCATTAGCTTGGCCGCCTTATGCTGATAAATCACTTGATCAACAAGGTGCATCTGTTGCTGTAGCGAAAGCCGCATTTAAAGCTGAAGGGCATGAGCTTGTTGTAGACTTTTTCCCATGGTCTCGCGCAGTTAATTCTGCAGCTCAAGCAAATTCAAAGTATGTTGGTTATTTTCCTGAGTATATGCATGACACGTCTGATTTTGTATTTTCAAATCCAACAGGTACAGGTCCACTTGGGTTAGTACAAAACAATGTAAAACCTATCACTTTCTCTACTACCAGTGATTTAGCTGGTAAGCGTATAGGTGTGGTGCAAGATTATGTAAATACTAAAGAGCTTGACGATATGATTGCCGCGGGTTCGATAAAGGGTGATGCAGTCCCCTCCGATGTACTAAATATCAAAAAAGTTGCAGCTGGTAGAATTGATGCAGCAGTTATTGATGCCAATGTGCTTAATTATTTACTAAGTACTGATAAATCACTGGCAAGCATGAAAAGTAAAGTATCAATGAATGAAACATTACTTGAAGATAAAAGCCTTTATATTGCATTTAGAAACGATGCCGAAGGAAAAAAATGGCAGCAAATCTACAACTCAGGGTTAGAGAAGATAGATGTTAATGCAATAATGTCAAACTACTTAAAGTAAGGACATCCTTTGACCCGTTCAATTTTATTTAGGCTTGTAGTTACCACGTTGAGCGCTATGATATTGGTGCTGTTGTGCTTTGGAATTTATGATTATACCACCCAAAGTAAGCAACTAAAGCAAAAACTTGATACTGAGATTAGCCTAGCTAAGGAACGTATTGGTTTATCGTTACCCAATGCAATGTGGAACTTTCAAGACGAGCTCGCAAATAAGTTAATAAAAGCTGAAGTAGCTTCTGATAATATTTCTAAAATAACAATTTATGATACTAATGAGCAAGTTTTTGCAGAAACAGACGGTGTAAAAACACAGTCTGTTATACAAAGTGAACTTATTTATGATGATTCAGGTACTCCTAATAAAGTCGGCTCAGTGAGTCTTTACGTTGAATACAGTCATATTGATAAAGTATTAACTGAATTGGCGATATTTTTAGTCATTGAGATGCTGTTGCTTGCCAGTATTTTGGGAGCTGTTTTAGTTTATATTTTTAAAAAACTAGTTGCGCAGCCTCTATCTGAGGTAGCAGAAAAAATGGCAATGATAGCCAGTGGTGATGGCGACCTAACACAAGAAATCGTTGTTAGATGCGATGACGAAATAGGTCAACTGGCAGCCTCTTTTAATAAGTTTGAGCATAAAATTGCAGCGCTTATAAATGGTTTTAAATTGTCGGTAGATGATTCGCTTAGTGTTGCAGGTAATATCTCATCACTAAGCGCAGAAGGCGTGCACTATTTATCCACACAACAGGTAGAAACAGACCAAATAGCGACAGCCATTACACAAATGGCTTCCTCTGCAACCGAAATAGAAAATAATGCAAAGCATACTTTGAACTCTGCAGAAACTGCAAATATTGATGCACAAAAAGTTCATGAAGCTTTTTTAAACTCTATTAACTCTATTGAAAGTTTAGTCGGTCAACTTGATGAATCATCTAGAGTAATAGGTACTTTAGAAGAATCTGTTCAGGATATTGTATCAGTACTTGACGTTATTCAGGCTATCGCAGAACAAACAAACCTACTGGCATTAAACGCCGCTATTGAAGCAGCTCGAGCAGGTGAGCAAGGGCGAGGGTTTGCCGTAGTTGCTGATGAAGTACGTTCTTTAGCAAGTAGAACACAAAAAAGCACAGCGGAGATCCATACTACCATTGAAAATTTGCAAAAAGGCTCTCAATCTGCAGTAAATGTCATGCAACTTAGTAAAAATATGAGTCAAGACAGTATGAGTGCCGCAACTGCAGCGAGCGAGCTGATTGCAAATATTTCTGACGCAATTGGATCAATTACCCAAATGTCGAGCCATATTTCAAGTGCAGTTACCGAGCAAAGCACCGTTGCTGAGGACTTAAGTAAAAATATTAATGAAGTGGTATCGGCTGGACAAAGTAGTATGGCTAAAATTGAACAAGTTCAAACTTACTCTCGGGATATGCAAGAGCTAGCGGCACAATTAAAAGATTCTGCCAGTGTTTTTAAAACGTAACCTAAAACTGGGACAAGTAGACTGTTGAAAGTTGTATTTATTCAAGATCTAGTGACATTTAAAGGTTAAGTTTACAGCTGCATGTTTGATCTGGAGGTAAGATTGAGTCTATGTAGTGTGGTTGGCCATAAATAGGCGCAGCAGTTATTGATGCTAATGCATTAAAGTACTTACTGAGCACAGATAAATCCCTTACCAGCCTTGCAAGTAAAGTTGCGATGAACGCAAATTTACTTGAAGAGAAAAAACTATATATTGCGTTTAGAAACGATGCAGAAGGACAAAAATGGCAACAAATTTATAATAAAGGTTTAGCCAAAATAAACGTCAATCAAATAATGACAAACTACTCTAATTAAGCGTATATGTCGTAATAGCTTTATTAAAGCAACCTTAAGATTAGCACATTTGCCAATACCTTAAGGTTGCTCACTATGAATAACACTTAAGGTAGGCAATAATTGATTTTAATAAATTTGGTGTTATTACTCAGAAGTTTGTTCTCTACCAAGTAATGCCATAGCAGCTGCTTTCATGCCTTTATTCTCATAAAGCACTTTGTATATTTGCTCAGTGATTGGCATTTCAACGCCCGCACGCTGCGCAAGTAAATACACTTCTTTGGTATTTCTGAAGCCTTCAACTACTTGGCCGATTGATGCAATCGCATCATCAACACTTTCACCTTGACCTAAGGCTAAACCAAAACGGCGGTTGCGCGACTGATTATCGGTACAGGTTAGAATTAAATCGCCTAAACCAGCCATCCCCATAAAGGTCTCTGGTTTCGCACCTAGGGCACAACCCAAACGCGATAACTCTGCTAAACCACGAGTAATAAGCGCGGTACGTGCATTTGCACCAAAGCCGACACCATCAGAAATCCCTGCACCAATAGCAATCACGTTTTTAACCGCACCACCAAGCTGTATGCCAATAAAGTCGTCATTGTTGTACACTCTAAACGATCGACCGCAATGTAATAAATCGGCAATTTGTTTCGCAAATGCTGATGACGTTGATGACACCGAAATGGCAGTTGGTGAACCCTTCGCCATTTCTTTAGCAAAAGTTGGCCCCGAAAGCACCGCTAATGGCACTTCTTCACCGAGTTCTTGCACTGCCACTTCTTGCAATAAACGCCCAGTATCAGGCTCAAGTCCTTTAGTAGCCCACGCTATTTTTGCATCAGAGCGCAAAGCCGGTTTAATTTGCTTTAACGTGTCAGCAAACGCATGACTCGGCACAACAACTAAAACAATATCGCTAGCTGCTGTTGCATGCTGTAAATCAGCTTCAAGAGTTAAGGTGTCAGGAAAAGGAATATCAGGTAAGTAACGTTGATTTTTTCGCTCAGCTGCAAGCGTCGCAACGTCTTGACTATTGCGTCCCCATAAAGTCACTTTGTGACCATTTCGGGCTAAACAAATAGCAAGGGCGGTGCCATATGACCCCGCCCCTAAAACAGTAACAGCTGATGTTGCTGTATTCATAAATTATGCGTCTGCTGAAGCCTGCTCAGCTTGCGCTGTGCGTTGCTGCATGTACTGTGCAAATAATGCGTCAAAGTTAACTGGCGCAAGATTAAGTTGTGGAAACGTACCACGATTTACTAAGTTCGATACCGCTTCACGTGCATATGGGAATAACACGTTAGGACAGAATGCACCCAGCATGTGTGCTAATTGCATTTCTTCAACTTCAGCAATAGTAAAAATACCTGCTTGCTGAATTTCACACAAAAACGCAGTTTCTTCACCGATAGATGCCGTCACAGTTAATGCTAAAACAACTTCGTATACACCTTCATCAAGCTTATTAGAGCGTGTATCTAAATCTAATTTTACTTCTGGAGCCCACTCTTTTTGAAAAATAGCTGGTGAATTTGGCGTTTCAAACGACACATCTTTAGTGTAAATACGTTGAATAGTAAACTGTGCGCCTGCATCAGCTTCTGCTGCTGCGTTTTGATTTTGTTCGTTCATTGTTATTCCTAACCTGTTATTTATTATAATTAATTAAATTAAGCACTCAGCTTAGCGTCAAGGTGACCTTGTGCTTCTAGTGCCATCATGTCGTCACAGCCACCGATGTGTTCATCGTTAATAAAAATTTGTGGAACCGTGCTTGCGCCACCGGCTTTGGCGATCATTTCATCGCGAAGCTCTGGCTGAACGCCAATATCAATGTTTGTGTATTCTACACCTTTGCTGTCTAACAGCGCTAATGCGCGATGACAAAAAGGACAATATCCTTTGGTGTATAAAACAACGTTACTCATAATTAATCCTTAATCGGTTTAGCTAAGAGATATTAGCGACCGCTTGTTGTTGGCAGACTTGCTGATTGCCACGCACCCATACCGCCAGATAAAACATAAACCTGTTCATAGCCTGATTTATGCATTGCAATTGCAACACCTGAGGCAGTCATGCCTGCAGCACATACCACTATAATGGGTTTGCTCTTATACTTTTCAAGGGTTGAGAAATCAGATTCTTTAGCTTTTTCTGGGTTTAAGTGCACAGCACCGGCAATATGACCTGTTTTAAACTCTTTTTGCCCGCGCATATCAACAACCTGACCGTCTTCGCGGTTAATAAGTAACGTTAACTGCTGAGGATTGATCTGACGAATTGCTGAAAATTTACTTTTTATTGCGCCACTAACAATAAGAAACGCAATCGCAACCCAAGCTAGGCTTAGAATTGGATGATTTGAGACAAATTCAATATATTGATCCATTCGACTTCCACTATAAAGTTACATGCTAAAACAGGGTGTTTTAGATATTTAATTCATATTTATTGAACTTACACAATGAGCAGTCACTCACCTGTAATTCAATTTAGAGCACTGTTAGGCTACTCTGAATTTTACCTACACATAGGCTTAGCTTACCCCACAAGCCTATTCAATACTTGAATAAAATAGGGATTAGCCGCGCAAGTATACCCAAATCAGCTAAAAATGCGAGTTTAAGCAGGCTTGTAAGCCACAATGTAGTGCTCTTTTAACTGAAAAATAACCTAACCCTTTAAAATATTCAATTGAGAGAGTGAGCTCATTGAAAATTTTTAATATCTTCTTTTCATTGCTGATCCTAGCTATAAAACACGGTATGCTTAAGCTTGGCATGTTGGCATTAATGTTAGCGTGTATTTTAGCAACGCAAGGGTCTGTTGATCTTTCAAGGTTAAATTTGCAGCAGTCTGTTTGGTATTTAGGTAAGGCAGAGCCTATGTGGTGTGGTTATTCCCCATAAATAGGCGATAACGCAGCATCAATGCCAAACAGGTGCTGCCCGAAGGGTTCTGCCTAGGGGCGATTTACTCTTTGTTGCTCGGTTTTTACTTAGCTCACTAGGTTACAAACCTAGCGCCGCGATTAAACCGCCCCTAGTTTGAACAAATTTTAATCCGCAAAGGTCAACAGACCCTAATAGGAGTGACTATGACAGAGCATAAAAAACCACTGGTATTAATGATTTTAGATGGCTGGGGATACAGAGAAGATGAGCAAAGCAATGCCATTTTAGCTGCTAATACCCCTGTATTAGATGAGCTTTGGGCAACTCGCCCTCATACATTAATTTCAGCATCGGGTTTAGATGTGGGTCTTCCTGGTGGTCAAATGGGTAATTCTGAGGTTGGCCACGTTAATTTAGGTGCTGGTCGTATTGTGTATCAAGATTTTACTCGCATCACAAAAGCCATTGATGATGGCGAATTTGATACAACCCCTGCACTGGTTGAAAACATTGATAAAGCTGTTCATGCCAACAAAGCCGTTCATATTATGGGACTGCTAAGCCCTGGTGGCGTTCATAGTCACGAAGATCATATTGTGGCGAGTATACAATTGGCTGCAAAACGCGGCGCTAAAGAGGTGTACTTTCATGCCTTTTTAGATGGCAGAGATACTCCCCCGCGCAGCGCTAAAGCATCAATTGAGCGTATTGAAGCCTTGTTTAGCGAGCTTAAATGTGGCCGTTTAGCCTCATTAATTGGTCGTTACTATGCCATGGACAGAGACAACCGCTGGAACCGTGTTGAAAAAGCGTATAATTTAATCACCCTAGGTGAAAGCGACTTTGATTATGAAGATGGCGTAAACGCACTTAACGCGGCTTATGAGCGCGATGAAAATGACGAATTTGTAGCAGCAAGTACTATTACCCCAAAAGGTAGCGAATCTGTAAAAGTAAATGATGGCGACACCATTATATTTGCCAACTTTAGAGCAGACCGCGCACGCGAAATCACTCGCGCCTTTGTCGAACCTGATTTTGACGGCTTTAATAAGAAAAAATCGCCCGAGCTTAGTGCCTTTGTGATGATGACTGAATACGCTGCTGATATTGATGCGCCAGTGGCTTTTGGCCCAACGCCGCTTAATAACGTACTTGGCGAATGGTTTGAGAAACAAGGTAAAACTCAGCTACGTATATCAGAAACTGAAAAATATGCCCACGTTACCTTTTTCTTTAGTGGCGGACGCGAAAATGAGTTTGACGGCGAAACTCGCGAGCTAATCCCATCTCCTCAAGTAGCAACGTATGATTTACAGCCAGAAATGAACTCACAAATGCTTACCGATAAACTCGTTGCAGCAATAAAAAGTGGAAAGTATGATGCCATTATTTGTAACTACCCTAATGGCGATATGGTCGGCCACTCAGGTGTATTTGAGGCGGCAGTTAAAGCCTGTGAAGCAGTAGATAGCTGTATTGGTCGTGTAGTTGATGCCCTTAAAGAATACGGTGGAGAAGCACTAATAACTGCTGATCATGGTAATGCAGAGCAAATGGCAAACCTTAAAACAGGCCAAGCGCACACAGCACATACTAGCGAGCCAGTACCCTTTATTTATGTAGGTCGTGACGCACAAGCGCATACCGGTAAAGCCTTGAGCGATGTTGCACCTACTATGCTGCATTTAATGGGTTTGGAACAACCTGCAGAAATGACCGGTTCGCCAATTATGGTGTTGAAATAATTTATGAATAAAAGCGCATGCCGCATCATTGCGTGTATATGTGTACTAAACTCATTAGCCACTGGCGTTGCAGTGGCTAATGAAGATCGTACCAAAAAAGACCTATCCCAAGTACAAGTTGCTTTAGAGCAAAGCCAAGCTGAGTTTCAACAACAGCAAAAAGAAATAGCTAAACAGCAGCAAAAACTAAAAACACATGAGCTAGCTATAGCGAAAAACGCTAAAGCACTTAATATGGCTGAGCAATCCGTTAAAAAAACACAACAACAGCAAGCAGAGCAACAACAACGCGCGGCAAAGCTTGAAAAACAACAAGCCCAATTTCAACGTATTTTAGCAGCACAGTTAAAAAGTGCTTATATGGCAGGTAGCGATGACTATTCAAAAATGCTACTTAACCAAGAAGATACCGCCAAATTTGAACGCACACTTAGCTACTATAACTACCTGAATAAAGCTCGTATAAAGCAACTTGATGATCTTAAAGCACTGCAAGTTGAGATTGCAAAAAATCAAGCTGAGCTTGCGAAAACAAAAGAGAGGCTCGTTGCTTTATTTGAAGAACAAAAAAGACGACAAGCAGCACTTCTTGGGGCTAAAAATGAGCGCCAAGCAAGCTTACAAAACCTAAAAAAGCAGTTAAATAAAACCAAAAATTCCATTAGCTATTTAGAAGAAAACGAACAAACTCTGATCGCCACTATCAAAGAACTTGAAGAAGAAGAAAAAGTTACAAAAATTGAACTACTTGGCTTAAATCGTAATAAAGGAAAATTAAACTGGCCGAGCAAAGGAAAATTAGCGCATAGGTTTGGTCAACGTAAGCACGGCGGAATAAACTGGAAAGGTGTATTAATTTCTGCATCTGAAGGGACTTCAGTTAATAGCATTGATAATGGCCAAGTAGTATTTGCCGACTGGTTAAAAGGCTATGGCTGGGTAATCGTACTTGACCATGGTCAAGGTTTTATGAGCTTATACGGACACGCACAAACCTTGCTAAAAGACGTGGGTGATATGGTCAGAAAAGGTGAAAGTGTTGCATTAGTTGGGCAAAGCGGTGGACAAGCCGATTCTGGTCTATACTTTGAAATACGTCATAAAGGACGTGCTGTTAATCCCATAAAATGGTGCAGGCGTATTTAATATCAAAATAGCTGCATCCTGTTAGAGGCAGTTATGATAAACACACACATTTGCCAACAAAAAACCTCTGTGAAAAAGCGTGCACCCTGCTTTTGTTTTATCTTATTTGTTTTATTAGTGTTTTTTGGCTTTATAAATACAGCCTATGCAAGCTCGGTTAAAGACTTAGAAAGCCAAAAAATAAATGAAATACTGTTTAATATTCACACCTACTACGTTGATGATTTAGCACTGCAAAACAGTGAGTATATTGAATACAACTCGTCTCAATTTGAACGCTTATACTCTAAGCTCGACGCCTACTCTAAGTATTTAGATAAAAATGAGCTAAATGCATTATTTAATAACACGAATGGTCGCTATACCGGCCTAGGTATAGAAGTAAAAAGCATCGAGCAACGCACCACGATTGTTAAAGTAATTAATAATTCACCAGCCAAACAAGCAGGACTTCGCTCAGGCGATATAATTACTGCCGTTAATCAGCACTATGTAGAAAATAGTCCGATTGATTTAGTTGCACAATACATCAAAGACAGTGCTAACGGTGAAGTACAGCTAAGTATTACCCGTAATAACACTCAAACACCGCTAATATTTAATCTCAGTAGAAAACAAATTAAGCTAACGAGTGTAACTAAGCAACTACTTGACTCAGGTAGCGGTTATATCGCTATTAATAACTTTTCTAATCACACTTTGCATGAAGTTGCCTTGCAAATAGCCGCCATGCAAAACCATTATGGCCATTCATTAAAAGGCCTAATTATTGATTTACGAGATAACCCGGGAGGCACTTTAAAGAGTGCAGTTGCGGTAGCAGACCTGTTTCTTCAAGATGGCTTAATTGTAACGACCAAAGGGCGCTTTTATGATTCGAATCAATCTTTTTACGCTAAACGCGGCGATATTTTGAAAGGTGCTCCGATTGTTGTCCTGATTAATGAAAATTCAGCCTCAGCAGCAGAAATACTGGCTGCAGCGTTAAAAGAAAATCTACGTGCAAAAATAGTAGGGAGTCAGTCGTTTGGTAAAGGAACAGTACAATCACTTATTCCATTAGGCGACGGCGATACCGCCTTAAAACTAACCACCGCACGTTACTTTACGCCACTGGGAGAGTCTATTGAAGGGATTGGCGTAACTCCAAATGTGGCGATTAATCAAACAACACTTCCACAAACAAATAAAGCCGTTATAATAAAAAATGAACAATCAGAACAAAACACCGTTTTTAACGCTGAAGAATTAGCCGATATCCAGTTAGTAAAAGCAAAACAGCTACTTAGCATGCAATAAAAACGGTAAACTATTTAAAGATAATAAAAATTATAAAACGTGAAAATTATAAATTTAATGGTGTTAGCTGGGCTTTTTTTAATCCTATTTGCTGCACCCTATGGTGTTAAAGCCAAACAAATAGCCATAGTGATCGATGACATAGGTTATCATCAACGTGACCTAGAATTCCTAAGTTTACCTGGGCAATTGTCTTATTCAATTTTGCCTCATACCCCCTATTCTCAAATATTTGCAACCCTTGCTAGTCAGTCAAATAAAGAGCTCCTGTTGCATGTGCCTATGCAAGCTTTAAATGGTAAAAAGCTAGGCCCTGGGGCACTTACTTTAAATATGGATAAAGCACAACTTCAACAAACACTCGGTAATGCACTGGCGAGTTTGCCACAAGTTAAAGGGGTTAATAATCATATGGGTTCTGCACTCACTCAGCAAAGCCAAGCAATGAAGTGGACCATGGAAGTACTTAAAAAGCGTCAGTTGTATTTTCTCGATAGCCGAACAACCGAATTAAGCCAGGCGCAAAATGCAGCTAACTTTTTGGGGGTAGAAAATATTGGTCGGCATGTATTTTTAGATAATATAACTACCCCTGAGCAGCTACAATTTAGGCTAGAAGAGCTAAAGTCAAAAGCAACTAAATATCAGTTTGCCATTGCAATAGCACACCCCTACCCCGAAACTATCGATTTTTTACGCCAAGCTTTGCCGCAATTAATCGAGCAAGGATTTGAACTGGTACCAGTATCACAGCTGGTAGAACGTAAGTATGTACAAATAGCCCAACAACAAGCCATTTCATTAAACTGATGGAGTAAGCGAACGCCTTACCCCAACAGTTAATTTAACTCAATTATAAGTATGGTATTTATAAAACAAATGTCGCTACCTTGGCATTTAGATCTGTAGCTCTGTCTTTTAATACTTCGGCTTGGCTTAAATGCGCGGTAGCTGAGGTAGTTATTTCATCGGTTACATCTTTAATAGCAACCGTATTTCTAGTAATTTCATTGGTCACTTGCGTTTGCTCTTCTGCTGCAACCGCTATTTGACCCGCCATATCAGAAATCTCATTTACCGCCAAAGTAATTTCTTCTAGTGCGTGTGCGGCAGCATTTACATCATCCACACTATTGTTGGCATAGCCCTTACTGCTGTCCATCAAGCTCACTGCTTTTTTAGTGGTGTTTTGTAAGGTTTCTATAGTGGTATAAATTTCGGCTGTAGAGTTTTGTGTTCTTCTTGATAACACGCGCACTTCATCGGCAACCACTGCAAAACCACGCCCCTGCTCTCCCGCACGGGCGGCCTCTATTGCAGCATTAAGCGCTAAGAGATTTGTTTGCTCAGCAATTTCTTGAATGGTAGTTAAAATGCTCGATATAGCCTGAGCATGCAAACTTAATTCACCAATAACTGTGGTAGTTTGGTCTATTTCGCCCGCGAGTGAATTAATCGTGTTTCTGGTTTTATCAACTAACAACTTACCTTCACGGCTACTTTGTGCCGATTGTTGCGATGCGGTTGCAGTGTTTTCTGCATTAGCGGCAATTTCATGGG
Source organism: Pseudoalteromonas sp. 11L1 (assembly GCF_055397545.1). The sequence continues at coordinate 1,203,769 of NZ_AP041141.1, read as the reverse complement.
TTGCACTCGCCATTTCTGTGACCGCGGTAGCAACCATAGCCACTTCTTGTTGCTGACGCTGCAACTCACTGACACTGCTTTGGTTGGTGATTAAGCTTTTCTCTGCATCAAAGTCTAAGTCAGTAGCTAATTGACGAATATGACTGATCAGTTCATGTTGGCTGCTAACAAAACGATTAAAACTATCAGCCAGAACCCCAACTTCATCTTGCGTATCAACAGTTATACGCTGGGTTAAATCACCGTTACCATCTGCAATTGTTGATAAAGCTTGCGACACTCGGCTCAAAGGGGCGAGCAATACACCCAATAACCATGAAATAGCCAACACACTCAGTAAAAGTGCTACTGCAACCAGTACTAATTGGGTCAACAATAAACTAATAAGCGGAGCCTCTAAAGTTTGTTTATCCAATACAAACAACAACTGCCAATCTGTATTGTTAATGTTTTCACCCCAAACTAGCTTATCTCGGCCTTCACTCTCAAAGTAAACAGGAGTAAATTCACCGTTTTGACTGTTAGATAAAATTAATTGATGATTTATTTTCGAGTCAATACGCGTAATATCTGCCATTACTTTTCTAGCGTCTTTGTAGGCAATCACAGTGCCATCTTTATGCATCATAATGGCGTACCCATCCGCAGGCAAAGACATTGTATTGACGCTATCAACCAAGGCCTCAATCGATAAATCCCCCGCAACCACTCCGCTTTGCGTGGTTTTAGCAATAGAAACAACCAACAGATTATACGCGGTATCTAAATAAGGTTTGGTAATTACGGTGCTACTTTGAAGCAGTGCTTGTTTATACCATGGACGAGTGCGCGGATCGTAGCCGGTGCGATCAATACTGGGATCAGAGTCAGTCATTTTTCCGCTGCTATCTCCAAAGTAAGTTAACTGAAAGCCACCTGAAAATGCTGCTTGCTGAAGTGCGCTGAGCGTGTTGCCCTCAACCTTATTCGCAACCGATTTAATTATCTGCTGGCGACTAGCTAGCCAATCTTCAATACTCGTAGCCTGTTGCTTACCAGATTGGCTTACGTTATCAATACTGCTTTTTAGCAGTAACGCTTTTTGAGAGGTATAGCTATTCCACGACAGCAATATAATAATAACGGCTAGGGCAAGAACGACCGATAGCAAGATTTTTTTCTTTAGTGAATATGAGTTCATATTGAGTGTAAATACTCGCGTTAAATGAAATTGAAAGGCAATAAACCAGCAATTAAATGACTTAATTTAGGCTACGATTTGAGCGATAAGTCGCTCTGGTGCGCGAATATTTTCATATACCCAAATTAAAAACAAACTAAAATCATGTATTTAAATTAAAACCAAACTTATTCATTAATTTTAAAGAGCGTATATTTAATTAAAAGATACATAGATGTGACTAGAGGTAAGCAGAACAAGAAAAACGATACTTTCTATTAACCTTTTTAGTTAGCTTTTTTAGTTAAAAAAAAGCCCCGCATTTTCATGCAGGGCTTAATCAGTTTTTTAGTGCGATTAACTCATCGCGCTTTGTAATTTTTTCATTGCTGTTTTTTCCAGCTGGCGAACACGCTCTGCTGATACGCTGTATTTTTCAGCCAGCTCTTGCAGTGTTGCTTTATCGTCTGACAACCAACGAGCACTAACAATATCTTGAGAACGCTCATCGAGAGTTTTCAAAGCGCTAAATAAACGCGTATGTGACTGTTCTTGCCATTGTTGCTGTTCAATGTCGTCAGCTAAATCAGCAGAACCATCGGTTAAGTACTGTACCGGTGAGTAAGTACTAGTTGGCGCGTCATCATTATCGTCGCCAGTTAAATCAAAGCCCATGTCTTGGCCGCTCATACGCGATTCCATTTCACGTACTTCTTTTTCACTCACACCTAGCTCGCTAGCTACTGTGCTCACTTCAGCTTGGTTAAACCAACCTAAACGCTTTTTATTTTTACGTAAGTTAAAAAACAATTTACGTTGTGCTTTGGTCGTCGCTACTTTAACGATACGCCAGTTTTTAAGCACAAACTCATGAATTTCGGCTTTAATCCAATGAACGGCAAATGAAACCAAACGTACACCCACTGATGGGTCAAAACGTTTTACTGCTTTCATCAGTCCGATGTTACCTTCTTGAATTAAATCAGCTTGAGGTAACCCGTAACCCGAGTAGCTTTTAGCTATGTGCGCTACAAAGCGCAAATGCGACATAATGAGTTGCTTTGCAGCACTAAGATCGCCTTCTTCCTGAAGTCTTTTTGCAAGTTCCTGCTCTTGCTCAACTTTAAGCATAGGAATAGTACTAACAGCTTGAAGGTAGCCGTCCATACTTGCGCTTTGTTGCCCAACTGTAAGTGCCATTGCGTATAAATCTTTACTCATTTTTCACCTCGGTGATAAACATTTGAAACCATCTTAGCACTCTTTTAGTAAGAGTGCTAACTTGAATTTAAAACTTTTTTGAATCATAAATCAAGTGGTTTTTTTAGTGTTAAGTCAGTCTACGCTAGGCGACTGAATAACCTATGAATTGATTTAGCCAAAACAAAAATAACCTTTTTGCTTTGGCTTTTTTATTATTTTAAACTTAAAACATGACAGTTTTAAGAATTATAATAGAGCCCTAAACCTTATCAGGTTCTATTTCTGAGATGTAACGATTAACCGATAAGTAAGAACCAATAAAACCCAAACTAGTAGCAAGTAATACCAACGCGCCAAACTCATTAAGACTAAGCCCTATTAGCGTAAAACTGGTTTGATACACCCCTGCAACACTGCTTACTGCAGCAGATAGCCACCACATCATTAATGCTACGCATATAAAAGCAAACAATCCGCCAATCACACCATACCAAATGCCAGTCCATAAAAAGGGAGCGTGTATAAAGGTATTAGTTGCCCCAACTAGCTTCATCACCTGTATTTCTTCTTTTTTATCCATAATAGATAAACGAATTGTATTGCCTATAATTAGCGTCACTGAGGTAAGTAATAGTAGCGCAATCGTGATTACACTCTCTTTTAACAAACTTAGTAATGCATTTAGGCGCTCAAGCCAAGCGATATCAAGCTTGCCAAAGTCAACTTCGCGTTCGGCTTCAAGTTTTTTAAGCAATTGCTTAGCTGCATTAGGTTGGCTATGTCGTTGTGTTGGTGTGACTAAAACTACATTCGGTAACGGGTTGGTATCTAAATACTCTAAAGCCTGACCAAAGCCAGACATTTCTTTGAACTCATCCAAAGCCTCAGTGCGAGAAATAAAAGTCACAGTTTGTATTTCGGGATATAGCGCTAAGCGTTTAACTAAGGTTTGCGTTTCTTTCTCGCTCATATTTTCTTTTACAAACAAGGATATTTCGCTGGCTTGCTCAAAACCACTACTCACTTGCTGCACATTTTTTACCACTAAATATAGTGTAGCGGGCAAGGTTAAACTCAAACCGAGTACTGCAATGGTCATCATTGAAGCCAATGGCGTGCGCCACATTTCTCCTAGGCTGTACACACCTTGGCGAAAAATATTAATAATAAAAAAGTAACCGCCAGAGAATACTGACTTTTTTTGTTTATCATTACTATTTTGACGGCTTTTGAACAGTAAACTCATAATCCCCCCTCAGCCAGTGGATCTTGGCTCATTCGTCCATCATGAAGCGTTAAACTGCGGTACTTCATCCGTGACACTAAGCCCAAATCATGAGTGGCAATTAAAACCGTGGTGCCATGTTTATTAAAGTCTTCAAACAGGCGTAATATTTCCATTGATAATTCAGGGTCTAAGTTACCGGTAGGTTCATCGGCTAGCAATATAGGTGGCGAATTGACGATGGCTCGTGCAATCCCGACTCGTTGTTGTTCACCACCAGAAAGTGTAGAAGGGTGACAGCGCACTTTATCTAACAAGCCCACTTTATCAAGCGCTCCATGCACACGTTTGGCAATTTGCTTGTGGTGAGTCCCTTCAATAATTAAGGGCAAAGCAACGTTATCAAATACCGTATATCGCTCTAATAATCGATGATTTTGAAAAATAATACCAATGTCGCGACGTGCATACGGAATTTGACGGGAATTTAATTTATTTAAATCCACGCCATTAATAAACACGTTTCCTGCAGAAGGACGTTCCATTAAGCTAATAAGCTTTAATAGTGTACTTTTACCAGCCCCACTGTGGCCAGTTAGAAAGGCCAATTCGCCAGGCTTTATATGAAAGTTCACTTTTTCAAGCGCACGGTGTCCACCGGCATAGGTTTTACTTACTTGCTGAAAATTTATCATTTTTTATTATTGCCAATTTATTGTTAGCCTTAGGCTCTAAAATAAAATGGTATTCCTCGCAATTAAAAAAGGGAGCAGGCTCCCTTTTGGTAAATTAAGCGTCGTCCTCATCTTGACTAAATAGCGCGTCAATAAAGTCATCGCTCTTGAAGGTACGTAAATCATCAATACTTTCACCTACGCCAATGTAACGAATAGGAATATTAAACTTATCGGCAACGGCAAAAATAACCCCACCTTTAGCAGTACCATCAAGCTTTGATAATGTGATACCTGTTAAACCTACACATTGATTAAATAAGTTTACTTGGCTAATTGCATTTTGGCCTGTACCAGCATCAATAGTCAGCATCACTTCATGAGGTGCATCAGGGTCTACTTTTTTCATTACACGGGCTATTTTTTCAAGCTCTTGCATTAAGTTATCTTTATTTTGCAAGCGCCCTGCTGTATCAGCAATTAACACATCGACATTACGTGCTTTTGCAGCTTGAAAAGCATCAAATACTACCGATGCACTATCAGCACCTGTATGTTGAGCTATTACCGGAATGCTGTTGCGTTCACCCCATACTTGAAGCTGCTCTACCGCTGCAGCTCTAAAAGTATCACCGGCAGCAAGCATGACCGACTTACCTTGATTTTGGAATTGCTTGGCCATTTTACCAATGGTGGTGGTTTTACCTACGCCGTTTACCCCTACCATTAAAATAACAAAAGGTTTTTTATCTGCTGGTATTTCTAAAGGCTGCTCTGCTGTTTTTAGCATAGTTGCCATTTCTTGCTTCATAAGCTCATAAAGCGCATCACCATCTTTAAGTTGCTTGCGATCGGCTGCATCAGTTAAATTATCAATGAGCTTCATGGTGGTATCAACACCGAGATCAGCAGTAAGTAACTGAGTCTCTAGCTCTTCAAATAACTCGTCGTCAATTTTTTTACCGCTAAAAATTGACGAGAAACCAGAGCCAATATTAACTCGAGTTTTAAGTAAGCCTTTTTTAAGACGAGAGAAAAAGCCTTCTTTTTTAGGTTTTTCCGCTTTTTTTGCCTCTTCCTCTGCAAGCTCTGCGGTCAGTCGCTGCTGCTCTAGACGCTCAGCCTCTTCTTCAGCTGCAATACGCTGTTGCTCTAAACGTTCGTTCTCTGCTTGCTCTGCTGCAATGCGCTGTTGCTCTAAACGCTCATTCTCAGCTTGCTCTGCGGCAATACGCTGTTGCTCTAAACGCTCATTTTCAGCTTGCTCTGCTGCAATACGCTGTTGCTCTAAACGCTCATGCTCAGCTTGCTCTGCTGCAATACGCTGTTGTTCTAAACGCTCATTTTCAGCTTGACCTGCTGCAATACGCTGTTGTTCTAAACGCTCATTTTCAGCTTGCTCTGCTGCAATACGCTGTTGTTCTAAACGCTCATGCTCAGCTTGCTCTGCTGCAATACGCTGTTGTTCTAAACGCTCATGCTCAGCTTGCTCTGCTGCAATACACTGTTGTTCTAAGCGCTCATTCTCAGCTTGCTCTGCTGCAATACGCTGTTGTTCTAAGCGCTCATTTTCAGCTTGCTCTGCTGCAATACGCTGTTGTTCTAAACGTTCATTTTCAGCTTGCTCTGCTGCAATGCGCTGTTGCTCTAAACGCTCATTCTCAGCTTGTTCAGCCGCAATGCGTTGTTGTTCTAGGCGATCATTCTCAGCTTTTTCAGCTGCTATACGCTCTTGCTCTAACAACATTTGCGCTTCTTGTTCTGCTAAACGTTGAGCTTGCTCTTGTCTTTGCTGCTCGGCATCTGCCTGTTGTTTAGCCAATAGCTCAGCGTTAGCTTGTTCAATCGCTTGTTTTTCTGCTGCCGCAGCGCGTTGTGCTTGCGCCTGTTTTTCTTGCTCTAAACGCTCTGTCTCTGCTTTTTCGGCAGCTATTTGTTGTTCGGCTTTTTCAGCTTGCTCTTGCGCTAAACGTTCTGCTTCAGCTTGTTCAGCTGCAATTCGGGCTTGTTCTAAACGTTCGGCTTCAGCTTGCAAACGCTCTGCCTCGGCCTTCTCTGCTGCTAAGCGCTCCTGTTCGGCTTTTTCTGCCTGCTCGTTTGCTAATGCTTGTTGTTTATCAGCTTCTGCTTGTTTTTTATCTGACTTGCCAAAACCGAGCCACGACATGAATTTACTTTTTTTTGCCATACTTGCTAATAACCACTTATAAAAATCTGATAAACTAACGATAATGATAGCGTGCTTTTAAGCCTAAATAATTGCTTTTTAGCAACACGTTATCCTCGAGGGTGCATAATAGTAACACTTTTAGCGCAGTTGAAAAATGACACGCCGTGATATGATTGCAATATTATCTGAGCTAGATCATAGATACCAATTTTTAGTGAGTTAAATGAGAAAAAAAATCACACCAAATAACACCATCCATAAATCAGTCGATGGCGTTATTAGAATCATTAGCGGCCAATTTCGCGGTCGAAAACTGCCAGTAAAAGACGTTCAAGGCTTGCGCCCTACAACCGACAGAATAAAAGAAACAGTATTTAATTGGTTAATGCACGATACCCGCGATGCGCGCACTCTCGATTGCTTTGCCGGTTCCGGAGGTTTAGGGTTCGAAGCGCTATCTCGCTTTGCTAAAAACACCACATTTTTAGAGCTTGATCCGTTAGCAGCAAAACAGCTAACGCAAAATGTTGCCACCCTTAATGCGCAAAATGCACAGGTACTCAATACTAATACCCTGACCTTTCTTGAAAGCAAAAACACCAATGACACATTTAATTTAGTTTTTATTGACCCGCCATTTCGCAAAAATTTAGCCCAATCATGCTGTGATTTATTAGAAAATAATCAATGGCTCGACCCTGACGCACTGATATATGTTGAAGTAGAAACCGAGTTAACTTCGTTTAAAGCACCTAGTAACTGGTTGTTAATAAAAGAGAAAAAAGCTGGGCAAGTTTTTTGCAGGCTATACCAACGGCATATAAATTAACACTGTTTTAGCGGTCGGGTTTCTGTTAATATTATCCTTTACATGTGGTGTTGCTTCGGATTACAATACCGCACCATTTTTGAACCACTTGATCAATGTTTGATCAACTTGAGCAACGCTCATAATTTAGGTAGGTGAATTTTTAATGCCAGTAATTAAAGTAAGAGAGAACGAACCGTTTGACGTAGCACTTCGTCGCTTCAAGCGTTCATGTGAAAAAGCAGGTATCCTTTCAGAAGTTCGTCGTCGCGAGCACTATGAAAAACCAACAGCTGAGCGCAAGCGTAAAAAAGCAGCTGCTGTTAAACGTCACATGAAAAAACTTTCTCGTGATAACGCTCGTCGCGTTAAATTATACTAATATATTAGGTCTTGTATAAATGAGCCTTTTAATAACGCTAAAAGATGCGCAAAAAGATGCGATGAGAGCTAAAGACAAACAACGTCTTAATCCTATTCGCATGGTACTTGCTGCAATCAAGCAACGTGAAATTGACGAGCAAATAACACTAGACGACGCAGGTATTACCTCCGTTATAGTGAAGCTTGTTAAACAACGTCGCGACTCTTACACTCAGTACAAAGATGCTGGGCGTGATGATTTAGCTGAAATTGAAGCCAATGAGATTACAGCACTTGAAGCTTTTTTACCTCAACAATTGAGTGAAGAAGAAATCATTGCTCTCATTGACGCGGCTATTGCTGATACTAACGCAGCAGGTATGCAAGACATGGGTAAAGTAATGGGTATAATCAAAAGCAAAGCCGAAGGTCGTGCCGATATGGGCAAAATCTCAGGTTTAATTAAGCAACGATTAACTGCCTAATACTCCCACATACATTAAGTATGATTGAAGTAAACCGAGCCTTGAGCTCGGTTTCTTCGTTTAGAGCACTTCAAAAAAATATGCATTTGTGTTCCAATCTCTGCGTATTATAATTCGCTTTTAACACTTTTATATTTACCTTAGGGCTGTACTTTAAACAATGGCTGGAAAGATCCCACGCAACTTTATCGATGATTTATTGGCACGAACCGATATTGTCGACCTGATTGACTCAAAGGTAGGGTTGAAAAAAGCGGGCAAAGACTATCAAGCTTGCTGTCCTTTTCACAATGAAAAATCGCCTTCGTTTACTGTATCGCAAGATAAACAGTTTTATCATTGCTTTGGCTGTGGCGCTAACGGCAATGCTATTTCTTTTGTTATGGAATATGACAAACTTGAGTTTGTTGATGCAATTGAAGAGCTAGCCAGTTTACTTAACCTAGATGTTCCTCGCGAACAAGGAAGTAGTAATGGCCCAGAACGCACCGCAGCACAAAAACGTTCAGACTACGATTTAATGCTCCATGCAGCGCGTTTTTATCAACACCAGTTAAAACATCATAGTAATTCTGAAACAGTAATAGACTATGTAAAAGGTCGCGGCTTAAGCGGCGCAACAGTTAAAAAGTTTATGATGGGCTATGCGCCCAGCGAATGGGAAGGCCTCTGCCAACAGCTTGGACGTAATCAAGAACAAAAAGAGCAATTAGTTGAGCTGAAGCTCGCATCTGAAAAAACGCCAGGTAAGCAATTCGATTTTTTCCGTGATCGTTTAATGTTTCCTATTCGTGATAAACGCGGTCGCGTCATTGCTTTTGGTGGCCGTGTAATGCAAGCAGATCAGGGGCCAAAATATTTAAACTCTCCTGAAACACGAATATTCCACAAAGGCTTTGAACTTTATGGCCTTTATGAAGCAAAACAAGCACATAAAAAACTCGATCATATACTTATAGTCGAAGGTTATATGGACGTCGTTGCGCTGGCTGAACAAGGAATAGAATACGCAGTTGCCGCACTCGGCACAGCGACAACCAGCGAGCATATGCACACCTTATTTAGAACCACTGACAAAGTTATTTGTTGCTACGACGGTGACCGTGCAGGTAAAGATGCCGCGTGGCGTGCACTGGAAAATGCACTTCCTTACTTAAACGATGGCAAAGCACTGCATTTTGTATTTTTACCCGATGGTGAAGACCCTGATTCACTCGTTCAACAAGAAGGTAAAGAGGCTTTTGAGCAACGCCTTGAAAACGCCGATGACTTCACTAAAGTGCTGTTTAATAAACTAAGTAAAGAGATTGATTTAACGCTTGATTCCGGTAAAGCTAAGCTACTTAGTGCAGCATTGCCATTAATTGAAAAAATCCCAAGTGAGTTCTATCAAGAAAATATCTTGGAGCAACTTGGCAGATTAATTGGTCGCACCCGTGAGCAACTTAATAATCATTTAAAAACACCAAAACAGCAGCAAGCAATTGAACGTAAATTTAAAATTACACCGATGCGCCAAGCGATAGGCATCTTAGTTCAGCACCCTAATTTGGCAAAAAGCGTGCCCTACTTGCCTGATTTAGCACAAATGAATATTGCAGGAATCGGCTTGTTATTACGCCTACAACATCAAGCGTTACAAAAAGATGGTATTACCACTGCACAAATTCTCGAATCATTTAGAGACACTGATGACTATGAGCCATTAACTAAGTTGGCGACATGGCAACATCAAATAAATGAAGAGCGTTTAGAGACTGTTTTTCAAAATACTTTTAAATTTATTGAAGATCAGTGTTTAAATTATCGACTAGAGACCCTATTAATAAAAGACAAGACACAGGGCTTAAATAGCGATGAACGACTAGAATGTCATTTGCTAATGACAGCGTTAAAAACGACTAACGGCTAGTCAGATTTGATTTAGGCTGTTATACTGTGCTATTCACTGCGTCACATTATTCTGGTTAGCCTTTGAGCAAACTCCATGATGGCGCCTGTTGTATCAACTTATCAGAGTGGAAGAAACAATCTCTATGGATCCAACTCCTCAGTCACAATTAAAACTTCTGATTCAAAAAGGTAAAGAGCAAGGTTACTTAACTTTTGCAGAAGTTAATGATCACCTTCCACAAGATATTATCGACTCAGATCAAGTAGAAGATATCATTAGCATGATTAATGACATGGGTATCAAGGTTAGCGAAAACGCGCCTGATGCTGATGAATTAATGATGCAAGAAACCACGACAGACGAAGACGCAGCGGAAGCTGCCGCTGCAGCCCTTGCTACTGTAGAAAAAGAAATCGGCCGTACAACAGATCCTGTTCGCATGTACATGCGTGAAATGGGTACTGTTGAACTTCTTACCCGTGAAGGCGAAATTGTTATCGCTAAACGTATTGAAGAAGGCATTAACCAAGTACAGATTTCGGTTGCTGAATACCCAGAAGCGATCACTTACCTACTTGAACAGTGGGATAAGTTTGAAGCAGAAGAGATGCGCCTTAGCGACATTATCTCTGGCTTTTTCGATCCTGATGCAGACGAAGCACCACCAATTGCTGCCACTAACATTGGCTCTGAATTAAGCGAAAAACAGCTTGATGACAGCGACGATGATGATGACAGCGATGATGAAGACGAAGAAGAAGTAGATACAGGTCCAGATCCTGAAGAAGCTCGCATCCATTTCGAAAACTTACGTGATTTATACACTAAAGCACGTGAAACATTCGATAAAAAAGGTCGCTCTCATCCAGAATCTCAAGCCGCTATTTTAGAAATTGGTGAGTTGTTCAGAACCTTTAAACTTGTGCCTAAACAATTTGACCGCATGGTTAATAACATGCGTGAAATGATGGACCGAGTTCGCGTTCAAGAACGTCTTATCATGAAGCATGCAGTACAAGTTTCAAAGCTTCCAAAGAAAACTTTTGTTAAGCATTTTGCAAACAACGAAACTGACACAGCATGGCTTGATATTGAAATTGCAGCCAACGAAAAGTATTCCACTAAACTTGAAGAAGTGAAGCCTGAAATACTTCGTTGTATTAGCAAACTTTCTTCAATGGAAGAAAGCACTGGCTTAAGCATTGAACGTATTAAAGATATAAACCGTCGCATGAGTATTGGTGAAGCGAAAGCGCGCCGTGCTAAAAAAGAGATGGTAGAAGCGAACTTACGTCTGGTAATTTCAATCGCTAAAAAATACACCAACCGTGGCTTACAGTTCTTGGATTTAATTCAAGAAGGTAATATAGGTTTGATGAAAGCGGTTGATAAATTTGAATACCGTCGTGGTTATAAGTTCTCTACTTATGCTACGTGGTGGATTCGCCAAGCAATTACTCGCTCTATTGCTGACCAAGCAAGAACGATCCGTATTCCAGTACATATGATTGAAACGATCAATAAATTGAACCGTATTTCACGTCAAATGTTACAAGAAATGGGTCGTGAGCCAAATCCAGAAGAATTAGCTGAACGCATGATGATGCCTGAGGATAAAATCCGTAAGGTACTTAAGATTGCAAAAGAGCCAATTTCAATGGAAACACCGATTGGTGATGATGAAGATTCGCACTTAGGCGACTTCATTGAAGATACGACTATTGATTCGCCTATCGATTCGGCAACAATGGAGTCTCTTCGTGGCGCAACTAACGATGTGCTCGCTGGCTTAACTGCCCGTGAAGCGAAAGTACTGCGTATGCGTTTTGGTATTGATATGAATACCGACCACACGTTGGAAGAAGTAGGTAAGCAGTTTGATGTAACACGTGAGCGTATTCGTCAAATTGAAGCGAAGGCACTACGTAAATTACGTCACCCTTCTCGCTCTGATTTACTGAAAAGCTTTTTAGACGCTAAATAATCTAGCGTTACATTATGAGTTAACTCAAAAGGCCGCTGTAGCGGCCTTTTTTCTATTTCAAGGAAATAAACATGGCTTGGATCCAAATCCGTATCAATGCCAATGCTGCAACCGCAGATGCAGTTAGTGACTTATTAATGGAAGCTGGTAGTGCTTCTGTTACTTTTATTGATGCTAAAGACACCCCTATTTACGAACCCAAAATTGGCACAGTCGTTTTTTGGGCTGATACCACAGTAATTGGTCTGTTCGAAGCTAATCACGATATGAACGCCGTGGTTGCGTTATTAAAGCGCCATGATGAGCTCAAAGACAATTTAGTTTACAAAATCGAGCAACTCGAAGACAAAGATTGGGAACGTGAGTGGATGGATAACTTCCACCCTATTCAATTTGGCGAAAAACTATGGATTTGCCCTAGCTGGCGCGATATTCCAGATCCAGACGCAGTCAATGTGCTACTTGATCCAGGCCTTGCATTTGGTACTGGCACGCACGCCACCACCGCGCTGTGTTTAAAGTGGCTTGAAAGCCAAGACTTAAGCGGCAAAACGGTAGTCGATTTTGGTTGTGGTTCAGGCATATTAGGCATTGCAGCAATTAAACTAGGTGCAGAGCGCATGATAGGGATAGACATTGACCCGCAAGCGCTAGAAGCAAGCTTAGATAACGCTAACCGTAATGGCGTTGCTGACAAGCTTGAAGTTTATCTACCAGAAAACCAACCTGAATTTACAGCCGATATTGTTGTGGCAAATATTTTAGCGCAACCTCTGCGTGAGCTTCATAGTGTGATTTTAGGCTTATTAAAACCAGGCGGTAAAATTGCCATGTCGGGCATTTTAGAAGAGCAAGCAAAATCGGTTGCCGATATATATGCGCCCTTTATTGAACTTGATGAGATTGCCATTGAAGGCGACTGGACCCGAGTCAGTGGCATTAAAAAAGCATAATAGTGCGTTTTTAAAAGTTTAGAGTATTAACTCAAAAGTCGTTTCTAGAGCCTGTATTTAACAGGCTTTACTATTTTTTTACATAATAAAAAATAAAGATTTTTTATTATAAAAACAACGACCGTTCAAAATTCACACAAATAAACCGCTTCGTCATACGGTTATCAAATGTCAATACGAAAAGAGCAAAAAAAAGTCACTTTTGTTCAATTTATAGCCTTTGATTTTTGCGCAAAAAGCCGTAAACTTAGCGCCCCTTGAAAAGAGGCCTATTGAATATCGTGCGTATCGGTTCATACCAACTTGAGAATAATGTCATTGTCGCGCCTATGGCGGGCATAACAGACAGACCATTTAGACAGCTATGTCGTCGTTTAGGCGCTGGCCTTGCTGTGTCTGAAATGCTGTCGTCTAATCCGAAGGTTTGGAAAACCGAAAAGTCGATGAACCGAATGGATCATTCTGGTGAGTCGGGTATACGTGCGGTGCAAATTGCAGGAGCAGACCCTGAGCTTATGGCACAGGCCGCACAATTCAATGTTGCAAACGGTGCACAGATCATAGATATCAATATGGGGTGCCCAGCAAAAAAAGTGAACAAGAAACTTGCAGGCTCAGCCTTATTACAGTTTCCAGAACTCGTGGAAGAGATTATTGATGCCGTCGTTAATGCGGTTGATATACCTGTAACACTTAAAATCCGTACTGGATGGGATCAGGACAACCGTAATGGTGTAGAGATTGCAAGAATAGCTGAACGTTATGGCATTGCATCACTGGCTGTACATGGGCGCACGCGCGCATGTATGTACAAAGGTGATGCTGAGTACGCCACAATTAGGGATATAAAACGTTCAGTGTCGATACCTGTGGTTGCTAATGGTGATATTACATCACCTGAAAAAGCAAAGCAGGTTTTGGACTATACGGGTGCAGATGCCATCATGATTGGTCGAGCCGCCCAAGGTCGCCCTTGGATATTTAGGGAGATAGACCACTATTTGCGAACTGGTGAACATATGCAGCCACCTGCTATTGCAGAGGTGCGCAGTATTTTAATGGAGCATTTAACCAACCTCCATATGTTTTACGGTGAGCCAATGGGAGCACGAATCGCTCGCAAACATGTATCTTGGTATTTGCAAACCCATGACAGTGACGGTCAGTTTAGGCGAGTATTTAATGCGCTCGACAATTCCGAGGAACAGGTCGTCGCATTAGAGCAATACTTTAAAACACTAGCAGCTAACTAAGAAAGAAAGAGACTTTATAATGTTCGAACAAAACGTGACTTCTCCATTTATCACAAACCCTCATGTTCAGTCACACGAGAAACCGCAGCCATTGCGTGATGCAGTAAAAAAAGCTGTTCACCACTACTTAAAACAGCTTAACGGTCAAGATGTGCAAGACGTTTACGACCTTGTTCTTTCTGAGCTAGAAGCGCCATTGCTTGAAGAAGTAATGACTTACACACGTGGTAACCAGACTCGTGCGGCAATTTTACTAGGTATCAACCGTGGTACTTTACGTAAAAAGCTAAAAAAATACGGTATGAACTAATACCTAAGGTATTGATGCCGTAATTGCTTTACCGCGCTTACTGATTCAATACACTGAGTGTTTTATAAAACACTCTTAAAAAAGCACCTTAGGGTGCTTTTTTTATCTGTAAAATTTATTAACGAAATTGCAAAATGCTCACGCTTTATGGGTCGTTATAAGTCGTTTTTTGAGTCGTAATCAGTTAAAATACGCGCTTCTAAGCTAGCTCATTAACTGAGGAAATCAAACTACAATGGATACACATCGTCCTATACGTCGCGCACTTTTGAGTGTGTCAGACAAAACCGGTATTGTTGAATTTGCCCGTGCACTAGAAGCACAAGGAGTTGAAATACTTTCAACTGGCGGCACTTGTAAACTACTTGCTGATAATGCGATTAAAGTTACCGAAGTATCAGATCACACCGGACACCCTGAGATCATGGATGGTCGCGTAAAAACCCTACACCCAAAAATTCATGGCGGTATTCTTGCTCGTCGTGGCCAAGATGAAGGCGTAATGGCAGATAACAACATTTCTGCTATCGACATCGTTGTAGTTAACTTATACCCCTTTGCGAATACTGTCGCTCAAGAAAACTGCAGCCTTGAAGATGCTATAGAAAACATCGATATTGGCGGCCCAACCATGGTGCGTGCAGCAGCTAAAAATCACAAAGATGTGACGATTGTTGTTAACGCAAACGACTATGACCGTATTATTAGCGAAATGCAAAATAACAACGGCTCAACTACTTACAAAACCCGCTTTGATCTAGCTATTGCCGCTTATGAACATACAGCGCAATACGATGGTATGATTGCTAATTACTTCGGTAAAATGGTTCCTGATTACACAGAAGAAGCCGCTGAAGATACTAAGTTCCCACGTACTATTAATATGCAATTCACTAAAAAGCAAGATATGCGTTACGGTGAAAATTCGCATCAAGATGCCGCGTTTTATGTTGAAAACGACATCACTGAAGCGTCAGTGGCGACAGCCACTCAGCTACAAGGTAAAGCATTATCGTTTAACAATATTGCCGATACCGATGCCGCACTTGAGTGTGTTAAAGAATTTGATGTACCGGCGTGTGTTATTGTAAAACATGCTAATCCATGTGGTGTTTCAATTGGCGAAAATATCTTAGAAGCATACGATCGCGCCTTTAAAACTGATCCAACGTCAGCGTTTGGCGGCATTATTGCTTTTAACCAAGAACTTGACGCAAAAACTGCACAAGCGATTGTTGAACGTCAATTTGTTGAAGTTATTATCGCGCCAAGCGTGAGTGCAGAAGCCGCTCAAATAGTCTCGGCTAAGCAAAATGTTCGCTTATTAGAGTGTGGCGAGTTTTCAGCTAAAGGCACAGGCCATGACATTAAACGCGTTAATGGCGGCGTTCTAATTCAAGACCGTGATTTAGGTATGGTAACGCAAGGCGACTTAACGGTTGTTTCTAAGCGCCAGCCTTCTGAGCAAGAACTTAAAGACTTACTGTTCTGTTGGAAAGTGGCTAAATTTGTTAAATCAAACGCCATTGTTTATGCCCGCGACGGTATGACTATTGGTGTTGGCGCAGGCCAAATGAGCCGTGTTTACTCAGCTAAAATTGCCGGTATAAAAGCCGCTGATGAAAACCTTGAAGTAAAAGGCTCGGTAATGGCATCAGATGCATTTTTCCCATTCCGTGATGGCATTGATGCTGCAGCTGCAGCAGGTATTACCGCGGTTATTCAACCGGGTGGTTCCATGCGCGATGAAGAAGTAATTGCCGCCGCTGATGAAGCCGGTATGGCAATGGTGTTTACAGGTATGCGCCATTTCCGCCATTAATCGCTTAAAGAGCTAACTACTTCAGTTAGCTCTTTTTGTTTGCATCAAATTCACGTATTCTGCTTATTCTATAACCATGACTAACAATTATAATGTGAAGGAT
The DNA here is from genome assembly GCF_055397545.1 of Pseudoalteromonas sp. 11L1. The sequence continues at coordinate 1,187,363 of NZ_AP041141.1, read as the reverse complement.
TAGACGATGAAATTTGCACTAAAATCTCTACTGGTTGCCACACTGTCATTAAGTTCAACAATGGCGTTAGCACACAACCATGGCCACGACTCAGCATTAACAAATGCAGTTAAAGCAAGTGAGCGTAGCAGTGAACGCGACCAATACCGCAATCCTGTAGAAACCCTCGAATTTTTTGGCTTTAAACCAACAATGACTGTGGTAGAAATTGCGCCTGGCGGTGGTTGGTATAGTGAAATTTTAGCGCCAGCACTAAAAGAGCAAGGCACCTATTATGCCGCGCATTTTCCTGCTGATTCATCGGTTGGTTATTACCAACGTTCTCTTGCTGGCTTTAAAGCTAAAATCGCTGAAGATGCCCGCTTTAGTGACGTTAAACTTACTGAGTTTGCTCCTTCTACTCATTTAGGTATTGCCCCTGCAAGTAGCGCCGATATGGTACTTACTTTTCGTAATGTCCATAACTGGTTCATGAGTAAAGACAAAGACGCAGCAAGCAATGCATTTAAGTCTTTTTATACAGCACTTAAGCCTGGCGGCACTTTAGGCGTAGTTGAACATCGCCTACCCGAAGAGCAAGCCGATGAAATGCAAAAGTCATCAGGTTATATGAAGCAGAGTGTGGTTATTGCACTTGCTGAACAAGCAGGTTTTGAACTTGAAGCAAAAAGCGATATTAATGCAAACCCTCTTGATACAGCCGATCACCCTAAAGGGGTATGGACCCTTCCACCGAGCCTTAGACTTGGCGAGCAAGATGCCGCTAAATATAAAGCCATAGGTGAAAGCGACCGTATGACGCTGAAATTTAAAAAACCGCTTTAAATAGGATATTCGCCATGAATGTATTAGTCATTGGCAGCGGCGGCCGCGAACACGCACTTGCGTTTAAGGCCGCTCAAAATACAAAAGTAAACACTGTTTATGTTGCTCCAGGTAATGCGGGCACAGCCCTTGAGCCAAAACTTGAGAACGTAGCAATTAACGTTGAAGATCTTGATGGGCTACTTAGCTTTGCACAACAAAATAATGTTGAGCTAACCATTGTTGGTCCAGAAGTGCCGCTAGTATTAGGTGTTGTTGATAAGTTTCGTGAACACGGCTTAGCTATTTTTGGTCCAACCGCCGGTGCAGCCCAGCTTGAAGGGTCTAAATCGTTCACTAAAGACTTTTTAGCACGTCATGCTATCCCAACTGCTGATTACCAAACGTTTGAACAAATCGACCCTGCGCTTGCCCATTTAAAAGAGAAAGGCGCACCGATTGTTATAAAAGCTGATGGTTTAGCGGCCGGTAAAGGCGTGATTGTAGCCATGAACGAGCACGAGGCTGAAGAAGCCATTCGCGATATGCTTGCGGGTAATGCCTTTGGTGAAGCTGGCAGCCGCGTTGTCATCGAAGAGTTTTTAGAAGGTGAAGAAGCGTCGTTTATCGTAATGGTTGATGGTGAAAACGTACTGCCATTTGCAACTAGCCAAGATCATAAACGTGCTTACAATGGCGATGCTGGCCCAAATACTGGCGGTATGGGCGCTTATTCTCCGGCACCGGTAGTGACTGATGAAATTCATCAACGCATTATGAATGAAGTGATTTACCCTACGGTAGAAGGTATGGCTAGCGAAGGCCACCCGTACACTGGCTTTTTATATGCAGGCTTAATGATAGATGACACCGGCACACCAAAAGTAATTGAATATAACTGTCGTTTTGGCGACCCTGAAACACAACCTATGATGCTACGTTTGCAATCAGATTTAGTTGAGCTGATTGAAGCTGCTAACCGTGTAGAGCTTGATAAAACTACCATTGAGTTTGATTCACGCGCTGCTGTAGGTGTTGTTTTAGCTGCCAAAGGCTACCCAGATAGCTACCCGAAAGGCGATGCGATTAGTGGCCTGAAAGTAACTTCCCCTGAAGGCGAAAAAGTTTTTCACGCAGGGACTAAGCAAGATGGCGATAACGTAGTAACTGCCGGTGGTAGAGTATTATGTGCAACGGCACTAGGTAATACCGTTACCGAAGCGCAACAACGTGCCTATAAACTGGTTGATGAAATCAACTGGAACGGCATGGAATACCGTACAGATATAGCCTATCGTGCAATTGCTCGTGAAAAATAATTATTGAGTTTTACTCATTAAACTTTATAAGCGCAGATTATCTGCGCTTTTTACTGCTACACTATAAAAAAACAATCAGGGCACAGGTTAATATTGGAATTTAAAACCTTGCGCTATCATGCGATAGCGGTCGTAATACTAATTTTTATCTTTTTTATTATCAGCACATTGGCAACAAACTTTGTGATGCCATCTCGCTATACCATAGATAAAATAACTCCTGTTTACCTCGATCATGCATATTACATAGACAAGAGTAAAACACAAAACTTCGCAGAAGTAATGAGTAATAAAGCGCAATTTACAGAGCAAGAATTTAACGATATTCCTTGGAGTTTTCAACAGCAAAATTATTGGTTACGCCTTGATTTAGAAAACAAAAGCAGCAAAGAAGAAGATGTGGTGGCGCACTTTGATAATCCTATGGTGGATCACCTCACTATATATAGGCTCAATAGTAATAACCAGCTACTCGAAACTTATAAGCTTGGTGATAAAGAGCCGCGCCTTACTTTATTTAAGTACAGCGTTCCCCATATCCGTTTTAAGCTTGATGGCCAATCTAAACAACAATTAGTCATAAAAATAGATACCGTGGGGATTAGTAAAACCCCAATTCACTTATATCGCCATACTGTATTTGTTGACTTAGTGCGCTCTCAAACAGGCATTTGGGGTATTTTTGCTGGCGTACTACTAATGGCTTCGCTGTACAACTTATTGCTCTATTTTGGTATTAAAGAGCGTGTTTACTTGGTTTATATTGGCTACATTATTAGCGCTATTGCATTAATGGGAACCGTGCTCGGATTTGGTTTTTACTTATGGCCGCTTGAATGGCAATTATTTATTCACGAAAAAGTCATTGTGGTCAACTACACCATGGCGATTTTTACCCTCGCCTTTTGTACACTATTTTTGCGTTATCACAAAGACGGCTGCTGGCGTTATAAACTAAGCATCGGCTTATTAAGGCTGATGCTAGTTCTCGGTATATTGAGCTTTTTCATTCCCGAAAACATAGCTGCGCCGATATTTTTTGTAATTCTAGGATCGCAATATATTGTCTGCTTCATTTTAATTTATAACAAATTAAGAAGTGGTTTTCGTTGGGCTAAGTTTTACGTATTTTCGTGGGTACCACTGATCATTGGCGCAGCTATCCAACCTCTAGAGCTCACAGGTGTTATTTCCTATAGTTTTTCAATACGCCATGCATTTTTAGTTGCCATTTTGTGTGAAATTGTCCTAATGGCAATGGCACTTGCTGATCGGATTCGTTACCAGCGTGAGCAAGTTCTTTATCATGCAACACATACCCAACAAACCAAGCTACTCAATAGCGCCAAGCTAAAATATGCCTTTATGGCACTCAAGGCGCAGCAGCGCTCTACCACTTTATGTTTGGTGAAAATACGTCATTTTAACTCGCTAAATACCATTATTACCTCTTCGCAAGGATATGAGCTAATTAAGCATGTTGCTCACGAGCTTGAATGCAAATTAAGCTTTGAACGAGAGTTTTTTCATCTCAACAATGGTATTAATCAGCCAGCTAAAATTGCTGATTTGGGCAGTGGCGTATTTGCCTGCATTTCTACTAAAAAACAGAGTCAGCACACGCTCGAAGAATTACTCAAACAGATCTTAAATAAGTTACCAAAAACATATCAAATTAAAGGTCTAGACTTACAACTTAATTACAGTGTTGGCATTAGTGGTTACGGTAAACGTGATGATTTTGAGTTTTGGTTAAAACGAGGCTATTTAGCATTACACGACGCTAAACATAACCTAAGCAAAGTAAGCTCATCACTTGCGCATGACAACCTTACCATGGATGTTGCTCTTGCAGCCAAGCTACAGCAAGCGATAAGAGAGGATCAACTTGCACTTTATTATCAACCACAAGTGAGCTTAGAGGAGTGCAGTATACACGGCGCGGAAGCCCTACTACGCTGGCCAGATGCTGACTTTAAAAATATTTCGATAGAAAAGCTAATTATACTCGCCGAACACACTGGTATTATTAATGAATTAACAATTTGGGTTATTGAACAAGCCTGTAAAGACATTGCAAAGCTGGCATCCGATGACATAAGCAATCATAGTATTAGTATTAATTTAAGTGCAAAAAATCTAGCCATTACTAATTTGACTGAAAAAGTAGAGAATATTTTAATTAAATATCAAGTTGCCCCTCACTTATTAAAGTTTGAACTGACTGAATCTGCTTTTGTCGAAAACCAAGATGCATTAGTCACCTTGGTTGAGGAGCTTGCCACCTTGGGCGTTAAAGTGGTACTCGACGACTTTGGTACGGGTTATTCATCGCTTAGCTACTTAGTTAACTATCACTTTAGCGAACTTAAAGTAGATAAGTCGTTTGTGTTTGATTTAACTGATAACCGTGCGCATCAGGTTATTGTGCAAACAGCCATAGATATGGCACATAATCTGGGCCTAACTATCACGATTGAGGGCGTAGAGACTCAAGAGGTTCATCAACTACTTACAACGATGAACGCCGACCGTACTCAAGGCTACTTGTATGCCAAGGCACTCTCTTATGATAATTATTTAGACTTCTTAAAAAGCCAATACAGCCTAAAAATGTTAAGCTCCCCTTTTTAACATCTTTGGGGCCAAGAAAAGATGCAAGGTACACTGCGTAAATTAAAGTCGAGCTTAACAGAGCCAGTTCAATATCACCTACCTGTAGGTGAGCAGCTGGTTGATTTAAATGCCTTAATAGGCAAACAGCTAACCCTTACTTTTAGTGGCACAATTTTGTGCTCTAACTGTGGTAAAAAAACCAAAAAGAGTTACTCTCAAGGGCACTGCTTTGTGTGTATGCGCAAACTTGCCAGTTGCGATATGTGTATCATGAAACCTGAAACCTGCCATTACGACCAAGGCACCTGTCGCGAGCCAGAGTGGGGCGAAGAAAATTGCATGATCCCGCATTATGTTTACCTAGCAAATACCTCAGGATTAAAAGTAGGTATTACTCGCCATACACAAATTCCTACCCGTTGGATTGACCAAGGGGCAACCCAAGCCTTACCTATTTTTAAAGTGCAGACTCGTTTGCAATCGGGCTTAGTTGAAGTAGCGCTGGCACAGTTTATTGCTGATAAAACCAATTGGCGTAATATGCTTAAAGGACAAAACGACGCGCTTGATTTAAAAGCAGCAGCCGCTGAACTTATTCCACAAATAAGCGAAAAGCTCACAGAGCTGAGTGAGCTGTTTGGCGCAACCGCCATTGAACAACTTGATGAAGACGTAGTAAACCTTGATTTTCCAGTTAGTGAATACCCAACTAAAATTAGCTCATTTAACTTTGATAAAAACCCTATTGTTAGCGGTATTTTACAAGGTATAAAAGGTCAGTACTTAATTTTTGATAGCGGTGTGATTAATATTCGAAAATTCACCTCTTATGAAGTGAGCGTAGACTCAGAATAACCTTTTGCTGCTTGGTTATAAAATGCTATCCATTGCTGTCGTGTTAATGGATAGCAATAATGGTAACCCTGAATAATATTGCAGCCTATTGTTGCTAAGTGTGTCTCTTGCGAGGCATGCTCAACTCCCTCAGCAACCACATCTAACCCTAAACTTGTCGCCATGGCTATAATAGCCGCTACAATTTGGCTATTGCCGTATTCATCGGGAATTTTAGCAATAAAACTGGCATCAATTTTTAACGTGTTAAAGGGCAGTTTGGTTAAATAGCTTAATGCCGAATACCCCGTGCCAAAATCATCAAGCGCAATATGTACACCTAATGTTTTAAGCTGTTGTAACTGTTCTTTTGCCTGTGAAAAAGAACCTATAAAGCTACTTTCGGTCAGCTCTATTTCAAGTAAACTCCCAGGTAATTGATAGCGAGTAAGCATGGCCTTAATGTTATCAGCTAACTTACCTTGGCTTAGGTGGCAAGCAGATACATTAATCGCTAAACGTCCGGGGATCATTCCTTGTGCTTGCCAAAGAGTTAACTCCTTACCGGCTTGGTTAATAACCCATAAATCGAGACGCACAACTAAACCTAACTCTTCAGCAAGCGGAATAAACTGCGCTGGCGAAATAGTGCCTAAATCAGGGTCTTGCCAACGCAGTAGTGCTTCAGCCCCCATAATCGCACCTGTTTTTAAACACTGTTTAGGCTGAAAATAAAGCTCAAACTCATCATTTTCAAGCGCATGTTGAAAGCGGCTCATCATCGCTAAGCGCTCAAGGGAGCGGGCATTCATTGAGGGTTGAAACAACTGAAACGAATTACGCCCCACATCTTTTGAGCGATACATGGCAATATCAGCATGCTTTAATAATGTTTCACTGTCTAAGCCATCATCTGGATAAACCGCTGCACCTATAGAGGCGGTAACACCCACTTCAAATCCTTCCAATTTAAAGGGGGTATTTAAGTGATTTAAAATACCCTCTGCAAGTCTGATAACAGCTGCTACGCTTTCAACCTCACACAAAACAATAAACTCATCTCCCCCTAATCGTGCCAGTGTATCCCCCTCATTAAGGGTGTTAATAATGCGCTCAGAGACTAATTTTAATAAGGTATCACCGGCGTTATGGCCCAAGCTGTCATTTACCTCTTTAAAACGGTCAAGGTCAATAAACATTACCGCTAGCATTTGTTTATCTCTGTGAGCAGAGGCCAGTGCCATAGAGAGCCTATCGTTAAATAAGCGCCGATTAGGTAAACCGGTTAGTTCATCAAAATATGCTAGCTGCACTACTTTTTCTTCTGCACTCTTTCGCTCTGTTATGTCACTAAAAATAGCGGCATAAGTAACATCACTATGACTTGGCTCTTTTATTTCTATAATACTGAGCCACTCAATATAAATATCGCCAGATTTTTTACGGTTATGAATTTCCCCCTGCCATACGCCTGTTTTAGTCAGTGAATCCCACATTTTTATATAAAAGTTTTTATCATGACGTCCTGAACTCAACATATTAGGCCGCTTTCCTATCACCTCATATTCTTTGTAGCCGGTTAAATGAGTAAATGCAGGATTTACTTGCATAATCACCCCATTCGAGTCGGTGATCATGATGCCATCTAGGGAGGAGTCGATAATTTTATTGGCTAAAAATAAATTACGCTGAGAGTGCTGCAGTGCAATATCACGCTGCTGAAGTACCTTTTCAAGCTCGCAGCAATACGCCGTTTCAATTTCATTAATTAAGTTTTCAAGCGATAATACACCGTTTATTTGATTATTTTCGCTTACTACTAAATGCCGAATATTACTTTCCGACATCAACCTGTAAGCATCAAAAAGGCTGTCTTGAGGGCTTATTTTATAAAGAGGACGGCTCGCTAAATCCCAACAAATAAGATGGTTGTGCTGCTCGGTGATCAGTTTGAGTAAATCTCGCTGGGTGATAATGCCATGGGCATTTTCATCTTCATTAAATACTAAAACAACTTTTTCGGCGTGTTCACGCATTAAGTTAACTGCATCATTGATGGCTAATGAACTCGGTACGACCCTAATATGTTTGTTATATTGCTCGTTTATCGGTCTAAATTGCAGGTAATGCTCTAATCCTTGATTACTCACAATATCAGTAATACTAATCACCCCGCTTGGGTTATCATTCGCATCGGTTACCAGTAAGTGTCTTACGCCATGCTTATTAAACACCATGGCGGTATCGCTTAATAATTGCTGGCTGGGTACACTCAATACCGGGCTCGACATTACCTTTTCAATCATTACTTGTCTAAGTGTCTGATCAGAAAAGTTAAGCGTTAAGCAATCAGTTTCAGTCCACACCCCCACTATTTGTTGCTGATGTTTAACAAAAATAGCGCTAACATTGTGCGCACGCATTAGTTTCACCGCTTCAATTAAAGGGGTATCCTTGGTACAGGCGATTACCTTATTGGTAAAAACATCGCATACTTTTTGATAGCGGCTAGTGTGGGGCATTGCTTTTACTTCCAAAATTAAACCAATGCACGATTATAAATTATTCAGTAAATGACAATTTGATTTAGGACAATATATGAGCATCAGTTACCCATTAATTATTATTTATAATAATGAGATTGAGCTATTAGAGCATGCCGATGAGTTACATGATTTTATTTATACTTTGGACGTTAATGAGCAGAAAAACGTGGTTATTTTAGATAAGGTAAGTGGCTATCAAGGTTTAAATGGCGATGCGCATAATGCACTCAGTGCAATACGATTAGCGCAATTGGTAAAGGAATATTTAGTAAAAGAAGGGCAATGTTGCCTCAGTAAAATAGAGCAGCTTACTCCTGATCAGGCATTTAGGTTACTCGCCGAAATCAACTAAGGCTTTAACGTGTGCAATCGCGCTGCGCCCGAGGGCAGACAGTGAGTATCCTCCCTCTAGGTAAGAGATAATTCCTAAGCAATCATTTTGTTGGCTAAATTGCGCTAATTGCTCAGTAAGCCATATATAATCACTTTCAACAAACTTAAGACTGGCCATATCATCTTCAAGGTGCGCATCAAATCCTGCGCTTATAAAAAGTAGCTCAGGCTTAAATTCAGTTAATTTTGGTAGCCACTGCTGCTCATAAAGCGCTTTTAAATCAGTACCATCACTAGCAATAGGCAAAGGTGAATTTACCAACGTGGCGTTATTTTTAATGGCGGTATTTGGATAAAATGGATATTGAAATAACGAGCACAGCAACACATTTTCATCATCCATAAAAATATCTTGCGTGCCATTACCATGGTGTACATCAAAATCGATAATGGCAATACGTTTAACCCCTTTGCTTTGTGCATATTTAACCGCAATCGCAAGGTTGTTAAACACACAAAAACCAGAAGAGCTATCTCGGTTAGCGTGATGCCCTGGCGGGCGCACTGAGCAAAATGCAGCGTCTAACTTACCCTCTAAAACCTCATCAACAGCGAGTAACCCTGCACCTACTGCACGCTCAATTGCTTTCAATGAATCGGGGCATAACCAGGTATCGCCGTCCAAATCGCTAAGCCCTTCGGTTGGGATCATACTTTCTACATGCTTGATGTGTTGTTCACTATGCGCCAATAAATAGTGCTCACGCGAGGCCTTAGGCGCTTGTTTTTGCTCGATAGCGACATCCAGCCCACTTGCAAGTAGACGGTCGTTAATCGCATCCAAACGCTCAGGGCACTCTGGATGATCGTCAATCATTTTATGTTTACGGCAGTGGGGGTGAGAAATAATCGCAGTGCGCATAGCTAACTCCAAAAATAAGTTGCTTAACGAGTATAACAAAGCCACCTGAGGGTGGCTTTGCGACTTTGGTTGATACTAAACGACTATTTAACCAAGGTTCTGGTTATTTAGCTTTTAAGTCAAGATTTCTAAAATCAAAGCTAAAATCGGTCACCTGCGTTGAAACTGCGTTCATTTTCGCCGATTCTACACGGTTATCTGCACTCATAGAAAAACGAATAAAGGCATCTGCCTCTAATAGCTTTTCATCCCATTTAACAATAAAGGTATTACCTGTGTAATGCTCCAACTCACCTTTGAGGCGCTTTGTATGGGTAAAATCAATGCGTAATTTACCATCTAACTCTTCAATTATTACATCGCCATACCAATCATCATGCAAAGTACCGGTGTAATTAATGGTTGGCAATGCCGGCTGGATATCTGCAGGCACTGATGGAGCCGCGTTAGCATAGGCTTTTTCTTTACCTGCAAAGTGCTTTTTAGCTAAATCTTCAACCCAGTCTTTATCTTCAAGCTCTAGTACATCTTCAAGTACCTCATGGGTTACCGCCGATAATGCAGAAAATGCTTGTTGGTTGCTTAATATCACAATCCCCACGTTTTTCTCTGGCAAAAGAGTCACCTGCGATACCATACCTAAAATGCCACCACCATGTGCCAGCTTCTTAATGCCGTGGTAATCTTCTATACTCCAACCTAACCCATAACCTCTAAATTGCTGATGGTACGCTTCATAAGCACTTTTAGATGCTAGTGAGGTAATATGTGGGTGCCACATTTGTGCTTGCTGCTTTTCACTATATAGCTGTTCGCCATTAGGCATTTTGCCACCAGCAAGTTGAGTACGAAGCCATTGGCTCATATCATTTACGCTTGATGCAATGGCTCCTGCCCCTCTAAAATCTTCAAGGTAATTAACAAAAAAAGGATGCAATTTGCCATCCATTGGGATGTGCCCAATTGCCCAGTTTTTGTTATTTTTAGCGATACGCGAAAAGCCAGCCCGTGAGTTGCTCATATTTAGCGGCTGTAAAATATTTTTTTCAATGTAGTCGTTCCAGCTCATCCCCGATATACGGGCAACAACTTCACCAGCGGTAACAAACATTAGATTGTTGTAAGCATATTGGCTACGAAAACTGCTCGCAGGTTTTAAATATTTCAGCCCCGATAAAATATCGGCTACCGATTTATCAGTACTTGGCCAAATCATTAAATCGCCTTGACCAAGCCCTAACCCACTGCGATGGCTTAGCAAATCGCGAATTCGCATTTCACGGGTAACGTATGGGTCATGCAATCTAAATTCGGGTAGGTGATCAATTACGCGATCATCCCAGCTTAATTTGCCTTCATCCACCAGCTTAGCCAGTGCTGCACTGGTAAATGCCTTGGTATTTGAAGCAATGCCAAATAAAGTGTCTTTATTCACCTTGCTATTAGTATTGAGGTTGGCAACACCAAAGCCTTTAGCAAATACTACTTTGTCATTTTCAACAATAGCAACGGCCATTCCGGGTACATCAAAACGCGTCATTGAAGCGTTGATCACCTCTGAAATTTTATCGGTATCAACCGCTGCAGAGCTCGTGAACGTCCAGCCAACCAATAATGCGGCTGTGGCTAATTTTGTTAGTTTCATAGTGTTACCTTAGGTTATTATTTTTGTTTAATCTTGATGAACCGCAAATTCTATGTCGGCGCGCGCTTTATTCGTATCTTGCTTACTAGGATAAGCTAAAATACGTTGACTATAATGCTCTGGCACACCGGCCTCAAGCGCACCACGATATACATGCTGCACGTACCAGTCATAAGGTAGCAGTGTGTCGTCATGTGTGTTTGCTATGTAGCAGTGCACATTAATGTCATCGTCATCTAAAAGGCTCACGGTTAAATCAACACAGTCGTAATTAGGGCCTTCAATTTTATCTAAGATCTCTTTTTCGGCCTCATTAAGCTGATACACCACCCCATATACCACGGCATCGGGTTCGTTGGTGGGCACAATAGTGCATTTACCTGAACCATCAGCAAAGGCCATATTAAAGGTTAACTTATAGCCTTTTAAAAGCGCCGTACCCACACGTTTTGCGTTAGGTAAACGTGCCAATAAACGATTAGATGACATATTGGAGCCAAACGAAAAATTATATAACGCCATACTATTCCTTAGGGTCTATCAAATAACAACTCGCACAGCCAGTGCGATTAAAATAATGCCAATGCCACGATCGAACCAATAGCCACTTTGTTGAAAAAAGTTTCGCACCCGTGCTTTTGATAACAATAGCGACAAAATAGAAAACCAAGCCCAGGTAGCAAGCGCCATATAAACACCATACCCCACTTGCACTATTACTGGTGTTGTAGGGCTAATCACCAAGGTAAACAAAGACATAAAAAATAGCGTAGCCTTAGGATTTAATGCATTGGTAAAAAAACCACGGCGAAACGCAAGCCATGGTGACTCAGGTACAAGGATGGGTTTTGCAGTCTGTTCTGATGAGGTGTTTGAAGGTTTAGCAGCGCGTAGCGCCTGCACACCTAAATACGCTAAATAAGCACCAGCTATATATTTAAGTGCCATAAACAGCGAAGGCGATTGAGTTAACACCAACGCGACTCCCAACAAACAATAAGCTATGTGTAATAAAATAGCTGCGCCTACACCTGCACTGGTCCACAGCGCATTATGCCTGCCGTACTGTACACTTTGCTTAAGTACCACAGCAAAATCGGGCCCGGGGCTGGCCACTGCAAAAAAGTGAGCAATGGCAATTAATAAAAACTCATCAATATAGATCATGATTAACTGGCTTGCTCTGGCGAAAAAGCCAACAACAATGGGTTAGCCGACTGATTAACCAACGCTTTTATTTCTGTTTGCGCTTTTTTAAATTGGCCTCTTAAATGCGGTTTTAAATGTTTTTTAGAGTGTTTATCTTGCTTAAAGTAGCTTACTAAAGCATGCATAAATACAGTATGGGTTTCACTGAGCGTGGCTTCGCGATTGGCATATGGGTTGTAACATGAGCCACAACCCCCCTTAAACTGGTACACAGTATTGCTCATCATCACCCCAAAACCTAAAAAGCACGCTAAAGCATCCGTTGCTTGAGGTAAGAACTCTTTACCACCTGGAGGTAATACGCCTACATGATGAATTAAAATAGTAGCAAGAGTACCTGCAAAGCTAGCTACTAAATCTTGTGGCTGATTAATTTGGTTGGGGTTAAACGACACATTAATTGTATGGCTTGGTGGCACCATTAAATGGCAGTGCTCACCACGTAGATGCTCACTAAATTCAAAATGTGGAAACACCTGAGGTTGTAATTGTTGTGGTGCAACAAGTGTTATCGGCCATTCACTCATACCAGCATAATGTTTAACACGCGCAAACACTTTACTGGCCATTTCTTCAATGCTTGAAACCGAATCAGGAAAAAACTCGACCGTTGGCAAAATAATTTGGCTGTGCTTAGTAAAAAAATTCAGGTCAAAGTTTTCTGCTGCCCAAATAAAGGTATCAACTAGCCACTGTTGTTCTTGTTCTGCCAATAAGGGCTTTGATTTAAATAGGGTTAACATAAACTATTCTTGCCCCTTCGCCCATTGCCATGCTTGTGTATTGTATAAAGGCACCGTAGAAAGCGCGTGATGATGACTGCCCGTAGATTCTTTCGTTGAGTACGATAAATACAATAACGTATGGGTTTTAGCATCATAAATACGACGAACTTTTAACGACTTAAACAAAATACTCTTAGATGATTTAAACACGACTTCACCCGACTTACTACGGTCAATAGACTGTAATTGGTCTGCGGTAATTGGCCCTGTTTGGCGACAAGCAATCGACATATCTGATGGGTCTGAAAAGTCTAAATTAGCCTCAATGTGACTAATATGACAAGTAACCCCTGTAACAAGCGGGTCTTGCTGTGAGTTAACCACCACATCTTTAGTGGTAAACAGCCCTAAACTCACTGAAGCAACATCATCAGAACACCCTGTAAGCCCTGCTAAACACGCAATTAGACTACCCATTTTGAGATACTTCATAGCAAGTCCTTCGTTCATATTAAAATTAAGTTATGCCTTATACTAAACGCTTTCACTGCGATAAAACAAATTTTATAAGCAATAAAAAAGGCACGCCCGAAGGAGTGCCTTTGCAAACAAATACAGCTAAAAATTATTAAAAGCTATATTGTGCACCTAGATAAACATAGCGGCCTGCACCGCCGCCGTAACGGCTATAGAAGTTCCCTCGACCACTTGGGTAAAATGCCCCTTTGTCGTCAAATACATTATTAATCCCGCCAAATACACGTAAGTCACTCTTATCAGTCAATGCCATAGTGTAAGACGCTGATAAACTATGCTTTAAAAATGAGCCGTAGTTTTGGTATGCCAGTGGCTCAGGGTTAGCAATACAACCGGCATCGCCCTCAGCACAGCGCTCATCATTTGCAGCAACATACTCAAGGTAGTCTTTCTCATCTTCTTGGCTTGCTTTAAATGCGCCTACGTAATTCGTACGCCAGCGGATACGTAAGTCATCCATTTTCCATACAATCGACATAGCGGCTTTATCTTTTGAACGGCCATAACCTGCATACTGTGAAGTAACACTGTTACCATCTAACCCTTCATAGGTTTGTGAGTTTTCAATAATGTGATTGTAATCAAGCTTAAATGACAGGTTACCATAGCTGCCTATGTCATATTTGTAAGTTGCAACTACATCGTAACCGCGCGCTGTTAACTCATCTAAGTTATATTCACGCTGTAGTATTTTTACAATGTTACCTTCGTCGTTACGGGTAATATCGTTACAGTATTCGTTATCACTACCCCATGACGCTTCTGAGTCATAACATTCACGCATGATGTTTTCGTTACTTATTTCATCAATTGCATCAACAATGGCAATGTCGTAGTAATCAACCGCTAAGTTAAAGCCATCTAAAAACTCAGGTGAAACAGTAATACCAAAGGTATAGGTATCGGCTGTTTCTTCTTTTAAGTTTGGATTACCCGTATTTGGTGAATAGTTATTGTCTTCACTTTCAAATTCAAAGTCAGGATCATCAGCCAGCTTTTGTGCCAAGGTTGGCTCTAAACGGCAGTTATCGTGCCCTGGGTTTGTTGATGCTGCCGTTAAGCCATCACAAATATCATCAAATGAATCAAAATCGCCACGAGGAGGTGACAATAGCTCTGTAATAGTTGGGGCACGCTGTGCACGCGCATAGTTAGCACGTAGCATGTATCCATCAATTGGCTGCCACAATAATCCTAACTTATAACTGGCTACGGTGCTGATATTATCAATACTGTAATTTGCTAAACGCAACGATGTTTCTGCCGATAAGCTTTTAGCAAATGGCACATCTTTAAGTAGTGGCACTGCAAGCTCTGCAAACGCTTCATATACTTCTACTTCACCATAAAAAGAAGGCACAACGTTAAACGTAATACCGCCCGCTTTCATATCATCACTGGTATCTAAGCTTTGCGAGTCTTTACGATACTCTGCACCAAATACTGCAGACACATTACCGGCTGGCAATTCATATAAGTCACCGGTGATATAACCCATTACCGTGTACTGTTGAATCTCAGTATCAATAATTGGATTTGTACGGATCCAGTCAGCCATGTCAGGGGTAATAGACCCTTCACCAAATAAATTAAGCGGGACACATCCTTGCGCTCGCGCTTCGGCGTCTTTACATTGAATAGTGCCATCGGCTAATTTTTCAGCTTGCAGAGCTTGGTTAACACGTACCGTGTTTAGCTCGTTACTGCGGATTTGATGCTGTTTAAATTGACCATATCCGGCAGAAATATCCCAATCCCATGTATCATCAAACATCATACCTTGCAGGCCAGCCCAGGTACGAATAGTCGTACGGTCGTTATCGGTGCTGATATTACCTACTTCACCAAAACGACGATCCCAATAAATACGGTCTTTGTATGGGTTACTGTCAATAATTTCTTGTGGCACATATGGGTTATCAATAGGAATATAACCTGGCGCAATATCATCGATAGGATCCCCTGTCACTGGGTCGTAGCGAGGTACGTAAGCCCCTTCGTATTCATCTTCTGGTGACTTATCGTTGAACGAGCCACTCTTACTGTATTGAATTTGGAAATAACTCATGATGTCGTCTGTTACATCATAATCTACTTTTATTGCGGTCGAAAAGTTATCACTAGGTACATCAAGCATAACGTACTGCTGTGAGTTGATACCGTATATCTCTTCATTGCCTTTCCAATCATCACGTAGCGTTTGACCGTCGTACCAAAACTGAGTGTCGTTATTATTATTCTCTAAAAATACACCACCTAAGGTACCATCGCTTTTGCTTGCCCAATCAGCTTGTGTAATACCGCTCATACACTGATAGCCATCAGCAGTGTACATTTGATTACACATCAGCTCATCATCGTAACTATGCGCCGCTTCTATTTGCGCTCGGTCGCGATCGTAAAAGGTCATACCAAAATCACGATCCCAGTTTGAGCTAACAAATACATAACCGCGATCATCAGCAAATGACGTTCCGTAGTTTAAATCAAGCGTAAACTCGCGACCGCCACCATCGGTTGTTTCACCGCCTCGGGCTTGAAATTCAAAACCTTCTTTTTTTGACTGGGTAATAATATTAACTACACCAGCAACCGCATCAGCACCATAAGTGGCCGACGCACCACCACTAATAATTTCAACACGTTCTACCATGCCACTAGGAATAGTATTTAAACTGACATAATTACCACCGTAACTATTAGAGACAACACGGCGGCCATCAATCAATGTCAGCGTTCTATTAGCGCCTAAATCACGAAGCTGGACTGTTGATAAACCAGTACCCGAAATGCTTGATTGGCTGGTTGTGTTACCAATACTTTGGCTCAGTGCAGGCATATTATCGATTAATACATCTGAAAGATTGCCTAAGCCTGTATCCTGAATTGATGCTCTGTCCATGGTAACCAGCGGAGTCGTAACTGAAAAGCTATCACGCTTTAAACGCGAGCCTGTTACTGTTATTTTCTCTGGTACTTCTTGTACCACTTCTTCGCTTGCCTTAGCAGTTGATTGACGAGCAATAGCCTCGTCATTTGCTATTGCTTGCCCAGATAAGCTTGCTGTTATAGCCAATGCTAAAGCGCATTTTTTGGTTGATATTTTACTCACAGACTTCCCTCATTTTTTATTATCCCATTAGTAGCTTTTTTATTAACTTTTTAGTTATTAAATCTGTTTTGTACTAATTGGTTTGTTTTACTAATAACAGGTTGTAAGTAATCGTGAATAAAAGCACAATGAGAGGTGTCTCGTTTATATCCCTATTTTACATCTATTTAATATCTATTTATTTATAATCATGGACTTATATTTATTGTGTTAGAATGTTGTAAAATTGAATATTAACTAATTATCGTGTTACTTTGCATTAAACAACACGTACAAACATCGCTAATAACTCATACTAGGAAGAGGTTTAAATACACATACTATGAATACTCAACAGCCTTTTTCAATTGGAAGTTGCCAAATATCGGCGTTTGAAAATAAGCTGTTTTGTGCTGATAAAGCCTGTATTTTACAACCTAAATTTATAGAGCTGCTGACCTACTTAGTAACGTGTTATCCAAATGCGGTGAGTCGGGAACAACTAATCGAAAACGTATGGGATGGTAATCAATATGTGGGTGAAAAAGCACTCACTAATGCCATATGGCACCTTCGTAAAAGCTTTAAAGAGCTTGACCCCGACAACACCTACATAGAAACACTGCGTAAAACAGGTTATCGCTTAGTGCAAAAGCCAATAATGCCAAACGCGCAGAACAGTATTAATACATCCTCTACTCGTCCTAAATATATTTTTGCTGTAGCCATAGCTATCGTGGTCTTGTTATTCGCTGGAGTCTGGGGTTACAACGCTTTTAGCGATGAAAATAAGCCACTTGCGCTATCGCAACAAGCAGAGCGGTTATACGATCATGTTGAAACCATTACTACCAGCCCAGGACGAGAGCTATTCCCCGCTATATCCAGCGACAGTCACTTTTTAGCATATTCTTGGCGCCGCCCTGGTCATAAAGCAAATTTATACTTACGTGATTTACATTTACCCGAACAAGCTGCAATAGCACTTACCGACACCCCATTCATTGAAGGGCGAGCGGTATTTAGCTCTGACTTAACCTTTATTTATTATTATCGCCGTATATCTGGTCAAGGCTGTGAGGTTATTCAGCAAAATATTGCCTCGGGAAATACCACTATTTTAGGGAAGTGTGGTAACAAAGCGAGTACCGATATAGACATAAATGCCCCGGGCACACAACTGGTTTATATTAGTGAAGATCAAACAAATACTCTGACTCAACTTAACCTTGTTGATTTAACCTCATCGCCATACACAGTTACTCAAATACCTTGTATTTCAGCATGCCAATATACCGATGAGTCGGTTGTATTCTCCCCAGATGCAACTCAACTTGTAGTATCGCGTAACTTACCAACGGGGTTTGAAGAACTATTTTTAATAGACATAAAAACAGGTAATGCAAAGCAACTAACCACTGGGTTCATTGATATGAGAGGCGTTGATTGGCACCCCTCTAAAGCGCAACTCGTTTTTTCTGGTGTGAAAAAAGGTAAACGCCAAGGGTACTTTTATAACCTTAAAACACAACAAATGATCAATGCCCGCATAGATGGCTTAAGCTACCCAGAGTTTGCAAGTGATGGCAGCTTATATTTTCATCAGTGGAATATAGACTCGGCTTTAATGCGTTTAGAGGTTAATAATGCAGTTGCAAGCTCTCCTTTCCCAGTGCTATCAAGCCACTTTAGTACCCGCTTTCCTGATTATAACAAAGCCAGAAACAAACTCGCGTTTGTCTCTAATGAGTCGGGCTCAATGGAGTTGTGGACCGCAAATAAAGACGGTACCTCTCGAAAGCAGCTCACTAATCTCAATGCCAATATTTACCACCCGGTATGGTCGCCAGATGGTGATTATATTGCTTTTGTTGCCTCGCATCCTAGTGGTCATGCGTTATACCTGTATGACCTTAATAAACAAACCAGTGAATTATTACCTACGGGCTTTAGCGATCATGGTAAACCGAGCTGGGCTGCAGATAGTAAAAGCGTATTAGTTTCTGATGATCAGCACGTTTATCGCTTAGACTTAAGCACTAATAAGCTTATACAAGCTGTAGAGGCTCCCACGCCATACGCTTATGAAAACAAGCAAGGCGCTTTAATTTTTGCCAACCAAGCAACCAATCAACTATGGATCAAAGACCCTAAAAGCCAAACTGAGCAACTACTGGTTAGCGATATTAATTTATCAAATCATAATTCGTGGTATTTTTTTGAAGGCGATACCTTAGCGACATCACGTATTTACTATTTTAATGTAAAACAAGGTGATTACCGATTAAGTTATTACGACCTCTCAAAAAAAGATCACCATGATGTAATAAAGCTTCCTGAGCGCGCATTTAGCCGTACTTCTGGCTTAACTTATATTACGAGTGCAAACTGGCTGGTGTACTCTTCGTATAAGTCACCACAAATTGATATAAAACGTATCAACCATCAATATTTGCCATAAGGGTAACAGCTTAAACCAAATTTAAAAAATTAAGCTTCCTAGGGTTAGCGCGTACAAACCCGTTTGGTATAATTAAACAAACCAATCTTAAGAGGATACGCTAAATGCCACACATTATTATTGAACACTCAGAAGATCTGCCTTTATTACCTCAGGTTCTAGTGGAAAAAATCCACACAACAACATTTGAAAGTGGCTTATTTGATTTAGAAACAATAAAAACTCGTGCTATTGCGTATCAACATTACCAATTAGGTGTGGGTAAAGAGGGGTTTATTCATATTGCAGTACATATTATGGCTGGGCGCTCTATTGAGCAAAAACAAAAACTAAGTGAGCAGTTACTAGCGTGCCTACAAACATATTGTAGAGCTTCTGATAGCTTAAGCGTTAATATTTACGAAATGAATCACGAGATTTATCGTAAAAATTAACCGCTGTTAAAACATCATAGTTATAGGCAAGTGCTCTATAACTATGATGGTATCCCCGCTCTGCTAATTTTTATAAAACCGCGGTTAAAGCGTAAACTTACCTAGTAAATCCCTTAAAATATTCGACTCTTTATTTAAGCCACTACAAAGCTGCTCTGACTTTTTCATATTTTCTTTGGTTTGCTCTGCCGAGTCGGAAATCATCACAATATTTTGGCTAATTTCTGAGGTTGCTAACGTTTGCTCTCTCGTTGCGGTAGCCACTGAGTTATTTAACTCGCTTAACAGTACAATTTCCTGTGAAATACCATTTAATGTATGGCCTGTTTCTTTTAATCGCTCGGCATTTTCTAAGGTGTTTTTGCTACCCAATTCAATCGCAGTTACCGTGCTTGAAGCTTTAGCATTTAACGAAGCAATCATCTCATTAATTTGCTCTGTAGACTCCGCAGTACGCTGTGCAAGCGTTCTCACTTCATCAGCAACTACTGCAAAGCCACGCCCTTGCTCGCCAGCTCTCGCCGCTTCAATTGCCGCATTTAACGCCAATAAGTTAGTTTGCTCAGAAATCCCTTTAATAACATCCAATACATGAGAAATTGATTTAATCTCTGTTGAGAGCTCTAACACTGAGGCCACAGAATTGGCCATCGATGCTTCCAGCTGCTCCATTTGTTTAATTGTGCTTTGCACAAAATCAACGCCTTTATGTGTAGTCTCTTCGGTTTTAGTAGCAATATCAGCCGCATTGCTGGCACTGCCAGAAATATCCTGAACCGTAACTTCCATCTCATTAACCGCTGCCGCCACCGTTTGTGTACTCGATGACTGTACCTCAGCTAAATTAGCCGCTCCTTGTACTTGCTCAAGTACATCTTGGGAAATACCTTTAACATGAATTGCCGACTCAGAAACCTGTTTAAACATATAATGTAACTGCTCTAAAAACAGATTAAACTTAATCGCTAAATCGGAAATTTCATTATTATCGTCAGTAGGAAGTCGCGCCGTTAAATCGCCATCTTTTTCTGTTAACGCATTCACTGCTGCAGTAATGTTTTCGATTGGCCTAAATATTTGCCCTACCAACACGCGTGCTGACGCTAAACCTACAAGCGCAATAATTACACCAAAAATGATATTAGTACTAATAGCGCTATTAATTGGGCCATATAATTGCTCTTGGGGAATTTCAGCGACTAAATGCCAGCCTAATGAGTTTACTGGCGTACTTGAAACAACATAGTCATCACCATCAATGACTTTACTTTGAATTGCCCCATTTTTAATCGGCGCCAAGTCAACTGATTGCCCTATTTTAGTTTTATCACCATGCAACATAATCTCGCCACTACCAGAGGCCAAATAAACTATACCGCCCTCACCTATTCTATATTCGCTTATGAGATCCACCATAGAATCGAGCGAACGGCCTATTCCGGCAATTCCTTGACGTTGCCCTTCAAGCTCTATGGCATAATTAATAAATACCATTACCTCAGAGCTGCCTTTATCTATGTCGAGCGCTACTTCAAATGGCCTATCCGATGCTAAAAAAACATCAAACCAAGAATCACTACTGTCTATTTGTCTGGAAATACCCTCATCGGTGTAATAGTTGCGGGAGTTTTTAGAAATAATATATGCGTTACTGGCTTGGTTTTTATTTTTTATATGTTTGAGGTAATCAATAAATTTACCGCGGCTTTGTGCATCTTCATTATTATTCATCCATTGTTGAACAAATAAGTTTTGCGCTATTTCCTTGCCTACAATAATGGGTGTAGAAAGCTCCAATTCAATTTGGCTTTTCACTTCACTAAGCGCTGTAGGTAGATCTACTTTAGCTAGCTTTTCTTCTGTATTTGAGCGAATACTATTGGAAAATATTAGAGTAGATATTGCTAAAGGAGCAACAACAGCCAGAATAAGACTGAGGTATACTTTTCGTTTCAATAACATAGAGCACCTAAGAAGTAACTAAGCGAAATTTTATATACTGCACACAATTAACAGTAGCGATATTAAAGGTTATTAAGTAAAAATTTTTATAATAAAACCTCATAACACTTTAATAGTAGATTCAACTGTGTTTATTGCAATGTATTCAATAGAATTAATACAAAAATCAGTGCACTGGTAAAAATACGATAGAAATAACAAAAATGAATTTATAAACTAGGAAAATGAGTTTCTATTTACTTGAAAGGCTTTGAAAAGTGGTGGCCCCTCCCAGACTCGAACTGGGGACCTAACGATTATGAGTCGTGTGCTCTAACCAACTGAGCTAAGGGGCCATTTTTGTATAACTGTAAGCAGTTAATTTTTGAAGCGTTTAGCCACAGAGCGACTAAAGCGGGTTGCAGTATAAAAAGTTTTTAGGGGCTTGTCACTAGCAAAAAGCTTTATTTTAACAATCAAGGGGCTAACTGCTCAAATAGTAGGCTTTTAGATTTATTGATGATGACTTCGAGGAAACGAACTCATTAAATAATAGTAGTCTGAGTAACTAATACACATACCTTACGATGGCAATTAGCAACTCAGTATTAAATGTATTACTGCGATATGGCGTTATTTTTTGGCGATAATATAAATCGCATGAATTAGTCCTGGGAAATAGCCGAGCAAGGTTAGCAAAATATTTAACCAAAAGTGCATCCCTAACCCCACCTGTAAAAATACACCCAGTGGTGGTAATAAAATAGAAAAAATAATTCTGATGATATCCATAATTTAATCCTTATAATGTTAGCAAAGCAAAAAGCCCAGCAGGGCTGGGCTTTCAGTATAGTGTATTATTCTGCAATAACAGTTAATTCATCAACTACTTCGCGAACATCTTCTGCGTTTTTAGCAATTTCCATCGCTAATTGCTTTTCAGCATCAGACTCAACTGAACCTTTAAGAGTTACTACACCATTATCGGTATCAACATCAATGTCTGTACCACCTACTTCAGAATCAAATAAGTAACGCGTTGTGATAACTGTTGTGATTTTGGCATCGGTCAAATCACTCTCCGTGTCGTTACCCATCATTTTAGAATCATGCTTCTTCATGTCGGTGTTTTTTACCACAGTTAGACTGTTTTCAACGTCAGTTACACCATCTAGGCTTAGCACGAGTTCTTCAGCAAGTTCTTTATCTACGTCGCTGTTTACTTTACCTGTTAGCATTACCTTGCCGTTTTTTACGTCCGTGTTGATATCAAAGTTGTTTAGATTGGTGTTCATCAGCAGTACTGTTTCTGCCTTTCCATCAATCCAAGCATCTTTGCTTTCGTTTTCCCAACTGCTTGCTTGAGCACCCATTGCGGTTGTTCCTAATACTAGGGCTGCAATCATAGACTTATTAAATGTTTTCATAATCGTTCTCCATTTGATTAAAGACACTTTAACTAATGCGAACATCGGGCCAATGTTTTTTACATATAAATTTCAATGATTTAGTAAAAATAAGTCAATACTGACTTAAACCTACAAAGTAAACATTTACAGACCATTGCGTAAAACTTTCTCGAATAGCGAAACTTACTAAATAATTGTATATTTGGTTAATCTGTCGTTAATATAATAAAGAGTGAAGAAACAAAAAACATAAAGCACTGATTTTAAATAAATTAATATTTGGTATAAGGCTTGCTCTGAAATAGCCAGCAACCTTAAAAGGATAATTTAAATGTCTGTTAAAATTGAAGACCGCCCTATCGAGCAAGTTCGTGAGCAAGTAATTGATCAACTCATTTATAATTACAGCCATGGTGTCATTTCTGTAGAAGCATTTGAAAGGCGCTTAGACGATGCAATGGCAGCGAGTAACAATAACGCGCTTATGGCCCTTGTTGAAGATTTAACCTTAAATACTGATCAGCAATATAAGGCACAAAAGCACTCGCAGTTTGCACCTAATTATAGTGCGCAGCATGAGGGGAGTGAAGAGCCACTCACATTAAGAAGCATTCTTGGTTCAAGTGAACGAAGCGGCCAATGGGTAGTGCCTCAAAAAATTTATATAGAAAACTACATGGGGTCAATCAATCTTGATTTTACGGATGCTATTTTTACCCACCAACATGTCACTATTCACGTTAATTGTTACCTTGGCAGCGAAGAAATATATGTACCTGAGCACGTTAATGTAGTTTCTAAAATGTTTTGTATTTTAGGCAGTTTTGAAAATAAAACAGTTTCACTCAATAAACGCCAAGGGCCAACGATTCAAATTGAAGGAAAAACTGTTTTAGGCTCTGTGGAAGTTAAAGTTAAGCGCACTATTAAAGAAAAATTTATTAGCTTTGCAAATGATCTGAAAACTCAACTTGGCATGAATGGTAAACATTATTAAATATGCTAAACATTTAATGAAGCCAAAATTGTTGGCTTCATTCATATTATAAGTCGTTATTTCGCTCACTAGGTACATCACTCATGTACTCAACAAACTCAACCTCAAACCCTGCGGGATCAATATAATAAATGTTCTTTCTAAATGGATTTACAGCGCCTTGCTTACTTATTTCAAAGCCCGCATGCTTTAGGCGCGCTATTACTGCATTTAAGTTATTGGTTATATAAGCAAAGTGTGCCAAACCAATTTGATGCCCTGATAAGTCACGGTTTTTCCCTTCACCGTGATCGCTTATAGCAATATATTGATCGTTATCACCAAAATGTACCCAGCGCCTTGCTTTACCATACCAGGTTCCTTCTCCCTCACTTCTAATTGACCAATAGGGAAACGCTGCTTGGTAAAACTTAAGCATGGCGTCTATATCACTTACAACTAAATTTACGTGTTCTAATTTCATAATTTTCTTCCTGTTAATTGAATATAGAACATCATAAAACCTCAAGCTCACTTTAGGTAAAGCGCTAATTTACAAATTTATTGCTTGTTTTTATTTCAATAAATATATCGAAAGATCATACTTGTACAAAAAACACTCATAAGTATTTAGGCTTTATGGTTTACTTTATGGCAAAAACCGCTAAAATACGCCGGCTTAAATATATAAACGTTCTTTTACAACCCAAAGGTAATACCATGCATCCAATGTTAAACATTGCGGTTCGCGCTGCGCGTAACGCAGGCAAACTTATTCTTCGTGCAAGTGAAGACTTATCAAAAGTTGAAGTGCAACAAAAAGGCACCAATGATTTAGTTACTAACATTGATAAAGAAGCCGAAGCCGTAATTCGTGACACTATTTTACGTTCTTACCCTGATCACTGCATAGTTGGTGAAGAGTTAGGCGAACACAAAGGTAAGGATGCTGATTACCAATGGATTGTTGACCCACTTGATGGCACAACTAACTTCATCAAGGGTATCCCTCATTTCGCAGTATCTATTGCACTTAAAGTTAAAGGTCGTTTAGACCAAGCCGTAATTTACGATCCAATTCGTGGCGAGCTTTTCACTGCTTCTCGCGGTCAAGGCGCACAGTTAAACAGCAAACGTTTACGTGTATCTAAAACTGTTGAACTTGCTGGTTCTGTTCTTGCTACAGGCTTTCCTTTCAAACAAAAGCATCACTTAGATGCATACTCTGAAGCGTTTAAAGCGTTATTTGTTCACACGGCTGATATTCGTCGTGCAGGCTCTGCTTCGCTAGATATGGCGTATGTTGCAGCGGGTCGTGTTGATGGCTTCTTTGAAATTGGTTTAAAACCTTGGGATACAGCAGCAGGCGAGCTATTAGTTAAAGAAGCTGGCGGCATGATTGTTGATTTTGCTGGCGGTAATAACTACAACGTGAGCGGTAACGTAATCTGTGGTGCACCTAAGCTAACACAGGCGATTGTTCGCGAAATGCGCCCAGTATTATCTGAGTCGTTATTACGTTAATCGTAATTACGCACTAAAAAAAGGAGCCTAGGCTCCTTTTTTGCTTTTTGTTAGCCACTTTTTTTACTATTGGATAAACGTACAATAGCGGGAGCAGGCCTTCTTCGATTACATATAAATAAGTAGCTGTGACGATAACGTTTTGCTTCTTTTTTAGCATCTGTCGCTAATGCCGCTACTTGATGACTATTTTTACACTGCTGCAGATCAGGCTCAACTAAACCTATCGATAATGTAAGTAAAGGTACAAACTGCTTTTCGCCCTCTCGATTAGTTGCCCAATACCCTTTTCCAGCAATATGCTCTGGCGTAAAAAACACGCGTGACTGTAGTTCAAATTGCGAGATAATAGTATTACAAATCTCCACCGCATCTTTTTTTTCAAACACCACCATAAAGTCATCGCCGCCAATATGCCCGACAAAATTAGCGCTGTGCGCACACGCTTTTACAGTAACATCGGCCAGAAGTTTTATTACGCTATCCCCACTGGCATAGCCATACAAATCGTTAAATTGTTTAAAGTGATTTAAATCGATGTAGGCTAGTGAAAATGGCTGTTTATGTTGCAGACGCTGCTCTATTACCTCACTAATTGCCACATTACCCGGTAACATGGTCAAAGGGTTAGCATGTTGAGCGTGGCGGATTTTTTCTGCTGTAATGTGCTTTAGTATGTCTCTGAGCGGTGCCAAGCCTAAATATTTATTGTTGCAGGTGATAACAATATGGCGACGAATATCAAAGTCTTGCTCTGTTATTTGCTGGGAGACAATATCAAGCATTTGATTTTCATCAACCACCAAAGGTTGTTTATCCATTAACTCAGTGACTTCACATTTATCATAAAGTGCATGCCCATAAGGCGCGGCAAACACTTCTGTTAGCTGATCTTTGTGTAACAGCCCTATTGGCTGCTGACTGCTATTTAATACCGGTAAGCTGATTATGCTTTTGTCTTGCTCAAAAAGTGCATGAGCTTCTTTACAACGCGTATGACTGCTAATAGCAGGCTGAGCAACAGCAAGCACACCTATTGCCATTGATTGTTCAAACTTTGAGGCGGCTTGGGTCGAAGTGAGCGATTGTAACTGTTTACAGTTGTAGTCATAACTTGGCTGTTGACTCGGTCTTTCTAACAAGAACCCCTGAACATGACTTATGCCTATACTTTTAACTAAATCTAGCTCTTCGGAACGTTCGATTCCCTCTGCAATCACCGCTGTATTTGTTGCCCGTGCTAACACCATAATTGATTTTAGAAATTCTTTTTTAACTTCGCTTTGATCGCAATGATCAATAAAGTAACGATCAATTTTTACAATATCTGGGCATAACTGCGACCATTGCTTTAGTCCTGAATAACCTGCACCGAGATCGTCAATAGCAATAGTAAAGCCTAGCTCTCGATAATGAGCGATGGTTTTTAACAGTAAAAAGCCATCATCTACTTTTTCTTGTTCAGTTACTTCAATCACCACTCGATTGGCAGCAAGACCAAACTGTTCAATTAAATGTAAGGTTTCGCCTTTAGGGTGGCTCGGATCGAGTAGAATTTTTGGGCTGACATTTAAAAATAACTTCCCTTGCAGACTGAGTTTTACAAAATTTTCAATGGCGCGAGAACGGCATAAAAGCTCAAGCTCTGAAATCAATTGGTATTTATGAGCCGCTTCGAATAGCTTATTTGGCATGGCTAATGGACCATTTTTAGGGCCACGGCTAAGCGCTTCATACCCAATAATAGATTGCTTAGCTATATCGAAAATAGGTTGGAACAAGGTTGTTATTGCTCCTTGTTGTAAAATTGATTCTAAGACTTGTCGTTGCTCAGTCACTACTAGCTCAAATAAAAATTTAATAAGAGCAATAAAATACCAACTGAGTATGACTATTATGTGACTTATCTAGGAGGCAATAAAAAACCGCTCACTAGGAGCGGTTTTGTTTTAAAAATAGTTTAATCTCAATTAAGGCATTGGATCTAAATCAGCGCCTTCTTTTTCAATCACTTCTGGTATTAAATCTTCTTTACTTACGCCCATGGCAATAGCCACCGAGCTGGCAACGTAAACTGAAGAGTAAGTACCAATAAACACACCAAATAGTAGTGCAGTAGCAAAGCCATGAATGGTTTGACCGCCCCATACAAATAACGCAATCAGTACTAAAATAGTAGTGATTGAGGTTACTAAGGTACGGTTAAGTGTTTGCGTAAGCGAGATATCAATAATTTCAATCGTGTCGTCAATGCGCACTTTGCGGAAGTTTTCACGAATACGGTCTGATACAACAATGGTATCGTTTAGTGAGTAACCTATCACGGCAAGTATTGCTGCCAAAATAGTTAAGTCAAACTCTAAACCAAGCACCGAGAATAAACCAATCGTAATGATTACATCGTGTAAAAGCGCGCCAACTGCGCCCACAGCAAAACGCCATTCAAAGCGAAACGCCACATAAATTAAGATACAAATAAGTGCAGTTAACATGGCAAGGCCACCCTGCTCTTTTAAGTCTTCACCTACGCTTGGGCCTACAAACTCAATGCGGCGCATTACTACGCTATCATCAGCTTGTTTAAGGGCAGCAATTACTTGGTTACCAATTACTTCTGCTTTTACATCATCACCGCGAGGGGCTAAACGGACCAGTATTTCTTGGCTTGAGCCAAAAAGCTGTACCGATGCATCAGCAAAGTCGTTTTCAGCCAGTACATTACGTACTTTTTTCAGATCGGCAGGTTGCGAAAAACCCACCTCAACTGCTGTACCGCCGGTAAAATCTAAACCGAAATTTAAGCCTTTAACAAAAAGTGACGCCAGCGACGCTATGATTAATAACGTAGAAAAGCACATTGCCACTTTTCGAAGAGACATGAAACGAAGGGTTTTTCCGCCCAATCTTAAAATTTGCATGTCTGCTCCTTAAATTGAAAGTTTATCAACACGTTTACCACCAATAAATAGGTTGATCACCGCACGGGTACCTACAATTGCTGTAAACATAGAGGTTAAAATACCAATTGCTAGGGTTACCGCAAAGCCTGCAACAGGACCGGTACCAACAGCAAACAAGATAATCGCCGCAATTAATGTGGTGATATTGGCATCAAAAATAGTACTAAAGGCGCTATCGTAACCAAAATGAACCGCTTGTTGAGGGCTGCGGCCATCGGCTAGCTCTTCACGAATACGCTCAAATATAAGTACGTTCGCATCAACAGCCATACCAACGGTTAATACAATACCTGCGATACCCGGTAGAGTAAGCGTTGCACCTGGAATTAACGACATTACACCAATAATAAGTACTAAGTTGGCAGCCAGTGCGATATTCGCAACAAGACCAAAACCTTTGTAGTAAATAAGCATAAAGGCCAGTACAAACGCAAAACCTAAGGCTACAGCGGTCATACCTGCTTCAATGTTTTCTTGACCTAGGCTTGGCCCAACCGTACGTTCTTCTACAATTTGAATAGGCGCAACCAGTGCACCCGCACGTAGAAGTAAGCTTAAATTATGCGCTTCAGCTGGGTTATCAATACCGGTAATGCGGAATGAACGGTCAAGACGCGCTTGAATGGTTGCTACGTTAATAACCTCTTCCACTTTAATTGGCGGAAGTGCTTTACCGTCACTGTCTTTTTTACCTGATGGCTTGTATTCAATAAACACGGTAGCCATACGTTTACCGATAGCACGCTTGGTAAAGGCATTCATTTTTGCCCCACCTTTACTATCGAGTTTAATGCTTACTTGTGGACGCTGGTACTCATCTGCACCTGACTGCGCACCAGTAATATGGCTGCCTTCAAGAATAATGCGTTTTTTTAGTACCACAGGATAACCATCACGGCTCATGATCATTTCAGTACCCGGTGGGATACGACCTTGAGCAGCGGCGCTTATGTCAGCATTTTCGTCAACTTCACGAAACTCAAGCGTTGCCGTAGCACCTAAAATTTCTTTAGCGCGAGCGGTATCTTGAATCCCTGGTAATTGCACAATAATACGTTCAGCACCTTGACGCTGTACGTTTGGCTCTGCAACCCCAATTTGGTTGATACGGTTACGAATAATAGTTTCGTTTTGCTTGATAGCATAGTCACGAATTTCTTTTAGCTTTAGCTCACTCATAGTGGCAAAGAATGCGTTATCGTTACTGCTATCATCAATGTAAACGTTTAATGGATAACGGCTTTCTAAAAAGCGCTCTGCAGCGTCTTTATCTTCTTCGTTACGCATTTCTACACGCATGCGCTCAGAACCAGCTACGCGGCGCACACTACGATAACGTAGTTTTTCTTCACGCAGGTCGCTACGGAAATCTTGCTCCATCTGCTCTAACTGATTATCCACCGCAGTGACCATATCGATTTCCATGGTGAAATGCACACCACCACTTAAATCTAGGCCTAACTTCATAGGATTACCGCCCAACGACTTTAACCAAGCCGGTTGTGCAGGAGCCATATTAATCGCTGAAATATAATCGCTGCTAAGCGAGTTACGCAGTAAGTCTTGCGCTTTTAGTTGGTCTTCAACATTTTTAAAACGAACAAGAATTTGCCCATCTTCAAGCTTTGTCGATTTAGCGCTTACGTTATCTTTTTTGAGGATTGCGTTTACTTTGTCTACAACACTGAGGTCAACATCGGTGCCTTTAGCGCCAGAAACCTGTATGGCCGGATCGCGGCCATACAGGTTTGGTGATGCATATAAAAGGCCAATGGCTAACACAGCTAAAACAAGTAAATACTTCCAAATTGGAAACTTGTTTAACACGGGGTCGTCCTTATTATTTTTATAGCGACTTCATTGTGCCTTTAGGCAATACAGCAGATACTGCTGATTTTTGTACTGTTACTTCTGCTTGCTCATTTAATGAGATCACGATGAAGTCTTTATCTTCAGCAATTTTTACGATTTTACCCACTAAACCACCTTGGGTTAGCACTTCATCGCCTTTTGCCATCGCGCTCATTAAGCTTTTATGCTCTTTTACGCGCTTTGCTTGCGGGCGGTAAATTAAAAAGTAAAAAACCAAACCAAAAATCGCTAACATAATTAGCATTTCCATACCACCGCCTGCTGCAGGTGCACCAGCGCTTGCATGCGCGTTTGAAATAAATAAACTCATAATACTTCCTCTTTAATTTTTAAATTTTAATTTGTTGTATCAGCTAGCTCTGGCACTTCTTGGCCTCGGCGAGCGTAAAAATCGTGGACAAATGTCTCTAGTTGACCTTCGCTAATAGCATTACGCAAACCTTCCATAACACGTTGATAGTATCGTAAGTTATGGATAGTGTTTAGTCGTGCACCCAAAATTTCGTTACATTTGTCTAAATGATGCAAGTAGGCACGCGAATAATTTTTACAGGTATGGCAATCACACTCTGGATCAAGTGGACCAGTATCTGTTTTATGCACTGCGTTACGGATTTTAATGGTACCCGTTGTAATAAATAAGTGACCATTACGTGCATTACGCGTTGGCATTACACAGTCAAACATATCAATACCACGACGAACCGACTCAACTAAGTCTTCTGGCTTGCCTACACCCATTAAATAACGTGGTTTGTTTTCTGGCATTTTATAAGCACAATGATCAAGAATATTGATCATTTCATTTTTAGGTTCACCAACCGATAAACCACCAAGCGCATAGCCATCAAAACCAATCTCTTCAAGGCCCGCTTGTGATTGTGCACGAAGCTCAGGATACATACCGCCTTGAATAATACCAAACAATGCTGACGGGTTGTCGCCATGCCCTTCTTTTGAGCGCTTAGCCCAACGAAGAGAAAGCTCCATAGAGTCTTTGGCTTCTTTTTCAGTGGCAGGATATGGCGTACATTCGTCAAATATCATCACGATATCTGAGCCAAGATCACGCTGCACTTCCATTGACTTCTCTGGCGACATCATAATTTGATCACCATTAACTGGCGATTGGAACATTACGCCTTCTTCAGTGATTTTACGCATTGCGCCAAGGCTAAATACTTGGAAACCGCCTGAGTCAGTAAGAATTGGGAAGTCCCAGTTCATAAAATCGTGTAAATCACCATGCTGTTTGATGATTTCAGTACCTGGACGCAACATTAAGTGAAATGTATTGCCTAAACAGATTTGTGCACCAGTTGCTTTAACTTCATCAGGTGTCATGCCTTTAACCGTGCCATAAGTGCCTACAGGCATAAACGCTGGTGTTTCTATTACACCTCGGTCAAAAATCAAGCGACCGCGGCGTGCTTTGCCATCGGTGCAGTCTAATTCAAATTTCATAATATCCTCTGTGTCGGAAAAACAGTCCAACAAGCTATAATTTAACCGCTCGATTCTACCCTTTTTACCACCCTATTACTATTAGCAGTGATAAATTCACTGTGCTTAGGAGTAAAATAAAAACCGATAACGCTGTAAATTATTTACGGGTCAAAAACATCGCATCGCCATAGCTAAAAAAGCGATACTGTTGTTCAATCGCAGTATTGTAAGCACCCATAATATTGTCTTGCCCTGCAAAGGCACTGACCAGCATAATTAGGGTTGATTCAGGTAAATGGAAGTTGGTGACCATGGCATCAACAACGTTAAATTGATAACCTGGGAAAATAAAAATATCGGTATCACCAAAGTAAGTATCTAACTTGCCGCCATGTATTTTTGCTGCCGACTCTAGTGAGCGAACTGAAGTTGTACCTACCGCAATCACACGCCCGCCTTTAGCTTTAGTGTTTGCAACCGCATCCACCACATCTTGCGGTACTTCAATATATTCAGAGTGCATGATGTGCTCATCAACACTTTCAACCCTAACTGGCTGGAATGTACCTGCACCAACATGCAAGGTAACAAACGCCATTTGTACGCCTTTGTCTTTAAGCGCAGCCATGAGTTTATCGTCAAAATGAAGGCCTGCGGTTGGTGCAGCTACGGCGCCTGGCTTTTCACCATATACTGTTTGGTATCGCTCTCGGTCCGCTTCATTATCTGGGCGATCAATGTAAGGAGGAAGCGGCATATGGCCAACATCATTTAAAATGTCGAGCACATTTTCACTGCGGTCAAACTCAAGCTCAAATAACGTATCGTGGCGTGCCACCATAATGGCTTTTGCTTTGCCCTCTAAAATGAGTACATTGCCCGGTTTTGGCGATTTACTAGCACGAATGTGCGCAAGAACCCGGTGTTCGTCTAATACACGCTCTACCAGCACCTCAACCTTACCTCCTGATTCTTTTTGACCAAACATACGCGCAGGTATTACTTTGGTGTTGTTAAAAACCAATAAGTCGTTTTCGTTAACAAGTTCGAGAATGTCACTAAATATTTTATGCTCAACAGTACCGCTCGGCCCGTCTAAGCTTAATAAACGGCTACTAGTTCTGTCTGCTTTTGGAAAACGAGCAATTAATTCATCAGGTAAGTCAAAGCTAAAATCAGCTACGCGCATTGTTAGAATTCCACATCATTTAAAATCGCGCCAAGTGTATATCTATACTTAAACAACCACAAGGTACGTGCTAAATTACACTATAATGGTATTGCTCAATAAACTTATTTATTAAATTAAGTCAATTATTACTACAAATAGATTTAAGATTGATCGTTAGATTTAAGGCCGCTCTATAATAAATACGCTTGTTCTTAGCACTAAATATCATTACTCTTATAGTTTTACGATCTGCATTT
The DNA here is from genome assembly GCF_055397545.1 of Pseudoalteromonas sp. 11L1. The sequence continues at coordinate 1,154,331 of NZ_AP041141.1, read as the reverse complement.
CTCGGAGTGGTACCTAAGTGGCGAAACAGCTTAAATTGCTAATATTAAATGCAAGTAATGATGAGCGCCAGACTATACGTGCCACGCTGGAGAGGCTTAGTGTGTTTGAGTTTATTGAAGCCTCAGACAGCCAAGATGCGTTAAAAATATTAAAAAACCAAAGTGTAAATATAATCATAACCGGATTAGATGTAGGTAAAATTGATGGCTGGCGGTTTTCACGTATGATCCGCTCTGGTTTACTTAACACGCCGAAAAATACGCCTATTTTACTTATTCCGCCCATTTATTGTGAGCGTATCGCCGAAACTACCGCACGTAGCTATGGCATAGATGCAGTACTGCCTTTTGAACGCCAAGATATATTGCCGCAAATACTAGCAAATGTGCTGTCGAGTCATTTAGAAAAAAGCAGTCGCTTAAACCTGTTGTTATTAGAACCCTTTACCAGCAGAGCAAACGACATGAGTGAACAATTAAAGCTTAACTTTGCAATTACTCATGTTACTAACGAAAAAGCCGCGCTCAGTGCCTATAATCAGCAGCCGTTTGCTATCGTGCTACTCGATGCCACTGCAGCACAAGCTGAGAGTTCAAATCAATTAGTTGAAAAGATTCTGCAGCATAACCCTCAACAAGCCATTGTTACTATTATTGATAAAAACGATGCCGATTACGCTGAGCAATTATTACTTTCTGGCGTTACCGATTTTATTCGTGCTCCTTACGATCCCTCATTTTTAAATAAAGTCTGTGATCATGCTGCTCGTCGAGAAGATTTTATGGTGAGCTATGCTGAGTTTGCTAATAAGGTACAGCAGCTAAGTATTAGTGAAGTTAAATATCGCGACCTGTTTTCAGCACATCAGCGTATTTTATTGCACTTAAACACGGTTGTACTTGAACTAGACCAACAAGGGAATATTCGCTTTATAAACCCTGCGTGGGAATCTCTGAGCGGCTTTGGAGTTAAGTCGACCTTACAACAACCACTCACTGCATTTTGTACCACTGAACATAAACAGTCATTACAATCAACCATTGATGATATTTTACAAGGTGGTGCGAACAAACAAAAAATAGAAGTTAAGCTGAGCCAAAAAAATGGTAACTCAGTGTGGGTAGAATGTCGGCTTCAGTTAATAAAAAATAGCAGCAACAACGCCACTATCACCGCCACACTCGATAACATTCATGAGCGCAAACAAGCAGAGTTGCAATTGCGCCATTTAGCCCTGCATGACACCTTAACAGGACTACACAACCGTTATTATTTTGACCAACAGCTTAACTATATTTGCCAGAGCGAAAACACCCATACAAATATTGAACATGCGCTTATTTATATTGACCTTGACCACTTTAAAATAATAAATGACAGTAAAGGCCACCAACAAGGTGACATTGTTTTAAAAGAAGTAGCGCAGCTATTTATTGCCAATATTAGTAATGAGCATCTAATCTGCCGTGTCGGTGGCGATGAGTTTGCGGTGATACTTAAAAATACCAATTTATTGGATGCACATTTAATTGCAGAAGGGATTTGTAGTGCCATTGAAGGCAACCAATTTAAATCTGAAGAGCAAATCTATTCAATTAGTTGCTCGATTGGTTTAACCCAAATTACCGCTGATAACTGCGATCCAAATGAATGCTTAAAGCAGTCAGATATTGCGTTATATATTGCTAAAAATTTAGGCCGTAACTTAGTACACTGTTATTCAAAACAAGATGGTGAGAACAATGCGCTGCAAACGGGTTTAGAGTGGGGCCATGGGGTACGTCAAGCACTCCAACAAGACAGTATAGAGCTTCATTATCAACCCATTTGGGATTTTAAAACAAATCAGGTTGCCTACTTTGAAGTACTGCTAAGGTTAAAGCTAGACGACGAACTTATTTACCCTAATCAATTTATTCCCTCATTGGAAATGCTCAACGATACCTTTTTAATGGACCAATGTGTTATTCGTAACAGCATTGCGAGTGTTGCTGCACATCCAGAGCTTCTTCAGATTGCAATAAACTTATCGGCACAATCATTTTTAGATGAACGTTTACTGCCATTAATAGAATCGACCCTTGAGAAGTATCAAGTGTCTCCTGCGAAAATTATTTTTGAAATAACCGAATCGGCCAGTATTAATAATTTAGCGGCGACACGAAAAATGATTGAACGACTAAATAATTTAGGTTGCCACTTTTCAATTGATGACTTTGGCACAGGATTTAGTACCTTTAATTACCTTAAACAATTACCAGCTCAACACGTAAAAATTGACGGCTCCTTTGTACGCGATATGCTTAATGACTCCATTGATTTAGCGCTAGTAAAGGCCATAAATGACATCAGTCGCTCACTAAATAAGCGCTCTGTTGCTGAATATGTAGAAACTGCAGAAGTGTTTTTTGCACTTAAAGAAATTGGTATCGACTATGGGCAAGGCTACTTTATTGCTCGCCCTGTACCAATTGACAAGGTACTGATTGAGTTAGAAAAAATTAAAAACAACCCTATTTTTTATCAAGACACCCTCACGTCACTATAAACATTAATAAACAAATTTAAGCAATTTATTACTTTCAAATTTGCCCATCTAACCTATACTTTGCTTATCGGCAGCACAATGTCATGAAAATTAAGTGATTACCTTGATTTTACATGACATCTTTATTTCTTATCGTCTAGATGTCTATACTGTTAAAGGTGGACATAGGGGCATGAGGAGGACGTTTATGACGCAACTAATCACGTTATTATTGTTTATACACTTTGCTATTGCGCTTCAATGTTACAAGTATGCCCAGATTAAAGGCTACCCTGTAAAAACCTTCACAGTGCTTGGGCTGGTCCCGTACTTTAATGTTGTTGTATGGGTTTACTTACTATTTTTACCGCCGCTAGAGAGCTACCACAGCCAGCATAAGCAGCCTCTATAATTCCCCGTGTTATTTAGCGTATTAATTAAAATACGCTTTTTTTACCTATTTAAAATCAACACTACACTGCTTTTTCAAAAAGACCTCTAATTGTTGGCTAAACAATTTAAAGTCACGAATGCGCCCTGTTGTTTTACGCCACAATACACCAATATCGCGATAGGCATCACCTTGCGATGGCGTAGCTAGCATGTTTTTGTTTTCTAAAATACCTGCATTAATCGCCATTTGCGGCAAAAACGTCACGCCAAGTTTATACTCAACCATACTCAATAAAGTATGTAAGCTAGCCGCCTCAAAGGGATTTATACAGCTAGAGCGATTTAAATGGCACGCACTGAGCGCATGCCCTGTCATACAATGCTCTCGCTCAAGTAAAAATACACTGGCTTCTGGTAATAAATTAAAGTCTTCAATGCCTTTGGCTGGCGTGTAATCTTTATGGTGCACTAAACTAAAGTGATCTTGTGCTAATACTTGTGTATGAAATTTATCAGTTTCGTAAGGCAGCGCTAATAATGCTAAATCAATTTGCCCATGCTCTAACTTATCAAGCAACTTATCGCTGGTGTCTTCAATTAATACCAACTCTAAATCTACAAATACTTGCTGACAAAAGTGATACAAAGGCGCTGCAATAAAGCTTGCAATAGTAGGAATAACACCTACCGTTAATGTGCCACTAAGCGGTGTTAAAAAGCTTTTAGTTAACTCTTTTAAACTAATAGTATCGTTGATTATTTTTCTTGAACGCTCAACCACCTCTTCACCAATAGTGGTAAACATTAGGCTGCGATTTTCTCGCTCTATAAGCTGACATCCTAAAGTCTCCTCTAGGTTTTGAATCGCAGTACTGAGCGTTGACTGACCAATAAAGCAGGCACTTGCTGCTCGGCCAAAATGTTGATGTTGATGTACAGCTAATAAATACTGCAGCTGTTTAATACTAGGGAGATTGGTCATTTTTCTTTCCACAAATAAAAAGACCCCAACACCAAGGGCATTGAGATCTTTTCAAGCTAAAAGTCTTTTAAGTACTTTTTATTAAACCCCAAAAGCGGTTCTTAGTACGTAGAAAATAACAATAGCAAGGGCAGCACCAACTGGCAATGTAATTACCCAAGAAACTACAATATTTCTTATTACACCCATATTTAGTGCGGCAATACCACGTGCCATACCTACACCCAACACAGCGCCTACTAGGGTTTGTGTGGTTGAGATAGGTAAGCCTGTGCCCGATGCTATAACAACGGTAGAGGCAGCGGCTAATTCAGCAGCAAAACCACGGCTTGGTGTTAAATGAGTAATACCTTCACCAATGGTTTTAATTACTTTTTTGCCTAAAATAGCAAGACCGGCAACAATACCAAAACCACCTAGTGGTAATATCCACCAAGCAATAGCCGCTTTCTTAGCAATTTCACCGTTGTTTTCAACAATGTTTACAACTGCTGCTAGAGGTCCAATTGCATTAGCAACGTCGTTAGAACCATGGGCAAATGCCATACAACAAGCGGTTAGTACCATAAGTACCGCAAATACTTTTTCTACATTGTTAAACTGCATTTCTCTATCCGCTTTAGGATCGATATTTAAACGAGAAATAGCAATTTTACCGATAACAGCAACCAGTACCGCTATACCAATAGAAATAGCAAAACCTTCAACAGTACCTAAATTAATACCAATGTGCTTTAAGCCTTTCTTAATGGTCACTAGTGCCATAATAAAGCCAGCTAAACCCATGTATATTGGGACAAAGCGCTTTGCATTTTTAAGTGGAGCGTCGGTATCAAAAATCAGCTTTTGCGCACTCATAAATATTAAGTAAGCTATGAAACCTGATATCGCCGGCGTTACAATCCAGCTACCTACAATACCAGCAACTTTACCCCATTGAATAGCCTCGGTGCCCACAGCAACAAGAGCAAAACCAATGATCGCGCCAATGATTGAATGAGTAGTTGATACCGGCCAGCCTAAAAACGAGGCCATTAATAACCAACTGCCCGCGGCAAATAAAGAGGCGATCATACCTAGAACCATCAGTTCAGGAATGTCGGCAAATGGGGCAGCATCAATAATTCCTTTACGAATTGTTGATGTTACTTCACCACCGGCTAAATAAGCACCTGCGAATTCAAAAATCATCGCGATAAAAATCGCTTGTTTAATAGTAAGTGCTTTTGAACCTACTGATGTACCCATCGCGTTGGCAACGTCGTTTGCGCCAATACCATAAGCCATAAAAAAGCCGACTGCTGCGGCAATTAAAATTAATACCGTGCCGTAAGATGCAATGATATCCATTGTGTAACCTTAATCTTTCGTGTTTGAACTGATTTTAAATTAACGAGCTAACATCAGCTCAAGACGTGATCCTACGCGCTCTGCAATATCTGCAAGCTCACCGACCCATTCAATGATTTTGTATAAAAACATCACATCAACTGGATTTAGCTCACTTTCTACTTTACGTAGCTGGCGGCGTATTCTAATTTGCATTTCATCCGTGTCTTGTTCTATGGCATCCAATTCTACGAGCATTTTTTCAACCAGAGTTACTTCCCTGCCTTTAAAGCCCGTTTCTAACAATTCTTCTAATTCATTGATCGCTTTAGATGCTTGTTTAGTTGCATCGACACAACGAGTGACATATGCCAAAAAGTCTTCTTGGATCTCTTTTGGTATGATCATTTCACGACCAATTACACGCCCAGCAATATCTTTTGCTTTGTTAGCAATTTTGTCTTGTTGGGTTACTAATTCGAGCAGATCTGTACGCTCTACTGGCATAAATAGCCCGCCAGGTAGTTGTAAACGTATAGTTCTTTTCATTTCATCAGCTTCACGTTCTAAATTACGAATGGTTAAACGTAGCTCTTCTGCTTGTTGCCACTCTTCTTTAAAAACATGATTAAAAAAAGGTATCAAACTTTCGCTAGCTTGATGAGCCTTCCTGATGTGTTCTTCTATTGGTTTTATAGGGGATTTAGCAAAAACACCTAAAAAATTTGTTGGCATAACTGACCCTTTAATCAATTCAATATGCTGTTCAGCCTGAATTTTACAGCATTAAGCTAGATTGTGAACGCTTTTTCTCATTCAATTATTTACAAAAAATAAAAAAGGCAGTGTATTACTGCCTTTGATATTTTTTGGTTATTCGTATCACTACAGTGATTTTTCAATATCTTCTTGAGATGTATGACGAATATCTTTGCCGTTTACAAAATAAATGACATATTCAGCGATGTTTTGACAACGATCGCCGATACGCTCTAATGAGCGAACAGACCATACTAAATCCATAATTTTTGGAATTGAGCGCGGATCTTCCATCATGTAGGTCATTATTTGACGAGTAATTGCTTCATACTCTCTATCTACTTTAGCATCCTCTTTATGCACTTCAAATGCGCGTTGCACATCCATACGTGCAAATGCATCTAAAACGTCATGCAACATTTTAGATACTTGGCGACCCATATTTTCAATGTTTACTAATAAATCTTGTTGATCCTTAGTAAATGAGTCTAGTGCAACTTTAGCAATTCGCTTAGCTTCATCGCCAATTCTTTCTAAATCAGCAATGGTTTTTGCTATTGCAATTACTAAACGCAAATCACTGGCTGCAGGTTGGCGCTTTGCAATAATACGGGTGCAATCTTCATCAATACTGACTTCCATTGCATTAACTTTATAGTCGTTTTCACGTACTTTTTGTGCTAATACCGCATCGTTTTGGCTTACGGCATCAAGCGCACTATTAAGTTGTTGCTCAACTAATCCACCCATACTTAGTACATGGTTACGAACATCTTCTAGCTCTTGATTAAAACGACCAGAAATATGTTTATTAATGTTGTGTTCCATAATGACCTTCTTTAATAATTCATTGCTTTCGCGTTTTAACCCGACTAGCCGTAACGACCAGTAATATAATCTTCTGTTTTTTTCTTCGTAGGCGTCGTAAATAAAGTATTAGTATCTGAATACTCAATCAGCTCACCCATATACATAAACGCTGTTTGATCAGAAACACGAGCCGCTTGTTGCATGTTGTGAGTAACAATAACCACGGTAAACTTATTCTTTAAATCATTAATTAGCTCTTCGATTACTAAGGTTGAAATCGGGTCGAGTGCTGATGTTGGTTCATCAAGTAGTAATACCTCAGGCTCTATCGCAATAGAGCGGGCTATAACTAAACGTTGCTGCTGACCACCCGATAAACCAAATGCGCTATCGTGCAGTCGGTCTTTTACTTCATCCCAAAGAGCCGCACCACGTAGCGATTGCTCTACCACTTCATCTAGCTTACGCTTTTCTTTAATGCCTTGCAGGCGAAGGCCGTAAACCACATTCTCATAAATTGATTTTGGAAATGGGTTTGGACGCTGAAACACCATGCCGACATTACGACGAAGGGCTGCAACATCAACGCTTTTATCGTAAATATTCTGTCCATGCAGCATGATTTCGCCTTCAATACGACAAATATCAACCAAGTCGTTCATGCGGTTAATACAACGTAATAAGGTTGATTTACCACAACCTGACGGGCCGATAAATGCTGTTACTTGGCCTTTAGGAATATTCATATTTACTTTACTCAGTGCTTGTTTATCACCGTAGTAAAGGTCGAGATCTTTAATTTCTAGCGCTTTTTGTTCGTCTGTTAAATTATTTAAATCTAACTTCAAGCTTGGCTTTGCTTGGTTTACTTTTGGAGCGACTGTAATCATGTTTGTTACCTATACTAAATTAATGCTCAAGCGATCTGAATTTTTCACGTAAATGGTTACGTATACCAATGGCTGTGATGTTAAGGGTAATAATAACCGACACTAACAAAAAGGCCGTTGCATATACCAGCGGACGCGCCGCTTCAACGTTCGGACTTTGAAAGCCAACATCGTAAATATGAAAACCTAAGTGCATGAACTTTCTGTCTAAATGTATATATGGGAAGTTACCATCAAGCGGTAACGTTGGCGCCATTTTTACCACACCCACCAGCATAAGCGGTGCAACTTCACCCGCAGCACGAGCAACCGCTAAAATTAATCCCGTCATAATTGCAGGGCTGGCCATAGGAATAATGATTCGCCATAGCGTTTCTACCTTAGTCGCACCCAGTGCTAATGAACCATCGCGTACTGTACTAGGAATACGAGATAAACCTTCTTCGGTTGACACTATTACCACAGGCAACGTTAATATAGCCAAGGTAAGTGCCGACCACATCACGCCAGGAGTACCAAATACAGGGGTAGGCGATGACTCAGGATAAAATAATTGGTCAACACTACCACCAACCATATAAACAAAGAAACCTAAGCCAAATACGCCGTATACAATAGACGGAACACCCGCCAAATTAATAACCGCAATACGGATCATTTTAGTAATTGCGTTTTTAGCCGCATACTCATGTAAGTAAATAGCAGCAACCACGCCAAATGGCGTTACAATCACAGCCATTAACATCACCATAAATACCGTACCAAAAATAGCAGGAAATACGCCACCTTCGGTATTGGCTTCACGTGGGTCATCTGAAACAAACTTACCTAACTGCACAAAGTAATGACCTAGTTTAGCAAAAAAGCCCATGTCGTTTGGAAACCATACGTCCAACACTTGATATAGCGGGATTGTAACAACCTCACCACGCATATCTTTTACGGTTACTTGGTCACGTTTAGCTTGTTTACGCAGTGCAAATAGCTCTTTTTCTAATTCGCCATATTTCGTACGTAAATCAGCACGCGCTTGAGCAAGTTCAGCAACACGCTCGTCGGTTAGCTCATTATCAAGCAAATAGGCTTTTTCCTGTAAACGTAAACGCTCTAGCTCATAGTTAATATGCCCTATGTCGCCATTTTGCAAATCAAGCGCTTCGTCGTTTAAGTCAACCGCACGCTCTACAAGGTCATGTAAGGTTTCAACTTTATCAGCTGTTACCGTTTCGCCATCTTTAATGACGCTCTCTACATACCCATAAAAGTTACCGTTTTTACTACGCTCAAACACCGCGAGCGCTTTGGGCGCTGAACTTTGTTTAATATCGGTTTCGAGTATCCAGCGAAAATCTAAATCAACATACTCACGGTTACCTGTTTTAATCAGTAAACGCTCAACCTCGTCTTTTTCAAATTTAGAAACATCAATACCCGTTGCCGCTAAGCGCGACTTAGGTACTAATTCACGGTCATAAATTTCACCAATAACGGTTTGCTTAGCAATTGAACCTTCAAGCTCATACTGCATAACTTGAGATGGCCAAAAAAAGCTTAGTCCCTTCCATGCAATCATGGCGAGTAAACCAATTACTGAAATTAAACTGATGCTGACAGCACCACCGGTCATCCAAATCCAAGGAGAACCAGACCTAAACCACTGCTTTACCATGTCGTGTTTCTCCACTTACATTGAGCTGTATTTTTCACGCAGCTGCTGACGAACAAACTCAGCAACGGTGTTGAAAATAAAGGTGAATATGAATAATACAAAGGCGGCTAAGAATAGAATTCGGTAATGCGAACTCCCTACTTCCGACTCAGGCATTTCGACGGCGATATTAGCGGCTAAGGTACGCATGCCTTGGAAAATACTCCAATCCATAATTGGGGTATTACCGGTAGCCATAAGTACAATCATAGTCTCGCCTACGGCACGACCTAAACCCATCATTACCGCAGAAAAAATACCTGGGCTGGCGGTTAATAACACCACACGAATTAGGGTTTGCCACTGCGTAGCACCTAATGCTAACGAGCCATTTGATAAATGTTTAGGCACACTAAATACCGCATCTTCGGCAATTGAGAAAATAGTGGGAATAACCGCAAAGCCCATCGCGATACCCACTACTAATGAATTACGCTGATCGAAGGTCATGCCTAATTCATTAGTTAGGTATTGACGCACATTGCCATCAAACATCCATAACTCAATACTTTCGCTCATCGCAAACGACAACCAACCAATAAATAACACCACTGGTATTAATAAAATTGAATGTGAGCCTTCAGGGATTTTATGGCGAATAACCGCAGGTAATTTATTCCAGCCTAAAGCGGTTGCTAAAATACCCAATGGCAGTAACACCAGTAAACCAACAATAGCCGGCAAGTGCTCTTCAATTAAAGGCGCTAACCACAAGCCAGCTAAAAAGCCGAGTATTACCGTAGGCAGAGCTTCCATTATTTCAACCGTTGGCTTTACCACACGGCGCAATTCGCTCGACATAAAATAAGCAGTATAAATAGCGGCTGAAATAGCAATAGGTACAGCAAATAACATTGCGTACATAGCAGCTTTTAAAGTACCAAATGAAATTGGCACTAGTGAAAACTTCGATTCAAAATCATCACTGGCAGAAGTGGATTGCCAAATATAACCCGGCTCAGGATAGCCTTCGTACCACACCTCTTGCCAAAGCGCTGACCACGTTACTTCTGGATGCTCGTTATGAATTTCTAAAACCGTCAGCTTGTTATCAGCTAAAATTAGCGCCGCATTTGAACGCGGAGCAATAGCAAACTGTTCAATTTCACCATCACTGACTTTACCTTGCCATAACTTTGCTTCACTGGTGGTGTAATAAAGCCCTAATTCACCATTTTGACCCGTTGTAAAAAAGGTACGACGATAAAATTCAGTAAAAATATTCAGCTTGCTTTGTTTGGTAGTTTCAAACGAACGGATTTTTTGAAATTCACGCCCTGAGTCTGTATTGATTTCAAACCACTGGGATATTTCACCGTTATCATTGGCCAACATCAGTGAGTTTGCACCAGCCAATAGTTGTGATGACACTATATTCGCGTTTTCTTCATTGGCAGATAATAATTGAATTTGCTCAACTTCACTTGGATAGCGGGTATCGAATACATAAATTTGATTGGCAGAACGAACAAAGGTGCGGGTGGTATCTGGCGACATTAATAGCTCATCTACGCGACCATCAACGTTAAGCTCGGTGCGTTCCACTTGCCATTCAACTTCACCGGTAAACATATTTTCTTCGGCTACAAAGCTACTAAATACCACACGTTTATCGGCAGTAAGTGCCACAACGGCTGTTTTGTCTTCATAATGGCTAAAGGCAAAACGCTTAATAGCTGTACCTTGCTCATCAACTTCGAGTGCCATTTCACCCAGAGGATAACCTAAACGCGGAGTTAGCTTACGCTCATTATTAGGGAAGGTGACTAAAAACTTAGGCGCGACAATAGTTACGGTGCCATTTTCTAAACCATACGCATAATGCCCTTGAAAAGGAGCACTGTTTGCAAAACTGGTTACCCGCGCGGATAAAGTGGCATTAAGTGTTTTTAGTTTTTTACCAAACTGTGCTTTATCAACACTGTAGAAGTTAACTTGGCCTTGATCATCAAGTAAATATGCAACCTCAGTTTGCTCCTCGACACCAAGCCCTACTATTTGCTCAGCATTAGCAACATTAAAGCTAGCGCGCTTTTCAACTTTGGCTGACTCGAAAATGGGCTGCACTACATAAAGAAGGTAAAAGAAGATCAATAGCAGCGCTATTAATACCATTATACCGCCTGCGGTTATGCCAAACTTAGCAAACCGGTCTTTAAATAGACGGCTTCGATCCGTATTAAAAGTCGGTTTATTCGGATTTGAAGTCATCAAAACACCCTTATATCTTAACGTTGGGCGCATTATATTTCATCAAAGTGACAGTAATGTTACAGTCGTAATAATTCTTTACTTATAGAGAGTCTGTTCATCTTTGCAGATTAAATTTACATCTTTTTGAGCAGGTTTTAGGCAAAATTACAACTTAAAATAATACTAAAGAATTATTTATTTTAGTGGTTATATTTATTTTTGCGTTATTAATGAACTAAATCAATTATTAATTGGACAAACTATTTATCCAAGACAATACTCAATGGGCATCTAATATAACAATAATAAAGTAACCTCCTAAGATGTAACAATCCTTTTGTGGTTAGCTTTTACATACATTTAGAATCAAATACATTAGATCGCATCACTTAATGCCTATGCATTTATTTTTTCATTTGGGCTTAAAAAGAGAACTATTATGAAGCAGTTGGTAATAACTATTTTAGGGGAAGATCGCCCCGGTTTAGTAGAAAGTATTTCATCGGTTATATTAGAAAACCATGGCAATTGGTTAAGCAGTAATTTGAGTCACTTACTCGGGCACTTTGCAGGCATTATACAGGTTGAAGTGGCTGAAGAGCATTTACAGACATTTCAAAATGCGCTCAATGGGCTTCCTAAGTTAGATGTTCGCATTGAAAAGGGCAACACTGAAATTGAGCCTGTAGAGCTTGAGCAACTTAATTTTGTGATCACCGGTAACGATCGCCCTGGTATAGTGCAAGAGCTAGCAAGTGTTATTCGCCATAAAGGCGCGAACATTACAAACTTAAACTCTAGGCAGCAAAGTGCGCCAAACTGGGGAGTGCCTATATTTAGTGCTGTTGCCACCGTGAGCCTGCCCAACGGATTGAATAAAGAAGAAGTTATTAATGCACTTGAGTCAATTACAAGTGACTTAGTAGTGGATGTAGAGCAAAGCTAAATCAGCCCTACTAGTATGAACACGAAAAAGGCGCTAATTATAGCGCCTTTTTTATGCATAACACCCAGTGCTACATATCTACATGACGGTTAATACTTTGCATCATCTGCTTCAGACCTTGCTCTTCGAGCTGTAAGATCTCCCCTAGCTTTTCTTGAGCCTCTGGTGACTGCGCTTTATCTGCCAAATAACTATATGCATTTAATACTTTTTGATGCTGCTGAGATAAATACTCTTGAATCGCTAATTCATCTAGCTCGTTACTGCGATCTAAATCAGTAAAGCTAATGATTTCTGAGTGCTCTGAAAAATATTCATAACAATATGTATCTAAAGTATTTATTTCAGTAATTGCTTTAAATCCGATTAAATCCTCAGCAAGTTTTTTTTCATACTCAACACAATAATCAATTAACTGTTTGTTATGCTCTCCAAGTAAATCCCTTACGCTAAAAAAATTAGCCGCCATTTGTGTATGAAACTGAACGGTCCAATCGAACACTTCTTGAATTGTTTTAACTTGCATGTGCGTTCCTTACTTTTTAAAACTATTGATTAAATAGATGCGTGAATCATGCCAATAAGAAATTCAACAAAATCAGTAGATAAAGAAAAGATTGCCTAACTTGTACTGATATTTTCAGTACAAGTTACATAATCAGTGTAAATATTATAGGTTGCGCTTTCGCCACAATAAATACACAGCAGGCAATACCAGCAATGTTAAAACAATGGCGCTAAACATACCGCCGACCATAGGAGCCGCTATACGGCTCATTACTTCACTGCCCGTGCCTGTACCATAAAGCACCGGTAATAAGCCAATAACTATGGTTGCCACTGTCATCATTACCGGACGTACTCGTAGACCCGCACCTTCTAGTATCGCCTGTTTAAGCTGCTCTATACTCAAGCTTTTACCAATTTTAGAAGCAGCCTCTATCTGCGCTTTATAGGCTTGATTTAAATACACCAACATTATAACGCCTATTTCTACGGCCACCCCAGCAAGGGCAATAAAGCCGACTCCTACAGCAACAGAGAAATTAAAGCCTTCTAAGTACATTAGCCAAATGCCACCTATCATCGCCAGTGGTAAAGTCGCCATAATAATAAATACCTCGGTGAAACTTCTAAAGTTAAGGTAAAGCAATACTACAATAATGGCTAAGGTAAGCGGTAACACATAACTCAGTTTGGCTTTGGCACGCTCCATGTATTCGTATTGCCCTGCCCAAGTTATAGAGTATCCAGCAGGTAAAATTAGCTGCTCGTTTAGCAACTGCTGAGCATTTACTACATAACTACCAATATCGGTATCTTTAATATCAATAAAGCTCCAACCATTTAAACGGGCATTTTCACTTTTTATCCCAGGAGGGCCATCACTAATAAATACATCCGCCACATCAGCAAGTGCGATACGTTGACCCGTTGGAGTAACAATAGGTAAAAGCATCAGTTCTTCAGGGGAGTCACGGTACGCTTGCGGATAACGAAGATTTACAGGGTAGCGCTCTTGACCCTCAACCGTTTCAGTCACGTTCATGCCACCAATTGCGGTTGCGACTACTTGTTGCACATCAGCAATATTTAAACTGTAGCGCGCTGCTTTTTCACGGTTAATATCTACCTTAATATAACGTCCACCCGCTACACGCTCTGAGTAAACAGACGCCGTACCGGGAAGATCTTTAAGTAACACCTCTATTTGTTGACCTATTTTTTGAATTTCATTCAAATTAGGGCCCGCGACTTTTATACCCACAGGGGTTTTAATCCCTGTAGCCAGCATATCTATCCGCGTTTTAATTGGCATTACCCAAGCGTTCGTCAGCCCAGGAAACTTAACTAAAGCATCCAGCTCTTGTTTGAGCTTTTCAGTGGTCATGCCTTCGCGCCACTGATCCTTAGGCTTAAACTGTATAAAGGTTTCAATCATGGTCAGCGGTGCCGGATCGGTTGCCGTTTCCGCTCGTCCAATTTTACCAAATACGGTTTTCACCTCGGGCACAGTGGCAATCAATTTATCGGTTTGCTGCAATAGCTCGCGCGCCTTACCTATTGAAATTCCTGGATAAGTAGTCGGCATATACATTAGATCCCCCTCATCAAGAGGTGGAATAAATTCACTGCCTATTTTATTTACCGGATAAAAGCCCATTAAAGTAATAACTAGCGCAATCAGCAAGGTACTTTTCGGAAATTTTAATACTAGATTTAACAGCGGCTTATAACTATTTACCAGTAAACGGTTAACTGGATTTTTATTTTCAGAGATCACCTTACCACGAATGAAATAACCCATCAGTACGGGTACTAAGGTAATTGCTAATCCAGCAGAAGCTGCCATTGCATAGGTTTTTGTATACGCTAATGGCGCAAACATTCGTCCTTCCTGAGCTTCTAAAATAAATACCGGCATAAAACTCACTGTAATTATTAATAAGCTCAAAAATAACGCAGGCCCAACTTCACTGGCAGAATCAATCACCACTTGCCAACGGTTTTCATCTGTTAGTGGCTGTTTCTCCATGTGCTTGTGCATATTTTCAATCATCACAATCGCACCATCGGTCATAGCACCAATCGCTATAGCAATCCCGCCTAATGACATGATATTGGCGTTAATACCCTGCCAGTACATAATAATAAAAGCGGTGAGTATGCCTAACGGTAAGGTAATAATAGCCACCAACGATGAGCGTACATGGAATAAAAACACCACACACACTAAAGCCACTACAATAAGCTCTTCCATCAATTTAGAAGTGAGGTTATCAACTGCGTCTTTTATTAAATGAGAGCGGTCGTACACAGGTACAATTTCAACCCCCTCTGGTAGCCCTTTTTTAAGTGACTCTAATTTAGCTTTAACGAGCTCTATGGTTTTTTGCGCGTTTTCACCAAAGCGCATAACCACTACGCCACCTGCCACCTCGCCTTCGCCATTAAGCTCGGCAACACCGCGGCGCATTTGCGGACCTAAACGCACATTAGCAACATCACGTAACTGTAGCGCAGTACCGTTAGCGTTTATACCTAAAGGAATGGCTTCTAAATCAGCAACACTTTTTACGTAGCCAGTACTGGTTACCATGTATTCAGCTTCTGCCATCTCAACTACCGATGCACCCATTTCTTGATTACCTTGCTTAATGGCAGTTTGAATAAGGCTTAGCGGAATACCATAAGCACGAAGCTTATCGGGCTGAACGTTTACTTGGTATTGTTTAACCATGCCGCCTACCGATGCCACTTCGGACACACCAGGTACAGTTTGCAGTTCAAATTTTAAAAACCAATCTTGTAAACTGCGTAATTGGCTGATGCCATGCTTACCGGTGGTATCAGTGAGTGCATATAAATACACCCAGCCAACGCCGGTGGCATCGGGGCCAAGCTCTGCAATTGCCGTACTAGGTAAGCGCGCTGATACTTGACTTAGATATTCCTGAACACGACTTCTCGCCCAGTATAAATCAGTGTCTTCGTCAAAAATAACGTACACGTAGGAGTCACCAAAAAACGAAAAACCGCGTACTGTTTGCGCCCCAGGTACCGATAGCATTGCCGTGGTTATAGGAAATGTAACCTGATCTTGCACTACTTGCGGCGCTTGCCCAGGATAAGAGGTTTTAACAATAACCTGTACATCTGATAAATCGGGTAAGGCATCTACAGGCGTATTTTTTACAGCATACAAGCCACCACCAATCAGTATTGCGGTTAGTAACAAAACAAAAAAACGGTTAACAACAGACCAGCGAATAATTGCAGTAATCATAACCACTCCTAGTGATGCTGACTGTGCGTAGCATGCACAGGCGTTATTGTATGAATCACAAATTCACCTTGCTCAATGCTAAAGGTAAAAGTAACTTCATCGTTAGGCTTGAGCATCTCAGTCATTACATTTTTTGCTAGTATAAAGTCCATTGTTGCAGGTCCTCGGCCCCACTTTTCAATTGCCTCACGGCTGATATTCACAATACGATTATTAGCATCAATACTATTAATTACTCCATTCACAGTTGCCGTATTTGGGTTGGCATCACTCATTTGCATACTGTTATGCGAAACTGCTTGCATACGTTTAAAGTCAGAGTTTTTACTCGACTCTGAATCAATTAAAAACTGTGCTGAAGTAACCACTTCATCGCCTGCCATAACACCTGATAAAATTTCGGTATTAGCCGCATCACTTCGCCCTAAAGTTACCTCGACCGATTTAAAACGACCTTCCCCAAGTGCAACTACAACACGGTTTTGGCTACCAGTGCGAATAACAGCTTCTTTAGGTACGATTAACTGTTTTTCAGCTACTTGACTATGAATACTGACTTGAGCAAACATATTAGGCTTTAACTGATGGCCTTGGTTATCAAAGCGCAAACGTACTCTTAAAGTACGATTTTTAGCATCTAAGGTAGGGTAAATATAATCCACTTGCCCTTGCCAGCGTTGGCCACTTAAATAATCGAGTGTCATGGTTACAGGCAAACCAACACGAATAAGTTCTGCTTGGCGCTCAAATACCTCAGCCTCAACCCATACTTCATCAAGCTGAGCAATACTCATCATTGAGGTATCAGGTTTAACATAAAATCCTTCACGAATATTAAGCTCATCAACAACACCACCTTGGCGGGCATAAAACGTTATGTTTTGCAGTACTTGCTGACCTTTTTGCAGACGTGAAATAAAGCCATCAGACACATTGAGTGATTTTAAACGGGCTTTAGCGGCACGAATTAGCACCGGATTATTGCGCTTTAACGCTAACACAAATTCTTCTTGTGCATTCACTAGCTGTGGTGAATATAAGGTATAAAGTGGCTCATCTTGTTTAACCTGATCGCCCGCGGCTTTAACGTATAAGGTTTCGACCCATCCCTCTACTCGCGGATGAATATGAATTAGCTGGTCTTGGTTGTATTGCACATAACCTACCGTGTTAACTTCATTTTTAAGTGCAGCAAACGCAACAGGCGCGGTACGCACACCTAAATTATTAATCACAGTGGGTGAAATTTTAATACTGCCTGGCCCTTCATTGGCGCCACTGTCTGGCTCTTCGTAAACAGGCACTAAATCCATGCCCATGGGCGATAAACCAGGTTCGTCACGGCGATAATTACTATCCATAGGAGCCACCCAATAAAGCGGCTCTTTTTTGCTACTGGCTTTACTGTCAGTTGGCATAGAGTGCTCACTAGGTAAGCTTAATAAAACCCCCGCAGTTAATGCCGCACTGCATATAGCCACCAGTGATAATTTTAAATTAGTATTCATAGGTCGACTCCTGCAGTGGTGTGTTTTTTAAGCTGATATCATCAGCACTGGCATAATAATTTAACCTTGCAATAATAATCTTTTGATCAACATGAATATTTAGTGCGTCTATCTTGGCATTTAATTGACTAATACGCGCTTGCATTACATCTGAGAAGTTACCATCATCGCGGGTATAGGCATTCAGGGTCGCTTGAGCCTGCTCGGCCATTTGCGGTAGCAGCTTGGTTTGATAAAGCTCGGCGCGCTGATGAAGCCTTGCTAACTGGCTAACTTCCTTAAAATACATTCCTTGTAGCTTTTTAAGGGCAATTAATTTTTGTGTTTTAGCCTCTTCGCTATCAGCAATGGCAGCATTTACAAGTTGATCTTGGCGGTTATCGGTAAACAGCGGCAAATCAATGCTTATACCCACAGAGAAAAGGTCTGCTCGCGAGCCGCCCATTGGCATATCATCGCGGTAACCGTACCCCATATTAACGCCAATTTGAGGTTTATAGCCTTGCTCAGCCACACTTATTTGAGTTTGCTTTGCCACTATTGCATTATCCATTGCCATAATTGCAGGGTGCTTTAATAGCATGGCCATCAGTTGTTGATACTCTAACTCGGTGTAGTTTTTTAATGCTGTAAGCTCTGAAAAGTCATCACTGACAGGCAGGCTAAGCATATCGATAGGCAACCATTGTGTTAGCCGCTTTTTAGCTCCTTGTAGCTGTTGCTCCAGTTGCATTAATTTATCTTCAAGGAGGGTTAACTCTAATTGCGCTCGAATAATATCTTGTTGGCGTGTTTTACCCACCGAGCTTACATAGCTTGATTCTGTAATATCAATGAGCTGAGTAAACAAGGCTTTATCTTGCTCAATTAGTGCAATGCTTCGCTGCGCTCTATAAGCATTAAACCATGACTCAGTAACTATGGTTTTTACTTGCGCGAGTCTATCTTTGCGCAGCCAAGGCTCTGCTGCAGCTGACTGAGAAAGAGCCTTTTGTTGAAGTGCTAGGCTATCGCCTCGACTCAGTGATTGGCTAATTCCCACTTTAAATTGGGTCATATTTTCTTGATCAAAAGCAAAACCATTAGTTGGTAGGTTCATTAACCCTAATGTAAGCACTGGATCAGGTAAGGTTCCTGCGGCAATACTTTTTGCTTCAATTGATGATTGTTTTTGCTTACTGGCTTTAAGCCAAGGCTCATGGTTTAAGGCATAGTTTATTGCCTCATTTAAACCTAGTTCAGCACTGTGTACAGAGACACTAATACTCAACAAGCTACTTATACACAAGGATTTTAATACTGCGAAGTGATTCATCACTTGCTCCACTTAAATTTAAAAATAACGAATGAAAACGATTAAATTTATAAGCAGATAGATGACAAAAAGCTAAATAACTAGATTTTAAATACACCTACCCTGCGATTATGCAGGCATAGGAGGACGGTAAAGAGAACGTGCAAAGTTAACTTGATGCTGTATTACAGCATGTTGCACTTTTTCAGAGGGTAATTTGGAGGCTATAAATAGTGAGTTTACATGCAAGGCTGAATGCGAACTACAAGCACTCATCGGGCAACTGCAATCTTGGGTTAACATGCTTTGCTCACTACAGCAATCCATAGACAGGGTTGTTGTATCAGCGTCGTCACTCATAGCCATCTCACTATGCTGCATCGATGCATGGGTTGCCATGTTCGTATGCGGCATATCACATACCATAGATACAGACGCAACGGCTTGACCCACAAAGGTGAGTAACAAAGTTAGCGTGAGTAAAATACAGTAAATACGTCGCAATGAATTAACCTAAAAATAAATAGACGTTTAAAGTTTATGGGAACTGTGTTTAAAACTCAATAATTAACTGGTTTTTACTACTGGTTTTATGAAGCTACTGGCCGCAATGGCGAACAAGCAATAGCCGGTAAAATACCAAAAGCCAGTACCAAACTCAGCATGCATATTAAGTAAATCTTCTGAGTTCGCGTTTGCATTACCAGCCATGTAAGCCACTATTAATGCAATAACAAACACATCCACCATACTCCATTTACTTAAACCGATAATCACCTTACCAAGATTGTGCTTAAACGAAGTCTCCTTCAGCACACAATACAACAATTGAAGCAGCAGCTTAATTGTTGGGATTACTATTGAAAAAAACGCCACTAGTATCGCCACTAAGTAGTTTTTGTTATCGGCCAGTTCGTTAACGGTGCCCCAAATACTGCGCGTTTTTTGATAAGCGCTGATCTCGCCTTCAAGTTTATCTAACCCCAATATACTCGAGATCATCATTAGCATATTACGGGTGTTTTGATTCCCTTCATCTGCCAACATTTCGATGCCCGCCTCAGCAAGTTTAGACTTATCAATTTTACCTTCCATACTCAGTACGGGCTGAGTCACCCCGGGAATTAATAAAGCTAAGGCAATTAAAATAGTGGTAATAGGTAAAAATAAACGCATGGTGTAATACTAAGTAAAATCAATATGTGCCAATCATACCCAAACGTTATACGTTAGTCTTGCTCAATAATAGTGGCCAATAGTTCATCCGCATACTGGCGTGCATCCAACATGGCGCTAAATACGGTCTCAATATTCGAGGCTGGGCGAATAGTTTCTAACAACTTTTTAGCCAATTGCCAATTATCTTCCTCTACCGCTTTTATTAAATGTAAAGAATTACCCATCATCCCTTCAAAACTTAATAGTGCACCAGATAACTCAGCCCCTAAACTAAACTCTTTAGCAATAGCTTCCAGTTCCATATCTAAAATAGCATCAAGCACCGACATTAAGCCGACTAAATAACCTTGTTCTGCAATGACTTTTCCGCCTGGTTCTAAAATTATTTGCATGAACTGCGCTCGACATAAGCCTAAACGAGTAAGTTCACTGGGCTTGTCTGAGCCAAGTTCGCTTAGCGCCAATACTCGTACAAACTTTCTAATAGAATCTTCCCCTAAATACACAACCGCCTGAGGAATAGACGTTATCACTAAATTTTTATTAGCAGAGCGAGCATTCACTAGTTTTAGGACGCGTGCAGTCAAACCGACATCTTTAGAAATGCGTTGATTAATTTCATTAAAGTCTAAATCTGTGCGGGATGTGCAACGCAGTAAGTCTAAAACAGCCATTTTTAGAGGTTCGATACTGTTGTAACTTAACATTTCTGGATGTGCAAAAAAGAACCCTTGAAAATAATCGCATCCAGCCTCTTTAAGCTGCCTAAATTCATCATAGGTTTCAATTCGCTCAACCACTATTTTAATATTAGGAAAATTGCGTTTGAGCTTTTTCAGCAACATGCTGGTTTTTATTACAGGCTCTTCAACTTCAAGCTTAATATAATCAACCAAACTGAGTAATGGTTGCCATTTTTCATGTGAGTCGTAGTCATCTAACGCAAATACATATCCTGCTTTTTTTAACTCTATCACTCTCTCAACAACAAGCTCTATATTTTCAGTACGCTCAACAATTTCAATTACAGTATTATCAGGCTGTAATAATTTAGGCAAATCCTCTAAAAGCCCCTCGCTCGATAAATTAATAAACGCAGTTTGATTGAGCGTTAGCTTTTCTATGCCAACCAGCATTAACGCATTAAAAAAAAGTCGCCCAGTGGCTTGCCCGTCAGTTGTTCCTACAGGAAAAGCATTATTAACTGAATCGCGATAGAGCAATTCATAAGCAAAAATACTTTTATCACCGTCAAAAATTGGTTGCCTAGCAATATATTGAGTAACCAAAATAGATGAATTTTTTACCTCTAGATTATTTGGCATTAACCTTCCTACTTAACAGTGATGTCATCATTATTTTTTATTATTTAACCAGTATAGTGAAACTTTAAAGACTTGCTGCAATTTTAATTAGATTAAAAACAAACAAATAAGACTAAATTTATAACCCTAGAGCAGAATTATTAGTATCCTCATTTTTTATAGGGTTTTTGAGTTTACAACTGCTCTAAGCATACCCAAAGGTTATGGTTATAAGGTATAATGCGATTATTAATTTTTTATAAACTCACAAGAAAGAGTCCCTTATATGAGCATTGAACAAGCCTTAATAGAACGTAGCAGTAACCAATGTGAACTCTGCGCAGCAACAGACGACCTAACTGTATACGAAGTTCCTCCTGTTACCGAAGCTCATTCAGATAAATGCATCTACATCTGTCAAACATGTAAAGATCAAATTGAAGGCAATAGCGATTTAACCCCGACCCATTGGCATTGCTTAAATGACAGTATGTGGAGTCAAACACCTGCGGTACAAGTTGTTGCTTATCGCATGCTGACTCAGTTAGCAGCTGATAACGGATGGGCACAAGACGCGCTAGATATGATTTACCTTGAAGAAGGCACATTAACATGGGCGCAGCAAGCGCTTGCTGAAGATGATGATATTAAACACATTGATAGCAATGGTGTGGTACTTCAAGCTGGCGACACCGTTACGTTAATAAAAGATCTAGATGTGAAAGGTAGTAGCTTAACAGCAAAACGTGGTACTGCAGTGCGCAATATTGGCTTAACTAGCAACCCTGAACATATTGAAGGGCGTGTTGATGGACAGCGTATTGTTATTTTAACTAAATACGTAAAAAAATAAGTAATAAATCAAGGCGCGTAGCGCCTTTTTTTATGTCTCGACTTTCTTTATTTGCTCTATTTGCTAGTTAAGCAATGATTAAGCAATTCAACCGTATGCTAGCGACCTCATACCATACTCCATCAAGGAACTCTTATGTTCTCATCTAAGCCAAATTCAATGTTAAAGTCGATTGCAGGCTTGTGTTTTCTAGCAAGTGGCACACTTATGCTGAGCGCATGTAACGATGACGCAGCGCAACAAAATAGTGCTGTGGCGCAAACAATGACCACCTTACCTGTGCAAGTTAGTTACTTAGATCGCAGCCTAATTGCGCCTAATTCACAGCTAACCGTTACCTTGGTTGATGTGTCAAAAATGGATGTGGCAGCAACGGTTATCTCTGAGCAGGTAATTGATTTAGTAGGCGCACCGCCTTATAAAGTAGAGCTTGAGTATAACCTTGAAAAGATTGACCCAACTCACCGCTATAGCGTGCGTGCAACCATTAATAATCAAGGAAACTTGCTATACACCAGCACAACGAGTAACCCGCCTTTTGATAATACGGCCTCATCAGAGCCTTTAGAGATTATTGTTTCAAAAGTAGCGCCAAAGCCAGACGTTGACTTAGTAAACACCTACTTCAAAGCAGTTTCAATCGACGGCAACCCTGTTGTAGTGAATACCAAAGAGCCATTTATTCAGTTTAATAGTGATAACACTGTACACGGCTTTTTAGGATGTAATAACTTTAATGGCGGTTATGAAGTATCGAAGCAAGCAGTGACTTTTACGCAGTTAGCTACCACGCAAAAAATGTGTCATGACAATATGGAACAAGAAAGCGCGATGGCGGCTGTGCTTCAGGCAGCAACGCAATGGCAAATTAATGGTGAAAAATTAGTATTACAAAATGAGGCAGGCAACCAACTTGCTACCTTTAACGCTGTTTACTTTTGATTAAGAACGTAATAATACCCCACATCTAAGCAAATAAATAAGCCCAGTTAAACTAGGGGCTGTTGATCTTTCAAGGTTGAATTTGCAGCAGTCTGTTTGGTATTTAGGCAAGGCAGAGCCTATGTGGTGTGGTTATTCCCCATAAATAGGCGATAACGCAGCATCAATGCCAAACAGGAGCTGCCCGAAGGGTTCTGCCTAGGGGCGATTTACTCTTTGTTGCTCGGTTTTTACTTAGCCCACTAGGTTACAAACCTCGCGCCGCGATTAAACCGCCCCTAGTTTGAACAAATTTTAATCCGCAAAGGTCAACAGACCCTAAGCTTATTTATTTTTATTCGGCGACTAACTGCTCGCTACGGTAAAAACCACTTGGCTTACTCAACAAGCTTACTAGTTCAGGTAACACATCATCCATAGTTTGTTTCAGTTTCCATGGTGGATTTATCACTATCATTCCAGAGGCGGTCATACCATGTACTTCGGTATCTGCTTCAGTACCTAATTCAAATAATTGAATATTTTTAATTCCCGCGTCAATTAAACCCTGCTCCATATTATCAATACGTTCTCTGTCTACAACCGGATACCAGATCATATATGTACCCGTCGCAAAGCGTTGGTGGGCTTTGACAATGGTTTGTACTACCGTATTGTAATCGTCTTTTATTTCATAAGGTGGGTCTATTAACACACAGGCTCTGCGCGAAGCTGGCGGTAATAAACCAATTAAGCCCGCAAACCCATTTTCGCCGCGTACTCGAATAGAGCGCTTACCTTGCATGTTTTCTTCAAGTAATACCAAATCTCGCGGATGCAACTCAAAAAACCAGCCCTTATCTTGGCGGCGCAAAAAGTGTTCGGCGATTTTTGGTGAACCTGGGTAAAACGCCAGAGACGAACTTTCATTAAACGATTTTATTAACTCAATGTAGTCATTTAAGGCACCGTGCTGACTGGTATGTTGCCAAAGTTTTTCTATGCCATCTTGGTACTCTTGGGTTTTTTGCGCGTCTGGTGCTGACAGCTCAAAAAAACCAGCACCCGAATGCGTATCGATATAGTCAAGCGGCTTATCTTTTATTGTTTGATAACCCAGCACTTGCGCTAACACTAAATGTTTAAGTACATCGGCAGGGTTACCCGCATGAAAGGAGTGTCTGTAACTAAGCATTATTTATTTTCGCCATACGCTGTTTAATAAAATTAGTGAACCATAAAGCACACTGCTTTGGCAATCGTCACAGCAAAAGCGGGTGTTTACGTGAACCATTTCTGAATGAAAAAGCCAATAGCATGAATTATCCCTTAACATAGAATAAAAATCACCTAAAACCAGCGTAAATGCTGGCAAATAAACACACTTTGCTTTACATTTGCATGACATTAATTACAGTTATATGAGCGCATTTATGAACAACAATACTCTTCAACAACTCGAACAACTGATCGACCAACTAATTACCCGTAATAATCAGTTGCAAACTGATATTACAGAGCTTAAAGAGCAAAACGGTAAACTGCTTGATGAAAATGAGTTATTACAGTTAGAGGCCCTTGAAAATGAAGAAAAACAAAAAGATGCAAGCACCACCTTGTCATCATTATTAGATAAATTACAAAGCGCACAACAGGCAAGCTAATGTCTGAGCTGCAAAACCAGCGAGTCACTGTTGAATTGCTTGGTAAAGAGCAGCAATTTGCTTGTCCGGCTGGGCAAGAAGAGGCACTAAAAGCGGCCGCCAAAAATCTAAATGATTTAGTTGAACAAATGAAACAACGTTCAACAGTCAGAAACGATCAAAAAGCATTACTTATGGCTGCTTTGAATTTAAGCCACGAATTGCTTGAAGTAAAAACTCAAAAATCAGTTGAGCTTGAGCATCAAGATCAATTGATTGATAAGTTGAGTCAATACTTAAGCTCAAACTCTGAACACACTAAATAAAAGCGCATTTTGCGCT
The DNA here is from genome assembly GCF_055397545.1 of Pseudoalteromonas sp. 11L1. Next base: position 1,128,962 of record NZ_AP041141.1, on the reverse strand, counting down.
TTTATTGTTTTTACCGTCAAAATATAGCTAGAGAAAAAGATGCAACCACTTTTAACTAAAGCTCAAAAAATAGGTAAGTGCTTACTGCCTTTAATCTGCCTATTTATACATGCAAAAAGCAATGCAGCAGTTGAGTGGCAATCGTTATCGGCTAATATTCAATTTATCAAGCAGCCAGATAGATTACGTTTTTACGACTCTAACCAAGTGTTAATTCAGGGCAGTGAGTGTGCCTTACTGGTAGATGCCAGTGGTAACTTTGCAGCAGTAGAACAACTGGTTACCAAACTAAAACAACAGCTAAAGACGCCTTTATGTTACTTAGTTGCCACTCATTTTCATGACGATCACTTACTGGGCATGGCGGTTATGCAGCATTACTTCCCAGACGCAAAACTGATTTCTCACCAACAAGTCGCTAACGACTTTTCGCGTTATCAGCAAGCATTAACAGATAAGCTAGAGGGGTTCGAAAAAAGCATTGAGCTGAGCTATCAGCGATTAGCCACCTTACCCGATGCTGAGCAAACTCAATGGCGAGAAAAGCTCACTCGCGCTAAAACACGCCTATTTCGCTGGCAGAATTATCAACTAACACCACCAAAAATGAGTATTAGTGAGCCTAAAACATTAGATTTAGGAAATTATGTATTAACTATCAACCCGTATCAGGCACATACTAATGGCGATTTAACATTACTTGCTGACAAGGGTAAAACCTTAATAGGTGGTGATATCATTGACTGGCTCCCCTACCCAGGGCACGGCAAGCTTAAGCAATGGCAAAGTTTATTAAAAAAATATATAAATAATAATACACTGTCACTTTTTATTCCTGGCCATGGCAATTTAGTCGATAAAGTTAAATTAAAACAGTCACTCACGTTTTTAGAAGCAATTACGGAGCATGTTAAAAACAACCCTGAAGCCAGTATTGAGCAATTACAAAAAAACTTCCCAAGTGAAGCACTAAAACCTTACCAACAAGAACCACTTGATATAAAATCAAGTAACTTATTTTTGCAATCGGGATTACTTCGCGCTAAAAACAGTCAATAACTGAACACAATGGATTGTGTTAAAATATGGAAATATATTTTTTAAAAAGGAACAAAATGCGTCACCTGATCTTATGCTTTGCCATTGTATTGCTATGTAGCTGTAAAACCACACAGCCAGAGATCATTGCGCCTGTAGTCCCTGCACCTGTAGAGCAAAAAACCGCACAATCAAACACGCCGACCTCTACAAACACCAAAAAAATCATTAATAAAAAAACAATGCCTAAAGCCCTAAAAGTAACTCAACCAACTGACTTATGGGCACATATTGCTGATAACTTACATTTACCGGTTGAGCAAAATCAGGCGTTAAAGAAACGCATTAACTGGTATTTAAAACAACCGAATTATTTAAAAATAGTGTCTCGCCGTGCAGAGCCTTTTTTATACCATATAGTAAAAAAAGTAGAGCAAAAGCAGCTCCCCATGGAACTGGCATTACTGCCATTTGTAGAAAGTGGCTTTAGACCTACCGCCCGCTCAAGTGAGCACGCTGTGGGTGTATGGCAACTGGTTGCAGCAACTGCACATCATTTTGGGGTTAAATCAGATCAATGGTACGACGGACGCCAAGATGTATTGGCCTCAACCGATGCAGCACTAGATTACTTAAGCTATTTACATAAACGTTTTGATGGTAATTGGTTGCATGCACTTGCGGCCTATAACACCGGTGAAGGCCGAGTTAAACGCGCTATAAAGCGCAATAAAAAAAGAGGTAAATCACCTGATTTTTGGGCATTAACCCTACCAAAAGAAACCGCTGACTATGTACCAAAACTGTTAGCACTAAGCTATTTAGTAAAGCACCCTAAAGCAAAGTTTAAACGGCCAAAGCTTCCTTACAAAGCACTGACCACCTCGTTAAATGTGGCAAAACAGTTCGACTTTTCAATTATGGCCAAGCTCTCTGGCATGGGTGTAAAGCAACTACATGCCCTCAATCGAGGTTATTTAAAAAACCAAAGTTCCCCCCATGGCCCGCATACTTTGTTGCTTCCTATTGAGCAACAAGCTTTACTAAAAAACCGTTTTTTTAAAGCCAATTTTGCAGGCGAATACATAGTCAAAAAAAATGACACACTATACGGTATTGCTAGGCATTTTGGCTTGCCTTTAAAGACACTAAAACAGCTCAATAATAAGCAAAATAACTTTATTGGTGTTGGCGAAAAACTTATTTTAGGAGAGCCTCAAACGTTACCTGAATCGCTCACTATTAACTATAAAATAAGCCCTTACTTGGAACAAAAAGAGACCGTCATTCCAACCATCGAGGTAGATTACCACGTTAAGCCCGGTGATAACCTGTGGAATATAAGTCAGTTGTATGGCGTTGCTCATAGCGATTTAGCACGTTGGAATAAGTTATCAGCATCTAGCGTATTAAAGCCTGGGACTCAGTTAGTTTTATTTATACCCCAAGCTGCGACACCTAAAACCACACCGGCTAAAAAAGATCTGTTACTCGACTTACAAAATACATTAAATCATCCCCGTTAAGTTTCTAAAGCGCAGTATTTCGCGTAAAATTGCTTTTTAATTTATTTAAATCTTAAAGAGACATGCATGCAAATCAGTAAAAATTCGGCCGTTGAATTTCATTACACCCTTAGCGAAGCCGGTGAGCAAATAGAAAGTAGCCTTAACGACGCGCCATTAAGTTACATTCACGGCAGCGAAGGCATGCTACCCGGTTTAGAAACCGCACTTGAAGGTAAAACTGCTGGTGATAAATTTAGCGTAACGTTATCTCCAAGTGAATCATACGGCGAGCGTGTTGATGATTTAATTCAGCGCATTCCGCTTAAGCATTTACAAGGCGATGTAAAAGTGTGGAAGCCAGGTATGACTGCAATGGTGCAATCAAATCAGGGTCGCCATCAAGTGACTATCGTAAAAGTAGGCCGCTTTAATGCTGATTGTGATTTAAACCACCCATTTGCTGGTAAAACACTGACCTTTGATGTTGAGATTGTATCCGTTCGTGAAGCAACAAGCGAAGAAATCTCTCATGGCCATGTTCATGCTGAAGGTGGTTGCGGCCACGCACATTAATTGCTAATTAAAGGAACAAGTATGTCAAAAGTTGCAATAGTAACCGGTGGCTCTAAAGGCATTGGCTTTGCTGTGGTACAGCGATTATTAACTAACGGCTATCAGGTTCATAACTTAGATATTGAGCCCAGTGAGAGTGGTGTTTTTCATCAATGTGATGTTAGTAATGTAACCGCCGTACGCCAGTGCATACAAGCTATTATTGAAAAAACACAACGCATTGATGTACTTGTTTCAAATGCTGGCAAGCACCTAAGTGCCACAATTGAGCAAACCGATGAAGCGACATTTGATGCGTTAATGGCACTGAATGTTAAAGGTGCGTACGCGGCTATACAAAGCGTATTACCAGCTATGAAAGCACAACAAGATGGCGCTATTGTATTAATTGCCTCAGACCAAGCCATTATTGGCAAACAAAACTCATTTGCTTATAACTTAACTAAACATGCATTGGCTTCAATGGCTAAAACCACCGCCTTAGATTACGCAAGTTTTAATATTCGCGCTAATGCAGTGTGCCCTGGCACTATAGAAACGCCGTTATTTCATAATGCAATTGATACATATTGTAAAAGAAGTGGTGCTAACAAAGCCGATATTGTTGCAGAAGAAGCCGCATTACAACCACTCAACCGTTTAGGTCAAGCCGATGAAGTTGCTGCACTGGTAAGCTTTTTAGTAAGTGCAGATGCCAGCTTTATTACTGGTAGCTTACAACGTATTGATGGCGGCTACACAGCACAATGAGCACTAAAATTATTGACCCGCATCTGCACTTTTTTAATTTGCTGGAGGGTCAATACACTTGGCTACAAGGTGCGAACCCACCAGCTTGGTCTAACTTAGATAAAATAAAGCAGCCCATCAGCGCTGCTGAACTGATCAAAAGTACTAACTTTGAACTCGCAGGTTTAGTGCACATAGAGGCAGGCTTTGATAATAACCAGCCTGTTAAAGAATTAAACTGGTTAGCCAGATATATTAAAACTATACCTTATAAAGCAATTAGCTTTGCAACAATTAACCAGCCAAATAACGCATTTAAACTAGCACTTCAGCAGCTAGAACATCACTCTCTTGTAGGCATTAGAGATATCACTGAAGGTCATGATGCCGAGCGCTTATTGAGCCCTCATTGTCTCGATAACCTGCGGCACTTGAGCCATTTAAAGCTGCATTTTGAAGCCCAATTTGAAGTAGAAAACCTCAACATCACCGAGCGGCTCATTTCTTATGCCAACCAAGTTAGTGACTTACAAATAATCATTAATCACGCAGGGCTTGCACACAACCTTGCTAACTGGGCAACTGCAATTGAGCTACTTGCAAAACAGCCTAATGTTGCGATTAAGTTTTCAGGTTTTGAATTACTAATGCTTAATAGCGAGCAGCAAAACCAATGTTTTAAACATATTTTAAAGCATTTTGGTATGCAAAGAGTGATGTTTGCTAGCAACTTCCCCGTATGCCAAATTAATATTAACTACAACGAGTTATGGCAACATTATCGCAGCCTGTGTAGCGACGATCTTACATGGCAATATTTGAGTTACAAAAATGCTGCAAGCCTCTATCAACTCTAAATGAAAACCGCTATATTTAGCTCAACAGTTTAAAAAACGAGCATGCGTATGGCCATTTTTAATCCATCTTCTCTTAAATACACATTACTCTCTTGCTCGCTAGCGGCTGTATTAACAGGTTGTGGCGGTGGAGGTAGCGACAATGCGACCAACCCAACAACTAATAATAGCGGCTGGACTCCAGGTGTATTTGCCAATTCAGGGCAATTTAAAGGTCAATGCCAAGCAATTAATGAAAAAAACTGGCTACGCTCTTGGAGTAACGAAACCTACCTATGGTATGACGAAATTATTGATACCAACCCCGCATTAACATCAGGCGTTATTGGTTACTTTAATACTTTAAAAACGGAGCAACTGACTGAGTCAGGTGCGAAAAAAGATAATTTTCACTTTAGTTTGCCGACCGATGAGTGGCAAAGACAAAATCAATCCGGTCTAAGCTTTGGTTATGGCTTTAATGTAAAAATAATTGCCGGTAGCGCGCCACGCCAAGCAGTTGTTAGCTACACCGAACCAAATACCCCAGCTAGTAATCAAAATATTATTCGTGGTTTTGAGCTTTTAGAAGTTGATGGCGTTGATTTTATTAACACCACCTCATCGAGTGAGGTAGATATTATTAATGCAGGTTTATTCCCCGATCAAACGGGTAAAGTTACCGAGTTTGTATTTAGGGATATCAGTACTAATGAAAATCGCACAGTGACACTCACGTCTCAAAACATCGAATCGCAACCAGTAATGAATGTGCGTACCGATTTAGCCGATGGTGATGTGGGTTATTTTCAATTTAATAGCCACAACGCCATAGCCGAAACACAGCTTTATAACGCCTTTAACCAACTCGCTGCCAGTAGCATTAAAGATTTAGTCATTGACGTGCGCTATAACGGGGGAGGGTTATTACAAATGGCTAGCCAAGTAGGCTACATGGTGGGGGGCAGTAACACGCAAGGTAAAATATTTGAACGGACCATATTTAATGATAAATACCCTAATACCAACCCCGTCACAGGCCAAGCACTGACGCCGATGCCTTTTAAAAATCGTTTTGTCGGCTTTGAAAATAATCCTGCAATTGTAGCGGGCACGCCGTTACCCACCTTAAACTTAGAACGGGTATTTGTACTTACTACCAGCAGTACCTGCTCGGCTAGTGAGGCTATCATTAACGGGCTGCGCGGAGCAGATGTTGAAATTATTCAGATAGGCGCAGGCACCTGCGGTAAACCGTATGGTTTTTACCCTACCGACAACTGCGACACCACTTATTTTACTATTCAATTTACTGGCGAAAATAACAAAGGTTTTGGTGAATATTCAGATGGCTTCGCACCGCAAAATACCATTGATGACGCACGCCAACCGGTTCGTATTGCTGGTTGTGCTGTTGCCGATGACTTTACTAAGCGCTTAGGTGATGCTAGTGAAGACTTATTAAGTACAGCGCTGAGCTATAGAGAAAGCGGCAGTTGCCCTGCCCCAAGCTCAACAAATAGTGTTCTTGGTTTTGCGCCCATAATCACCACCGATATCCCAGAAGTAAAAGATATGCGAATTCAAACCATGCTAAAACAAAATATTATTCTTAGTGATAACATGAGATAAGCAATGAACAAATTACTAGTAATAAGCATGACTGCAGCGACATTAGGGTTAACGGGGTGCTTAGCACAAAGCTCAGAGCCCACACCTAAGTTGCAACATGCGTTACTAATTGAGCCCAATAGCGCTAAAGTAGCCGATGCGATTACGCAACTGCTGCATAGCTCGCAGGTTCAATTAGCCGACGATGTTTTTGTCACCTCAAGCACAGTTACGCTTGAGCGACTTAATCATAAAGATCCTCAGGGAAATCCGATTATGGGCAAGCAGCTCAATATGCCGGATCAGTTTGAACTAATGATTAAAGGTAAGCAATGTTTTATCCGACATTTAGATAGTAAAGCTACTGAGCCACTACCTGGTGTTAGTTGCAAGGCGATATACTAATATATTATAGAGCGCTGGCCGAACGTGGTTTCTCAAGCCTGTTAAGCTTTTTTACTTTTTCTGAACAAAAATAATTATTGTTATTTTTTGGTGGAATACTTAATTACATCTATAGTTAAAATGCTCATGGAGTAAATAAGAAATTTTAAATTTAAAACAGGACTTTTATCATGAACGATCTTAGCTTTCGCGTTATCCCAAACGAAAATGACTCTTGGGAGTTTATTTCTAAATCAGGCTCTAGCGCTGAAGATATTAAAATCAACTATAAAGAACTCACTACAGGTGGAAGCCTGAACTTATATTATGAGTTAGCAAACGAATCGGAGTGGACTTTTTCTGAAAATGGCAGCTATTTTTCAGATGCTAAAGATAACTTTAGTTACCAACTAAATAGCCTTGTTGCCAATGAAGGGAAGTCATTAATTATTACAATTTCTAGTATTTTACCGCATCAAGCCTTATCTCAGGAGTTGAACAAACTATTGGCTGAGAATCCAAAAAAAGTAGTATCAGGGCAGTTGGATCAACGTACAAATTATGAAATTAATTTTCGATTAATTGCAAAAAAGAGCACTGACGTTAACTCTCTTATGCGTTATTTTTCGCAAGACCCACGCGTTATAATTGAAGATATGGAGCCACACTAGTACAGAGCTTACTCTGCGCTATTTTTTACTGGACATAAAAAGTTATAATGCTCTTTACCTATTAAGCTCATCAGCTTATTTTCAGAGCATAACCCCTTAAACCATTGTAAACGGTAAAAAACTGGGCTCCACCCCAAATTTATACTTTGCTCTATTGATGCTAACGCCGAGTATTTTTCATTCAACAAGCTTTGTAGCATTGCTTTAACAAAGTATGCCTCTGCCAAATTAGAATTAGTAGCTAACAGCTGTTCAATCTGGTTCATTGCTTGTTGATTTCTATCTAAATGAATCAACACTTGTGCTTTTTCAAGTTGTTCTGCAACGTTCTGCGACGAAGAATCAAGCTGCTTATTGACTTCTAAATATAAGCTTTCGGCCTCTGTAAAGCGGCCCTTAAAATGAAGTAAATCGGCATAGTTAAGTTGTAAGGTAGTTGTTTTGGCATCTAACATCATCGCTTTTTGAGCAAAATTTAATGCATTGGTAAACTCACCTTGTAGAGAAAGAGTAATTGAATAATTACTATAAATAGAAGCGCTTTGCCGCCCCGAATCTATCAGTTTTTGGTAGTTATTCTCTGCAGCCTTCAAGTCACCCGATAATAAATATACATCAGCGACTGTTTTTAGCGTTACAATATCGTTAGGGTTATAACTTAATACCTCCTTTAAATATTTTAATGCGTTAGCACGTTTCCCCGATGTGAGATACGCTATTGCAAGGTTTCTTGTCGCTAATAAAGTTGGCCTTATTTTATATGCCATTTTCGCATGCTTTAAAGATTCTTCAAGGCGACCTATACGCTTAAAATAAATAGCCAAAATAGTTTCTCTTTGGTATTCCTCTAATGATGAGTTTTGAATTCTGCTAATAATTTTTTCGGCTTTAATGTGCTCCCCCGTTTGTTGATATATTTCAAGTAGGTCAATTAAATAAGCAGGACTGTCACTGTATGAAGTTGGCGCTCGTTCAAGTTGAAATTGTAACTTTGTTATGAGCGCTATATTTTTGGAAGACTTATAAAGTCGTAAAATTATTTTTCGGTATAAAGGGTATAAGGGCTTAAAATCTGGCTGTTGCAATAACAAGGCTTCAGCCATGGCACGTTGCTTTTGAGTACTACCTAAATCATTCGCAGTTAGGGTAACTAAAGATACATATTGCCTGATAAACTCATCTGACAATAACAGTTCCCTATTTGACAGGATGCTTGAACTAAGCAAGTTTTGTATCGAAGATAGTGTTGAGTTATAAATATTTAGATAGCTTTCCTTATCTGTTGCACTTCGTATTGTGCCTACCATTGTGGCGTTTTTATCTAATTCGTTTAGTGTAAAGTCACAAGATAAAAGACTACAATCTAATACAGGAATCAGTAGCTTAGTAGCTCTTAGCGCAGCAGCTAAATTATTTAGGCCTGCATCATTACCAAGTATTAATTGTGTTTGTGTAACTTCCTTGCTCGAAATTAAAGCAAACTTGCGATCCGCAAGTACATATTCGGTTATTGCATCTTTGACGCCAAGACTAAGTAAGCGCTTTTGTGTATCCGTAACTTGGCTACTCACTGTAAATTCTACTGGCATCAAAGCTATCCTCTCTATCGCTTTCGATGAATACCAAAGCCAGCTCCCCGCACTCAATAACAGACAAAGAACCACAGTAAGAAATAATCTTCTATTGAAAAAACGTTTACTTACGTTGTTATTATTTTGATAGCTTTTAACATCTACAGTCAGGCTTTCAAAACTAAGTGAGTCTAAAATCCGCCTAAACTGAGATGCTACGGCACGAGCGCTTTCAGGTCGTTTATCAACTTTGAATGCTAATAATTGTTTAAGTAAAGGCACTAAATCGGCAGATAACTCTTTGATCGATTCATAACTTGCGCTACAAGGAAATGACATTATTTGTTTTGCTAAATCTTGCCCTATATTACTCGATGCTTGTTTTGAATAGGCATGGTAGCCTGTTAATAATTGATAAGCTATTAGCCCTAGTGAAAACAAATCACTACGAAAATCCATAGTTTGATTATTCAATTGTTCAGGCGACATTGCCTTTAAACTGCCATAATCAGTGCCTATATTTGTCGCTTCAGCCCCTTTAATTTTTGAGATACCAAAATCTGTTATTTTAACTGTGTCTTCATCACTAACTAATACATTGGCAGGTTTCAAATCGAGATGTAGTATGCCTTTATCATGAATTGCAGCTAGGCCATCGCTGATATGAATAAGTATTTCTAACTTTTTAGTAAGAGTGAGACTCTGTTCTTTCATTAAATGGGATAAGGTCGTTCCTTTAACATACTCCATTTCTAATAAAATTTGTTCATCCCGATGAATTATCTTATAAAGCTGCACTATATTTGGGTGATTTAAGCTTGCAATTAACTTTGCTTCGATGATGGCTCGCTCAGTATTATCTCCAGCTAATTTCATAACTTTGAGGGCTACTTGTCTATTCAACTCTAGATCTGTTGCAAGGTATATCGTACTCATTCCTCCTTGCGCCAAAACTTGTATTTGTTTGTAATAATCCTCTAACACAAACTATTCGATCCATCATATGTAAATAATTAGTCTAGTATTTAATGTTAATTAAATGCAAAGTCAATATATACAATATGATAGTGTAATATTATTTACTAAAAGACCAAAAGAGAGCTGTATGGCTATACTGACTAAGTTAAACTCAAATATGAGCTTTTATCTGCGCGACTTTCATCGTTTTGGTCGGCTAGCCCACTCTGTTGACACCTTATTAAACTACCCAGAAGTGACACGTATTCATGCTGTAATAGAGTGGGTTAAACCACACTGGTACATTCGTGATTTAAGCAAAAATGGTATTTGGCTAAACGGTAAACGACTTGATAAGCAAACCAATTCCGTATTAGCCCTAAATGATCGTATCAGCTTTTCAGAAATAAATAACTTAGATTACCAGTTAACTTCTATCGATCCACCAAGAGACCTTTTACTACCGGTCAATGGAACAAATACACATTGTATGTTGCTCGAACCTTATCATTTTTTACCCGATAGCCAACACCCCAAAGCTGTTATTTATTACGACCCTGAGAGACTCTCTTGGTGTTATGAAAATACAGAAACTCACCAATTAACACTCTTAAAAGATGGCCAAATAATAATAATCGCAGAACAGCAGTGGCTGTTTTTTCAAGCAGAAATGGCATCACAAGAAAACACGCTGAATTTAAGTCCTACGTCTATTAATAACCTTAAATTTATGTTCAATTTAAGCTTAGATGAAGAGCAAACCGAATTAAAAATAAGGCAACATAATAAATTAGTTGACCTAGATGTTCGCTCTCACCACTATCTTACTTTATTACTGGCTCGTAATAAATTGACTGATATCAAAAATAAATTTGAGCCTGATGTACAGGGCTGGGTACAAGTTAAGAAATTAGCACGCGATCTCGGTATTAATGAGAGCCATGTCAATATTCAGATCCACCGTGCGCGAAAACAGTTTATGGACTCTTTCAATAATATATTATCTGCTGATATTTTGATTGAACGTAAACGAGGTAAAGTTCGTTTTGCAGGGACGTGCTTTACAATTGTAAAGGGGGCGAATTGTGAATCAACAGAGCCTAAAAATTAAGAAATGGCTGTGGCAACGAGCTGAGCTACAGCCATTCACTGGTCGATTACTGAGCTATTATTTGTAGCGAACAATTGTAGCGAACAGCCTTATTTATCAATAATTTAAATTCAAGGCTAAATGCCACAAGCGACTCTTCCATAGGGTAACAAGCAATACACTTGTCAAGCTCTTCAGTAAGCTGATTAAGCATATTAACTGATATTGGATTTTCAGCCTCTACGCCATATTGATGCTTCCAAAACCGCTGTAGTATAGGAGCATCATTTAACATAGTTATATACTCATAACCATCATGCCAAAGCTCATCTGTCAAAGAGCATTGAAATTCAGGCTCATCGAGATGAAATGTTGTAGATGATAGAACGACCTTTCTCATTATTATCTATTCCAAAATTGACATTAAAAACAGTTTCCCGGTGCACCATTTAGTTCAGGGAACTGAGTAACAACCTCTCCATTTGGCTTAATTATCAAGCGGGCGCACTTCTCTTGCTGAGTACCAACTACCATCCCTAGGTTAGCATCATACCTAATACGAGAATCAGGCTGTACTGTTCGTGATTTATTAGTTGCATTTTGTACTTGTTCGCAAAATTTTTGTGCATCTTGAATTGTTGCACAATACTGAGGCAAAAATTGACTGGCTTGTACACCTGCAGTGCAATGCCTTTGCTGAATATGAGCAAAAGATTGTGCTGTTACATCACATATTGGGTCTGCAGCCGCCTGAGTTGCAGAAATAAATAGGTAACTGATAAAGCTGCTATAGATAACCGAATTAATTAATTTCATTACTGTCTCCTTTGCAATCTAAATTGATAGGAAGTCACTCTTCCTTTCTCAATCTAGATACTAGGGAGAAATATTCCATAACAAAGTATTACACAGTGCAGGTAATACTTCGTAATAACAATCTCTAATTAGAAGGCCTATCTTTTGGTGACTTGGTTGACATACCAAGTACACACTTACTTACACGATGTAACACAACTAAAAGGAAACGAGGATGTCTATTTATAAATTATTAGTTAAAAACGACTCAACTAACCCAACACGATTTGCAATTTTCCAAGAAAAGCCATCATTAGATGTTGGCGGTAATGTATTCACATTAGCTTGGTTTAGCAAGTATGCATATCAAGGAACAACTGCCGAATTTGCTTGGGAAATTGACTACAGTGCAATTTGGTCAAGACCAGGTCAAGAGCTTCGCCCTGGCGTTATCTGTAAAACATCACAGTCAAAACGAGTTGATTTAGATGGTGCGAATACAGTCACTTTAGGCTACGACAATGTTAATGATGCCTTTAACATGAGCTCTCCTGTAAAAGGTAATAGTGGCAGTATTTTTACAAATTGTGACGAGACAGTACCTAATTCAAACACCACTCCATCAGCTGCTGCAGGTATCGGTATTGCTATGAGTGGTGCGGGGACTTTTTTAGTCAGTACGCAACCGAATATGAATTTAACATGGACACCCAAGCCTAAATATTACCTTGTTGCTGGTAACTTCAAAACTGGCGAAATTTTAGATACGCAAACAATCATGAACAGTGGCAGAGCTCTCGAAATTCCATATCAAGGAATTTTAACGCAGAGCGCAACCTTAAATAGCCAAAATGTTTTAGTACTAAATTAATGCTAATTTGTGTGCGCTAATTAATGGCGCACACATTAATTGGAGGGAATCAAATATGGCTGCTCTAGATAATCAACATACTTATGATATAGATAGTTTATTATTTGCAATGCAACAAAAAAACTTAGTGTATAACTACGACTTTCGTTATTTTAGTAATCAAACGAATACACAACCTATTAAGTATAACCACCCCGATGGCTGGATATACAGTGATCCAGGTAATGGTTCACAAATTAGTTCAGAAAATAACGGCTGTCGAATCGTTACCAGTACAGAAGAAAACGCCACAATGAGCTTTCGACAAAATATTCACGAATTTCCAAGATGGAAAGAAACTCTATGTTCTGAACACATTAGCTGTGTGGCACAGTTAAATGTTAAAGGAACAGGCGAGCTACACTTTTGCTTGTCAGACGGTATTACATATGTCCAAAGAACATACACAATCCAAAACAGCCAAGAACTCAATATATCTACCGAATTAGAAATTGCAATGGATGCAAAAACTGTTTTTGTTGAACTTTCGTGCTCTTCCCCTTCTGTCGTTATTTCTGTAAAAAAAATATTCGCAAACAAGGGCTATATAGCTTTAGCTAGTCTGCCTTGTATTGTTGCAGGTGTCATTGGTGAGCGAAAGCAGTACGTAGCAACAGAACAAGCACCAGCAGAAGAACTACCTCTATGTACTATACCAATTGCATTGAACAGTGATCAAACACGGCTAAACTCGGTTATTAACTATCGCTTTGGCAAGCAAGGTGAATTTTCTTTATTACCTGATTTTAGAGGATATTTCAGCCGTGCTTGGGATAACTCAGCCGGTAGAGATAAAAATGCCAAACAACGTAAAATGTCAGGTGATTCGAATAATATTGGTGACCTAGTGGGTACAACAGAGCCCGATATATTTAAAGAGCATCAACATACCATTACTTTTAAGCCTGTGAATATGCTTAATCCTGAAAAAGGAAGTCCAGCCTATGGTGTTAATCTTGCAGCGAGTACTCAAACTCAGATCACGACAGAGGGTGACCTTGAAACACGTCCAATCAATATTGCAGAATTATTTACAATTAAGTGGGCTTGATATCTTTTAGGAAGGTGTGCCAGAGCAATGACTAACTATACTTTAAAAGTTAAAAATAACTCCAGCAATGCAACTAGTTTTTGTGTATTTATGGCCTTACCTGAAGAGCAAGCCCAAAATAGTTCGTTCTATACACTTGCATGGATGGTCAAATATGCTGAACCAAATACGATGATAAGATTTTCATGGAGCGATATCTTCAATGTTATTTGGTCACAACCTGGAAGACATTTACAATCTGGCGTTATTTGCGATGTTAGGGAACCTAATTTTTTATCATTAAGTCGAAGCATTAAAATAAACGCCGCTGCATCTCAATGTCTTAACGTTAACCCACCTGAAAAAGGATGTACGACATTACAATATAATAAAAAGCAGCTAACTTACTGTTTTAGCAAACTTGAAAAAAGCAATAATGATCAAATAACGATCAACTGTGATTCTGAAGTACCTAACTCAAAGACTACATCCCCTCACATTGCTGCAGGTATTGGAATAGGGCTTTCGGGTTCAGGGTTATTCTTAGTTAATACCCAACCTAATTTGGCATTTATGTGGCCTGTACCACCTTTTAAGTTTTATTTATCTTTTGGTTCCGTTAAATGGGGAGAAATAATTGACCGCGAACCATGGCTAGAGAGAGCTGTACTCGTTTCATTTAATGATACTACCGAATGTGAAGCCATCTTAAACATTAACAATCGCCTCAAAGTAATCAGGTAATACCCCGATTAACGGGGCATTACACAAACGCTTTACTTTATCTCAACACGTTGTGAACGCATTACAATTTCATCGTTAAGCTCAATCCCAAGACCTGGTTCTTCTGATACTTCAAAAAAGCCATTTTTAGGTTGTGGATCTTGTAAGCACAGCTCTCTGTTCCACTTTTTAATCGCATAAGTATGATGTTCATGAATTAAAAAGTTAGGGATTGCTGTTTCTAAATGTAATGCTGCCGCGGTTGCAACCGGCCCACCACACACGTGTGCCTGAATACGCACGTCAAAAATATCTGCGTAATCACATACTTTTTTAGTTTCAGTAAAGCCACCACATAAACCAATATCTGGCTGGAGTACATCAATGCTTTGATCTTCTAAATATGGACGCACGCCCCAACGGTTATATAAGCGCTCGCCGCCTGCAATAGGCACAGCCACTTTATCAGCCACTTTGGCATGTAATGAGTGGTTTAAATAATTCACCGGCTCTTCAAAATACATACAATCAAATTCTTCTGCAATCTCACCAATTTGAATTGCTGATGTCGCACCAGGTAAACTGTGGCATTCAAAAATAATGTCAACTTCGTCACCCACAGCTTCACGAATAGCCTGCATACGAGCGCGGTATAGTTTCATTTCTGGGCGAGAAATAATATTTGTGCGGTCGTAATAGGTGTTGCCGTCTTTATCGTATTGAATTGGGTCAACCTTTACCGCATCGTAACCTTCCGCTACTGCTTTTAGTGCCGCTTCGGCATATTCTTGTGGCTGTACCAGCGCTTTAAACTCACTGTCCCAGTCAAACTGTAACTGCGATGCATAAGTACGTAGTTTGTCGTTAACTTTACCACCAAGCAACTGATACACAGGTAAACCCAGTGCTTTACCCTTTATATCCCAAAGCGCAGTATCAATCGCACTCATTGCAGCATAAACTACCGGCCCACCACCTAAACCCCAAAAGCTTTCACGCAACATACGTGACCATAGTTTTTCAGTTTGAAACGGGTCATGGCCAATTAAAAAGGCATCGGCCATTTCTTTGATCATCGCAGCGGCAGCGCTGTGACCTAAGTCATACGCAAGACCGGCTTCACCTACACCGCTAATCCCTTCATCGGTATGAATGCGAACAAATACCGGCGTCCATGCAGGACGTTCAGGACAATGAATATCAAAGACTTCAACGCGATTTACTTTCATAAAAAATTCCTTATTAACCTTTATCGGTTATTTTGCAAAACTTGGGTCAAGACGATACGCTTTTCGTAACATGGCAGGCCATGCTAGCTGCCCCCCAGTACTGCCGCTGTGAACAACGTTCGCTTGATTATAAATGTTATCAATAATAGCTTGTGGTACTGCAATCGCTTCTTGTGCACTTGATTGAATAGCTAACTGTATTTCACAGGCACGTTGAAGGTCATAAAAGCGCATAAACGCATCACCTACTGTTGGCCCTACCGTTAAGCCGCCATGATTCACCAATAGCATATGGTTGGTGCTACCTAAATCTGTTTGCAGGCGTTTACGCTCATCATCATTCACCGCTAGGCCTTCATAACCATGGTATGACAGAGAGGGTAATGAAAACATCGAATACTGACTTAACGGTAACAGCCCTTCTTTTTGTGTTGCAACTGCAATGGTTTCTTTAGTGTGTAGGTGTATTACGCAATGGGCATCCTCGCGTACTTCATGAATGGCACTGTGAATGGTGAACCCCGCAGGGTTAATATCAAATGGAGTATCGTCAATAATTCGGCCATTTAAATCAACTTTAACTAAGTTAGATGCAGTGATCTCATCAAACGTTAAACCGAACGCGTTTACTAAATAATGATCCGTACCTGGTAGGCGAGCAGAAAGGTGCGTATAGATTAAATCCCCCCAACGAAAATGGTCAACTAATCGATAACATGCGGCTAAATCAACACGTAGTTGCCACTCTTGTTCTGACACTTTATTTTTTAAATCGAGCTGGGGTAAATCAAACATAACAAGCCTTTTAAAACACAGCATAGCGCTAGTGATTGTAGATGTTTAGAAGTCTAAATGAGTATTCGCATGATGGCAATCACCAAATAAAAAAGCCACACAAAGGTGTGGCTCTTTTAAGGTCTCGTTAGCGATTATTGTACTTTTGATAGGTAATCGGCAATCGCTTCAAACTCTTCATCAGTCACAGTCGCAACCATTGCTTTCATTGCCATAGACATACCGTTGTTACGAGCGCCTGACTTAATGTCTTTCATTTGCGCTACTAAATACTCTTTGTTTTGACCATTTAGCTTAGGGTACATCGCCATGATAGGTGCTTTACCATCTGCACCATGACATGTTTGACAGTTTTTAGCGGTGTAAAGTGCAGCGCCATCAGCAGCGGCGGCTGAAAATGAAAAACTTGCGGCTAAACCAATACCCGCGCCTAATAAAAGTGTTTTTATCTTGCTCATTGTATTTACTCTTCTTTTTTACGGTTAAAAAAACGGTTGTGATAATTGTAGTCAATAAATCTTTAAAAAGCATACGTCCTTGATAAGGTTTGACGATCAATCAGAACAAATACGTGTATCCCTCATAAAACAAATATTAGCTTGCCTTAGCTGAGCAGATACTTAATAACACCTTACCAAATAAGATCGTCTGGTACTTCAAAGTCAGCGTACGGATCGTCTTCGTCCTTGGCTTTGTTCTCTGGTTCAACATGAAACACAATATACTTTTCATCAACCTCAGCCACTTTGCGTGCAGGCTCGTCTTCTAATACGTAAAACTGGCCTTCTAATACACAAATTGCTAAACGTCCGCCCGAAAGCGCCTTTTGCGTTTGCTCATTCACATCAAGACCCTTTACTTTATTTTCATAAGTAAAGTTAAAGGTACGCTCACCGCGAATTGACTCTTGATTGTGATGCTCTAAAATTTGCTTAACACGGGCTACCTGCTCGCGTTGCTTTAATTCTTCTTGGCGCGTTTTGTTAAGCTCTTCGGCTTTTTGCTGCTGCTCAAGCTTGGTTTGCTGAATATGCTTTTGCAAATCATTTGGGTTGCTTGTCGCTCCCTTCTTTTGCTTTTTCTGTTGCTTGCGCTTTTCTGATTTAGCAACTTTGGCTTTATGTGATGTTGTTAAACCAGCTTGGAGCAATTGCTCTTGTAGTGACCCCATGGCGTGTTCCCACTAAAAACGAATATTAATGCTATTTTAATCACCAACGAGCGTAAATAACAGCGCTATTGGTATTAATCTAACAAACTACTGAAAACAAAGCATGATTTAGCGCAATAAAGGTTAATTTATGAAAACCCTAGCAGTTTTGTATATAATGCGACTCAACTAATAAGCAATGTTAACGGCAGTCAATGCGCTTATCTCACTTACTCCTTTGTTCTGTTTTTATTTTTTTTGTCTTATACGCACCACAGCCATTATTAAGTTTATTTGCCACCGAATTTAATGTAGCGCCTGCCATTGCAGGCAGCTTAATGACTGCCACTATGCTGCCTTTAGCCATTGCCCCTTTGGTGTATGGGTTGTTTCTAGCCAAGCGAAACCCGTTATTAATTTTACGCATCGCAATGTTATTACTCGGTGTCGGCTGTTTATTATTTATTTATGCCCCTAGTTTTGAGCTACTGTTACTTGTTCGGTTTTTACAAGGGCTGACTTTACCTGCCGCTTTAACCGCAATGACCAGTTATATTGGTATGAACTATCAAGCCGATACATTACAAAAAAATATGACTCTTTATATTGGTAGTACTATTGTCGGTGGTTATTTTGGCCGAGTATTGGCTGCGCTCTTTAGCGACTTGTGGTCATGGCAAAGTTTTTATTACTTAATTGCTGCCATGTTGATAATACTCGCGCTTAGCATTCCCCATAAACGCTTTGTTTTGAGTCGCTCTAGTGAGGTGTTATCACCTTTAGATTATATGAAACAACTTAAAGAAGGCTCGGCACTTAAGCTTTATGGTGCCATATTTTGTATGTTTTTTTGCTTTGCAGCGCTATTAAACTACTTGCCTTTTATTTTAAAAAAGACCTTTTTAATTAATAACACTCGCGACATTGGCTTAGTTTATAGCGGTTATTTAATTGGCGCGTTAGCCTCTATTTTTACCCCGTGGTTATTAAAAAAAATGACCTCAGCTTGGCGCTTATTGGCATTGGTATTCCTGTTTTATAACCTCAGTATTGTGTTATTAATGAGTCATTCACTGATGTTGTTTTTAATTGCATTCACACTCTTTTGTGGCGCTATGTTTGTAATTCATTCAACAGCGGCACCATTGGTTAATAAAATTAGTCACGCTCCACCGAGTGTTACTAATGGTTGTTACGTGTCATTTTATTATAGCGGTGGCGCACTAGGATCGTTATTACCTGGGGTGGTTTATCAAGCACACGGGCAAACCGCATTTATGGCAACACTTCTTGCGGTTTGCTTATGTGGGCTGGGTCTTATTTTGTGGGCTCAGCGCGAGGGTAAAAACATCACCCGCGGCTGATGTTCAGTAAAATCAAAAAAACGCAGTAAATCAGGCTTAGTTAATAACCACGTTTGGGTGTTTTCAAATGGATGGCAATGAAATAAATCGCCAAACCAAATATCCTGATCAAGCCAAAGCGTTACATCTCGTTGCTTATCGTTCATTAAGCTGAGCATTGACACACAACCTGGTGCAACTTTTAAGTACTTAGCCAAGCGCTCATTAGAGGCAAACCCTAAACGCGATAGCCCTTGCTGTTTAGACAACGATTTTAAATCGAGTTGTTTATCATGCGCGGTGATCACTAAAAAATGGCGCTTACCTTCGTTATCTCGCAAAAATAGATTTTTTAAACGTGTTCCTGGGCGATTCACCATAAGCTCGTCAGCATCTAAGCTACCATGCAACGCTGGATGCTCAATCACGTCATAGTTAATATCAAGTTGGGCTAACACCGCCGCTAATTTTTGTTTATCCGCTAACATACTACAAACAACGCCCTCTTAATTGCACACTTAAATCTCGCCATAGCACTTCGTTTATTTCATGCTTATCTGCACAATAGTTACGTTGTGCAAGCTCTTTATTAAGAAACTCTACCGCTTGATCTTCTAATTGTAACTTAAGCACGCTCGACTCTTCAAAGTGCTCTTGTTCGGCAAAACGCTTTACATCGCTTCGGGTTAGCTTTTTATTAATATTAATTTGCTCACGGCTCTTAGCCTTTACAGAGACCACATAGGCAAAAAGCTTGTTACCTTGATCATCAACAGTGTCATAAAATTGTTTATTATTAATTTCGAATGGAGGCTCACCTACCGAGCTGGCACAGCCAAAAAGAAAAGTCATGAAAACTAAAGCGTATTTTTTCATCATGTATTATCGTTTTAGTAAATATTGAGGCCGAGTTTAACAAAAATTAGTTAAAACGGAAAAATTTGTGAAAAAATACTTGACCAAAAACGTAAAAATATTTAAAGTTCACCCCGCTTGAGACTCAGCACTTAAGCATTTACAGTATATGTAAATTAGGAATGTGGGGCTATAGCTCAGCTGGGAGAGCGCCTGCCTTGCACGCAGGAGGTCAGCAGTTCGATCCTGCTTAGCTCCACCACTTTCCTACTCTCTCCTTTAAGTAATATCCTTATTTTATATTCTAAATAAATTTCTCTGTATTTTTTAATCTCTTTGTTTGCTTAGTCGTTTAATTTTGCTAAATCGAGATCAAAAATGCCGAGCAAAGCCCGGCATTTTTATTATTTATTGAGTTGGGTTAGTTATTCGCGAACTTGACCAACACCATTAACTAAATATTTTTCAGTGGTTAATGACTCAAGTCCCATAGGGCCATAAGCATGTAACTTAGTCGTTGCAATACCAATCTCTGCACCTAAGCCTAGTTGTGAGCCATCAGAAAAGCGTGATGACGCATTAACCATAACAACCGACGCATCAACACTACGTTGGAATAACTCTGCCGCCGCATCGTCCTTAGTACAGATAACTTCAGTATGATTTGAACCGAATTGAGCAATGTGCTCAACGGCTGCATCAAAACTTGGCACAATACGAATTGCTAACTCTAAGTCTAAGTACTCTTCACCAAATTCGTTATCGGCAAGTACTGTGGCGTTATCAAAATATTCAGCCGCTTTGGCGTCAGCATTAATTTTTACACCTTCTTGACGAAGTACAACTGCACACAGATTTAAAAACTCATCAGCTACATCTTGGTGTACCACTAAACCCTCAAGTGCATTACATACACCAGTACGCTGAGTCTTACCATTAAGCAGTAAATTTAGTGCTACTTCTAAATCAGCATCTTTATCTACATATAAATGACAAACGCCTTTAAAATGCTGAATAACAGGGATTGTGCTGTTTTCAGTAACATAGTTAATTAGGCCTTCACCACCACGAGGGATGATTAAGTCAATGCTATCGCGTTGTTGCATCAATTCCATTAGTAAAGCACGGTCAGGATCAGGAATCACTGAAATTAGCGCAGTTGGTAGACCATGTTTTGTAAGCACGCTATGCATTACACTGGCAATGGCTTGTGAGCTTTTCAGCGCTTCTTTACCACCGCGTAAAATAACACCGTTACCTGACTTAAAGCACAATGCACCTGCGTCAGCCGTTACATTAGGACGCGCTTCATAAATCATACATACTACGCCAAGTGGTACACGCATTTTACGAATTTTAATACCATTTGGGCGTTCAGTAATGTCACGTAACTGGCCAACAGGATCGTCTAATGAAACAATCACTTCGATACCCTCAGCCATGGCTTCAATACGCGCATCATTCAATGTTAGACGGTCAATCATTGATGCTGCTAAATTATTGTCGCGTGCTGCGCTTAGGTCACTTTCATTTTCTTTGATTATAAATTCTTTTTGCTCTCTTAATGCCGCTGCCATATCGGTTAACACTTTGTTTTTAGTCTCGGTATCGAGTAAAGCAAGTGTATGTGCAGCCTTTGCTGCCTGGCGTGATATATCCGTAATTAAACTC
This sequence comes from Pseudoalteromonas sp. 11L1, assembly GCF_055397545.1. The sequence goes on along the minus strand of NZ_AP041141.1, from coordinate 1,107,493 downwards.
ATGACTTCTCCAATAATGCGATATCTTTTTCTGAAATAATTGGTCCAATTGAATCCTGCATTTTTTCGCTGAATTCACTCTGCTCGTTATCTGCAATAAAGTTTAACAAGCAGCTACTGTAATTTGCTGTGGCTTTAGCTAAACGCGTACCATCTTCACTGCGAACTAAGATAGTATCGCCCACAGCAAACTCGCCATGTACTTCTCTGATCTCATCGCCACGTAAGCAACCGTCTTCACCTTCTAATGAGTCATCAAATGACCCTTCAACAACGACTTCCCCCTGCTCATTGGCGGTATGTGTCATCCAGTGAATAGAATCTTGCATTGGTTTTTCATAAGGCAAGAATACGCTACCTGGGTTTTCACCGGCTAACAAGCGAGTAAAGGTTTCTTCTTTAAAGCCATTAATAATGTAAGTTGCAATACCATGTGAAGTGGCTTTCTCTGCCGCTTCAATCTTGGTTTTCATACCACCTGTACCTACCGCACTGGTAGCACATCCTGCCATAGCATAAATAGAATCATCAATTGATTTTATTTCAGGCAATAATACGGCATCGTCATGCAGATTTGGGTTTTTATCATACAAGCCATCTACATCAGAGAAAATCATTAATGCATCTGCATCAGCGGCTGCTGCAACCATGGCTGATAAATTATCGTTATCACCCACTTTTAAATCATCTGTTGTTACTGCATCATTTTCATTAATGATAGGTAGCACGCCGTGTTCTAACAATGTAAATACGGTTTCACGGATACTCTGGTAACGCTCACGGTCACGTAAATCACCATGAGTTAATAATAGCTGTGCTGATGGAAAATCAAAGAAACGATCCCACATGGCCATCATTTCTGTTTGCCCTGCTGCAGCCATCGCTTTTTTCATTACCACTGAACGAGGTTGGTCTGATGGAAATAAATGTGAGCCAGCCGCTACAGAACCAGATGAAACTAAAATAACCTCAATTCCACGTGCGCGACAGCGGACAATAAACTGTGCGATGGTTAATAAATAACGTGAACGACATCCATCTTGATCGGGTGCAATTAAGGCACTGCCCACTTTAAGTACGATACGTCGCCAATTTAACTTTTGCATAAGTGCTCAACTTTCCATTTAATTTGTATTCATCACATAGATGAATGAAACCAGGTCGCCATGTTTATAAACACAGCGTCGAATTTATTTATCATTGCCCACACTTTTTACACACACGTACACCGTCTCTAAAACTAGCGTTTTAAATTGAGATGCAAAAAATAAATAGTATTAACCCAAAAAATAAATCGGATCGTACTAACTAAAAAAATATAAAGTGTTGTTTATGTATCGCTGTAAAAAGCTGTGTGCGGCCTTTTTATTAACAACATACATAGAGCCTCTTAAGTCTGGTACACCAACAGATAGGGTGATGACTTAAGGACCGAGATTTAATCGCCACGATGGGGATTAAATATTGAAAGGTAATAGTTCAACTCAAACTTTTATTTATCTGCATTGAGCAAATAAACACTTTGAGCAAAACCATACCAAAGAGTACGGTAAATGATATTGTGTGTTCAAATATAACAAAACAAAGCAAAAACAATCAGTAAGAGAGTTAAGATGTTTATATCTAACATAATTTAGTATTTAAACTACAAACTTGATTAGATAACTAATTATTCGAACACGAAGTATAATACGTTAAAGTAGCTGCTTAGATCAAGGCTAAAATTCAAGCTGAATAGGTCAACACTACTAAAGCTAGTGTTTTTTGTATTAAGTATCATGTGGTTAGACTACTATAAATATGAATTATATAGACTATAAATTTGATAACATTTTAGAAAATGACGTTAACACTAAATAAATAAGTATTATTTATTAGCTAAATTGAATTTACACGTGTATACCCACTGTATTACTGGTAGGTAACAGTTATACTTTTAAACATTATTAATATTAAGGAGTTTTTACTCTATGTCAGCAATTTATATAGCCGGTATTGCACTGTGTTCGGTGCTAGCCCAATGGGTCGCCTGGGCGTTCAGAGTACCCGCTATTCTGTTTTTGTTGCTTACTGGGCTTTTATTAGGACCATTTAGTGGCGTATTAGATCCAGATGCCTTATTAGGCGATTTACTTTTTCCTGTGGTGTCTTTAAGCGTCGCTGTGATTTTATTTGAAGGGTCTTTAACGCTGCATTTTCGGGAGCTTAAAGGGATCAGTAAAGTCGTAAGAAACCTCTGCTCTATTGGTATGCTTATGACCTGTATCGTTATCAGCTTAAGCGCCTATTGGTTATTAGAGCTAAATTGGCGAGTCGCAGCAGTACTTGGCGCGGTGCTTGTTGTAACCGGACCAACGGTTATTGCGCCACTGCTTAACTCAATGCGACCCACTCAAGATATTGACCGTATTTTACGCTGGGAAGGCATAGTCATAGATCCTATTGGCGCTTTATTTGCGGTATTAGTATTTGAAGCTGTGATGTTAGTTGGTCAGGGTGAAGTACTTAGCCACACTATAATTGCACTAGTTAAAACCGTTGGGGTTGGTTTAAGTATTGGTGTGGTTTCGGGTTGGATCACAACGCAACTAATGCGCCGCGAATGGTTGCCATTTGAGCTGCATAAATTTGGCATTTTAGCGTTAGTGTTAATTAGTTTTTCGATTTCAAACCATTTAAGTCATGAGTCAGGCTTATTGGCCGTGACTGTATTTGGTATTTGGTTAGCTAATCAAGATGACCTAGAAATAGATTCGGTGCTTGAGTTTAAAGAAGATCTGTCGATGATTTTGATCTCAACCTTGTTTATTTTACTCGCTGCCAGATTACAACTATCTGACTTAATGATGCTCGACAGCGACGTGTTTATATTTTTAGCTATTGTGCTATTTATTGCGCGCCCGTTGTGTATTGCTATTTCAACCTTTGGCACCGATTTACCAATGAAGTCTCGCTTGGTGCTGGCTTGGATTGCGCCTCGCGGTATAGTTGCTGCAGCCGTAGGCTCTGTATTTGCGTTAAGTATGATAGAAGCCGGTGTAGCGGATGCACAAAAAATGGTGCCATTGATATTCACGGTTATTATCGTCACTGTGGTACTGCAAAGCTTAACGGCTATCCCTGTTGCTAAGTTGCTAGGGGTGCGCCAGCCCTCCCCTAATACTATTTTAATTATTGGTGCCAACCATGTATCTCGTGCTATTGCTCGTGGTTTAAAGGAACAAAACATTCCCGTTCACTTATCAGATCCTGCTTGGGAAAACTGTAAAATGGCACGTATGGATGGTTTGCCTTGTTATTACGGTAATCCACAATCTGAGCATGCTGAACGCTATTTACCTTTAACCACTATTCGCAGTGTTTTAGCGCTTTCACCTAATCGTCATCATAACGCATTAGGGGTGCAGTATTTTTCTCATTTATTGAATGAAAAAAATGTATTTTCACTACGCTCATCGTCATCACATGCTAAAGCAAATAAAGACAGCGCGACGTTCTTATCACGACAAATTCTGTTTGGTGAAAACGGAGCATATGCACGCTTAAGCAGCGTTATTGCCAAAGGCGGTAAAGTGAGTGCAACACGAATATCTGAAGAATTTAGCTGGCAGCAGTATTTAGAAATGAACCCTGAAGCAATTCCACTGTTTATTCTCAAAGGGGATAAAGACAGTGATGAAGACGCTCCAGTGAAAATGAGGCCTTTTACTAGTGATATGGAAAAGCCACCACAAGAGGGTGAACGAGTAGTTGCATTGCAACCGCCTAAAATATCGCTATTAAAAGATCCTGCCAATAACAAAGACAAAGACAATAAAAAAGACGAGTAATAACTAAAAAAAGCGAGAGTGCGGCAAAAGCACTCTCGCTTTTTTACATAGGTAAGCGCGCGCGGGTAACGACACTGGCTGGCATTTTTTCAGCAAGTTTAGTTAATGCTCTCTCTATTTTTTTATGTGTCGCTTTATCAGCTACCGTGGTGTTAAACAGCCAACGATAAGCATCTTCGAAATCTCTTGGACTACCATAACCTTGATTAAACAAACCAACTAATCGTAATTGCGCTTTTAAGTTGCCTTGCGCTGACGCCTCACGTAAGTAGGTTATTGCCATGGTTTTGTCTTTTTGGACCAACTGCCCAACGTCGTAGTAGCGACCTAGTTGCTCTAATGCAGCCGCTAAGCCCTGCTCAGCCGCTTTTTTCATGTAATACACACCTAAAGCAACGTCGCGCTCAACACACACTTTATAAGCGAGCATATCACCGTATAGGAATTGATATGATGGCAATGCCATTTTATTGGCTCGCGCTTCTATATCTTGCACTAACTGGCAATTATCTGCCTTTACGCGCGCTAGATGAGTGTTCTCATTAATTAAAGCTATTAACTCAGATTCAGTATACAGCGGCACAGCTGCAGGGCTTTCTTCAGCTAAGCTATTGCTTATATTAAATAAAGAAAGTGTAAGTAGTGATAATGACCACACTGAGCAACGAGAAGATAAACGCATATTAACCACTTTAAAAATAAACTTACCAAATAATATACAAAGATCGTTCCACTATTGATAGCGTCACTTTTCTGCAGACATAAAAAAAGCTGCGCATGGCAGCTTTTTTCAACTTAAACCCAATTATGCAAATGGGCTACGAAGTATCATCGTTTCAACACGATCAGGACCTGTAGAGATAATATCAACAGGTACGCCAGTGATTTCTTCAATACGTTTGATGTAATCAATTGCCGCTTTAGGTAAGCCTTCAAGCGATGTTACACCCACTGTATTTTCAGACCAGCCAGGCATTTCTTCGTATACTGGCGTTACTTTATCGTAACCTTCAGCTGCTAATGGCGTCACGTTAGTAACAGTACCATCTTCAAGCTTATAACCAGTACAGATTTTAAGTGTTTCTAAACCATCTAAAACGTCAAGTTTAGTTAAACAAAATCCTGAAATGCTGTTGATTTGAACTGCACGGCGCATAGCCACTGCATCTAACCAACCTGTACGACGTAAACGACCTGTAGTAGCACCAAACTCATGGCCTTTGTCACCTAAATGCTTACCGACTGGGTCTTGCTTATCAAGCCCGTCGTAAAGCTCTGTAGGGAAAGGACCTGAACCTACACGTGTTGTGTACGCTTTAATGATACCTAGCACATAATCAAGGTGTAATGGGCCAAAACCCGCACCTGTAGCAACGCCACCAGCGGTGGTGTTTGAAGATGTTACATAAGGGTAAGTACCATGATCGATATCAAGTAGTGTACCTTGAGCACCTTCAAATAAGATGTTGTCACCGGCGTTACGCGTTTGATCTAAAAGCTCAGTTACATCAACTACCATTGCTTTTAAAATATCAGCAACAGCCATTGCATCATCAAACGTTTTTTGGAAGTCAACAGCGTCTACTTTGTAGTAGTTCACTAATGTGAAGTTGTGGTATTCCAATACTTCTTTTAACTTAGTAGCAAATAATTCAGGATTGAATAAATCACCAACACGTAAACCACGACGTGCTACTTTATCTTCGTACGCTGGACCGATACCACGACCCGTTGTACCGATTGGTTTATCGCCACGCGCAGTTTCGCGAGCTACATCTAATGCAACATGGAAAGGCAATATTAGCGGACATGCTTCACTGATTAAAAGACGTTCACGTACAGGTACGCCACGCTCTTCAAGCATGCCAATTTCTTTCATTAGCGCTTCTGGTGATAAAACAACACCATTACCAATCACACATTTAACATTGTCACGTAATACACCCGATGGAATAAGGTGTAGAACTGTCTTTTCACCGTCGATCACTAAAGTATGGCCTGCGTTATGACCACCTTGATAACGAACTACTAAAGATGCTTTATCTGTAAGGAGGTCAACTACCTTACCCTTACCTTCGTCACCCCATTGGGTGCCTAGTACAACAACGTTTTTACCCATTGCAAATTCACTTAGAGAAAATTAGGACGAGATTTTACCAGAAAACTAAAGCAATGTTCACCCCGTTTAGCTTATTTTTTCCTCGTGCGGGTAGTAAACATCAGTGTTTCGTTAATAATCACATAAATAACAGTCATTTATAAACTTAAAATTCAGATAACAAAAAGCCCTGCAATTGCAGGGCTTTCAAGTTTAACTAAAGCTATGATTACTGAGCTTTCGCGCCTTTCATGTATTGGAAGAAGTCGCTATCCGGTGATAACACCATCACGTCTTGCTTTCCTTTGAAAGTTTGTTTGTAAGCTTCTAAAGAGCGGACAAAGCTAAAGAACTCAGGATCTTTATTGTAAGCACTAGCGTAAATCGCAGCAGCGTCAGCATCACCTTGACCACGAACAGAACGAGCATTACGTTCGGCGTCGGCAAGCATTACTGTTACGCGACGGTCAACGCCTGCACGAATTGTTTCTGCTTTTTCCTGACCTTCAGAGCGGTGCTCTTTAGCAACTGCAGTACGCTCAGCGCGCATACGTTGGTAAATAGAGCTACTCACCTCTTGTGGTAAGTTAATTTGCTTAACACGCACATCAAGTACTTCAATACCCAGCTCACTAGCACTTTCAGATGCTTGTACTAACGCTTCTTCCATCAGCTCGCTACGCTCACCAGATACAATTTCACGAATAGTACGCGTACCAAAGTTAGTACGTAGGCCATTATTTACTTTTTGCTTAAGCAGTGTTTCAGCGTATTGCTTGTCACCACGTGCACGCAGGTAAAAAGAACTAAAATCGTTTACGCGCCATTTTACAAACGAATCAACGATTAAATCTTTTTTCTCGCTAGTTACAAAGCGATCTGGTGTGCCATCTAGTGTTTGAATACGTGCATCAATACGACGTACTTGGCTAAAAAATGGGACTTTTAAGTGTAAACCCGGGCCATAAACTACAGCTTCATCATCGCTGTCTTTTTGCACTTTACTAAATAAAAGTACAATCGCCTTTTGCCCTTCAGAGACCACGAACACCGACGAAAAAGACATCACAATGGCGGCTAATAGGATTACTAAACTAAAGTTTTTCATTGCTCTTATCTCCCGTCGTTAAAGCGATCATTGTTAAAGCGATCGTTACCACTATTAACAGTGCTGTTGCGTGACGTATTTACCTTGTTACGTAAATCGTTTATATCGCTTGAGCTAGGTAAAGCAATACGTGTTGATGAACCCTGTTTTTCCATGATTTTATCAAGTGGTAGGTACATCATGTTGTTGCCACCTTTAACATCAACCAACACTTTAGAGCTATTACCTAGCACTTCTTGCATCGTGTCTATGTATAAACGCTCACGTGTTACTTCTTTAGCTGCTTGGTATTCTGGAAGTAATTTCTCAAAACGAGCCACTTCACCTTGCGCTTCTAAAGTAATACGTTCTTGGTAACCTTCAGCTTCTTGCGTCATACGAGTCACTTGACCACGCGCACGCGGTTCAATTTCACGGGCATACGCTTCTGCTTCACGAATAAAGCGTTGCTCATCCTCTTGGGCCGCAATTGCATCATCAAACGCATCTTTAACTTCCATTGGTGGACGAGAGTCCTTGAAGTTAACGTCAGTTACGATTAAACCTAAGTTATAAGGTTCGATGATTTGATTTAGCTCATCCCAAGTATTTTGACGTACAACTTCACGGCCGTTTGTCAGTACTTGGTCCATTTTTGAATGGCCAACAACATAACGCAGCGCACTATCTAATGCTTCTTCAAGGCTGCTGTCAGCATTAGTGACACTAAACTTGTACAAGTAAGGGTCGATTACTCGATACTGTACTTCAAATTCAACGCTTACTACGTTTTCATCTTCGGTTAGCATAAAACCTGATGCTGATAACGAGCGAACAGCTTCGATATCGACTGGAATAACCGTTTCAACAAAGGTCATTTTCCAACGCAAACCAGGATCTGCAATTCGGTCAAACTTACCAAATTGAAGAACGACGCCGCGCTCAGCTTCTTTCACCGTATAAATACCGCTTAACGCCCATACAATTGCAGCGATAATAAGTACAAATGAAATACCGGCTCCGCCAAGTCCACCGCCGCTACCATTGCCGGATTTTTTACCGCCAAATAAGCCGTTAAACTTGTTACTGAATTTACGGAACACCTCGTCTAAATCAGGTGGGCCTTGATCACGTCCGCCTTTGTTATTCCACGGATCTTTGTCATTGCCATTATTACCCGGTTCATTCCAGGCCATAGCTATACTCCATTGTTATCTAAATAAATTCGGAAATTGTGTTAAATCTAACAAATCTTCTGCGTTTCTTATACTAAAACCGACATTAATCTTGCAGTTTTTAATCTCAGCTAATAAAACTTTCAATTTCAGGACCAAAATCTTTAATTAAACGGTTCCACTCAATCATAGGCAATCGTACATCAAGCAACCAATTACCTTGTTCATCAAACCGCTCATTGTGTACTGCACTTAAATTAAATAGTGATGCTCTTAAACGCCCATATTGTGGTGCGAGTAATAACGTTTCATTAAGCATTTGCTTAGCGAGTAAATCGCTAATAGCTTCACTGAGTAATTCACAGCCTTCGCCAGTTTTTGCAGATAGCCATACCCTTATAGGTTGGCCCTCGTCATCACGATCAATACGTGGCGTTACCTCATCCAGCGCATCAATTTTGTTATAAACTAATAACTGCGGTACCTCGTCGGCTTCAATTTCTTTGAGGACTTCTTGTACCTGTTCAATATTTTCTTTTCGGCGAGGATCAGCTACATCTATCACATGCAGTTGTAAATCGGCTTCACGCGTCTCGGTCAGAGTTGCTTTAAATGCAGCTACCAAATCATGCGGTAAGTGTCGAATAAACCCTACAGTATCGGCTAAAATAACAGAACCTACATCACCAATATCGAGTTTACGCAGTGTTGGATCTAGTGTGGCGAATAGCTGATCGGCTGCATATACATCTGAATCGGTAATATAATTAAACAGTGTTGATTTTCCGGCATTAGTGTAACCCACCAGCGACACTGTTGGAATTTCATTGCGCGTACGAGCACGTCGACCTTGCTCACGCTGAACAGCCACTTTCGCTAGTCGTGCACGAATATTTTTAATACGTGCGCGCAATAAACGTCGATCGGTTTCTAGCTGCGTTTCACCCGGACCACGTAAGCCTATCCCCCCTTTTTGGCGCTCAAGGTGGGTCCAACCACGAATTAAACGTGTAGACATGTGACGAAGCTGCGCCAACTCAACCTGAAGCTTACCTTCATGAGTACGGGCACGCTGAGCAAAAATATCAAGAATAAGTGTTGTTCTATCAAGTACCCGACATTGGCAAACACGCTCTAAATTGCGTTCTTGAGACGGACTCAACTGATGGTTAAAAATGACAACATCGGCATTGTGGATTTTGACAATTTCAGCTATTTCTTCCGCTTTGCCGGTACCGACAAATAGCTTGGGATGTGGTGCTTGACGGCTGCCTTGCACAACCGCCAAACTACTAACACCAGCAGAAGATACCAACATTTCTAATTCATGAAGATCTTCGCGATCCCCATCTTTAGGTAGGTCGATATGGACTAAAATTGCCTGTTCGCCAGATTCATAGCGGTCAAACAAGCATTACGCTCCTAATTTAAAAGTTTCCTGGTTCAGTTTCTTCAGTGTCTTCATTTCCCTGTACACCTTGGAAGTTGACTGCGCGTGCAGGTACAACTGTTGAAATTGCATGTTTATACACCATTTGATTAACAGTGTTTTCCAGTAAAATTACAAATTGGTCAAATGACTGAATTTTACCTTGTAATTTTATGCCATTTACCAAAAAGATTGATACTGGAATGCGCTCGCGGCGTAATGCATTTAAAAATGGGTCTTGTAACGATTGGCCTTTTGCCATGTTATTATTCCTTCGTTCTAGGTGTTATTATAATTAAGTGGCTGAACTAATTTAATAAAGCTAAATTTTGTCCAGCTACTACTAGCTTAGCGAACTTACTACACGATGCAAGTTTTCTTCATCACCGGTTGTTAACCACGTAACGTCAGGCCAACTTCTTAACCACGTTAATTGACGCTTAGCCAATTGACGAGTGGCAGCAATACCGCGAAAAACCATTTCATCATGGTCTATTTCACCCGCAAGGTAATCCCACATCTGTCTATAACCTACACAACGAATAGAAGGCATATTGGGATGTAAATCCTCACGTAGATATAGGGTCGAAACTTCTTTTTCAAACCCCTGTTCAATCATTATTTTAAACCTTTCTGCAATTCGCTGATGTAACTCTTTACGATCATCTGGAGCAATAGCAAATTGATGAAAAGTATAAGGTAAAGGTGGCTGTTTTTGCTTTTGCAATTCAGTCATTGTTTTACCTGTTATACGGTAAACCTCTAAAGCGCGATTAATTCGTTGTGAATCATTTTCACTCATCTTTTTCGCAGCTTGTGGATCTACTTTTAATAGCTCTTGATATAAATGTGGCCAACCGTACTGTTTCGCCTGTACTTCAAGCTCAGCTCTTATCTGCTCATCAGCCTCTGGTAGAGGGGATAATCCATCAATAAGGGCTTTAAAGTACATCATTGTACCTCCAACCAGTACAGGCACTTTACCTTGTTGATGAAATTTATCAATTTTTTCTATCGCATCGCGTCTAAAATCAGCTACTGAATAGGTTTCGCTTGGGTCGAGTAAGTCAATTAGGTGATGGGGTGCACGTGCTAGTTCGCCGGCATCCGGTTTAGCGGTACCAATATCCATACCTTTATAAACCAGTGCCGAATCAACGCTGATAATTTCAGTATTTAAATGCTCACACAGTGAAATTGCCAATGCTGTTTTACCAGCAGCGGTGGGGCCCATTAAAAATATGACCGGTAAATTACTCAACTCGAATACCCTAATTAAATTGCGCTAGATAAGACTTTAGATCTATTTTAACTGCTTTTTCACGTAAACGTTCAATTGTTTGCGCATTATTTTGTAAGCGAGTTTGCTGTACTGCAAAGGCTTTACTGGCATAGAACCGTGTAGGTATTACATTTACCTGCCACGCTAGCCACTGATCAATACTTTCTAACTGAGCTTTACACCCATCAAGTAAGGCATCGACTGCGGCACTCACGTCAAGTAAGTACAAGCAAACAGGCAACTTCTTTACCATAACAAATTGTTTTTCAATTAAAAGTTCAAAGCCAAGCAAAGTAAACCATGATTGTTGCGTAGCCAGCAGTTCGATATCTTGTTTTGAGACATTGACCCGTACGGGTAATAACAATGCTTTGCCCTCAAGGCTGCCTTGCTCTTTAATTTGTGCAAGCCAATCATCCGCTAGCGCATATTTAAAGTGTGCACAATAAAGTTGGTTTTCATCATTAAACACACAAGCGCCCTGTTCAATGGTTATTATATCGACAGTACGAAGCGCTGTATCTGATACTTGAGTCTCATCTAATTGCACAAATGGTTCTGGATTATCAAAGTGATGTGCTTGCTGCTCACTCACACCTTGATAAAACGCATTTACGTCATGGTAATTTCGACTTTCAGCACGTTGTTGATTACCTGTACCTTGAGTTGCAGCACTATAAGTTGTGCTATGCGCTGAAGATGACCGACTAGGCTGTAATGACGACTTAGGGTAATCAAACGGTTCACTACTGGTAGTAGTGTGTGCATTAAATGCAGCCACCGGTGGGCTATTATCATTAGCTTCACTGGAGTTTGAAAACTCAGCTTGCAGGGGCACAACAACTTGTTTTATCGCTTGTAAAATAAAGTCGTGCACTAAGCGCCCTTGATGAAAGCGCACCTCATGTTTAGCAGGATGTACGTTTACATCCACTTGACGTGGATCTATATCAATATAAATCACAAACCCAGGTAACTCTTGCTCACCGCTGACTTCTTCAAATGCTTGGCGAATAGCGTGCAAAATAAGTTTATCGCGCATCATACGATTATTTACATAGGTGTACTGTGTAGTATTAGCCGAGCCAACCGGGAGCACCCAACCATTTAGTTGCAGCCCTGCTTCACCTGATTGAATATGCAGTCCTTGCTCTGCAAACGCTTTACCCGCCACTTGGGCAACTCGTGTAATCGCTTGAGCAGGTTCGGTTTTAGGACGATACTGACGCACCACTTTTTCGTTATGGGTTAACGTAATTGATACGTCAAAGCGACTCAGTGCAATCCGCTTTATAAGCTCATCAATATGGCTAAACTCAGTTTTTTCGGTACGTAAAAACTTACGCCGTGCTGGGGTATTAAAAAATAAATCTTTTACTTCAATTGTGGTACCGCTGGGATGTGCCACAGGCTTTACCTCTACGGCCATATCTCTGCCTTGTGCAAAGGCTTGCCAAGCGGCTTCTTGCTGTTCGGGCTTAGAGCTTAAGGTTAAGCGAGATACCGAGCTAATAGACGCGAGAGCTTCGCCTCTAAAGCCTAAAGAGCAAATATTTTCTAAGTCATCGAGCGACTTTAGTTTACTGGTAGCATGGCGAGAAAGCGCTAATGTGAGCTCCTCTTTTGCAATGCCTGAACCATTATCACGAATTCGAATCAGCTTATGACCACCGCGTTCAATATCTATTTGAATACGTGTCGCACCTGCATCTAGGCTATTTTCTACTAACTCTTTAACCACCGACGCGGGACGCTCAACAACTTCACCCGCCGCAATTTGGTTTGCCAAGCGCGCAGGTAATATTTCAATACTCATAAAAACCTTAAATGTTGTGCGCTTTTAAAATTAACTCTGAGGAATATCAAGTTCCTGGCCAATAAATAGCGTATTTGAACTGAGCTTATTAACCTGTTTTATTTTACTGATACTAACGCCATATCGACCTGCCAACATACTCAGTGACTCCCCCGGACGTACCTTGTGCTTTGTTGGGTATTGAGACTTTAATGACGCAAACAGTGAGTCGTCAGGCGGGTTGCGTAAATAGTAATTTTTAATTGAGGTAAACATCGCTTTCGCCAAACGTTCTTGGTGATTGGCGCTTTTTAGTAGTCGTTCTTCACGAGGGTTAGAGATAAACCCAGTTTCAACCAAAATAGACGGAATATCTGGCGACTTCAATACTGCAAGGCTGGCATGTTGCGGTGCCTTTTTGTGCATTTTTGCTACTTTTTTTAATTCTTTTATCACTTCATCTGCAACACTTAGCCCTGTTTTCATGGAATGATCCATCGACATATCAAGCAAGGCTTGTGCTAAGTACTTTTCATTTGCAGCATCTTTAATTACATCGGCAGCACCGCCAAGTAACTCTGAGTGTTTTTCTTTATCCTCAATCCATTTACCAATCTCTGAATTGGCACGTCGCAGCGACAACACCCATACAGAAGCACCATTGGGTCCCGGACTGGTAAACGCATCTGCATGAATAGAGACAAAAAAATCGGCTTTTTTCTGGCGAGCGCGATTAGTCCGTGTATTAAGTTTAACAAAGTAATCGCCACTGCGAACCATACGCGAAATCATACCGCGCTCAGCATCAATCATGCGCTCTAAACGCTTGGCAATTTGCAAAGTGATGTCTTTTTCGTAAGTACCTGATGGGCCAATGGAACCTGGGTCTTCACCACCATGGCCTGCATCAATAGCAATTACAATATCGCGCTCTTGGCTTAACTGGCGTTTTTTAGCCGCCGTTTGTGCCGGGCTAACCGCCCCTTTTGATTGGCTTTTGTCGTATAAGTCGACCACCAACCTGTTTTTATAAGGGCCTGTGGGGGCAAGTGCAAATATAACCGGTTTAACTGGCCCATTTAATTCAAACACTAAACGCACGCTGCGTTTATTTTTAGGTTTTGAGTAACGTAACTTGCTAACAATTTGATGTTTTGGTGGCACACCTGGCAATTTTTTTAATTCATCAGTGTTTTCTAAATCAACCACTAAACGACTTGGGTTTTTTAGCATAAAGTAACTGAAGTCGGGTTTATCATCGAGATCAAACACCACCCGAGTGCTATCAGGTGATGGCCAGACACGCACACTATTAATAGTGTTTTGCGCCCACAATGGCAAGCTCACTGTAAAAACCATGAGGTAAATAAAAAGTTTAACTAAACCACGACTCATTTTGATAATCACTGCCTTAACTATTTTATTATCTATTATTTAGTTTTTTGACAATTGCTACACCACGCTCACTCGCACTGTTAATAACAATTTTACGCTCATCACCTACATAACTTAGCGTAGCATTTAGATCGGGAACAGGAATAAATTCTCCGCCTTTTTCCGGCCACTCAACAATACAAGTTGCCGTTTCTGAAAAATAATCGCGAATCCCCATAAATTCAAGCTCTTCTGGGTCACCTAATCGGTATAAGTCAAAGTGATAAACATTGCCACGCACAAGCTCGTAGGGTTCAACAAGTGTATAAGTGGGACTTTTAACCTTACCTGTATGACCAAAACCTTGCACTATACCGCGAGTAAATGTCGTTTTACCGGCCCCTAAGTCACCATGCAAATAAATAACTGCGCCCTGCTCTATTATGGCAGCTAATTTATTACCCATAGCAACAGTGGCATTTTCATCGACTAAATGAAAATTAAAACTACACGACATGATTACCTCAAAATTTACGAAAAGCGCATATTTGTTAATCATACCAGATTATTTATTTAAGGTGATACTGCCTCTTTTTTAAAGATAAAAAAACCGGCTTAAGCCGGTTTTTAATTAGCATGGACTTTACAGTCCTAATTTCTTCTCAAGGTAGTGGATATTTGTGCCACCATTTTTGAAGTTTTCATCTGCAAGAATACGTTTATGCAGTGGCGTATTGGTTTTAATACCATCGATAACGAGTTCATTAAGCGCATTACGTGCTCGGGCGATAGCGACATCACGGTTTTCACCGTAAGTGATCAGCTTACCAATCATAGAATCGTAATGTGGAGGAACGGTGTAGTCAGCGTAAATATGACTGTCCCAACGAATACCTAAACCACCAGCTGGATGAAAACGGGTAATTTTACCAGGTGATGGAATAAAGGTTTCTGGGTCTTCAGCATTAATACGACACTCAATAGCATGGCCACGAATAACCACATCTTCTTGAGTGAATGATAAAGGCTGACCAGCGGCAATTTTTAATTGCTCTTTGATTAAATCAACACCGGTGACCATTTCAGTTACTGGGTGCTCAACCTGAATACGGGTGTTCATTTCAATGAAGTAAAATTCACCGTTCTCGTATAAGAACTCAAACGTCCCCGCACCACGATAACCAATTTCGATACATGCGCGTGTACAACGCTCACCAATGAACTTACGTACTTCTGCAGTAATCCCTGGTGCTGGCGCCTCTTCCACTACTTTTTGGTGGCGACGTTGCATTGAACAATCACGCTCACCTAAGTGAACCGCATTGCCTTGACCGTCGGCCAATACTTGTACTTCGATGTGGCGTGGGTTTTCAAGGAATTTCTCCATGTAAACCATGCTGTTGCCAAAGAACTGTTTCGCTTCTTGTTGGGTTAGAGCAATTGAATTGATTAACTCAGCTTCGTTGCGAACAACACGCATACCACGGCCACCGCCACCGCCAGCTGCTTTAATAATTACCGGGTAACCAATACGCTTAGCAATTTGCATGTTGCGTTCTTTATCATCCGATACCGGACCATCAGAGCCAGGTACACAAGGAACACCCGCTTTACGCATCGCTTCGATTGCCGATACTTTATCGCCCATTAGACGAATAGTATCGCCACGAGGACCGATAAATACAAAGCCACTTTGCTCAACTTGGTCTGCAAAGTCTGCATTTTCAGCAAGAAAACCATAACCTGGGTGGATAGCGACTGCATCAGTAATTTCTGCTGCGGCAATAATGCGTGGGATGTCTAAGTAACTTTCAGTTGCTGCTGGTTTACCAATACAGATGGTTTCATCTGCTAGTAATACGTGCTTAAGATCGCGATCCGCCGTTGAATGCACAGCAACCGTTTTGATCCCAAGCTCTTTGCAGGCGCGCAATATACGAAGTGCAATTTCACCTCGGTTTGCAATGACTACTTTATCTAACATGAGAGTTGGCCTTTTACGTTGCGCTATTATTCAATGATGAATAAAGGTTGATCAAATTCTACTGGCTCGCCGTTTTCTACTAAGATAGCTTTTACTGTACCGGCTTTATCTGACTCAATTTGGTTCATCATTTTCATTGCTTCAACGATACATAGCGTGTCGCCAACTTTAACCTGAGAGCCCACTTCAACATATGCTGGTGCTTCTGGAGAAGCTGCTGCGTAAAAAGAACCTACCATAGGTGATTTAACTTGATGACCTGTAGGGCCTGCAGATGCTTCAGACTCTGCGGCTGCAGGTGCTGATGGTGCAGTCGCGGCTGGAGCAGGTGCTGCTGGGGCGTATTGTTGAGGTGCGAATTGCGCGTACGCAGGACCGGCACTCATGTTATTACGGTTAATACGTACTGATTCTTCACCTTCAGTGATTTCTAGTTCTGCAATACCTGATTCTTCTACTAATTCAATTAGTTTTTTGATCTTGCGAATATCCATAAACGGCCCGCCTATTAGTTTGTTAGTTTAAATTTAGTTTGAGTTTTGCAATCGGCTGACTGCTGCATTTAAAGCAGCGTGATAACCCATTGCACCTAATCCACAAATAACGCCTTGCGCCACATCAGAAAAATAAGAATGATGGCGAAACGTTTCACGTGCATGCACATTACTTAAGTGCACTTCAAAAAACGGAATATCAACGCTTAGCAATGCATCACGTAATGCGACGCTTGTGTGCGTAAATGCTGCAGGGTTAATTATTATGTAATCAACCGCTTGCCAAGCATCATGAATGCGTTCAATGAGCGCTTGTTCACTATTACTTTGAAAATGCGTTAACTCCACACCTAAACTATTAGCAGCGCTGTTTAACTCGCTCACAATATGCTCTAAAGAATGCGAACCGTACTTATCAGGTTCACGCTTTCCTAGCATGTTTAAATTTGGGCCATTTATAACTAAAATCTTTAATTTTGCAGCCATAATACGCGATATATCCTATAAGTAATGAGTTAAGCGGTTACCAACTAGTTTTTCTCTAAAAAGTAAGCAGAAAAAAGTAAGATAGCAACAATTCCTCACGTTAACCAACTATTATAGTGATTTCGAAGTAAATAGCAGCAAAATACTGGTCTAATCTCTATTTTGGGGACATGTCTTAAGGGGGAATAATGGCACAACATTACCAATCATGTTATGCCATAAAGAATGGTTATTCAGCGCTGGCACGCACTGCAGCTAGGTGCTTAGCAAAATCATCTGCATTTAAAAAGCCAGTTACACGTTGTGTACTTAACTCTTCACCTTGAGTATTGAAGAATAAAATACTCGGTAAACCAAACACTGAATATGCTTCCATTAGCTCAATTGTTTCATTATCGCTTTGGGTTAAGTCAATTTGAATCAGTTGATAATTACTAAACTCACTTTGCACTTGCGGGTCAGGAAATGTGTAATGCTCAAACTCTTTACACGCTACACACCAGTCAGCGTATAAGTCCACCATTACCATACGACCCTCACTATTTGCTTGTGAAACTGCTTGCTTCAACTCGGCTAAGTTAGCAACGTGCTTAAACTCATTGCTTTGCGTGGTTGTTTGCAAGCTCACGTTTTGTGTTGGCCAAAAATAATTTTTGGTTAAATTAAAGCCCGTAAGCACTAATAAAACAGCCATAAACCACAATAAGGTTTTTAATTTACCTTGTGCTTGGGCGCTTTGCCAATGATGAAAATAAAGCGCTGTGGCGATAGCTAATAGACCTACTAATAGTAAAATTATCTCGATATCGATAATTCGCTCTAACAAAATAAGTGGCACAACTAACATAATAAAACCAAATAAGGTTTTAACTTGTTCCATCCATCCGCCAGCTTTCGGTAATAACTTACCTCCCGATGTACCAAGGAGTAACAACGGTAAACCCATTCCTAGGCTAAGTACATAAAGCGTTAGTCCACCCACTAAGTAATCGCCGCTTTGTGCCACAAATAATAATGCGGCTGATAAAGGCGCAGTGGTACAAGGTGATGCAATAAGCCCTGATAAAACCCCCATCAGGAATACTCCAATGTAGTTACCGCCTTTTTGACTGTTACTCACTTGGGTTAGCTTGTTCATCATGCCGCTGGGTAACTTTATTTCGTACCAACCGAACATCGACATAGCCAACAACACAAACAATAAACTAAAACTTATCAATACATATGGGTGCTGTAAGTAACCTTGTACTTGGCCGCCTAATGCAGCAACCACTAACCCCAATGCGGCATAGGTAACCGCCATACCTTGAATATAAACAAATGATAGGGCGAATGCTTTTTTGGTAGACAGGTTCTTTTGACCCGCAATTAAGCTAGATAAAATAGGAAACATCGGAAATACACAGGGTGTAAATGCCAAACCTACGCCCACAGCAAAAAATATAGCTAAATTAACCATTAAGCTTTGGCTGGCTAACTGCTCTGTAAAGGTGAGCTCTTTCTCGGGTGTGGCTGTAGTAACAGGTTTTTCTACAGGTTGGCTAAGTGCCGCAAATGTACTACTTGCTGCTGTATTTTCATTAGTATTAGTTTCACTTGCCAGTATACTTAATGGAATGCTGATGATTTCAGGTGGATAACACAGCCCTGCTTTTGCACAGCCTTGATAGCGCACTTTAACAACGCCATCTTCACTGACATTACTCAACTTGCTAATAACGCTGATAGAATTAAAAAACACCTCAGTTTTGCCAAAAAACTCATCTTCAATTATTTCACCAGAGCCCAACTCAGGCACGTCAATGCTGGCACCTTTGGCAATAATTTCTATTTTGTCTTTATATAGATAATAGTCATCAGCGATATCCCAACCAACAAATAACGTACTGCCTTGCTGGTCAAAATCAAATACAAACGCTTCATTGACTGGTAAAAATGTATGCTGAGTAGGTTTGAGAAAATCTTCAAGGGTATTTTGTGTTGCCCAAGCAGGCGCCATTAAAACACTTAATAAAAAAAATAAAATAAAGCGCATTAATGAAGTACCTCATCCATCCAATTAAAGTAAGCCAAGTTCCCCGTTGCCACATCAACAACTTGTATTTCTGGTACTTCGTAGCTGTGAAGATCTTTTAAGGTTAAAAATACATCGTTCATTTTGTCAGCTTTGGTTTTAATTAGTAGCTTCACTTCTGTTGCTTCAGCTACTTCACCTTCCCATATGTAAATAGAACTCATGGCCGGTAAAATATTTACACAAGCGGCTAGTTTCTTTTCTATTAGCGCCATAGCCAATAAACGGGCTTCATCGTTATCTTTGCAAGTGGTAAAAATAAGTTTAAATTGCGTTGTCATAGTGAACCTTTACTTGTTTATGGGGGTCTAGCCCCATAGTAGCTGATAGCGGGTGTAATGTGTAGACACGAACTCTACCAACATTTTGGGTCTTTGCAGTCAAGTGACTTAAACCCACTAGCTATAATTTTACTAACATTAGAGTTGATTACTTACTCTTATTAGCTTGAAAATAGACCCGACAACCCTCACTTATATTTCATTAGCACCTTAATGGGTGTCATTTTTAGAGAGTCTTATGTTTAGAATTTTATTTTTACTGTTTATCATCATCCCTATTATTGAAATTGCTTTACTAATTCAGGTTAGTGACGTTATAGGTGGCTTCGCAACAATCGCTTTGGTGGTACTAACTGCTATTGTGGGTGCGAAAATGGTGAAACAGCAAGGAATGGGCGCACTACAAAACGTACAAGTGCAAATGGCTCAAGGGCAAATGCCGGCTAAAGAGTTGTTTACTGGTATTTGCGTGATTATTGCTGGCGTACTTTTATTAACACCCGGCATTATGACGGATGTATTTGGCTTACTGCTTCTTACTCCAGCTATTCGCAATAAATTAGCCGCAGGACTTGCCAGCCAGGCAACGGTGAGAATGAGCGCTAGTATGCACCAAACGGGTACTTCAGGATTTTCACAACCTCATCAATCAATGCATCATGAGCAAGATGAAAACCGTCCCAATACTATAGATGGTGAATACGAGCGAAAAGATTAAAAATTTATCATTTTTTCTCTTGGAATTTTTCACTCTACCCCCATTAATGAAAGCAAATTAGATACACTTTTTTCTGTACTGTTCAGAAACTGTTAGGAGAACTAAAAACATGAACATTCGTCCTTTACAAGATCGCGTAATCATCAAGCGTCTAGAAGAAGAAACCAAGTCTGCTGGCGGTATTGTATTAACTGGCTCTGCAGCTGAAAAATCAACTCGTGGAGAAGTTGTTGCCGTAGGTAATGGTCGCGTTTTAGAAAATGGTGACGTTCGCGCGTTAGAAGTGAAAGCCGGTGACACTGTGTTATTTGGCTCATATGTTGAAAAAACTGAAAAGATCGAAGGTCAAGAATACCTGATCATGCGTGAAGATAATATTTTAGGCATTGTAGGCTAAACCTACTTTTCGTTTAACACACATTTTAAGAATTTAGAGGAAATTAAACATGGCAGCAAAAGAAGTACTGTTTGCAGGCGACGCACGTGCAAAAATGCTAACTGGAGTAAACATTTTAGCAAACGCAGTAAAAGTAACATTGGGCCCTAAAGGTCGTAACGTTGTACTAGACAAATCATTTGGCTCTCCAGTAATCACTAAAGATGGTGTTTCTGTAGCTAAAGAAATCGAACTTGAAGACAAGTTTGAAAACATGGGCGCACAAATGGTTAAAGAAGTAGCGTCTAAAGCAAATGATGCTGCTGGTGACGGTACCACTACCGCAACCGTGCTTGCTCAATCTATTGTTAACGAAGGTCTTAAAGCGGTTGCTGCGGGTATGAACCCAATGGATCTTAAGCGCGGTATTGATAAAGCAATCATTGCTGCAACAGCAGAACTTAAAGCTCTTTCTGTTCCATGTGCTGATACTAAAGCAATTGCACAAGTAGGTACTATTTCAGCTAACTCTGATAAAGAGATTGGTGAAATTATTGCTGATGCAATGGAAAAAGTAGGCCGTAATACTGGTGTTATCACTGTTGAAGAAGGTCAATCACTTGAAAACGAACTAGATGTTGTAGAAGGCATGCAGTTTGATCGTGGTTACTTATCTCCATACTTCATCAACAACGCTGAAAAAGGCGCAGTTGAACTAGATAACCCATTTATCTTACTTGTAGATAAAAAAATATCTAACATCCGTGAATTATTACCAACATTAGAAGCGGTTGCAAAAGCAAGCAAGCCTCTACTAATCATCGCAGAAGACCTTGAAGGTGAAGCGTTAGCGACACTAGTAGTGAATAACATGCGTGGTATTGTAAAAGTATCAGCAGTTAAAGCACCTGGCTTTGGCGATCGTCGTAAAGCAATGCTACAGGATATCGCGGTATTAACTGGCGGTACTGTAATTTCTGAAGAAATCGGCCTTGAACTTGAAAAAGCAACAGTTGAAGACTTAGGTACAGCTAAGCGCGTAGTAATCACTAAAGATGATACAACAATCATTGATGGTGCTGGTGAAGAAGACGGTATCAACGGCCGTGTTGCTCAAATCAAAGCACAAATTGAAGAAGCGACTTCAGACTACGATAAAGAAAAGCTACAAGAGCGCATGGCTAAGTTAGCTGGCGGTGTTGCTGTAATCAAAGTAGGTGCCGCTACTGAAATTGAAATGAAAGAGAAAAAAGACCGTGTTGAAGATGCATTACATGCAACTCGCGCAGCGGTTGAAGAAGGTGTAGTACCAGGTGGTGGTGTTGCATTAGTACGTGCTGCTAGCAAGCTAGTTGAGCTACTTGGCGACAATGAAGACCAAAACCACGGTATTAAAGTGGCACTTCGTGCGATGGAAGCACCACTTCGTCAAATCGTTACAAACGCAGGCGATGAAGCATCAGTTGTTATTAACGCAGTTAAAGGCGGAGAAGGTAACTACGGTTACAATGCAGCCACTGGCGAATACAGCGACATGATTGAAATGGGCATCCTAGATCCAACGAAAGTAACGCGCTCTGCATTACAATTTGCAGGATCGATTGCTGGTCTAATGATCACTACAGAGGCTATGGTTGCTGAAATTCCTAAAGAAGAAGCAGCTGGTGCACCTGATATGGGTGGCATGGGCGGCATGGGTGGAATGGGCGGCATGATGTAATCATCCCCTAAACACTTAGCTCAAATAAAAACCCAGCTTCGGCTGGGTTTTTAGCAATAGAGATAAAATAAATTCACTAAACAACAATAAAATTAACTCAGTGTATTCCAATGCAACTGAGTTCCTGCAAGCTATACCAGAGTAAATTTTATTTAACATGATTAAGGATATTAAGTTGAATACAAAACCTGAAATTATCATTTCATCGCTGGATGCAGATAGGTTGTATGCACTGATGGAGTCGTTGCCTGCAAACAGCTTTGCGGGTGAAAAAGAACTTGAAGCAGAACTTGCACGAGCCAGCATAGTTGAGCCGCACGAAGTTCCCGCAACCGTGGTAACCATGAATTCAACTGTGAACTTTGTTGTTGAATCTACAGGCGAAGAGTTTACTTTAACGCTTGTTTACCCAAAAAATATTGATTCAATTGGCGACAAAATATCAATCTTAGCCCCTGTAGGTAGTGCATTACTTGGCCTTTCACAAGGAGATCAAATTGAATGGCCAAAGCCTGGCGGTGGATTAGTAACAGTAACCATCAAAGAAGTTACTTATCAGCCTGAAAGAGCTGGTGAGCTTCACAGATAGTAGCCAAAACAAGCAGCGAAGACATTAGCTAGCACAGCCAGTCACTGCTGCTTTTACTATTTATGATTGATCAGTGCTCTTACATGCGCAAATAAGTCACTGGCTAACATTCCTCTTTGCCCTGATTGTTCACAGGCTCTATCACCCGCCTTTGCATGTAACACAACGCCATAACATGCTGCCTCACTGGTATTTAATCCTTGAGCCATTAACGCCCCAATTATACCACTAAGCACATCACCACTTCCTCCTACAGCCAAACCAGGGTTACCATTTTCACATATCCAAGTATGCTCGGTATTATCGATTAGCGTACCTGCGCCCTTTAAAATAGAGGTCGCTGCGAAGTTGGTCGCACATTGTCGAGCATAGTAAAAACGATCAGACTCAACCTCAGAGGTAGTTAAGTTTAATAACCGTGCAGCCTCTGCAGGATGAGGCGTTAGCACGGTATTATTTAATTTATGAGAAGATGGTTGTTTAGCTAATAAGTTTAAGGCGTCTGCATCAATAACAGTAGGGATATTGTTTTGCTGGCAATAACGAATTGCCTGCTCAAAGGTTTTTTGGGCCCATTCATCTTGGCCTAAACCTGGACCGATAACTACACACGTTGACCATGCTAAAGCATCATCCAAATGTTCACTAGTTACCATAAGCTCTGGTCGCCCGATGCTCACAGGTAAAACGGCATGCTCATGGGTATACACTTTCACCATTCCAGCACCAGACCTTAATCCACTTTCAGCACTTAATCTAATAGCTCCTGCAGAGCCGTGGTTTCCTCCTATACATAATAATTTTCCATGACTACCTTTATGGCTGCTCACTGAGCGCTCAGGCAAAGGTTTAAAGCTGTCTATATTGATAATCTGAGCAGAAGGGGTGGCTAATTTCATAAATTGCTCGCCAATACCTAACTCATCGAAATACAACTGCCCGGCATGCTGCTTTCCTTTAGTCGTGGTAAGTCCTTGCTTTATCCCAACTAATGTCATTGTTTTGCTGGCCATAATGGCTGTTCCTTGAGGACAGCCTGTATCTGCATTAATACCTGACGGTACATCAATACTCAGGATTGGTTTAGTGCTTTCATTCACCGCTTTAATAATAGTAGCAACATTATCGCGTACCGTATTCTCAAGACCAGTGCCGAGTAATGCATCAATTATCACATCACACTCATCGAGTACATCAGCGCTAAAGTTACAAATTTCACCACCGGCATCAATCCATTGCTTTTGTGCTTTTGCTGCATCTCCGGATAAAGCTTTATTCGGATTAATCGCGCAAACAACTACATGCCGATCTGCTTGTTTGATTAACCGAGCTACCTCATAACCATCTCCGGCATTATTTCCATTACCTGTAATAACTAACGTTTGTTTTGCATTAAAGGTTTTCCAACAGCAAAAAACAGCTTCCGCGGCACGCTGCATCAGCGTGTAAAGGTCTGCGCCGGTAGCATGAACTGCTTGTTCTTCATACCCTTTTATTTGTTTTGACAAATAGGTCCATTGCTCGTACTTAGGTGACGTTAGTAGTAATGACATAAACAGCTCAATTTAATAAGAATACCTAATTTCATTTTGGGCTTTATAAATTCTTTTTCAAGTAAAACATAGTTATGTAATCTATAAGGCTTTATTTAAGGATCTATTAACTTTATATAACGAGGATCACCATACAAGAGAAGTTAATAGGAGGTCAGCGTAAAGCAGGGCTTATTTTACCTAAAGCCGAATGCTTTGCACTTCTCTTACATTTGGAGTCGGTGTGCTACTTCGAAGCGACAGCAAAGTAGTATGTCCTGGAATCGGCTCTGATCAATTATCTTCCTTTAGCCTAATACCTTTAACCTTTTACATTTGTTTTTCACTTTTCTGCAGACGTAAAAAAGCCCGGCTCTTTCGAGTCGGGCTTTCTTGTATTTGGAGTCGGTGCGCTACTTCGTAGCGACAACGCAGTAGAATGTCTTAGTGCCCACAGCGATGGAGAGAGCCACATAACAAATGCTACGCTCTCATCCTCTGTCGTGTTCTTCGTGTTCTTTTATCCGTGGGTTTCGAGATATTCAACCCACGCTACGATGGTCAGGTTAACGCTGTGCAACTGATAGCTGACGGCTGATAGCTAATATTTTCACTTTCCTGCAGACGTAAAAAAGCCCGACTCTTTCGAGTCGGGCTTTCTTGTATTTGGAATCGGTGCGCTACGCAGTAGAATGTCCTACTTTCACATAGCAAATGGGATACTATCATTGTGTCGGGGCGGCCTTGTCCGGGGCTCGCCTTCGAGCTGTTTCGTTTCACTACCGAGTTCGGCATAGGGTCTTGGCTATTTTTATTAAATCCCAAACAGCAAAAAACCCGCTACATTGCTGTAACGGGTTTCTCTTATTTGGAGCCTGGTAATGACCTACTTTCACATAACAAATGCTACACTATCATCGGCGCTGTTTCGTTTCACTACTGAGTTCGGCATGGGGTCAGGTGGGTCCAAAACGCTATTGTCACCAAGCAAATTTGGTGTCAGTCCGTATTACTACGCACTAACTAAAATTTGGAATTTCTGATAATAAAGTTTTCAGTAATCTACTTTAGTCTATTAACTTCTTCGCTTGTTTCACTATCACATAAAACGCGTTTGGCGTTGTATGGTTAAGCCTCACGGGTAATTAGTACAAGTTAGCTTAATGGCTCACACCACTTCCACATCTTGCCTATCAACGTTGTAGTCTTCAACGGCCCTTCAGAGACTTTAAAAGTCTAGTGAGAACTCATCTCAAGGCCTGCTTCGCGCTTAGATGCTTTCAGCGCTTATCAGTTCCGAACGTAGCTACCGGGCAATGCCATTGGCATGACAACCCGAACACCAGCGGTTCGTTCACTCCGGTCCTCTCGTACTAGGAGCAACCCCTCTCAATTCTCAAACGCCCACGGCAGATAGGGACCGAACTGTCTCACGACGTTCTAAACCCAGCTCGCGTACCACTTTAAATGGCGAACAGCCATACCCTTGGGACCGACTTCAGCCCCAGGATGTGATGAGCCGACATCGAGGTGCCAAACACCGCCGTCGATATGAACTCTTGGGCGGTATCAGCCTGTTATCCCCGGAGTACCTTTTATCCGTTGAGCGATGGCCCTTCCATTCAGAACCACCGGATCACTATGACCTACTTTCGTACCTGCTCGACGTGTCTGTCTCGCAGTTAAGCTGGCTTCTACCATTACACTAACCGTACGATGTCCGACCGTACTTAGCCAACCTTCGTGCTCCTCCGTTACTCTTTGGGAGGAGACCGCCCCAGTCAAACTACCCACCAGGCACTGTCCGTAACCCCGATTCAGGGGCCAACGTTAGAACATCAAAACTACAAGGGTGGTATTTCAAGGACGACTCCACAAAAACTAGCGTCTCTGCTTCAAAGTCTCCCACCTATCCTACACATGTAGGTTCAATGTTCAGTGCCAAGCTGTAGTAAAGGTTCACGGGGTCTTTCCGTCTAGCCGCGGGTACACAGCATCTTCACTGCGATTTCAATTTCACTGAGTCTCGGGTGGAGACAGCGTGGCCATGGTTACACCATTCGTGCAGGTCGGAACTTACCCGACAAGGAATTTCGCTACCTTAGGACCGTTATAGTTACGGCCGCCGTTTACCGGGGCTTCGATCAAGAGCTTCTCCGAAGATAACCCCATCAATTAACCTTCCGGCACCGGGCAGGTGTCACACCGTATACGTCATCTTGCGATTTTGCACAGTGCTGTGTTTTTAATAAACAGTCCCAGCCACCTGGTCACTGCGGCTCCAATCAGCTTAGAGAGCAAGTCTCATCACCAATCGGAGCGTACCTTCTCCCGAAGTTACGGTACGATTTTGCCTAGTTCCTTCACCCGAGTTCTCTCAAGCGCCTTAGTATTCTCTACCTGACCACCTGTGTCGGTTTGGGGTACGATTCGGTATAATCTGAAGCTTAGAGGCTTTTCCTGGAAGTATGGCATCAGCAACTTCATCACCGTGGTGACTCGTCTCGTGTCTCAGCCTAACAGTAACCCGGATTTACCTAAGTCACTAGCCTACACACTTTCACATGGACTACCATCGCCATGCTTGCTTAGCCTGCTCCGTCCCCCCATCGCAATTATACCAAGTACGGAAATATTAATCCGTTTCCCATCGACTACGCCTTTCGGCCTCGCCTTAGGGGTCGACTTACCCTACCCTGATTAACATGGGATAGGAACCCTTGGTCTTCCGGCGTGCGGGTTTTTCACCCGCATTATCGTTACTCATGTCAGCATTCGCACTTCTGATACGTCCAGCATACCTCCCGGTACACCTTCAACCGCTTACAGAACGCTCCCCTACCACTCAGAATAAATTCTGAATCCGCAGCTTCGGTGCATAGTTTAGCCCCGTTACATCTTCCGCGCAGACCGACTCGACCAGTGAGCTATTACGCTTTCTTTAAAGGATGGCTGCTTCTAAGCCAACCTCCTGGCTGTCTGGGCCTTTCCACATCGTTTCCCACTTAACTATGACTTTGGGACCTTAGCTGGCGGTCTGGGTTGTTTCCCTCTTCACGACGGACGTTAGCACCCGCCGTGTGTCTCCCGGATATTACTTTACGGTATTCGGAGTTTGCAAAGGGTTGGTAAGTCGGGATGACCCCCTAGCCTTAACAGTGCTCTACCCCCGTAAGTATTCGTCCGAGGCTCTACCTAAATAGATTTCGGGGAGAACCAGCTATCTCCCGGTTTGATTAGCCTTTCACTCCTAACCACAGGTCATCCCCTAACTTTTCAACGTTAGTGGGTTCGGTCCTCCAATTGATGTTACTCAATCTTCAACCTGCCCATGGCTAGATCACCGGGTTTCGGGTCTATACCTTGCAACTATTCGCCCAGTTAAGACTCGGTTTCCCTACGGCTACCCTAATCGGTTAACCTCGCTACAAAATATAAGTCGCTGACCCATTATACAAAAGGTACGCAGTCACCCTCGAGGGGCTCCTACTGCTTGTACGTACACGGTTTCAGGTTCTATTTCACTCCCCTCACAGGGGTTCTTTTCGCCTTTCCCTCACGGTACTGGTTCACTATCGGTCAGTTGGGAGTATTTAGCCTTAGATGATGGTCCACCTATATTCAGTCAAAGTTTCACGTGCTCCGACCTACTCGATTTCACTTAAAATGCATTTTCATGTACGGGACTATCACCCTGTATCGTGGCACTTTCCAGAGCCTTCCATTAACACATAATAAGCTTAAGGGCTGTTCCGATTTCGCTCGCCGCTACTATCGGAATCTCGGTTGATTTCTTTTCCTACGGGTACTTAGATGTTTCAGTTCTCCGCGTTCGCCTCGTTAACCTATGTATTCAGTTAACGATACCTGCAAGCAGGTGGGTTTCCCCATTCGGAAATCCTAGTCTCAAGTGCTTTTTACTAGCTTGACTAGGCTTATCGCAAGTTAATACGTCCTTCATCGCCTCCAACTGCCAAGGCATCCACCGTGTACGCTTAGTCACTTAACCATACAACCCAAACGGGTCTTTGTTTCGTGACAGTTTAACTTCGCCAGAAGTTAATATTGAATACTAAAGTAGATACCAATTAATCCGAAGATTAAATTGGCACTGAATGATACTGCTATCATTCTTTTTTACTTTTGAAAACTCTGTACAAATACAATGTATTCATACGAATTTTATTATCAGCTTTTCCAAATTTTTAAAGAGCATATTAATTAGTTAACCCAGAGGGTAAAACTAACTAACAATCATCTGTGTGGACACTACGAACAAATAAGTTCTAAATCGTATAAGGAGGTGATCCAGCCCCAGGTTCCCCTAGGGCTACCTTGTTACGACTTCACCCCAGTCATGAATCACTCCGTGGTAAACGTCCTCCCGAGGGTTAGACTATCTACTTCTGGAGCAACCCACTCCCATGGTGTGACGGGCGGTGTGTACAAGGCCCGGGAACGTATTCACCGCGTCATTCTGATACGCGATTACTAGCGATTCCGACTTCATGGAGTCGAGTTGCAGACTCCAATCCGGACTACGACGCACTTTAAGTGATTCGCTTACTCTCGCGAGTTCGCAGCACTCTGTATGCGCCATTGTAGCACGTGTGTAGCCCTACACGTAAGGGCCATGATGACTTGACGTCGTCCCCACCTTCCTCCGGTTTATCACCGGCAGTCTCCTTAGAGTTCTCAGCATTACCTGCTAGCAACTAAGGATAGGGGTTGCGCTCGTTGCGGGACTTAACCCAACATCTCACAACACGAGCTGACGACAGCCATGCAGCACCTGTATCAGAGTTCCCGAAGGCACCAAACTATCTCTAGTAAGTTCTCTGTATGTCAAGTGTAGGTAAGGTTCTTCGCGTTGCATCGAATTAAACCACATGCTCCACCGCTTGTGCGGGCCCCCGTCAATTCATTTGAGTTTTAACCTTGCGGCCGTACTCCCCAGGCGGTCTACTTAATGCGTTAGCTTTGAAAAACAGAACCGAGGTTCCGAGCTTCTAGTAGACATCGTTTACGGCGTGGACTACCAGGGTATCTAATCCTGTTTGCTCCCCACGCTTTCGTACATGAGCGTCAGTGTTGACCCAGGTGGCTGCCTTCGCCATCGGTATTCCTTCAGATCTCTACGCATTTCACCGCTACACCTGAAATTCTACCACCCTCTATCACACTCTAGTTTGCCAGTTCGAAATGCAGTTCCCAGGTTGAGCCCGGGGCTTTCACATCTCGCTTAACAAACCGCCTGCGTACGCTTTACGCCCAGTAATTCCGATTAACGCTCGCACCCTCCGTATTACCGCGGCTGCTGGCACGGAGTTAGCCGGTGCTTCTTCTGTCAGTAACGTCACAGCTAGCAGGTATTAACTACTAACCTTTCCTCCTGACTGAAAGTGCTTTACAACCCGAAGGCCTTCTTCACACACGCGGCATGGCTGCATCAGGCTTGCGCCCATTGTGCAATATTCCCCACTGCTGCCTCCCGTAGGAGTCTGGGCCGTGTCTCAGTCCCAGTGTGGCTGATCATCCTCTCAAACCAGCTAGGGATCGTCGCCTTGGTGAGCCATTACCTCACCAACTAGCTAATCCCACTTGGGCCAATCTAAAGGCGAGAGCCGAAGCCCCCTTTGGTCCGTAGACATTATGCGGTATTAGCAGTCGTTTCCAACTGTTGTCCCCCACCTCAAGGCATGTTCCCAAGCATTACTCACCCGTCCGCCGCTCGTCAGCAAAGTAGCAAGCTACTTTCTGTTACCGCTCGACTTGCATGTGTTAGGCCTGCCGCCAGCGTTCAATCTGAGCCATGATCAAACTCTTCAATTAAAAAGTTTTATGTCTTTCGACAGCTCAATGAATTCTGAATTTATTTAATATCTTTCGATATTGAATTGACTGTGCTGCAATTCTTTCCTTAAGTAAAACCTAAGTAAGTTATTGCTGTTGGTCACTCAGTTTCAATTGAGACTCTAAATTTGTTTGCCTCACTTAGTAAACTAAGCTTGGCTGTTAGAACTCAATCTGTACGAGTGCCCACACAGATGATTGCT
This sequence comes from Pseudoalteromonas sp. 11L1, assembly GCF_055397545.1. The sequence goes on along the minus strand of NZ_AP041141.1, from coordinate 1,077,114 downwards.
TTATATTGTTAAAGAACGTTGCGATTAAAGCGTTAAACTTTATCTCGCTAGGGCTGCGCATATTACGCTTTCCTATTTTTTTGTCAACACTTAATTTTGTTAAACTTGAAAGTTTTCAGAACTAAGTTTTACTCGACTCACTGAGTTGCTCGTGCCTCGCTATGCGTTGCGCTCTGCCGTCTCAGTGGGGTCGCATTATAGGGAGATCCGAAAACAGATCAACCCTTTTTTGAAGAAAACTTGAAATAAATGACTGTTCGCTGGATATTTGAACGATAGGTACTAAAAACACAACATAACTATCAATTTATTAACAATAAACGCGAAACTTAAGCCTTTAATCATTGTATCAACTTGAATAAGCTTTATTAAAACACTCATAACTAAGATGATCATAATGATCACTAGCAATAATCTACCCGAATAGATCCCATATATAACAAAGTCTGGAAAATAAGACGCTGCAGCTAACTTTTGTAAATGTTACTACGGTGAATTGAAGTAGGTAAGAGTGATGCCACAGTATTTATAAAGTCACGGCTGTTAATAGTGTCTACCTGAAGGTGGCTTTTGTTTATATGTATTAGCAAAGCCTTAATATAAGTAGGAGTTACTGTTGCTCTATTTTAGGCAAAATAAAGCCCCGCATTTGCGAGGCTACTATTTATGCTACACCGTATTGATCCCGGTAAGCTTTTACCGCGGCTAAATGCTCATCCATAGTTCCTTGGAGCTCTAGGTAACTAATTAAATCAGCCAATTTAACGATAGAAGTAACGTGGGTATTAAAGTCACGTTCTACTTCTTGTATAGCAGAAAGCTCTGCTTTACCTTTTTCTTGACGATCAAGTGCAATTAAAACACCACTTAAATCTGCGCCATTATCCGCAATTATTTCCATTGACTCGCGAATAGCTGTACCGGCGGTGATCACATCATCAACTAACATGATCTTACCTTTAAGTTCAGATCCAACTAAGCTACCACCTTCACCGTGTGCTTTTTTCTCTTTACGGTTAAAGCAATAAGGTACATCTTTATTATAATGATCTGCTAACGCAACTGCGGTTGTTGTTGCAATTGGAATACCTTTATAAGCTGGACCAAATAGTACATCATATTCAATTGCTGCATCTTCAAGTGCCGCTGCATAAAAGCGACCTAAGCGCGCTAAGTCACGACCTGTATTAAACAAGCCCGCATTAAAGAAGTAAGGGCTAGTACGGCCAGACTTTAAAGTAAACTCGCCAAACTTTAATACCTGCTTTTCTAAAGCAAACTCAATAAACTCTTTTTGATATTCTTTCATTGCCAGTTACCTATTTATGCTAGTGCTTGCTTTTGTACATCAATAATTTCACGAATTGAATGCTTAGCGAGTGTAAGTAGCTCATCAAGTTCGTCAAACGAGAAAGGTTCACCCTCAGCGGTTCCTTGTACCTCAATAATTTTACCGGTTTCAGTTAAAATTACATTCATGTCAGTTTCAGCGTCAGAATCTTCTAGGTATTCTAAATCGCTAATCGCTTGGCCTTTATATATACCAACAGAAATAGCAGCGATCATATGTTTAAGTGGGTTTGAGTTAATCATCCCTTTTGCACGCATATACGTTAGTGCATCAACTAGCGCAACGCATGCACCGCTGATAGACGCTGTACGTGTACCACCATCAGCTTGAATTACATCACAATCAATAGTAATTGTGTTTTCACCGAGTGCTTTTAGATCTATTGCTGCACGTAAAGAGCGAGCAATCAGACGCTGTATTTCCATTGTACGACCGCCTTGTTTACCTCGCGTTGCTTCACGACTATTACGTGTATGTGTTGCGCGCGGTAACATGCCATATTCTGCGTTTACCCAACCTTTACCTTGGCCTTTCATAAAGCGTGGTACGCCAGCCTCAACTGTCGCAGTACAAAGTACCTTAGTGTTGCCAAACTCTACTAATACTGAACCTTCAGCATGCAAAGTATAATTACGTGTAAACGTAACCGGTCTAATTTGATTAGGTGTTCTTTCGCTTGGACGCATTGACGATCCCCTTAATTCTGAATTTGCCACATTATATGTTGATGTGAATACAGATGCCATGTTGATTTATATTAAAGTGTGTTTAAAAAACACTCAGCAGTGTTAAATTTTCTTTAGAGCTTGAGCAGTGTTACGGTATAATAACCGTAATATTGTATTTAAAAATGTAGGAAAACATCCATGATCCACAGTATGACAGCTTATGCGCGTCGCGAAATAAAAGGCGAATGGGGCACTGGCACGTGGGAAGTTCGCTCAGTGAACCAACGTTATCTTGAAACCTTTATTCGTGCACCAGAGCAATTTCGTGGCATGGAACCCGTTATCCGCGAGCGTCTACGTAAGCATTTACAGCGTGGTAAGGTTGAAGTTTTCTTAAAGTTTGTCGCAAACCCTGCACATGTTGGTGAATTATCAATTAATCAATCTCTTGCTGAGCAGTTAATTAATAGTGCTAAGTGGGTACAACAACAAAGCAATGGTGATATTAATCCTGTTGATATTTTACGTTGGCCTGGCGTTATGGAAGCGCAAGAAATTGATATGGATAGTGTAAATACGGCACTCATTACTGGCCTTGACCAAGTAATTGAAGACTTTAAATCTGCACGTGGTGATGAAGGTGCAAACCTTGAAGAAATGATAGCTACACGATTAACCGCCATTTTAGAACAAGTTAATATCGTTGAAGCACACATGCCAGAAATTACTAAATGGCAACGTGAAAAGTTAGTACAAAAACTTGAAGATTTAACAACAAATATTGATGAGTCACGCCTTGAACAAGAGCTGATTTACCTTGCACAAAAGCAGGATGTAGCAGAAGAGCTTGATCGTTTAAAGTCGCACGTTAAAGAAACACGCAAAATTTTGAGTAAAGGTGGCGCTTGTGGTCGTCGTTTAGATTTTATGATGCAAGAGTTTAACCGTGAAGCAAATACCCTAGCTTCTAAATCAATCAACAGCGACATCACCAATGCTGCAGTTGAGCTAAAAGTATTGATAGAGCAAATGCGTGAGCAAATTCAGAATATTGAATAACAAACTATAACGTTAGAAAAGGCCATGATTATTCCTAATTACGGCCTTTTTTATTACCGGCTATAAAAGCGTACTTAAAGACGCTTTTAAGGTTTCAAACTTAATAGGCTTGGTAAGCACTTTATTAACACCTACTTTAAAACATGATGCCTTGTCATCGGTTGAAGCATTTGCGGTTAGTGCAAAAATAGGAATATCACTTAACAGCTCATGACGAATATGCTGCGTGGCGCTTAGTCCATCCATGGTCGGCATCATGATGTCCATTAAAATTAAATCAAAATGTTTGAGTTTCATAAACTCAATTGCTTCCACTCCATCATTAGCAATCGTGACTTTGTGATTTAGCTTTTGTAAAAACGCCTTAATAAGCACTTGATTGGTTTTATTATCTTCAGCAACCAGAACTGATAATACAGGCTGTTTTGATGAAAGATCGGGTTTAATTTCATCAATAATCGCTTCTTTAAATGGCAGTAAAATAGTAAACGTACTACCTAGCCCTAGCTGAGTTTCAACACTAATAGAGCCGTCCATAAGTTCGATTAGGTTTTTTGAAATACTGAGGCCTAATCCTACTCCTTCATTTTTTCTATTTATACCTTCGTTAACTTGTCGAAACGGCTGAAATATAAAACTCAGATCTTTCTTTGCAATACCTACTCCTGAATCTTCAATAGTAAATTTTAGGTTGTCATCTACAATATTTACACATAATGCAATATGCCCTGAGCGAGTGAACTTAAATGCGTTGCCAATGAGATTAAATAGTATCTGTCCCAGCCTAAATTCATCACCCATAATAAAGGTAGGGATATTATCATTAATCGAAACTGAAAAAATAATATCTTCACTGTCTTCTATAATATGCAATTGCCCAACGATGTTCTCAATAAGCAGTTTTACATTTAGCGGTTTATTGGCGATTAATACAGTCCCTGATTCAATTTTTGAAAAATCTAATACGTCGGTAATTAATCCATAAAGAATATCAGCACTAGAGTTTGCATAATTCAACCATTGGCGTTGCTCTTGAGTTAAATCGGTATCTATTAATAACTCTATCATCCCCATAATCGCATTCATGGGGGTCCTTATTTCATGCGACATGATGGTTAAAAATTTTGTTTTTGTTTTACTGGCTTCCTCAGCTTTAAGCTTTTCATTTTCAAGTGCAGTCTCTCGCTCTTTTGAGACGGTGATATCTTTGGCAATACCTAAATAGCCAATGAAATTTCCGTTTTCGTCAAATTGCGACTTACCATTAAGCGATACCCACAAAGGTGTCGATGCCTTAACCTCAAACTCAAAACCATTAAAATCCTCATGCTCAGCTATTAAAGCAGCAAAAGCTTGCCATTTTAGTGTGTTTCTTTGCTCATTTTTAGTGCGCAAAGACTCTATGGTTTTATTAATAAATGTTTTCGCATAGGTATTATCTTCCCTTTCCAGATTGTTAACGCTGGTAAAAGTCATATCAGGCTCGGTTCGCCAAAACCACTCACTTGCTAATTCTTTAAATAAAGTAGAAAGCTGAGAAAATTTATCAAGTAGTAAAACAGATTGATGAGTTTGTTCATGTAACTTATTTAATTGGAGAAAAGCGTGGAATACTTGCTGAAGAAATAAAATTATTGAGTGTGAAGCTAAAACATTATGGTTAATTTTGTTACTCACATGAGTGAAAATAAATAAGCATTGTTCTTTACCCGTATCAATCCCGATTAACAGCGCTGTATTTTTATTCTGATTATTTGCCTCTGCTGATAAAGTAACTAATTGTTCTGGCAATGGATTGCAACTAAATGAGTAACCTTTTTTTAAAGCCTGAATAAATGCAGCACATGGTGGCCAAGTTTTCTCATAAAAATCGATGTTAGTTGTGCCTATAGTTAAAAAATGATGATGTGTTTTTTTTAAAACAATGCAGTCTTGGTATTGAAGTAATGGCTGCAGTAAAGCTGACATAGTAGCTAAAATATCAATTTCATCATCACACTGATGCAATAACGCTAACAGCTTCTGTAGTTCCGTAAGCGTAATTAATTCATTACGTTGCATACTCATTCCCTCAGCTAAAATGCATCGCGTTTTGCAAAATAATACCAAAATCGATGTTATGACTAATTAATATAGAACAAAATTTAATATAAATCATTGAGTTATTTTTATGGCAGGGTGGAATGATTTCTGCTTTATTAATATAAATAAATACATAAAGGCATAACCATGAAGATAGTATGTATTGGTGGTGGTCACGGATTAGCACAAGTGTTAAGTGCGATAAAACCCTTATGTAGTAACCTAACAGCAATTGTAGCAACTACCGATAATGGTGGTAGCACCGGTCGCATTAGAGCCGATCAAAATTGTATCGCTTTAGGTGACATAAGGCGCTGCTGTGTTCAACTTGCAGGTGAAAGCACGCAAGCCCAAGCTATGTATGAGCATAGGTTTATCCATGGCGATATGGCGGGTCATAGTTTAGGGAATTTAACACTATTGGGTTTAACCCAGCTAACACAGTCTCCCACTGAGGCTATTGCTGCTTTTAATCGTTTGCTTGGAAATAAAGAGACAGTTTTGCCTATGTCTGATCTACCTACAGATTTAGTAGCCGAGCTAAACAATGGTGAAAAAGTATTTGGTGAATGCGCGATTGATGCTCTAAATGAACTACCAAGTACAATCTACTTATCGAAAGCGGTGCCGCCAGCACCTGGTACTATTGAAGCTATTTTAGATGCCGATTTAATAATTATTGGTCCAGGTAGCATCATTACTAGCGTGATGCCTGCTTTTTTAATTACAGAAATCACTGAAGCAATAAAAAAAACCTCTGCGTGTAGAGTATTTATTGAAAACACAGCGCAAGAAAGCAGCGTGATGCAACATACAAAAATTGCCGGCATTGACTGGTTACAAAAGAAGCTCGCCACTAAAGTATACGATTTAAGTATTTCTCCTTCTGCCATTATTGAAATTTTACAACAGGGAGAGAAGTGTAAGGAAACAGGCAAGCATTTACATAATATTAATGAACTAAAAAATGTATTTTCAGAGTTATTAAAAAGCTCTTTTAATACTGAAAAACACGCTTAATGATTTTGGGTAAGTTCTCTCATATGTTCGAAGGTTTTTTTACTTTGTGCATCAGCTAACTTTAAGAGGGTTACAACCTCAGTGTTTAAACCATTGACCTTAACTTGCTGCTCAATAAGCTGGCACGTTTGCGCTAATCTTGTTGCACCAAAACTATAACCGCTACTTTTTAAGCTATGAGCGCACAGTTCAATTTCTGCGGCATCGGTTGAGAAAAGCATTTGCGCCACTAACTTTTTAGACTCATCAACAAAAACGTTTATCAGTTCAATGGCTGTGCTATCACCAACATCATACTTTAGTTGTTCTATTACAGATGTATCTATCATAATTTTCTTTTGGAGCTCATTGTGAATAATCAGATTATATTGTTTGTAGACTCTTCAATGATTGGTGGTATTGAAACTCATATTATAGAGTTATACAAGCTGCTTAACAAAAACCAGCTTAGTTGCTCGGTTTTATTTTATAAGAATCATGGGAATAATGAATTTTATGAGTTACTTGATAAGCAAAGCATACCGTATGATTTTCTGCAAGGTACACTCATTAGTTTAATCAAGCGGTTTCGCAGTTACGATCGCAATACAGTTATTCACACCCATGGTTATAAAGCCGGTATTTTAGGGCGTTTGGTTTGTAAAATCACAAATAAGCATTGTGTTAGCACTTACCATGCAGGAGAGGCTGGTACAGGAAAAATGTGGCTGTATAACAAATTCGATTTATGGCTTAGTTGGTTATCAACTAACTTTGCAGTGTCTGAAAAAATTAGTAAAACAATTAAAAACGCCCAATTACTGGAAAACTTCATCGCAATAGCCGAACCTCCCAGCACTGATTTTGCACAACCGTTACTTAGAGTCGGGTTTGTTGGGCGCTTATCTTATGAAAAAGGCCCTGATATATTTTATGAGTTAGCTGAAAGTATGCAGACTAATAAACAGGTACAGTTTCACCTTTTTGGGGATGGCCCGATGCGTGATCGTATTCCACAATTAGACAACCTTCATTACCATGGTTTAATACCCCGAGATGATATTTGGCAACATTTAGATGCCCTACTTATTTGTTCAAGAGAAGAAGGCCTGCCTATGACGCTTCTAGAAAGTATGGCGCATTATAAAATTATTATCAGCAGCCCTGTGGGCGCTATTCCTAGCATTATAAACAATGGAATTAATGGCTTTTTAATGAAATCAGCAAATACACTAGAGTGCCAACAATCGATAGAAGCATTACTTGCCTTGCCGGCAATACAAAAAAGTGAAATGGCACACTCAGCATACACTATGCTTGAAGAGCGTTTTTCAGGTAGAAAACAATTTAACTTGCTGCAAAGTGCTTATACAGCAAAAACATTATTATAAATTTTCTTCCCACCCTTTAATTTTTCGGTATAAGGTTGAAGGACTTACATCTAAAAGAGCGGCAGCTTTAGGAATATTAGTTGCGCATATTTTTATGACCCGCTCTATATATTCTTTTTCGGCGATCCATAAAGCCTTAACCTCACTTTCAACCTGCGGTAACTCTTCAAATTCTTGAACTGGTAACGATGCATGTTGCTCTTTAACCTGCCCCTCATTACCTGACTCTTTTTGCGGGCTTTGTGGCAATGCTGGTAGCATAGATACATCAATCCACTCTTGTGGGTTAAGCACTAAAATATTACGGATCACATTTTCTAGCTGCCTAACGTTACCAGGCCAATCGTATTGTGCTAAAAAGTGCTTCACATCGTCGGTTATCCCTTTGTAAGGGTGCCGCTCTTCCTTGGCTATTTTAATAAACAACGCTTGTGCTATTTCAATAATATCTCTGCCCCGCTCTCTAAGTGGTGGCAGCTCAAGAGGAATAACGTGCAGCCTGTAATATAAATCTTCTCTAAATCGACCGGCCTCAACCTCAGCAAGCGGGTTTCTGTTGGTAGCACAAACAAACCTCACATCAACTTTAACTTGTTTTTCGCTACCGACTTGTTGATAAGTACCTGTTTGAATAAAACGAAGTAATTTACTTTGTAAATTAATATCCATTTCACATAACTCATCTAAAAACAGTGTCCCCCCATCAGCCTGCCCTGCAGCACCCAAGCGGTTTGCAATTGCTCCAGTGAAGGCACCTTTTAAATGGCCAAATATTTCACTTTCAATCAAATCTTTGGGGATAGCAGCACAATTAAGTGCAACAAAGGGCTTGTCGGCACGATTAGAGGCTTGATGAACTGCTCGTGCACAAAGCTCTTTGCCAGTACCACTTTCACCGGTAATAAATACCGTGGCTTTACTCGCTGCAGCAGAGCTAATAACTTGATACACCGATTGCATTTGCTTGGAGCTACCAATCAAGTCAAAGTAACGACCGTTTTCATAAATATTTTTATACTTGGTAACCGTTTGTTTTAAATCTTTTATTTTGAGAGTGTTGTTAATGGTTATACGAAAACGTTCTGCCTCTACAGGCTTTTCTAAAAAATCACTAGCGCCTAACTTAATCGCTTGAATCGCCATTTCTTTGGTAGCATGCCCAGTTAATACAACAACTTGCGGAAAATTATCAGGTTCTAGCTGAGCTAGAATATCTAGCCCGTTCATATCGGGTAACATCACATCGAGTACGATCAGATCGGGTTTTATTTTATTAATAATATCAAGAGCGGTTGCCCCATCATTTGCCACTAGTGTGTTTACACCTGTTGGTAAAAGATAAGACTGATACATCATAGCAAGCGACTGGGTGTCTTCTACAATCAGTATTGTTGGTGGCATAATCCCATTCCTTTTAGCGACTCGCTAAGAATTATTTAGAGAAAAAATATTAACTTATGGATATTAAGTTAACTATACATAGTTAATTAAATCAAATTCAATTAATGATTATTAATGAGGCATCATCCACTTCTTTAGAAAGCGCAACCTGAGAATTTTTCCATAACGAGTGTGCAAAATCCTCTGCTGAGGAGCTTTGCATAGGGATGATTTTTTTTAATTCGGTCATTTCGTCTTTATCGGTAAAGCGGTTATCCGTCCAACCATCAGTATAAAGTATAATATGTTCAACATTATCAAGCTTGGCTTCATATAAAGTATATTGATGATCATTAGACAGCCCAAGCAATGGTCCGGTACCATTTAGCTGAGATAGCTCACCATTTTTACTGATAATAACCGGTGCGGGATGACCAGCATTGAGCCAATACAACTTATTATTTTCTAAAAAACAAATCATTAAAGTGACTAAGCTTGATTTACATAATTGCTGTTTATAAAGCGCATTATTGAGCGCAACGAGCATTTCTTGATACGCTAACCCGGTCGCTAAAAAGCCACTTATAAAACCTTTTATAGCAAAGCTTTCTTTGAGCGCTTGTAAGCCATGACCCATCATATCACCGAGTATAAAAGCAGTACCTTCATCATTAATTGGCATAAAAAAGTCACCGCCATTACCCACACTAATAGAGCCAAAAATATGCGCTGTTTTACCATGCCCTAAAAGCACTTTAGAAGGTGTTAATCCGAATGTACTTTGATAGGACAAGTATGCAAATCGATGAGTTACTCGATCTATGCTTTGTAATAACTTATTTTTTTTAACTGGTTTTATTAAGTAATCATCAACCCCTAATCGATTAATTTTACTGATCACTTCTTCGCTATCATCGCCAGTTAACATCACCACCGATAACTGAGATTTTAAATTCGATTTATTAAGCTTTTCCAGTAATGGCTCACACGTTCCTTGTTTAAGTTTATGATCAAGTAACAATATACTAGCATCAGAGGTTAAAATAGCTTGCCAGCCAGCCTCTATGTTTTCACAGGTGACGACATTAAATTTATCTTTTAGGTAGGCGCTCATTAATGCTAATTGAGTGACATCATCGTCGACATAAATAATACTCGGTCGTTTATCAATGTTAGTTAAGGGAAAAGAAAAATAGTTTTTTCCTGCTCGCGTGTCGTAGGTGGCATCCGCAAAGTAATGGCGAATAAGTTCAACCCCCATCCCTCCTTCTACCAGCTCAGCCGATGCTAATGTCCATGAAGAGTTGTTTTGTTTAAATAAATTATAAGGCTTAAGTTCATCTATAAAAGTTAATTGGTAAGTATCATGATTTATTTGGTTAATACGCAACATTATAAGCTGCTCATCGCCCTCATTATGGCGAATTAAGTTAGTTAGGTATTCGGTTGCGACTAAGCCTGCTGCATCCGCTTCATCTCGGGTCACCGATAAAGCGCCCAGTACATGCTTAAGTACTTGGCGTATTTCAGTTAAGGTCGGCCATAATAATTCAAAACGCCGCTCAAATAATATATCCATAAAAGTCTCAGTAATGTTTAAACAACCACTTTTGTTTATTTATTTTGCTGGTTAAAAAAGCGCACAACCTTGGCCATTTTGAAGAATGTCGTTGGAAGAGCAGTAGCATGCGCTCCCCTAAAGGAGCAAAGCTATGTTGACTTACCAATAACTTTATATTGCTATGACCCGCTTGCTTAAGTTCTGCCACGCCTTGACATAACGACTCTTCATTATTAATACCTAGCGCAATAGTAACCAAGGTCAGCTCGCTACATAAGCTTAAAGAATGCAGTGGTACATTATTACGATTTAACTTTAATGCTGGCGACATATCCAGCAACACATAATCATATTCTTGCTTTAAACGCAGTACCGCTTCATTTAAAACATGTTTGTTTTTTGCTGAATCAATTGACTCTAAATTGTGAATTGTAAGTACTTCAATACCTTGATAAGGCATAACACTGAGCTGACAGGAAATATCATCAAAACGCCACAACTTAGTCAATGTTGGCAGCTGTTTGTCTAAACGAAACGAACTAATAGGGTTAAGGTCGATAACGAGTACTGACTTATTTTGACTTTTTAAACGTTGAGCAACACTAATACAGGCTGTGGATGAACCTTCGCCACCGTACAAAGAAATAAACGTCACGCACCGTGCTTCATCATCAATCAAGGTGTTACAGATGGTTTCTAGTTCATGATACTGCCCAGGTATCAAGTTCATAAGCTTATCACCAAAGCAATTATGGTTATAAAGTCGAGGAAGTTATCTTTAAATTGACTAATTAGGTCTTGACCTTTATCAGGGACATATAGCGTATCTCCAGCTCTAAGTACCGGAATATTGGCCGAGTTTGGAGACTTTATAAATTCCTCAAGATTAAACACACGAGATTGTTCTTTACAGCATGAATGGTTAACAACCACTATTTTGTCAATGAGAGCTGAACTTGACGGCCCTCCAGCTTCAGCAAGCACATCTAAAATAGACATCGTATCATCAAAGTTATATCGACCCGGCTTTTGCACTGCTCCCATAATACGAACAACTCTCTCTTTAGGGGTACGTAACCAATCTTTGTCTTTTTCTGGAATAAATATTGTGTCACCGGGTGACACATGAGGAAATAACGTTTCATCACCAGTTTCAAAATACATCGCTAAATCAAGTTTGCTCACTCGAGCGCGATTACCATTACGGTGCGTAACTCTAATATTACGAATATCCGCACTACCATTAGGACCATCTGCTGCTGCCAAAATATCAATAAAATGCATATTGTCATTGAACGCATAGCGCCCAGGGGAACCTACTTGCCCCATGATATAAATAGACTTGCTCGATTCTTGACGTATCCATTGCGATTTATTGTCTCCGGGGTCTACTGGTAACTCTTCAACAATAATAGTATCGCCAGCAATTAAACTCGGCAGCGCAATTTCACCGTTAGTAATGGTGTACTTTTCAAGATCAAATCGCTGGGTGACATCGCCATTTCGCAAAATTTTAATATCGTTCACGTTAGCCCCTTTAGTAGGGCCACCAGCATGCGCTAACAAATCAGTAAAGTCCATTTCATCACTCCACTCATAACGACCAGGAGATTGAATAGCGCCTATAATTTTAATCGCTCGTTTTGTCGGAATTTTTAACCAGCTTTTTTCGTTAACATCTGTTTTTTCAGGAACAAATATTACATCACCGGGGTTCAAATCGGGCACTTTAGCGGTGGTTAATCCCTCACTATAACCCTGTAAATCAAAAAGTATGCTCTCTCCGGCAGGGGTTAATATTTTTATTTGCCGTGTTTCTGCAAAGCGCGTTGGGCCCCCTGCATTTGCTAAAATATCTAAAAAGTTAGTACTGTCGGCAGCCTCATAGGCACCGGGCTTTTGTACCTCACCCATAATATAAACCGTGCGTGATGTGGTATTTACATCATCCACCATAATCGGCACATATATGGTTGATCCCGCTTTTAATAGTGGCATGTTGCTATCGGTAGGTTTATCTAAATATGCTTTTAAATCAAAAATAACAGGAGCTTTATCAACAATCACTCTAATTTTAGTTACATCCGCATAGCGAGTAACCCCTTCCGCACGCATCAGCGCATCTAGAAGCGTCATATTTTCTTTAAACGAAAAACTACCAGGGTTGTGCACTTCACCAAGCATAGTAATGGCACTGTTGTCGCTTGCATCCCCTGTCGCACTAAGCGTTTGTGCATCAAAATCAATTTGTACGTTACCAAGGAGTGGAGAAACAGGCACAAACACAGTATCTTCACTTTTAAGCTTTGGTAATAAATTTATGTCGCCTGAGTCTAAATATGCTTTGTAATTAAATTCAATTACTTCATCTTTGCGTCTTATTTGTAAACGATCGAGCTGTGCGCCAGGCCTTAAACCATTAGCCTTAGCTATCACCATCTGAATATTGCCATCATCAGGAATACTCACCTGTGAGGGCGTGATCACATACCCTAAAACATTAATAAATATATCTCTGCTTCTCAGCTCCACATAAAAGTCATCTATTGCAACAAACAACTCTGCAAGAATAGGTTTAAGTTCTGCCTCTATTTGCGCAACCGTTTTATTACTGACCTGAAACTGCCCCACCTCAGGTATATTAATTTGACCTTTTTTGTCGACCTCAAAAGTTGTTTCAAATTCAAGTTCCCCTGGCACATATAAAAACAGCTTATTACCTGCTTGTACTATGGATTCATCGGCTTGCGCTGCAAACGTAGAGTTCGTTATTAAAAAGAAAAAAACGAAGACAGTAAAAATAAATCTCATACATTACTCCTTTTTCTTTTCAATAATTTTAGTCCAATTCATTAGTGACTTTACTTGTTTGCTATTTTCACTTTGCGCGTTAGCATCTAATATAATAGCCTCAACTCGGCGGTCTGAATGGCGTTTTTGCTCACTTTGCTCCGACTCACTAAATGGTTTTAAACTGCCTTGGGTTAAAGTGGTAATGTTATAGGTAGGCACGCCATAAACACCCAGCCAATGCTTAACAGTTTCAGCGCGCTTTAAAGCCAGCTCATAATTACTATTTTTACTGCCTACAGAGTCAGTATGCCCGATAAGCAAAATACTAATACTTTCTAATTGTTTAATTAAATCGGCTGCTTGAGCAACTCGTACGGCATATTTAGGGGTTATTTCAAAGACATTAAATGCAAATTGGTTATCGCTATTTAATAACTCCGCTATTTGCTTTTTTACATTAACTAATGCGGGTTGTTCATCAATCGATGCAGCGCAATTAGTCAACTTTCTAACAGTATCAAAATGGTTAGCTAATTGATTAAGGCCATGATAATGAATTAATAAGTCGTGCTCCGCGTCTTCCCACATTTGGGCTGCAATTAAACGTCGGATACGATTTTCATAAATTTGAGCTTTTAATAACTGCGCTGGCATACAGGCATTAATATCTTGCGACTTTAATAATTCAAGCTTAAGTTCTAAGTGCTCAAACTCGCTCCTTACAATACCCTCAGGTTGATTAAATGTTTCATCAAGCTGCTGATCATCTAATGGATAGTTTTGGTATTTTTCGGCCATACCTCCTTGTCCTTCATCCGGCCAAGAAGCACACCCACCTAAAAACATGAAAATGAAAATTGCTATGCGCGCCTTCATAAAACTCTCCCTGATAACCTCTACACAGCGTCAATAAATGGAATGGTTTTATCCACTCTTAATAAATTCATTAACTTAAACGGTTGTCCTGTGACATTAAGTAAAGATAGCTTATTACTATGTTTTTCAATTCTTTTATATAGAAAAACAATAGCACCTATTCCTGAAGAGTCGATAAATTCGGTTTTAGAAAAGTCTAAAACAACAAAATTCGAGTCTTGCTCAACGAGCAGCTCAAACTGATCTTTTAGCTCATCGACAGCAAAGCCTGAAAAGTCATTAGGAATGGTAATAACGGTTTGATCGGTTTTGTTGGCTACATTTTTCATTTTAATTACCTATTAAAAGTATGAACTCAAATAGACAGTTACAAGAAGAATGCCAAACTTAAACCACTGAAATATATTAACTTTAATGGTTTGTTAATTAATTTTTGAAATAGAAGTGCATAATGCAATTGCTTTTTGGGTGTGCAATTGCATTATGCGAAGCGGGTTATTGGCCTTTACCAGTAAAAATAACAACCAATGTTTTAAATAAAATAGTCAATTCCATATAACACCAGCTACGAGCTGATGAGGTGCTCAACATATAGGCGTAATCCCAGCCAATTTTATTGCGTGCATCATCAATAGTTTCATCATAACCATTCATCACTTGTGCTAACCCAGATATACCTGGCTTTATGCCATAAGTACGCTGACAAAAATAGGGAATATCTTTTTCAAGTTTTGAATAAAAAACAGGTCGTTCAGGACGTGGCCCTATCAGCGACATATCGCCTATGAGTACATTCCATAACTGTGGTAATTCATCTAATCTTGTTTTGCGAATAAACCGCCCTACCGAGGTAATACGCGGATCATCTTTACTTGCCCACACCGCTCCACTTTTAACCTCAGCATCAACCACCATAGAACGGAATTTTAATACGTTAAAAAGTGCCACAAAGTCATCATCACTCTGCCCTACTCGTAACTGTTTAAACAACACTGGTCCTTTAGAGCTGAACTTAATCACCAATGCAACCATGATCATTACAGGAGACAGAATAATTAGGCCAATAGTGGAGCCTAAAATATCAATGCCGCGCTTTACTGCTCTAATCACAAGATTATTAGACTGCTTAGTTTGGTGAACGCGCTGCCAATGCTCACTATATTCACCGCGTTCAAATTTAATAATCCCCCAAAAAGCACACAAGTATGCCGCTACAATATAGTTAATACTGTCGATCACCGGCCATTTAGTCTTTATGCTCAAAAGCTGTTTTAATGCACCCAGTCCATGTACAACGGCTAATGTAATACAGGCTACTTTGGCTAAAAACACGTTAGAAAAAACCGCCAGAAAAATTAGTAATCCATAAATCAGTACCAGTATAATGGGCATAATGCCACGTAATACCTTGTGCGAAATATAATTAAAGCTTACCCAGCCTAATTTTGGATTAAATAGCTCAGACAGCATTTTAATTTGTTGCCAATTGCCAGCACCTAACCTTACTCTTCTTGCGTAATCATGGCTTTGTTTATCGCATTCACGTTCAACAATGTTGATCTCGCTATTTACTAGCGCTTTACCACCTTTATTAAGTGCTTTCATCGACAAAATAAAATCATCGTTTATAGTGCTCGCATCTAATAACTGAGCATATTCGGCGCGTATAGCAAACATGGCACCCGGTACGCCAATAACAGCGCCTAATGATGACTCCATACTTTTTACTTTATTTTGATATTGCCAATACTGTTGCTGCTCTTTGGTGGCTAAGTCATCTAATATATAAACCCCAGTGATCACATTGACCTGAGGGTCTTTAAAATCAGTATCAATTTTATTTAGTACATCAACGCTCAGTAACGCACTAACATCGGTGAACAGCAATACATCGTAATTAGGCTTGGTTAGTTTTATTAACTCATTAACACCAAACGACTTGCCTTTATTGACCTTATTAAAATGCAAATGGCACACTACATTTTGCTTTGCAAGATGCGATTGAGCAATCATCGCCTCGTCATAGGTTTTGTCTGTACAGCCATCAAGGTAAATATGAATAGCATACTGCTCTGTGCTGTATAACATAGAGCCCAGGTTATAGAGCTTTTCACGAATATGTTCTTGCTCGTTGTAGGCGCACATTAAAATACCAAAGCGCGTGGTTGGCGGGGTAGCGCTTGATTCGACGTTTGCTTCATCGTTACTAAAAAGCTTTAATAACAATAAGTAACCAACATGATGGTACAATACCAACACTATCAAAATCGCCAATGTAATCAGTAAAAAAGTCATTGTAATCCCCTTATGAAGCTAAACCATTATAAAAATGGTCATAGGCTTCACTCATTGTGTTTGCATCCGCAATTGAGAGAATATACTCTCGAATGCATTGCCCGTGCTTCATTTCCAATGCTTTCAATAGGGCAAGTTTTAAGCCAAAAGAATCATTAGGCTTTACTAAAATACCCTGCTCATTACTGACCACTTCGCTAATGCCACCGACATCAGTTGCCACTATTACTTTGCCACATGCCATCGACTCTAAAATAGATAGAGGTAAGCCCTCTCGTTGCGAGTACAAGCACATCACATTAATGGCAGAATAAAATAATTCCATATGCTGCACATTTCCTAAAAAATGTACTCGCTCTACCACACCTAGTGACACTGCAGCACTCATCAATGAAAAACGTAAACTGCCATTACCAGCAAATACGAGTTCAATCTCTTTGGGTAGCGCGGGCAGTAATTTAATTAAATCTAAATGACCCTTACCTGGCTCTAAACGCGCAGAACAGCCAATAAGTTTTTTGTCGTGCGGTAAGTTAAGCTTAATCCGTGCAGTAGCGTCATCTGTATCTATAAACTGCTGAAAATCAATGCCGTTAAGAATAGTACTATCAGCTTTAATAGCAGTTTCGTTGAAAAACTCATTAGCGACCACGTTTGCATCAGCCACCCAATGGATTTTAGTTAGCTTATTCAATACCTTTGTGATCACTCGCTGTTTAAAATTTTTTAAATACCACGCATCATGAATTGTCGATACGTGTTTAACACTCGGGTTAACTAAACAGGTGAGGCTAGCGTAAAGCATTGGGCCAATGTGATGGCTATGAATCACTGTAATATTATGTTTTTTAATTATTTCACTAAGCTTTTTAATTACACTTAGTTCAAATTTAGGGGCTTTGTTTAAGCTTATAAGTTTTTGCTCAAAGGCTGACAGTGCTGGCCATTCATTTACTGCATCCCGTTCAGTCCCTTCCAAAGAAACAATAATACTGGTGTCTGCAAATCGACTTTTTTGCATTAAAGTCACGGCCATTTTTTCCAGCCCACCTATTTTAAAGTGTTGAACTAAATGTAAAACGTTCATGTTAATTTCCCTCACTAAGGAAGTGCATTGATGGACTAACCGGAGCATGTAACGTGCTGTGACCAACAATGGGTAAAATGGTAACCACGTCTAGTGACGATAGTTTTTCAATGGTTTGAATATCTTTTAAATGACTGTCGAATAAGGTAGCAACAAACACACAGGTGACACTGGTAAATATGCCTAAAACAATACCCATAATAATTGCCACCACGAGTGAAGTATTAATTGGTTGAGTGGGACTATAAGCTCGCTCAATGGTTTTAACTTTGTCAGGGCCTTCATACTTAACCAGCTTGCCTGTCACTTTTGCCATTTCGTAACGCCCTAACATGTCTTTGTATAATGACTGTTTAACATCGTAGTCACGCTCGAGCTTTCTAAGTTGTTTTTCTATATCACTGGTTACTAGTAAGCGCTCGCTCACTGAATTGACTTGTTTTTCTAACATGTCGTATTCTTGCTGATGCTGCAGAACATTATTTTTAGCTTCTTCTAGAGCGAGTATTTGTGACACCAACACATTACTTTCATTGTCATTTCCACTGGGTAAGGTATTAGCCATTTGCCAAAGCTGATCAATATTAGTGGCATCAAGGCCTTTACCACTTTCAATTAACGCTTGTTGCCGCGCTCTAATGCTGAGTAGTTCGCGCTTTTTTGAAACCACTTTGCTGTGTTTATCGGTATAGCGGGTTTTTAAAAAACTGAGCTCTGATTCTGCAGTAATTATTTTCTCTTCTATACGACCGAGAATCGGGTTTGCTTGACCCATTTTTGTAGTAAGTGCCTCAAGCTTGGCATTAGCGCCTGAGAGCACAATGGACTTTTGTTGTTGATCACTTAATAACTTATCGAAGGTTTGCCTATTACTATGTAAAACAGCGGGTAAAGTATTACTGTTTTTTGCTTTAAAGCTTGCCAATGAAGCCTCAGAAATCTCCAACTCTTCTCTTAAACTTACCAGTTGCTGATAAAAAAATTGCTCCGAGGTATCCAGTGATGCTTTCGTTGGGGCTAATAAACTTTCTATAAATTTCTCTACCACTTTTTCTAGCACCGCCTTCATTTGGGTTTGGTCATGCCAAATAAAGTTAACCCTAACTAGCTCATCTCCTACCAATGATAAGGAAAGCGCCTGTGAAAGCTCTTGATGTATTTTTTCTATTTTGGCGGGAGATGCATCCTTTGGTACTAAATTGGTTTCTTTTGCCACGGCAATCAGAACTTTGCGGCTGATCACTAAGGTGCGCAAAGCTGCCATCCTATTTGATAAATCAAACGAGAACGACAAATCATCTAAATAGGGATTAAGCAGCGCCGATTCTTCTATAAGAATAGTGGCGTGGTTTGTATATTGTTTTTGTGACGTTGCCGCGAGTACAATCACTACTACGGGTACAATCAGCAACGGCAAAACAAATAACTTTGCCCTGGTGTAAACAGCGTACAAAGCTAAATAAAGTAATCTTTTTATTTGCTCTCTAACTAACATATTCGCTACCCATTGATTTGCATATTGCTATGCGAAACTTTGCGGCTATTTGCAAAATAAAAATTTACAGCGTAAATAGCCTTCTTTAATGGAGTAGTTGCACAGGGCGCGCCAATATTATAGTTATGATTTAATCGGAGGGATTTAATATTTGTAGATCGTTAATCACAGTGAGTGCTTTTACCGGCCAGCTATGCTCTTTCGCTATGTTTTTTTGGACTGCATGCAATAAACTTAATTTTGCTTGACTGAGTGACAACGCCTGATCAATTTTTTCAATAAAGTTATTCTGTGACTGAGCGATAAAAATTTGCGAGTGATAATTATTCACTGCCGCAAAATCGGTTGCGACTATCGGTTTGCCTACCGCTAAATATTCTTTTAATTTAAGCGGGTCGCAAGCCCTAATTTGCTCATTATCAACAAATGGTAAAATAGATACATCCCAATGAGCCGAGAAAGATACCAACCGTTTATGCTCAACCGCACTAATATGCGTTACATTTTCAAACTGCAACAACCCTGAAATGGGAGTGGTAATATCGCCAACTAATACCAATTGATATTGCGGTCTAGCAGCAGCCAACGCCATTAATAAAGGAATATCTAGCCAGGCATTAATGCTGCCATAAAAGCCAATAATGGGGGTTTTAATAGCGCTGATTTCTGCGGCTTTGTCGACATTACTCGTAAATAAATCAAAGCTCACGCCATGTGTTAATAATTTAGTTTTTTCAGCAGGCATTTTGGTTTTTAATAATTCGCTGATCACATAAATAAGATCTGCATTTTTAATCAGCTGCTGCTCAAAAGGCGCAATCAGCATAGGATCAACCCCAGCCAGCGCACTAAAATCATCACCACAATAATAAATTAGCGAGTCGGTGGATCTTTTATCAAACAGATAGCATGCCGTTGGCACACTTAACCAATATACAATAGGTTCACTGGTTTTATGAGCACCAATATGACGAGAGAAAACCCAACGGTTATAACAGCGCACTAAGCCATTATCATGCCATGGTAAAATAGGCAGTTTATATACCGTCATATTTTTAGGCGTGGCTATTTTACTATTATTAGAGGGTTGAAATAGCTGCTTAAATTTATTAAAAATACGTTTTATGTCGTGCAGCTTTACGCTAGGTTTACGCATTCCCACAGAATTAACCCAATTCACTTGCTGTCTTTTTGCAAGCTCTGAAAATAAATGCTGAGTACTACTAGGGTGGCTCCCCCAATCTTCTGCAAAAACAATAAATTTCATTCGCTCACTCCACTATGTTTTTGACTACTTTAGCCGGATTACCTGCGACAATAGTAAAATCGGGAATATCTTTGGTTACCACACTGCCCGCCCCTATAATGGCTCCTTTACCTATGGTTACTCCAGCAAGTACCGTAACACCGGTCCCAATCCATGCTCCACGCTTAATAATAATATCGCCAATTTGACTCTCGTCATCACTTTGGCCGTTCGCACGACGTTCACAATCAATTGGGTGACCAGGAAAGCCTGCTAAAAAAACACGTCCCGCAAGTCTTACATCATCTTCAAGTACAATTTTTCGTCCTACCGAAAACGCATTTTGCCAGCCAATATCAACATTATTACCAATACTTAGTAGAGGCTCACGCTCATTACTTACACGGCCACACAAAGTGCTGATCCCCGAGATCCTGACATCGTTTTTACATTCAACCCTTAATTTACCAATTACCTGAGGCATACCCGAATATAAATATAAACGTTTTTTACTGCCTTGAATTTGGCTTTTAAATAATGGGGTGTAATAAAATATTCTCAGCAGTTCATGAACAAACTGCTTTATAAAATGGTGCAGATGATAAAGCCCACTATGTAGTAGAGGAATAACGGGTAGCTGTGGATTACGCAGCGACTTTGCAAATTTAAACAAACGTTTTGCCGAGGGACTGTTACTATTTTTTAGCCAATACTTTAGTTGGGTCACCATAAGACGAATCCTTATTACTATCGATAGTCAGCTTTTCTAGGGCAATGGTCAGCGACAAAATGATGTACAAAGGCCACGTAAAAGCTTGAGTTAAAAACGTACCTGCAACCATAAAACCAATTAAACCGGCTTTTAGCGCATTAGCATTCACTGTCACTTCAGAATTAAAGTTAAGCTTATTAATGCAAAATACTCGAGACAAGCTGCGATAAATACTGGCGATAACCAGTAAAAAAATACATATACCAACAAAGCCTGTTTCACCAAGCACCTGAAACCACGTACTATGCACTGCATGATTCTTGCCATCCCAGTGCGGGCTATAAAAGTAATAGTTTACGAAGAAGTTATTTACCCCAACTCCTGTTAGCGGGTTAGCAAGCGCCATGTTTATTGCAGCTTGCCAAGCATATATTCGACCCATAGCAGACTCATCAACTCCACTTTCTGCAGCACCACCACTTTGCCTATCTGAAATCCCCGCAAAGACCATCATGGCAAGCATGGCAACTGCCCCACATGCAGCCACAACCACTGGATTTTTTACCTTTTGATATAAAAAGAAACTTAAAATAGCAGCAATACCTAATAGGCCGCCTCGGCTTTGCGTAGCTATTACTCCTGAAATAGCCAAAATTAAACCAACGCCTGCAAATAATCGTCGATATGGATTGTTGTATGTATTAAATAATTCAGCAGCTAAAAAAGACACAGGAAACATCAGCACTAAAGATAAATCATTAGGATCGCCCAGTTGTGAACGATACTCTCGAGAAATAGTGACTCGGGTGCCCTCAACTAGCCCCACACCATTAATTTTGTTATTCAGTGCCACCAGCGCAATGGCCACACCAGAAATCATAATTCCTAGTCTTACGTAACTAAAGTGAGAAAATCGCGTTAACCACCAGCTGATCACAAACACCATAATAAAAACTTTAACCAACACTCCAGACCAATACTCAATAGCAACGCCACGGTTTGAAGCCGAAAACACACACACGGTAAGCCACACAAACCAAATGACAAAAATAAGATGAGCTGAGCTCCAATGCGGTTTTAATGTTTTGGAAATAAATAAATGCCAGAAAATGGCCAGTAAAGAGGCTAGCGCTAAGAGTTTAGGGATTTTAAGCGGCATTAAAAATACAAATGCCTCATGGATCCTAAAATAACTAAATAAAATAAATAAGATAATAAACACAGTACTAATACGCACGGCTAATACGCCAGCAAATGGCAGTAACAATAAAGCAAAAGCAGCTATGGGCCCAAATAACGAATATAAGCTTAAAATAAGCGCCGTTATCACTAAGCCATTTATTAATAAGTAATGCTCTTTATACCAGTTAACCATGCGCCTTCCTTGCTAAAAGCCGTTGCAATATTCCCGTGATGTGGTGTTTATACTTTTTAAATAACACCGCAAACAAACATATCAACACAGCAACCTGTCCTACAATGTAGTAAGACACTTGAGTCACACTTAACGAAAACACAAGAATAAAGCACAGCCAGCTAGGGAGCAGACTGTGTACTTTAAATGCTAAATGCTCTAGCTTTTGACTAATAACTACAAACAGTAGCGTTTTTAAAGTTTGCGCCAATGCTAACGATACAACAGCACCTAATATTCCCCATTTTGGCACTAAAAAACTTAATGCAATTAATACGCTCGTAGCACTCACTGCATTAATAATAGTCACAAACAAGCCGTTATAGTGAACATAACAACCAATATTAAGTAAATCGCTATGGTGTCTCAGCACAACAATGAGTATTAAACTGGGTAATAACCAGGCATTAAGTAAATAATTTTGTGGTAAAACGAGGGTGAATAAGTGCGGCGCTAAAAGTAGCATTATGCAGCAAAGGGTAATCGCAATCTCAAGGCTTAATTCACATAAAAACACATAGTGGTTGCGGCTTGAGGTTAACTCGTCAAAACGGCGTGAAAACCACCACATTCTGATTGGCTCAAATGTGAACGAGGTCATGACTGCAAATTGCAGAGCGACATAATATTGAGCGAGCTTTTCTTTGCCCACACTGGCTGCAATATACCAGTTTTCTGCGCCATTATTAGCGTACACAAAGAGCGAAGAGATAATAATGCTTAACAAAAATAGCGTATTCTTAGTCGTAATATTCCATGCGATACATTTAAAACTAATATTAATCGTGCGTGCTATTTGCCACAGTGACAATATCAGTACAATAAAACTCGCTACCACACCAGAAAGCATAACGCCGGTTACACCAAAGCCTAGATATAGCAAGACGATGGTGAGTAGAGTTTGCCCTACCCCTTGTAAAACAGCTAAATAGCAAAACTGCTTAGCCATTTCGTAATATCTAAAAAAGCAAAATACAATCGACAATACCGACGAAAATGCCAAGTTAACGGCTAATAGTTGCAGATCTATCTGGTTAACAGAGATAGGTAATAAATTCAGCAATAGGTCAGCAAACAATACAACAGCAATTACAAATGCAGTGCTTAACATACTACATAAAATCAACGCATCCCTAAATAAAGCCTGCTTACAAACAACGCTTTTCATTTGCTGTTTAAAAAGGAGCTCAGGTAAGCCTAGGCACAACAACAAAGACATTACGGCTGAAATAGAGACTAAAAAATTAAGTTCACCAAACTGTGCAGGGCTTAAAAGACGAGTCGATATAGGGAGTAAAGCAAAGCCAAGCCCTTTGAGCAATAATGTTGATAGTCCAAAATAGGCTATTTGCTTAAGTCCGTTCATCTTCATTCCTTATGAGTTTTGCACCCAAGATGACAACTTTTTAGCTTGTGAGCTGGCATTAAATTTATTTGCTACCAATCGTTTAGCATTGATACCTTTGGCATATCTTTCATAGGGATTAAGCTCACAGAATTGAGTTAAGATAGTCTCTAAACCAATAATGCTTGAAGGCTCACATTTAAAACCAACAGAATCATTTACAATTTCTTTTGCCCCCATAAGCTTGGTCGTTAGCACAGGAATACCACTGGCCATAGCTTCTTTAAGAACTACTGGCCCAGTGTCTCTGTCACCATTACTAGATACACAAAATGGCGCAACCAGTGCTGAGTAGTTACTGGTATTTTTTGATAACCAAAGAGGCGTACGACGCCCTAAAAATCGAACATCTTTATCAAGCCCAAGCTCTTCACACAAAAACTTTAAATCATTCATTAATGGGCCTTCGCCCACGATGTCTAGACATATGGCGTATTTTTTACTTAATTTTTTTATAGCGGGTAATAGAAATTGCAGTCCTTTCTTTTCAACTAAGCGCCCAATGAATAACAATTTAACAGACTCATGAAGTCGATTTGGAGTGCTGCTAAATAAACTTAAATCAACACCACAATGCAATAGCTCAACTTTTCCAACTTTGTAATTACTTAGTTTTTGAGCCATGTCTTTACACACAGCAACCGAGAAATCACATAACGAAAGCTTGAGTTTGAGATCGGTATCGTTTACATATACATCATGACCATGACCGATTGAAGAGACACTAATACCCGCAATTTTGCTAGCAACAATCGAGTATGCCAACGGTGCATGCATAAAGTGACAATGTATATGAGAGATACCGTGCCGCTTAATTATTTCTGCAATGTTTAACCCATACCCTAGAAGCGACATGGCTGAGATTGAGGTAAAGCGAAAAGCAATTTTAGCAGCGTTAAGAGCTACTAGCGGCTTAGACATTGCAAATTTAGCAGCAGCACTAAAAGACTTTTTAATGATAATTACATTTACACTGCTATCGAGATTTGCACTGGTATTTAAATTCTCAAAGGTAATAACACTTACTTTATGACCTGCTTTAACAAGTGCATTTATTTCTGTCACCACAAAGGTTTCTGACGGGATATGGAAGCTTGGTACAACAATGCCTATATGTTTCATGCTAAATACTCCAAAAGATTCTAATGGTTATTTCGCAAGAACCATGCCCAGTTAAAAAGCACTAAAAATGGTTAGATTAAAGTCAATTTGCGAACATATATTGCAAAATGCAAAGCATTAGACAAAAAACACTCCACAAAGCTATAAAAATACTTGGCGCTTAACTTGCGTAGCACTTATCTAGTTAATTAATAGAAGCCAGGGTGCAGCTCATGAATATAGAAATAAGCGTTATTATCCCAAACTACAATTGCAAACAGTATTTAGCAAAGGCACTGAGTAGTGTTATTGCTCAAAAAAATGTCAATCTAGAAATTATCGTTGTAGACGATGGCTCAACCGATGGCAGTGTTGAATGGTTGAGAAAAGCGCAGAACACATTTCCACAGCTGGTTATTTTAGAACAAGAAAATACCGGTGTAGTTAATGTACGCAACCGCGCTATTGCAGCTTCTAAAGGGGACTACATTGCATTCTTAGATGCCGACGACTATTGGAGTGATGATAAACTGTATGAGCAATTAGGTTATATGAAAGAAAACTCCGAATGTGTTTTAAGCTTTACTAACTATATGCATGTAAATGAAGACTATGAGCCTATTGTGGATTGCTTTTCTTTTTGGCCTGAATTTTCAAAATTTGTTGATAAGAAAAATATGGGCTACCAAAATTTAAAGTCGCCAATGGACTTGCTTATTTTTGCTAATGTAATAGGAACCTCTTCAGTTATGGTTAAACGCTCAGCCATTAATTATATCGGCCGATTTGATAACGTATTAAACAGCGCAAGTGATTGGGATTGCTGGTTAAAACTTGCAAGAATTGGTGATGTAGCTTTTTCACCGCGCATAGCCATGGATTACTTAATGAGAGCGGGCTCTATTACTGCGAATCGTAAAAATAGGCTCAACGCGATGAAAGAAATTGTTTCACGCTGCAAAAGAGATGCTGGAATGATTGCACAAATAAAAGCACAGGCACGTATATTAGAATGCTACGGTGAGTATTATCGAGAAATAGGCGCAAAATTTAAAGCGTTATCGACTACAACTGCCGCGTTTACGTTATTCCCGCATAAACGTAATTTACGCCATTTATTACATGATTTAAAAAACACATTTACTACTGCATCATAAATACTTCGCCAATACACAGCAAATAGCGTTTAAGCTATTTGTTTTGTATTGGCCTAAAGTAAATACTTCACCTAACTTTTTAAATTTAATGTATAACTTAATATTTTATGATCGCTGCCTTTAAACTCACTCACTTCCAGAGAAGATAAATTAAACTCTTGATTGAAAATACAATGGTCAATTGGCAAGCCTGTCATTAAAGTGTGTTTTATTGCAGTAGGTGCAAAGCTGGTATATGCATTTGCAGCTGCATAACAACTTTGCGCATTAAACCAATTAAAATAGCTCGACCAGGGAACAATATTTAAATCTCCCGCAATAAACCAAGGATCTATCTCTTTTGTACTCGCCTCGTTCATTGCTGATAATAACCGATTACGATTATGCCAATGAGTAGCAGTTCTTGGTGAAGGTGGATGGGCAATAAAAGCGGTAATAGGATGTTTATCTAATAACAGCTTAAGCTTAATATAACCTAATCGGTCGCCATCTAATTTAACTTGCTGTCTGTGTATAATCGGTAAACGCGAAATAACCACAATGCCGTAGGGGATCCCTTCGACTTCGCGATAACCAAACAAACTAGCTTTATTTAAAAACGGTTTGAGCAAATGCCGGTTTAAATCGCTAAACTCCTGAAAAACAAGCACATCCCATTGCTGGTTTTGTAAGTTCTTTAGATGCATGTCTACATAGGGATTATTGTAATTTAGATTAATTTGCTTAACTGTTATCGCAGCCTTCGAGGGAATGACTTCTAATGAATGCAGCGGTAAAAGTGAACTTAAATTGATAATACAAATAATCGCAATCACTCCCCCTAGCCATAGTTTTTTTAGCGCAAGCAGTAACAGTGCAAAAAACAACGCAGCAGCTAACAAAGGAAACCGAAAGGATATTAATAAATCAGCGTAATAAAATTGCCACGGATTAAATGCGGCAACAATTAGCATCAAGGCAATTACTGCGATAACAGCAATGCTATAACCTCTTTTTGAATTACACCGCCTACTCGAAATAACCTTGAACATGAACGCCCCTTTTAACAATAAAAAAAGAATATACCTGAGTATATTCTTTATCTTAACTTTGAGTTTTATCAATTAAGCCGATAAAACTTAACCAGAACTCGACATAACCTGATGTTATCTAATCTCAAACATTTGGTTTTGTGTTTGAGCATCAAACTGCCAAGTAAAAGCAAGTGGTTGGGTGCTGGTATCGTAAAACCAAATTTCCGCTACTAGCTCAATATCTTGTCTGCTCATCGCAAGGGTAGTTGTGAGTGCACCTTGCGTTAAAGGGGCTCTAAATAAGCAATTATTGTAATCTGCTCGCTCTGCATTCGATTTTTTCTGACAAATATTCAGATACGCTCTTTCATCACCTCTAGAAAGCGCTACATCAATAGCTAAATTAAATTTTGTTGATAAGTTAAAGTCATTATTGATAACTAAGTTTGCCATTCCTTGGGGCTCAGCTGTTACTGGATCAGCAACTGGTGGAGCTACATTAGTCGGGGCAGGTGCTGCACTTTCATCGCCTCCGCCCCCGCAGGCTGTTAACAGTGATAATGAGCATAAGATAACGGTTAATTTATTCATTACTGTTCTCCTTTAACAACCACACTCGGTGCGTTGTAACTGTTAAACCACTGCGGCGCTTGCTGACCTGACGACTGTGCAAAATTAGCAAAACGATCATAAGCGTTGGTGATGTCTACCCCTTCAAGTGGATGTAGCCACTGCATACCGACTTCAATCGCCCAGGGAAGGCCATTTTCAGTTTGAAAAAATAACTCAGAGGCTTGCTGAGTGGCATCATCTGCACCATTAACAGCGAATAAACTACTATCGAAAGCCTCTGTTGGCGCTTGGTTTTTTAGATGAACCTCCCAGCTTCTTGCATTTTTACCAACTAAAAAGTCACCATGATAAAATCCTTCGCTACCAAAAATGAACGGATCGAGAAGTGTACCAGGTGCATTCGCTAGCGCTTTAGCTGCTTTTAATGGAATAGTCATACTAAACGTTACTTTACTGTTTACGTCACAATTGCTTTCGGTTCTAAAGTAATCACAGCCGGCTTGCTTCGTAATATGTTGCCAAGTGTCCTGCATGAAAATCAAAATTGCCTGCTCACGGTTTGCTTCTAATGGCGAGTCTAGTTGCGGCTCTCCATTGATAGTGTAAATGATATTTTGCTCATCAATTTCACTGCTTAAAATAGCATTGGTTGTGCTATTAGTAGTTTCTGTAAGCCTTACAGCAAAACCATTGTGATAAGTTGCGCCCACTCCAACAAGTTGACCATCAATTTTATAGCCAACCACATTGCTTCCTTCAATCAGCTGCGTAGTACGATAATTTACAACGACATCATTAAAGTCGTAATCGCCTGAGAACGGCCATTTATCTTCATAGGCAAGCGTAACCCAATCGTTTTCACCAGGATAAACAGCGCTAGCAAATGTGGTTATTGGATAATCTTCCACTTCGCCACCTAGCACCCCACCCGTGGCAGTAATTAATGATGCCTCGGAGCCATCAGTAACTCGAAAGCGAGCCCATGTTTGCCCTGCTTTAACATTGCTCGGTACGCTAACTAAAATACTATTATCACCTTTGTTAAGCGGATACTTAGTTACCATGCGCTCAGATTCACTAAAGCCACCATTTTGATCCCAGTCAAACCAAGCATATAAAAAGCTATCAGCTGACGCGTTAACAATAATTTGGCTATCTTGCCCTGCAGCAATCGCGGTTACAAAACTAACCCCGTCATCGGAGTCATCAATGGGATTCTTGATTAAATCATCATTCGTATTGATGTTTTCACCATCGACCGTTTCACCCAAGTAAATAAGATTACTACCAGTACTATTAGGATCAAATAAGTGTCGAGCACCACTTTGCTCAAGACTCGTGTTATATGGACGAGGAGCATCACCAAAATCGATAGAACTATCGGTAACTGCAACTTCTGCAATAGCGCATCGCGCACCATCATTTTGACTAGATTTAGGTCCTGAGGTAAATACGTTTGCTGTTGGTGTGTAGTCAACTACGGGGCTAATACTTAAATCAACTTTATGTATTTTTCCGCTTTTGTTATTACTAAAGTAAAACTGACCGTCAATGTCAAAGTAAGCGGCACCAAATGCGCCCGTATCATCACCAATATCGAGCTGAGTTATAAATTTAGAAGTATTATTAGCAACGTTAATTTCATGCAAATCACCATTTGATTCAACTGCATAAAGTAAATTACTTTGTGGATGAAAGGCAAAATCATAAATCCCTAAATTCCAGTTAGCACTATTAGGTAAAAGCTGCGCAGTAATCTCAGCGGTTAAATCTAAGTTTAAATCAATTTCGTAAAGCCCATACCGAGGAGTATAAACATAATATGAAGCGCGCTGATTTGCTGCATCGCCTGTTACCTGAATGTCACCTACATAAAAATTAGTATCTGGCAGCCCTGTGATATTTAAGCGAGCCATTTGGTAGTTACTGTCTATTTGCACCACACTTTTTGGTGCTTGGCGACTAAAGCCATACAAATACTGATCTTTATAATTAAAGCCAATGGCATTTACGCTTTCATTGTTTGCCTCAGTAGCAAACGTTAAAGTCGCGGCTAACACCGTAGGCTTAGCCGATACTAAATCTATACCGTATAACTGTGCTTTAGCATCTTGCATTAAAAAAGCCTGGCTTGGACAATTCTCAAATGGCTGACTAAGAACGGTGCAAGGCCACAATACACAGCAAACTTTTCCGAGATGGGTTAATTTCATACGTAAGCCCTCTATAGTTACATAGTTGAACTAATGCAGACTTTATTCCAAACTTTAACCTATTGAATTTAAATAATAATAAAAAATTACATCACTTAGATATGCAAGTTGCAACACATGTATTTGCATTATGCGAGAGCCAAAAGTATCTTCACCAGCTTTCTGTACCTGTGCTCGTAGACACTGGCTATTTGCTTTAAACATGCAGCAGTTGAGTAAGCTTCATTAAATAAAGTACAATAGAGGAATTAAGGCTGGCCTTTTTAATGGCTGTGCTTGTTCATTTTAGGTAAAAAATCATGGCACACTCTCGCGGAAACTTATTCATTTTATCGGCACCTTCTGGGGCAGGTAAATCTAGCTTAATAAATGCACTACTTAAAAAGCATGCTGATATGAAAGTATCGGTATCGCACACCACTCGCGCACCGCGCCCTGGTGAAAATAATGCAGAACATTACCACTTTGTATCAGTTGATGAGTTTAAAGCGCTGATTGCCAAAGA
Source organism: Pseudoalteromonas sp. 11L1 (assembly GCF_055397545.1). Next base: position 1,046,738 of record NZ_AP041141.1, on the reverse strand, counting down.
TGATTTTTTTGAATGGGCACAAGTATTTGATAACTATTATGGTACTTCTAAGCAAGCGATTGAAGAGCAACTCGCCGCAGGCATTGATGTATTTTTAGATATTGACTGGCAAGGCGCTCGCCAAGTTCGAGAAATAATGGACGACGTAAAAACTATCTTTATTCTTCCGCCATCAAAACAAGAGCTAGAACAACGTTTAAATAATCGCGGCCAAGACTCTGCTGAAATTATTGCAGGTCGAATGGCGCAAGCTCAATCAGAAACCTCTCATTACAACGAATACGACTATGTTGTAGTGAATGATGATTTTGATACTGCTTTACGCGATTTAGAAACCATAGTAATTGCACAGCGATTAAGGCTAAAAGCACAAACAACACGTCATCAAACTTTAATTAATGAGCTGCTCAAGTAATCTAAATTACGATTAATTTTCGGTTCATGCCTTAAAATAGATAAAAATTAACCACTGGCTATTGGCGAAACTTGCTGCGTGCAGTAAACTACGCCTTTGCTTTTAAATTATTTTGGAGTGCTAAGATGGCTCGCGTAACAGTTGAAGATGCAGTAGATGCAATTGGTAATCGTTTTGACTTAATTTTAGTTGCGGCCCGTCGTGCCCGCCAAATTGCTGTTGGTGGTAAAGATCCACTAGTAGATCCTGAGAACGATAAGCCGACAGTTGTTGCCTTACGTGAAATCGAACTTGGTTTAGTTGATAATTCTTCAATGGATGTTATTGACCGTGAAGAACAACAACATCAAGAAGCGGCAGAACTAGCTGCTGTTGCTGCCATTGTTGGTGGCAACCAATAATCAACCGCCCGGTCTGATTTAGCTAACGGCATAGTTTTTCAACTATAGCCGTTGGCAATCCTTTGTTTTCATCGTATATTCGTAACTTATCCTAACTTATTTGCTTCACGAGAACATTGGAGTGTGAATGTATCTTTTTGAAGGTCTTAAAAAGAAAATCTCAAAATACTTGCCAGCAGACGATGTTGAGCTAGTTCAAAAAGCCTACGTGGTAGCCCGAGAGGCTCATGAGGGTCAAACTCGTTCAAGTGGCGAGCCTTACATTACTCACCCCGTTGAAGTCACTCAAATATTAGCAAGCATGCATCTTGACCATGAAACGCTCATGGCAGCACTCATGCATGATGTGATTGAAGATACCGATTTTAGCCAACAAGATTTAGCTGAAATATTTGGTGAAACGGTGGCAGAACTCGTAGAGGGTGTGAGCAAACTTGATAAATTGAGCTTCAAAGATAAAAAAGAGTTCCAAGCTGAAAACTATCGAAAAATGATTATGGCAATGACCCAAGATATTCGGGTTATTTTAATCAAGCTAGCTGATAGAACACACAACATGCGCACATTAGGCGCACTTCGTCCTGATAAACGCCGCCGTATTGCTCGTGAAACCCTTGAGATTTATGCACCAATTGCTAATCGCTTAGGTATTCATGATATAAAAAATGAGCTAGAAGATTTAGGTTTTCAAGCACTGTACCCTATGCGTCATCGTGCACTTAAATCGGAAGTGGCTAAAGCGCGTGGTAATCGCAAAGAAGTTATTTCAAATATTCAAACTGAAATTGAAGCTCGCCTTGAAGAATCTGGCATAAAAGCGACCGTATCAGGCCGTGAAAAGCATCTATACAGTATTTATAAAAAAATGCTCAACAAAGAGCTGCTGTTTAACGAAGTCATGGATATTTACGCATTTCGTATTGCAGTAGACTCTATGGATACCTGTTATCGCGTACTTGGTGTAGCTCATAACTTATATAAGCCAATCGAAACCCGTTTTAAAGACTATATTGCTGTACCAAAAACTAATGGTTACCAATCATTACATACTTCTTTAGTTGGCCCGCATGGTATTCCAGTAGAAATTCAAATTCGTACTTTAGATATGGATCACATGGCTGATAAAGGGGTCGCAGCTCACTGGATGTATAAAAAGTCGGGTGATAATGCGGGTCATACTGCACAACAGCGCGCACGCCAATGGATGCAAAGCTTATTGGAATTACAACAAAGCGCAGGTTCCTCGTTTGAATTTGTAGAGAATGTAAAAACAGAGCTATTCCCAGAAGAAATTTATGTCTTTACCCCAGATGGTCGGATTATTGAACTTCCTATGGGTGCAACAGCGGTTGATTTTGCTTATGCCGTTCATACTGATGTAGGTAATACTTGTGTCGGTGCACGTGTGAACCGCAAGCCTTACCCTTTAAGTAAAGCCATTGATACAGGGCAAACAATAGAAATTATTACCAGTTCAGGCGCTCACCCTAACGCAACATGGCTTAACTTTATTGTTACTGGCAAAGCACGCTTGGGCGTACGCAACTACCTTAAAAGTCAACAGCATGAAGAAGCGTTATTACTTGGTCGTCGCTTACTTGACTCAGCGCTAGGGGAAAACAAATTTGATAACCTGCCAGCTGAAAATATTACCCGAGTGCTTGAAGAGCATGAGCTTTCCTCTACTTTAGAATTATTAGTAGAAATTGGTTCAGGTAATTTAATGAGCATGTTAATTGCTAAGCGCTTATTACAAAACGACAATGATGATTTAAACGATATCGCAAAGCGTGCCAAAGCAACCATTATTGGTACCGAAGGCATGTTGGTTAATTATTCTAAATGTTGTCGTCCTGTACCTGGAGACGCTATTACTGCCCATGTTAGCCAAGGTAAAGGTTTAACCGTTCATCGCCAAGAGTGTAAAAATATTCGTGGTTGGGAAAATGATCGTTCGAAATACCTAGTCGTAAAATGGGATGATAATCCAGAAAAAGAATATATAGCGACTTTAAGAGTAGAAATCATTAACCACCAAGGTGCGCTGGCTAAATTAACCAATGTGGTCGCCACTACGCAGGCCAATATTGTAGAAATAGCTACCGATGAAAAAGAAAGTAATTTATACGTGATAGACTTAGGGATCACAGTTAAAAACCGTATTCATGTCGCCAATATTATGCGCCGCATACGTGTTATGCCCGATGTACAAAAAGTCTATCGTAAAAAATAAAATAGGAACATCATGAATAAAGCATTTATATCAACGGATAAAGCACCTGCAGCAATTGGTACATATAGCCAAGCAGTAAAAGTGGGTACAGCTGTTTATTTATCAGGGCAAATACCACTTGTCCCAGAAACAATGGACGTTATTTCTGAAGACTTTAGTGAGCAAACACATCAAGTATTTAAAAATATCAGTGCGGTTTGTGAGGAAGCTGGCGGTTCTATTCAAGACCTAGTAAAAGTTAATATTTACCTTACTGATCTTTCAAACTTTGCCATTGTGAACGAAGTTATGAGCCAATATTTTAAACAGCCTTACCCTGCGCGTGCAGCTATTGGCGTTCGTGCACTCCCTAAAGGTGTACAAGTAGAAATTGACGGCATTATGGAACTTCCTTCAACAAACTAACCTCTATAAGCTATGAGCGCCGCTCATAGCTTTTATCCTATTCTATAGCTACACTTTGATGAATTCTTGACTCAAAACTAAAATTCTAGCACTCTGTAATCACGTTATTTTATTAAACCTTACTTTTGTAGTAGAAAAGGATAACTTGTGTTTAAGCTTGCTCATAATGGCAATGTATTGCTCGATACGAGTAAATCTGCACCCACCAGTGCTGCTTTTATCATCGAAGCAATTGAACAATCGCCTTACAGCGAGTGTGAAATCGATCATGACGCCATAAATAACTATTTCAGTAGTGCAACACCTGAACGAATCTTAGTCGTTGCAACACGCCACGATGCAACCTTAATCGTTGAAATCAGCGATGATAAAATGCTAGCCACTGGCACGCTCACTCTCGCCAAAGGTGGCGCAACACTCAGTTTTGATGAAGCTAAAAAAGAATTAGTGAAAGCGCATGTTGCTAGAGGTTATAAACAAGCATTTTTAGAGCAGCTTTTACAAAAGCAATTTGAGCTTCCTCCGGGCTCTGTAGTTAGCGGACCACTCGCTAAAGGACGTTTACCTACTGACGGCCAAGATAGTAAATTTAAAGCCATGGTTAAAACCTTAAAAGACCGCCTTAAAGCACCCAAATTAAAAGAAGATGGTAGTGTTGATATGCGTGATTTTGGTAAATTAGCAAGTGTTAAACCGGGTGAATTACTAATCCAGCAGCAACCTGCGACTCCTGGTCAAGAAGGGTTTACCGTGATAGGTGATGTTTTACCAGCCAAACCAGGGCAAGTTCATGCCCTAATTGCAGGTGAGGGTACTGAAATATCAAAAAATAACCCGATGGAATTACTTTCAACTATTGCCGGCGTGCCTGTTGAAATAAATAACGGAATGCGTGTTGACGATATTTTCACTGTTAACGATGTGTCTGTAAAAACAGGCCATATCGACTTTGAAGGTAGTGTAATAGTTAGTAAAAATGTAGAGCCAGGGATGAGGATAAATGCAACAGGTGACATTACCGTTTTTGGTACAGTCGAATCTGGAGAATTAACCGCCGGTGGCGATATACTTGTAAAACAAGGGGTGATTGGCCATCAAAAGCCTGAAGATAAATCACTGTCTTGCAGAATAATTTGCGCAGGTGATGTGCATGCCTCACACTCTCAATATTGCTACATTGAAGCTAACAGCATATTGCTTGACCGCCAAGCCAGCCACAGCTCAATGAAAGCAAAAAATATAATTCAAATTGGTCAATCAGAACTACCTAAAGGAAAGTTATTTGGAGGTGAAATTTTAGATGCCACTAAACTAATTGCCGGAGAAATTGGTAACGAATCAGGGGCTAAAATGGCAATTAATTTAGCCGCTTCAGCTACTCAAATGACCAAAGATATTGATAAATATTTTAGTGAATTAACAGCTGCAAATGAACAGGTTGATAGCTTACAAGCTGCATTAGAAAAAGCAGATTTAATTAAAGATGCTGATAAAAAAAGCGAGCTCATGAATAAGATTGGATCAACTCAGATACATCATAGTCAACAAGCTGAACAACTAGAAAAGCAGATAGCGAGTTTAGAGCAAAAACTAAATACCATGCTCGATGAAGCCATTTTAACCGTAAATACCGTTTTACATTCTGGAGTGGAAATCCATATATTCAACAAGTTACTTAAAACAACTCGCAACTTTCCACCAAGTAATGTTAAGTTAGAAAACAATAAAATAGAAATTGAGTTTAAAACTTAATTATAAGGGGCTGTTAGTAACAGCCCCTTATTCTTTATAGTAAGCCGTCTACACTGTCATAGGTTTGCGCTGGCCACACACCTACCTGCACTTGCCCTATGTGTTGTTTTTGTAATAACAGCATAGCCAAGCGAGACTGACCAATACCACCACCAATTGTTTGAGGAAATTTACTTTCTAACAATGCTTTATGCCAATCAAACTCTAAACGGTCTTCGTCACCGGTAATTCCCAATTGAGCTTGCAAAACTTCAGGGCTCACTCGAATTCCCATAGATGATATTTCGAAAGCATCTTCAAGAATTGGATTCCATACTAAAATATCGCCATTTAATCCCATATACTGATCACATGTTGGTGTTGACCAATCGTCGTAATCTGGCGCTCTCACATCATGAATTTTACCATCACTTAATGCTCCGCCAATACCAATTAAAAACACAGCACCATATTCTTGAGCAATCGCTTTCTCACGCTGCTTAGCGCTAAAGTCAGGGTACATTTCACGCAGTTCTTCACTGTGTACAAAAGTAATTTTAGCTGGCAAAAATGCTCTTAAGCCAAAGCTTGCACTAACATATTGTTCAGTGGCTTTAATAGCTTGGTAAATTGTTTCAACCGTTTGCTTGAGAGTAGATAAAGAACGCTGCGTACTTTCACAAATAACTTGCTCCCAATCCCATTGATCAACATAAACAGAATGGATTGGGCTTAGTGAATCTTCATCAGGTCGCAACGCTTTCATTTGCGTATAAATTCCCTCACCTTGTGAAAAGCCATATTCACCCAAGGTTTTACGCTTCCACTTAGCAAGTGAATGCACCACTTCGTAACGGCTATCTGCAATCGCTTTAATATTCACAGCCACGGCGTTCTCGTGCCCACTTAAGTTATCCTGTGTACCGTCGCCTACTTTAGCCAAAATAGGCGCTTGAACTTCAATTAAGCCCAGTTTTTGTTCTAATTGCTGCGAAAAGAACTGCTTAACTTTACTTATTTGCTGCTGCTGCTGCACATAATGTGAACTCATAATAATTGGCCTCATTCCCAGTTATTGTATTTACTACTTAGCGCAAATTACGCTTCGATGAGGTTATCGTAACAATTAAACTATTTAATTCAATATCCCATAATAAAAATAGCTTTACGATATTAAAACCATTAAAAAAGTGGTATAAAAACAACTAATACCATAATTAAAGACGGTTAAATCTATGGAAAATTATCAAATCGATAATCTTGATAAACAGATTCTGCATGCATTAATGGATAATGCGCGTACACCTTATGCTGAATTAGCAAAACGCTTTAGTGTAAGCGCAGGAACAATTCATGTGCGAATCGAAAAAATGAAACATGCGGGGATCATCACAGGTACTCAACTAACCATTAATACAAAGCAATTAGGTTACGATGTGTGTTGTTTTATTGGTATTAATTTGAACAACGCGCGCGATTATCCGCAAACACTTATAAAATTAGAATCATTAGAGGAAGTGGTCGAAGCATATTACACCACTGGTAATTACAGTATTTTTATTAAAGTAATGACCCGCTCTATCGATCATCTACAAGATGTATTAATCAATAAAATACAGGCAATAGAAGCCATTCAATCAACCGAAACCCTGATCTCATTACAAAACCCGATTAGTCGAACAGTGGTGCCTTAAGGTGAAAAATCTCGTATAATTTGCCGAAAAAGAGGACTCCCATGCAGCAAACTCGTTACCAAAGAATCGAAAGTGTACTTTCACGTCGTCAAACCGACCTTACCGTGTGTTTAGAAGACGTACACAAACACCATAACTTATCAGCAATTGTTAGAACGGCTGATGCCGTTGGTTGTCATCATGTGCATGCCGTGTGGCCAGAAAAACAAAAGTGGCTAACCAATAATACCTCTGGTGGTAGTAAAAACTGGTTAGACACACATCTTCACAGAAACATAGATGATGCCGTTGCAAGTATGCGTGCTCATAATCCTGATGTACAAATTTTAGCTACGCATTTAAGTGAAGATGCTGTCGACTTCAGAGAAATTGATTACACTAAACCGACTGCAATTATTGTCGGTCAAGAAAAAACGGGGATCTCTCCACAAGCCTTAGAGTATGCAGATCAAAACATCATTATTCCAATGCAAGGCATGGTGCAGTCGTTAAATGTATCCGTTGCAGCAGCCCTAATTTTATTTGAGGCGCAGCGTCAACGTGATCTAGCTGGTTTATACAATAGAAATATGCTGAGTGAAGAAATTAAGCACCCAATGTACTTTGAAGGCTGCCACCCAATTATTGCAAGGCAATGCAAACAAAAAAACCTACCTTACCCTGCTCTTGATGAAAACGGCGAAATTGTTGCTGATGAACAGTTTTGGCAGGCGTTAAAACATACTTGATGCATATACAGTGTATCAGTACACTTAACTTACTAAATAATAATAATTGAGCCTACATTGTCTAAACCTAGCTTAAGCCAATACCCAATCACAGAGCTTAAAGGCGTTGGTCCTAAAATGGCTGAACGGCTTTTAAAGCTAGGTATTAGTACAGTACAGGACATGCTATTTCATTTGCCGCTTAGGTATGAAGACAGAACCCGTATTTATACAATTAGTGAGTTGACCCCTCATAGCCACGTAACTGTTCAAGCAACCATTGAAACCAGTCAAATAACCTTTGGAAAGCGGCGCATGCTGGTTTGCCAAATAAATGATGGTACAGGTAGGTTAACACTACGATTTTTTAATTTTACCGCAGCACAAAAAAATGCATTTAGCACAGGCAAAATAATTCGTTGCTTTGGCGAAATACGTCGCGGACGTATTGGCTTTGAAATGAGTCATCCTGAATACAGTATTAGCGACACTTTTGAACAACAACCAACATCATCAACACTTACGCCAGTCTATTCAACAACCGAGGGGTTAAAGCAGCTCTCTATTAGGGCGTTGAGTGAACAGGCAATAGAATTACTTCAAAAGTATGCAGTAGAAGAGCTACTTCCCCAACAATGGCAACCATCGCAACTACCGTTAAGTGATGCGTTATTATTACTGCATCGCCCTCCTAATGATGTTGATATAAGTGCGCTTGAACAAGGGACTCACCCAGCTCAGCAGCGGCTCGTATTTGAAGAATTACTGGCGCAAAATCTCAGTTTATTAAAAGTAAGAGAACAGGGACAACAAGTTAAAGCCGTTGCACTTGAGCCCACTAATTCATTAGAAACACAATTTTTAGCACAATTACCCTTTGCGCCAACCAATGCACAAAGCCGTGTGGTATCAGAAATTAAAGCAGATATGCAACACGCTTACCCTATGATGCGACTTGTCCAAGGGGACGTTGGCTCTGGTAAAACACTAGTCGCAGCACTGAGCGCGTTAACTGCGATAGCAAAAGGCTACCAGGTCGCATTAATGGCGCCAACAGAGATATTGTCAGAGCAACACGGAATCAACTTTTCTAGCTGGTTTGAAAGCCTTGGAATAACGGTTGCTTGGTTAGGTGGTAAAACAAAAGGTAAAGAGCGCGTAAGTACACTTGCAATGATCGCCTCAGGTGAAGCGCAAATGATTATCGGTACCCATGCGTTATTTCAAGATGAAGTAAAATTTAACAATCTTGTACTTATCATTATTGATGAACAACACCGCTTTGGAGTTCATCAACGTTTATCATTGCGTGAAAAAGGCCGTTTTGGTGATTGTTATCCACATCAGCTAGTAATGACAGCAACTCCTATACCACGTACGCTCGCAATGACCGCCTATGCAGACTTAGAAACCTCAGTGATTGACGAATTACCACCTGGGCGGACTCCTATCACTACAGTTGCGATTCCTGATACTCGTCGAGATGATATTATTAGTCGCGTAAAACTTGCCTGTAACGAACAAGGTCGACAGGTTTACTGGGTATGTACACTAATAGACGAGTCTGAAGTACTACAATGCCAAGCAGCGGAAGACAGTGCATTACAGCTAAAAGAAGCATTACCTGAGCTTGCTATTGGCTTAGTCCATGGGCGAATGAAAGCTACGGAAAAGCAAGCCATTATGAGCAACTTTAAAGCGGGTAAAATTCATGTACTTGTGGCAACTACCGTGATCGAAGTTGGGGTTGATGTGCCTAATGCGAGTTTGATTATTATTGAAAACCCTGAGCGCCTAGGTTTAGCACAGCTTCACCAACTACGTGGCCGCGTAGGCCGTGGAGCTACGGCATCTCACTGCGTGCTTTTATACCATGCACCACTTTCACATACCGCACAGAAACGGTTAGGAGTACTGCGCGATAGTAACGACGGATTTGTTATCGCAGAACGTGATTTAGAAATACGCGGCCCAGGTGAAGTCCTTGGAACAAAACAAACCGGCTTAGCAGAATTTAAAATTGCAGACTTAACAAGAGATAAGCAGACCTTAAATCAAGTTAGACCCATAGCACAACAGATGTTGAAGCAATATCCTCAGTATGTAGACCCTCTCATTCAACGCTGGTTAGGCAACAAGTCAAATTACGCACAAGCTTAGTTACTTATTCGCATAAAGCCACACATTAATTTTCCCAACTAGTTATTCCCTATACCACAACTATTTCCCTACACCTTGCGCCTGTGTTTTCACTTTCCTGTAGACGTAAAAAAGCCCGACTCTTTTGAATCAGGCTTGCTTGTATTTGGAGTCGAGCGACAATGCCCTAGAATGTCGTAGTGTCCACAGCGATGGAAAGCCACATAACAAATGGGATACTCTCTATGCGTCGGGAGTCGCTTCGCTCGCCCAACCTACGCGATAGTGCTGGGTGAGTGTGTGCTTTTTACTTTTCTGCAGACGTAAAAAAGCCCGACTCTTTCGAATCGGGCTTCTCTTATTTGGAGCCTGGTAATGTCCTACTTTCACATAACAAATGCTACACTATCATCGGCGCTGTTTCGTTTCACTACTGAGTTCGGCATGGGGTCAGGTGGGTCCAAAACGCTATTGTCACCAAGCAAATTTGGTGTCAGTCCGTATTACTACGCACTAACTAAAATTTGGAATTTCTGATAATAAAGTTTTCAGTAATCTACTTTAGTCTATTAACTTCTTCGCTTGTTTCACTATCACATAAAACGCGTTTGGCGTTGTATGGTTAAGCCTCACGGGTAATTAGTACAAGTTAGCTTAATGGCTCACACCACTTCCACATCTTGCCTATCAACGTTGTAGTCTTCAACGGCCCTTCAGAGACTTTAAAAGTCTAGTGAGAACTCATCTCAAGGCCTGCTTCGCGCTTAGATGCTTTCAGCGCTTATCAGTTCCGAACGTAGCTACCGGGCAATGCCATTGGCATGACAACCCGAACACCAGCGGTTCGTTCACTCCGGTCCTCTCGTACTAGGAGCAACCCCTCTCAATTCTCAAACGCCCACGGCAGATAGGGACCGAACTGTCTCACGACGTTCTAAACCCAGCTCGCGTACCACTTTAAATGGCGAACAGCCATACCCTTGGGACCGACTTCAGCCCCAGGATGTGATGAGCCGACATCGAGGTGCCAAACACCGCCGTCGATATGAACTCTTGGGCGGTATCAGCCTGTTATCCCCGGAGTACCTTTTATCCGTTGAGCGATGGCCCTTCCATTCAGAACCACCGGATCACTATGACCTACTTTCGTACCTGCTCGACGTGTCTGTCTCGCAGTTAAGCTGGCTTCTACCATTACACTAACCGTACGATGTCCGACCGTACTTAGCCAACCTTCGTGCTCCTCCGTTACTCTTTGGGAGGAGACCGCCCCAGTCAAACTACCCACCAGGCACTGTCCGTAACCCCGATTCAGGGGCCAACGTTAGAACATCAAAACTACAAGGGTGGTATTTCAAGGACGACTCCACAAAAACTAGCGTCTCTGCTTCAAAGTCTCCCACCTATCCTACACATGTAGGTTCAATGTTCAGTGCCAAGCTGTAGTAAAGGTTCACGGGGTCTTTCCGTCTAGCCGCGGGTACACAGCATCTTCACTGCGATTTCAATTTCACTGAGTCTCGGGTGGAGACAGCGTGGCCATGGTTACACCATTCGTGCAGGTCGGAACTTACCCGACAAGGAATTTCGCTACCTTAGGACCGTTATAGTTACGGCCGCCGTTTACCGGGGCTTCGATCAAGAGCTTCTCCGAAGATAACCCCATCAATTAACCTTCCGGCACCGGGCAGGTGTCACACCGTATACGTCATCTTGCGATTTTGCACAGTGCTGTGTTTTTAATAAACAGTCCCAGCCACCTGGTCACTGCGGCTCCAATCAGCTTAGAGAGCAAGTCTCATCACCAATCGGAGCGTACCTTCTCCCGAAGTTACGGTACGATTTTGCCTAGTTCCTTCACCCGAGTTCTCTCAAGCGCCTTAGTATTCTCTACCTGACCACCTGTGTCGGTTTGGGGTACGATTCGGTATAATCTGAAGCTTAGAGGCTTTTCCTGGAAGTATGGCATCAGCAACTTCATCACCGTGGTGACTCGTCTCGTGTCTCAGCCTAACAGCAACCCGGATTTACCTAAGTCGCTAGCCTACACACTTTCACATGGACTACCATCGCCATGCTTGCTTAGCCTGCTCCGTCCCCCCATCGCAATTATACCAAGTACGGAAATATTAATCCGTTTCCCATCGACTACGCCTTTCGGCCTCGCCTTAGGGGTCGACTTACCCTACCCTGATTAACATGGGATAGGAACCCTTGGTCTTCCGGCGTGCGGGTTTTTCACCCGCATTATCGTTACTCATGTCAGCATTCGCACTTCTGATACGTCCAGCATACCTCCCGGTACACCTTCAACCGCTTACAGAACGCTCCCCTACCACTCAGAATAAATTCTGAATCCGCAGCTTCGGTGCATAGTTTAGCCCCGTTACATCTTCCGCGCAGACCGACTCGACCAGTGAGCTATTACGCTTTCTTTAAAGGATGGCTGCTTCTAAGCCAACCTCCTGGCTGTCTGGGCCTTTCCACATCGTTTCCCACTTAACTATGACTTTGGGACCTTAGCTGGCGGTCTGGGTTGTTTCCCTCTTCACGACGGACGTTAGCACCCGCCGTGTGTCTCCCGGATATTACTTTACGGTATTCGGAGTTTGCAAAGGGTTGGTAAGTCGGGATGACCCCCTAGCCTTAACAGTGCTCTACCCCCGTAAGTATTCGTCCGAGGCTCTACCTAAATAGATTTCGGGGAGAACCAGCTATCTCCCGGTTTGATTAGCCTTTCACTCCTAACCACAGGTCATCCCCTAACTTTTCAACGTTAGTGGGTTCGGTCCTCCAATTGATGTTACTCAATCTTCAACCTGCCCATGGCTAGATCACCGGGTTTCGGGTCTATACCTTGCAACTATTCGCCCAGTTAAGACTCGGTTTCCCTACGGCTACCCTAATCGGTTAACCTCGCTACAAAATATAAGTCGCTGACCCATTATACAAAAGGTACGCAGTCACCCTCGAGGGGCTCCTACTGCTTGTACGTACACGGTTTCAGGTTCTATTTCACTCCCCTCACAGGGGTTCTTTTCGCCTTTCCCTCACGGTACTGGTTCACTATCGGTCAGTTGGGAGTATTTAGCCTTAGATGATGGTCCACCTATATTCAGTCAAAGTTTCACGTGCTCCGACCTACTCGATTTCACTTAAAATGCATTTTCATGTACGGGACTATCACCCTGTATCGTGGCACTTTCCAGAGCCTTCCATTAACACATAATAAGCTTAAGGGCTGTTCCGATTTCGCTCGCCGCTACTATCGGAATCTCGGTTGATTTCTTTTCCTACGGGTACTTAGATGTTTCAGTTCTCCGCGTTCGCCTCGTTAACCTATGTATTCAGTTAACGATACCTGCAAGCAGGTGGGTTTCCCCATTCGGAAATCCTAGTCTCAAGTGCTTTTTACTAGCTTGACTAGGCTTATCGCAAGTTAATACGTCCTTCATCGCCTCCAACTGCCAAGGCATCCACCGTGTACGCTTAGTCACTTAACCATACAACCCAAACGGGTCTTTGTTTCGTGACAGTTTAACTTCGCCAGAAGTTAATATTGAATACTAAAGTAGATACCAATCAACAAACGTAAAACGTTTATTAAATGGCACTGAATGATACTGCTATCATTCTTTTTTACTTTTGAAAACTCTGTACAAATAACAATGATATTCATACGAATTTTATTATCAGCTTTTCCAAATTTTTAAAGAGCAGAGAATCAAAAACTTCTCAAAATTAAACACACTCTATTCTCAGGTGATTGTGCTACCCGATAAAAGAATATTTATTTTTAAGAAGTAAAGTGGTGGAGCTAAGCAGGATCGAACTGCTGACCTCCTGCGTGCAAGGCAGGCGCTCTCCCAGCTGAGCTATAGCCCCACATATGCTGGTCTTACTGTTTGTATACCGACTTATTTTTAACACAAGGCGTAAGTTGAGGCCGTTTAGTTTACTAAACAACGAAGCTTACAACGAAGTATTAAGAAGAAGTGGTGGGTCTGAGTAGATTTGAACTACCGACCTCACCCTTATCAGGGGTGCGCTCTAACCAGCTGAGCTACAGACCCAAACAATAAGTGTTGTTCTCTTTACAATTAACAATCATCTGTGTGGACACTACGAACAAATAAGTTCTAAATCGTATAAGGAGGTGATCCAGCCCCAGGTTCCCCTAGGGCTACCTTGTTACGACTTCACCCCAGTCATGAATCACTCCGTGGTAAACGTCCTCCCGAGGGTTAGACTATCTACTTCTGGAGCAACCCACTCCCATGGTGTGACGGGCGGTGTGTACAAGGCCCGGGAACGTATTCACCGCGTCATTCTGATACGCGATTACTAGCGATTCCGACTTCATGGAGTCGAGTTGCAGACTCCAATCCGGACTACGACGCACTTTAAGTGATTCGCTTACCTTCGCAGGTTCGCAGCACTCTGTATGCGCCATTGTAGCACGTGTGTAGCCCTACACGTAAGGGCCATGATGACTTGACGTCGTCCCCACCTTCCTCCGGTTTATCACCGGCAGTCTCCTTAGAGTTCTCAGCATTACCTGCTAGCAACTAAGGATAGGGGTTGCGCTCGTTGCGGGACTTAACCCAACATCTCACAACACGAGCTGACGACAGCCATGCAGCACCTGTATCAGAGTTCCCGAAGGCACCAAACCATCTCTGGTAAGTTCTCTGTATGTCAAGTGTAGGTAAGGTTCTTCGCGTTGCATCGAATTAAACCACATGCTCCACCGCTTGTGCGGGCCCCCGTCAATTCATTTGAGTTTTAACCTTGCGGCCGTACTCCCCAGGCGGTCTACTTAATGCGTTAGCTTTGAAAAACAGAACCGAGGTTCCGAGCTTCTAGTAGACATCGTTTACGGCGTGGACTACCAGGGTATCTAATCCTGTTTGCTCCCCACGCTTTCGTACATGAGCGTCAGTGTTGACCCAGGTGGCTGCCTTCGCCATCGGTATTCCTTCAGATCTCTACGCATTTCACCGCTACACCTGAAATTCTACCACCCTCTATCACACTCTAGTTTGCCAGTTCGAAATGCAGTTCCCAGGTTGAGCCCGGGGCTTTCACATCTCGCTTAACAAACCGCCTGCGTACGCTTTACGCCCAGTAATTCCGATTAACGCTCGCACCCTCCGTATTACCGCGGCTGCTGGCACGGAGTTAGCCGGTGCTTCTTCTGTCAGTAACGTCACAGCTAGCAGGTATTAACTACTAACCTTTCCTCCTGACTGAAAGTGCTTTACAACCCGAAGGCCTTCTTCACACACGCGGCATGGCTGCATCAGGCTTGCGCCCATTGTGCAATATTCCCCACTGCTGCCTCCCGTAGGAGTCTGGGCCGTGTCTCAGTCCCAGTGTGGCTGATCATCCTCTCAAACCAGCTAGGGATCGTCGCCTTGGTGAGCCATTACCTCACCAACTAGCTAATCCCACTTGGGCCAATCTAAAGGCGAGAGCCGAAGCCCCCTTTGGTCCGTAGACATTATGCGGTATTAGCAGTCGTTTCCAACTGTTGTCCCCCACCTCAAGGCATGTTCCCAAGCATTACTCACCCGTCCGCCGCTCGTCAGCAAAGTAGCAAGCTACTTTCTGTTACCGCTCGACTTGCATGTGTTAGGCCTGCCGCCAGCGTTCAATCTGAGCCATGATCAAACTCTTCAATTAAAAAGTTTTATGTCTTTCGACAGCTCAATGAATTCTGAATTTATTTAATATCTTTCGATATTGAATTGACTGTGCTGCAATTCCTACCTAAGTAGTTATTGCTGTTGGTCACTCAGTTTCAATTGAGACTCTAAATTTGTTTGCCTTACTTAGTAAACTAAGCTTGGCTGTTAGAACTCAATCTGTACGAGTGCCCACACAGATGATTGCTTTATATTGTTAAAGAACGTTGCGACGTTGTCGCTAGGGATGCGTATAATACATCCTTTATTTTTCGAGTCAACACTTAATTTTAAACTTTCTTACGATGATTTAAACTCAAGTTTTATTTAACTCTTTGAGCAGTTCGTGCCTCGCTATGCGTTGGCGTTCCCCGTCTCAGTGGGGTCGCATTATAGGGAGATCCGAAAACAGATCAACCTTTTTTTTAGATCTTTTTACTGTTTGCTCAACTTTCAAGCAAATACTATTGAAATGGTATGGAAAGAGCTTACTTTAGGTCGTTTTTTGCACTCTTATTAACTATTTACTATAAATTTCATTGCTATGTTCAATTAAGACGTTAAGATAGCAAGTTCACAATGTTAAATTAATGTTTATTTCCTGTTTATTGGTAGATCAAAATGAAATTACCCGATCAAAAATCTTTTATCTTTGCAGTTATTCTTGCTGTTGTTGGTTTTGTTATCGTTAAGTTTGCACTTGCAAGCCTAGCATTAGACCCTGCACTACTATTTGGTGCTGGTTTATTAATTGGTGGACTTGTCATTGCTGCAATGTCATCAGTAAGTGCAGAAGAAGCCGAAGTAAAAACAAAAACACTTTATGTTGGCAATCTTCCTTATCGCGCAAATGAAGGCGTTGTACGTGCTTTGTTCGAAGAGCAAGGCAAGGTATTTAATGTTCGTTTATTGAAAGATAAGAATACTGGCAAACGTCGCGGCTTTGGTTTTGTTGAAATGGCTCAAGCTGATGCGGATAACGCAATTGCTAAGTTAAATGATAGTGAGTTCCAACAACGTACTTTAAAAGTACGTGAAGCAAAACAAAAACAAGAAGATGATTCTAACTCTTATCGTTCAGAGTCGGATCAAACAGTGTAACTTGCTTAACGGCTAGTTTATCACTACATATATCAGCCGTTGCATAATACCGCAGCGGCTTTTTTATGCCTGCTTGATCATCGCTTAAATTCAGTAAAGATCTAACTCGCTTAGCAATAGCCGCACCAGAATCTAACAACTCTATATGTGCTTTAAAGTAATCACTAATTGGTTTAGCAAGAATAGGAAAGTGAGTACAGCCTAATACCAGCACATCGATATCTTTATTAATATTTAATCGGTTTAACTCAGCGTGCAGCTTTTCTATATCTAAGTATTGGGTAAAAAAGAATGTTTCTGCCAGAGTGACCAATTCAACACTACTATATAAGCTTGTAGTTATAAGTGAGGCATGCTCTTTAATCAGTGTATCCGTATATGAACTTGCTACTGTCGCAGGGGTTGCCAATAATCCAATATGCTTTGATTGTGTTATTTGTGCTGCGGGCTTAATCGCAGGTACAACCCCTACAATTGGAATATCTGTTATTTGACGTACCGCACTTAATGCAGATGTTGAGGCGGTATTGCAGGCTATAACAATTAAGTCGACATTGAGCGACTCATTTTTGATAAATTGGATTAGTCCACATAAGCGACTAATTATAGTCTGCTGCGACTGTGCACCATAAGGCAATAATGCATTATCCATGAAGTAACTATATTGAGCGTGAGGAATGCTTTGCTGAATATGCTCAAGTACTGTGGTTCCACCTATACCTGAATCAAATACCATGATGTGCGCTGACAAACTACCATTCCTACTCTTTACTTAGAACGGCAGTTTGCCATGAGGCTTTTATAAAAGAAAGTAGTTTTACTCAGCGTCTAGTTTTGCAGTAGCTGTGTTTAATTTATCTAAGTTTTCAAACATGGTGTTAGTGTAATCAACCAGTTTATCTATTTCTTGTTGATCTTGATTTAGCCATTGAATGATACCTGATAGCTGGCTTTCTAATCCTAGTGCTTGCGCTTTAGAGTAAGCCGATTTTAGATCATCATTAAAAGGTGCGACGGTTTCGGCAATGGCCTTTTCTGATGTTGGCTTAATTTGTTCATACTCTTTAATAGCTGCCACAGTTTTGCTTTGACGTAAGTCCATTGAAAATGCCACCAGCTGTTCATTTCCTAAGCTGAGTTCTTGGGCTTGTTCAAATGCTTTATCTAAGTCGCCACTGAAAAAGGTTTTACTTACATCTTGTAACTCTGCCATTAAATCATTTATAGCTTGCTGTTCGTCTTCATTAAGCTCTCCATTTACTGACATAGAAAATGACAACTCACGAGACTCAGAAAATTGCGTACTAAATGCTTGTGAGCTTTCAGTTTGCTGATAGCGACTAGATGACTGGGATTGGTAAGCGTCTGCAAAACTAATACTCACCTCATCACCTTCTGCGGTGGTAAAAGTATAATCAGCGCTGTTACTAAGGTTCACATATTGCGATTGACTAACCGTTACGCTTGCTGGCTGAGGATTAAATAAGTTCTGCTCAAATTTATCAAGGCCATTAAAGATGCCCTCTTTTGATTTATCAATACCCTCTTCAAGCTCTTGATTAAATACGCCCATACCTTTTAATTCATCGACAGCTTCATCAACACCTGTTTGCACGCCTTTACGTGCCTGGTTGAGTATATCTTGTAGCTTGTCATCATCGGCACCATTGGCTTTGGCTTTTTTTACTGAGCTGGTCACAAAGTCTAAAACATTTTTGACTACTTCATTAAAATCAAACAATGGTTTGTCTTTTTTCGCTTCAGCAACCGGCAAGCCTAATTCTTTTGCCATTTTGTCACCCAATACGGCAGCAGCCAATTCTTTTCCGCGTTGCTGATAGCTAGTTGGTGGGGAGTCTATTTTAGGCTGTGGCATTGCTTGCTTAGTATTGTATTTATTGGCATTGCTGTTTGGAACAAAACTAAAGTTACCTATTTTCATGAGAAGACTCCTATTTAGACATACTCTTATATCGGCCAAGTAAGCCTATACTGTAGTAAAATGCTTAAAAAAAGCTCACTATATTTGATCAAAACTAGACAAATACGCTTCGCTCCCTACAATAGCGCCGATAAACAGATCTCAACGATAAGGTTATACCGTTAATGGCAGTTATAAATATAGATACCACGCAGTACGATGCACAATTAAATGAAAAAGAGCAGCGTATTACAGAGCAGTTTCAACGTTTCGGTGTAAAACAGTTAGAAGTATTTAGCTCTGAGCCTATTAACTACCGTCAACGTGCAGAATTTAGAGTATGGCACGATGGTGACGATCTGTTTCATATTATGTTTGATCAACAAACGAAAGATAAAATACGTGTTGATACCTTTGACCCTGCAGCTCCTTTAGTAGTTGAAGTTATGCAGGTAATGATTGATAACTTAAAAGGCTGCGAAGTACTGCGTCGTAAATTATTCCAAATAGATTATTTATCGACCCTCAGCGGTGAAATTTTAGTGAGCTTGCTTTATCACAAGCCACTTGATGAAAACTGGTTAACTGAGATTAATGCCTTAAAGGAAAAGCTAAGTAGCCAGTACAAAATTGACTTTATTGGCCGTGCACGTAAGCAAAAAGAAAAATTAGGCGATGACTTTGTTACTGAGCGTTTAATGGTAAATGGCCAAGAGCTAATCTATCAACAGGTAGAAAATAGCTTTACTCAGCCTAATGCGAAGGTGAATATTAAAATGTTAGAGTGGGCACAAGAGCTATGTAAACCACTAAACAATGATTTACTAGAGCTGTATTGTGGTAACGGAAACTTTTCAATTGCACTTGCGGGCTCATTTAATAAAGTGCTGGCAACAGAAATATCAAAATCGTCTGTGCATTCAGCGCAATATAATATTGCTCAAAACAAAGTAACTAACTTAGATATTATTCGCATGTCGAGCGAAGAGTTTACTCAGGCAATGAAAGGCGAGCGTACTTTCTCTCGCTTAGATGGTATTGACCTTAGTAGTTACAACTGCCAAACCATTCTAGTCGACCCACCTCGTGCTGGCATGGATACCCTAACGTGTGATTTAGTGGCTAACTATGAGAATATTATTTATATATCATGCAACCCAGATACGTTGGAGCGTGATCTTGATCACTTAACGCAAACCCATGAAGTTAAGCGCTTTGCAATATTTGATCAATTCCCTTACACACACCATATTGAATCTGGTGTATTTTTACAGAGAAAATAAAATCTAATACTATAATGCCAGCGCCTTGATAAGTGCTGGTATTTGCTCTTCACTAAATACTTCAACTTGATTCTTTACCAATAGCTTAGCGGTCAGCCCCATGCCTTTTACTTTCACCCCACTATGGCTTCCATCATAAATTGTATTACGGCCACACGAAGGACTAGACTCTTTAAGTAAAGCAAAGCGAATATTATGCTTATTACAAAGGGCTAATGCTTTATTAGCGCCAGCTTCAAATGCACTTGTTACATCCTCGGCAGTATTTGTAATAACTCGATTTTGCTTTATCTCAGCGGGCGCTCTAGGCACGAGTAAGCCACCAGCAATCTCAGGACAAAATACGATTAATCTATTTTGCTTTTGCCACAAATTAAGTTGAGGGTGCAATATTGTTTGGCCTTTACCATCATAACGAACTGGCAAACCTAACAAACAACTTGAGATTAAAATTTTTTCCATAATGAATTTTCTTCTCCAAATAAAAAAGCTCCTTTCGGAGCTTTTTTATTTCACTAAACTACTTATTTATTTGCTAAGTAGTTAATAAGTGCGCTTACATCTTCTGGCGATGAAATACCTGACTCGCCGCCTAAGTTAAGCTTATATTTACCATTAACAATAAATGTTGGAACGCCACGCAGTGCCCCTTTTCCTTTAAAGTAATCTTGGTCGCGCTTCATTTTAGAGCTCAGTGTACGTACCGAGAAGCTTTCAAATAATTTATCAAATTTGTCGCCATCTACACCTTGCGCTAAAAATACATCTTTTACATCTGCAAGCTCATTAAAACGAGCACGCTTTGCGTGAATGTGGTCAAACATCGCTGAAATAATTTTATCTTTTTGCGGTAGTACTTCAGCAGTAGCTAGTGCTTGGCTGATCATGGTTTGATGTTCTGGGTCACGAACGCCCACGAAATCCACATGGCTTTTCTTAAACTTTACGTTTTTGTCTAGCTTAGGTTTGATCTCAGCAAGCAGTGGCTCCATGTTATTA
Source organism: Pseudoalteromonas sp. 11L1 (assembly GCF_055397545.1). Next base: position 1,026,022 of record NZ_AP041141.1, on the reverse strand, counting down.
CATGCAGGGCAGTAAAAAGAGAAAAACTCTTTTACTTCTGGCTTTCTGGTTGCACGATCAGAGACGACATCATAATGTACGCCTTCTTCGTAAGTGGCAGCAAAACTGGTTGCAGCTAAAGGGAGTAATACAGCAAGCAACCCTGCTTTAACTAATTTGATCATTATTATGGTGCTCCAAAAATTATAGTTTTAGTAAAAAGCTAATTAACTCATCAAGTTCTTGTTGGCTCTTGATTGTATTAATATTGATTTTATATTTGTCATTTACGATAAATGTAGGTACGCCAGTTAATGCGCCAAGCTCAGAATATTTATTCTGCTTATCTTGCATGGCACGTTCAGCTGCTATGATAGGCAAACTAGCAATATCATTATCAAATGTGCTGTTATCAATTGCGTTAAGCTCTAATAACTTCTTAACGTCTTTAATTTCTGTTAATGGTGCACGCTGAATATGGATGCTTTTAAAAATTTGCGCTGTTACTGCTTCGGCTTGACCATGTTTTTTTGCAATTAAGTAAGCAAAGCTCAGGTTACTTTGTGCTTGTGGTGAAACGCCCCCTAAAAAGTTAACATGATTTTTTACAAACTCAGCCCCTTCAGGTAAGTTTTCTGCAATCCCTTTTGCTACCGGCTCAAACTTAAAACAGTGCGGGCAATAGAAAGAGAAGAATTCGGTTACGTTTGGCGTTTTACTCTTTTCAACGTCAATCACAGTATATTGATTACCTGCTTCAAAGTTGGCAGCTAGTGCTGCGAAAGGTAAACATAGGATCAGTAAACTTAGTTTTAATTTTTTAAGCATGAATATCTCGTTATACTTCTTTTTTAAATAAAAATATTATGGCAATAATTTTAACGGGGCTTCTTGCAAAGCTGCAAGCTGTTCTTTAAGCGCTAAAATTTGTTGCTCCCAGTATTTGTCATCTGCAAACCATGAAAAGTTCCGTACAAAAGCTGGATCGCTCCAACGTTTTGCAACCCAACCCATGTAATGAATCATACGCATGGCGCGAAGCGGTTCGATCAGCTTCAGTTGTGAGTGATCAAAATCACAAAACTCTTCATACGCATTCACTAAAGTGTCTAACTGTAACAGCTGTGTTTGTCGATCGCCACTGAGCATCATCCATAAATCTTGAATTGCAGGTCCTTGGCGGCTATCGTCTAAATCAACAAACATCAGCGCATCCCCAGCCCATAAAATATTACCAGCATGGCAGTCTCCGTGTAAGCGAATATTGTCTACATTTTTATATTGCAGCTGCGCTTGGGCAATAACTAAATCTAAAATAGTGTAAAAGGAAGTTTCTAGTCCCATAGGAACTAAATTACTTTTTTGTAAGTGAACTTTAGCTGTATGCAGGTATTCATCACAGCTAACGATTGGTCTTTGGGTAAAGGGCTGCGTTTTCGCTACTTGGTGCATGCGACCAATTAAACGCCCTAGTACGTCAAGCTGATCTAAATTATCGACTTCAAATAAACGCCCGCCTACACTTGGGAATAAAGTAAATAAATACCCTTGGTGTTCAAATAAGCTTTGCCCATTATGCTTTATTGGCGCAACCACCGGTACTTCTGCGGCTGCCAGTTCAAAAGCAAAATCATGTTCCTCTTGAATTTGTGCTTTGCTCCAGCGCTCAGGCCGATAAAACTTAACAACGTAACGTTTTCCACCCTCAGCTACAAATTGATACACTCGATTTTCGTAGCTATTTAGCGCTAGCAACCCTGACTCAGCGTAAATATCAACGCTTTCGATGGCATCCAAAATAAGATCTGGGGTTAAGTCAATAAAGCTAAATTTACTCATATACTTCTTATATAAAAGAAAAGCGGGAATATCCCGCTTTTTTGTTAATATCAGTGTTCGTCTTTTAATACAGACTCTTTATCGCGCTTTAAAAAAGTTACTTTGCTGCGATATTTGGTTATCGGGTTCGTTTATTGGCGACAGTACAAAGTTAAACTCGGTCATTGGCGCTTTTAAATCATAAGGGTCCATTACTAATGATAACGGTACATTATGCGATTCACCAGCGTTCACCGTAAAGGTGGTATCACCTATGTATTTATAGTTTTCTAACCCTTTAACATCAATAGAGAATGTTTGCTCGTACTGTGCCTTATTAATCACTTTTAAGGTGTAGGTGTTTTCAACTAAACCATTAAAATCGACACGATACAACTGATTGCGATCACGGATAATATCAAAGTCCATAGGTTTACGCATAGCTATATTGGCTACCAACGCACCGGTAAGTAAGACTAAAATAATACTGTAACCAATCAGCTTAGGACGCAGCGGATGAGTTTTATTCTCTGGGGTTTCCAAGTTACGCTCGGTGGTATAAGAGATTAGGCCTCGAGGATAATTCATTTTGTCCATTACGCCGTCACAGGCGTCAATACACGCGCCACAGTTTATACACTCGTATTGCAGACCATTACGAATATCAATCCCAGTTGGGCAAACCTGCACACACAAGTTACAGTCAATACAATCACCTAACCCCAGCTCTTTTGGGTCTTGTTTACGCGAACGTGGCCCGCGGTTTTCACCACGCGCTTCATCGTAGCTTACAGTAAAGGTGTCTTTATCAAACATTGCTGACTGAAAGCGTGAGTATGGGCATATATGTAAACACATAATTTCGCGCATCCAACCCGCATTACCATAAGTACAAATAGTAAATACAATAATACTAACTAAGGCATAACCGCCCACATTAAATGTAACAAATTCTGGGAGTAGTTCGCGAATAGGCGTAAAGTAACCAACAAAGGTTAACGCGGTATACAAAGAAAATAACACCCAACTAGTGTGCTTTGCGGTTTTTCGCCAGAATTTATCAAAATCCATTGGCCGCTGATCTAACTTTTTACGTTGATTAGCACTGCCCTCAAATTTTTCTTCAAACCAAATAAAAATGAAGGTCCATACTGTTTGCGGACAGGTATAGCCACACCATACTCGGCCATAAAAAGTAGTCACTAAAAATAGAGCAAACGCCGCAAGCATAAAAATAAATGCAAGAATAGTGAAGTCTTGTGGCCACAGGGTTAAACCAAAAATATTAAACTTTTGCTCCATTAGCTCAAACAACACAGCTTGCTGACCATTAAAGTTGATCCAAGGCAATAACATAAACGCTAGCATGCCTAAAAAGCCGATACGTTGTCTTAGTAATTGATGAAGCCCAGTAACCGCACGTACATAAATACGATTGCGAGGATTAAATCTATCTTCTTGACGGCTCAGATCAGGTTTTTGGATCTTAACCTCTGTTGGTATGTTTTTTACTTTAATTTGCTTATCCATTGAAGTTCCTCAACGCCGCTAGGAAATAAAAATTCAGCAATCTTTTTGTACTTTTCGCCTAAGTGTAGCAACTTGCATGCTAAACATAATACGCTTTAAGTCGCACTTGTGTACTTTCAGATATTTCAGAAATATCTAACTACTGCCTCTTATTATACGCATATTAGCTAAAATTACTGACTAGATTGCTAATAATTTATTCAATTTGTGACTTGCTTTTAAGGTGTATTTTATTACACTTGCCGGCTACTAAAGTGTTGTTTGGATCAAGGTTTGTATATTTATGAAGAAATTTTTTATACTAGTGGTTGTGATCCTAGCATTTTTTACTGTTGATCATCCTTTGGTAAAAGAGCCGCGCGAACGGTTGCTCGGTGATGGTATCGGTTTGTTAAGCAGCTCAACTAAAGTAGATCGCTTTCCTGTAGCAACCATGACGAGAAATAAAGTGAATCAACAGTTAGCACTTTCTCGTTCTGAGCAAGACTATGTTGCTAAAACATTTACTACGGATGAATCAGTCAAGTTATTTGAACTACGCTATTGTCGCCAAGGTGATCTAAACCTCTATTTTTACGAAGAACGATTACTTACTGTATGTCGTATTATCAAAGAGTCATTAGCGCAAGCGAGAGTAAAGTAATGGATTTTTCTGGATTAAATAAAAAAGCAAGTAACTCATTTCATAAACATCGCACCATGCTTAAGCAATTGGCACAGGGTAAAACGTTAAAATGCGAACATTGTAATGGCGTATTAACCCTTAACTTAGCCACCAGCGAACCCGGTAAAGGAGTAATACAGTGCAAACAAGGTTGCACTGATATTGAATTAGAAATTGGCGGTTAGGTGTTAAGAACAACGTTTAAGCGCTAGAAAACTTACTCCTCCCACCCTTCATCAGTATACAAGCCACTGTTAAGCGCTACAATTTCGATAAGTTCAGCAAAACCTAATGCAAAGTCGCCCATTAGCTCGTACTGCTGCTCACATAAGTGTAATTCATCAATATTATTTTGCTGTGCAATTTGCGTAATGATTGGTTTATCGAGAGCAAAAAAACTGAGCGTAGCCTGTGCGCTTTCAAGCGCTTGCTTGTATTGAATATCTAGTTGCTCACTTGCTAGTAACTTGTGGGTATACGCTTGGCTTGCGGTTAAAAAACCCGCTGACCATTGCTGGCAAAAGTCATATTCAAACTCAGCGGGTAACTTATAACCCAACTCAAATACTTGCTCACTCACCTGATGGTGTAATGCCATAAACAAAAATAACATGTCTTCATCAAGGTCGTTTGCTGTATCAGGGAGAATGTTTTCTAACCATTGGTGAACTTCTAGCGGCTCAGGTGAACATATAACGCCAAATAAGTAACCTTGGCTTTGGGTAAGGCTCATTGCGCCTGATTGGGTATTTAAAAACTCGCTGAGCAGCTTGGCATGCTGCTCAGTAAACTGAGGTATTTGCATTAAAACTCTTTATATAAAATATTAAAATTTAAGTGGGTAACGACCTTGGTTATCTGGTCTGCCTAAAAACTTCACCGCGTCATGAACTTCTTTGGGTAAAGTTAGATCAGGTTTAACATATCCCGCAACTTTAAAGTCAAAATTAGCCTTTAGTGTAGCATCTGCCTCAAGCCCTAATCTATTGTCTGGCTCGATGAGTATAGCAACATCGCCCGACTTACAACTTAATTTGCCACTGAGATCACCAATATTGAACCAACCAGTTAAACCTTGTACGTCAATATCAGGGCTGGCTATTTCACCTTGGAGTGATTGACAATATGGCGCTCCAGAAACGTATTCATCAAGCTCTAAGATTACACGTCCTTTAGCAGTAACTGGTAACGGTAAGTCAATTCGCTGCATTGCTCGCTCAACCGTTGAACGCACTACAGTATCAGTTATTTTAAGCTCATCATTTGCTAGTGAATAACTAATATCTGCATAGCCCGATATGTCACTGCGTTCGCGAGGATTACCAAAGCGTAAGTTAGTATTCACTTGAGCTTTAAATAACGCCCAGCCAGATATATCCCAGCGTACATTATTTAATTGCTCACCTTCAAAGCGCAGCTGCATAACTTGTCCCTGCCACAACGTGCCAGCAGTTTGTCCTATTTCTAGCTGCGGTGGAAAATACGGTTTAGCTAAATTTACAGCAACCGCAGCCGGTAATTTAATAACGCTAAAAACAATAAAGCTCATTAAAAAAACGATGGATAATATTATTATTTTTTTCATTAACTACCTCTCTAATACTAAACGGCTTACGCGTACATAACCGGATTTATCATCTTGGCTTAAATCTAGATTTTCTACGCTTAAACCATGCTGATTAACGAGCTCGTCAATCCATTGGATTAATAGATTAAACTCTACTGAGTCGAGCGTTAAACGAAGTGAGTTATCATTAGGCTGCATTTTACTAATATTAATGCTGTAACGGCCGCGCGTATTATTAACTATTTGGCTGAGATTTTGATTACTCACAGCTTGCGTTTTACCCGCGGCTTTGAGCTTAACAATACTCTCGTCTACCCAGGCTAACAATTCTTGCTGTTTTATTTGTGATTGCTGTGCCCGCTCTATCGCAGTATTTAAAGGCCTAAAAACCCCCATCACCAAAACAAAAATGATAAATACACCGCCTGCAACCATAATTAGTTGTTGCTCTTGCTCTTTTAATGAACGCCAATATTGCATGAACTGCTGCTTCATTGTGCACCTCGCAGTCTGATTTCGCCGACGATAAAATCGCCATCATTATTTAACGAGCCCTGCTCAACAGTAACCCCTTGCTGCTCGAGAATGGCTTTAACCTTACCAAAAGTTTGAAAGTCTTTACCACGCGCTCGAATGCGCAATTCATTACGGCGTTTGTCAAAGCGTAATGTTTGTGGCGTAAACTCATTCACTTGCGAAAACACGCTAACCAATTTACTGGTTAAATCTAAAAAGCCAGCATCGCTAACACCTTGTACTTTATTCAATGCACCCTGTATTTGATTTTTAATTAAATGAGGTCGCACCCGCGTGCCAGGAAAGGCTTTTTGATATCGCTCTACTACTTGCGATTTAGCTACTTCTAGCTGCGAATTAAGCTGATGCAATTCAACCGCTTTAATAGTCACACTTGATACCAAGGCAACCACACTAATAATGGCAGCACTTTTCCAGTAACCCCACCATAACGCAGTTTTCTTTTTAAGGGTGTAAGGTCCTTGACGCAAATTAAACTTAAGTTTATCAAGTTGTTTAGCAAATAATGCTAACGGTAACTCATAGTCACTTGTTTGCGGATATAAGTTAAGTGCTTCTGGAAACTGATCAGCGGGGCTGTAATGCTTGATATCAGGATTGCCTAATGCTACTAAATACTCTTTTAGCCAACTGCTTTCAACCGCGCTAATGTGCCAGTCACCTTGTTTAAAGAGCCACTGCTTATTAAGTTCGATGGCAGTAACACATGACTCTTCAGCGCTTGGCAATAGTAATGCATCCGGTACTATTTGATACGGAGTGAGTTGATGTTGTTCAAATACTTCTAACCAGTGCTCAAACCAATCACGGTTCGTTAGCGCAATCTTAATTGCATGCTGCTCATCAACCATAGTTGGCTCCCCAAGCGCGATATAAACGTCGTCTATATCACAGGCAAGATCTTCTTCGAGCATATAGGGCAATGCTTGCTCTAATTTACGGCTCCACTTTGTTGGCAGTGTCACCGTTTTTAATTGCACCTGGTCACATGGTAAAAGTACCACAAGTTCTCGGGTTAATGCTTTTTCAGTTAGTTCACTTAACTGATTGGCATTTTGTAGCTCGCCACTGGCTATTATTTCTTGTTCTTGTGGTGAGTATATTAACCAGTTAAGTAAATCTTGCTCGGTTTGACCCGTGCGGATCAACAGTATCTCTGTCACTGTACGCCTCCAAATTTTCGCGCCAGTATCGTTACCTCGCCATTGCTGGCATACAGTAATGTGGTCATCGAAAAACGCAAATCAACAAATTTTGCCTGCGTTTGTAATTTAAAATATTCACTTTTTAAACTAAAAAGTTTTTCTACTGCTTTGATATTTTTGCCGCCTTGTTGTTTAACAGACTCAAAAAACTCTTCAATATTATCAAAGCCATTTTCAGGTCGCGCTGCAATTACCGCTTGAGCACCCGAAACACTCAGTTCGTCTATTAGGCCACTGAACAATAAAGCTTGCTCTTCAGTGACCGTATTAACATTAATTGAAAGTAACGTACTGCCAGGGATCACACAGACAAAAGGCAGCACCTTTTCCATCACTAAAGGGTTAAACCCTTTAATTAAACGCAGTTCAGATACCGAAGCAAATAGGCTATTTGCTGTCATGTACGGAAACTGACGCGATAAATACTCGCCCTCTTCAGCTCCTGAGCGATACGTAATACTATTTTTATCTAACCAGTCAAAAACACTATCAGCCATACCTTCTTCAGACTCATCACTGGGTAAGTCTTCTATATTTTCTAATATGGCAAACAACGCTTTATGCGCAGGGTTCGTTTTATTAGTACTGTTTGGGTCAGGCTCAGCACCAAGCGCATTTAAGTTTAAACAAGCTTGTAAATCAGTTAACTGACCGCTTAACGTGCCGTTATCAACTGGATACTTAACATCACCTTGCTTTGCCCACGGCTGCGCTAAGGTGGTTTTTTCTGGATCGTCTTTTTTACTTTGAATTAAGCCTTTAATAGCTAATTCTTCAGCGCCATAAGCATACCATTTAGCCTGTTGCTGACTTTGCAAGTTAGTACTTCTTTGTACCTGTAACATTAAGTTCGCACTCATTTCTACGGCTAAAATAGCAGCCAGCGCGACAATAAATAACACAATAACTAACGCCGCGCCGCGTGATGTTTTTTGATTCATCAAGGCGTTCCTCGGCCATTTGGTTGCGATTGGTTAGTACCATCATTAACCGGTTTTGGTAGCTCTTTACCGAGTCCTGGCACTAAAAAAACGCGCCTAATTGGTTCTGCGTTCATTTGCTTTAACGTTACAGCTACCGCTTTAGGTAACGCCTTAATTTGCCAGTTTTCTTGCCACTCTGCGTTACCATCTAAAAACTCAAATTTAAGCTCTTCTACGTCAGCTAAAACAACTTGGCTACGAGGCTCCATATTATCAAGTTGATCAACATAAATGCGATATACTCGTTCTAAGTTGTCATCAATTACTCGATAACCAACAGCTTGCAGCTCTGAGCGAGGAAGTAAATTAATGGGATTCATCCAACCATCACGCACAAAGGCAATGCCATCAAGCTGGCTTTCTAAAATGTAGCGCCCTGCAAGTAAGTAACTCTCTTGAAAATCCCCAGCTTCATTACGCACTTGGCGTTTAGTCATTTGGCTAAAGTCTTGATCCATTAGCCTGAAGGCTGTTTGTAACCCATTTAGCTCAGCAATTTTTTCATCTGATGCTTCTTTGGCACGCGTGGTGGTATCAAGTATTTGGTGGGTGGCCATAATAACAAACGCCAACACTCCTAGTGCCACCATCACTTCTAATAATGTAAAACCGCGCTGCTTCACTTATGGCTTACCTTTATTTAAGTAAGTACTTAACTCATAAATTGAATTTTCATACTTATCATCTGTAAACACATTAATAGTGACCTTTACAAAGCTCTTATCAGCAGTAGGCACAACATCCTGGCGCCAAAACCATTCAATCCCCGCCATCATCTCAGTACCGCGGGCACCGTTTTTACCTTGCCATTTTTCGCCTTGCGTTCGTTGCTCTACTAATACATTTTCGGCAACCCAAGAGCCATACGTTTGCTCTTCAATGCTAGATAAGTGATGAATATGCTCACCAGTTGCTTGCATTGCAGCAATACCCGCCATAGCACAGATACTTAGTGCCACTAATACTTCTAATAAGGTAAAACCTTGGTATTTTTTCATTATTGGGGCTCTCGACGAAAATCAACTGGCGCAGCAAATTTACCTTCAATAAAATATACCGGCTCCGCCTGATCTTTTAACTCAAGCATGAGCTGAAATGCACTTACATCAGCAGAGGATAAAATAAGTACTTGGGGAACTTTTAATTTTTTAAGTTCTAATAAACTATCTTCATTATCGCCACTCATTAACTCACGCCAGTTAGACTGCTCTAATAAGTTATCTTGTGCCCAAGGTAGGTCTTCTAGATTAAGTGTTACTTTGAATTGCTGATCAAACTCAATTGGTTTAAATAACTCTTCCCGCTCAAAATTGATCCACTTTTCGCCATCAAACACTAAAAATTCAAGCGTATTTTGATCAACTAATAAGCCTAACTCTACCTGGTTAAGTACGGCAAATTCTGATGCGGCATTAATGGTGGTATGCAGCCTACTTGCTTGCTTATCTAGCTCTTCCTCTTCGCCGCCATCTAAGCTGTATACCACCATTTTGGTGGCAAAGGCGATGATCACCAATACCACTAAAATTTCTATTAAACTAAAACCATATTGCTTTGCGCTCAAGTGCTTAAGGTTTACCCGCATGGTAAACCCCTATCAACTAAGTTTAAGCGTATGATAAAGTTGATACCCATTACTGCTTATCTTCATCCCAGTTGCCAATATCATCATCGGTAGCTGGTTCGCCATCGGGTCCCATAGAAAAAATATCAAACTTACCAATCTCTCCAGGACTAATTAATTGGTAATTATTCCCCCACGGATCTTCTGGTAATTTGCTAATAAAGCCACCATCAGGGAAGCGCTTTGGAATAGGCTCAATACTGGTTTTTGTGACTAATGCCTCTAAGCCTTGCTCTGTACTTGGGTAGCTTTTATTTTTAAGCTTGTACAAACTCATAGCATCTTCTAACTGCTGAATATCTAAATGCGCTTTATCAATAGCCGCTTCTTCTTGCTGACCCATAATATTAGGTGCCACAATCGACATGATCATCCCGATGATAACCAGTACCACCATCACTTCTAATAAAGAAAAACCTGATTGTTTATTCACGTTATTACCTCGTTATTCTAAAAACACTAAGCAAAAATGATTTAAGTAAATCATTAATATAAAAAATAATTAAAGGCCAACAGCCTTATTCATTGCCATAATTGGCTGCAAAATTGCCATTACTATAAACAATACAATGACTGCCATGGAGGCAATCATTGCAGGTTCTAATAATTTTAATGACACATTTACCATACTTTCAAACTCGCGATCTTGATTGTTAGCAGCTCGCTCTAACATTTGCTCAAGTTCACCGGACTTTTCACCACTGGCTATCATATGCAGCATCATTGGTGGAAACAACTTAGTTTGCTGCAGTGAAGCACGTAGACTTGCTCCTTCACTTACTCTTTCTGCGGCATCAGCCACAGCTTGTTTGATTTTTTCGTTAACTAATACCCCACCAGAAATACGCATTCCTTCTAGTAGCGGTACTGAACTTGACGATAAAATACTTAAAGTACGAGCAAAGCGCGCTGTGTTAATTCCTCTAGCAACTTTACCTATGCCTGGCATATGTAATACTTTTGCATCCCACCAAAACCGTACCTTAGGTTTTTTAAGCGCATATTTGATTCCAACCGCGGTAGCGGTGATCACCAATAAACTTATAAACCAGTAATTTTGCACAAAATGACTACCCGCCATAACCCACTCGGTGGTCCAAGGTAAAACTTGTTTAGTTTTTTCGAACGTTTTTAATATTTTAGGTACCACAGTACCCAATAATACCGACACAATACCAATGGCAAACACCACCAAAATAATTGGATACACCATAGCCTGCGTAATTTGACTGCGCATATGTTGGCGCTGCTCAGTGTAATCAGCTAGTCTGTTGAGCACTTGATCTAAGTGACCTGACTTTTCACCTGCCGCCACCATAGCGCGGTACAAATCGTCAAAAACATGCGGAAATTCACTCATACCATCAGCCAGAGTATAACCTTCCACTACTTTCGATCGCACCGACATTAACATACGTTTTAGCCTTGGCTTTTCACACTGCTCAGCAACTGCCATTACCGCCCCCTCTACAGGTAGGGCAGACTGAATTAGGGTTGCAAGCTGACGAGTGATCAAAGCGAGATCGGCTGTTGATATGGTTGGTTTAAATAAAGAACCAAGTAAGGGAGCTTTTTGACCTTTAACTTGTTTGTCATCTTGCGCAGCAGGCACAACCTCAAGCGGCGTGAGCTTTTGATCGCGCAGAAGCTGACGAACTTGCTTAGCTGTATCGGCTTCTAAAATACCTTTTTTTTCTTTTCCCCGGCCATCTAATGCGCGGTATTCAAACGCCGCCATAGCTAGCCTTCCTCACGCGTTACGCGCAGCACTTCTTCAAGCGTTGTTTTACCAGCAAGCACACGGCTGCAACCATCTTGACGAATGCTTGGGCTATGCTTGCGAATGTATTTCTCTACGCTTTGCTCACCTTTACCGCTGTGGATCATTTCACGAATGGTTTCGTCGACAACTAATAACTCGTGAATACCAGTACGACCTCGGTAGCCATTAAAGTTACACTCTTCACATCCTACCGCGCGGTAAATCGTTGGAGCATTGTCAAACGGTACGCCGAGTAATTCACATTCACGCTCATCTGCAACGTGACCTTCTTTACAGCTATTACATAAAGTACGTACCAAGCGCTGGGATAATACCCCTAGTAATGAAGACGATAATAAAAACGGCTCAACGCCCATATCTTCCATACGAGTGATTGCGCCTGAGGCGGTATTAGTATGTAACGTAGACATAACTAAGTGGCCAGTAAGTGATGCTTGTACACCAATTTGGGCTGTTTCTAAATCTCGTATCTCACCGACCATAACTACATCAGGATCTTGACGTAAAATAGCGCGCAGACCACGGGCAAAAGTCATATCAACCTTGGTATTAACCTGTGTTTGGCCAATGCCAGGAATTTCGTACTCGATTGGATCTTCAACCGTTAAAATATTGCGATCCCGCGAGTTAATTTGGCTCATACCTGCATATAGCGTGGTACTTTTACCAGAGCCTGTAGGGCCTGTTACTAAAATTATACCGTGAGGCTTGCTAATTAAGTCGGCAAACAGCTCTCGGTTTCGAGCTGTCATACCTAAGTCTTCTAAGTTTAAACGTGCATTGTTTTTATCAAGCAAACGCAGTACCACTCGCTCACCAAAGCTCGATGGCATAGTCGACACACGCACATCTACAGCGCGCCCAGCGATACGTAAACTAATACGGCCATCTTGCGGTATGCGTTTTTCTGCAATATCGAGTTTGGCCATTACTTTAATGCGCGATACCAACAAAGAGGCTAGTTTACGATTAGGCTTTAGAACTTCTTTGAGTACGCCATCCACCCGAAAACGAATAACCAGCTCTTGCTCAAACGTTTCAATGTGGATATCAGAGGCGCCTTCTTTAATTGCCTCACTGAGCATGGCATTAATCAGCTTTATAATAGGTGCATCGTCGTCACCGGCAAGCAAGTCTTCTGTTTGAGGGAGCTCATCAGCTAGTGAGAATAAATCAACCTCATTACCAATATCTTCCATCATTTGCTGAGTTTCTGAGCTATCACGTTGATACGATGCTTCTAGTAATAGCTCAAACTTATCATCTTCTAGTTGCTCAAGTGTAAAGCCATGTCCTGCAATACGACGCACTTCTAATAATACATCAACATCAAGCTCACCACGGTAATACACAATTTGGTTATCTTTATGCTTACTGAGTAACGCGCCAACACGTCTGGCATAAGAAAACGGCAAACGTTTTGCAGGCAGTTCAATTAAGTCATCTTGAGCAAGCTGTTCATCATTACTATGAGTAATTGGATGAATAACATCTTGATTAATATCTTCTATCGCATTAGTCATCATTACGCTCTTGTGCATTTTGTTTGCGTAAATGCTCTTCATACGTTGGTGGTAACAACAATTCGTCATTCCACTCAGGTAAAATAGGTGTGTCTGACATTGGCATTAAATTAATACCATCTTCACGTTTTTTAAATTGTTCACCGCGAATAAAGTTATATTTATTAAAGCTAAGTTTATTCATACTAACGCCATCGCGAATAATGGTCGGTCTTATAAATACAATAAGATTACGCTTACGCTTTGTTGTATTAGTTGACTTAAATAAGTGCCCTAAAATAGGGATGTCGCCTAGTAATGGCACTTTTGACACGCTTTCTTGTACATCTTCATCTATTAAGCCGCCTAATACCACCATGCCGCCATCATCTGCCATTACGGTTGTTTTAATTGCGCGCTTATTGACTGAAATATCAACTGCCGTTGCACCACTTACACTAGAAACTTCTTGCTCAATGGTTAATTGCACTGCAGAACCATCGTTAATTTGTGGTGTCACTTTAAGTTTTATACCCACTTCTTGGCGCTCAACCGTCTGGAATGGGTTAGTATTATTACTACCTGTTTGCGAGCCAGTAATAATTGGCACTTCTTGGCCAACTAAAATAGACGCTTCTTCGTTATCCATAGTGGTAATAGAGGGAGTCGCTAGAATATTAGAATTAGTATCGGTTGAAACCGCTTGTACGATTGCGCCCCAATCGTTTTTAATCACTCCCATGGCTAAACCATTAATACCACCAAGTAATGATGCAAGCGGGCCGTAGTCACCCTCTGAAGTTTCATCATATTCAGTTGGAGTACCCGTCTCTGTTCCAATAATTGTTTTAGTTATTGTTGTGTCACGAGCTTGCTCAGCAGCTACAGCTAAAGCACCGACAGGCACAGTGGTACCATTATTAAATTGCAGCATGCCGCCTTCTTCTGAAATCCATTGCAGACCAAAGTTAACGCCATCGCCTTCCATTACTTCAATTATAATGGCTTCCACTAGTACTTGTGCGCGGCGAATATCTAAGCGCGCAATAACAGACTCTAGTGAACGCATTGTATCTGGCTGAGCGGTAATAACTAATGAATTAGAATCTGGATGAGCTTCAATGCTAGTGTCATTCTTATTACTACTGCGAGTTTTGGTTGCCCCACCTTTTGAGTCCTCTGCCAGCGATTTGCTCACACCTTGGAGTACTTTTACTAAATCTTCGGCCTTTGCGTAATTGAGGTAAAACACTTTGGTATTACCTTGGCTTTCCAGCTCTCCATCTAAACGTTTAATGAGCTCAATGGCACGTGTGCGTGCTTGGCCTTCACCACTGACAATCACACTATTAGTACGACCATCAGCTACAACTTTAGGAATTAAAAACTCAGGTACGCTACCCTTGCCACTATCTTTATAAATATTTTCAACTACTGAGACAACATCATCAGCCGTTGCAAACTTGAGCTTAACGATATCGACTCGCTTATCACCCGCTTGATCAACAGAGCGAATAATTTCTACTAAGCGGTTAACCGAGGCTGCATGACCAGTTAGCATCATTACGTTGGCCGCGTTAAAGTTAGCAACGTGACCACCGTCTTTTTGATCGCTAAATTGGCGAACTAAAGGGCCTAACTCTTGTACGCTTACATTTTTAACTCGCACAACCCGTGTAATCATCATATCGCCAAGCGCTTGGCTATCAGCAGTAATTAATGGCACATTTGACTTTTTGGCATCTGAGCTTTTTTCTATTTTTATTATGTTGTTATCCATTTCGACGGCTGAATAACCGTAAACTTCTAAAACATTTAAAAAGAACTGATAGTAAAGTGCCTCATCCATTAATTCGTAACTACGTACATTTACTTTGCCACGCACGTTAGGATCAATAATGATGGTTTTATTAAGGTTTTTGCCAACAATATTAATAAACTCATTAATATCTGTGCCCTTAAAGTTAGCAGCGTATTCAACAGCAGCAACCGACATAGAAAGACTTGCCGCTAAAAAAAGTGCTGCATACTTAGCTAACCCTTTTTTAATTTTTTTGAGGTGTAGCACCTGAACCATTATGTTAAAACTCCAAAGCTAAGTTATTGCAGACTAAATAGTACATCTATTTGCTCACCATCACGCTCTATTGTGATAGTTGCATCTGTACTGTTTCGCAGCTCATTCATTGCTGCCATTGCCTGTTTTAAATCTGTTAATTGATAACCGTTAATTGCCACGGCTAAATCGTTATTTTGTAATCCCATTTGTTTAAATAGTTCGGGCTCTTTACCTGGACTCAAACGATAACCTATAAGTTCCCCATCATTCATCGCTTGAGAAACACGTATATAATCAAATAGCTTACCAGGTTCTTCTAAAAGCTCTTCGCGAGTTTCTATTAATGCTTCTTTCACCTCAAGGTTGGCAGTGACATCAATTTGTTCATCGCTTTGTGCTGAAGGCGCTAAAGGTCCCATTTCAGACTCATCTCGTGCAGCGAGTACTGGCATTGATACTGTTTTAGTAAAGTCGAGTCCATCAAGCATTAAGGTTTCAAAGCGGCCACTTACATCTAAAATCACACGATCTGGGAGTATTTGCGATACTTTCGCACGTGTACCTTGCACCACATCCTCCACTAAATAACTCGTCTGGCGACCTTGTGACTCAATAATAGCCATTCCCGCCTTATCATCATTACTCACAGCAACAATACCGGTTAAGTTAATACTAAGACGCGTTTCAGGGGCATTATTGATAACTTTAGTTTGCGAAGCAGTATTGGTATTTTTTGTTACATTTACTTTACCAAATAAAAATTGCTCAATGATCGAATCTATAGACTGGTTATTACCGCCCATTGCTTGGCTAGAGTGGCTAATAGGAACAAGGGGCGATGTTATTGGCTGCGGCCATAATAACCACATCAATTTTGATAATAAAAATGCAATATAAACAACAACTAAAACCATAACCATTGCACTTAATCTCGCGTGCGGTAAACGGCTTAATAAATGTTTAAATTGTTGAACGTGCTGTTCCATAGGTAGTATTCTTATTTTAATTTATAACGAAATCACTCAGCCATAGTACCTTTTCATTTTTCATTCAACAAGCACGCTAATATTAAACTTTGTAAACAGATTGATTTATTTATCGTATCAGCTATCAAGCAATAGCTACATGCGGTAACGGTTTCGTGATAATTTACCTAGTAGTAAATTTACTAGGGATGTTTTATGACAAAGAAAACTAAACTCAATGACAGCTCAGAAAGCGCTGACGCACTTAAAGTGAGGTTGGACAAATGGTTATGGGCGGCTCGATTTTATAAAACGCGTGCAATAGCACGAGAAATGGTACAAGGCGGCAAAGTACATTATAATGGCCAACGCAGTAAGGCTAGTAAAATTGTAGAAATTGGCGCAATTATAAAGCTAGCCCAAGGCGTTGACGAAAAAACTATCACAGTATTAAATATACTTGAAAAGCGCCAAAGCGCCCCCATTGCACAGTCCATGTATCAAGAATCTGATGCTAGTATTGCTAAGCGTGAAGAAAATAGTATTGCACGCAAAAATAACAGTTTCTTTGCCCCACATCCGGATAAAAAACCAGATAAGAAGCAAAGACGCGAACTTTTAAAAATGAAATCAAGTTAGGTATAGCCGCTCATGCAACAAGATTTACTTCACCGCTATTTATTTGACAACCTCGATGTTCGTGGCGAACTCGTACAAATAGACAACGCTTACAATGAAATGATTGCGAAACACAATTATCCAGAGCCCGTTAAAGCATTATTAGGTGAGCTGCTTGTTGCAACCTGTTTATTAACAGCAACGTTAAAGTTTGAAGGCGAAATTGCGGTTCAACTACAAGGTGATGGACCCGTAAAATATGCGGTGATCAATGGTGATGATCAACAAAATATGCGTGGCATTGCGCGATTACAAAGTGAAGTAACTGGCTCAACGGTAAAAGAGCTCATTGGCCAAGGCTACATGGTTATCACGATTACTCCAACTCAAGGTGAGCGTTACCAAGGTATAGTGCCTTTAGAGCATGATACATTAAGTGAATGTATAGAAAGCTATTTTGAGCAGTCTGAGCAATTAAAAACACGCCTTTGGTTTGCAACCGATACTAAAGAGGGCAGCGCCAAGGCATGTGGGCTATTCTTACAAGTACTACCTGTAGATAAGCAAAAATCGATTGAAGATTTTACTCACTTAGAAGCACTCAGTAATACTATTAAAGATGAAGAACTACTAGAGCTTGATGCCAGTACTATTTTAACGCGCCTTTATCATGAAGATAACCCACGCGTATTTGACCCTCAACCAATTCAATTTAAATGTGGTTGTAATCGCGAAAAAACGATGACTGCTTTAGTTAATGTTGGTCAACAAGCGCTTATGGATGATGTCGAAAAAAATGGTGAGATTAAAATGAGCTGCCATTACTGTTTAAAAGATTATGTGTTTAACGAACAAGATATAAAAAATATATTTAACTAATCTAGATTTTTTAAAGCACACTATAAAATAGCCATAATTTTTTTATGGCTTTTTTATGTCCAAAAAATGACACCGGTATCACAAGCTGAGCATTTTTCATGACACCGGTATCATTGAAATTATTCATGTTTTTCCCTTAATTTATATGCTTTTACGGCGTTTATAAGCTCGAATATCCTTAATCCATCTGTTACTATATTTGCAGCTTAAAGGTTACTAAGACCCAGAGCTATCCCGTTCAATCTCACACAATTTAGGTATAAACATGACTTCAAGCGCTACCCGTTTTGTCGATCTAACTGCAGCTGAACTTGTCGAACACGCTATCAGCCGTGGCGAAGGGACTTTAGCCGCCAATGGTGCTTTTGTAGCTAACACTGGTCGTCGTACCGGTCGTTCTCCAAAAGATCGTTTTATTGTTCAAGAATCAAGTACTGAAAATGAAATCCAATGGGGCAATGTAAACCGCCCATTCGATGCAGATAAGTTTGACGCCTTATGGGCACGTGTAGAAGCACATGTGCAAAGTAATGACCACTTTATCTCTCACCTTGAAGTAGGCGCTGATCCAGAGCACTACCTTCCAGTGGTTGTAACAACAGAAACTGCTTGGCACCATATCTTCGCTAAAAACATGTTCATCGAACCACAGTCATACAACAAAGCCGACTTTCCTCAGTGGCAGGTAATGAACGTACCTTCGTTTGTATGTGATCCAGAGCGCGATGGTACCAATAGCGATGGCACAGTTATTATTAACTTTGCACAACGTAAAGTGTTACTTGCTGGCATGCGCTACGCGGGTGAAATGAAAAAATCGATGTTCTCTGTGCAAAACTTCCTACTACCAGCGAAAGGTGTATTACCAATGCACTGTTCTGCTAACGTAGGTGAAGCAGGAGATACCGCATTATTCTTTGGTTTATCTGGTACAGGTAAAACAACATTATCAGCAGATCCAACTCGCTTCTTAATCGGTGATGACGAGCACGGCTGGGCACCAGGTAGTGTATTTAATATCGAAGGTGGTTGTTACGCTAAATGTATCGACCTTTCTCAAAAGAACGAACCTGTTATCTGGGACGCTATTCGATTCGGTACAATTTTAGAGAATGTGGTACTTGATGAAAACCGTGTTCCTGATTTCAACGATACCAGCCTAACTCAAAATAGCCGTGCAGCTTACCCACTAGAGCACGTTGAAAAACGTAAAGTTGAAAACCGCGCAGGTGAGCCTAAGGCTGTTGTTTTCCTAACATGTGATGTGAGTGGTGTACTACCGCCAGTATCTGTTCTAACCGAAGAAGCTGCAGCATTTCACTTCCTAAGTGGCTACACAGCAAAAGTTGGCTCTACAGAAATTGGTTCTACTAGCGATATTGAATCAACATTCTCAACCTGTTTTGGTGCTCCTTTCTTCCCACGCCCTGCAGGTGTATACGCAGAGCTTCTAATGAAGCGTGTACGTGAATTCGGCGCTAAAGTTTACCTAGTTAACACTGGATGGACAGGTGGCCCTTACGGTATTGGTAAGCGTTTTGATATTCCAACAACACGAGCTGTTGTGGATGCAATCGTATCTGGAAAATTAGCCGGTGTAGAAACCCAACACATTGACGTGCTAAACCTAGACGTACCAGTTGCAGTACCGGGCGTAGATAGCAAGCTTCTTAACCCAATCAATACCTGGGAAGACAAAGCTAAATACGCAGAGTATGCGGCTAAGCTTGCATCTGATTTCACAGAAAATTTTGCTAAATACGACGTATCTGACGAAATTAAAAACGCAGGCCCTAAAGTTTAATAATCACCTTTAGCCTGATAATTAAAACGCCAACCTTGAGTTGGCGTTTTTGATCCTATCTATTTTACTTCAGCAACATAGTTACTTTAATAATTGCTGATAAGCCACCTATTAGCTAAAACGTTTTCCCTATGTTTTGTGCATTCCTTAATAAAGGCTCACCGAGAGCCTATTAAGCTTTAAAGTAGCAGTTACTAGTTTGTATATCTCAAATTAAACGCTATTAAACTATGTCACATTAGTAAAGTTACGGGATGTCATCAGCAATGAAACAATACTGTAGGGTATATCTGTCCAATACCTCACTCTTTACCCTGTTAGAGCACATCAAACAACACTAGCTATTACTGGTAAACTCCTACGAACACAAGAAGGCTCAAGTCATTCGAGTCTTGCTTGCTTTTGGAGTGAGTGTGCTACTTCGTAGTGACCGCGCAGTAGAATATCGTAGTGCCTAGAGCGCTAGAGAGACACATAGCAAGGTACATTTAATGTTTTTAATGGGTTTCATTGGCTCTGAGGTTAACGTTGCGCTATTTTGCCCATGGGTTTCGTAATACTCAACCCTCGCTACGATGGTCAGGTTAACGCTGTGCAGCTGATAGCTGACGGCTGACGGCTGACGGCTGACGGCTGACGGCTGACGGCTAATATTTTCACTTTTCTGCAGACGTAAAAAAGCCCGACTCTTTTGAGTCGGGCTTTCTCTTATTTGGAGCCTGGTAATGACCTACTTTCACATAACAAATGCTACACTATCATCGGCGCTGTTTCGTTTCACTACTGAGTTCGGCATGGGGTCAGGTGGGTCCAAAACGCTATTGTCACCAAGCAAATTTGGTGTCAGTCCGTATCGCTACGCACTAACTAAAATTTGGAATTCTGATAATAAAAGTTTTCAGTAATCTACTTTAGTCTATTAACTTCTTCGCTTGTTTCACTATCACATAAAACGCGTTTGGCGTTGTATGGTTAAGCCTCACGGGTAATTAGTACAAGTTAGCTTAATGGCTCACACCACTTCCACATCTTGCCTATCAACGTTGTAGTCTTCAACGGCCCTTCAGAGACTTTAAAAGTCTAGTGAGAACTCATCTCGAGGCCTGCTTCGCGCTTAGATGCTTTCAGCGCTTATCAGTTCCGAACGTAGCTACCGGGCAATGCCATTGGCATGACAACCCGAACACCAGCGGTTCGTTCACTCCGGTCCTCTCGTACTAGGAGCAACCCCTCTCAATTCTCAAACGCCCACGGCAGATAGGGACCGAACTGTCTCACGACGTTCTAAACCCAGCTCGCGTACCACTTTAAATGGCGAACAGCCATACCCTTGGGACCGACTTCAGCCCCAGGATGTGATGAGCCGACATCGAGGTGCCAAACACCGCCGTCGATATGAACTCTTGGGCGGTATCAGCCTGTTATCCCCGGAGTACCTTTTATCCGTTGAGCGATGGCCCTTCCATTCAGAACCACCGGATCACTATGACCTACTTTCGTACCTGCTCGACGTGTCTGTCTCGCAGTTAAGCTGGCTTCTACCATTACACTAACCGTACGATGTCCGACCGTACTTAGCCAACCTTCGTGCTCCTCCGTTACTCTTTGGGAGGAGACCGCCCCAGTCAAACTACCCACCAGGCACTGTCCGTAACCCCGATTCAGGGGCCAACGTTAGAACATCAAAACTACAAGGGTGGTATTTCAAGGACGACTCCACAAAAACTAGCGTCTCTGCTTCAAAGTCTCCCACCTATCCTACACATGTAGGTTCAATGTTCAGTGCCAAGCTGTAGTAAAGGTTCACGGGGTCTTTCCGTCTAGCCGCGGGTACACAGCATCTTCACTGCGATTTCAATTTCACTGAGTCTCGGGTGGAGACAGCGTGGCCATGGTTACACCATTCGTGCAGGTCGGAACTTACCCGACAAGGAATTTCGCTACCTTAGGACCGTTATAGTTACGGCCGCCGTTTACCGGGGCTTCGATCAAGAGCTTCTCCGAAGATAACCCCATCAATTAACCTTCCGGCACCGGGCAGGTGTCACACCGTATACGTCATCTTGCGATTTTGCACAGTGCTGTGTTTTTAATAAACAGTCCCAGCCACCTGGTCACTGCGGCTCCAATCAGCTTAGAGAGCAAGTCTCATCACCAATCGGAGCGTACCTTCTCCCGAAGTTACGGTACGATTTTGCCTAGTTCCTTCACCCGAGTTCTCTCAAGCGCCTTAGTATTCTCTACCTGACCACCTGTGTCGGTTTGGGGTACGATTCGGTATAATCTGAAGCTTAGAGGCTTTTCCTGGAAGTATGGCATCAGCAACTTCATCACCGTGGTGACTCGTCTCGTGTCTCAGCCTAACAGTAACCCGGATTTACCTAAGTCACTAGCCTACACACTTTCACATGGACTACCATCGCCATGCTTGCTTAGCCTGCTCCGTCCCCCCATCGCAATTATACCAAGTACGGAAATATTAATCCGTTTCCCATCGACTACGCCTTTCGGCCTCGCCTTAGGGGTCGACTTACCCTACCCTGATTAACATGGGATAGGAACCCTTGGTCTTCCGGCGTGCGGGTTTTTCACCCGCATTATCGTTACTCATGTCAGCATTCGCACTTCTGATACGTCCAGCATACCTCCCGGTACACCTTCAACCGCTTACAGAACGCTCCCCTACCACTCAGAATAAATTCTGAATCCGCAGCTTCGGTGCATAGTTTAGCCCCGTTACATCTTCCGCGCAGACCGACTCGACCAGTGAGCTATTACGCTTTCTTTAAAGGATGGCTGCTTCTAAGCCAACCTCCTGGCTGTCTGGGCCTTTCCACATCGTTTCCCACTTAACTATGACTTTGGGACCTTAGCTGGCGGTCTGGGTTGTTTCCCTCTTCACGACGGACGTTAGCACCCGCCGTGTGTCTCCCGGATATTACTTTACGGTATTCGGAGTTTGCAAAGGGTTGGTAAGTCGGGATGACCCCCTAGCCTTAACAGTGCTCTACCCCCGTAAGTATTCGTCCGAGGCTCTACCTAAATAGATTTCGGGGAGAACCAGCTATCTCCCGGTTTGATTAGCCTTTCACTCCTAACCACAGGTCATCCCCTAACTTTTCAACGTTAGTGGGTTCGGTCCTCCAATTGATGTTACTCAATCTTCAACCTGCCCATGGCTAGATCACCGGGTTTCGGGTCTATACCTTGCAACTATTCG
This sequence comes from Pseudoalteromonas sp. 11L1, assembly GCF_055397545.1. Next base: position 1,003,285 of record NZ_AP041141.1, on the reverse strand, counting down.
CCCAGTTAAGACTCGGTTTCCCTACGGCTACCCTAATCGGTTAACCTCGCTACAAAATATAAGTCGCTGACCCATTATACAAAAGGTACGCAGTCACCCTCGAGGGGCTCCTACTGCTTGTACGTACACGGTTTCAGGTTCTATTTCACTCCCCTCACAGGGGTTCTTTTCGCCTTTCCCTCACGGTACTGGTTCACTATCGGTCAGTTGGGAGTATTTAGCCTTAGATGATGGTCCACCTATATTCAGTCAAAGTTTCACGTGCTCCGACCTACTCGATTTCACTTAAAATGCATTTTCATGTACGGGACTATCACCCTGTATCGTGGCACTTTCCAGAGCCTTCCATTAACACATAATAAGCTTAAGGGCTGTTCCGATTTCGCTCGCCGCTACTATCGGAATCTCGGTTGATTTCTTTTCCTACGGGTACTTAGATGTTTCAGTTCTCCGCGTTCGCCTCGTTAACCTATGTATTCAGTTAACGATACCTGCAAGCAGGTGGGTTTCCCCATTCGGAAATCCTAGTCTCAAGTGCTTTTTACTAGCTTGACTAGGCTTATCGCAAGTTAATACGTCCTTCATCGCCTCCAACTGCCAAGGCATCCACCGTGTACGCTTAGTCACTTAACCATACAACCCAAACGGGTCTTTGTTTTGTGACAGTTTAACTTCGCCAGAAGTTAATATTGAATACTAAAGTAGATACCAATTAATCCGAAGATTAAATTGGCACTGAATGATACTGCTATCATTCTTTTTTACTTTTGAAAACTCTGTACAAATACAATGTATTCATACGAATTTTATTATCAGCTTTTCCAAATTTTTAAAGAGCATATTAATTAGTTAACCCAAAGGGTAAAACTAACTAACAATCATCTGTGTGGACACTACGAACAAATAAGTTCTAAATCGTATAAGGAGGTGATCCAGCCCCAGGTTCCCCTAGGGCTACCTTGTTACGACTTCACCCCAGTCATGAATCACTCCGTGGTAAACGTCCTCCCGAGGGTTAGACTATCTACTTCTGGAGCAACCCACTCCCATGGTGTGACGGGCGGTGTGTACAAGGCCCGGGAACGTATTCACCGCGTCATTCTGATACGCGATTACTAGCGATTCCGACTTCATGGAGTCGAGTTGCAGACTCCAATCCGGACTACGACGCACTTTAAGTGATTCGCTTACCTTCGCAGGTTCGCAGCACTCTGTATGCGCCATTGTAGCACGTGTGTAGCCCTACACGTAAGGGCCATGATGACTTGACGTCGTCCCCACCTTCCTCCGGTTTATCACCGGCAGTCTCCTTAGAGTTCTCAGCATTACCTGCTAGCAACTAAGGATAGGGGTTGCGCTCGTTGCGGGACTTAACCCAACATCTCACAACACGAGCTGACGACAGCCATGCAGCACCTGTATCAGAGTTCCCGAAGGCACCAAACCATCTCTGGTAAGTTCTCTGTATGTCAAGTGTAGGTAAGGTTCTTCGCGTTGCATCGAATTAAACCACATGCTCCACCGCTTGTGCGGGCCCCCGTCAATTCATTTGAGTTTTAACCTTGCGGCCGTACTCCCCAGGCGGTCTACTTAATGCGTTAGCTTTGAAAAACAGAACCGAGGTTCCGAGCTTCTAGTAGACATCGTTTACGGCGTGGACTACCAGGGTATCTAATCCTGTTTGCTCCCCACGCTTTCGTACATGAGCGTCAGTGTTGACCCAGGTGGCTGCCTTCGCCATCGGTATTCCTTCAGATCTCTACGCATTTCACCGCTACACCTGAAATTCTACCACCCTCTATCACACTCTAGTTTGCCAGTTCGAAATGCAGTTCCCAGGTTGAGCCCGGGGCTTTCACATCTCGCTTAACAAACCGCCTGCGTACGCTTTACGCCCAGTAATTCCGATTAACGCTCGCACCCTCCGTATTACCGCGGCTGCTGGCACGGAGTTAGCCGGTGCTTCTTCTGTCAGTAACGTCACAGCTAGCAGGTATTAACTACTAACCTTTCCTCCTGACTGAAAGTGCTTTACAACCCGAAGGCCTTCTTCACACACGCGGCATGGCTGCATCAGGCTTGCGCCCATTGTGCAATATTCCCCACTGCTGCCTCCCGTAGGAGTCTGGGCCGTGTCTCAGTCCCAGTGTGGCTGATCATCCTCTCAAACCAGCTAGGGATCGTCGCCTTGGTGAGCCATTACCTCACCAACTAGCTAATCCCACTTGGGCCAATCTAAAGGCGAGAGCCGAAGCCCCCTTTGGTCCGTAGACATTATGCGGTATTAGCAGTCGTTTCCAACTGTTGTCCCCCACCTCAAGGCATGTTCCCAAGCATTACTCACCCGTCCGCCGCTCGTCAGCAAAGTAGCAAGCTACTCTCTGTTACCGCTCGACTTGCATGTGTTAGGCCTGCCGCCAGCGTTCAATCTGAGCCATGATCAAACTCTTCAATTAAAAAGTTTTTTGTCTTTCGACAGCTCAATGAATTCTGAATTTATTTAATATCTTTCGATATTGAATTGACTGTGCTGCAATTCCTACCTAAGTAGTTATTGCTGTTGGTCACTCAGTTTCAATTGAGACTCTAAATTTGTTTGCCTCACTTAGTAAACTAAGCTTGGCTGTTAGAACTCAATCTGTACGAGTGCCCACACAGATGATTGCTTTATATTGTTAAAGAACGTTGCGATTAAAGCGTTAAACTTTATCTCGCTAGGGCTGCGCATATTACGCTTTCCTATTTTTTTGTCAACACTTAATTTTGTTAAACTTGAAAGTTTTCAAAACTAAGTTTTACTCGACTCACTGAGTAGCTCGTGCCTCGCTATGCGTTGCGTTCTGCCGTCTCAGTGGGGTCGCATTATAGGGAGATCCGAAAACAGATCAACCCTTTTTTGAAGAAAACTTGAAATAAATGACTGTTCGTTGGATATTTAGACTAAACGCTTAAAAAGACAACTAAAGCTAATCATATTTCGCCTTTAAAGCTGTAAAAACTTATTTTTTGGAAAAATCTTTTCATAGTTATTGTAGCGATTACTAAGAAAACAAATTGTTTAGCTTTATATGGCCATTTAGATTAGTGGCGAATAAGTACATCAGGCAAGGACTCTACTATATAAAGTTAATGAGCTATTGGAGGGTATCAACTATTTCGAACTTTTTTATATTAATAACTATAAACTGTAAAAGTCGTTACATGGTCATATATTTATTAATCTAAATAGCTTTACTTATAAATAGAAAGATAGCAGTCCTAAACGCTCGCATTATGATTCGTCGATTCTAGTTAGGCTATTTTATTAGATGAAAGGAATGAGAATAAATTTGCTATTAATAATAGAGCTAAAAGCTTTATTCATTTTGTGTGAATTTTAGATATTAAAAAGCCGAGCATAAGCTCGGCTTTTTGGTGTCTCTTTAAGACTTACTCTGCAGACTGCGCGTCTTCTTGAACTTCTTCGCTCGCCGCTGGGCGACCAACTAGTTCAATATAAGCCATTGGTGCATTATCACCAGCACGGAAGCCACACTTAAGAATACGAGTGTAACCACCTGGACGATCCGCATTACGAGGACCGATTTCACTGAATAACTTACCAACTACTTCATTATCACGCGTGCGAGCAAACGCTAAACGGCGATTTGCTACACTGTCAGTCTTAGCCAGTGTGATTAAAGGTTCAATTACACGGCGTAACTCTTTCGCTTTAGGCAAAGTAGTTTTGATGATTTCATGTTTCACCAAAGAACCTGCCATATTGCTGAACATCGCTTTACGATGGCTACTGTTACGGTTTAATTGACGACCACTCTTACGATGGCGCATGACCCTATCCTTCTAACTAAACTAATATAGTGATTTAGATTATTCAGCTAGGCTTGCAGGCGGCCAATTTTCTAGGCGCATGCCTAGAGAAAGACCACGTGAAGCTAGCACGTCTTTTATTTCAGTTAGAGACTTCTTACCTAGATTAGGCGTTTTAAGAAGCTCAACTTCAGTGCGCTGAACTAAATCACCGATATATTGAATTTGCTCGGCTTTCAAACAGTTTGCTGAACGTACTGTTAATTCAAGATCATCAACTGGACGAAGTAGAATAGGATCGAATTCTGGCTTCTCTTCTTTCTCTTCTGGCTCAGTTACATCACGTAAATCTACGAATGCATCTAATTGCTCAGCTAAGATAGTAGACGCACGGCGGATCGCTTCTTCAGGATCTAAGGTGCCGTTTGTTTCCATATCAATGATTAACTTGTCTAAATCTGTACGTTGCTCAACACGGGCTGATTCAACCGAGTACGCAATACGTTCAACTGGGCTGAATGATGCATCAAGCAGCAATCGACCAATTGGACGCTCATCGTCATCAGAGGATAAACGACTAGATGCCGGCACATAACCACGACCACGCTCAACACGAATACGCATGCTGATCTCGCTGTTATTTGTTGTTAAATTACAAATAACATGATCTGGGTTAGCAATTGTTACATCGCCATCGTGCTGAATATCTGCCGCAGTCACAGGGCCTACACCAGATTTAGTCAGGGTCAGAAAAACTTCATCTTTGCCTTCTAACGTTACCGCTAGACCTTTAAGGTTTAGTAGTATTTCAATGATGTCTTCTTGTACGCCTTCTTTCGCGCTGTACTCATGCAATACACCGTCGATTTCAACTTCAGTTACTGCACATCCAGGCATAGATGATAACAGTATACGGCGTAAGGCATTACCCAAAGTGTGACCAAAGCCACGCTCGAGTGGTTCTAAAACTACTTTAGAACGCGTTGGGTTGATAGCGTCGATATCGACTAACCTTGGTTTTAGAAATTCTGTAACAGAACCCTGCATTTTATCCTCTCTTAACTCTTAACTTTACTTAGAGTAAAGTTCGACGATTAGTTGTTCATTAATGTCCGCAGACAGATCTGAACGCTCAGGTAGGCGCTTGAAGCTACCTTCCAATTTCTTACCGTCAACTTCAACCCAAGTCGGCTTTTCACGTTGCTCAGCCAACTCTAGAGCAGCGATGATACGTGCTTGTGTTTTAGACTTCTCACGAATTACAACAGTATCTTCTGGAGTAATTACGTATGAAGGAATATTCACAACACGACCATTAACTAGAATCGCTTTGTGGCTTACTAACTGACGTGCTTCAGCGCGTGTGCTAGCAAAACCCATGCGATATACAACATTGTCTAAACGTTGCTCTAAAAGCTGTAACAAGTTTTCACCTGTGTTGCCTTTAAGGCGAGCAGCTTCTTTGTAGTAGTTACGGAATTGCTTTTCTAATACACCGTAAATACGACGTACTTTTTGCTTTTCACGTAATTGTAAACCGTAATCAGATAAGCGTCCTTTACGAGCGCCGTGCTGACCAGGTGCAGTCTCAAGTTTACACTTAGAGTCGATAGCTCTTACGCCGCTCTTAAGGAACAGGTCAGTACCTTCACGACGACTCAGCTTGAGCTTAGGGCCCAAATATCTTGCCATGTTATTTCTCCTAACCTATTGTTAAACGCGACGTTTCTTCGGTGGACGACAACCATTATGTGGTATTGGCGTCACGTCAGTAATGTTGGTGATACGGTAACCAGCAGCATTCAAAGCACGTACAGCAGATTCACGACCTGGACCTGGACCTTTGATGAAAACTTCTAGATTTTTTAAACCGTATTCTTGAGCAGCAGTACCTGCACGCTCTGCAGCAACCTGAGCAGCGAATGGAGTAGATTTACGTGAACCACGGAAACCTGAACCACCGGCAGTAGCCCATGATAGTGCATTACCTTGACGGTCGGTAATCGTTACAATAGTGTTGTTGAAAGACGCATGAACATGAGCCATACCATCAGCAACTTGCTTTTTAACCTTTTTACGACGAATTGGTGTCTTAGCCATTTTACTATCCCCTTATCGCTTAATAGGCTTACGAGGACCCTTACGGGTACGCGCGTTAGTCTTTGTTCTTTGACCACGAAGTGGTAAAGAGCGACGGTGACGTAGGCCACGGAAACAACCAAGGTCCATAAGGCGCTTGATATTCAAAGTAACTTCACGACGAAGGTCACCTTCTACAGTGTACTTGCCAACTGCTTCACGCAATACGTCAAGTGTTTCGTCTGAAAGTTCACCGATTTTTGTGGTCTCGGCGATACCAGTCGCTTCTAAGATAGCCTTAGAGCGAGTCTTACCTATGCCATAAATAGCTGTTAAACCAATAACTGCATGTTTATGATCAGGGACGTTAATGCCAGCGATACGGGCCACTAACACATCTCCTATATTTGAATTTGGTAATCATCTGTTTGAAAAGCCCGTAAGGATACTCAAACGAAGACCAAATCACAACTAAAAACACAGGCCGAGAAACCTCAGCCTGCACGACTGTTTACTTAGCCTTGCCTTTGCTTATGCTTAGGCTCACTGCAAATTACGCGTACTACACCAGCACGTTTAATAACTTTACAGTTACGGCATATTTTCTTAACGGAAGCACGTACTTTCATTGCTCAACTCCGTAAACTGACCTTATCGACCGTAGCCTTTAAGGTTCGCTTTTTTCAGCACAGAATCATACTGATGTGACATCAGATGCGTCTGTACTTGTGCCATAAAGTCCATGATTACAACAACGATAATCAAAATTGATGTACCGCCGAAATAGAATGGCGTTTGCCATGCCATAGTCATGAATTCGGGCACCAGACAGATAAAGGTTATATACAAAGCACCTGCCAATGTCAGGCGTGTCATCACTTTATCAATGTATTTAGATGTCTGCTCACCTGGACGAATACCTGGGATAAATGCGCCAGATTTTTTCAGGTTGTCTGCTGTTTCACGCGGGTTAAAAACCAACGCTGTGTAGAAAAAGCAGAAGAAGATGATAGCCGCAGCTAAAACCATTGCATACAAAGGCTGACCTGGAGTCAACGTTGTAGCAATTGCTTGTAGCACATCAGCAACCGGACCTTCACCCTGGCCGAACCAGCTTGCAATTGTACCAGGGAACAGAATTATACTGCTAGCGAAGATTGGTGGAATAACACCCGCCATATTTACTTTCAGAGGTAAATGCGTGCTTTGAGCAGCAAATACTTGACGACCTTGTTGTCGTTTGGCGTAGTTAACAACAATACGTCGTTGACCACGTTCAAAGAATACAACAAGATAAGTAACAGCGAATACTATAACCGCAACCATCAACAGTACAAAAACATTCAAATCACCTTGGCGCGCCATTTCGGCTGTCGAACCAATAGCAGACGGCAGGTTAGCTACAATACCAACAAATATTAGAACTGAGATACCGTTACCGATACCACGTTCTGTTATCTGTTCGCCCAACCACATAAGGAACATAGTACCGGTTACTAAACTCACCACTGCGGTGAAATAGAATCCCATACCTGGGTTAACAACTAACCCGTTCATCATGCCCGGTAAGCTTGTGGCAATACCGATTGATTGGATAGTAGCAAGCACAAGCGTGCCGTAGCGTGTGTACTGGCTTATCTTTTTACGCCCTTGCTCACCTTCTTTCTTAAGCTCTATAAACGGCGGATACATATGCGTTAATAGTTGCGTAATAATCGAAGCCGAGATATACGGCATGATACCCAGTGCTAACACTGAAGCTCGCTCAAGCGCACCACCGCTAAACATGTTGAACATCTCAACAATGGTGCCCTTTTGTTGCTCGAAGAAATCGGCAAGTACAGCGGCGTCAATCCCAGGGATCGGCACAAATGAACCTAGACGGTAAATTATGATAGCACCCAATACGAAGAGTAATCGGCGCTTCAATTCCGAAAGTCCACCTTGTGCACTTTGTGTATCTTGACCTGGTTTAGCCATTAGTACTTCCTTAGTCTTCTACCTTGCCTCCGGCAGCTTCGATAGCTTCGCGTGCACCTTTAGAAGCCTTAAGGCCTTTAACGGTAACAGCGCGTGAAACTTCGCCAGATTTAACAACTTTAACGAACTGAACGTTCTTTTTAACTAGACCAGCTGCTTGTAACGCGCTTAGGTCTACCACATCGCCTTCAACTTTAGCGATTTCGTATAGGTTAATTTCTGCAGATACTAAAGATTTGCGAGAAGTGAAACCGAACTTAGGTAGACGACGTTGCATAGGCATTTGACCGCCCTCAAAACCAACGCGTACTTTACCGCCAGAACGTGATTTTTGACCTTTGTGACCACGGCCACCAGTCTTACCAAGACCAGAACCGATACCACGACCAACACGTTTTGGAGCAGTTTTTGAACCTGCAGCAGGTGAAAGTGTATTCAAATGCATCGAATTACCCCTCTACCTTAACCATGTAATAAACCTGGTTGATCATACCACGCACACATGCTGTGTCTTCTAACTCAACAGTGTGATTGATACGACGTAAACCAAGACCGCGTAATGTAGCTTTATGCTTCGGTAAACGACCGATAGAGCTTTTTACTTGTGTTACTTTTACAGTTTTATTAGCCATGGTTTACCCCAAAATCTCATCTACTCGAAGACCACGTTTTGCAGCGATCGACTGAGGAGAATTCATGTTCTCAAGAGCTGAGATCGTTGCACGTACAACGTTGATCGGGTTAGTAGAACCGTAACATTTAGAAAGTACGTTCTGCACACCAGTCACTTCAAGTACTGCACGCATAGCACCACCTGCAATGATACCAGTACCTTCAGATGCTGGTTTCATAAACACTTGTGAGCCAGCATGACGTCCTTTAACAGGATGCTGTAATGTGTTGCCATTTAGGTCTACGTTGATCATGTTACGACGTGCTTTTTCCATTGCTTTTTGAATAGCAGCTGGAACTTCACGTGCTTTACCATAACCGAAACCTACTTTACCTGCGCCATCACCAACTACAGTTAGTGCAGTAAAGCTAAAGATACGACCACCTTTAACTACTTTAGACACACGGTTCACCGCGATTAGCTTTTCAGCTAAATCAGGCTGTTGTTGCTTTGCTTCTACGTTAGCCATTGTCTACTCCTAGAATTGCAAACCGGCTTCACGCGCAGCATCAGCTAGCGCCTTCACACGGCCGTGATATTTAAAGCCACTGCGATCAAAAGCAATCTTTTCGATGCCTTTGTCAGCCGCACGTTCAGCAACCGCTTTACCAACTGCTTGTGCAGCTGCAACGTTGCCTGTGCCTTTAACTGTTTCGCTAATAGCTTTCTCAACAGTAGAAGCAGCAGCCAGTACATTACCCTCAGCGTTTACAACTTGAGCGTAAATGTGACGTGGCGTGCGGTGGATAACAAGACGCGTTGTGCCTTGTTCAATATAATTTCTACGAGTGCGTTTAGCACGACGTAGACGAGCTGTTTTTTTATCCATCGTCTTACCTTACTTCTTCTTAGCCTCTTTACGGCGTACATTCTCATCTGAATAACGAACACCTTTACCTTTATAAGGCTCAGGTTTACGGTATGCACGAATGTTAGCAGCTGTTTGACCAACTAACTGCTTGTCTACGCCCTTAACTAGAACTTCTGTTTGGCTTGGAGTTTCAATCGTAATTCCTTCAGGAACTGCGAAATTAACTGGGTGCGAGAAACCAAGAGTTAAGTCTAAAACTTTGCCCTTAGCTGCAGCACGGTAACCAACACCTACTAACTGAAGTTTCTTCTCGTAACCTTCATGCGTACCAACAACCATGTTGTTGATTAGAGCGCGAGCAGTACCTGCTTGTGCCCATGCATTGGCTACGCCTTCACGAGGTAAAGTTGTAATAACGTTGTCGTTAACTTGTACTTCAACAGCATTGTTGATAGTACGAGTAAGTTCACCGTTTTTGCCTTTAACTGTGATTTCCTGGCCTTTTAATGTAACTTCTACACCGGCAGGAACGTTTATTGGTGCCTTTGCTATGCGAGACATAGTTCCCCTCCGATTAAGCTACAAAACCAATGATTTCACCACCAACGCCTGCACTACGTGCTGCGCGGTCTGTCATTAGGCCTTTAGAAGTTGATACGATAGCGATACCTAAACCACCCATTACCTTCGGTAATTCGTCACGTCTCTTATAGATACGTAGACCAGGGCGACTTACACGCTGGATATTTTCAATAACAGCTTTGCCTTCGAAGTACTTTAACTCGATAGAAAGCTCAGGTTTAACATCACCACTTACTGCGAAGTCTGCGATGTAACCTTCATTTTTTAATACATTAGCTACTGCTACTTTCAGTTTCGAATTAGGCATCGTTACAGATACTTTCTTCGCTGACTGACCGTTACGGATTCGTGTAAATAAATCCGCGATAGGATCTTGCAAGCTCATAGTCTTACTCCCATGATTCTATTACCAGCTAGCCTTTTTAAGGCCAGGAATTTCACCGCGCATAGCTGCTTCGCGAACTTTAATACGGCTCATGCCGAATTTGCGAAGGAAACCATGTGGGCGGCCCGTAATGTTACAACGATTACGTTGACGTGCAGGGCTAGAATCACGAGGTAAAGCTTGTAGCTTAAGTACCGCGTCCCAACGATCATCTTCAGATGTATTAACATCACTGATGATAGCTTTTAGTGCTGCACGCTTTTCAGCGTACTGAGCAACTAGTTTAGTGCGCTTTGCTTCGCGCGCTTTCATAGAATTCTTTGCCATAACCCTACCCTTATTTCTTGAATGGGAAGTTAAACGCTTCTAACAACGCACGGCCTTCCTCATCTGATTTCGCAGATGTAGTGATTGTGATATCCATACCGCGTACACGGTCTACTTTATCATAATCAATTTCTGGGAAGATGATTTGTTCACGTACGCCCATGCTGTAGTTACCACGTCCATCAAAAGACTTAGCACTTACACCACGGAAGTCACGGATACGTGGGATAGCGATTGAAACCAAACGCTCAAAAAAGTCCCACATACGCTCGCCGCGTAGGGTTACTTTACAACCAATCGGGTAACCTTCACGCACTTTGAAGCCAGCAACAGATTTGCGTGCTTTAGTGATTAAAGGTTTCTGACCAGAGATAGCTTCTAGATCCGCAACAGCGTTATCTAAAATCTTCTTGTCAGCTAAGGCTTCGCCCACACCCATGTTTAATGTGATCTTTTCGATCTGAGGGACTTGCATGACAGAGCTGAAACCAAACTTCTCTTGAAGTTCAGCAACTACTTTGTCTTTATATACTTCATGCAGTTTCGCCATCATTCTACTCCAACTATTAGATAGTTTTACCAGTAGATTTAAAGATACGTAATTTCTTACCATCTTCAATCTTGAAACCTACACGATCTGCTTTGCTCGTTTCCGAGTTGTAGATCGCAACGTTTGATACGTCGATAGACGCTTCTTTCTCAACAATACCGCCAGCTTGGTTCAACTGTGGAACCGGCTTTTGATGTTTCTTGATTAAGTTAATGCCTTCGACAAATACTCGACCAGACTCGGTTACAACTGAAAGCACTTTGCCGCGCTTACCTTTGTCTTTACCTGCTAGTACGATTACTTCGTCATCACGACGGATTTTTGCTGCCATGATAGACTCCTTACAGTACTTCTGGGGCTAGTGAAACGATTTTCATGAACTTTTCATTACGAAGTTCGCGAGTCACAGGGCCGAAAATACGAGTACCAATAGGCTGCAAGTTATCATTTAAGATAACAGCCGCATTGCTGTCGAAACGGATCAATGAACCGTCTGGACGACGAACGCCTTTTTTGGTACGCACAACTACCGCGTTTTTAACATCACCTTTCTTCACTTTACCGCGAGGAATCGCTTCTTTTACAGAAACTTTAATGATATCGCCAATCGCTGCATAGCGACGGTGTGAACCACCAAGGACTTTTATACACTGCACTTTGCGAGCGCCGCTGTTATCAGCAACTTCCAGCTGAGTTTGCATTTGGATCATGTTAATGACCTCCGGTGTAGTAATTACAACTTGTCTTAAATTTGTTTAAAATCAAGACATTTCGATTGAATTCCACTCAAAAAACATACTAGATGTCTCTTAAGGGCGGGCAATTGTATCAGCATTGAGAGGGGAGTGGTAGGTTATTTTTTAATTAATTTAATGCGGACGCTAAATTAGAAACTGGTTTTTTATGCTATTTATCTAAATTACAGGTGGTTATAAAACAAACAAGGCATCTCAGCGATGCCTTGTTTTATATCAGTAATTAAAATTAGCCAAACAAACCTTTTAATTTGTCTTTAATTTTGTCTTTAGCTTTTTCTTTTGCTTCATCTTTAACCGCACTGCCTATATCTAATTTTATGCCAACATCATGAAATGGGCCTTTTATCCTCAGGGGAATTTTAAAGCCAGTGCTATCATCGGTAGTACCTTGACCTTCAATAGAATCAACTAAACCTGTTACTAGGCGGTAATTAACCAGAGTTTGCGGTAAATCAACATCTCCTTCACCTGAAATACGTATTAAAGGGCTGATCAACGATAAATCAGTATTTTTGCCTACGCCATTGGTAAAGTTAAAACTACCAGAAAGTGCAGAGAAATCTGTTTTCTCAGATTCCTCAAATCCTGTATCTAATCCCTCAGACACGGCATTAAAGTTGCCTTTAACTAGCTCTTTACCCTTACGCACCATTTCCGCTACGTTTGCTCCCTTAACTGCACCATCCGCGAATTTGAACCCCAGCTTACCATTGAGCGCGTTAATAAACGTTTTTTGGCTTTGCCCTACTGTAGTTAAATTCCAGTTTAAAGAGCCTTTACCCATTAATTTATCAAAACCGGCAGCATCAGTAAGTAAGGGCTGTGCCTCTATTTTATCTAAGTCGAAGTTGGTCGCTATTTTATAAGGGGTATTTTGGGCATTGATAGTAACCCCCCCTGTACCTGTTCCTTCATAAGCGGCAAAGCTATCTAAGCTTAATTTAGCAATGCTATTTTTAAGTTCTACAGTAAACTGGTTAGCGCCGAGTTTAATGTCGTTAGCTTTTAAACCGCTTGAACGAATAATCATATTTGCATCTAATGCACTTAAGCCACTTAAATCAATTTTAGTATCATCCCATACAATCGGTTCTGCAGGCTTTGACTCGCCTTTTGCAGGGGCTTCTTTTTTAGCTACGGTTTCAGGTAAGTAAGGATTTAAATCAAGCATGCCTAAGTCAATATCAGCATTAACCGCTAAACGACTGCCTAGATTCACCTTACTTTTACCTTTAATCTCGAGTGCATCGAGCGTTGCAACTAATTCAGTTAGGTTAAACTCTTCACCGAGCAGGTGCATTTGGGCATTGATACTAAAGGCATTAAACGCATTGTCTTTAGCGTTTAAGTCAACCCCTTGCCAGTTAGCAATATTTTTAACTGAATCACCGTTAAGTGCTAATAATCCATTAATATCTTGGCCTTGTTTGGCTATGCTGCCATCAAACGTTAAATCTACTAAACGTGAGTTAAGTTTTTGCTTTACATTAAATGTGGCGCCTTCAATCGCTTTTGCTGGAGTATCAAGTTTTACATCAAGCTCAAATCGCTCTTGCATATAAGTAATAGCACCGGTTACTTCGAGCTGTTTGCGCAGTGAAGGCAGTAATATAGCCAGTTCTAAATCGCTAATTTGTTGTTTAGCACCCGTTTGACCATCTAAATATGTAAACGACCCGCCATAAATAGCGACTTCACCTAATTGAATATCAAAGTTTTCAGGTAGTTTGACTGCCTCACCCGATTGAGTTTGTTGCTCTGGTTGCTTGGCCACTGCATCAAATAACTGCCAGTTTGCTTTGCCGCTTTTATCGGTTTCTAGCAAAATATCAGGCTCATTAATGACAAACTTTTCTAGCTTTAGTTCGCCACCGAGTAATGAAAGCCACGGAATATGAACAGCAAGTTGCTGCATACTTGCCATATCAGCGCGCGAGCCGCTAGGCATATTGGCAAAATGCACATCATTAAGCTCCAGCTTTAATGCAGGAAATACACTGAGGGTTTTATCTCCCTTTATGGTTAATGTGCGCCCGGTTGTTTTTTCAACCTGCTCAGACACTTTATTAAAAATGGTATCAGTAGGAATTAAAAAAGGTGCAGCAACAATTAACGCTATGCATAGCAATAATATGACACCAATAATTTTAAATAAGGTCTTCATGATCATCCTTTCAAACGTGCAAATAATGCTCTTATCATAGCGAGAGTTAGCGCGAAAAGCATTGTTAAACAAATAAAAATGTATTAACCATAGCTATCCTCTTTCTAAATTAGGTTTTGAAGACTCACTTTAATAAACTTAAAGATTCACGCTTCTGATTACATTCCTTTAATTGTTCGGTATGATGCGCGCCCCTGTTGTATTTAGCCTAAATAAGCTAAAATAAAGCGACTAAAAAGTATATCTAACCGGAGAGTCTACAAGGCATGAAGAAACTGCTAATTTCACCGTCAAAAATGGCATTAGGCGAGCAAGAAAGTCAAATTTACCAAAACATTCTGAAGCAATCTTCAGAGCTAAGCCTAAACCTGATGGCTGTGAAAGTGGAAAACCATCCAGAAGACTTTTTAGGTTGGTGTTACGAGCTATTAAGCGCAAGCCGCGACCGCATTAATTATGACTTACTCGAAACCCCACAATTACCATTATTAAAAAAGCTGCATGACCAACTTATTTCAGCCATTAGCTTTTTACAATTAAAAACATTACGGGTAGCGCCTTGGCCAGTAGTGAGTATGTTTGTAGAGCAACATAAAGAACTGGTGGCACTTGATGAGCAGTTACGTTTAACTACTTATATTGCAGGCCTACGTGAAAAATCGTTAAAAGATATGATCCCTGAAGACTTACTCGCTTTTAGCGGTAAGCATATGGCATCACTCGATCCGAGTACTTATAACTTTGATGTAGAATGGTTTGCCTCTACCAAAAGCGCCAAAGGTTTTCACCAGATGCTGGCTGACCTGCCAGGTGCCTTCGACGATGCGCTTAGCAACATTCCACTTGAGGGTGATGTAGCCCAAACTGATTATCAGCAATTTGTAGTTGCTTACTTGAGTGCATTTAATGGTAGTGATGAAAAACCAACACTGGCACCTGCCACCCGCTTATTAGCAATGCGCCGCCCTGATGTATTTACACCAATAAGCAATAGCCGCTTAGATGCACTTTGCTCAGCTTTAGGTATCACCAAATTAAATAACCGCGACTTTGAGCGTTATTGGCAAGATGTAGTACAAAGTATTCACGCTATGTCATGGTTTAAAATGGCCAACGCTGGTAATGAACTAGAAACCCAATTAGTAGATATTAAAGCGCTTATACCTTGCTTTTTTTACTATGCAGATACTAACACTGCTGATAACTCTAACTACATTAAGCTACTTAATAAACCTACACGTAGCACTTCTAGCAGCAGTAAAGCGCCACGCCGAGGTAAAGAATCTGCTGAGATTTTAGTGGACCGCGCTCTTGCTGCTGATGATATCCCAGAACATATTCGTGCTAAACGTGACTCCATTATTAGCGAAGTACAGAAAGGTCGTGGCGTAAACGAAACAATTACCCTAATGCGCACCATATTTGGTTGATTAATCAACAAGCAAACCCAAATGGCCTAGCAGCGCTTTGATGGTGCAGCTAGGCTACTTTTTGCACCAGCAAAGTGAACCTTTAAAATAATCACTTTTGTATACCTACCTCATGTTATTTTCAATACATTGTTTTAAATAATAAAAATAATTTATAAACAAATAAGTTTAATTTGGCACACACAGTGCAAATACCCCATTAGTAACATAATAAAATGCCGCCAAACAAAAGGTTGTAGTCATTCATAATAAAAAGCCTTGGCGTGCAAAATCATACAATGGGAAATAAGACATGCTAAAACTACAAAAAACAATATTGATCAGTGCATTGGCATTAACAGGAATGACATCAACTACTGCATTTGCTGAAGTAACAGCAAATGCAGCAGCCACTTCTAACTACTTATGGCGCGGACAAGAGCAAACTGGGGGCGATGCAGCTGTATCTGGCGGTATTGATTACGCTAATGAATCTGGCTTTTATGCGGGCACTTGGGCGTCAAATGCGTCTTGGGCCGATGAAATGACCTACGAGCTAGACATATACGCAGGTTTTGGCGGCGCAATCAATGAAAGCGTGAGTTATGACGTAGGTTATATTTATTACGCGTACCCAGATGCGGCATCAGGTGCCGATGCAGATTTTTCTGAAGTTTACGGTAGCATTAGTGTGCAAGGTTTTACATTTGGTGCAGCCGTACTTGCAACTTCTGCTGCCAATGGTGACGGTACTGATTTTGGTGATTCATTGTATTTAAATGCCGATTACAGCTTCGCTGTTGGTAGCAATGGCACAGAAATGGCGCTACACATAGGTCATTACTCAGGCGATTTCATCGGTGATGACAATATCATTGATTATGGTGTATCGGTGTCTAAAGACGGTTTTACTTTTGGTCTATCAGATAACGACATGGACGGCTCTGATGTAAAAGCCTATGTAGCCTACGCTGTAGACTTTAACCTATAAAAAATGTGTTACTTGCTGCAACACTAAGGGCCGCAAGGCCCTTTCTCGTTTCATTGAGATCTTACTGCTACTCAAATTTGTTTTTGCTAAAATTTTTTTACTGCCAGTTTATTTTTATGATTGAATAAGCTTAATAACACTTGCTTAGAAATGAGCCTATCGGTATAAAAACCAAACACTCTAAAAATAAGAAGCGAACAGCCATGCAAGATCACAAAAGCCAACCATTAACCGATTTTATAGAATACCCGCCAGAGGAAATGCTCGAGCGAGCGAATGAGTTTTTACAAACTAGCCAACGCCGCCATAGTATTCGCAGCTTTAGTAACCGCCAGGTGCCAAAAGAAATAATCGAAACCTGTATAAAAGCGGCAGGTACAGCACCTAGTGGCGCAAACCACCAGCCTTGGCATTTTGTGGCCATTAATAGCGCAGATGTTAAAAAGCAAATTCGTGAAGCAGCCGAGAAATTAGAACGCTCATTTTATGAAGGTCGCGCAGGCGAAGAATGGCTTGATGCATTAAAACCATTAGGCACCGATGCTAATAAACCCTATTTAGAGCACGCACCATGGTTGATTGCAGTGTTTAGTCAAAAAAAGGGAGGTGTAAATACGGACGATAAAAACACCAATTACTATGTGCATGAATCAGTAGGGCTGGCCACTGGTTTTTTAATTCAAGCACTACACCGAGCAGGCCTTGCAACCTTGACCCACACGCCAAAACCAATGAGCTTTTTAACCGATATTTGTGGTCGCGACAAAGATAACGAGCGCCCTTATATGCTATTAATTACAGGCTACCCCGATGAGCATGCAACGGTACCACTGCATGCACTTGATAAAAAGTCGCTGGATGAAATAGCCACTTTTATTTAACCTGAACTCTGGTTATTCAGTTATTGGTTGATAATCCACTGCTATTTTATCGCCAGCTTTAAGGCCCGTAATAATATGTTGCTGATTATCAATCTGCTCACCTAAGCGCACAAAACGACGCTCAATTTTGTCAGCGTTAATGACATACATCATACTGAGCTGTCCAAAGTCATGTATCCAATTAGGGTTAACAAGCACACCTTGGGTGTTTTCAAACGGTAAATGCAATTGTGCATATAACCCAGGGATCATTCTTGACTGTGGCTCAATTTCTAGCCGGATCAGTAAGCTACGTGCAGCGTTATCAACGACTGGTACAATTTCACTGATATTTGCAACCGTTGTTAGGTTGAGCGAAGGTAAACTCACGTTTAAACGATCGCCTAACTTAAGCTTTACTGCTTGTTGCTCTCGTACATTAAAAGCAAGTTGAAGTTGCTTTGGATTATAAAGCGTTAACAACGGTATACCAGGTGTGGCTGTATCGCCAGGTTCAGCTAAACGTTCAACAACGACACCAGATATAGGGGCTTTAATTTGCGTGTAGTTAAGTGATACCTGCGCCTGGGTTTGCTGCTGCTTTGCTCCAGCTAAATTGGCAGTTAAGTTATCAAATTTTGCTTTAGCATCATCAAGCTCACTCACGGGTACTAACCCTTTTGCCTGTAACTCAGTTACTCTAATAAGTTGCTTTTTAGCTTGGTTTAATGAGGCTTGCACCGCATTAATATTTGCCTCACTTTGTGCCAGCATCGCTTTAAAGTCATCTTGCTTAAGGGTGATCAATAAGTCACCTTGACTAACTTTATCACCGGCACGTACTTTGAATTGCTTTACTTGTGCCATTACATTTGACGAAATTTGGGTGTTTTGTTTCGCAATTACACTCCCCGGTACATGCTCTGTTCGCGAAATAGTTTGCAGCTCAACAGTGACCACCTCACCTTGATATTGAGTAACTGGAATCTCTTTTAACCCTGCAGGTTGTTTATCACTAAAACTACCAGCCATGTATAGCACTGCTACAATAACCACAACCAATGCACTGATTGCGCCTAAAATTTTTGATTTACCCTGCATGTGCTTCTTCCTCTGGGTTTGTAAACACTAAATAATAAACAAGCGGTACAACAAATAACGAAAATACGGTAGACGCCACGATGCCAAAAATAATTGCTATGGCTAATCCGCTAAATACTGGGTCAAGTGTGATCACTAAGTTACCTAATAAAGTAGTTCCGGCGGTTAACAATACTGGGCGCATTCGTACCGTTCCTGCAGCAATAAGTGCCTCTTTTATTGCCATCCCCTGAGCTCGTGCTTGGTTAATAAATTCGACTAAAATAAGTGAATTACGTACTACAATACCTGCTAAGGCAATCATGCCTATCATCGCAGTAGCGGTAAATAATACCGGCTCAGGAGCCCCTGCTATGGTGCGTTCACCAAATTGATTGAGTAACCAAAATCCAGGCATAATACCAATCACTGTTAATGGAATGGCCGACATAATAATCAGCGACAAACTAACAGATTGAGTTTGAATGCGTAAAATAATAAATATAGCACTGAGCGCAAAGGCAAAAGCAATGCCCATATCCCTGAACACATCAATGGTGATACGCCACTCACCTTCACCACTAAAGTTAACATCAGTTCCATGCGGTAATTGCCATGGCGCGGTTCCGCCATTATTAAAAAAGTGCCGTGTTAACCACGCGCTTTTTTCAAACCCATGATCACTTGCGTTTAAATCGGCATTTACATCCGCAATAATCTCTACAGGCGTGCGTCCATTTAGTTCGGCCATCACATAAATAACGTCACGCTGATCTTTACGCATTAGGGTGTCGGCCACGTTTAATGGTTTAAACTCTCCCAGCTCTGAAAGCGATACTAAAGGCCTTGGTGCACTTGTTATACCTAACTCATTACTGGTTTTAGCTAAGTCCCTATCCCCTCTTACTTGCAGCGCAAGTATTTGTGAAAGCTGATTACGTTCGCTATAAGGCAATTGTAATTGTATTGGGACTGGCTGAGTTTCATTGCTTACATACAACACACCAACCTGTTGTCCCTGCGAAGCAATACTAAGTGTTTGTGCAATATTTTGGGTAGCAACAGCACTGAGCGCTGCTTTGGTTTTATCCGTAATAAAGCGCTGTAATGGGGCTGGGGCAACCAAAGAGGTATCAACCTCAACAACATGAGGCTCTTTGCGTAAACGTGCAGCAACATGTTGAGCAGCCTGCCTATGGGTATGCTTATCAACAAAGGGATCACGATACACTTCAGCAACTAAAGTGCTCAATACCGGTGGTCCAGGTGGTACCTCGACCACTTTAATAACAATGCCATTTTTTGCTAAAGGAGCAAGTTGTTCGCGTAGCCGCATAACCACACCATGAGATTGATGATCTCGTGCTGGTTTATTCACCAGCAATACTCTGAGTTCTGCTAAATTAGCAGCTTCACGGCGATAATAACCACGCACCATGCCATTAAAATCCATACTAGAGGGCTGCCCAACATATGCGGCTATTTCACTTACTTCATTTAACTGCCATGTGAGGGTTTGAACCTGCTTAGTAAATGCAGCCGTGCTCTCTAGATTAGTACCCTCTGGCATATCTATAAGTACTTGCAGCTCATTTTTGTTATCAAAGGGCAGGAGTTTTAATGGTACCAAGCGCATCACGGGTAACATGGCACTAATAATAAACAATCCTAATGTTATCCATAGCACCCATTTAGCTCGCACTTTTGAGGCAAGTAATGGACTGAGTAATCGTTGGTATAAACCCGCTTTAGGCTCAAGCTCAGGTTGTTCTAAGGTGCTTGGTTTAAGCAATTTCATTGCCAACCATGGGGTGACAAAAAAGGCTACCAAAGTAGACACCATGACACTAATGGGCACGTTGAACGCCATAGGTGCCATGTATGGCCCCATCATGCCGGTAATAAACGCCAGTGGAATAAACGCCACCATTATAGTGAGTGTCGACATAAGCAAAGCATTTCGAATTTCGCTCATTGCGCCAACAACATGCTGTTTTTTATCGCCTTTGTTATTTATAAAGCGACTAATATTATCAATACCCGTGATAGGGTCGTCTACCAGTAAGCCTAATGATAAAATAAGCGCAAATAAGGTCACCCGGTTAATGGTGTAACCAAATGCAAAATCTAATGAGAGTGTAATGCCATAACAAATAGGAACCGCCAGCCCAACCACCACGGCAGGACGCCAACCTAAAAACACGCCAACAAATATCACCACAGTAAACACTGCAAACACTAAACTTGATGTGAGGTTATTTACTTTTTCATTCGCAGTTTGGCCATAATCTCTGAGTACTGTATAGCTAACTTCTGGTGGTAATAAGGTATTTGCAAGTTCATTCATCATGGTATGAACATCATTTGCAACAGCAACCGCATTAGTCCCTGTTTGCTTGGCTACGCTTAAAGTAACCATAGGCAACTGCTGCTGATCAGTAGATTGCGCTAACCATTGGTAATGCTCAGTTTCACCAGGGCCATCGCTGACTGTTGCAATGTCCATCAAGTAAACACTTTTACCATTAACCACATTAACAACTAATTGCTCTACCGCTGATTGTGTTCTTAGTACATCACCTGCCTGAATAGCAATTTGCTGCTGATTATCAACCACATTTCCCACTTGGGTGAGTTGGTTTGATACATTTAATGCGTAAAAAACATCGTTTACCGTGGTTTGATGGGCAGCCAGTGCGCTGGCATTTAAATTAATGGTAAGAGTGCGTGTACGCCCTGAAATTACTTTAACTTCACTGGTATGCTCAATGCGTTGTAAATTATTAGCAATTTCGTTAGCAAAACGGGTTAGTTCGTAATCACCATAGAGTTGCGGGTCTTTACTGTAGAGACCTAACATCACAATCGGCACGTCATCTACTTCTATTGGGCGAATTTGCCAACTTTTGATCACCGATGCCATTGTATGCTGATAACTATTTAATTTTGCATAGGTATCTAAAATAGCTTGTTCGCGGTTGTGCCCTACTTCAAAACGCAGCGTAACCACTGTACTGTTAGTTTGTGTGGTTGAGTAAATATGCTCAACTCCCACCAGCTGAGCCAGTAACTTCTCGAGCGGTTGTGTTACTAACCTAGCGACTTCAGGCGCCTCAACGTTAGGTGCTGATACATAAATATCGAGCATGGGCACAGTAATTTGCGGCTCTTCTTCTCGAGGTGTTTGATTTAGTGCAAATACCCCAAGTAACAAAGACATCACAAAAATAACAATCGGAATGCGACCACTTAAACTACTTTTTACCGCATTGTCTATTAAGCTCATCGCACTTAGCCCTTACAAAATAACCCATACAAGGTACCAAGCAAAACGACTGCATTTTCATCAATGACACGATAATAAATTGTTTGGCTCTCGCGGCGCGTAGCCACAATGTTTGCTTTACGCAACGCTGCTAAATGCTGAGATAACGCAGACTGCGCTAATGGCACGGCTTCATTGAGCTGAGATACGCTCATTTCTGAATCTTGCAAAGAACATAAAATCATCAAGCGATTTTTATTGGCTAAAATTTTTAATAGCTGCTCGGCTTGTTCTACATTGCCGGCCATGGCAGTAAAGTCAATATTCATACTATGCTCTTATTCTAAAATAGAGTCTGAGTATAAGACGTTAGATTAGAAAAGTCTAATATTAGATTTTACTAATATAGATAAATCTAATATAGTGACTGTACTGAACTAAATAACTGGCCTACTATAATGAAGCTAAATAACGCACTCAGACTAATCGCTGGCATAATGATTATTGTGTCGCTTTTATTGCAAACTTATCACGATCCTAAGTGGATTTACTTTACAGCTTTTATCGCAGTAAATTTAATTCAATCAGCTTTTACTAGCTGGTGCCCAATGATCACTCTATTACGCAAACTTGGCTTTAAGGAATAAACACCATGCTTACACCCATTCCCGATTTACTAAAAATAATTACTCCTAATCAGCGCCGTATTGATGCCGAACAAGCAAAGAAAGAACTTGAGCAAAATAAAGGCTTACTGATTGATGTGCGTGAACCCGCTGAACATGCCACCAAAGCAGCTACTGGCGCAATTAACATTCCACGCGGGTTACTTGAAATGAAACTTATGGAAATAGAAAAAGACGCAGCCCGTCCTATTTATTTACATTGCGCTAGTGGCGCGCGTGCAACATTAAGTGCTGAGGCACTGACTCGAGTAGGTTACAGAAATGTGACAGTTATCACCTGTGATGCAACGAAAGTGTTGAATACATTCTAATTTTTTTAACAAAAAAGTAACCTTAATGTGGTACGATTTGCTTTTTATACTTTATAGGTACAAAGCAATGACGCTTACACGAAGAACTTTTTTAAAAGCCTCGGCAGCAGGATTTGGGGTCGCAGTCTTATCGTTAGGGTTAACGGGTTGTCGGTTTGATGATGAAGATGATAATTTTATTGACGTTAGCTTTAACCATGGCGTCGCTAGTGGCGATCCACTAGCAGATAGCTTAATTTTATGGACTCGCGTTACACCAAAAGATCCAGCAACCAGCCGTATTAAAGTGCAATGGCAAGCTGCGACAGATGAAAATTTCACCTCTATTAGTCACGATGGTGAAGCCTATATAAGTGCAGCCACAGACTTTACTCTCAAAATTGACTTACAAGGCCTTGATCCCAACACAACGTATTACTACCGCTTTAAATCAAATGGTAAAACCTCTCCTATTGGCTCAGGTAAAACATTACCAACAGGCAATATTGATCAAGTAAAGCTGGCAGTTGTGTCGTGCGCTAATTACCCTGCTGGCTTTTTTCATGTTTATGGTGAAATAGCAAAGCAACCTGACTTAGATGCGGTACTCCATTTAGGCGATTACATATACGAATATGGAAATAATGGCTACGCTACTGAAGACGCAACTAGCTTAGGTCGCTTACTACCTGAAGATAACAGCAATGAAATTATTAGCTTAACTGACTATCGTAAACGCTATGCCCACTACCGCACCGATAGCAATTTACAAGCAGCTCACAGCAATTGCGCCTTTATAACAGTATGGGACGACCATGAGGTTACTAATGATACTTGGCGTGAAGGTGCAGAAAACCATAATGACGGTGAAGGTGAATTTAGCGCGCGTAAACTACATGCCCTACAAGCCTACTTTGAATGGATGCCTATACGTAATGTAGCCGATAAAGAACGTATTTATCGCCGTTTTGAATTTGGTAATTTAATGTCGCTATACATGCTAGATACCCGTGTGCTCGCTCGTGATGAACAACTCAACTATGCTGATTTTGATTTAACTAGCGCACAAGGGCAAAGCGATTTTGTTAGTGCTGTTAGTTCGCCCACACGCGCATTACTGGGTAGTGAACAACTAACCTGGCTCACCGATGGTATGACAACCTCAAACTCAAAATGGCAAGTACTTGGCCAACAAGTGTTAATGACCAAGATGCACCTGCCGTTTGAAGTACTACAGCTTTTAGTGAGCCTACAAGTAAGCCAAGCAAATGGTGCAGACACTGGCGCCCTGCTTGCTCAAGCATCAGCATTATTTGCTGAGCTGGCACAAATTAAAGGCCGTATTCTAGCTGGTGATCCAACAGTAACTGATGCAGAGCGTGCGCGTGTTGATACCACCGCACCTTACAATTTAGATGCCTGGGACGGCTACGCCTATGAGCGTGAGGTACTGCTTGGTACAGCTATTGCTGCACAAAAAAACTTAGTGGTGTTAGCCGGCGATACTCACAATGGTTGGGCTGGGCAATTAAAAACTGATGCGAGCAATCCAATAGCCGCATCACAAAATGCGGGAGTTGAGTTTGCCACCTCTTCAGTGTCTTCGCCAGGTCTTGAAAAATACTTAGCACTAAATACACAGGGCCCTGAAGTTACAGTTCAAATGGAGCAAGTTCTTGCTTTACTTGTAAACGACTTGGCTTATAGCAATTTGGCTGACCGAGGTTATCTAACAGTTACCTTCACTCAAGAACAAGCAAGTGCTAAGTGGAATTATGTAAGCAGCATAAAAACAACCTCTTACGAAATGCAAACCGAGCGCAGCAAAGAATTACGTATGCTAGCAGGTCAGCCTGAAATACAAGGGTAAATTACTCTAAACACGAGAAAACCAATCTAAGGCTCATAACTTCCTTAGATTGGTTTAATAAAAATAACCTATTTTCAAAGAGAGCTGTTGGTTACTTTTTCTCATCCAATAAAGTAACTAACATTTGCTCGATATTTTTTACACTGTAGGTCAATGAGCGAATCAGTTCGACTTGGCTTGGTGGCTCGTCTTGTTTTGCTTGAACGGGTTGTTCTGCAGTGAGGTTATCTTTTTGCGTTAAAATGGCTTCACGAAATTCACTGGCATCAACTACCCCAAGTAACGATACCAACGCACCATGTCCCGACTGTCCTGCTGTTTCAAAACTTAAACGGTATAAGCCAAACATGCGCATTAGCGGCCCCTGACTCAACCCGACATCAGTGATTTTTTCTAGTGGAATCGATTTTTCTTCTTTAAATAAAATACCGCGTTTAACCACTAGCTTGCGCTCTAGTAAATCGGCCGACATAGCGGCTAATACTCTACTTGCGACTAGCCACACTAAAAGTAATACAACGGGTAAAAGTATAATAGTTACAACTGGAAAAAGGCTAAATATTGCAGCTAAGCACATCCAGTACTGTTTTACCTTGTTATCAAAAGTGGCACTTTTTAAAGTTATATTAGACATAGTTTTATTACTTTTAAATTATAGTATTTTTAAGTTACATTAATTATAAGTTGTACACAATTCAACCACCTTGATAGTTACAATCCAATAACCACTTTAATTGCCAGCGCAATAAATACCGCACCTAACAGCCTATCTAACCATATATTTTGTTTAGTAAAACCAAAGCGCTTTTTAGACACCTCAGTGAGTAAGGCTACCAATAAATACCAGCCGGTATCTATCACGAAAACCGTTAAGCACATAACAACGCCAATACTTAGAGTAAGATTCTCTGGGTCAATAAATTGTGAAAATAATGCCAGAAAGAAAATTGCTAGCTTAGGGTTTAAAAATGCAATGGCAAAGCCATCTTGTAACGCCTTAGAACTGCTCACGTCGCTTTGCTGAATATGTAGCTCGCTGTCGCTGGGTTTTGAAAATAGTATTTTCAAACCTAAATACGCTAAATAGGCTGCCCCTAAATACACTAAAAATTGGTACACAGTAGGAAATTGCAACATCAATGCACCTAATCCCAACAGTGAAGCTGCGGCATATAAGCCCACTCCAAAACCATGGCTTAATGCTGCCAGCATGCCATTTTTCATGCCACCGCTTAAGCTATGTTTTAATACCACAGCTAAACTGGGCCCAGGCGACATTGCCCCCATCATGCACACCAGTGCTAAGCTCAACCATAATGATAACGCCATTAGTAACCCTTATATTTCTTCATTTTCAATAAGTAATGCATAACCATGCACCTGCCCATAAAAGCCTGTCAATGGCACTGCGTTTATTACTTTCCAACCGTCTTGGCTTAATTCCTGTATGCGATCATTTAGTGCGACTATATCTACCCCACCCAAAAAACGGGACTTTCTGAATTCAATTACTTTTTGCATTACAAATACCTGCTTTATAGGCTGTATTCAAAATCGTAATGATGAATCCCTTGCTCAATCCGTATTTTCATACTGCCAGTTAGTCCTGCTAGCTCATCAGTGCCTGAGTCGGGTACCACTTTTAAAATTAAGCTGTCTTGGCCTTTGTCCATCAGCCCAAAATGCTGCAGTACAAAACTGCCTTTCTTGCCCTCAAGCTCGCCTATCACTTGCTCTATTGCAACATAACCAGCGCTGCCTTGGGTGGGAGTCATGGCGCTAAGCATTTCGCCTTGGCTAGTTGCCGTTAAGCTACCAGTAAATTGTTTATCAATCGACATCCGACCTAAATTAACGCCTTGCTGCCCATGTGCATACCCTTCTATAGGCGCTAATGTAACGGTAAACTCGCCTGTTATCTGTTTAGTTGTCATAATTTTCCCTGTTGATGATTTTTAATACTATTGATTTTTAATCTATTGATGCCATATCTATACCTTAATCATCAATAAGAATCTACTATGCCTACAGACAAGCCTGCTTCAGATAAAGCCGCCTTTAGCGCTTTATTCCCTATATTCAATTTTATTAAGCCTTATAAATGGGTGGTTTTAGGGGCTCTAGTAGCATTACTTGCCACCGCAGGGGTTAATTTATCGCTAGGCCAAGGCGTTAAGTTTGTGATTGATCATGGCTTTATTGCCGGTTCTCAAGCGCAATTACAACAAGCTGTTTTGGTATTAATTGGCTTAATCAGTTTATTGGCGGTGGGTACATTCAGCCGATTTTATTTAATGTCTTGGATTGGCGAGCGAGTCAGTAATGACATTCGAAAAGCTGTATTCAATCGTATTGTTACTTTGCATCCGAGTTATTTTGAAGAAAACCGCAGTGGCGAGCTGATGTCGCGACTCACTACCGACACTACCTTATTACAATCTATTATCGGCTCATCATTTTCTATGGCGCTGCGAAGCGCGCTAATGTTAGTCGGTGGTTTAATTATGCTACTTGTTACTAATTTAAAGCTTACCTTAGTCGTCGTGGCCTGCGTCCCTTTAGTACTGGTGCCTATGTTAGTTTTTGGTAAAAAGGTACGCAAACTTGCAAGTTCTAGCCAAGATGCGATTGCAGATATCAGCACCTACGCGGGTGAGATCATTCAAAATATAAAAGTGGTACAGAGTTATAGCCATGAACAGCAAGAGCAATCTGCTTTTGCTAATGAAACTGAAAAGGCCTTTAACGTTGCCAAAAGCCGCATTAAACAACGTTCGTTTTTAATTGCAGCAGTTATTTTTCTTACCTTTAGCGCTATTAGTGCCATGCTCTGGGTAGGCGGTAGTGATGTGCTCGCAGGCACTATGACGGGCGGTGAACTTGGCGCGTTTGTATTTTATGCCATTATGGTGGCCATGTCGGTTGCCACCGTCGCAGAGGTTTACGGTGAATTACAACGCGCCGCAGGAGCAGCAGCAAGGTTAATCGAGCTACTTGCGGTTGAAAGTAAAATACAAAATCCCGAAATTCCACAAGATGATCAGTTGCATACAACTACCAGTAATAGTGCAATTTCACTTGAAGGTATTAGTTTTAATTACCCTTCTCGCCCAGATGTAAGCGCATTAAACAATATCAGCTTAAATATTGAAACAGGTAAAACCGTGGCTATTGTTGGCCCTTCAGGTGCCGGTAAAACCACCTTGTTTGAACTGTTACAGCGTTTTTATGACCCTGCTAGCGGAGCGATTAAGTTTCATAATATAAATATTAAACAGTTGTCGTTAAACACCTTACGCAACAAAATGGGGATGGTGGCACAAAACCCGATTTTATTTAGCTCTGATGTTATGCATAACATTCGCTATGGCAACCCAAGCGCCAGTGACGAGCAAGTTTATGCAGCCGCTAAACATGCCCATGCCGATGAATTTATAAAACAGTTACCACAAGGCTATAACAGCTTCTTAGGTGAGCAAGGTGTAAGGCTATCGGGTGGGCAAAAGCAACGTATTGTTCTTGCTCGCGCCATTTTAAAAGACCCTGAGATACTGCTACTTGATGAGGCTACCAGCGCGCTTGATGCGCAAAGCGAGCATGATGTTCAGGCTGCACTTGAGCACTTAATGCAAAATAGAACAACGCTGATTATTGCCCATAGACTGGCCACGGTAAAACATGCCGATATGATTGTAGTAATGGAAAATGGCGAAATAAAAGCCACAGGCACTCATCAGCAATTAATGGCAAATAACCCTTTGTATCAAAAACTATGTGAATTACAGTTTAATTTAGATTGATTGCATTTTAGTTGCTACTTCTTTTTAAGCCATTTATTCATTGCGGTATCGTAAGCCTCAGTTAGCTTAGTTTTATCGCACTTTACACCAGCTATGTAACTATCGGGCAAGTCATTTTTTGGCATAACCCCAGCACCAACGGATACTTTCCTAAAACAGCTATCACCTCGTTGATAAGTGGTAAATTGCATATTTTGCTGCTCTATTTTTAATAGTGGCTTTACCTTGCCTGGATGCTCTTTTGAAACTGTAATACGCTTTTTCTGAGGGTCACTCTTTGCAGTATCAGAATAGCCAGTTTGTTGCTGTAAAATACTGTTGAGTCCTTTGTTTAAATCGATCTTTTTATAAGGCTTTAAAATTACAGGCTGAGTATTTTTCGTGGTGGTATTTAGCGGCTTAGTCGTTTTCTCTGTTTTTTTATAATTAATATTTAGTGGTTTTGATTGGGTTGCATTAATAAGCTCAATAGATTTAATCTCTGTATTTTTATTTGTATGAGCGCGTTGTTGAGGGACTTGTTGTGTTGCTTTAATTTTAGCTGGCACACTTACCATATAAGCTTTAATTGGGGTTGATTGCGGTGGTTTTATGTCAGGTGCTTTTAATGTGGCAACAAAAAGCAAAACTAATCCGTGTAAACATATTGATAAAATAATTGCCGTGCGCCACGCTGCCATAAATATGTCCTTATCGAAGAACTATTTGTGACAGCTAACGCAGGCAAAAGTGCCATTAAAATATACAAAACCACGCATTTGCGCGGTTTTAGCTATTAACCTTGTGTATTAGGCACTATTTGAATTTCGACGCGGCGGTTTTGCGCGCGACCATTCGCGGTATCGTTAGTGGCAATTGGGCGTGATTCACCAAAGCCGCTCGTGCTTACTCGTGCAGCCATAATTTGTTGGTTTACCAAGTAATTTTTTACACTTTGTGCACGCTGCTCTGAAAGAGTCATATTGTAACTATCTTTGCCCGTGCTGTCGGTGTGACCTTCAACACTTAAGTAGGTTTTTTCGTATTTATTCATTACACTTGCTATCGCATTTAGAGTGTCATGAAAACCCGATGAAATATAAGATTGATCAGTCGCAAACGTAATATTAGATGGCATCACTAAGCGTAAGTTATCACCTTCACGTACCACTTCAACTCCCGAACCTGCTAGTTCGTCACGAAAAGCAGCCTCTTGTTTATCCATGTAATCACCTACAGCTGCACCCGCTAGCGCACCAATAGCTGCACCAATAAAAATACGTTTATCTTTGTGGTTACCTGTAGCTTTACCTAAAATTCCCCCTGCTGCAGCACCAATGGCGGCGCCTTTACCCGTGTTATTCATTTCACAGCCAGAAAGTAATACAGCAACGACAGTGACACTTAAAAGTGATTTAGTTAACATCATGGTAATTTCCTATTCATTTAGAGTTTATTATTGCGATTATGCAAACATTTGTATGAACCAAAAATGAAGAGTAACGTAAAACACGTATTATTACTTACCTCATACGGACTAATGATAGCGTTTCATAAAAATGTCATACTTATTTGTGACACTTTAATGATTTATCAAAAAGGCGATGGCCACTATGTTAATTGCGATTTTTAGGCAGTTTTTTTTGCTTGGCTGCATGAGTTTTGGCGGCCCTGCCGCCCATTTAGGTTACTTTAAACATCACTTTGTTGATTCGCTGCGCTGGTTAAGTATCAGTCGCTATTCACAGCTAATAAGCCTCAGCCAAGCTCTGCCTGGCCCTGGTTCTAGTCAGGTTAGCTTTGCAATTGGAGTAGAGCGTGCAGGTGTACTCGGTGGTATCACCGCATTTATTGGTTTTACCTTGCCTTCTTTTTTAATAATGACACTGCTTGCTATTAGTGCTCACCAATTTGACGCCGTTTATTTTGCTGTGATCACCGGATTGAAGCTATTTGCCGTAGTAATTGTTGCCGATGCGACCCTTAGTATGGCCAAAAGCTTTTGCAGCAATCTAATCCTTAAGCTAATTGCAGTTATAAGCACCCTAGCTCTTGTTCTACTGCCGATGTTAAGTACACAAATTATTATTTTACTGATTGCGGCCGCAGTCGGCGCTATCTGGCCACTCTTAAAATTAAGTGATTTATCACAGCAAACTAGCAGTGAACAGGGAAAAGTTAACTGGGTTGCACTTAGTTTATTTGCGCTACTGCTTGGAGTTAGCTTTATTCCAATAGGGCAAGAATTTGCGTTATTTGCGCCTTTTTACCAAGCTGGTGCTATGGTATTTGGTGGCGGGCATGTTGTATTGCCAGTACTTCAAGCGGGTGTGCCAACGTTAAGTGATGATCAATTTTTAACGGCTTACGCCAGTGCTCAGGCTATACCTGGGCCTATGTTTACAATAGCCACCTACTTAGGCGCGCAGCTAAATACCGAGCAGCCAATAATGGGCGCAATCATAGCTACATTATTGATATTTACCCCAGGGTTTTTACTGATGTTGGCATTTCAGAAAAGCTGGATTAATTTAGCCAGTAAGCCACGCTTTGCCAGCTCAATTGCCGCGCTTAATGCCGCTGTGGTTGGTTTTTTAGCTGCAGCATTGTATTCGCCCATTTGGACTTCAGCTATTAATAATGTGTGGCATATTGCATTAGTGATTGCTGCATTTGCGTGGCTACGTATGAAAAAGCCACCTATTTGGTGGCTATTATTGCTCTTTATTGGTGTTGGCCTTGGACAGCATTATTGGGCACTTTAATACTAGGTTTGCCCGCCATATTCACCCCGTCAGCTGGGCTTAACTGCCCACTGACACTTTGATAAGCACGCAGTCCAAACACCGGTAATACGGCCAGTAAATGGTCCATAATTTCAGCTTGTAAGTGCTCGTACGATATCCAACGTTTGTCTTCACTAAAGCAGTAAAACTCAATCGGTAGGCCATGGTTAAGCGGTTGTAGTTCACGCACCATAAGTGTGAGCGAGGTATTGATTTTACTGTGTTGCTTTAAGTAACCCTCTGCATAGCGACGAAATAACCCTAAGTTAGACACCGGATCGGGAAGTGTGCCTAGTCGAATATATTCTTGCAGTGGTATTGCCGCTTCTATTTGCGCTTTAAAGTCATCATCAACTAAAAAGATGCTGTTCATATCAATGTTTAAAGAACGTTTAATACGTCGCCCACCAGACTCCTGCATACCGCGCCAATTTTTAAATGAACCGGCCACCAGCATATAAGTGGGTATAGTCGTTATGGTGTTATCCCAGTTACGCACTTTTACAGTATTAAGTCCTAAATCAATTACTTCGCCATCGGCGCCGTAGTTATCTACTTGGATCCAGTCCCCATAGGTCACTAAACGATTAGCGGCAATTTGAATGCTGGCGACAAAACCTAATATGGTATCTTTAAATACTAATAAAGTAACAGCGGCGATCGCACCAAAACCCGATAAAATATAAGTCGGCGATTTTTCGAGCACAATACTAACAATTAATATTGAACACACAATAAAGGTGATCAGCTTCACTACTTGAATTAGCCCTTGAATAGGCACTTCGCGGGCAAAGTCTAGTTGGTTATAAATAGCGCCAGCAATGCTCACTATGCTGCTAATAATAAAACCTATATAAATAATTAATAATGCTTGGCCAATGGTTTTAAGGATCTCTTGGGCAATTTCATTAACGGGATAAACACTATCAAATGTGGCTAAAAAAAGTACACAACATAACAAACAGGCAATTCGTTTATTGAGCTTAGTTAACATAGGTGACAATGAACCAATACGCTCAGGCGAGAGTTTAGTCACCACCTTTTGAATACCCGGTAACATTAAGCGACGCGTAAATAAGTAAACAAATAATAAAGAAAGGATGCCAATCGATGAGGCAGTGATTGCACTGAGAAAAAAAGCATCGGGGACTTTTTCAAACCAAGGAGTAATTAGCTCCTGTAGGTGTGTTTTGGTCATGGTATTTCAATTTCCTTACTGGGAGTTAATTCAGTACTAGCTTGCTGAATATGAAGAGCGCTTAATTGCTTATCTTTTTTTATCCATAAATTATTTAAATATTGCTGAAACTCGGCTCTAAATGCGTGATCTGTTTGGTAACTGCCAATCATTTGTGTATTTATTGGCATCACCTCAATTGTAATGTTAATAGACTCTAGTTCGCCTTTTAAAATATTACGACACACATGATCTGACTTACCGCTATACACTAAACTAGTGTTAAGCATAGCGTCAAATTGCTCGTTTAAAACTTCTAAGGCAAAAGCAGTTCCACCAGCCTTAGGCTTTAATAAATGCTGAAAAGGACTTTGTTGATGCTTATGCTTTTGCGCTGTAAAACGCGTACCTTCTACAAAGTTCACTATGGTTGTAGGGTGATGACGAAAATTACGGCAACTACGCTTAGTACGCTCGACATCTAGGCCTTTTAAACTGGGATTTTTTGCCAATTGCGCTTTGCTCACCCGTTTCATAAAGGGCATACCCATTGCCCACGCACCAGTGCCTATAAATGGCACATACTTAAGCTCATCTTTTAAAAAAAACTTAGGAGCTGGCAATGCATCCAACGAGCTTAATACCGCAATATCAAGCCAGCTAATATGATTACTGATTAGCAAATACCAACTATTGGCATTCACCTCCCCACTAATATTAACTTTAATATCATTACAGCCTAGCCATAGCCCTAAGCGGTTACCTTTACACCACCCCTTGTACGCACCGTGTAATAATTTACTTACTACGGGTATGGGCAAAACCAATTTAACTAACCCTAGGATAAGTACTAATGCGCCAAATATTATTAAATTAGCGAATAAAACACAGCCAACAATTAAGCCATTTAACCAATTAGGTAACCATTTTTTTAGCATAACTGTTAGCTCATTTTTTATTTTTGTTTTAAATTAACGAGCGTCTGGTTCTTTTCTTCCCACACGCGATTTAATTCCGTTTGAAAACGTACTCTAAAGTCAGGATCATTAGTGTAATCACCAATTAAGTCGTCACTAACACCTTTTACTTCAACATGTACATCAATGTGTTTTACTTTACCGGCTGCAAAATCCATAAAGGTAGGAATGCCCTTAGGGTAATGAATAGTGACATTTACCACCTTAGAAATTTGCTCACCCATAGCTTGCATTACAAACGCCACACCACCCGCTTTTGGTTTAAGTAAGTAAGGAAACGGGCTATTTTGCCGCGCATGCTTTTGCGCTGTAAAACGCGTCCCTTCAACAAAGTTGACCACACTGACCGGCATTTCTTTAAATTTTTCACACGCTTTACGAGTCGTTTCTAAATCTTTACCACGCAATTTAGGATTCTTTTTTAATTGGCTTTTACTGGTGCGGGTCATAAAAGGAAAGTCGAGCGCCCACCAACATAAACCTAAAACAGGTACGTAAATAAGCTCTTTTTTCAAAAAGAAGTTTAAAAAAGGTATTTTGCGGTTAAACACTCGCTGTAATACTAAAATATCCACCCAGCTTTGGTGGTTCGCGATAACTAGGTACCAATCTTTCAATTTTAGCTCTTCTAGACCGGTTACATTTAGCTTTGTTGGCGTTAATAACGTTTGATTTAGCGTGTTAAACGTCACCCAAATAGAGGCACATTGCTTGGCCGTCCAGCTCATTAATTTTTGAAGTCCCTTAATTGGGATTAGCTTAACGATGCCACAAATAAAAATAGGTACAAACCAAAAAAGAGTGTTTATTGTGTAAAAGAAAATACTAAATACACTGCGAATAACTGACATTACTTCTATTCCTTTAAACATCGCGCAGCCACAAATGACCGCGCTTAACTATGCAACTAAATTAATCTTCAAAATAGGTGTAGCCTTCAAGCCCTGCATTAAGCTCGGCTAAGTAACCTTCTTTACAGTGCTCTGATACATCAAGTTTATTAATTTGAGTGGCAAAGTTATCAGCTAATAACTCGCTATCATAATCAACAAATTTTAATACATCCTTAACGCTGTCACCTTTAATGGCATTGGTTAATACATATCCTTGCTCATTAAGCTCAACATGAACTGAATCGGTATCACCAAATAGGTTATGTAAGTCACCTAAAATCTCTTGGTATGCCCCTACCATAAACATCGCAATATGATACTGCTGACCTTGTGTATATTCAGGAATAGGTAAACTGGTTTCAATTCCTGCACCTTCAACGTACTCACGTATTTGCCCGTCAGAATCACAAGTAATGTCTTGGATAATAGCGCGCTGAGTAAGCGGCTGCGTTAGGTTTTCGATGGGCATAACCGGAAATAACTGCTGAATGCCCCACACATCGGGTAACGACTGAAATAATGAAAAATTCACAAACAGTTTATCGGCTAGTTTTTCGTTTAAATCATCCAGCACTTCGCGGTGAGCTCGTGCATTAGAGCTTAATGAAGCACGAACGCGATGTAAAATAGTAAAGTAAAGCTGCTCTATTTTCGCCCACTCTAGCATGCTTACTAAACCATGTACGTATTGATCGTGTGCTTCACTAAATAAGTGCATTGCATCATGATAAATCTCTAATGCCATACGCGGGTTCAAACGTTGTAAACACTGCCACATTTCATCCAATACTAAGGCACTGTTTTTAACAGGTGGTTCTGGGTTTAAATGATTTGGTGCTTTTTCAACATCAATCACATCGGTAATAAGCACCGCATGATGTGCAGTAAGAGCACGGCCAGATTCGGTAATAATTGCAGGGTGAGCTAAGTTATGTTGGTCGCACACCTCGGCAAATGCATTTACTACATTACGCGCATATTCTTCAACTGTGTAATTCATTGAGCAAGCACTACGTGAGCCTGAACCTTCGTAGTCAACGCCAAGCCCGCCACCCACATCAACAGTATTGAGCGGTACACCGTATTGAGTTAATTCAGCAAAATGGCGAGCACATTCGCGCAAAGCACGATGAATATCGCGAATATTGGCAATTTGAGAACCAATATGAAAATGTACCATTTGCATTAAATGCAACTTGTTATGTTGCTTGAGCACTTCCACTGCACTGAGTACTTGTCCTGCAGTTAAGCCAAACTTACCTTTTTCACCACCGGTATTTTGCCATTTACCTTTACCAACCGAATTTAGGCGAATGCGAATACCAATAGCAGGCTCAATACCTAAATTATCAATTTCTTCCAGCAGTGTGGTTAGCTCAGAGAGTTTTTCAACCACAATTTTAACGCTGTGCCCCATTGCTTGACCAATACAGGCTAAACGTAAAAACTCACTGTCTTTGTAGCCGTTACATACAATAGTAATAGGCTCTTTTGCCACACCTAAA
Source organism: Pseudoalteromonas sp. 11L1 (assembly GCF_055397545.1). The sequence goes on along the minus strand of NZ_AP041141.1, from coordinate 967,598 downwards.
ATTGCCATTAGTTCAGGTTTAGAACCGGCTTCAAGCCCCACTAAACCACTTGGGTGTGCCAATAGTTTACTGACTACAGAGCGCTGTTGATTTACTTTTATAGGGTAAACACAGGTGTATTTACCATTATATGCACGGTTGCTACGCGCTTGAGTAAACGCATTGGTGAGCGTATCTACACGGTTTTTTAAAATATCGGTAAAGCGCACCAATACAGGTAAGGTTAATCCTTGCTGTTTAAATTGCTCAGTAAGCTGGCTTAAAGAAATGGCAGGTTTTGTTTGGTCGCCATCCGGATAGGCTATCAATTCACCTTGTGCGTTAATATCAAAATAACCATCGCTCCAATGAGCAACATTGTATGTAGCACGTGCTGTTTCTAAACCCCAAGTCATGGCAACTCTTCTTTATTAAATTAGGTGTAAAGGGGCATTTTAATACGTCACTATCTGCTAAGCTAACAAAAATTGAACTTTCCCCTCTTTATAGCTAACTTTATTCGCTAAAGAGCGTAAAATTTGATTGAGCAATAGCGCAAGCACTGGCAGAATTGCCTCCTTTTTTCATACTCAACCAAAAGTGTAACAACAACTATGGCAAATTTAGATCAAAGTAAGTGGTTTACTGAAATTAGCGACCGCGATGGCAGCGCATTTTCATTACGTATTAACAAAAAGTTAGATGAAAAACAGTCTCCTTTTCAAAAAGTAGAAATGTTTGAAACCACAGACTTTGGTAATTTAATGATCATTGATGGTTGCACTATGGTGAGTAGCCGTGAAAACTTTTTTTATCATGAAATGATCAGCCACCCAGCATTACTAGCACACCCAAACCCTAAAAATGTGGTTATTATTGGCGGCGGCGATTGCGGTACATTACGTGAAGTGCTTAAGCACCCAAGTGTAGAAACTGTGACACAAATCGATATTGACGAAGTAGTTACCCAAATGTCGTTAAAGTACTTCCCAGAGTTATGTGAATCAAATAACGATCCACGTGCCACTGTGATGTTTGACGATGGCATTAAATATATGCGTGAAGCAGCTGGTGAGTCTATTGATGTAGTGATTGTTGATGGAACTGATCCGGTAGGCCCTGGTGAGGGTTTATTTAACCATGCGTTTTATACTAGCTGTTTAAACGCACTTCGCCCTGGTGGAATACTCGTACAACAAAGTGAATCGCCACTTATGCATATGCCACTACTGGTTGAAATGCGCGAAGCTATGCTAAGTGTTGGTTTTAACGACTTGCAAACCCTGCCATTCCCACAACCTATTTATCCAAGTGGGTTGTGGTCGGTGACGCTAGCTCGCAAATCTGAAGCATTTAACGGTTTTAGAGAAGACGGCGCAGCCATAATTGCTGAGCATAGTGAATACTACAATGGCGGTATTCATCACGGTGCACTCGCAACACCTAATTACATGAAACGCGCTTTTAACAAAAAATAAAAAGCCATTAATACAAAGTAGGGCTCGCAAGAGCCCTTATATGTTTCTCTTTTTTCTACTAACTAAAACCGAAACTGAGCATTTAATGCTATTTGCTGCTGCGATATCCTCGATTCTTTATTCATAGCTACTCGGTTATCTGCTTGGCTATGAAGCGCTGACCCCTCAACACCTATTTGCCATTGTGGTGTAAGCTGATAACGCCAAGTTGCTGTTAGTCCCTCGCCATAACTTGCATTAGGGTCAAACATCCAATCGTCTTTGTCTGTCACCTCAAAATAATCGTAACGTACTGAGAAACGGTGGCGTTTTATTTTATGACTCAATAATGCAAAATGACTGTAAAATCGAGTATCAACACCGCGTTTTTGACCCATAGCCGTACCACCCGACATTATTTGGATAATTAATCGTGTTTTCGGTGTAAATTTATTTAGCCATGCGACACTTAAAAATCGAGTATCCCAGGCATATTGACCCGTATTATAATTAAGAGCGCCAGGGTCACCATTGTTATCATAGTAGTACACTCGCAACTGAGACTTTTTTAAATAATCCCAATGTCCACCAACGTAATAACCAAATCGCCCATCGACCTCTTCAAACGGTAAAACTTGGTTTGCTTGAAATTGTAACTGTGGAGTATTTAAAGACGCTACAGGCGCAAAAGCGAGAGTCTCATTAAGTGTTGTTTGGCGATCATGCAAAGCAAAGCCTCGCCAAGCGAGTAATGTCCCCGCAGGATCGTTACCTTTAAATGTCGCACCAACCAAACTAAAACTATGGGCACTATTAAAATTACGGGCTGGGCGTTTAATTGTTGCTTCAACACCTAGCGTTCGCAGCTCTTCACCTACCCAAGAGTTAATTGCCGAATTGGTATAGTTATATGCAGATAACCAACCCATATCAGGATTTTCTAATGACAATTGTGGATAAAAGCCACCCACTTTAATATGCCATTTATAATCACTGCGAACTAAAGGTTTATATTGCAGATAAGCCTGACTAACCCCCAAGGTACTTTTTGGATCTTGATATAAATTAACTACAGCATGGGCAGACCAGCTGGAACTTATATCTGCAATTAAATTAATAATTCCCTGAGATAAAACCACACCTTGATTAGCCGCATCATGGCGATATAAACCAATTCCACCCTCTTGCCAGCTTAGTTGTGAATCAGCTTGCACTGCCCTTACTTGCAGCAAACCTTTAACTTGTGCGTTGGCTGAAAAAACACTCAACAAGCAAATAACAACGGCTAAGCGCAATAGACTATTCATAATCGTCAAACTCATCAACTTCAACCCTAATAGGCAAAGTTAGTTTTTGTTTTAACTGATAACTTAATTTATTGTTAGTTATAACAACTTTTTGCGACTCTATGTTGCTAATATCTCTAAAGCCTTCATGCCAAACATTTAGTTTATAGGCTCCATTTGGGATATCGAACGATGCTACTCCTTGCTCATTGGTGATTGCATAATATGGGCTATCCACAACAACAATGTAACCCAACATCCAATCATGAATATTACAACCAAGCTCCACAACTCCTGTTTGTTCAAATGTAATTGGATCTTGTGGTTGTTCTCGATAAAGCTTTAATTCAAATGTTTTGCTTTTAGAAAATGAATACACGTGATGCATTATCGAGTCAGCGTTAGGAAATTCAACTTGGCTGTTTTTTTCAACGACTAAGATATGTGGCGTAAATTGGCGATTCTTTTGTGTCATAGTGAAAAGTGATTTATTTATATTCACGCCAGAGGCTTGCTCTGGAGCTAGCCAAACAACAACATTTTCTTGAACTTTTTGGTTGTTATTATAAACAGTAACCGTTGCTGCACTGCTCTTAAAAACAATGATACAACCTAAAATAGCGAGTAAAATTTTCAGCATATTTTCTTCTTGTTAAATTCTTTTTATTTATTATAGAACTAAATTACATAAAGTTTTGCAGATTAATTAACACACTCTTTTTTAGCTAATTAATTGAATACGTATGCAGCTATCTCGTAATAGTGTGTTCATCACTTTATGCTCATAACCTACGGTTTGACATCAAGGACACACAATGAGATTACCTTTACTACTAGTTGCTTTACTTGCAAGCAGTGCTTTTGCAAAAGAGGCCACGCTGAAATCACCTGATCAAAAAATTAAAATTACCATTTCTGATCAATCACCATCCCCTCATTACTCTATTAGCTTTAATGGTAAGCCTGTTATCGAGCAGTCACGCTTAGGTTTTAGATTTAAAAGCCAAGCACCATTTGATGACGGCTTTGTTATTAGTGAAGTAACCCGCTCACAAACCGATAGCCAATGGCAGCAGCCTTGGGGAGAGCGTCAAACCGTTGTTGATAAGCACAATGAAATTGCCGTTACCTTTAATAAACCTGCTCCCCACGCTGGCACATACACTGTGCGATTTAAAGCTTTTGATAGCGGTGTAGGGTTTCGCTATGAAGTCCCTAAGCAAGCCGATTTTGAAAAAACTGAAATTACTAAAGAACTGACCGAATTTGCTATTGCCGCAAAAGATAAAACCACCGCATGGTGGATACCTGCTCGCGGTTGGAACCGTTATGAATATGTCTATAACACCACAAACTTGCAAGATGCTGCACTTGTTCATACCCCTTTTACCTTTAAAAATGGTAACGGTGTACATGTCAGCATTCATGAAGCAGCTCTGGTAGATTATGCAGGGATGGTGCTTAACCAGCGTCGCCCAGGTACGTTTAGTGCCGATTTAACACCGTGGTCTGATGGCATTGCGGTTAAGAAGCGCGGCGCATTCAATACTCCTTGGCGCACCATTCAAATAGGTGAGCGAGCGATAGACTTAGTTAATTCAGATATTATTTTAAACCTGAATGAGCCAAATAAACTCGGTGATGTGTCGTGGGTTAAACCAGGTAAATATGTAGGTATTTGGTGGGGAATGCACATCAATGAAACAACTTGGGGCAGTGGAGAAAAACACGGTGCCACCACAAAAAATACTAAATACTATATGGACTTTGCCGCTGAGTATGACTTTGACGGCGTATTAGTTGAAGGTTGGAACACAGGTTGGGATGGCGACTGGTTTTATAATGGTGATGTATTTAGCTTTACTCAGCCTTATGACGATTTCGATATTGCAGCGCTTACACAGTACGGTAAAGAAAAAGGGGTGCAGTTAATTGGTCATCATGAAACCTCTGGCAATGTTAGTAATTATCGCGACCAAATGGAAGATGCTTTTGCGCTTTACGAAAAATCAAATGTAAGCCAAATAAAAACTGGTTATGTGGCCGATGGTGGCAATATAAAACGCATAGATGAAAACGGCATTGCCCGCTTTGAATGGCATGACGGCCAATTTATGGTAAATGAATACTTACATAACATTAAACTTGCCGCTAAATACAAGCTAAGCATCAACACACATGAACCAATAAAAGACACGGGTCTGCGCCGCACTTACCCTAACTGGATTGCCCGTGAAGGTGCGCGTGGTCAAGAGTTTAACGCATGGGGCACACCACCCAATCCACCAGAACACATTCCCATGCTTGCCTTTACGCGTATGCTGGCAGGACCAATGGACTTTACCCCTGGTATTTTTGATATGAGCTTTAATGGCTTAGGGGGCGATACAAATCGCCCACAAACAACACTAGCAAAGCAATTAGCATTGTATGTAGTAATGTACAGCCCAATTCAAATGGCGGCCGATTTACCACGGAATTATTTAGCTAAACCCGATGCTTTTCAGTTCATTCAAGACGTACCGACCGATTGGCAGCAAAGTATTGCGCTTGATGGCGAAGTAGGCGATTTTATTGTATTTGCACGCAAAGAGCGCAAGCGCGATAACTATTCAGGGAACGATTGGTACTTAGGTGCAGTTACCGACGAAAATGCCCGCACCATTGAGATTAAACTCGACTTTTTAGATAAAGATAAACAGTTTGAAGCGCAAATCTACCAAGACGGTAAAAACGCTGAATGGAAGAACAATCCTTATGATTTAAGCATTGAAAAACGCACTGTTACCGCAAGCGATAAGCTAACATTAAAATTGGCCACCAGTGGCGGTACAGCCATTCGTTTTAAAGCCCTCTAGTAGTTAATCTGAACTCTAGATAATAAATTAACGCTATCTGCAACCATGCAGATAGCGTTATTAGCTTGGATTAGTAACCTTTATCGGTAGGTATATTTGCGCACTCAAACCACCTTCAGGGCGATTAGAGAGCACCACCTTGCCGCCATGCATATCGATAATACGCTTAATAATTGCAAGGCCTAGGCCGCTACCTTCACTACCGCGAGCTGCATCACCTTGTTTAAACGGTTCAAATACTGACTCCAACTCGCTTTCAGGAATACCCGGACCACTATCGTTGACCGCAATAACCACATATTTTTTATTGGAATTAAAATAACTGAGTACTTCAATATCACCCTCTGAGTAGCGTAGTGCATTTTCTATCATATTGGTCACTACTCGCTTAATCGCGACACTACTTATGGGAATTTTTCCAATATTAGGATTCGGTTTAAACGTGATCACCCGTTGATGCTTAAGCTCACTTTGTACGACTTCACCAAGGAGCGCATTAATATCTTCGCAGGTTTGTTCTTCACGTTTATGATGGCGTAAATATTCGATAAATTGATCGATAATGCCATTCATATCTTCAATATCGTAAATAATGCCTTCACGTAAATAATCATCTTCATCAACCATCATTTCTGTGGCTAAACGAATACGCGTAAGCGGTGTGCGTAAATCATGAGAAACACCGGCCATAAGTAATCGACGGTCGTTTTCAAGGGCAGCAATACCTCGCGACATTTGATTAAAGGCGCGCGTTACCTCAATAACCTCGCTCGACCCTTGCTCTTGTAACTTGGTACTAAAGTCGCCTACCCCTACTTTTATCGCAGCTTGTTGTAATGCTTTTAGTGGTCGGTTCAAATGCCTAGCAAATAACCAACCTCCTAGTACACTTAAAAAGCCGATACTAGAAAGATAAAAGGTTAAAAACTCAAGGTTACTTTCTTTAAATCCGGTGAGCGGCACTTTGACCCAATAACCCGGCGCCTGCGGGGCTTCTACCCAATAAATAAGCGGATCAGTTTGACTAATGCGCACCCGAGAAAAGCCATTTAATTGCTCAGACATACTACGCGATAGCCCAGAATACTCACGACTTTGGCCTAAACCATGACGCATAGCTTCACGCTGAGTCATTACTTCAATGCCGGTTATTTCAAAAAACTTCTCAGAGACTTCATCGGTGACTTCAACGCCATCTTCCCAATCAATAAACACGGTTTTAATTTGCTTAGCCAGCATTAAATTAACTTGTTCAATGGTGGGTTTAACCACATATAAACTTACCGTGACGTAGGAGACTATTTGGTTAATAAGCAACAAAGCGGCAACCAAAAATACGGTTTGTCCAAACGCACTACGCGGAAACATTCCCATAATGATTACTTTTCACCGTCAGGAACAAATACATAACCTAAACCCCATACCGTTTGAATATAGCGTGGGTTAGCGGCATCGACTTCGATCATCCTACGAAGACGTGATACTTGAACATCAATACTGCGCTCAAGCGCACTGTAGTCTCGCCCTCTAGCTAAGTTCATTAATTTATCACGACTTAATGGCTCACGCGGATGAGACACTAACGCTTTTAGCACCGCAAATTCACCACTAGTGAGTGACACCGTGTTATCGCCTTCACTCATTTCGCGGGTGGCTAAATTTAGGGTAAATTTACCAAACGCAATTAAGTTCTCCTGCGCTGAAGGCGCCCCTGGTACTTCTTTTGATTGGCGACGTAAAATAGCTTTTATACGTGCTAATAGCTCGCGAGGGTTAAATGGTTTCGGAATATAATCGTCAGCGCCGAGTTCTAGGCCAATAATGCGGTCTACTTCATCACCTTTGGCGGTAAGCATAACAATAGGGATTTGGTTTTCTTTTTGGCGTAAACGTCTACAAATAGAAAGCCCATCTTCGCCGGGCAGCATTAAATCAAGTACCATTAGATGAAAGTTTTCACGCTCAATTAGTCTATCCATTTGCTCTGAATCCGCAGCTGTTCTGACAATAAACCCTTGCTCTACCAAGTAGCGTTCCAGCAAACTACGCAAACGTTTATCGTCATCAACCACCAATACTTTTACTGTCTCTTGTCCCATAATTTGTTGCTTATTTTTATAATTTATTAATCGTTAATATAAATGAAAAACTTAATAATAAAAAACTAATTAAGTGCTTAGATTGTTACTGAACATTTCAAATTCATTGATAGCTATTTTATCTCGACAAGCTGCCTTTATTTTAATACCTTGCCACACATGAAGATTAAACAAGAACTCAGCGTGAAAACAAATTTAATTACTCGCGAAGGTTATTTACAACTGCAGCAAGAACATGATCATCTTTGGAATGAAAAACGCCCAGAAGTAACTAAAATAGTGAGCTGGGCTGCTAGTCTAGGTGATCGCTCTGAAAACGCAGACTATCAGTACAACAAACGTTTACTACGCCAAATTGACCGTCGTGTTCGCTATTTACGAAAACGCATCCCCGATCTAAAAATTGTTGACTACTCACCCGTACAAGACGGCAAAGTTTTTTTTGGAGCGTGGGTAGAAATAGAAAACGAGGCCGGTGAGTGTAAAAATTTTAGAATTGTCGGCCCCGATGAAATTTATGATCGCAACGACTATATTTCTATCGATTCACCAATGGCGCGAGCGCTATTAAAAAAACAAGTAGACGATGATTTTGAGGTCATGACTCCTCAGGGTGCTAAGCAGTGGTACGTAAATAACATTACCTATCAAAAATGACAGCGCTTAGTTTTGATTCAGATCACATTAACTTTTTATTGTTTATATTATCTGAGTAAGCTATAACTAAAGTTACTCAAGTAATGTTGTATTAACTTGAGAGTAGTTAATTAAGGTCACCATTATGTCAAACATAACAGCGCGCATATTACAAAATGCTCTCGTGTTTGCACTCTTCATGAGTGTGAGTTTGACATTGCATGGCGCACCTAAAAATAACAAACTTGATGCTGGTTTTGCTCCAGCTGAATTTATTGTTTGTGACTCCCCTGACCAAGCAAACCTCGACACCGATATAGATTCTCTTGATGGTGTTATTGCGCTTAGAGAAATCCAACCACTTTCTTTAGCGTTTTTCTTTCATTATGAAAGTCGATTTTTAGCCACTGCCTACAGTAATGCAAACCCGCGAGCGCCACCCGTTATTTAATTTAATAACTTGCTTTTAAACATTATTAAATTTTTATAACTATTTATTTAGGTGGATATTATGTCTAACTTTAAAGAACTCCGTACCCAAGACATTTCGCATGGCACTATTGCTGATACTTTTACTAATGAGGCTGTGATTGATTTAACCTCTCCAGCAACACGTATAGTAACTAGCTTTACTCAAACAAGTCCTATGCGCGCAGCGTTTGATACAACCATTGAACAAGCATCAAAACAGTTAAATGCTCAGCCCTCTGATTTTATTTTAGTGACTGACGAACAACAAAAACTAATTGGTATTGTCGCAAGTGCTGATTTACAAAGCTCAAAAATCATGATTTTATCGCAGCGTTTAGGCTTGCCTCGTAGTGAAATTAGCTTACGCTATTTAATGACACCGCTGAGTAATTTAATGGGTGTAAGTATGAAAAGCTTAAGCTATTCATGTATCGGTGATGCACTGCAAACTATGGAGCATCATGGCGCTATGTTTATATTAGTTACTGCGGCTAATAATGAAATAAGTGGTTTAATTTCAGCACGCGATATAGCACGTAAGCTTCAAATTCCTGTTCATATTAGCCCAATAGCGCACACATTTAGTGAAGTACTCGAAAGTGTAGAGCACCCTCACTAAATCCGCTTTTTATTGCCCCAGCAATGGCATCTTAAAGCAAGTAAAATAGCTTGCTTTAAGAGCTTTTTATTACCCTCCCCTGTGATATTATTCAAGACATTGACGCATCAGTTAACTTTTTAGCTGGTCTTATTTTTTGTATTAAAAGGTTTTTGCATGAGCGATATCTCTGCACGTTTAGCAACGGAGCTAAATGCACAGCAGCAACAAGTGGTTGCAGCAACAAAGTTACTTGATGAAGGCGCAACCGTCCCCTTTATTGCCCGTTACAGAAAAGAAGTGACCGGTGGATTAGATGACACCCAACTACGCCTTCTAGAACAACGTTTATCTTATTTGCGTGAACTTGAAGAGCGTCGTGGATTTATCCTGTCGACGATAGAATCACAAAATAAGCTTAGTGCTGAATTAGCGGCTGATATTAAAGCTGCACAAAGTAAAACCGAACTAGAAGACTTATATTTACCTTATAAAGCAAAGCGCCGCACTAGAGGTCAAATAGCTATTGAAGCCGGTTTAGAACCACTAGCTGATGCGTTATTTAACGATCCAATGCTTGACCCAGACGCTGAGGCTGCAAAATTTATTAATGCCGAAAAAGCGATTGTCGATACTAAAGCAGCGCTTGATGGTGCTAAGTTTATTTTGATGGAGCGCTTTGCTGAAGACGCTAAATTACTCGCTAAATTTAGAAGTCATATTAGTCAAAATGGAGCGATTGAAAGTAAACTTATTGATGGCCAAGAACAAGCCGGGGCTAAATACCGAGACTACTTTGAACATCAAGAACCATTAAAAAAAGTCCCCTCGCATCGAGCATTAGCCATGCTAAGAGCACGTAATGAAGGTATTTTACAGTTAACTATTAATCCTGAGCCTAACGCTGAAAACCCAGCGCAATTGTGTGCACAGATGATCAGCGATCATTACCGCCTAGATATTAAAAACAAACCTGCCAGCGCTTGGTTATTAACTGTGGTGCAATGGGCGTGGAAAATTAAGCTTGGATTACATCTAGAAAATGAATTTTTAGCCGCAATGCGTGAAAAGGCCGAAACCGGTGCCATTGATGTATTTGCTAAAAACTTAAAAGACTTATTGATGGCAGCCCCTGCAGGTCCTCGCACTACGTTAGGCTTAGATCCTGGTTTACGTACCGGTTGTAAAATTGCCGTGGTTGATAGCACAGGTAAGCTGCTTGCTACCCAAACGATTTTTCCACATGCACCACAAAATCATTGGGATAAATCATTACGCACGCTCGAGCAATTATGTCGCCAGCATAAAGTTGAGCTCATTGCGATTGGTAACGGTACCGCTTCTCGCGAATCAGATAAACTAGTTGGCGAACTTATCAAAGCCAATACTGAGCTTAAACTAAATAAAATCATGGTCAGTGAGGCCGGCGCTTCGGTTTACTCTGCTTCTGAATTCGCTGCTAATGAATTTCCAGATTTAGATGTATCTTTACGTGGTGCCGTATCTATTGCACGTCGCCTTCAAGATCCATTGGCTGAGTTGGTTAAAATAGAGCCTAAGTCTATTGGTGTAGGCCAATATCAACATGATGTATCACAAAGCCAACTAGGACAAAGTCTAATCTCAGTGGTAGAAGACTGTGTAAACAGTGTGGGGGTTGATTTAAATATGGCCTCTGTACCTTTACTTGCACGTGTTTCTGGTTTAAACAAAACCTTAGCGCAAAACATTGTAAGCTACCGTGATACAAACGGGTCATTTACAAAACGTAGTCAGTTGAAAAAAGTAGAGCGCTTAGGGCCAAAAGCATTTGAACAAGCAGCCGGCTTTTTACGCATTAACAATGGCAGCGATCCACTAGACAACTCATCAGTTCACCCTGAAGCATACCCTATCGTTAAGCGTATTTGTGAACACAACCAGGTAGACGTAAATAACCTCATTGGTAACAAAGAGTTTTTAAATAAGCTCGCTGCAAATGACTATATTGACGATAAATTTGGTCTGCCTACCGTGACCGATATTATTAGCGAACTTGATAAGCCGGGTCGCGATCCACGCCCTGAATTTAAAACCGCTGAATTTAAAGCAGGCGTTGAAAAAATTAGTGATTTAAAACCAGGAATGATTTTAGAAGGCGTGGTATCGAACGTAGCTAATTTTGGCGCATTTGTGGATGTTGGCGTACATCAAGATGGACTAGTGCATATTTCGGCTATTACTAATAAGTTTATTTCAGACCCACGAGAAGTGGTTAAAGCTGGTGACATTGTTAAAGTGAAAGTGGTTGAGGTTGACGCTGCACGTAAACGCATTAGCTTTACCATGCGCCTAGATGACGAGATAGACACTAGCAATAAAGCTGCCCCTGCGGCGCCGCAAAAGCCACGTGGTAACAATGCAAACCAATCGCGAGCGCCCAAACCTAAGCGCGACACAGGCAATGCCATGATGGGAAATGCGTTTGCTGATGCCTTTGCCAATGCGAAAGTGAAAAAATAAAATGACCCCATAAAAAACCGCTTAGGCGGTTTTTTTATGGCTATTAAATATAAGGTTTAGTTTAAATTTGTGCTGAGAATTGGCTTTGAGTCGCAGGTGATGTGGCCAGTTGATAAAAACTAGCAATGCGCCCAGCACGCGCTTCTACTTCAACATCACGCGATTGCTCTTCGCTTTTAGCAGTTTTTACTTCTGAACTTTCACTGTTAGAAAACGACGCACTGACTCTGCTTTTATCTTCGCTGCTATCTTCGTCATCAGCTGAAGCTAACTCAGCTTGTGCTGCGGCTATCTTTTGAGTGGCATCTGCCGCAATTGCTCTGTCGGCACCTGAAGGCTCAGCCGGCGCGAGTGCTGCAGCACGTACCGTTTGCATTTTATCAATAGTTGCTTGGGGGTCGCCATTGATAACCCCAACATCTATCGATACTTCACCACCTACCGCATAGTTAGTACCATCGGGCCCTCTTTGATATTCGTAGCTAGGAGAGCCCGCATATTGTCCACCCACAGCGGCATGCGCTTGCTCATGTGTTCGTACTTCAGTGTCGCGCGCTTTAAGTTCTTTAATTTGCTGTAATTCTTGCTCAAGTTGCAGTTCTTCTTGCTCACTAACTTCTTCTGCAGCTTGTTGTTTTTCTTGCTCGGCATTATCTTGATCGCTATCTGCATTGCCTTCGCGTTGCGCAATCGTTTTATCGTCTGCAATTTTGCCACTCGCATTGTAGGTTGAGCTGTCGCTATTTCCTGGCAGTTTGGCTTTTTCTGCATCACTTTGAGCTTTGTTTTCAGTGCTACCAGCGGTGTTCGCAGCGGCTGGGGGAATGACTTCACGTAGCTGGTTGTCACGCCGAGCAGTCTCAGTATAAACATTTGCGGTGTTTATATTAATAGACGGAAACGGCGTGACAATATTCATGAGAAATTACACTTTAATATCAACTAAAGTGCCTAATACGTCATCTGCAGTTTGGATAGATTGCGTGTTTGCCTTAGCATTAAACTCTTCAACTTTTAAGTTTACTAACGCATCATCAATTCGTGCAGGTTGAGATACTGGCGCGGTGACTGCTTCTTCAGGGCGAGCGGCCGTTAATTGACGTTGCTGCGCTAGTTGAGAGTCGTCTTGCTGCTCTATGCTGGCACGATTAATCTCAGCGCTGGCTTTTTCAATTCCTTGGCTGGCTCTATTAAACCCTTCAACACCACTATTGAATACAGATCCTATTGGCATAATAATAAACCTCCAGCAAATAAATATTGTTTAATTATCGCTCAAAAATCACGCAAAATAAAGCTTTAAACCGCAGTAATCATGGCTTTGCTTCAAAGCATTGATTTAACGGCAGATAAAAATTCACTTTTATGAGAAATAAAAGGCGCATGTGATGCTTTGTCTATCACTTCGTATTCAAAGTCAGCATTAAGTGCCACCATTTTCTCAATGGCCCGATAAGGAACGAGAGAGTCTAAGCGTCCAAAAATGCCGCGAAGAGTCACTGGACATTGAGCAAATAATTCGCGTAAATCTTCATTTTTCAGTATGTCTAGCCCTGCACTTAAAGCCTCGTTATTCGGAGGCGGTGACTGACTCAATAACTGCTTTAACTGTTTTACATCATCGCGAGCCGACTCACTGCCCATTGCCTGAATTGCCAAAAAGCGCTCTATCGTTTTTGAACGCTCTTGCAACAACTGCTCTTTGAACTGTTTTAATACTTTAGGCTTAATGCCAGCCCATGGTAATTGCTCTGCAAAAAAGGGCGTTGAGGCAACTAAAATGACTTTTGATACTTTTTCAGGCCAATGTTTGGCAATATAAATAGCAAACAACCCACCTAAAGACCATCCCATTAGCACCGATTGTGGCTTTAACTGCTCACTCACCTGCTTTGCAGCATCGTGTAATGTATATGGGCTTAAAGAGGCGTTATTATCACCATAACCGGGTAAATCCAAACAGCGCACTTTACCTGAATATAAAAACTCTAATTCTGGTTTTATTAACTGCCACACACCTTGGCTCATTCCCCAACCATGTAACAACACACATTCATTTTGCATATTTGCCTAACCTTAACCAAACTTGAGTTCTATGATAGCGCTTTAAAAGGAGTTTGTAATGAGGATCATCAGCGAATGAAACTCAGCCTAAGTGATTGGCTATTCCCCTCTTACTGTGTGTTATGTCAAAGTCAGATTCATAGCTTAATGGGACTGTGTCAATTTTGTTTAGATGACTTGCCATTGCTAGATTTGGCCGAGCATGACAATTTATTTTACCGCCCTGATATTGTAGAAATGTTTCCTAACTGCAACTTTGAAAAGCTGTTTGCCTGTGCTTTTTACCAGCCCCCTTTTAATTTATGGTTAAAGCAGCTTAAATTTAATAATCAAATCCATTATAAAAAAGCACTACAGCAAGTCATAAAAAAACAACTTAGGGTTTTTATGACTAAACACCCTGCCGCTGTTGATGCATTTATAATTTTACCTTTACATAAAGCGCGCTTTTTAACGCGTGGATTTAATCAGGTAACCCAAGTATGGCAGCCCTGTTTAGGGTCAAATAAAGTATTAAATAATGCGTTGCTTCGCCATAAACACACCTCGGCACAATCACAATTAAGCAAAGCCAAAAGAGTTAAAAATTTACAACAGGCTTTTTCATGCAAAATTAATTTAGAGGGAAAAACGGTAGTAATTATCGATGATATTATGACTACAGGAGCAACTCTTAATGCAGCCACCTTATCGTTAAAAGAAGCCGGCGCTAAACACGTATGGGCATTTACCACGTGCTTAACGCCACTTTAGGGCGTGTTAGTTTCCACTCACGCGAAAGGTGTGGCCGAAAAATAAAGCATTACTTAACAATCGGCTGGTGCCATACCAGTACCCTCTAAATACAGGGTTGTCAGTCATCGCAATAACACTACCTCGCCCATAAGAATGCGCCATTAACGCAGCTCCACCGGCCACTTGCTCTACATTTACTGCATCGGTAAAACCAGCAAGGAGCGGCTGCTGTGTGTAGGTAAGTATATTTACAAACGGTGCTTGCGAGGCTTCCAATAGCCAGGTGCTATTTTTAAATACAGGTAGTGTGTCACGCTTAAATGAAAATGTCAGAGGGTGAGTTGTATCTACCTTGGTATTAAATATCGCACCGGCAATACGCTGGCGACCCGCTAAGTGGTCTTTGTCTGCATATTTTAAACCTTGAGTATCGAATGCCCCAGCCACATCTTTACGCGATAAGTAGCTTGCTTTTAATAGCTGCTGATCGGCTAAAAACTTCGCCCCGCCTTTATGTCCCCAAATAACACCACCTTTCCTTACCCAGCTTTTTATAGCAACTTTATCGGAATCAGATAAAGTAGAATAATTACCATGTGGCAACACAATATGGCTGTAATTACTGAGCTCTAAAGACGCTAAACGCTCCATTTCAACAATGGTTGGCGCTACACCCACAAAACGGTCTAGGTAGTACCACACTTCTCCCGCTTCATATTGGCTCACGCCTTTACCACCAACCAATAACACCTTAGGTGCAGAAACCACAGCCATAGAGCGAGACCCTAAATCAGCACCTTTACTAGTTAAACCGGTAGTAATTGGTTTAACTTCAATCCCAAACTGGCTTTGTGCTTGGTTTAACTTTGTCACCCAGTTGGTGTCAGTTTGAAGTCCTGCTGGAATAATAATACTACCTGCGTCAAAGTTTACTTCTGCATTGGTTGATACTGCTGTTAATGGTTTTAATGCAACACGAGCTTTAATGCCTTGCTGTAACAGACTATTGAGCATTTTTGGGGCTTGCATGTCATTCCATGCAAATCCATAGGCGTAATTGTTAGTCAGTGACGCTAACTCTGGCTGCTTTGGTTTTTGCCAAGCTGTTTTTTCTACCTCTAATCCCCAGCGGCTGTTTACTTTAGCAAATGGTAAATTAAACGCATGCGCTAATGTCCAACCCGACACATCGTAAAAGGTGTTATCGGCAAAGTTTTGTTGCTCACTAAAAATAGCTTTAACTAATCGATATTGTGGTTGCGCAAGCGGTACAAAATAACTATTAGCGGTAAAGTTTTTACCTTCAGCTTTTAGCCCTTCTTTAACGGGATAAGCATTAATTTGATGTTGTTTAAGTATGCTTAAAAAGTCGTTAGTACGGGTATGATCTTCATCTGCTTGAACAATATAGCCTTGATAGTCTTCATCTTTGGCAAGCTCAACTGCTTTGTTATAAAAGTTAGCTTGATACTCAAGCAAAGCTTGGCGGTTATCAATCGCCGCTTTAAACGTTGATAAGCTCGTTAAAAGTTGGTTTTTAATTGTAAACGCAAACGTTAGCGGACCATTGATCGTTTCTTGAATATGGCCACGAGAACTTGCTTGTTCAAATAAAATACCCACACCCCCGTTTACATCGGGGTAGGTAGAGCCTTTACCATAATAAAAGTCATCAAAGCTTTCTTCTGTAAAGTATAGCGCGTTGTTTTCATCTAATGTTTTAGCATGATAATTTGCAATCGCTTTGGTAAGGCTCACATTTTCTTCAGGCGTAATTGGGTGTTTACGACTTGGGATACCCGGTTGAAAAAAGTAGCTACTATTTGGCCCCATTTCATGAAAGTCAGTTAAAATATTAGGTTTCCAATAATGAAACTTAGCAATCCGAGCCCGCGACTCTGGGTGCTGTAACAACAACCAATCACGGTTTAAATCAAACCAATAATGGTTTGTACGGCTGCTTGGCCAGCTCTCTACATGCTCTCGGGTTTGCGGATCTGACGATAAGTTCATACCGCGATTACTATTAGCCCAATTTGCAAAACGTGCTAGTCCATCTGGGTTAAGTGACGGGTCGAGTAAAATAACCGTATTGTTAAGTAGCTCATTTATTTCATCGCCTTGCGCTGCAGCTAAATAATAAGCGACTAGTAACGCTGCATTACTACCTGATGATTCGTTACCATGAACACTGTAACCCATCCACACGACACTGGGCTGCTCTGCTGTTTTATTGTTTGAATTATTTAGGCGAGCTAAATGTGCTTGGCGAGTTTTTTCTATATTTTTTAATTTGTTAGCCGCTGTAATCGTAAGCATAACTAACGGGCGCTGTTCGTGAGTTCGGCCTATTACTTCAAAATTAATTCGATCGCTTTTTTGAGCTAAAATTTCCATGTAGCGAACAAGTTGGTCATGCCTTACATGCCACTCACCCACTTGATAACCCAGTACCTCTTGTGGTGTTGGTATGGTGGAATCAAATTCAACCTGTTGCTCAAAATAATAAGATAGGGGCTTTGCCATACTTGAAAAACTGGCCAGCACCACCACTACTGTTAATATGAAGCGCATATAAATCACTCTAAAAATGTTTGTTAAATGCACGCTACCATTGCTTAAAATAGATGCCAACTTTTTACGCTCAACACTAGCCGCAACACGATGAGCGGAGTATGATATGCAGTATCCGAGTAATTTAGTCAAGTATAGACGGTATTATGATTTCTATTTCCGAAACAGCGCAAGCGCATTTTGCTAAGCTATTAGCAGATCAATCTCAACAAACGAATATTCGTGTGTTTGTTGTTAACCCTGGTACATCACAAGCTGAATGTGGTGTTTCTTATTGTCCAGAAGACGCGGTAGAAGAGAGCGATATTCGCCTAAATTTTAACGGCTTTGATGCAGTTGTTGATGCTGAAAGCGCGCCTTTCTTAGCCGAAGCTGAAATTGATTTTGTTACCGACAAAATGGGCACGCAGCTAACCCTTAAAGCACCTAATGCTAAAGCACGTAAACTAGGTGAAGATGCCAGCTTGAATGAGCGTGTGCAACACATGCTAGAAACTGAAGTAAACCCACAACTTGCCAACCATGGCGGCCAAGTTAGCTTGGTAGAGATCACTGCAGCTGGTGTTGCTGTACTTCAGTTTGGTGGTGGTTGTAATGGGTGTTCTATGATCGATGTCACACTAAAAGAAGGCATTGAAAAAGAAATGATTGCTAAATTTGATGAGATCACAGGTGTGTCTGACATTACCGATCATGAAGCAGGCGAGCATTCTTACTACTAAGCATTAATCTATTATGCTAAAGCCACTTATTTACCGCTTAGGGAGTGACCCTAAGTTGAGTTTAAAGCGCTTTTTTCGCGGGCTAGCACTGTTTGTGCTAGCCGTGATATTTATCGCTGTGGGCTATTACAGCCATTACAGTTTACAAGTTCTTGGCTTGGTTATTTTAGCCCCCGCTTTATTTTTTGCTTTTTGGGGCTATGCGGGTATTTTTGCTAACCGCTTTTCTCAAGTATTAAAAAATATCCCTTCCAAAAATAACGACCCCGATCTGTGGAAGTAACGGTTTATATCAACTCGCTTATTTAAGTAATTGATTGTTAGCTTTTAGTTGTTGATATTTAACGATAAGCGTAACGCCTCGCATAAGCATAAAACAACTCATAGCTAACCATAACCCATTATTTTGCCAATCCTGAAATAGCCAAAACACCCCAAAAAAACCTACAATCGCTGAAAGCAACATACTGTTTCGCATCGCTTTAGCGCGGGTCAGACCAACAAAAATACCATCGAACAAAAAACAGCTCATAGCTAAAATAGGCAATACTATTACCCAAGGTAAGTAGTGAATGGCCTCGTCAATAACCTCTGGTACATTAGTTAATAGCTTAATAATACTACTGCCAAATACTATAAAAAACACACTATATAAAATGCCAAATAACATGCCCCAAAATACACTGATTTTTACCCATAGCCTTATCTTCTCGACACTTTGTTGACCTTTAGCTTGACCTACTTTGGCCTCACTTGCATAGGCAATTCCATCAAGTGCAAAGCTAACTAACATTAAAAAATTGAGTAGGACGGCATTGGCGGCCAATGTGGTTTCACCTAGGCGAGCAGCATAAAAGGTCATAAAGCTAAAGCATAACTGCAGCACTAAAGAACGAATAAAAATATCGCGGTTTAAGCTCAGAAGTCCTGCCATTTTTTCCACACTAAACCAATTTGCTACAGCCAAACTCATACCATGCTTTTTAGCAAGTTGAGCCACTAGCAATAAAGCAAACACAAGTGCAATATAGTCAGCGATAAGTGATGCCCACGCAGCCCCAGCAACCGCCCAATCAAGGTACACTACAAAATAAATATCGAGCACAATATTAGTAATGTTAGTGACTAACAGTAAATAAAATGGCCCTCGTCCATAATGCACGCCCAACATCCAGCCTAGTAAAACTAAATTACATAGCGCTGCAGGTGCGCTAAAAATACGAATACTAAAATAGCGATAGGCTTCATTGAGCACATCACTATTGGCAGCAGATAAATAGGCAATAGCGTGTTTTATAAGGGGGGATAATAAAATCAGAATTAAAGCTACGCTACTGGCCAATAACAAACTGCGTTTGAGTAAGGCTGCCAGCTGAGTTAAATCATTTTGACCATAAGCCTGCGCCACCAGCCCAGTGGTACTCATTCTTAAAAATCCAGCGAGCCAAAATAAAATAGAGATCACAGTTGAACCCAAAGCAATACCGGCTAAATAATGCGCGCTCCCCAAATGACCAATCACAGCCGTATCAACAATTCCTAACAACGGGACGGTAATATTTGATAATATCATCGGACCGGCTAACAACAACAAGCTTTTATGGTGTGCTTTATTATGTATAAGAAATTGTTTCATTTAGTACTATTATTCCTGATTTGTGGTTCTTTGCGCGCGCAAGCAGCTGTTATTCTACAGTATCATCACGTCAGTGAAACCCTTCCCGCTGTCACCAGCGTGAGTGCCAATACTTTTACTAAACACTTAAATTATTTAAAAGAGCATAACTTTAACGTTATTCCATTAAATGAGCTGATTAGTGCATTACAACAAGGTAAGGCTTTAGAGAACAAAACAATCGCGATTACCTTTGATGATGGTTACAACAATAATTACGACCAAGCTGCCCCTATCCTAGAGAAGTTTGGCTATCCGTACACTATTTTTATAAACCCAAAACTCATTGATGAACAGGCGGGTTACGTTATGGGGTGGGATAAGCTCAGAGAACTTGCTAAAAAAGGAGCGCTTATTGCTAATCATAGTGCCGAGCATAACTACCTACATAAAAAGCGCAAGAATGAAACGCCTAGCCAATGGCGCGAACGCACTAAAAAAGACATTCTTAGTTCTCAACAGCGCATCAAAGAGGAAATAGGTCACGATTACAAATACCTTGCCTATCCATACGGAGAGTTTAACAATCAACTGCAAGCACTCGTCACTGAATTAGGTTTTATTGGTATTGGCCAACACTCAGGAGCCGTTAATCAACACTCTGACTTTAGCCGCTTACCGCGCTTCCCTGCCTCTGGTTTTTATAGCAAGCTAGAGACGTTAATTACCAAGATAAATTCGACTGCCTTTACTATTAATAAGCTAACCTATGAAGATAGTGTAACTTCACAAAATCCACCATCACTCACTATAAAACTTAAGACAGACGACTTTCATAAGAGTCAATTTGCCTGTTATGTATCAAGCGTTGGTCAAGCTAATTTAGATTGGTTAGACGATAATACAGTTGAGGTAACATCGCCAAAGCAGCTTAATAAAGGCCGCTCACGCTTTAATTGTACCGCTCCGTCAATAAAACAAGCTGGCAGTTATTATTGGTTTTCGCAGCCTTGGGTGATCAACTAAGCTTTACTTTTTTATAACTTGATTTAATAACCGCTGGGTCATTTTCTCCAGCGGTACCACTTCATTTGCTGCCCCCATATCAATAGCAGCTTTAGGCATACCCCATACCACTGACGAAAACTCATCTTGCGCAAGCGTGTATGCTCCTTGTTGCTTTAATGCGAGTAATCCCTTTGCACCATCACTTCCCATACCGGTTAATAGTGTGGCAACAATATGTTTTGCACCAATTTCCAGTAATGAGTCAAATAAAACATCCACCGCGGGTTTATGTCTATTAACAGCTTCTCCATCATCAAGCTGACAATACAAAGCACTACCTTGTTTATTAATTCGTAAATGAAGCCCACCTGGGGCTATATAAGCGCAACCTGCTAGCAATTTATCACCTTGCTGGGCTTCTTTTACGTTAATAGTACAAGTACGCTGCATCCGCTCTGCAAATGAGGTGCTGAATACGGGAGGAATATGCTGAGTAATTACAATTGGAGGGCAATTTTTGGGCATACGTATAAGCACTTCTTTTATCGCCTCGGTTCCCCCTGTTGACGCACCAATCGCTATCACTTTATTTACTAAAAATTCGGCATTAGTGGGGATAGGCTCTGCTACAGTACTATTTTTTTTGTGGCCTCGAACCCGCGCACTGGCCGCTACTCTTACTTTTTGCTGAACAATATCAGCATATTGGCTCATTTGTTGTTTAACATTAACTACTGGCTTTGCAATAAAATCAACCGCCCCCAGTTCAAGCGCTTCAAGGGTGATAGGTGAGCCTTTTTGAGTAAGAGTGGAAATCATTACTACGGGCATAGGCCTTAAGCGCATTAAGTTTTTTAAAAAGCTAATGCCGTCCATTTTTGGCATTTCAACATCCAGTGTTAGTACATCCGGATTATGCTTTTTGATCATCTCTCTGGCTTCGTATGGGTCTTGTGCACAGCCCACTACCACAATGTCTTTTGCCTGTTGCAGTATCTCTGTCAGTAATTGCCTGATCAGTGCCGAGTCATCAATTATTAATACTCTAATCATAGCCATCCTTAAAACAGTTCTATATCCGTGGCTTTAGTTTGCTGTTCAAGATTATGTAAGTAACGCACTTCACGTTTTTCAATAGTGTTATTATGTAAATTTCTTAGCTTTTTAACCTGTACTTTTCCATTATGAGGATTAAAAAATATTTTGCGCGGCCAAGGTCCGCCCATATCATGCGCCACTAAGTTTAGCGCTTCTTCTGCTATATATGCATTGGCAAAACTGATATTGCCAATACCAATATCTGTCATTGCGCTAATTATTTTGCCTCCCCCAAACAGTTTTACTTTTAAGTTTGCCCGAGAAGCGCCATTTTTAAGCACTTCATTAATTAAATATTCCATAGCCCAGTTACCATAACGACAATTTAAACTATGCGCTTGGTCAATTCGTTCACCTTTTTGAATAGGTAGCATAAAGTGATTGATCCCGCCTATGCCTAGCTTATCGTCGTAAACACAAGCAGCAATGCACGATCCGAGCACGGTAGTGATCAGCTCATCGTTTTTAGAAACATAAAATTCACCTGGCAATACCTTAGCGACCACTTGATCTCGCGTGGCATCCCAATAACGTTTAATATGCTCAAATCCCGCTAATACTGGCTTAAATTGTGTTTGCATGGGCTACTTTTTGATACATGGTTTTCCCTAAGTTTTTAAATAAGACATGCTCTTTTCCCATGGTTTCTGAATGCCCTAAAAATAAATAACCTTGGTTATTTAAAATATCGGCATAACGGTTAAAAAGCTGATCCTTTGTCTCTTTATCAAAGTAAATCACTACATTTCTGCACAAGATCAAATCAAATGGACCCTTCATAGGCCAATCTTGGAGTAAGTTTAAACGCTTAAATGAAATACATTGCTGTAGCTTGGGTTTCACTTTATAACTTTGACCGTCTTTGCTAGTTAAAAACCAGCGCTTGAGCAGTGCATCATCCAATCCATTCACATTTGCCGCAGTATAAATACCGCTCTGAGCTTTAGCTAATACATTAGAATCAAGATCAGTTGCTAAAATTTTCACATCCCAATCACTTGGAAAAGCCCCTTGTAACGTCATAGCTAAACTGTAGGGCTCTTCACCGGTAGAGCAGCCAGCAGACCAAATGCGAACACGCTTAGTCTGTTTATTTGTTTTTAACAGCGTTGGTATAAACTGCTCTTTTATAAACTCAAAGTGATGAATTTCACGAAAAAAAGAGGTTAGATTGGTAGTAATGGCATTAATAAATGCATCAAACTCCTGATCCTTATGATTTTTTAAGTAATCTAGGTAACTAGAAAAGTTTGTTAATTTACGCTCACGAATTCGCCTTGCTAATCGTGAGTAAACCATTTCACGCTTATGCTCCCCAAGCACAATACCACAAGCGTTATACACTAAATGAGCCACTTCCTTAAAATCGCTATCCGTTAATAAAAACTCTTTCATTATGCACTCTCAAATAAATATAAAGATAGATTCAAACTAACCTCATTGTTTGAACCATCTAAAATAGGGTTAAAACTCCTCCCACTCTTCAGCTGAGTCTACAAAGTTTTCACCTTTGCTTTTGTTATTAACAAAGCTATTTTCTTGCTTATGCGTTATTTCAGGGGTGCGAATGGTGGGCGATACCACCGCCATATCTTGCTGCCCTAGTGAAAAGAAGTGCAGTAAACGGCGCATTTCATTTGCCTGCTCTGCCATAGATTCACCTGCAGCCGATGCCTCTTCAACCAATGCCGCATTTTGCTGAGTCATTTCATCCATTTGCGATACAGCTTTATTTACTTGCTCAATCCCTGCACTTTGCTCTTCAGAGGCCTGAGTTATATCAGCTATCATTTGTGTCACACGTTTCACCGACACCACAATCTCCTGTAACGTCACACCTGATTCATTTACAAGAGCGCTACCATCAGCAACTTTGCCAACACTATCTCTAATTAACTCTTTAATTTCTTTAGCTGCACCAGCTGAGCGCTGAGCTAAGTTACGCACTTCACCCGCAACAACCGCAAAACCTCGGCCTTGCTCACCTGCTCTTGCAGCTTCTACAGCAGCATTGAGAGCTAGTAGGTTTGTTTGGAATGCTATTTCGTCTATTACACCTATGATGTCAGCAATTTTTTTACTCGATTCATTAATTGCAGACATACTGGTTACGGCCTTATTCACAACCTCGCCACCTTGAACTGCTTTATCACAGGTTTCTTCAGCTAAGTCATTAGCCACCTTGGCATTATCAGCATTTTGACGAACCGTACTGGTCATCTCTTCCATACTAGAAGCCGTCTCCTCCAATGATGATGCCTGCTCCTCTGTGCGCTGACTTAGATCAGCATTACCTTGTGAAATCTCTTCTGCTCCACTGGCCACCAAAGTGGCTGATGTGTTAATTCGATTAATAACCTCAGTTAGCTTATCTGCTGTCGCATTTGCATCTGTTTTCAGTTTTTCAAACGAGCCGTGATACTGTTTTTCGATCCGTTTAGATAAATCACCAGTAGCCATGGCATCAAGCATATTGCCAGTATCAGTTACCGCTTCGTCAACCACTTTAACTAAACTATTAAGACCTTGAGCTAAACGTAGGAAAAAGCCATCCTTTCCTTGCTCAACCACACGGCTATTTAACTCTCCTTTACTTGCGGCACTGACCAGCTGAGCAACCTCTTTTTCTATGGCTACTTCTGCTGTTCTGTCTTCCCATTCAACTACAGTTCCAATTCGCTCATCGTCTGGCGTAATAATTGGGTTAGCAACTAAGCCAAAGGTTCTGCCTCCCACTTTAATTTCAGTGTTGTAGGTATCCGTTAACTTAGCCAACATATTTTGCTGATGGGCTGGATTTTTATGAAATATATCAATATTTTGATTCAGTAGATTTTTGCTATCAAAGTTAGGTAAATCAATGCGTATATCATTTTGAGCATTGCTCATCATATTTTTCACCGCGTCATTCATATAAACAATCACATTCGATGCATCTGCAATCATAGTGTTTGTTGCTACAGTGTCTAACGCTCGGCGAACACGTAAGTTCTCCTGTGCTCTGGCACGCTCTGCATCGGCCTTAAATACTTCATCAGTAATATCTTGCCACTCAACAATTGTTCCCAAGCGCTCTCCTTCTTCGTTAAACCATGGCGAAGCAATTAAATCAAAAATAAGACCAGCTAATTTAAGTGTCGCTTTATGGGGCGCATCTAATTTTTTTAATAGCTCGCGCTGATGCGCTGGATGTTGATGAAAATCATCAACACATGTGCCGATTAAGTCACTTACAGCAAAGTTAGGTAATACCGATTGCAAATCTCTTTCGCGTGCTTTTAGCATTTGCTTAACTTGTTCGTTGACAAAAATAATGTTTAAGTCATTATCAGCAATCATCACATTCGCTTGGCATACTTTTAGGGCGCTGGCTAAGTCGGCAGTTTTTTTAGAGGTTTTTTCTAGTTCTTTTTGTTCGCTAATGTCCGTTGCGTATTTTATGATTTTTATTAATTTTCCGTCCATATCATAAATGGGATTGTAAGAAGCATTAATCCAAATTTCACGGCCTTGTTTATCAAATCGTAAATACTCACCTCGGTCGTATTCACCTCTACCCAGTTTGGCCCAAAAAGTTTGATAATCCGCACTATTTGCATACTCAGGTGCAACAAATAAACGATGGTGCTTACCCTGTATTTCATCAAGTTGGTAGCCAAACGTGGCTAAAAAGTTCTTGTTGGCATTAATCACTGTGCCATCTAAGTCAAACTCGATTACCGCTTGCGACTTATTTATTGCTGCAACTTGTCCGGCCGCTTCGGCTGCCTTTAATTTTTGCAAAGTGATCTCAGTAGCAAACTTAATCACTTTAATTACTTGCCCCTGAGAGTCTATAACAGGGTTATACGTGGCTTGTATCCATACTTCTTTACCATTTTTTCCAAACCGCTTAAATTCATCTGAAATAAATTCACCCGCGCTCAATCGCTGCCAAAACTGATGGTACTCATCGCTTTTCGCTTCGCTAGGACTAACAAATAAAGAGTGGTGCTGACCTTGAACCTCAGCAAGTGAGTAATCCATTACACGAAGAAAATTAACATTGGCAGTAATTATTCTTCCATTAGGCTCAAATTCAATTATTGCTAATGATTTATGCAATGCATTTATGATCAAATCATTGCTTGATTTAGACTGTTTTGAATTACTAAACCATCCCATGCTTATCACCACCTTTAAGTTATTTACTTTATTTAGTTACTGTTACCGCTAAATATCCATGGTTGCTGGCAAATCAATTAGGGCGACCATTTTTTCGCCTACATTGACTAACCCTGCTACATATTCACTCTCATTAGTTTGGGTTAAACTCGGCACAGCTTTAGCATCTTGCTCTGCAATGCTATAAACATCAGCCACTGCATCTACCGTAATACCCATTACTTTACTTTCTTGCTCAAACTCTACTTTTACAATAATCACTACTGTTAATGGCCCATAGGCGATAGTGGGTAAGCCAAACCTTAAGCGTAAATCAATAATGGGCACTATAGTGCCGCGTAAATTAATAACGCCTTTTACATAATCTGGGGCATTTGGCAGTGCGGTTATGTCTTCCCAGCTGCGGATTTCTTGCACCGTTAATATATCTACTCCGTATTCTTCTTCAGCCATAATAAAGGTAAGAAACTGCTTAATCCCTTCTTTGCGCTGCAGCTCAATATTGCTATTTAATGCTATTGATTCAGAGAACATGAATCCTCCAGAGTAGCTGATGGTTCAATACTCAATGCTTGGCTGCCAGGCTTTTTTAACCCTGAAAGCTTAATCAAACCGCTAATATCTAAAATTAACGAAACGCGACCATCACCTAAAATAGTTGCCCCAGAAACTCCGTCCACTTTGTGGTAATTAGCCTCCAAGCTTTTTATAACCACCTGTTGTTGTGAAAGTAAATCGTCAACGAGCACCCCTACTTTTTGATTATCGTTTTCCACCACAACCAATAAGGTCTTATCTAATGATTCAATCGCATCTTGATGGTTAAAAATCTCGTATAAACGCAGAATAGGAATGTATTCATCACGTAATCTGAGGACATCTAGGTCTTTCCCAACACGGCTTACTTTTGCAATATCAATTTGCAGCGATTCTACAATCGAGATCAGTGGAATAATGTAAGTATGCTTGGCTACTTTAACCAATTGCCCATCTAAAATAGCCAAAGTAAGCGGCAGCCGAATAGTAAAGGTAGAACCAATTCCAGCAGCGGATGTCACTTCTACCGAGCCATTTAATGATTGGATATTGCGTTTCACCACGTCCATACCCACACCCCGGCCAGATAAGTCACTTACTTCATCAGCAGTAGAAAACCCTGGCATGAATATAAGTTCGTTAATTTCATCATCTGTTAACTCGCTATCGCTAGCAATAAGTTCGTTGGCAATCGCTTTTTCTTTAATCTTTTGGGTGTTAAGGCCTTGGCCATCGTCCATAATTTCAATGACGATATTTCCTCCCTGATGAAAAGCATTTAATGTAACCTTACCCACAGGATCTTTACCTGCTGCAATACGCTTTTCAACAGTTTCAATACCATGATCCAGTGAGTTTCTTACTAAATGCACCATAGGATCAGATATTTTTTCCATCACAGTTTTATCTAACTCGGTTTGCTCTCCGATCAGCTTTAGCTCCACCTCTTTATTGAGCTTTTGAGCAATATCACGCACCAAACGTGGAAAGCGACTAAACACAAAATTAATTGGCAGCATACGAATACGCATCACGTTTTCTTGTAAGTCTCGAGTATTATGCGCTAGTTGTGCTAATCCCTCTTGAAGCGAGGTTACTGCAGTAGCTGTCATTTCCTGTTCGCTAAGCTGATTTAACATTGCTTGGGTAATAACTAACTCGCCCACCATATTAATTAATGAGTCAACCTTATCGATACCAACTCGAATAGAGGTTGATTCTGGTGCAGCTTTTGCGCTGGGCGCATTGGCAACTGCCTTTGCTTTATTTGCTTTGGGTTGCTCAGCAATTTTGGGAGCTTCCTCCACAACAACCGATTCGTTAATTACTTCTTCTGATCCGGCTTTAGCATCATTAAATAAGCCACCGCATAGCTCAATTTTAATATCTGCATCATCTTCAACCCATTCAAAAATCTCTTTAATGGCTTGCTCATCTCGCTCAGTGTTTAAGAAAAACCGCCAATATAAAAAGCACTCATCGCTGGATAATTCTTTAATATCAGGTATGGCATCGGTGAATACCTGTACTTCTAACTCACCAAGCTCGGCTAATTCGCTGATCATAAACAAAGGTTCATTACCGGTTTTAAATAGATGAAAATGTGGCTTAAAATCAATCTGGTAAGTATTAACTATAACCTGTTCATGATGTGTTTCTTCACCTTGCTCTTCACCAGCTGGCATACCTAGTAATTTCTCGAACTGCTCTCGTAAAGTATCTGCTTGGGCTAAATCTGGTTCTTCCTGTACCTTTAGCGAACTTAGCAAAGCCCTTAAGCAATCCACTGATTTAAGTAATAAATTAATGTGCTCGCTAGTTATATTGCGCTCACCTTCACGAATTTGATCCAGTAATGTTTCTAATACATGGGTAAAATTTGCAATTGAGTTGAACCCAAAAGTAGCACTGCCCCCTTTTATTGAATGAGCAGCTCTAAATATAGTATTAATGGTTTCTAAGTCTTCTTCGCCTGGCACTAAGTTGAGTAATTCAGTCTCCATTATATCGAGGCCTTCAAAACTCTCTTCAAAGAACACTTCAAAAAACTGGCTTAAATCAATACTCACAGTGCACTCCTAAGTTAACGGATTACTTTTTTTAGCACGGCTAATAGCTGATCTGGATTAAAAGGTTTTACAATCCACCCTGTTGCCCCTGCAGCTTTACCTTCTACTTTTTTATCCATCCCCGACTCCGTAGTTAACATAAGCAGCGGTGTAAACTTGTAATCTGGTAGCCCTCTTAGCTCTCTAATAAGCGTTATCCCATCCATAATTGGCATGTTTACATCAGAAATAACTGCATCAAAACCTTGTTGCTTGGCAATGGCTAATGCCTCGCTGCCATCTTTGGCTTCGGTAACATCAAACCCTGCTGTTTTTAACGTAAAGCTCACCATTTGGCGCATTGATGCAGAATCATCGACAGCTAAAATTCTTTTCATATAAACCTCTAGTTAGTACTTTCTGAAGCTAAATATTCACTTAAACCGAGTTGTTCAATGACATTTTTTAATGCGTCACTGCTGCCAACCCAGGCAATTTTTTGATTGATAGTAAGAAGGTGTTTTTGTAGGGCACAAAGAAGTTGAACCGAGGCGGTATCAGCAGACATAACATCGCTAATATCTAGACAAATATCTCGGCTGTTATTAAGTTCGCTTAATAAATCTTGATGTAAAACGTCAACTTGAACAATTGAAAGTTCATTTGGTAGTTTAAGCATTTTTAAGCTTTTCCTTATCAACTCGATCCATACCAAAAGCTTAGACCGAGATAAAGAAAACGCCATAAAAACAACCAAAAAATAACCAATTAATTAAAATTAGCTGTTAAAAAACGTAAAAAGGGGCACAAAGCCCCTCTAAAATCGTTAAGTCATTAAAAGCTAGTTTTTGTAAAAATCTGCAATTTCAATAAATTCTGCCGTTAATTTTGTAGTATTAACCAAAGGCACATCTCCTTGTTTAAATTCAGGCTTAAAAATAGCTCTTAGTGCGCCACTGCCATCAACAAGTGCAACCGATGCACTATGATCCACCGCGTAGTCAGATTCATCACTATCACTAATTGCATAAATTAATCCCAACTCACGTACAAATGGAAATAGGTCTTTATGCTCCCCAGATACAGCTAAAAAGTCAGGGTTAAAATAATCTATGTACTCTTTACGCCTTTGAGCAATATCTCGTTTAGGATCAACAGATATAAACCACACCTGCAGGGGATAATTAGCTTGTAAGTTTTTATAGACATTGTTGAGCTTAGCAAGCGTCATTGGACAAATATCAGGGCAGCTTGTGTAGCCTAGAAAAACTAAGTTCCATTGACCCAAAAACTGCTGTTTGGTTACTAACTCCCCCTGTTGATCATTCAACGAAAAATCAGATAACGGTTTTGCTGTTTCGTACACTAATGCATCAAGATCCTGTAAACTTTTTTTATCACCACATGCCGATAAAAAAAGCACCGAAAAAACAATTAACCCACACCATAACTGCTTCATATAACTAGCCATTTATCTATAAATAAGATAACAAAGAGTATCATTAAATGAACAATCGAAAAACGAAATAAATCCATTGCGGTGTCTTCTTTAGCGGCAAATTTTAAGTTAATTGCTTTGTATATAAATACCACATTGAGGATACATGCCCCGCTTAAATAAATAAGCCCCGACATACCTATCAAATAAGGGAGTACGCACACAATGGCTAATAGCACTGAGTATGCGAGCACACAGGTTTTACAAAATTCGATTCCATGGGTCACAGGTAACATAGGGATTTTAGCGCGTTCGTAATCACTTTTGCGCGCGATGGCTAACGCCCAGAAGTGCGGAGGAGTCCATGTGAATATAATCATAACCAACAACCAAGGAGCGGCTGCCATTTGATTGGTTTCAGACACCCAACCAAGTAAAGGAGGCATGGCGCCAGCCAAACCACCAATCACTATATTTTGTGGCGTGGCGCGTTTTAAAAACGACGTATAAATAAATGCGTAACCTACAAGTGCAAATAAAGTAAGTATGGCAGTGAGTGTATTTGCCCACAACATCAACATAATAAACCCTGCCACGCCAATAACAGCAGCAAAACTCAATGCGTGTAATTTACTTAAGCGTCCTTTGGCGACTGGGCGGTGGCGTGTACGTGCCATTTTACTATCAATTTCACTATCAACCACATGATTGATAACGGCAGCTGCCGCAGAGAGTAAGCCAATCCCTAATAAACTTATGAACTGAACCCCAATGCCTCTGCCAACATCAGGGGCGAGAGCCAAGCCCACCCATGCCGTTAACACCAGCATAGCCACTACTTTAAATTTGCTGATTGCCAAATAATCTTGGATTAAATGATAACTTTTAGTCAATAACGATGCGCTATAAACGGGCTGCATTGCTTTTTTGTTAATTGTAAGTGCCATAACGATTCCCCTTTAAGTACGTACTTTTAGGTAATAACATAACCTAACCATAGTTAATAACAGTATGGCAGCCATTAAGTTATGCGCCAGCGCAACACTAATTGGGAAGTGAAAATATACAACTGCTAACCCCAACGCTATCTGGCAAAATAATGCTACCAATACACTTACTGTGCAGCTTTTAATTTTTTGTGAATAGGCATGGCTATATATACGCCACATAACAAGCGCCAACACAATACAAGTGACTAGTGCCCACATACGATGCAGTAAATGAATAGACATACGCGCTTGTTGTGACAACACACCAAACTCATAATTACTGTGCTCTAACGGTAACTGAAAAACACTACTGAGCGAAAATGGCTGAGCATAACTACATAGCGGCAAACCATTACAATGTGGCGCGGCATAATTAGCCGCTAACCAGCCACCTAAGGCGATTTGTAAAATAAGTACCGTGAGCGCCACCAAGCTTAGTTTAAAGTGAGGTTTTGCACCTGCGTCCCCACCCGTAATAGGCTGACTGGTCAGCCTTAAGTACAACAACGTTAATAACGCCAAAATGCTAAATCCTCCGAGTAAATGCCCCATCACAATTAGCGGCTGCAGGTTCATAGTCACCGTCCACATACCTAGCGCGGCCTGAAAAATAACAAGCAAAAGCAGTAGCATCGGTAATTTTACAGGCGTAGTTGGATACTGGCGTTTTACAAAAGCCAAAATAAACAACACTAAAATTAATACTCCGAGCGTGCCAGCAAAATAGCGATGAATCATTTCTTTCCATGCCTTTGCTGTTTCAAATATCATATCGGGGTAGCTTTGAATCGCATGCGCAATCTCAGCTTCATGTTTTGGTACGGTTAAAAAGCCATAACAACCAGGCCAATCGGGGCAACCAAGTCCTGCGTCACTTAACCGCGTATATGCGCCTAGAGCTACCACAACTAATGCGAATAAACTCGTTGCTAATACCAAATTTTTATAGTTTTTATACATAGCAGCCTCTACTTAGCTTGAACGAGAGTAATTAAGTAATTTTTTTAGATCTTTCAATAATCCCTTTTGTATCAAACGGTTTTCTTGTGGTTGAGGATTAAATGGATATTCCAGCACAATCAGTCCCATATGGTCGATTAAATATAAACTCGCGGGTTTTAATTGCTGTTGTTCAGCAATCATATGCCAATGCGGCTTCGCAGCTTTGGGTTTCCCCATTATCGCCATATCTACTTTGTGTTGATTTTTGCCAAGGGCAACATATAAATTATCTAAAGCAGCGAGCTGCTCCGAGCAAGGCTCTTCGCATTGTGCTGAATAATTTAAAGCAATGGTCCATTGCTTTGGATTATGCTGCTGCCAATTGTCTAGCTTAATTTCACGCTCTAAAAATTCACCATGGTTAGTAATTGCTGTAGGTAGCCAATCAAGTTTTAACGCGCTGTAAGCCAGCACTAAAGGGATAGCGCAGCATACTACAAAGAGCAACAGGGGTTTATTTTTCATTATCTATCCTCTTCTTGCTTGCAAAAATAGCAACTACCACACAGGCAATTGCAATTAAAAACCACTGTACTGAGTAGGCATAATGCTTTTCTGGACTCATCACAACAGCTTCATAATGGGGGGCTGCAATCTCATCTTCGTCGCCTTGGCGATAGGCCATATAATCCACTAAAGGTCGCTGGGATTGGCTACTGAGAGCTTGCAGATCAATGATTTGAATTCGTTTAGCTAAATCTGATTGAGTATTACTATTAGCTAAGGTAAAGCCACTTAAATTATCTTCTTTAATTTGTGTCGTTAACGTAAATTTACCACTAGGTATTGTCACGTTTGGTAGGGCTTCTCTTGAGCGGCCAGCTTTTACCCAACCTAAATTAACTAATAAAAAGCGCGACTCATCAGGTAATTTTAATAATGTCAGTAAGTCGTATCCAACCTGACCATTATAAATTTGGTTATCGAGCAGCCAATAATTATTGGTATCAAAATAACCACTCAAAGAAACTAATACCCCGGTTTTATTCCACTCTTTTGGCAGCTGTTGCAACTGTGCCCAGCTCATAACTCCTTGCTGCTGAATATTTTCAATGGCATTAAGCTGTTGTTGCTTTTGATCTGCGCGTTGTAATTGCCAAAACCCTAAACGCACACAAACTAATACCACAATAACAATCAGGCAAACTGTGATTATTGAGCTAAGCTTTTGTTTGTTAAATACAACTAACTGCATAAGGATAAACCCAGTGATTATTAAAATTATTATTGTTCTACTGTTATTATTTATATTGTTTAATTTATTTCGTGCTTTATTTATTATGGTGTCGGGAAAAACCAATGGACGCCCCATGTCTCACTTTTTAGGGCGTCGGGTGTTATTTTCTGTTGTGGTATTAGTGATGGTAATTGCCGCACTAAAACTTGGTTTTATTACGGCCAATCAATCACCTTTGCCCACTACAGTACATATACAAAAACAAACAAACATAGCCAAACAACATCAACAAAATGCCAGTACCACGCCGCAGCTTGAAACGCGAAGTGCTTATTTTTTGTAAAGTGGCCTTTTAAAATCCGTAGGAAAACGATTAATAAAATAATGGTACCTAAGGTGACATGCATACCGTGAAAACCGGTTAGCAAAAAGAAGGTATTACCGTAAATTCCCGCATCAAGGGTTAAATTAAGGTCATTATAAGCATAAATATATTCTTCTACTTGGAGCCCTAAAAAGCATACTCCCAGCAAAATAGTTACGCCTAAAAACACCTTAAGTGGAGTACGTTTGTTATTTTCCATCGCTACATGAGCAAAATGCAGAGTTACCGACGACGCTAATAAAATAAGGGTATTTATCAGTGGTAACCCTTGCCAGCCCATCGCTTGCGTAGAGGTGCCCCCTGGGGTATTTAACAATGGCCACACAGCCTCAAAAGTAGGCCATAACACTTCGTTAGTCATGGCGTTGTTATCGGCGCCTCCAAGCCAAGGCACAGAAAACATGCGGGCATAAAAAAGGGCCCCAAAAAAGGCCATAAAAAACATGACTTCTGAAAAAATAAACCAGCTCATACCTTGTCTAAATGAGCGATCCATTTGTGCAGAATATAAACCTTGATGCGACTCTTCAATCACATTTTTAAACCAGCTAAACAGCATATAAAGCAATACGGCAATACCCACATACAGTAAGTAAACACCACTGCCTCCCTCTTTACCCATATCCATAACTGTTAAGGCTGCCCCTACCGCAATAAAAAATAGCGCCACCGCGCCAACTATTGGCCATGGGCTTTGATCAGGTACGTAATAATGTTCATATTTTTGATTCATTTCATTTGCTCCTAGTTTTTCACTAGTTTTATAAGCTAGTTATTACTGGCTACTAACTTCTCGCTAATATCAAATACGGTATAAGACAGAGTTAACTCCTCCACATCACTAGGTAACTCAGTATCAACATAAAAAAGTAATTTAAACTCTAACTCCTCGCCAGCCTTCAAAGGTTGCTGGTCAAAGCAAAAACACGCTATTTTGTGTAAATACTTAGCCGCTTTACCCGGCGCTACCGAAGGTATCGCTTGCATCACTTTGTCTTCATTACTGTTGTTTTTAGCGCTAAACATAACCTCACGCATAGCCCCTGGTTTTACATCTACACTGTATTCTTTAGATTTAACCTCAAAAGGCGCACCACTTTGGGCATGCGTGGTAAAACTAA
The DNA here is from genome assembly GCF_055397545.1 of Pseudoalteromonas sp. 11L1. Next base: position 933,035 of record NZ_AP041141.1, on the reverse strand, counting down.
CGCTGACTTCTCTATTCTCATTAACCAAGGTACTTTGCTGTGCTTGCTCTAACGAGGGCTTACCATTAAGCCCGGTTATATCGCAAAACACGTCATATAAAGGCACCATGGCAAATGCAAAAGCAAACATTGCAATGCAAATAATCACCAGCTTTTTTAATAACGGCAAGTGAGTCATTATTTAATGTCCGGCGGCGTTGAGAACGTATGATATGGCGCAGGTGAATCAACGTCCCATTCAAGCCCTTCTGCCCCATCCCAAACTTTTGCAGGCACTTTATCGCCCCCTTTTGCACATTTATACACAACAACAACGAACAGTAATTGCGATAAACCAAAGGCAAACCCACCTATACTAATAATGGCGTTAAAGTCAGCAAACTGCAGTGCATAATCTGGAATTCGACGTGGCATACCGGCTAACCCCACAAAATGCATTGGGAAAAACAGCACATTTACACTTACCAAAGACAACCAAAAGTGCCATTTAGCCAAGGTAATATTGAACATATTTCCGGTCCATTTTGGTAGCCAATAATAAGCCCCCGCCATAATAGAAAATACCGCGCCCGTCACCAGCACATAATGGAAGTGTGCAACTACAAAGTAGGTGTCGTGATATTGAAAATCAGCAGGTGTGATCGCCAGCATCAATCCCGAAAAGCCACCTAAAGTAAACAGCACAATAAATGCGATACTAAACAGCATGGGCACTTCAAAGCTAATAGAGCCACGCCACATAGTTGCTACCCAGTTAAATACTTTTACGCCGGTAGGTACCGATATCAACATAGTCGCGTACATAAAAAACAACTCACCCGCCACGGGCATACCTGTGGTAAACATATGATGCGCCCACACAATAAAGCTCAACAAGGCAATCGAGGAAGTGGCGTACACCATAGAGGCATAACCAAATAGTTTTTTACGTGAAAAAGTAGGAACAATCGTAGAGATAATGCCAAAGGCAGGCAAAATCATAATATAAACTTCAGGATGACCAAAAAACCAAAATATATGCTGGAACATTACCGGATCGCCACCACCAGCGGCGTCAAAGAAGCTGGTCGCAAAGTATTTATCGGTGAGTACCATAGTAACTGCACCAGCAAGTACCGGCATTACTGCAATAAGTAAAAAAGCCGTGATCAGCCATGTCCACACAAATAACGGCAGTTTCATCCATGTCATACCCGGAGCGCGCATATTCACTATGGTGACCACCACATTAATGGCACCCATAATCGAACTGATACCCATTATATGTACCGCAAATACAAACATTGCTGTGTTGTCGTTACTATAAGTGGTGGAAAGCGGAGCGTAAAAGGTCCACCCAAATGCAGGGCCACCACCAGGCATAAACAATGACGCTAACAAAATCAAAAACGCAAATGGTAAAATCCAGAAGCTCCAGTTGTTCATTCTCGGTAATGCCATATCTGGCGCACCAATCATTAACGGAATCATCCAGTTTGCCAATCCAGTAAATGCAGGCATTACTGCACCAAACACCATGATTAAACCGTGTACTGTGGTCATTTGATTAAAAAAGTGAGGATCAACCAATTGTAAACCCGGCTGAAATAACTCAGCCCGAATAACCATAGCCATTGCTCCACCAATCAAAAACATGGTGAGAGAAAAAATTAAATATAAGCTTCCGATATCTTTATGGTTGGTTGTAAATAACCAGCGCTTAAAGCCTGTTGCAGGTTGATGGCCATGATGAGCCTCATTGGAATTAGGTTGTTCTGCAATGCTACTCATTATTTAGCCTCCCCATCAGCATCCAGTGCCGCTTGTATTTCGCTTGGTTGAATTACCTCTCCGGTGTCATTACCCCATACGTTACGCTTATAAGTAATAACGGCTGCTATCTGCTTAATAGATAATTGCTTTGCGAAAGACTGCATCGCTGTACCTGGTTTACCATGAAGTAAGATATCGATATGACCTTTGATATCACCTATAACTATTGGGCTGCCTTTAAGTGCTGGAAAAACACCCGGCAAACCTAAACCTGTAGGTTGATGACACGCTGCACAGCTCGCCATATAAACTTGCTCACCAAGAGCCATCAGCTCCTCTTTTGGTACCACTTGATCTAATAACGCAGCGTCTGCTTCAGCCGCTTTTTGTTTAGCTTGTTTAGCTTCTGCCAACCACGTTTTGAAGTCTTCTTCTGTTTTTGCTTCTACCACAACAGGCATGAAGCCATGATCTTTACCACACAGCTCTGCACACTGTCCGCGGTAAGTACCTACTTCATTAATATTGGTCCATGTTTCGTTAATAAACCCAGGGTTTGCATCTTTTTTAACTGCAAAATCAGGTACCCACCATGAGTGAATTACATCATCTGAAGTCATTAAAAAACGAACTTTTTGGTTAATCGGTAGCACCAGCGGCTTATCTACTTCGAGTAAATAATTCGGGTTTTTATCGGCAAGATTCGTTATTTCATTTTGAGGAGTCGCTAACATTGAATAAAACTCAACGTCCTCCCCCATATACTCGTAATGCCACTTCCACTGTGATCCAGTAATTTTTATAGTGATATCAGCTTTGCTGGCATCCTCCATGGCGATTAACGTTTTAGTCGCAGGAATGGCCATAACAATTAAGATGACAAAAGGAATGGCAGTCCAGAGTATTTCTACTTTGGTACTTTCATGAAACTGGGCAGGGACAGCCCCTTTAGACTTGCGATGATGGATGAGTGCCCAAAACATAATGGCAAACACGATCACCCCAATCACACAACATATTAAAAATATGGTCATGTGCAGTTGATATACATTATTACTTATATCAGTTACGCCTTTACGCATATTATATTGGCTATTAGCAAGCACATTTTGCGAAAAAACTAACAATATAAGCCACAAGGAAGAACTCAGCTTACCCATGTGACGGCTCCTTTGATGCTATTGCTGACGCAAAGCGAAGAGGCATACGGCTTAAACGCCCATTCGTTATTTTTATTTTTTATAAGGGTGCTGGAGTTACTAAATGTGTGTGCTCAAAACGATTAGGCTGTGAGTTATTTTTATTCCAGCTCTTTAATAACTAGTTAAAAAATAAACAATAAGCAAGGTGAGCATGAAAAATAAACAAGAGGTTACTTAAAAAAGTGCAGCAAAGAAAATAGTCACAAATAAGGTAATTAATCTAAGAGTCAGAGTTGGTAAGGGGTAGCTTGAATAACAGCGGAAAAAATATAAAGTTTTATGATTTAAAAATAACTAGGGTCTGTTGATCTTTTCGGATTAAAATTTGTTCAAACTAGGGGCGGTTTAATCGCGGCGCGAAGTTTGTAACCTAGTGGGCTAAGTCAAAACCGAGCAACAAAGAGTAAATCGCCCCTATGCAGAACCCTTCGGGCAGCGCCTGTTTGGCATTGATGCTACGTTATCGCCTATTTATGGGGAATCACCACATAGGCTCTGTCTTGCCTAAATACCAAACAGACTGCTGCAAATTCAACCTTGAAAGGTCAACAGACCCTAAAATAAATTTGTTTATTTATAATAATATTTAGCGATTTTTAAAAATAACAAAAAGCGATTCACAAGCAATATCGTACAAAAATAATGCATGTAAAAACAGCGCCTAATCAATATTAAGCGCTAGGTTATGCTTAACTATCACATCCAATCAGCGTTACGAATAACACCCACCGCTAAACCTTCAATATTGAAAGATTCATTTTCCAAGTCTACTTCAATAGCTGAAAACTCGTCATTTTCAGCATGCAGTAATACTTTTCTGCCGGCTTTTTCTAGACGTTTAACCGTAACATCATCATCCACTCGAGCAACAACAACCTGACCATTTTCAGCTACTTGAGTTTTATGTACAGCGAGTAAGTCGCCATCCATAATGCCAATATCTTTCATACTCATGCCGTTAACGCGCAGTAAAAAATCAGCCGCAGGTTTAAACATTAAAGGGTCAATTTTACAGTGGCTTTCTACATGCTGTTGCGCCAATATTGGCTCACCCGCAGCAACTCGACCAATTAAAGGTAAGCCCAGTTGCTCTGGCTCTTCTTCTTCAACAAGCTGAATGCCCCGACTCGCGCCCGGCTTCATTTTAATCACACCTTTTTTAGCCAGTGCTTTTAAATGTTCTTCTGCAGCATTTGCACTTTTAAAACCCAGTGTTTGTGCAATTTCGGCACGTGTAGGAGGCATACCAGTATCTTTAATAAACACTTTGATAAGTTCGAGTATTTGCGCTTGGCGTTTCGTTAATGGTCGCATACAACTGGTTTTCCATACAGTACAATTAACTGTGAGTATATACAGTTATTTTAAAATCGCAAATATAAATTAAGTTAGCTCCACTGATAATAATTAGCTTATCGCACTAAGAATATAACCCGCTCTTAACTCCTAAAAATTATTTTTGCACTGATTAAAGCAACCCATCAACAGTAAAAATAAAAAATGTATCTTAAAATTTACAACAATGGTTAGTTTTAATGAGTGGTAATGTTAATTAATTGAAATAAGAATATTACCGTGTACACTTTATGTGGACAAAACAAATATAAAAGGACTATGAAATGAAAAAATACTCACCTTTATTTATTGGACTCCTATTCAGCGGCTATACACAAGCTCAAGTTCCGCTTTTTGAAGTGCAATATATTAATGAGTCACAAAGCGTGGCCACACAAACAAGTAATCAATTACAGTTTGGCCAGCCTCTTTTTGAGCTCACAAATAGCACAAATACCTTTCTTTTACCTGTTAAAGGTAACGACATTGAATTTATAAAAAGTTCAACAAGTTTGTCAGCAACGGGAAGCTTAATTTGGATTGGTAAAAGTTTAGAAGATGACGAAATAACACTTATTAAATCTGCAAAAGGCATTTCGGGTACTGTAAAAGTAGGTGAACAGATATATAAATTACAACCAAATAAGCACTCTGGTCATAATTTCATTGAATTAGATCCCCAAAAGCAGCCAGCTGAACATGCTCCCGACTATAAACAGTCTAATAACTTGGAGTTTATGAGTGAACAAATTTTAACAGCTCAAAACACTCAATCGGTAATGGCTAACGAAACACAAAGTAATATTAGTTTATTAGTTTTATATACCCCAGCAGCAGCTCAAAAATCAGGGGATATAAATAGCTTAATTGATCTTGCGATTGTTGAAACCAACCAAGGTTATCAAAACTCAGGCGTCAACGCAGTTGTTAGCATAGCCCACATGAGCCAAATTAATTATACTGAAGCTGCAAACTCAAGTACTGATTTAAATCGTTTAGCAGCTAAAAACGACGGTTATATGGATGAAGCACATACATTACGCGATCAATTCGGTGCAGATGTAGTTATATTAGTAAATGATGTCAATGGTTACTGTGGCCAGGCCAAAGCCATTGGCGCTAATGCTCAAAGCGCTTTTGCTATGGTCGATTATGATTGTGCGACAGGCTACTACTCCTTTGGTCATGAGATTGGACACTTACAAGGCGCTCGCCATAATCCAGAAAACGATCCTTCAACAACTCCTTATTCATTTGGACATGGTTACCAGCAACCTCAATCGCAATGGCGCTCAGTGATGGCATATAATTGTCCAGGTAATTGTACACGTATTAATTACTGGTCGAACCCTAATAAATCATACAATGGAGATGTAATGGGGACTTCGGCAGAACATGACAATGCCAGAGTGTTAAACTTAACTAACCCTATTATTGCAAACTTTAGATCTTCAACCCCCCCAATTCCTGGTGACAATGTGCTCCAAAATAATCAAGCTATTATGGTTAATGGTGCAAAGAATAGCGAAAAGTTATTTACATTTGCAGTACCAAGTGAAGCAACACAAGTTACTTTTAGAACATCAGGTGGTAGTGGTGATGCTGATATATATGTAAAATTTAACGAAACGGCATCCACAAATAATTTTGATTGTCGCCCATATAGAAATGGCAATAATGAGAGCTGCAGTGATACTCGCAGTGGAAATTACTCTGTCATGCTCAAAGGCTTTGATGCTTATAATAATGTAGAACTGGTCGCTAGTTACCAATAATAAGCAAGCTACATAAGCAGGCGTCGTAGTATGGCGACCTGCTTAAATTAAGCTAAAAAAAATTTATTTGCTATCACTCACGACAAGATTTAAATTTCACCTTAATATGAGCTCAATTTTATATTTTTAAACATTCTTTTAGGAGCGAGTATGAGCATTTGGCATCAACCAATTACATTAGAGTTTTGTAAGCAATTAGATCAAGGGATCACTGGCCAAGGCACGCTCATGAAGACCATGGGAATTGAAATCAGTGAAATTGGAGATGACTACTTAGTCGCCACTATGCCGGCAATTCCAGAGCATCATAACCCTATGGGTATAGTGCATGGTGGTGCCAATGTGGTCCTTGCTGAAACCGTAGCAAGTTATGCCGCTAACTTTGTAGTTGATTTCAGTCGATTTTATTGTGTTGGGCAAGAGATCAGCGCCAGTCACTTAAAAGCGTCACGCAACGGCACATTAACGGCTACCGCAAAAGCTTATCATATTGGTAAACGCAGCTCGGTTTGGGATATTAAAATAACCAATAGCCGCAATGAGCTTTGCTGCGTATCAAGAATGACCGCAGCCGTAGTCGAACGAAAAGGTTAAATTACTTTTCCAGAGGGTAAATAGTAACTTCTATGCCTGCGCCAATTGCAGATATGCGTAACAAGGTATCTGCATGTAGGGCCTGATTAAAACATTTTGGCGACGTACCCGACTCAAACCCCATATCAAAGGTTCTACGAGAACAACTTAACCATTGCTTTAATGCATTGCGTGAACACGACTCAATTAGCTCACATAAATGATTAATTGCTTTATCGGGTGTGGTTATTTCACCAGCTACTTCGATGCGTGCCAGTTGGCGGTATTCGTCTTTATCATAATGTAAAATGGTTGCGACCTTTTTTAAATCAGCAACTAATACGCTAATATCTTGCTTTGACTCAAGCTCGAGATCTACATTTAAAAATTGAATTTCCGACATTGTTTCGTATTTATCCTCTAATGGTTACCTTGCAAACTTTAACGCAGTTTTATCGTTATACCAAATCAACACCCTATAAATAGACACTTTATCAGTTAATACTCTTATTTTAGGGTGTTATTGCAGCTTACTATTAGCACTATTGTGCTGAAACTCAATTTGAATGCACTAGTGCGACATTTTGTCGCACCCACCCTGCCTACCATTCGCGTAAAATGTTTATTAAAAGTAATAAGATAAACACCTATGAAAAAAATATTTAAACCAGTACGTAAACTTCATAAATGGTTGGGCTACTTATTAGGTTTACAAATTTTAGCTTGGTTGCTTGGCGGTTTAATTATGAGCGCTATTCCGCTTGAAAAAGTACATGGTAAGCACCTAGCAACACGCACCCTAACCAACCCCTTTAAAAGCCATGATTACATCGCATCAATTGATGATATCGTATCCCAAGTAACCAACCCGACTAAAATAATCTTTACGCATTTTTTATCCACCCCACTTATAACTGTAACCAGTGCCGGTAGCCAACAAAGTTTTAATGGCATTACTGGGCAACCATTTAAAGCACCTAATAGACAGCAAATTATTGCTAATGCACACGCACACTTACTTATTAATGCTCAACGAGTAAGCGCTGCTTTATTAGCTACAGGCCCACGAGAAAGCGGTTATAAAACAAATATATGGCAAGTGAAATTTAACGATACATTTAACACCACCCTCTATTTGTCATCAGACACAGGTAAAGTGATTACTGTTCGCAGTGATATTTGGCGAGTGTTTGACTTCTTTTGGATGCTACATATTATGGATTACGATGAGCGCGAGGATTTTAACAACCCGTTACTCATTAGTTTTGCTGCCAGCAGTGTGTTTTTTAGCTTTACTGGTTTTATTTTATTACTGCAAAATATCCGATTCAGAACAAGAAAACGTCAGCTATCCTGAGTTTTTAAGTGGACTCGGTTGAAAACTGATTTACCATTTAGATTATTCACTTTAAAATCGCGGCTCCTGTAGTTCACTAAAGTGATAGGATATGCCGCATTTTATTTTTGCGTTATTGCTTTGCGTTATCAGCTTTACTATTAATGCTGAGCAATTTACTCGTTTTTCCAGTGCTAAAAAACACTTAATTAAAACCTTACCAACCAATGCAAAAAGTATCTATTGTGGTTGCGACATAAAACGTAAAGGCAAAAAGTTAGTACCCGATGCAACCCATTGTGGTTATGTGCCACGCAACACATTTACCCGTTCAGGTAACGTGAACCAACGCGCTCTGCGAATAGAATGGGAACATATTGTACCCGCTTGGGAGTTCGGTCATCAGTTACAATGCTGGCAAGATGGTGGACGTAAAAATTGCCGTAAAGTAAGTGCAAAGTTTCGCATGATGGAAGCTGATATTAACAATTTAGCTCCCGCAATCGGTGAAATTAACGCTGATCGTTCAAACTATCGCTTTGGCATGTTAGCCCAAAATGCTAATCAATATGGTCGCTGTGAGGTTAAGGTTAATTTTAAACAACGCGTTATAGAGCCTCCGGTTTATGCACGTAAACGTATTGCCGATGCATACGCTTACATGCAAAAAACTTATGGTTTAAAAATATCAAATCAACAACAAAAGCTATTTAATGCGTGGCAACAACAAGCTTATGCCGCAAAAACCGACAGTAAAAAGCTGTAACTTATGTTTATAATGCTTGGTGTGGTCCAAATATTTCGTAATGAATATTCGAGCTCTGTACACCTAAGTCAAGTAGTTGGCCTTTTACATAAGCCATAAATGAAGCTGGTCCACACAAATAAAATGCCCCTTCGCTAATAGGCAGTGATGCTTCAAGCACAGATAAATCCATAAGACCTGTGTAATCACATCCCCCACCACCTTGATTAAACCAGGTTAAGGTTTTTAGTTGTGGATGCATAGCCGTTTGCTGAGCTAGGTAGTCTTTAAATGAATACTCCAAGCTATTTTCACACGCGTGTAAGTAACTAATCGCTTGATTAGTATTGTCGCTCAATAGCGTTTGCAGCATAGCCATCATTGGGGTTTGGCCAACACCTGCAGAAATAAGCACAACGGGGCTTGTTGCATCTTTCAAAAAGAAATCACCTGCTGGTGGGTATAGCTCTACTCGTGCGCCCTGCTCTAGTGAGTGTAAATAGTTAGACACCACGCCAGGCTGTGGTTGGCACTCTTTTTTAACGCTAATACGATAGTTTTTAGCATTGCTCTTTTGCGAAATAGAATACTGGCGGATCTCTTCATATTCTGCCCCCTCAGGCTTAACTTTAATGCCAAGATATTGTCCTGGCTTGTGGGAAATAACAGCTTTGCCGTCTAAAGGTGTGAGGATAAAGCTGGTTACAAATTCAGACTCAACATGTTTATGAGTAATTTCAAACTTCCGTGTACCTACCCAGCCACCATGATTATTTTTACTGTGTGTATACAACGCTGCTTCTTCGGTAATACAAATATCAGCCAGTAGGTTATAAGCTTCTCGCCATGCGTATTCAACATCAGCTGTAAACTGATCAGGAATAAGCTCTTTAAGTGTGCCGATCAAATGCGCCCCTACAATAGGGTAGTGTTCGGGTAAAATATTCAAGCTGGTATGCTTATGGTTAATTCTAGCTAATGCCTCTTTTAACACGGCTAAATTATCAATATTTTGCGCATACGCAGCCAAGGCATTAAATAATGCAAATTGCTGACGACCCGTTTCTTGGTTAGTCATATTAAAAATATGTTTAAGTTCCGGGTTATGGCTAAACATGCGCTTATAAAAATGATCGGTGACGGCTGTGCCCGCTTCTGCAAGTAATGGAGCTGTACTTTTTACAATCTCAATAGTTTTTTCAGATAACATTTTGGTTTCCTATGGGTGAACTAACCACGACGCCCATCAACACGACGCCGCGTTAATATAGGAGTGCAGTGAATTAAAAATAATAAAAAGGCCAGTAACCAAAGCACAGCACTGATCTGCCAAGCTAGGTGTGGCCCAATAAAAGACGGGAGAAAAGCACGAATAATTGCGGCACTAAACACCAATACAAATGCAAGATTCATAAAACCAGGAATACTAAGTGAGCGACCGGTATGTCCTAGTGATACCCGTGTCATCATGGCTAAAATCATCATGCCGATACCACCAATAGTGATAAAATGCAGAGCGTCTTTAAACAGTATTGCACTGCTATAAAAACTGATTGCCACTAACATTAAACCTATACCTAAAGCTAAATACGCAAAGTGTAACGACCATAATAATGGGACTTTTAGGACTTGCTTGTTCCACCAGCAAACACCGCGAACTAAATGCAAAAACGCTGCACTCATCACAACTAGTGCCGGGTTAATTACAGTGCAAAATAATTTACTAATAAAAAATAATGCTATCGCCAATACCGATAAGTATAAAATAGCTTTATCTATGTTTGGTGTGCGTACCTGCTTAGATAAGCCCAGCCCTTTGGCAGTAAAAAAGGGTAATACACGCCCAGCTACAACCCCCACCAACAAGCTTATAACCAGTACTGCGGTATCAACCATCGCCAGCGCTAGCTGCGTTTGGTTTTTTAGCACTAGTATTAAATACAACATATTGAGCGTACATAAAAATGAAAGAATAAATAAAAACAAGTAGTTGCGTTTACTGCTCGCTTTTATCAACATGCTGGCTAACACTATGATTACCGAGAGCCACCAAACAACTTGTAAAATCAGTACCGCATAAACATTAAACTGATCAATGCTAGGCACAACTACAAAAAAACTAAGCCGTGCACTAAGCCATATTAGGCTAAGCCACATCAATGGTTTACCGTTAATACTTGCAACACCGGTCCATGTTTGTGCTGCAGTAAGTAAAAAGCCAGCCACAACCACGCCCGCAAAACCAAATAACATTTCATGTGCATGCCACAAATTAGCAGGCATAACTAAATACCACTGTGCATCGCCACTTAAAATAAGTAACCAATAACCCACAGATAAACACGCTAGTGATCCACCAGCTAAAAAAAAGGGTCTAAATGCCAACATCCATAATGACCATTGTGATACCTGATGAAATGCGACCTGCGCTGGCATAGGTTCGGCTAAGTTTATGGGCTTCATTAGCGCACCTCCTGCCCCAGTCCATGCTGCGCCACACAGCGCAGTACGTAACTCACTTTGACAATCGCCGCGAGGACAATCGTGCTAATGTGTGCAAAAATTTGTACCGGTATAGAAAAGTAGCCTGCATAGGGATAACTTATTAACAACGTAATCAACACCCCAAATACGCTAATACATAGCATCTTATTTGCATGAGATAGCAAACGGTAATACAGAGAATTAGACTTCACTGAATAATTAACCTGTCCTAAAAAAATACTGCTCATAACAACCCCAATAACTGCTTTCGTTATTTTGTTATTACACAGACCATGCCAATTAAATAAACACTTTAAATTCAATGCATTATTTAATTTCACTTTACAAAAAGAGTCTTTATGACCTACTATAAAAACCAATTAAATACACTAACAGGTCATTTTGACATGAACCAGCAATTCAACCTGACTCAAGTTGCCTTGGAGCTTGCACAAAGCACCTTACATGCCCACAGTTTTGAGCAGCTCTTAGCCACAGTTGAACGTGTTATTCCAAGTGATGCTAGCGCTTTGTTAATTCGCCAAGGCGAGCAATTAAAGCCTTTAGCGATTAAAGGTTTAATGCCTGATAGCTTAGGCAGGCGCTTTAACATTGCAGAGCATCCTCGCCTTGATGCTATTTGTAATCACCGCTTGGCACTGCAATTTGCACATGACTGCCCGCTCCCAGACCCATATGACGGCTTACTACTAGCTAAAACGGGTGATATTCCAGTGCATGCCTGCTTAGGGTTACCGCTTTATGATAAAGATTCGCTGCTTGGTATTTTGACCTTTGATAGCCTAAACGCTGATGCGTTTGACGGCATTACCGCTGATACGCTTAATACCTTACAAACCTTGTGCAGTGCGCACTTTAAAACAGCCCTAGAGCTTGCCCATTACAAACAACATGCCCAGCACTCAAGTGAATTAGTACAAGAGTTAAACCGTGAGGCGCTCAAGCGTGATGGTGGTGAAATTATTGGCCAAAGCCCAGTAATACAAACCCTTAAAAACGAAATAAAGCTGGTTGCAGCCTCTAATTTTAGTGTATTAATTTTAGGTGATACTGGGGTCGGCAAAGAGTTGGTGGCGCGTAATATTCACTTGCATTCAGCACGCAAAGATCAGCCATTGATCCATTTAAATTGTGCATCACTGCCTGAAAACCTCGCCGAAAGTGAATTTTTTGGCCATGCAAAAGGCGCCTTTACGGGGGCACAAAATGCTCGCCAAGGTAAGTTTCAATTAGCCGATGGCGGTACCTTATTTTTGGATGAAATAGGCGAGCTACCACTGGCAATGCAAAGTAAATTATTACGGGTACTGCAAAGTGGCGAAGTACAAACCGTTGGTGAAGACGAACTTAAATATGTTGATGTTAGAGTGATTGCAGCCACTAACCGTGACTTGAAACACGAAGTAGAACAGGGGCGATTTCGCGCCGACTTATATCATCGCCTAAGTGTGTACCCGTTAAGCGTAGCGCCTTTAAAAGCCCGTGATGAAGATGTTATTTTATTAGCCGGTTATTTTTTGGAAAAAACAGCTCGCAAGCTTGCGATTAAACAGCTAAAACTCAGCATTGAAACGCAATTACTGCTAAAAAAATATGACTGGCCTGGCAATGTAAGAGAGCTGGAACATGTTATTAATCGCGCCGCATTAAAAGCTAAACAGCATCAATGGCAGCAGCCAATTATTACTATTGAGCCAGAGCATTGCGAGCTAAATTTAAGCGCTATTAACACCTTAGATCTTGAACACTCAAACCAGCTTGCAACCACACCTTTAACAAACAACATTTCGTTAAAACAAGCCACCGATACTTACACTCAGCAGCTTATTATACAGCAACTTAAACAACATAATTATAACTGGGCAAGCACAGCGCGAAGTTTACAGGTCGACCGCGCTAACTTAACGCGGCTAGCCAAGCGCTTGGGTATTTCTATAAAAAAGTCGTTGTAGCTTTTTTAACTTAATTTACGCTGCTTAAAATAGGTTTTTAATAACTGACTAAACGCTTGCACTTTCGCAGTACGATGCACTAAATGGTGCGTCACTAACCATAAGTCAGTAGGCCAACTTAGTTCGTTAGGTAATACAGGCACTAAATCAGAGTATTGCGCTGCAACATCATGTTGTAATCCGCCAATCCCTAGCCCCTTAACGATGGCGCGAGTAGCCTCTGAGGTTTCTGATACTCTAAGTTTAACTTGCGACGAGGGAATATTTTCATCAACCCACGCAAAATAAGGCACTTTGCCATTATAACCCGCGACTCCTGATACAAAATTATGCACCGAGAGTTGTGCTAACGTTTGTGGCAAGCCATAACGATTTATGTAATGTTTTGAAGCATAAAATCCTGACGAGAGTGCCGCTAAATGCTGAGCAATATAATCACCTTCATCCGGCCTGGGCCCTGCTCTTACAGCGATATGTGCTTGGCCATGGTCTAAGCGCAAACGCTTTTGATCCATAATCACTTGTAATTGCACTTGCGGATGCAAGGTCTGAAACTGCTCACATACCTCACTTAATACATCTATAAAACCACTCACAGTGGTAAGTAACAAGCTACCTTGTAAGGTACTATCTGCTGCAATTATGTCACTGTGTAAGCGTTCTAGCTCACCATTAATTGCTTGTGCTGTGGTAAATAACTTAGCGCCAATCTCTGTGACTTTGTAGCCACGAGCATGTCGGTGGAATAATCGCGCATCTAAGCTTTTCTCTAAGTTATTTATTCGCCTGAGCACCGTACTGTGATGAATATCTAGTGCTTCGGCAGCTGCAGTTAAAGTGCCTAAACGCGCCACCTCATAAGCAACCTTAAGATCTTGCCAATCATCAAATTGAATTGCCATAGTAACCACTTTTTAAATTGTGCATATACGCACACAAGTTTTGCGTTTATTTGGCTTTTCTGCAAGCAATTATTTGTTAAAGTCACTGCTGTACACAATCAACATTAGGATCAGCTCATGACTACACCAAAAATTATTGCCCTAGCAGGTAGCTTACGTAAAGACAGCTTTAATCAAAAACTTATTAATGAAGCAGCTCGTTTTGCACTAGAAAGTGGCGCTGAAGTGGAAGTGATCAAACTCGCAGACTTAGCCATACCTATGTTTGATGAAGATTTAGAAGCACAAGGCACACCGGCCGGCGTACAACAATTAAAAGACAAGCTGCGCACAGCAGATGGTATTTTACTGGCCAGCCCAGAATATAATGGTTCTATCACCGCAGTGTTAAAAAATGCCATTGATTGGGCGTCGCGCACCGAACAAGGTGCAGAGCCTGCATTTGCAAATAAAGTAACCGCTTTATATGCAGCATCACCGGGTGGACTTGGCGGCTTACGTGGGTTGAATCACGTGCGTGATATTTTATCTGGCATTGGCAGCTTAGTATTAGCTAACCAACTGGCAGTACCGGCTATTCATACTTTATTAGACGAAAATGGCCGTATTAACGACCCCGCTACCGCTGAAAAAGTGGCCGGCCTTGCACAGCAGTTAGTTAGCGTAGCGAGTAAGCTAAAATAAGCAGCGGCTATAACTTTATTGCTGCAAGCTTTGCAGCAATAAAGTCTTCATGGGTAACATACAACAAGTTTGCAACACGACGAATAACGTACTCTTCTTGAGGATCAAGTTCACCATCCGCGTACGCCAAGCGCCAAAGTAGCTCAACTATATCAATACGTTGCTGTGCACTGCATTGATTATTAATTTGCTTAGAAAATTGAAAATAATCAATGGCATCATCTAAACTTGAGCTTGCTTGTTCGGTTAACTCATCTACTGCTTCATCAGTTAAATCAAAATATTTTTTTAATGTCAGACTTAGCGTATGTTGTTCATCTGCCTGTAAATCGTTATCCGCTCGCATTACTTCAATTAATAACGCTGCAACCGCTGTTTTTAAATCATGTTGTTCAATATCATAATCTTGCTGATCAATACTCGAAAAAAGCTGTTTAATTTGCTTGAACATCACATTTCCCCTTTTTGGGTGTTAGACTTATATAATAACGGGTGTAATAGATATGCTGATCACACTACCCAATATCAAGATGGAGTTAAAGGTTTATGAGTAGAAAAGCTAATCATTATCTATATGGAAGTATTAGCTGGGTGTTTTTAACAGCATGTTTGAATGTGTCGGCAGAACAAACTGAAATGCAGCGGCTATATGACTTTGATGAAAAGGTGCATTACAAACAAACTCAAATAGACACTAACAACTATCATCTAGAGATCCAATCTGATGACTACCCACATTTTAAAAACCAAAGTGTGTTTTTATTGCGCCACGCTAACCGCTTATGTCGCGATAACCCTTTTATGTTAAAAGTAACCGAAGGGGTGCAAGAGTATGAACGTTTTCCAACTAAACCACGCGCTTATCAGCCACCACTGAGTGTATTTGTGCAGTGTGAAATGCCTGCAGAAAAAACCTCAAAGAAATAACACCTCGTTATGCTTCCATAAAACCACTGAGCGTTAAAACAGCCAGTGGTTTTAATATAAAAAAAGATTAGTTAACACCATATCCCCATGGTGCAGCCGGTGTTGTGATAGGCTTAGTTAAATCAAAATCAACGCGGAATTCGCGACCTTGGCGAATGAGTCGGTAAGTGAACTTTTCAGGGTAAATATACATTTGCCATGTATTGCCAACCGATTGTGGTATGCCTTGGCTAACAAATAACTCTTTTGAATACTGATCAGCAGGGAATGACTGCATGTTGGCAAAACCCGCATCAAGCGTATGACCACCATACATAGTAGACACATCATCGCTGCCATCTTGATGGCGGTGATCGTGCTTTAAACTCAACCCACTGCCTGTTTTAGTAATGATCCACGTACGTGAGGCATCATCACCCACATGAAACGGCACTTGTAGCTCACGTTCATTACACTTACGCACATGCATAACTAATTTTTTATCGGCAAATGAACTCGGACCTGTGGCATTATCAACCGTTACTTTACCTTCAAAAGCTTTACCACAATGGGCAGCAATGTTATCAAAAAAGCCATCATGGCTTGGAATTGATACTAAAGGTGCTGGGCGTGCTATTGCAGCGGTTGATGCAAGCATTAGTGCTGCAGCTGTTAATAATTTCATAATGTATCCCTAAACATGTAAAAAATTAGCTTAGCGTTTAAACAAACACAAAGACAGTAATCACGATGAACAGCATCTGACAGCAATAAAAAACGCGGCTTATGCCGCGTTTTACTATCTAGTATCTTTTAAATTATTCACTGCCAAGGACGCTCAGCGGCAAGTTTTGCTTCAAACGCATCAATTTGCGGATTGAGGGTTTCGGTTACACCAATAAAATCTAAGCCACTTAATAAACGCTCTTTCACGTCTTTGCGAATATCAAAGCGAATTGGCGCAAACTTATTGCTGGTAAGCACTTGGTTTTCAAGATCCACATCAATGTGAATATCGTCGTGCTGCTCACTTAACACAAATAACTCTTCCAGCGTTTGCGCTGGCAATGCAATAGCAAGCATTTGATTGTTACCACAGTTATTAAAGAAAATATCAGCAAAGCTTTCAGCTAAAATCACTTCAAACCCATATTGCTTTAATGCCCATGGTGCGTGCTCGCGTGATGAGCCACAGCCAAAATTATCGCGGGTTAATAATATTTGCGCGCCTTGGTAACAAGGACGGTTTAAAATAAATTCAGGGTTTGGCTCGCCATTATCTAAATAACGCCAATCGTAAAACAGTGCTGCATCAAAACCATCACGGCTGGTTGAGGTTAAAAACTGCTTAGGAATAATTTGGTCGGTATCGACGTTGTTTTTATCAAGTGGGGCCATTAAGCCACTAAAATAGATGCTCATTAGGCTTCTCCTCTAATATCAACAAAGTGGCCATGTATTGCTGCCGCTGCCGCCATTGCTGGGCTCACTAAGTGTGTACGCCCGCCTCGCCCTTGGCGTCCTTCAAAATTACGGTTAGATGTAGATGCACAGCGTTTACCTGCGCCTAAACGGTCATCGTTCATAGCTAAACACATCGAACAACCCGGCTCGCGCCACTCAAACCCTGCAGCTTTAAAAATATCGGCAAGGCCTTCATCTTCTGCTTGTTGTTTAACCAAGCCTGAGCCTGGAACAATTAATGCTTCAATGCCAGCAACCACTTGCTTGCCTTCAACAATTTTTGCAGCGGCACGAAGATCTTCAATGCGGCTGTTGGTGCATGAGCCAATAAATACTGTGTCTACTTTGGCAGTTGATAACTTATCGCCCGCTTTTAAACCCATGTATTTAAGCGCGCTACGGATGGCATCAGCTTTAATTAAATCAGTTTCTTTGTCTGGATCTGGAATACATTCGTCAACGCCAATCACTTGCTCTGGGTTAGTCCCCCAGGTGATCTGTGGTTGAATATTAGCGGCATCTAGTTCTACCTCTAAGTCAAAGGTTGCGCCATCATCAGTTTTTAAGGTTTCCCAGTAGGCAACTGCAGCGTCAAAATCAGCGCCTTTTGGTGCAAACGGGCGCCCTTTTAAGTAGTCATACGTTACCTTGTCTGGGGCAATTAAACCGGCCTTGGCACCCATTTCAATACTCATATTACACAACGTCATGCGCGCTTCCATTGATAGCGCTTCAATGCCTTCACCACAAAATTCAGCCACATAACCCGTACCACCAGCAGTGCCTAGTTTACCTATAACCGCCATAATTAAATCTTTAGCAGTTACTGTTGGGCGTAACACACCGTTAATTTGAATTTTTAACGACTTAGCCTTTTTTTGCTGTAGCGTTTGCGTAGCTAATACGTGCTCAACTTCTGAGGTTCCAATACCATGGGCAAGCGCTCCAAACGCGCCATGGGTTGAGGTATGACTATCGCCACATACGATGGTTGTACCTGGTAAGGTGATCCCTTGCTCTGGGCCAATCACATGCACAATACCTTGATTTACTGAATTTAGGTCGTACAGCAAAATGCCAAATTCTTTGCAGTTTACATCCAGTGCCATTAGTTGATTTTTAGAGACTTCGCTGGCTGCATCTAATGAACGGCTTTTAGTTGAAACATTATGATCCATGGTAGCAATGGTTTTTTCTGGACAGCGCACTTTACGATTTTTTTCACGTAAACCTGCAAATGCTTGTGGTGACGTCACTTCATGAACTAAATGACGGTCAATATAAAGTAAATCGGTTTGCTCGTTGATGCTGGCAACCGTATGTGCTTGCCAAATTTTATTGTATAAAGTTTGAGCCACTTGCTAACTCCCTGATCTGATTGAGCCACAGCCTAACGGTGCTGTGGCTTTAATAGTTAAATGCGTGAAACAATAGCCGCTGCAACATCGGTGGTGGTATAGCCGCCCTGCGGATAAATATCAGGTGTCCCCACACCTGCTTCAACCGCCTCTGCAACTGCTTTTTCAATGGTGCGAGCCGCTTCATCTTGTCCTAACGAATAACGTAACATTAATGCGGCACTTAAAATTTGTGCAATAGGGTTAGCAACCCCTTTTCCGGCGATATCGGGCGCTGAGCCACCCGCGGGTTCATACAAGCCAAAGCCTGATTGATTTAAGCTAGCCGAAGGTAATAGCCCCATTGAGCCGGTGATCATCGCGCATTCGTCAGATAAAATGTCGCCAAATAAGTTATCGCACAGTAATACATCAAACTGGCTAGGCTGTTTAACTAGCTGCATCGCTGCATTATCTACATAAATATAATCTAAGCTCACCTCAGGAAACTCTTTACTCACTTCGGTGACTACTTCACGCCAAAGTACACTCGATGCTAAAACATTGGCTTTATCAACCGAGGTTACATGATTGCTGCGCAATTTAGCGGCCTCAAAAGCAAAACGTGCAATACGCTCAATTTCTTTACGCGAGTATGTTTGGGTGTCAAATGCCGCTTCTTCAGCACCTTCGCCACTGCGACCTTTTTCACCAAAATAAATACCGCCGGTTAGCTCACGCACACACAAAATATCAAAGCCTTTTTCGCTAATATCAGCACGAAGTGGTGATGCAGCGCTCAATGCGGGTAACAATTGAGCTGGGCGTAAGTTACAAAACAAACCAAAATGTTTGCGTAGTGGTAACAATGACGCGCGCTCTGGCTGCTCATTCGGTGGCAAGTTTTCCCACTTAGGACCGCCCACTGAACCAAATAAAATAGCATCGGCGTTTTCACAGGCTTTTAAAGTTGTATCAGGAAGTGCTTTACCAAATTCATCAATGGCTGCGCCGCCAATCGCGTGATGCTCACGGTTCAGAGTAAAACCAAATTTATCACTGACTGCGTCAAGTACTTGCTCTGCAGCTGCCATAACTTCTGGGCCAATACCGTCGCCTGCTAATACGGCAACGCTGTAATGTGTTTTACTCATCCTGCTTTCCTTTGTTGTTTTAAATCAGACACTTTTTGTGCTCGATAAATTAAGTTATAAACCCGAACCATAGCTCGAACAGAGGCTTCGACCACATCGGCCGCAATACCAGCACCGTGATAGGGACGACCATCATATTTAGCAATAATATTCACTTGCCCTAATGAGCTGGCGCCTTGGCCGGTTGCCTCTAAATTGTATTCAATCATTTCAACGCTCATACCTGTTAAGCGCTCAATAGCAGCAAACGAAGCTTCAACAGGGCCATTACCTGTGGCCGCTTCTTGTTTTGCTTCGCCATCAATCAGCAAGCCTATGGTTGAGCTGGCCACCGATTGTGAATTAGACGCAGAGTTAACAAACTCTAACTGGTACTTCTCGTCTTTGTCGTTAATTTGATTAAAGTAAATCATGGCCTCTAGGTCATAGTCGTATACTGTGCCTTTTTGGTCAGCCAGCGCAACGAAACTTTGGTATAAGCTATCCATGTCGTAATCTGATTTTTGATAGCCTAATTCTTCTAAGCGGTGCTCTATAACATGACGGCCTGAGCGTGAGGTCATGTTTAATTGATTACTTGGTACACCAACACTTTCTGGTGACATAATTTCATAAGTGTTTTGCGCTTTTAATACACCGTCTTGATGAATACCTGAGCTGTGAGCAAACGCATTTTCGCCAACAATCGCTTTATTTGGCTGTACCGGCATATTACAAATTTTGGCTACCTGGCGAGAAGCGCGATAAATTTCTTCGCTTTTTATGTCGGTATATACGTTTAAGTGGTCTTTGCGCATTTTCATGATCATTGCCACTTCTTCAAGTGAACAGTTCCCCGCACGCTCACCTATACCATTAATGGTGCATTCAATTTGGCGTGCACCGGCTTGCACTGCGGCCACGGAGTTGGCAACGGCTAAACCTAAATCGTTGTGGCAATGCACACTTAAACGCGCTTTATCTATATTTGGCACGTTATTCATTAAATGACGGATCATTGCTGCGTATTCATCTGGAGTTACAAAACCGACTGTATCTGGCAAATTAATTGTTGATGCACCGGCGTTAATTGCTTGTTCAACAATTTTGCATAAATCCCAATGCGGTGTACGCCCAGCATCTTCACAGGAAAACTCAACATCATCGGTATAGTTACGCGCTAATTTAATAGATTTAACAGCCATTGCAGTGGCATCATCAAGGCTCATACGCAACTTGTGTTCAAGATGAAGCGGGCTGGTGGCAATAAAAGTATGAATACGACTTTGCTGTGCAGCGCGCAGCGCATCGCCACAGGCCTCGATATCTTTGGCAACCGAGCGAGCTAAGCCACAAATAATAGGGCCTTTCACCTCGGTGGCAATACGTTGCACTGAGCGAAAGTCAGCTGGGCTCGATACCGGAAACCCCACTTCCATTACATCCACATTTAAGCGGCTAATGGTATGCGCCAGTTGAACTTTATCGTCTTCTGTTAGGCTTGCTTTTAGTGCCTGCTCACCATCACGTAAGGTGGTATCAAAAATCCATACTTTATCTTGCTGTTGCATAACTGCCCCTCAATTGCTGTGTTACCCAAATTTCGATTTATCCCTACAGCGAGATAAAAAAAACCCCGCGGTTGCGGGGTTTTTAATGTTTAACTCAATGCAAACACACTAATCCCCGCTCACTTGCCGCAGCAGTAAGAGGTTTAGGTTTAGTGTAATTAAGCGAATAGTTTGCATCTGTTTTCTTGTGTGTGTGTCCAATGAGGCTTATTTTTATCATTGCAACGCAGTTGGCGCAAGCATAAAAATACCAAACAAATAATTAAAGGGGACTTTCTGGGGATTTAAAATTCAAATAAAACTTGTAAGCGGAATAAAACATCCAATTTAAACCTGTAGCAGGCTTAAATTAATAAGCGCTGTAAAATACAGCGCTTATTTTAACTTTTTTTAATATCTATTCTTTATTTTCAGCACGTACGTAATTTGACGCGCCGCGCGTAATATAACGTAACTGCCATATAACTCGCTCTATCAGTTCATCGCGTTGCTGACCTTCAATATCAAGCGCTTCAGCGCCTGCATTAAATACCAAAGTAACCATGGCTTCTGCCTGAATATACGCATGAATAGCATCGCAGGGGGTTTCACTTTCTAAATAATGTGCGAGCTCTAAAATAAAGTGTTTCACTTCACGCGCCACTGCTGCTCTAAATGCTTTTGAGGTACCTGAACGTTCACGCAACAAAAGTCTAAACTGATTGCTTGAGTTATCAATAAACTCCATAAAAGTAACCACAGAGGTGTTGATTACACTGCCACCACTGGCTATTCGTCTGCGTGCTTGGCGCATCAGCTGGCGTAGGGTTAAACCCGCTTCATCAACCATGGTTAAGCCCAACTCGTTCATATCTTTAAAGTGACGATAAAAAGAGGTAGGCGCAATACCAGCTTCGCGTGCTACTTCACGCAAGCTTAAATTAGAAAAGCTATGATCAGCACTAAGTTGATTAAATGCAGCTTCAATTAATGCTTGTCGTGTTTTTTGTTTCTGTTGTGCTCTAACACCCGACATCAACAGCTCCCTGAGTGAATTTGTAATAAATTTTTAATTAAAAAAATAGCTAATAGTACAGTCTAATACTTGACGGCAGCAGATTGAAATATTATTTTAGCTTACAGTTGTACGCTGAGAAATGATAAACATGAAAAAACCACCAATTATATGGACCAACGTCCTTTTCTTTAGCCTGACGTTTTTGGCTGCTATTACACTTGTACCTTGGTATGGGTTTAACTATGGCTTTACAGGCACGCAGTGGGTTGCTTTTGTAGCTTGCATGTTTTTTGCGGGATTATCGATCACCGCGGGCTACCACCGTTTATGGGCACATAAAACCTATAACGCACACCCTGCGGTTGAATTTATTTTTGCCCTTGGTGGTGCTTTTGCGCTACAAAATAGTGCGCTGCATTGGAGCAGCGATCATCGAATTCACCATGGTCAAGTTGATGACCCAGTTAAAGACCCTTATGCCGCCACTAATGGCTTTTGGTACAGTCACATTGGCTGGATGCTTCGCGACTACCAAGGCGACAGCTACGATGATTACAGCAACTGTCGTGATTTACAGCGAAATAAAATTGTTATGTGGCAGCACAAGCATTACTTAAAATTGGTAATTGCCATGAATGTTGGTTTACCGCTAGTACTCGGCTTAATGCTTGGTGATGTATGGGGCATGTTACTGTTAGCAGGCTTATTGCGTTTAGTATTGAGTCAGCACTTTACCTTTTTTATTAACTCAGTAGCACATATTTGGGGTTCACGTCCTTACACTGAAAAAAATACCGCGAGAGACAATGGCTTTTTAGCACTGTTTACCTACGGTGAGGGTTATCATAACTTCCATCATATTTTTGCCAGCGATTACCGCAATGGCATTAAATGGTTTCATTACGACCCAACAAAATGGATGATCCGCTCACTCGCAGCCATTGGTTTAGCGAGTAAATTAAAGCGCACACCGGTTGAGCGCATTGAAAAAGCTAAAGCAGAAACCTTAATGAGTAAAACACAAGGTCGTCTTGCAAAATTGCCTTTAGCGCAAGATAAGCTTACATTATTACAACAAGAGTACGATTTGTTGCTTAAAAAGCTGCAAAATTATTGCTCATTACAAAAACAAGTGTTGGAAGCTAAAAAAAATAATATGGCAAAGCAGTGTGAAAAGTCGGCATTAATGGCACAATATCACGAGCTTGAAGCCGCCTGGGAAACACAAAAGCAGGCATGGCTAGCACTTAATGCGAGGTTATTAAAAGCCTCTTTTAGTTAAAATAGGAGTGGCTGTGGCCAAACAACCAGAAAAGAATAAGGTATCCGTGAGCTACCAATATGATGCAATCATTATTGGCACGGGTCCTGGCGGTGAAGGGACCGCTATGAACCTCTCTAAAAGCAACAAAAAAGTAGCGGTTATTGAACGTCAAACTGCTGTTGGTGGTGGTTGTGTTCACTGGGGAACCATTCCTTCAAAGGCACTTCGTCATTCGGTTAGTCGCTACATTGAATACAAAGCAAACCCTTTGTTTAACGTAGGCGAGCGCCCAGTAAGACTTACTTTTCCTGATATTTTGCGCCATGCCAGTTCGGTAATTTCAAAGCAATCAAACTTACGCAGCAGCTTTTACGATCGTAATCGCATTCATATGTTTCAAGGCGATGCTAGCTTTGTTGATAAGCACACTATTGAAATTAGACGTAATGACGGTTCAACTGAACGCCTAACTGCACAAACTATTGTTATTGCTACCGGCTCACGACCATATCGCCCACCAGGTGTTGATTTCACCCATTCGCGTATTTATGAAAGTGACACAATTTTAGGCCTTGAACACGACCCGCATCGCGTACTTATATACGGCGCGGGTGTAATTGGTTGTGAATACGCATCTATCTTCAAAGGGCTAGGTGCAAAGGTTGATTTAGTAAATACTCGCGATCGCCTACTTGCGTTTATGGATGCTGAAATATCTGATGCGCTTAGCTATCACTTTTGGAATAGTGGCATTGTTATTCGTCATAACGAAGAATTTGATCGCATTGAAACCCGCGATGACTGTGTTGTTATGCATTTAAAATCGGGTAAACGTGTAAAGGCTGACTGTATTTTATTTGCCAATGGCCGTACTGGTAATACTGATACATTGAATTTAGAAGCAATTGGCTTAAAAGCAGATAGCCGCGGACAAGTAAAAGTAAACGAAACCTACCAAACAGAAATAGACAACGTATATGCGGTAGGCGATGTTATTGGCTACCCAAGCCTTGCTAGTGCTGCCTTTGACCAAGGTCGAATTGCAGCAGATGCCATCGCTTGTGGTAACTGCGATGAAAAGCTGATTATTGATATCCCAGCCGGTATTTATACTATTCCTGAAATGAGTTCAGTAGGTAAAACAGAGCAGCAATTAACTGCCGCAAAAGTACCGTACGAAGTGGGACGTGCGCAATTTAAACACTTAGCACGTGCACAAATTGCAGGTACCGATGTGGGTAGTTTAAAAATATTGTTCCATACAGAAACCAAGGAAGTACTTGGGGTGCATTGCTTTGGTGAGCGTGCCTCTGAGATTGTTCACATTGGCCAAGCTATAATGGAACAAAAAAATGGTGGCAATACCATCGACTACTTTGTAAATACTACGTTTAACTACCCAACAATGGCAGAAGCTTATCGAGTTGCGGCATTAAATGGCTTAAACCGCTTGTTTAAATAAGTGCTTAAGTAAAATAGTTTGCACAAAAAAGCCCGCTAATTAGCGGGCTTTTTATTGTTAGTTCATAACTTACTTATGATATTGCGCACTTAGCTCATGCACAGCGTTAATAAATACACCCGCATTTTCTGGGTCAACATCTGGTGTAATACCATGCCCTAAGTTAAATACATGACCATTGCCAGTGCCAAAGTCTTCTAAAATCGTACCCACTTCTTGGCGAATACGATCTGGCGTGCCGTGTAGCATTGAAGGGTCCATATTGCCTTGTAGCGCCACTTTATCGCCAACACGACGTTTTGCATCACCAATATTAATAGTCCAATCTAGGCCTACTGCATCACAACCTGTTGCTGCAATTGCCTCAATCCATTGGCCACCATTTTTAGTGAACAAGGTAACCGGTACTTTACGGCCATCATTTTCGCGAATTAAACCATCAACGATTTTATGCATATACTGCAGTGAAAACTCATTGTAGTCACGCGGGCTCAATACACCGCCCCATGAGTCAAATATCATCAGTGATTGTGCACCCGCTTTAACTTGCGCGTTTAAGTAATCAATAACTGAATCAGCTAGCTTATCAAGTAGTAAATGCAGTGTTTGTGGCTCAGCAAACGCCATTTTTTTGATTTTACCAAAAACCTTACTACTTCCGCCTTCAACCATATAAGTTGCAAGTGTCCAAGGTGAACCCGAGAAACCAATTAATGGCACTTCACCTTTAAGCTCACGACGAATAGTGCTTACAGCATTCATTACATAGCCAAGCTCATCGGTAGGATCAAGTTTAGGAATTTTTTTAACATCGGCTAATGATGAAATTGGGCGTTCAAACTTAGGGCCTTCACCTGTTTCAAAGTACAAGCCTAATCCCATTGCATCTGGAATAGTTAAAATATCACTAAATAAAATAGCGGCATCTAATGGGTAACGGCGCAGAGGCTGTAATGTTACTTCACAGGCTAACTCAGCATTTCTACACAGGCTCATAAAATCGCCCGCTTGTGCACGTGTAGCACGGTATTCAGGTAAATAACGCCCTGCTTGACGCATCATCCATACTGGCGTGACATCAACAGGTTGCTTGGCAAGGGCACGTAAATAACGGTCGTTTTTTAATTCGCTCATAGCGTATAGAGTCCTAGGGCTTTTAGAAATTGTGCAAGATTGTACCACCATATTTGCCCCCCCTCTATCGCTAAGCGATTAAATCGCCACAGAGTAGCGCCAGATCAAGTAATTTTTTGTTTTCATTTCGTTTTGTACACAAAACAACCAAGCAAACGTTAATAGTAAAAACTTTTCATTAAACTATTTGCAACATTTATAAAAGCTTGATATTGTTATTCCGCGTTAACATAACAATAACAATAATCGTTAATATAAAAATAATAAAAATCTCTAATAAAAATAAGAATGCTTGTTTAAACAAGTCTAGTAAAGAAATTAAACCACCGTAACAGGTGGTTTTTTCTTTCCTGCAATAAATACTTACAACTTATATCCGTAAACAAAACCCTCTGTGGTACTACATCTATTTTACTTGTTGATATACACGCCAATTAAATATATCTTGGATGATAGAAACTTTATTACCAATTTAAAATCCAACCCAGCTTAGGAGAAGAATTATGCTGAAGCGTGTAGAAAAAGCTCAACAAAAGTGGGGGGGTAGCCATACGGT
The DNA here is from genome assembly GCF_055397545.1 of Pseudoalteromonas sp. 11L1. The sequence continues at coordinate 906,450 of NZ_AP041141.1, read as the reverse complement.
CATCGACAATTGGTTAAACGAACGCCAAGAGCTGATTGTGCTTTATTGTAAAATTGCAGGCTTTTCACCTTACGAGAAAAAAGATCAGTCTTTGCCTGAACCGTCTCAAATTCAAGCTTTTTGCCAAATATTGATGGATTACCTATCGGCTGGGCACTTTGAAGTGTACGACGATATTGCTAAAGCTTGCGAAAAGAAAGGCCTAGAAAGCCAACAACTGGCAAATACTATATACCCACGTATTTCAGATACCACAGACATTGCTCTGGATTTTAACGATAAATACGCTGAAGTAGACGCTGAAGATTTATTAGTAGGATTTGATAATGACCTATCGGTAATGGGTGAAGCACTGGAAGCGCGCTTTGCACTTGAAGATGAGTTAATTGATAACTTATATTCTAATCACGCAGATTAATCAGTTTTTCAGTGCAATAAAAAAGGGACCTAGGTCCCTTTTTTGTTTTATATAAATACTTATTCTGCAGCGGCAGCTTCTGCATCATTTTGAATTTCTAATAACTCAACTTCAAAAATAAGTGTTGAATTAGCAGGAATTTTACCTAAATCACGGTCACCGTAAGCAAGGTCTGAAGGAATGGTAAATTTGTACTTAGAACCAACAGTCATAAGCTGTAAGCCTTCAGTCCAACCAGGAATAACACGGTTTAGTGGGAAAGTTGTTGGCTCGTTACGTGAATAAGAGCTATCAAATTCAGTACCGTCTAAAAGAGTACCTTTATAATGTACTTTAACCACGTCAGTCGCTACTGGCTTAGCGCCTTCGCCTTGGCTCAATACTTCGTACTGTAAACCAGACTCAGTAACCATTACGCCTTCTTTGTTAGCATTCTCAGCTAGGTATTTTTCACCCTCAACTTTGCTTTTTTCAGACTCAACCTTTGCTTTTTCTTCTTGTTTAGTGCGCACTGACTCATCTAATGCTGTTAATACTTCACGAATTTTTTCTTCGTCAATTTTAGCATTACCGGCAAGTGCATCTTCAAAACCACGCATTAATAATGCTTGATCTAATTCGATACCAATTTCTTTTTTATCCGCTAGGTCTTTATTTAAAAAGTTACCTACAGATGCCCCAATACCGTAAGCTTGTTGTTGCGCTACAGTATCTAGTTTAACGTCTGCTTGCTCTTTTTTTGCTTCTTGATTACAAGCTGTAAGCGCTAAAACTGACGCTGCAATCAATGACAATTTAATCGTCTTTCTCATTTTAAATCTCCGACACACTTTGCAGTTGTCATTTATTGTAATATTACTAGTTAAAGATTAACGGCCTACATGGTAGGCTGCTTGTTTAATAGCTAAACTAAAAACATATCCAGTGATTAGACAAACAACCTAGGCGTTTTTCGCAACCTAGTCTAACCTCTCAGTCACGAAGAGTTAAGAGGAAATACCTGTAATATGTCGTTATTTCGTACTTTTTTAGTTGCTACCTGCTGTTTATTAACAATTGCATGTAGTGATGAAAAACAACAAGCAGTGGCTAGTTTTGAGCACACGGCACAAGGTGCTTTCTCATCCGCACTCTCGCATGATGGTCAATACAGCTTAGTGTCTTCTATCAATCATGGGGTCGCACTTTGGGATAATCAACAGCAAGCCCTTAAATACCAATGGTTTCAACAACAAGCGCAAGACAGCCTTGTTTACGCTGTAGCCATTGCTTTTGATAATAGCGTGGCGGTTACCGCCGAAAAAACCACCTTCGCCGTTTGGGATATTGCCACAGGCAGAAATAAAGGCTTTTATAAAATACAAAAAGCCAGCATCCGCGATATTGCCATTAGTAATCAAGGCAACAGTGTTGTGTACGGGCGCAGCGATGGCGTTGTAGTATTTATAAACCTTAACACAGGCAGACGCATTGAATTTTTAGGCCATCAAGATAAAGTAAACACCGTAGACCTATCACCTAATGGGCGCTATGCATTGAGCGGCTCAAACGATTATGTGGCCTACTTATGGGATACCCAAAGTGGACAAGTTATTCATCGCTTTAATCACCCAACCCGAGTAACCCGAGTCGCTTTAGATCCTCAAGGGCGTTATGCTTTTACCGCCGACAGTATGGCACAAGCAAATGTATGGAAGCTGACTACAGGTGACCTTGTTAGTAAACTAAAGTATATTGCGCGTCAGAAAATTTTTACTGCGGTGCGCTTTAACGACCAAGGCACTTTATTAGCAACCGGTTCACCGAACAAACGAGTGGATTTATGGCAGCTAAATAGTGGTGAAAAAATTCAAACATGGCAAGTGACCCCGCGAGAAGGCAGCAAGCCAAAATCAGCAGTGGTACTTGATGTGACATTTACAGATAACGGTAAATCATTGTTAACTGAAAGCTCAAGCGGAATCGCTGAGCGCTTTATTATACGAGAACCAAATGAACACAATTGAACATCGGTTAATGGAACTTGAGGCTAAAGTGGCTTTTCAAGACGAAACGATTGAAATTTTAAATGATGAAATAAAAGTTCACCAGCAACAGTTGGCAAAAATAAAGCGCCAAACCGAGTTGCTGGCTGAAAAACTGAAAGAATCGCAGTCATCGCAGCCTATGATGTCGAATATGCCAGAGCCACCGCCGCCGCATTATTAAGCACTACTAGCAAGGCGCTAGTCGCCTGGATTAAACACGCCAATGATCTGTTCAAATTGGCGTGTTGATGCCTGTACTGCTTGCTCTGGTTGAGCCATTTTATGACCACACTGCATACATTCAACTTTTTCTACGTCGTGCTCTTTGTAAAGCATTAACATATCCATAGTTTTACACTCAGGACACGTTGCTCCAGCAATAAATCGTTTTTTATGTTTCACTTCGCTTTTCCTACCGTTTTGACTAACGTTATTTTATCGCAATATTTACCTACTTGATACGATTGATATGGCTAATAAGATCCGTGTTATAATGGCGGCAATTCAATCAAGGCACAGTAAAGTAACGTATTTATGATCCAAATCTCAGAAATAGAACTGCTTCGCGGTGGCAAAGCTTTATTAAAAAATGCATCAGCTACACTATTCCCAGAGCACAAAGTAGGCCTTGTTGGTGCCAATGGCTGTGGTAAGTCAACGCTATTTAGTTTATTAAAGTCTGAGCTTTCGTTGGATGGCGGTAATTGCAGTATTCCTAAAGATTGGTCACTGGCCTCAGTAAAGCAAGAAACGCCCGCCCTTGAAATAAGCGCCATAGATTACGTACTGCAAGGCCACCCTGAATACTACGCACTAAGAATTGCGTTGCGTGAAGCCGAGCAAAATAACGATGGCGACACTCAAGCTAAGGTGCATATTCAGCTTGAAAATATTAAAGGCTATAGCATTGAAGCCAAAGCAGGTGAGCTGTTACATGGTTTAGGCTTTGCTAATAATCAAATAGAAAACCCGGTAAGTGCATTTTCGGGTGGTTGGCGCATGCGCTTAAACTTAGCCCAAGCGCTTATTCGCGATGCCGACTTACTGTTACTGGATGAGCCAACAAACCACCTAGATTTAGATGCCGTGTATTGGCTCGAGCGTTTTTTACGTGCCTACACCGGCACGCTAGTACTTATTTCTCACGACCGTGAGTTTTTAGATGCTGTAGTTGATCAAATTTGGCATATAGATAAACAACTTATTAATGTGTACAAAGGTAACTACTCGCAGTTTGAACGCCAAAAAGCTGAGCGCCTATTGCAGCAGCAAGCCATGTTTGAAAAACAACAAGAACAAATAGCGCATCTTGAGCAGTTCATTACCCGCTTTAAAGCCAAAGCTAGTAAAGCCAAACAGGCACAAAGCCGTGTTAAAGCGCTAGAGCGAATGGAAAAACTTGCCCCAGCACACGTTGACTCGCCATTTGATTTTGAATTTGCCGAGCCAACCGCTCTGCCTAACCCGTTAATGACACTCGACAAAGCCAAAGCCGGTTATGGCGATGTCACCATTTTAAACAGTATTAAGCTGAACTTAGTACCAGGCAGCCGTATTGCACTACTTGGCAGAAATGGCGCAGGTAAATCAACACTGATTAAATTACTATCAGGTGACTTACAACCTCAAGCAGGTGAAGTGTTTCAGCATCAAGGCTTAAACATTGGCTACTTTGCGCAGCATCAACTGGAGTCTCTAGATTTAAAGGCCAGTGCCGTCACTCACCTGCAACGCTTAAACCCTAAAGCCAGCGAACAATCATTGCGTGACTTTTTAGGCGGTTTTGCCTTTGTAGGCGATAAAGCACTCGACCCTGTAGCTCCCTTTTCTGGCGGTGAAAAAGCCCGTTTAGTACTGGCTATGTTGGTTTATCAAAAACCAAATTTACTACTACTCGATGAGCCAACCAACCACCTTGATTTAGAAATGCGCCACGCTTTAGTTATGGCATTACAAGGCTTTGAAGGCGCTATGGTCACGGTATCGCATGACCGTCATATGCTTAAAAATACCGCCGATGAATTTTATTTAGTTGATAATGGCGAGGTCACCCAATTTGGCTACGACCTAGATGCATATTATCAGTGGCTGCTTAATGCTAATAAAGAAGCCGCTAAAAACGACACCGATGAAGAGCCAAAAGCCCATTCACAAGTTAACCGTAAAGAGCAAAAGCGCTTAGAGGCAGAGTTTAGAAAAGCGATTCAGCCGCTGAAAAAGCAAATTGAAAAACTTGAAAAGCAATTAGATAAGTTTGCTGCAGAACTAGCTGACGTTGAAGAGGCACTAGGCGATAACACTCTCTATAACGACGAAAATAAAGGCAAGCTTAAAGAGTTAATTACTAAACAAGCCACACTTACGCCTAAGCTTAACGATGTTGAAGAAGAGCTACTTATGGCTCTTGAAGAAATGGAACAAAAAGAGCAGGCATTCGCCGATGAACTTGCTTAACAGCAACGATTTTTGGCAGTTTGCATGTAACCTTTATAGCAAAGGTGACATGCAAACGCGCCTGTTGGATTATCAAAACCAGCTAGGTAAAAACGTAAACCTATGCTTATTGCTTTACTACTTAGATTCTCTCAATCTAACAATTAACCAAACACAGCTAAACAAGCTTGAACAATCAATTAGTGAGTTTGATAAGCTGGCATTGAAGCCTCTACGAGCCACACGTGCCTACTTAAAAGCCAATCAAGCCGAGATTACAGATTACGCCGCAATTCGAAAAGCACTTCTCGGTGCCGAGCTAAAATTAGAAAAGCAGCAACAAATAATATTGATTGATGAAGTTAATAGTATGAATTTAACACCTTGTGCAACGCCCAATAACAGCGATAAATATTTGACATAATTTTTCACTATTAATTTCATCAGATCATAAAGCCATTTATATTATGAATATTAGCTCTTATATACATGGTTACTTTGGTTTACTTTTATACACCAAGCTATATATCTTTAGTTTTGTATTGAAATACCTCTTCTAAAGGTAAGTTAAAAACTAAAGAAATTTTAAAAGCCACCTCTAAAGTGGGTGAATATTTATTTGCCTCAATTGCCATTACCGTTTGCCGCGTTACGCCAATAGCATCCGCTAACTGCTTTTGCGTCATTTCATCGCGTAAAAAGCGTAATGTTCGAATAGAGTTAGTTATTGCATACTCACTCATAGATATCACCCGTTCTGCCTTTATAAAGCTGCGCTATGTAATTGACTATTTCGGCAATCAAAAAAGCGCCTACCATGATATGCATTGGTAAATATGGAATATTATATTCGATAGCTGGGCCCCAGTTATTAGCTTCAATTTGATATTGAAAAATAGCAGCACAAATTCCCGCCTGTAAGATTATGGCCTTGTATTTATAACCCACTAAATTTATTTGCTTTTCTCTAACATCAGGTGGCTGATTTAATTCATTATCACTGATAAATGTAAGTAATAAATAGCTCAATACTATAAGTATCACAGAATAAATTAACACCTGTAGCAATAAGCCAGATAACCAAGAAACAGAACTAAGCTGCTGCGTACTCGCATTCATTAGGCTGTTTACATAAAAGTAAGATATGTACACGCTTACTAGTAAATCGATACTCAGCGTCAGTTCTCTAAAACTTATGCTTTGTAAAAGTTCTTTAAAGTGCTCTGAACGAGTCATATAAAGCTAACTCCAAGTAAAATATTTTTGACTTTTAAACTATAAGTTCACTTTTTAGCCATGTCAAATATATTTAACACCAGGTTTATTTTATTTAACCTAAAACAAAGCAACGGTTATTCAAAGCTGAACTTTGCTGACCATCTTTATTATAAAAGTGATTAAAAAATCGCAGATAATTTACTAAAAAGTGCAAAATCGACTTAACTTTATTGATCAAAATCAACATCTGCATTGCCCATTTTATAATCTGTAAAATAGCTTGATCTGGATCATATCAAGTACCACTGAGCCAGCCTATGATTACCCCATAGACATCAGGAGGCAATTATGGACGTATTCTTTAGAGATTTTTTTAGCGACCCAGTACTATTTTTATCATTTGGATTTTTAGGCGTCGTTATTAGTTTATGCCTCTTCTTTGTGTATTTTTTCATGAAAAAAGTACACGATGCAGATATTAAAGAACAGCATTAAGCACGACGCACAAAGCGCCTTATTAGTTTACTGATTAGGCGCTTTTTATTTTTAAATATAAAAAATTTGCTACACTAGCGCTTCGTTAATTGCAAAGTGCGTAGTACAGACATGATCCCTAAGTTCAAACCCGCATGGTGGATGACCAACCGACACGTTCAAACCATAATACCGCGTTTTTTCCGCCCTTTTCATCATACTCGCTACGAACTTGCGCAACTTGATACGCCCGACGGAGACTTTATTGAGCTTGCTTGGTCACTCCCGCATAACGAAAAAGCACCACTCGCAGTGGTACTTCATGGACTTGAAGGCAATATCAACAGTTTTTATGCCAAAGGCATGATGAAGGCATTAAAAAAGCAAGGCTTTGCTGTCGTATTGATGCACTTTAGAAACTGCTCAACCGAAGTAAACCGCTTACCAAGAGCCTACCATAGTGGCGACACCGCCGATTTAGCTTTTTTTATAAATCATTTAAAACAACAGTTTCCAAATCGCCCTATTGTAGCGGTGGGTTTTTCATTGGGTGGTAATGTACTGGCTAAGTATTTAGGCGAAGAAAACATTCACTGCCCGCTTAACGCAGCTGCCGTGATATCTGCGCCCTATGATTTATCATCATCTAGTGATGTTATTCGTAAAAGCTTAGGTAAAATTTATCAAAAATATTTGCTCGATCGAATGAAAAAGTCGATGCAACGTAAATTACCGCAAATTAAACAACAGATACCGATCACCACTGATCAATTAATGGAAATTGACGATTTATTAGAGTTCGATAACCAGCTTACAGCACCGTTGCATGGCTTTGAGAATGCACACGATTACTACAAAAAAGCCAGTGCGATGCCGTACTTAAAAGATATTGCGACACCTACACTAATTATCCATGCCAAAGACGACCCTATGCTGTCGATTAAAGCGGTTCCAAGTAGTCAGGATGTAAGTGAGCATGTTACGCTGCGTATCTCTGAAAAAGGCGGCCACGTTGGTTTTATTAGCGGTAACAACCCGTTTAAACCGGTGTATTGGTTAGAGCAAGTGGTGCCTGATTATTTTAAGCAATGTGTATTTAATAACACCGATAAAGAGTGACTATGATTATTCCTTTTGAACAACTTGATAAAGACACACTGTACAACCTAATTGAAAGCTATGTACTGCGTGAAGGCACAGATTATGGCGAACAAGAATTCAGTATTGAAAGTAAAGTGGCGCAAGTAAATCAGCAATTAAAAAGCGGCGAAGCTATGGTGTTTTTCTCTGAACTGCACGAATCGGTCACCATAATCTCTAAAAGTGAATTCAAAGCACTGCAAAGTGAAGCGCAATTCGACGAGTAAACTTGTCAGACACGACGTAAAAATAGACAATGGTTTTTTTAACTCAAAGAGCCATTATAAATGATAAAACTAAGCTCACTAGTTGCTGCAATGTCGATTGCATTAACCGGCGCAGTCAGCGCTGAAATAACCCCTTCAGATAAAGCAATTAAGCTTGCTCACGATACCATTTTAATCGACACTCACATTGATGTACCTTACCGCATTCATGATAAATGGGCGGATGTAACTAAAGCCACTGAGGGCGGCGATTTTGATTACCCTCGTGCAGTAAAAGGCGGTTTAAACGCGCCATTTATGTCGATTTATATTCCTGCTCATTTAGAGTTTGAAGGCAAAGGAAAAAGCTTCCAATTAGCGAATCAATTAATTGATGGTATGGAAGCGATTGCGTTTCGTGCTCCAGATAAGTTTGCCATTGCTGACTCAACACAAGACATTGAGCAACAGTTCAAGGACAATAAAATATCAATCGCCATGGGCATGGAAAACGGATCGCCTATCGAGGGCGAAATGAAAAACCTACAACACTTCTTTGATCGTGGCGTACGTTACATCACCCTAGCTCACTCGCAAAGCAATCATATTTCTGACTCATCATACGATATTCGTCGCAAGTGGAAAGGCTTAAGCCCATTCGGTAAAGAGCTAGTAAAAGAGATGAATAACATCGGCATGCTGATTGATGTATCGCATATTTCGGACGATGCATTTTATCAAGTAATGGAATTGTCTAACACACCCGTTATTGCATCACACTCTTCACTACGTAAATATACGCCTGGTTTTGAGCGTAATATGAATGACGACATGCTGTTAGCCCTTAAGAAGAACGGTGGTGTGATTCAAATTAATTTTGGTTCAAGTTTTGTTACTTCAAAAGCCGGAAGTTGGTACGATCAATTCAAAAGTAAAAAGCAAACAATTACTGAAGAAGGCAAAAAAGTAGCTAAAGATTTTGATGCTATGTACCGCGCTAAAAATCCATTCCCATTTGCTAGTCTTGAGCAAGTGCTTGATCATATTGATCACGTTGTGAAACTAATTGGTATCGATCATGTTGGTATTGGCTCTGATTACGACGGTGTAGGTGACTCACTGCCTATCGGCTTAAAGGATGTATCTAGCTACCCTAACCTAGTTCAAGGTTTGATGGACAGAGGTTACAGCGATACCGATATTAAAAAGATTTTAAGCGGTAATACACTAAGAGTGTGGAAGCAAGCTGAGCAATACGCAAAATCGCATTAAGCTTTATGCGCTAGGCTTAGGTCTAGCGCTTTTAGCCACTTAAAACACCGTATTTCGCCACTCACGCCCCGCCTTCTTAATTAATCCGTATATATCATCTTCATTTAACACACTTTTTAACAGACTTATATTTCGAAAACAGATAAATTACCCATTTTAGAGGCAGATTATTTTATGACTATAAACAAAGGAACTATTGCGATTACTATAGCAACACTTGCCTTGGTAATTTCATGCTACGGAACATTTTTTAAAAATCAGCCCAGTTCGCTTAATAAACCCAAGCAGCAACAGCTAAGCCCCACAGTTTCTATTAGTACTCCTGCAGAATACCAGCAATCAAATGAAGCCTTAATTGACGAACTAAGCAAGAAAGTAAGTTCGCTACAACGCCAATTAGCTAACTTAAAACTACACGCTAATGGCTCTTATCAAGAACAAGATACCGACGAATTTAAGGAACTTGTTCTTAACGTACTTGAGGAAAAGCAGCAGCAAGAAGCTGAGGAACTGCGCGAGCAAAATCCTCTTTATGGTTTTTATGCAGATTTACCAGAAGACTATGATTTAAGGATCAAATCAGAACCAGATTATGCTAAACAAATAAACTCTCAATTAAGAGAGCAAACTTTAGATCCAAGCATGGCAGATTTAGATAGGTTAGCTGCACTTAGCCAACTGCAAATGAATATGTATATTCTAAATAAATCTACTATGCCTGAGTATGACTATGAAGTAGTAGGTAACATTTTAAATTTAGCGAACAACAGTAGTGACGAAAAATTTAAAATTCAAGCTGTTGAGTTAACAACTCAAACACCGGTACTTGATTACCGCCTTGCAGAACAATTTACAAACTTGTTAGAGCGAGACACGAATGATTATATCCGTCGCTTAGCTGCACAAGGGTTGATGGCGCAATACTACCAAGCTCAAAATAAACAAGATGGTTATACGAAGCAAATGGCGCAGCATCTACTTTCAGTTTATAACAATAGCTCTGACAATGCAGTCAGGGCAACGCTTGACGAAATGATGGGTAACCAAGATATGCTTGATGAGTTACGTAAGAATGCTGGTTACTAACTGATTAAGTTCATGCTCCTACTCTGTTACAGCGATAACATTAATACTTTTACTTCAGACATTAAAAAACCCGAGGCTAAGCTCGGGTTTTTTTAATGCTTAATGCATTACAACAGTTGATTACTTAACGATAATTGCCACAAAGCACCTACGCCTAAGGTAAGAGCGCCACCTTCATGCTTTATCCTCTAAGTTCGATAAAACTTAACTCAAGTGACAATGTTAAAATTAACACCGAGCTGCTTTACCTAAAACTTTCAACCTTGCACCTGAAACCTGTATTTTATTGCAGGTATTAAAAAACCCGAGACTAAGCTCGGGTTTTTTTAATGCTTAATGCACTACAACTGTTGATTACTCAACGATAGTTGCAACAACACCAGCACCAACAGTACGGCCACCTTCACGGATAGCGAAACGAAGACCTTCGTCCATCGCGATTGGCGCGATTAGAGTTACTGTCATCTTAACGTTATCACCAGGCATTACCATTTCTACGCCTTCTGGTAACTGTACGTCACCTGTTACGTCAGTTGTACGGAAGTAGAACTGTGGACGGTAACCTTTGAAGAATGGAGTATGACGACCACCTTCATCTTTAGAAAGTACGTATACTTCTGAAGTGAATGTTGTGTGTGGGTTGATTGAACCAGGCTTAGCTAGTACTTGACCACGTTCAACGTCTTCACGCTTAGTACCACGTAGAAGTGCACCAATGTTCTCACCAGCACGACCTTCGTCAAGCAGCTTACGGAACATCTCAACACCAGTACAAGTAGACTTAGTCGTCTCTTTGATACCAACGATTTCAACTTCGTCATTCACGTTGATGATACCAGCTTCAACACGACCAGTTACAACAGTACCACGGCCTTGGATTGAGAAAACGTCTTCGATAGGCATGATGAATGGCTTATCGATGTCACGCTCTGGCTCTGGAATGTAAGAATCTAGTGCTTCTGCAAGCTCAACGATCTTGTCTTCCCACTGCTTTTCGCCTTCAAGTGCTTTAAGTGCAGAACCTTGAATTAGTGGTAAGTCATCACCTGGGAAGTCGTATTCAGAAAGAAGTTCACGAACTTCCATTTCTACTAGCTCAAGTAGCTCTTCATCATCAACCATGTCACATTTGTTCATGAATACAACGATGTAAGGAACGCCAACTTGGCGAGAAAGTAGGATGTGCTCACGAGTTTGTGGCATAGGACCGTCAGTCGCAGCAACTACTAAGATAGCGCCGTCCATTTGAGCAGCACCAGTGATCATGTTTTTAACATAATCGGCGTGACCAGGACAATCTACGTGTGCGTAGTGACGAGTAGGTGTATCGTACTCAACGTGTGAAGTTGAGATTGTGATACCACGCTCGCGCTCTTCTGGAGCGTTATCGATTGATGCGAAATCTTTAGCAACACCGCCGTATACTTTTGCAAGTACGTTAGTGATTGCTGCAGTTAGTGTAGTTTTACCGTGGTCAACGTGGCCGATTGTACCAACGTTTACGTGCGGTTTTACGCGTTCAAACTTTTCTTTTGCCATGACGGAACCTATCAGTTTTGTGTATCTAGATTACATATGAAAATAATCCACCATAGGTAGATTAAGTTAATTTTTTCAAATTTCAAATAGTTTTTTCTGACAGATAAAGGAAGTGTTTAAGGAGATTCAATTGACTGGTGCTGATAGGCAGATTTGAACTGCCGACCTCACCCTTACCAAGGGTGCGCTCTACCAACTGAGCTATATCAGCATCATCAAATTGGAGCGGGCAGCGGGAATCGAACCCGCATCATCAGCTTGGAAGGCTGAGGTAATAGCCATTATACGATGCCCGCTTTAAGGAACCTGTTCTTAAACTACCTCTAACCGTCTAGAATAAAGTGGTGGAGGGAGCTGGATTCGAACCAGCGAAGGCTGAGCCGTCAGATTTACAGTCTGATCCCTTTGGCCGCTCGGGAACCCCTCCACGATAATTCTTTATACTAAGCACTTCCGGTAAAAGGAAAGTGGTGCCGACTAACCGAGTCGAACGGTTGACCTACTGATTACAAGTCAGTTGCTCTACCAGCTGAGCTAAGTCGGCACTGCTTTAGTACGGGGCGAGATTCTAGAGTAAGGTTTATTGGGATGCAACCAAAAAATTAAAAAAAATGTGATTTTATGCTGCAAACGCTCACTATTCGCGCAAAAAGCAGTTTTTTTGTTGTTTTTAACTCTTTTTAGCTAACTCATACCAGTAATTTAAGCCTTTCATCACTAGCATTGGGTCGAAAATACTGTCTGAAAAATGCCCTTGTAATAGCTGACCATAACCACCAGCAAAAATTAAAAGGCTATTTTTTGTATTCAAATGCAGCTTTGCTTGTTCAATTGCGCCAATAGTTGCCACTAAAGCGCCATTTTTTAATCCGTTAGGGGTATTTTTGCCAAGCTCATTAGCAAATGGCGTGTTTGCATCATCAAATACGCGCTGAGTATTTTGGGTGAGTGAGGCGGTCATTAAATCAAGCCCTGGTAATATCCAACCACCTAAGTGCTGCCCATCATTATTAAGGACGTCTATAGTCGTTGCCGTGCCTGCATCAACAACAATTGCGGCCGTATTAGGGTAAAGCGAATAACCACTAATGAGCGCCAACCATCTATCTATACCCAAATTACCCACTTGTTGATACGCGCAATGCAACGTACCGAGTTCATGACTAACCGTAGCCTCAAAGCAATCGACATTTTGTGCTTGGGCTTTTTCTAATAGCTGCTTGAGTAATTCACTACGGCCCACACAAGCGTAAACAACAACCGTAATTTGCAGCCATGGAATATTATTAGTATCGCATGGCTGTATTTGCCCATCTTGCCACAATACAGCTTTGAGTGAGGTATTACCTACATCAATGAGTAATCTCATGCTTGTGCCTTTCTTAATGAAATCTCACCGCCATAATAACTTTTCACTTCACCGTCTTGGCGAATACGTACACCACCATGCGCATCTATACCTTCACAAATGCCACACCAACTACGATGTCCGGTATTAAGCTCTACCTGCTGACCAGCAAATGCATTTAATGCATTCCATTGTTGATACATAGTTTGTAAGCCATTCTCACGATATTGCGCTAAGCGTTGCTCTAAACAATAAGTTAATGAAGCTACTAGTTGATTTTTATCTAGCTGCTGGGTGTGCTGACTTAAATCGGTCCACGCTTGGTCAATGTACTGACTGGCACTTTGTGGCATATTTAAATTAATACCAATCCCTATTACCAACTGACATGGCCCTTGTGGCTGCCCATCTAATTCTACCAAGACACCTGCGAGTTTTTGTTTGTTTATATAAATGTCGTTTGGCCATTTAAGCTCTACTTCAATACCATAAAGTGCTTTTATCGCATCATACACCGCTAAACCAACAGCAATCGATACGCCCATCGCGGCTTGTAAACCATCATCTAAGCGCCAAAAATAACTGTAGTATAAGTTTGCACCAAAGGGTGATTGCCATACTCGGCCTCGACGCCCCCGCCCTGCTTGCTGCATTTCGGCTACAATCACGGTACCCGATTTTAGTGCTGCTTTAGCTTGAATGCGGCGCATTAACTCGCTGTTGGTTGAATCAATCAGTGGTTGCACTTCAATATTCGCGGTATTAGCGCCTAACTCAGCATAGTGCTGCTGTATGCTTTGCTGATTAAGTAAACCTACTTGGTTATTTAAGCAATAGCCTTTACCTGTAACTTTAAATACATCTAAGCCCATAGCCTGTAAGCTTTGAATATGCTTACTTACCGCCGCGCGACTTATTCCTAATTCATCGCCTAGTGCTTGCCCAGAGACGAACCCACCTTCATTCAGTGCATTTAAAATAGCCAGCTTGTTTCCATCAGGTGCCTTCATACTGATTGCTCCAAAGAGATATGGCATTCATTGTGTTGATCAATTAACCGCACTTCATGTTCTAAACTTATGTTGTAACGTGTTAAAACAATATCCTGAATGTGAGCAATCATATTAATTAAATCATCCCCTGTACTATTACCATGATTAACTAGTACCAGCGCTTGTTGTTGATGCACTTCTATACCTGCAATTTTATATCCCTTCAATCCCGCTTGCTCTATTAACCACCCTGCAGCCACTTTATGGTGACCGGCACCATGCGGGTAATGAGGTACCTCAGGATATGTCGTAATTAACTGCGCTAATTCACTATTGGTGATAATAGGGTTCTTAAAAAAACTGCCCGCATTAGCCAGCTTATAGGGATTTGGGAGTTTGCTGTTACGCGTTTGTATCACTTGTGCGCACACTTGCTGTGGCGTCGGGTTTTTTAGTTGTTGTAGCGGGCCATAACTGAGTACTGGCTGCCATATTTTGGACAACTTAAAGTGCACTTGGGTGATCACTGCTTTATTTTTTAGCGCGTGTTTAAATACCGATTCACGATAAGCAAAGTGACATTGCTGATTAGTTAAAGATTTAAAGCTACCGCTATCAATATCAAAATAGTCAACAGCTTCAATAAACTGAGCTATTTCTACGCCATAGGCACCAATATTTTGTACTGGTGCAGCACCGACTGTACCAGGTATGAGGGCTAAGTTTTCAAACCCCGCGATACCTTGCTCCAGCAAGTAAGTCACTAATTGATGCCAATTTTCACCGGCAGCTACACTAACTAAAAAGTCATGCGAGCGCTCAGTTATAGTAATGCCTTGGGTTGCCATTTTAATGACCGTGCCTGCATAGTCATTTAAAAAAATAGTATTGCTGCCCTCACCCAACAAACAAAAAGGGACTTTAAAGCACTGACTTTTAAGCTGCGCTGAGTCGGTAATCTCGACAAAATTTTGGCATTGGCTACTTAATGCAAATGTATGTAAGGGTTGTAATGAGTGCGGCACAAAGCCCTCTAAAGGTAGCAGTAATTAATCGCTCTAGTTTAACTCATCGTCGCAAATTGCGCATCAGCTTGTAAAAATTGTTCAACCCACTGCAGCAATCATGATATAAAACCTGCACTTTTTTTATTTGTACTCAAGGTAATTATGAAAATCAAACCTCTTTTTTTAAGCCTAGCTATGGCAGGTATGTGCTCGCAAGCAATGGCCAGCGCTATTGATCAAAATTCCTACGCCAACCTTGATGATGTTATCACCACGCATTTAAACCTTGATTTAGACATCGACTTTGCTGATAAGCAATTGGAAGGTTTTGTTGAGCATACGCTACAGTGGCAAAATGCCAACAGTAAAAAGCTAGTACTTGATACCCGTGACCTTGATATTGATAAAGTGATGTATCAAACGGCAAATGGTAATTGGCATAAAGCTAGTTTCAACCTTGCTAACCGCGATGATGTTAAAGGCTCAAAACTAACTATTACCTTTAAAAATCAAGCACAAAAAGTTCGTATTTACTATAACAGCCGCCCAGAAGCGTCTGGCTTACAGTGGTTAACGCCAGAGCAAACTGCCAGTAAAACTCACCCGTTTATGTATAGCCAGTCACAAGCGATTCATGCGCGTAGTTGGATCCCAGTGCAAGACACCCCAGCAATGCGTGTAACTTATAATGCGCGCATTCATACCCCTGAGGATATTCGTGCAGTAATGAGTGCTGATAATAAAGATGCTCTTTATAAAGATGGTGATTACCACTTCACTATGCCACAAGCTATTTCACCTTACTTAATTGCAATTGGTGCAGGTAACTTAGAATTTAAGGCCATGTCTAAGCAAACTGGTATTTTTGCAGAGCCGACTATTTTAGACGCCTCGGTTGCTGAATTTAATGACACCCAAGCGATGATCGACAAAACCAATGCCATGTACGGCGACTATGCATGGGGTCGTTATGATTTACTTATGCTACCACCTAGCTTTCCATTTGGAGGTATGGAAAACCCACGTTTATCATTTATTACCCCAACCGTTGTTGCTGGCGATAAAAGCTTAGTTAACCTGATTGCGCATGAACTTGCACATTCTTGGTCTGGCAACTTAGTGACGAACGCTACATGGGAAGATTTGTGGTTAAACGAAGGTTTTACCTCTTACGTTGAAAACCGCATTATGGAAGAGGTATTTGGGCGTGACCGAGCTGTTATGGAACAAGCACTTGATGCAGCTGGCCTACGTGCGCAACTTAAAACCATTGATGCTCCAGACACACGCCTTAATTTAAAACTTAATGGCCGCGATCCAGATGATGCGTTTAGCTCAGTGCCTTACACAAAAGGTCAGCTATTTTTAATTTACCTAGAAGAAAAATACGGCCGTGATAAGTTTGATGACTTTGTTAAGACCTACTTTAATGAATTTGCATTTAAATCGCTAACCACCGCACAATTTGTTACGTACATCAAAGCTAACTTAATTGAAAAGTATCCAGGCGTAGTGAGCATGGATAAAGTAAACGAGTGGATTTTTCAGCCTGGTTTACCAAGTGATGCACCTAACCCAACTTCTAACGCGTTCGATAAAGTCGATACTGCAACAGCGAGCTGGTTAAAAGGGGATACAACGGCGGCACAATTACCCACTGTAAATTGGACTGTGCATGAGTGGCTACACTTTTTAAACAACTTACCGCGCGATTTAAGCATTGAAAAAATGACTGAATTAGACGGCGAGTTTAACTTAACCCAATCAACCAACGCAGAACGTGCGTTTGCATGGTATATGCTAGCAGTAGGTAATGGTTACCAACCGATTTACCCTGCGCTTGATAAGCATTTATCGGGTATTGGTCGTCGTAAGCTTATCGTGCCGCTTTATAAAGCGCTTATTACCAATGGTAAAAAAGATTGGGCACAAAGCGTGTACTTAAAAGCGCGTCCGGGTTATCACCCACTGGCACAAGGTACTATTGACGCATTATTTAAATAGCATTATCAATAAATTAAAAAGGGCCAACTTGGCCCTTTTTTAATGCTTAATTATTTTGTTACTTTATCTAAAAAAGCCTGCCTTTCAGCGGGCGTTGCTTGTTGCCACCAAAAGTCGAGCATATTGGCAGCGCTTGGCATGCCCTTACCATTAATTGGCGCAATCGGTTTAATTGGGCGACTTGGTTTTTGTGGGCCGGCAGGGGTTTCTGAGGCCTGCTGATTAAACTGTGAACTTTGTAGTTGTCGTTCAGCTATCACATTTAATGGCTCAGCTAAGGTACTGCCTTTTGCTTTTAAGCTTACTTGCGGTGCCTCAGCAAATACTTTTGCTGCCACCGCATTTTCAGCACGATTAAATACTAAGGTGTAATCTTTACCTGCTTCAACGGTTACATTGACCCAAAAGGGCTCTGACTCAATCACTTCGTGATCGTCATAACCTAAATCATATAAATCTGTGTATTTAAGCTTTAACTGATAAGTACCCGGTGCTAAATCAACATCATCAACACGACTAAAAATAGAACTTTCAATGACTCGTTCACCCACTTGTAAAGGAACAAACTCCTCGGGAAAGTGAATGTTTTCTGCCAAACTAGATGCACTCACCAAGAGCGCCGCTACACTGCCTAATAATATTGATTTACGCATAATTACTCCTTTAGTTGATTTCAGTTTGACACTGCTGGCAAAATTTGTCATTAGTGGTATACATATTAATCGAAAAAATTAGAGTCATCATTATGAGTCAAGAGACTATTTTTACTAAAATTATTAATCGTGAAATTCCTGCTGACATTATTTACGAAGACGACCTAGCACTTGCATTTAAAGATATTAACCCTCAAGCACCCTTTCATGCGTTGATTATTCCTAAACAAGCCATTGCCACGATTAATGATGTCACTGAGGAAAACTCACATCTTGTTGGTCATCTATATGTGGTAGCGGCTAAGCTTGCCAAACAACTTAATTTTAGCGATGACGGCTACCGCGTGGTGATGAACTGCAATGAACACGGTGGACAAACCGTTTACCATATTCATTTGCATATGCTAGCGGGAAAAGAAATGGGCTGGCCTCCGTATCAAAACACTAAAAAAGTTGCGCTATAATCACTCATTAAATCCTGTATCTTAAAAAATACATTAAAAATACGGCGTTTTTCTTATATACCAAAAAAACAATTACTTATTTGCAACATTTTATGTTTAAATAATCGTAAATCGCACCTTTTCGCCAGTGAAATTGTTACTCCCTAATACAAAAGGTGTGCAGGGATCGTGGTAAGATTAATTAGCCAGCTTTATAAAGAGTAAAATACATGAGCAGTTCAGCCTTTTTGTTGTTAGATGAAGAACCAATTAACACTATTGGTATTAACGTTTTAGAGCCTTTGTTAAAAACGCAGGGCCTAGACGTAACTACAGGTACGAATATTTTAGATGTTCCGGTAGGTACTCGCTTATTGTTCATTGAAACATCAAGTAAAGACGCATGGACTAAGCTAAAAGAGCAGCTCGTTAATTTACGCGTCAAATGCGATATTGTGTTGTTTAATTTAGATGAAAACCCAGAGCTTGCTAATCGTGCATTACTCAGTGGTATTCGCGGTGTATTTTACACCACCGATAATGCTGACGTATTAATGAAAGGGATTCGTTTACTACTTGAAGATCAGCTTTGGTATCGTCGTGATATTATGTGTAATGCGCTCAACCGTATGCTGCAATTTAACAAAGACGCACTACATAAGCTAACTGATGGCGATATTGAGCCAATCAAACTCACTAAACGTGAAAAAGCGATTATCTCGTTAATGAGTAACGGGTCGAAAAATAAAGAAATTGCTGAAGAGTTAAGCATTAGCCCACACACGGTTAAAACTCACTTATACAGCGCATTTAGAAAAACTAAATGCCGTAACCGTATTGAACTACTCTCTTGGGCACAACAAAATATTCCTGACGAAATTCGTTAAGGCTTATTTAAATAAATTTAATACAGGCACTTCAGGTGCCTGTTTTTATATCTTCTTTAAAAATCGCTGTTGGGGTCTTAATGCTCGACTCATTTACGCTTTATTTTGCCAGTATCGCTGTTATGACAGTGATGACGTTACTGAACTTTTTAACTTGGCGTACCAATAAGCATGTCCCCGGCACGTTACTTTATATCTCCTACCCTTTACTACTATTAGCCGCCATTGTGGGCTTTGCGCTCATAGGTAAAATCCCTGAAAAGCTTGCCATTACCTTTGCTAATAGCATGATGTTTTTAGCGTCCATTGTGCATTGCTTATCGCTGAGTCAGTTTTTAAATTATCGTGGTCGTGGTTTTAAATTTGTTTGCCTATTTACCGCTGCCAGCGCTTTATTGCTTGTTTACTTCACTTTTTTTCAGCCATCTATGCGCTCACGGGTTTATATTTCTGACTTTCAACATATTGTAGAAGCCGCTTTTTTACTATTTGTTTTTTTTAAATATGCGCGAAAACCTTATCCTAATGCCAGTATTGTTTACATTATTATTTTAACCTTGGTTGCAGCCAGTTTTATCACTCGAACTATTTTTATGGATCGCGTTGCACAACAAGATGCAATATTAAACCCATGGTTTGACTCACTATTATTTTTGAACAGTGTGATTGCCCCTATGTTTTATGCAGCCGGTATGGCTCTATTGTGTAATGAACGCAGAGAATTAAGGCTTAATAAACTTACCGAAAAAGCACACAAAGACTTAGAGATTCGCGGGCTCTTTTTATCAACTATAAGCCATGAAATACGCACCCCATTAAACGGCATTTTAGGCAGCGCACAACTGGTGTTAAACCAAACTAGCGACAGCCGCAATAAAGCTTATTGCGAAGCCATTATCAACTCAGCTGAGTCGCTCAACTTACTAGTAGATAAAGTGCTGGAATACGCAAGCTTAGATCAGCATGACGAAGCCTTGTACGAAGAAGACATAGAATTCAAAACTTGGCTACAAAACTTATGCCTGCTGTTAAGCCCTCTGGCCGAACAAAAACAGCTTAAATTTGAGCTTGCCTGTAACATCCCCGATAAAGCCTGTTATTACTGCGACCAACAAAAGCTCAGACAAATCATTATTAATCTTGTTGGTAATGCGATTAAATTTACCGACACCGGCACAGTAAAAGTGCAAATTGATTTAATTAATGAAACTCAGCTCGATCATACTCTTAAAGTAAGCGTACTCGATTCAGGCCCGGGTATTGAAAAAGATGAAATTGATTACTTAACTGAGCCCTACATTCAAAGCAGCGCAGGTAAGGAAAAAGGCGGAACGGGGCTTGGTCTGGCTATAACTAGTCGCCTTCTCGATAAAATAAATAGCCAACTAGAAATCACCAGTGAGCTGGGAGTGGGTAGCGTATTTAGCTTTAACATGACACTAGCAATAGGTGAACTTAGCCTTGTAGAGCAGCGCCATCAAAGTAAGGATTATTTAACCGGACTTGATGTGTTACTTGTTGAAGATTTAGATTTAAACCAAAAAATAGCCGTTGAATTTATGGCTGACGACGAGCATAAAATTAAGCTCGCCAAAGATGGGAAAAGTGCGATTGAGTTGATGAAAAAATACCACTTTGATGTGGTGTTACTTGATATGAACTTACCCGATTTAACAGGGCAGCAAGTGCTAAAAACACTCAAACGAGTGGAGCATAAAAATCAGCGAACTCCGGTGCTGGCCTTTACCGCCAGTTTGAGCCCTGATGAAATAAAAGAATACTTAGCACTGGGTATTAAAGACATTGTTGGCAAGCCATTAAAGCAAGAAAAACTACGCCAAGCATTAAGTGATTCACAGTCAACACAAACAGCCAACATTGCCGTCGAGCTGATTGATACGTTATACGATGAAACTGCCACAGAGACCTTAACAAGCTCTTTTAGTATTGATGAAGTATCTTCTATTTATAATGAGTTTATCCTCTCTGCGCGTAACAAACTGAGCCGTTGCCAAGCTTTATTAGAGCAAGACCCCGAGCAATGCATTAAGTTATTACATCGCCAAGCCAGCACCGCAATGCAACTTGGCTTTAATAGCTATGGACTAGCTCTTAAAAAAATTGAGCGACGCTTACTTGATAAAAAGCCATTAAATAACTCATTAAATGAAGCCAGCACACTGTGGCAACACAGTTTAGAAGCGTATTTAAGGTATGTGCGGCAAGGGCTAGGGTAATACGGTTACGAGCTACCAGCTACCAGCTACCAGCTACCAGCTACCAAGTTTCACGACAGTAACAAATGATCAAGCATATTTACTATTTATACTGTTATTTTCTACCGTATATATCGTCAAATCGCTCTATATCGCTTTCATCTAAAATGGCACCCGTTTGAACTTCAATAACAACTAAGGGTTCGGGCTGATTATTAGCTAAGCTGTGCAGTTGCTTTGCACCAATATAACAAGATTGGTCATGGGTCAGTGTTAAGCTTTGCTGGTCAATACATATATCTGCAGTACCTGAGACAACCACCCAATGCTCGGCACGGTGCTGATGACGCTGGGTTGAGAGCCTAGCCCCACTTTTTACGGTAATTTTTTTAACCTTAAAGCCGATACTTTCTACTAGCGTACGATAATTTCCCCAAGGGCGGTAAACCACCTGATGATGCGCCAGTTTGTCATTTTGCGTAATTGCCAATTGCTTAAGTATTAAAGGCAAGCCTTCAAGCGAATCTTGCTTTGCAACCAAGGTAGCATCATAAGTATGAACAATCGCTAAATCGCTCACACCTAAAGTAGCAATTGTGTGTCCATCTTCACTAATAACTAGGTTATTAATACTGTTTTGTGCAATATGTTGCTGATTTTGACTATTGCCCTGCGAATCCTTTTTACTCAGCGCAGCCAGTGCAGAAAAACTGCCGACATCGCTCCACTTTAACGCCACTGGCATTACCACTACATTATTGCTGCGCTCTAAAATAGCGTAGTCAATTGAGTCACTTGGGCAAGATTCAAGTGCATGGGCATTCGCTCTGGTAAACGCTAAGTCTTGTTTAAAATCAGTAGCACTGGCAACACTTTTAGCAATTTTGGGGGCAAAGCGCTCCAGTTCTTTTAGATATGCCGCGGGAGTAAATAAGAACATACCACTGTTCCAACTATAACCGCCCTCAGCTAAATAAGTTAATGCTGCTGCTAAATCAGGTTTTTCTTTAAACTGGTCAACTTCAAAGCAACAGGTATCTTTAATGGCTGCGCCCTGTTTTATATAACCATAACCTGTGTGTGGCTCTGTTGGTGTGATTGAAAATGTAACTAATTTACCTTGCTCAGCAAGTTTAATCGCATCAGATAACTGAGCCGTTAATGCGGTAAAGTCTGCAATATGATGATCGGCAGGCATCACCAACAAAGGGCCCGTGATATTATTTTTTAAAGCATAGTGCGCGGCAAGAGCGATAGCTGGTGCGGTATTTTTGCCTTCTGGCTCAAGTACTATGGCATAGGGTTTTGCAAATGCTGCCTGCTCTGCGGCAATAAATCGATGCTGTTCATTACAGACCAAAATAGCGGGATTAAAGCCCTCAGTTGCAACCCGTAATAATGTGCTTTGTAATAACGACTGCTGGTTATTATCATCAAGCAAAGATAAAAACTGCTTTGGCATTGCTTGGCGCGATAGCGGCCAAAGCCGTGTACCAATGCCGCCAGCTAAAATTACCGGTGTAATAAGGGTTGTATTCATAAAGCCGCCAATAAAAATATCAGCGGTTATTTTAGCACTTTATCGGCTGGGCGCTAATTTATACCAATGCAAAAGCATCGGCATCTAAATGTGCCGGAAATTTAGCTCTAAACTCATCAAGCGGCGCTTTATTTAACGTGATTGTTAATAATGCTTGCTGGTCATCATGCGCTTTAATCAGTGGCTCACCTTTAAAGTCATACACTGCGGTTCCACCGCTGTGGTCAATACCATTGCCATCTTCGCCAACCCGGTTTACGCCAACCACGTAGCACAGGTTTTCCATTGCTCGCGCCATTAATAAGGTGTCCCACACATTACGCCTTGCAGCTGGCCAGTTGGCAATATTTATCATCACGTCGTAGTCATTGTTATTGCGCTGAAACACCGGAAAACGTAAATCGTAGCAAACTTGCGGTAAAATTTTAAACCCATTGAGCTCAAACACTTCACGGGTTTGTCCTGCTACTACAAATTCGCCCTCGTTACCCAAACAAAATAAGTGGCGCTTATCGTAATAACGTACCTCACCACTTGGTTTTACCCAATAAAACCGGTTGGCCTTTTTGTCTCCTTGAGTTACCAATACTGAGCCTGCACAAACCGCATTATGTTGTTTAGCTTGTGTTTTAAGCCAACTCAGTACTGAGCCATTTTCAGCCTCACCACAATCAAGGTTAACCGCAAATCCAGTGGCAAAGGTTTCGGGCAATACAATTAAATCTGGTTTATTGGTGATGTTGGCAAGTTGTTGTTCAAACATAGCTAAATTGGCTTTTTTATCGAGCCAATGCAATGAGCTTTGTAATAATGCTAAAGTTAAAGTTGACATAAAATCTGCGCCGCCTCTATTAGGGTTTGATCGTTTTAAGCAAAACATAAACGAATAACTTTCTCGCCATTAGGCTGCTTGTATTGCATATCCATCGATTACCACAACAGTGGTCTCATTTAGAAACCTTAAGCATTCCTATTTTTGATAACGGCCAAGATATTGACCGTTTAAGCTTATTAGTTAGCGATCACCATTTGCACTCACCGATTAAATTTGGTGTATTAATTCGCGGTCATGGCTTATATGCAGTTGGCAAAAATATTGCTGAAGTGCGTCGCCACCTAGAAGCACTAGAGTTTTTGTTTAGCTGCGAATTAGAACGATTAAAAATCACCGGCATTCAAGCGAGCAATACACTTCATCATCAATAATTAACAAGTATTTAATGGTAATGCTCGTACATTTTATCTAGCGGCTCAGAAAGACCGCTTTCTTGTACTATACGTACATGTTTGCGTTTTAATTCGCGAGCACTGGTAACGCCACAAGAATGTGCAATAAGCCCCGCACCGTAATGGATGTATTTATTATAATTTGCAACTCGCTGCGCTTTATCTTCAACATTCAAACCACGTTGTAAACGTTCATTATGCGTAGTAATTCCTGTTGGGCAAGTATCTTTATTACATTGCATAGCCTGAATGCAGCCTAGTGCAAACATATGCCCTCGGGCAGAAACTACAAAGTCGGCTCCTAGTGCTAATGCCCATGCGACTTTGGATGGAACAATTAACTTACCCGAAACAATAATTTTGACTCGCTCTCTAAGACCATGTTTCTTTAATAGCTGTATAACTAAAGGAAGGCTTTCTTTAAGCGGTAACCCTACAGAATCTAATAAAGATTGTGGTGCTGCGCCGGTACCGCCATCCGCACTATCAATAGTAATAAAGTCGGGTGCGGACTCAATGCCGCGATGATTAATCTCGGCGAATAAACTTTCTAACCAAGTATGTTCACCAATAACCGCTTTAAAGCCTGTCGGTTTACCCGTTGCAGTTCTGATGGTGTTAAGCATGTCTAGAATATCGTTTGGATTTTTTATCTCTGGGTGCCCATTTGGGCTAATAGAATCCTGCCCTTCGGGTATACCTCTTATTTTGGCAATTTCAGCATTCACTTTTCGCCCAGGTAACATGCCGCCTTTGCCTGGCTTAGCACCTTGGCTCATTTTCAGTTCAAACATTTTAACCGCTGGATGTGCAGCAACGGCTTTTAGCTTTTCTGTACTTAAATTCCCTTGCTCGTCGCGTACACCGTATTTTGCGGTGCCAATTTGAAATACAATATCGGCACCTCCTTCTAAGTGATATGGGCTAAGGCCGCCTTCTCCCGTGTTCATCCAACATCCTGCTAATTTTGCCCCCTTCGATAGTGCACGTACAGCTGGGCTTGATAGCGCACCAAAGCTCATGCCCGATATATTAAATAGCGAATTTGTGGTGTAAGGAAATTTACAGTAAGGACCAAGAGTTACGTTGCTCGGCGCTAAGGCTTCTTCATCTAAGGTAGGAAACGCACAGTTCATAAACATGACTGTGCCTGTGGCCTCTAAACTTTGAGTTGAACCAAAAGCGGCCGTGTGATCAACATCTTTAGCCGCGCGGTAGACCCAACTGCGCTCGGCGCGATTAAAGGGCATTTCTTCACGATCGAGGGCAAAAAAATACTGTCTAAAAAACTCACCTTGGCGCTCAAAGAAATAACGGAAACGTCCAATCACGGGATAATTACGCCTAATAGCATGCTTTGTTTGCGTAACATCTCGAATATAAAAAATAGCAATTAATACAACCAGCAACCCCAATGCAACAATAAATAGGCTGGCAAACACATCGATACTGAACATTATAAACTGACTCATTACTTATCCTTAAATGCTAAAAAAGCGTGATGCCATCAAATAACACCACACTTTTATAGTTTCAAAATAATGCGCTTTTAGCTATCTGTTTTTGCTAATTCCACTTGTATATACAAACGTATTTGTTGCTCAAGCACCGACAAAGGCACTGAGCCATGGCGTAATATTTGATGATGAAACTCACGAATATCAAATTGTTGACCTAATGCTTGCTCAGCCTCTGCGCGCAGACGTTTAATTGTTAACTCACCAATTTTGTAAGACAGCGCTTGTGCTGGCCACGAAATATAACGGTCGGTTTCCGTTTTTACATTATGCAATGAAAGCGCCGTATTATCAGCCATAAAGTTCATTGCACGCTCTCGACTCCAGCCATACATATGCATCCCCGTATCAACCACTAAACGTGCAGCACGCCACATTTCGTAGGTTAAACGACCAAAGTTGCTATATGGGTCTTGATAAAAACCAGCCTCAACCCCTAAGTACTCTGAATATAACCCCCAGCCTTCACCAAATGCTGATAAATAGGCATCTCGGCGATAGCTAGGTAAGCTTTCAAGCTCTGCATTGAGTGATATTTGTAAATGATGGCCCGGTACGGCTTCGTGCAGCGTTAACGCTTCTAAAGCATAGAGTGGTCGTTTATCTAAAGCGTACGTGTTTACCCAATAAAAACCGGCTTGATCATCACGGCTCGAACCTGAATAGCGCCCAGTAGTGTACTTAGGTGCAATATTGGCGGGCACCGGCGCTACGCCATAGGGTTTGCGTGGTAAGGTATGAAATAATTTAGGTAACTGTGCATCCATTTTTTTGGCAATGTACGCGGCCTCTTTTAATAATTGTTCAGGCGTTGTGGCGTAAAACTGCGGATCAGTACGTAAAAAGTGGATAAATTCTGCAAACGTGCCCTTAAAACCCACCTCTTTGATGACCGCTTCCATTTCACTGCGAATACGCGCCACCTCAGCTAAACCCAGCTCATGGATTTCTTTTGGGGTCATTTGTGTCGTGGTGTAATACTTAGCACGATTTGCATAAAAGGCTTCGCCATTAGGAGTTGACGAAATACCAATATCACTGCGCGCGCCAGGTAAGTATTCAGTATTAAAAAAAGTTAAGTAATCTTTATAGGCTTTAATAACTTGGCTGCTAATAATTGCTTTAGCTTGTTGTTGTAACGCTGCAAATGCACTATCACTTAAGCTAGCGGTATTGTTTAAAAATGGCTTATAAAATTCTGATTTTGTTACATCGTCAACAATGTAGGCAGTAATAGAATCTTGATAGCCAATTAATACCGCTTTTGGTTGAGTTAAACCAACTTCTAATCCTTTACGCATCCAGCCTATGTTTTGCTCAAAAAAGCGCGGCACTTGTTGTAATCGCTTTAAGTAGTTTTGATAATCTTGAGCGGTTTTATAATCAGAGCTATTAACAATAAACGATAGGCTTGAATGAAAGCCATGTTCTGACGTTAAAGGCATGTAGTGCGCGTTAAATACATATTCATCAATAGTATTTTGCACTTGCGCTCGAATAATACTGTAGTTAATTTGGTTTTCGTCACTCAGCTTGCTCATATCTATTGAATCTAAATCAGCCAATAACTGCGTGTTTTTTTGATACTGCTGGGCTAAAAAGTCAGCCGATAAGTTAGGTAGTAAATAGCCATCAACCCCCTTAGGATTACTGTACGGACTTACCTTTTGGCGATGTTTTACGATATTTTCGGCCGTTTGCGTAAATTGCTGATTGGCGTTAATTGTGGTGAGCTGACACGCGCTTAATGAGCACACTAAGGTGACACTTAATAAGGAAAGACGCATTTTTTTTGAAAGAGATAAATTCATAGTTATTGAGCTTAGTGACGTTACAGATGTGATAAACCTATCGTAGCCTAAATAAATAGCAAATAAATATACGACCAATTGCGAAAATATACGGTAGTAATCATTTTATTAACTTAAGTTAATACTTAACAATTAGAGTAATTGCTCAAAAAAACAACGGTTATTGAAATTATAGCGCCATTTTAGCCAACTACGACTCATTTTACTTTTAAATAACAGATATAATGATTATTGTATCTGTGCTTGGAAGCAAATTGCCTCATTGGACGAGTTTTATAAATCAGCATTTATGCGTATTTGGTTGGTAATTGCAAATGATGTTCCATGATTCCATGGCTATAGCACAAGAAAAAATGACAAAAGTATGTATGTTTTTAGAGCATCATGTTTTGCCTCCTACCCCCTTAAATTTTCAAGTTGTGTATACATACATTAGTAAAATCCATTTTGCGCTTAACAATGCTATTGATGATGCCATAGATGCCCAACAAAATATTGATGAGCTATTTATTGAGCAACTCTATTTTGAATATTTAAATCAGGGTCATAAAACCGAAGTAGCAATGATTGAAAACGTCAATGGCGTGATCAACTCACTATCGCGAAATGCACAGCAAACCGAAAAAAAACTTAACGATTTCGCAGGTCATGTTAATGACTGCTTACATTCTTTAGATGAAAATAATATTGCTAATAGCCGCATCGCCTTAGAAAGACTTAATGAGCAAACGCAGTTACTGTTCTCGCAACAAGCGCAATTTAAACAAGAACTAAGTCAGGCAAAAAAACTACACGAAACAACTAAAAAACAACTCAATACCTTGCGCAAACAACATGTCATTGATCCGCAAACAGGCTTATACAAACGCCATTATTTAACTAAGCAAACACAATTATGGCTAAAACAAGACAAGTCAATTTCAGCAATTGCCATTCAAATTGATAATTTAGAGCATTTTATTAATAACTTTGGTGATGCAATTGGCGAAGTGATTTTAAATAAAGTAGCTAAGCAAGTTCAAAAGTATGTTTCGCAAAGTGGCTTAGCCGGGCGCTCTGCAAAAGACCAATTTATCGTTCTACTTGCTAACATTGAGCCCGAAACAGCTAAATTGATTGCAGAGAAAGTAATAGCTGGGGTCGAAAAGCTACGTTTTATCAGTTCAAAAAGCGATTTAAAACTCCCTCCCATTTCTCTCTCATTAGGGATTACGGAACAACAAGGCGACTTTAACCAACTAGTTAAAAGTGCCTCAAACGCGGCGTTTAAATCACGTGCATCTCAATAACCCAGTACACTGTTCAAACAATAAAATTAACTGATAAATCATATTCAAATTGCACCCTTGGTGCACAATCAAGTACACTAGTCTCTATTACCACGATAGAGATTAATCATGAACGAGAACCCTGAAAAGACCACGCATTTTGGCTATAAAACTGTTGCCGAAACCGAAAAAGCTTCTATGGTTGCTGATGTATTTCATTCTGTTGCGACAAAGTACGATGTTATGAATGATCTCATGTCTTTTGGTATTCACCGTTTATGGAAACGTCAAACAATTGCCAGCTCAGGTATTCGTAAAGGTCATCATGTATTAGATTTAGCCGGCGGTACTGGCGATTTAACTGCAAAGTTTAGCCAGCTTGTTGGCGAAACCGGTCAGGTTGTTTTAGGTGATATAAACTCTTCAATGTTAAAAGTAGGCCGCGAAAAGCTCCATAACTTAGGCCTTGTAGGCAACATTGATTACGTACAAATGAATGCCGAAGCCTTACCTTTCCCTGATAATAGTTTTGATTTAATTACGATTGCTTTTGGCTTGCGTAATGTTACCGACCAAAATAAAGCATTGCGCTCTATGTACCGTATTTTAAAGCCAGGTGGTCGTTTACTCATTCTTGAGTTTTCAAAACCAGAGCAAGAGCTTCTCAGCAAGGCGTATGATTTTTACTCTTTCAACATTTTACCTACTATGGGTAAACTAGTTGCTAACGACAGTGAATCATACCAATACTTAGCAGAGTCAATTCGTATGCATCCAGATCAAGAAACCCTTAAAGGGATGATGGTCGAAGCAGGATTTGAGCAAGCGACTTATCAAAATCTAACTGGTGGCATTGTTGCCCTGCATCGTGGATTTAAATACTAAGGTTAGTAATTTATGGCGCTTGAAGAACACAGTAAAGAACAACCGGCTGCAGGCAGTTTTTTTATGCTACCGAGCTTTGTACTTTCGCTTATTGAAAAAGTATTAAATCAAGCGCTTAAACTCGATCCGAGCTTACTCGATAAACTAAATGTAGTAGAGCATCAGCGTTTATTGGTTGAGGTTAGAGACTGGCAGCAAAAAATAGCCATTACTTATGCCAATCAGCAGCTACATCTTTACACTGCATTCGAACATGCTGACGCAGACTGTATGATCAGTGCCAATATAGATACGTTGTTAGCACTGAAAAACCCGGCCATGCTGACTCAACTTATTCGCCAAGATAAGCTTGATTTACAAGGCGATTTAAATATAGCTCAACACTATAGTTCAGCCTTTTCAAGTGTAGACATTGATTGGCCAGAGCAATTAGCAAAGCATATTGGCGACGCGCCTGCACAACAACTTTATTTACATTTGCAGTCACTTAAGCAGCAAGGTAAAAAAGCCAAGTCTCAGCTCGACAGTACTTTTATTAGTGTGTGCCAAGATGAGCTGGCAATCACTATTCACCCATTAGAGCTTGAGCAATTTAAACAACAAAATAGAGCACTAAAAGGCCAAGTTGCCGCCATTGAGCAACGTATTAACGCCCTAATTAAAGCCCTTTAACGCGCTAAGGATTTTTTGTGTCAACTGCCCGACTGTATTATATAACTAAAACCCTGCTTAGCTTCGGACTTGATGAGCTTATACCTAAACACAAAGTACCCTGGTTTGCTAAAATCGCACGTGGCAGCTTGTTTTGGTTACGCAATCAACACAAAGATAAACCCCCAGGCTTAAGACTTCGCTTAGCTCTGCAACAACTTGGCCCTGTGTGGATAAAGTTTGGCCAAATGCTCTCAACTCGACGCGACTTATTACCTCATGATATCGCATTGGAGTTAGCCTTTTTACAAGATCAGGTAGAACCGTTTGAAGGTGAATTGGCACAGAAAATCATCGAAACAGCATTAGAAATAGATAATATTAGCCAGCTATTTAGCGACTTTTCACAAACACCTCTGGCATCGGCTTCAATTGCTCAGGTGCATACAGCTACCCTTGTTGATCCTCAAGGTGAACCGCAAGATGTCGTTATTAAAGTTATACGTCCTAATATTGAACAACAAATAAATGCCGACTTAGCACTAATGGAAAAATTAGCTAAGGTTGTTGGTAAGTTAATTAACGAAGCCAAACGCTTACGCCCTGTAGAAGTGGTTAAAGAGTATAAAAAAACATTACTCGATGAACTTGATTTAATGCGTGAGGGCGCTAATGGTATTCAATTAAAGCGTAACTTTGAAGGTTCAGAATCACTTTATATCCCTGCAGTATACAGTGACTATAGCCGCAGTAATGTTCTGGTTATGGAACGTATTTACGGTATTCCGGTGTCAGATACTGAAGCATTGATGGCACAAAACACCAATATGAAGCTATTAGCAGAGCGCGGAGTAGAAGTATTTTTTACTCAAGTGTTTCGCGACAGTTTTTTTCATGCGGATATGCATCCAGGCAATATTTTTGTCTCCCGCGAACACCCGCACAACCCTAAATATATTGGTATTGATTGCGGTATTGTGGGAACACTCAATAAAGAAGATAAACGCTATTTAGCTGAAAATTTTATTGCCTTTTTTAACCGCGACTACCGTCAGGTAGCACAGCTACATGTTGATTCAGGCTGGGTACCACCTGATACCAGCATTGAAGAGTTTGAATTTGCTATTCGCACCGTGTGCGAGCCTATTTTTAATAAACCACTGGCTGAAATATCATTTGGTCATGTCTTGGTTAACTTATTTAATACCGCACGTCGTTTTAATATGCAGGTTCAACCACAGCTCGTATTGCTACAAAAAACCTTGTTGTATGTTGAGGGCTTAGGTCGCCAGCTATATCCACAACTGGATTTATGGAAAACAGCAAAGCCATTTTTAGAAGACTGGGTTAAACAACAAGTTGGTCCGCTGTCTGTGCTAAAGCAAATGTATGCAAACTTACCGTTTTGGGCAGAAAAAATGCCTGAACTACCCGATTTAATTTATCAAAATTTAAAGCGAGCACCACACTCTCACGTACCTGCAGTTAAAGTTTCACATAAACCATTGGTTTTAGGGTTGTTTAGTAGTGCAGCGATGATTGTCTCAGCTTTATTTTATTTACAACACAACTTAATCGCTGCTGGCGTTGTCTTAAGTTGTGCTGTTATTGGCTTTATAGCGGCTTGGCGCCGCGCATAAACTAAGTGCTATTTGCCACTTTGGGCGTATAATCAGCACTTAACCTTATTATTTTATGGCTTAAAAGCAGGAGAAAACCATGGGTTTTGGTGGTATTAGTATTTGGCAATTATTAATTGTACTTGCAATCATTGTACTTTTATTCGGTACGAAGAAACTACGCGGTATGGGTGGTGATTTAGGTGGCGCAGTAAAAGGCTTTAAAAAAGCCATGTCTGATGACCAAAATACTGAGAAACAAGCCAGCGAAGATAAAGCGGAACAGATACAAAATTCAGCAGAGTCAAAACCTGCCGATATAAATACAACTGACAAAACCAAAGACAGCAACAAGGTTTAACCAGCATGGGAATGTGGGAGCTTGTTGTGGTATTTATTGTCGGCTTGGTGGTACTTGGACCAGAGCGCTTACCTGTTGCTATTAGAACCGTAAGCCGCTGGGTAAAAACAGCCAAAGCAATGGCTAACTCAGTAAAAGCGGAAGTAAGTGAAGAGCTGCGTGTAAACGAGTTACATGAAAACCTAAAAAAAGCAGAGCAACAAGGTCTTAAAGATTTAAGCCCTGAC
Organism: Pseudoalteromonas sp. 11L1; assembly: GCF_055397545.1. Next base: position 873,981 of record NZ_AP041141.1, on the reverse strand, counting down.
CTACAAAACTCTGTTTCTGAGCTGCAACAAGCAGCGCAATCAGTTACTCACAGCTATAAAAAAGATCAAAGCCAAGCCACTAATAACCAATCAACAGATGACTCTAAGTAATTATGGCACTCTCTTTTTTCATGCGCTTAATGCAGGGTATAGAAAACAATGACTGAAGAAGTAAAGTCAGGATTTGTCGCTCATTTAATCGAATTACGTGACCGGCTGATAAAATCACTATTAAGTATTTTAGTGATATTTATTAGTTTGGTTTACTTTGCAAACGATATTTATACGTTTGTGGCGGCTCCTTTAGTCGCTCATTTACCTAGTACTGCCACTATGATAGCAACGGATGTCACCGCGCCATTTTTTGCCCCCTTTAAACTTACGTTGTTTGTTGCTTTATTTGCTGCGATCCCTTGGATTTTACATCAAATTTGGGGATTTATAGCCCCCGGTTTATATCAGCACGAAAAGAAAATGCTCATGCCCATATTAGCTTCCAGTATTTTCTTATTCTATGGTGGCATAGCTTTTTGCTACTTTGTAGTACTGCCAATTATTTTAGGGTTTTTCACCAGTGCAGGTCCTCAAATGATGACCCTAGCACCGGATATAAGTAGCTATTTAGGCTTTGTACTTAAGCTATTTTTTGCTTTTGGTATTGCATTTGAAATCCCAGTTGCGATTATGTTGCTTTGTTGGAGTGGTGCAACAACCACACAAAGTCTAAAAGAGAAACGCCCTTATATAGTGGTCGGTGTATTTGTTGTGGCGATGTTTTTAACGCCACCCGATGTGCTATCACAAACCTTATTAGCATTGCCTATGCTGCTTTTATTTGAGCTTGGCTTAATTTTAGCAAAATTTTATACCGCAAAACCACAACAAGAATCTGAGGAATAATATGAATAAGCATTTACTTTCTTTACTCGCTTTAGCAAGTGTACCGGTTTTAGCCGCAACTCCTATTAATGAGCAAGCGTTACAAGCCTGTAGTTTTATTGAAAACGATTTTAATCGTTTACTATGTTACGACAACACTATCGCGGGAAAATCACTCACTCAACCAGCGCATAAACAACCACAACAATCTGTTAAAGCTAATGTAAAAGCTGACACGGCTGTCACAACAGCACCTGTGGCTGCCAAGGCAAAAGAGTTTGGTTTAGAGCATAAAAACATTACTAAGAATACTGAAGAAACAATTTCATCAACAATAGCTAATGTTAAAAAAGCCCCTTATGGTGAGCTAATTATTACCTTAGAAAATAATCAGCAATGGCGTCAAATTGGTTCAGATAGATTAAGTCTAGACAAAGGTGACACTGTTACTATTAGCCGTGGCGTATTCAACTCTTTTTTACTTAAAAAAGCAGATCAAAACCGCTCAATTCGTGTAAAACGTACTCAGTAATGCAATACACGTTAATTGATGCTGGCGTAAATTTAACTAATCATCAATTTGATGGTCAGCATCAAGAGGTGCTCGCGCGGGCAAAAGAGGTCGGCGTTAAGCATATGCTAATTATTGGCTGCGATATAAGTTCAAGTGAGGAGTCATTTATACTTGCTGCACGCTATGGTCAATATGCTAGCGCTGGTATTCACCCTCATGATGCAAAAACAGCAACCTCTGAACTTGAACAACAGCTCACTAAACTCGCACAAAATGAGCAAGTTATTGCAATTGGTGAATGCGGACTAGATTACAATCGTGACTTTTCTCCAAGAGATGTGCAGCGTGATGTGTTTCGTCGTCAGCTCGCATTAGCTGAAAAGCTAAATCTGCCAGTTTACTTACATGAACGTGATGCCAGTGACGACATGCTTGCTATTTTAAATGAGTTTACTGTTCGCGGTGTACTGCACTGTTTTACTGGTGATGCACAAGCACTTGCAGGTTACTTAAACCTGGGTCTTTATATTGGTATTACCGGCTGGGTATGTGACGAACGACGCGGCAAAGAATTACAACAACTGATCCCTAGCATTCCCATTGAGCGTTTATTAATTGAAACCGATGCACCCTTTTTAATCCCTCGCACTGTTAAACCTAAGCCAAAATCAAGACGTAATGAGCCAGCATTGCTGCATTATGTTTGTGACACGCTTGCTCAGCTTTATGGTGTTTCTGCTTGTGAAGTGGCAAAACATACGAGTGACAACTTTAACCGCTTATTTGGATTAGAGAAAAAATAATGCGAACCTTTTGCGCTTTGCTGGTATTCATTATGGTGTTTTATGCATCCTGTTTTCCTGCAAGTGCAATCGAGATAAATAGCGAATTTAATTCAAAAAAAATAGAAGATATTCATTATTCGTTTGCTCCTACCTCATTAGAAGATGCACGACAAAGTAATTTACAAGAATGGCTGCTACTTAATAATAAGCCACTTAATTTAGGCCTTGAGTCTCGGCCTGTGTGGATTCAATTTAAAATTAAAAATCAGTTATCGCAGCTGATAATGCCCTTACTGTCACTAGACAACCCTCTTTTGAATGATGTTTACCTTGCTCACTTTATGGGTGATAAACTACTCACATCAACTCATATAGGTGATACGCTTGCGCTTTCGCAAAGAGTAATCAAGAGTGAGTCTTTACTAGTCAAGTTAACTCTTCCCGCTAACAGTGAAACTACTGTGTACCTTAAAGTTAATAATGATTCAGGTATTGGGCTGCGCGTACCATTAACACTGTGGCAGCAAGACTCGTTACTAGCTTATAAAAGTATGGTGAATTTACTTTATGGATTACTAATTGGCTTTATTTTTTCTTTAGCGGTGAGTAGTCTGGTTTTATTTGCTTTTTCACGTAAACATTATTTTGCTTATGCTGGTTTAATTACGTTGATGCTCGGCTTCTTTTTAGCTTACTTAGGCGGATTTGGATTTCGTTATGCACCCTCAAACATAGCAGACCTACAACAGTTAATGCTGCCTATTTTGCTGATGCTGATCACGATATCGTTTCTTCCTTTACAGCGCCATGTTTGCACCGCTATTGAGTCTAATTTAGTAAAAGGGCAAACAATAATTACCGCACTATACGCATTAATTATTTTACTTATTTGGTTGCTTCCTACTCCCAGCGTAGCTTTATTTGCTATTTTAAGCATCCCTGTAATTTTAATTTATCATGTTGTCACAACGTTATTTTATTTACGTAAAAATCCCACTAGCCCCAATAAATCGCTCTTAATGGCACTTGGGTTCTTTTTAATTGTGGTTATTCATTTTTCCATTGCGTTAACAGGCTTCTACACTGTTACAAGAGCGAGCTTAATGCTCACCTTTGCAGCGTCTTTAGGTTGCTCATTTTGTCTAAGCTATACCGTCATAAAATTGTTTATATTGCAACGCGATGAGCAAGTAACAGCACAGCAAGCATTGATTGCACAAAGCGCCGCACAAGATGCGCTATTAAATGAGCGGATCGAATTACAAGAGCGCACCCGCCAAGAGCTTGAAAGCCAAGTAGATGAACGCACCTTTGAATTACAAGTCACACTTAGAGAGCTTGAAGATAAAAACCATGAACTTGAACAACTCAATATGGAAGATGCGCTAACTGGCATTAAAAATAGACGTTTTTTTGATAAAAAGTTACTTATGGAAATTCGTCGTTCGCGCCGTGAACAAACACCATTGAGTATTATTATGTTAGATATCGACAAATTTAAATCAATTAACGATAACTATGGCCACTTAACCGGCGATCAAGTTATCAGGGCGGTATCTGATACCATTAAACAACAGCTTAAGCGCCCACTTGACGAAGTAGCGCGTTATGGTGGTGAAGAATTTGTCATTTTACTACCTAATACTGATAACCCAGGTGCACTGATCATTGCAGAGCAAACACGCCTAGCAATAGCAAATAATACTGTAAATGTAGCAGGTACAATTATCGACTTTACCATTAGTGCCGGTGTTTATACCCAAATTGCCGATGACATTCATAACCCTGAACTATTTACTGATTATGCCGATAAGGCACTCTATTTAGCAAAACAACATGGCCGCAATCAAGTGGTTAATTTTTCAATCCCACAGTAGGAGCGTATACTTATGGCCCAATCTGGACTAGACCTTTTCCCATATACTCGCATGCGTAGAATGCGCCGTAACGATTTCTCTCGTCGCCTTATGGCTGAAAATCAGCTGAGTATTAATGATCTTATTTATCCTGTGTTTGTGCTTGAAGGTAAAAACCGCCGTGAAAGCATTGAATCAATGCCCGGTATTGAACGTTTATCAATTGATTTACTGCTAGAAGAAGCTAAAGAACTGGTAGATTTAGGCGTCCCTGCGCTCGCTATTTTTCCTGTTACTCCTGCAGATAAAAAGTCTCTACTCGCTGAAGAAGCTTATAACGATGATGGCTTAGCTCAAAGAACAGTACGCGCATTAAAAGAAACCTTCCCAGAGCTTGGCGTGATCACCGATGTTGCACTTGACCCATTTACAGTGCATGGTCAAGACGGCATTATTGATGATGCAGGCTATGTGATTAACGACGTCACTACCGAAATTTTAGTTAAGCAGGCGCTATCACATGCAGAGGCTGGCGCAGATGTTGTTGCCCCATCAGACATGATGGATGGTCGTATTGGTGCAATTCGTGAAGCTCTTGAAGCCGATGGCTTTATTCATACCCGCATTATGGCCTATTCTGCAAAGTATGCGTCAAGCTACTATGGTCCATTTAGAGATGCTGTCGGTTCTGCAGGTAACTTAAAAGGCGCTGATAAAAAAACATACCAAATGGATCCTGCTAACTCTGATGAAGCAATTCGCGAAGTGGCACTTGATCTTCAAGAAGGCGCTGACATGGTAATGGTTAAACCTGGTATGCCATACCTTGATATTGTTCGCCGTGTTAAAGATGAGTTTGGTGTTCCAACATTCGCTTATCAAGTAAGTGGCGAATATGCGATGCATAAAGCCGCTATTGATAACGGCTGGCTAAGCGAAGAAGCAACCATAATGGAGTCTTTATTAGCATTTAAACGCGCTGGCGCAGACGGCATTCTGACTTACTTTGCTAAGCAAGCTGCTCGCTATTTAAATAAATAATAACGACATATTGATATAAAAGGGCTTTATTGCCCTTTTTTATGTTTAAGGGCAGCACATATTTGGCATTTTTACAGCGTTCCCTATTTATGGGAAGTAATCACACTACATAGGTTCTGCCTTACCTAAAACCAAACACCCACTGTACATTCAACCTCAAAAATAACAAAAACCAAGATTGTTAACATTCTGTATTCTATTTGTAATCATTTTTCATTACACTAAGCGTCCCATTTGGGGAAACAAAAACACGGGAAAAATAATAATGTTAAAAACAAAAATAACGCCTTTGGCGCTTGTATTAGCAAGCCTAAGTGCACCCGCTACCGCTAACCTCGTTATATCTGAGTACGTAGAAGGCAGTAGCTATAATAAAGCAATAGAACTATTTAACAATTCGACAACCCCACTGTCATTAGATGGCCATACCCTTAGCCTCTATTCAAATGGCAGTACAGATGCAAATAATACATTCGATTTAACTGGCGAACTTGCTGCAAATAGCACCTACGTGATTGTTAATGGTAATGCATCAGCAGAACTAAAAGAAAAAGCTGACCAACTCAGCGCCGTGACTAACTTTAATGGCGACGATGCACTGGTACTTACTCAAGGCTCTGTGGTTATTGATAGCTTTGGCCAGCGCGGTGTAGACCCTGGTTCATTTTGGTCAGAAGGGGGCGTGAAAACACAAAATAAAACATTACGCCGCAAAGAAACTGAATTAAATGGGCGCACTGACGCCGATGATAGTTTCAACCCAAGCGAGCAATGGCTGCAATTTGAGCAAGATGACTTTAGTGATTTAGGCATATTTGCAGGAAATTCTTCACCTAATCCAGATCCTGAACCAGATCCAGAACCTGAAGAGCCTTTATTATGTGGCGCTGAAAAAACATTAATTAGCAGCATTCAAGGCGAAGGCACAAGCAGCCCACTAGTTAACACTGTGGTTGAGTTTGAAGGTGTAGTAACAGCTGATTTCCAAGCAGATGATCAGCTCAAAGGCTTTTTTGTAAATTCACTTAATAGTGATGAAGATGCAAACCCACTTACCTCTGAAGGGGTATTTGTTTACTTTGCCACTACGGATGTTAATGTGGGTGATCACGTTCGCGTACAAGGTACTGTTGAAGAGTATTTTGATGCCACCCAAATTGGCAATGTTAGCCAAGTTGCTATTTGTGATACCGGCCTTTCAGCTTACCCAACTAAAATCACTCTGCCCGTCACCGAACCAAGTGAATTAGAAGCGTTTGAAGGTATGCTGGTTACCTTAGAGCAGCCGCTTATTGTTACTAACAATTATGGTTTAGGTCGCTATGGAGAGCTAGAACTTGCCACTGAACGCTTATACCAAGGTACTCAAGTTGCACTTCCTGGCGCGGCTGCGAATGCGGTTGAAGCACAAAATCTAAATAAAAAAATACTCTTAGATGATGGCTCAACTCGTCAAAACCGCGATCCTATCGCTTATCCTGTCCCTGGGTTATCAGCAGAGAATACTTTACGCACAGGCGATACAGTAAATTCTGTAACAGGTGCGCTAGCTTACAGCTTTAGTACTTACCGTATTCACCCAACAACAACACCTCAGTTTATAGCAACCAATCCACGCACCGATGCACCAGAGTTAAACCCTGACGCTGATTTGCGTGTTGCCAGCTTTAACGTACTTAACTACTTTAATGGCGATGGCCAAGGTGGCGGTTTCCCAACTAGCCGTGGTGCTGATTCAGAAGCCGAGTTAATTCGTCAACAAGCCAAGCTAGTCAGCGCTATCAGTGCTATGCAAGCAGATGTGATTGGCTTAATGGAAATTGAAAATGACGGTTTTGGCGAATTTAGTGCTGTTGCTAGTTTAGTAAATGCACTTAATGACGCTGATAGTCAAAATCAATATGCATTTGTAGACTTTGGTGTTGATAAAATAGGCACCGACGCTATCACTACTGCACTTATTTATCGTGCGGATAAAGTGCAGCAAGTGGGTACTGCAGCAATTACTACCGATGCGCCTTTCGATTACAGTAACCGTGCACCTATTGCACAAAGCTTTAAATCTTTAGAGACAGAAGAAGTCTTTACTGTTGCGGTTGCTCATCTTAAATCTAAAGGTGGTTGTAGAAGCGCAACTGGTGGCAATGCTGATCAAGGTGACGGTCAAGCATGTTGGAATGAAATCAGAACTGCTGGCGCAAATGCATTTGCTGATTGGTTAAATAGTAAACCAACAGGGGTTGATGATGAAGATATCATTCTTGTTGGCGACATGAACGCGTATGCAATGGAAGATCCTATCCGTGCATTTGCTGATAAAGGCCTTAAAAATGTGGTTGCTGAGCTAGATAGCAACACTTTAGGTTATTCTTACAGCTTTTCTGGTCGTGCAGGAAGTTTAGATCACGCCCTAGCAAGCCCGAGCTTATTAAGTAAAGTAGTGAGCGCCAGTGATTGGCATATTAACGCCGATGAACCTATTTCACTTGATTATAATGTTGAATTTAAATCTGACGCACAGCAATCAAGCTTGTATGCTCAAGGACCTTACAGAGCATCAGATCATGACCCTGTTATTGTCGATATTCGTTCAACTATTATCGCGCCACCTGAGCCAGAACCTGAAGTAATTATTGGCGAAATTAATAATATTGGTGGCTGGTTTTGGTGGAAAAGCTACAGCTTTGAAATCCCGCAAGGTTACGACGAGTTAACCGTTAGCCTTGAAGGTGGCTGGGGTGATGCAAACTTATTTGTACGCCACAAAAGAAACCCAACGCTTTTCAGAAAAGATTGTGCTTCAATTAGCCTAGGTAATAGTGAAAGCTGCTCTTTTACCAATCCACAAGAAGGTAAGTGGCGAGTGCGTGTAAACGGCGCCATTCCTTTTGGTAATGTTAAGCTCACTTATAAAGCAACCAAGTACGTAGATTAATATCACATTGCTATTAACATAAAAAAGCCGCACTAGCGGCTTTTTTTATAAACAGCAAAAACACTTATACTCATTCACTTAATTAAGTGAGTTATATTAAGAACAGGAAAATTGTGTCGATAACAAAGCAAAGATTTCGTTTTTAATTATTTTTGTTGAGAAAACTTTAACGCAGCTAGCCTCTGGTTTATCCCCTCAAAATGATTAAGTCTTATTGCGGGTTGGTATTGATAGCATTCACCTGCTTGCAAACTTCAGACAATAAAAAACCCGCAACAAGTGCGGGTTTTTCAAAGAGTTAAAGTGCTAATTACTTAGCAGCATTTTTCTCTTTTTCTGCAGCGATTACAGTGTCAGCTACGTTTTGTGGACATGCAGCGTAGTGTGAGAACTCCATAGAGAACTGACCACGACCAGATGTCATTGTACGTAGTGAACCGATGTAACCGAACATTTCTGATAACGGTACGTCAGCTTTAATACGAACGCCTGTTAAACCAGCTTCTTGATTGCTTAACATACCACGACGACGGTTAAGGTCACCGATTACATCACCAACGTGATCTTCAGGTGTGAACACGTCAACTTTCATGATTGGCTCAAGAAGTTGTGCACCCGCTTTAGGGATAGACTGACGGAAAGCGCCTTTAGCAGCGATTTCGAAAGCAATTGCAGATGAATCCACGGCGTGGAAGCCACCGTCGAAAAGCTCAACTTCAACGTCAAGTACTGGGAAGCCAGCTAGAACACCTTCACCCATCATTGACTTAAAGCCTTTCTCAACTGCAGGCCAGAATTCTTTAGGTACGTTACCACCAACAACTGATGAAGTGAACGCGAAACCAGAACCCACTTCGCCTGGCTTGATGCGGTAATCGATTTTACCGAACTGACCAGAACCACCAGATTGTTTCTTATGCGTGTAGCTATCTTCGATTTCACGAGTGATAGTTTCACGGTAAGCAACTTGAGGCTGACCAACGATAAGGTCTACGCCGTAAGTACGCTTAAGGATATCTACTTTGATATCTAAGTGAAGCTCACCCATACCTTTAAGGATAGTTTCGCCTGAATCTTCATCAGTCTCAACTTGGAAAGATGGATCTTCTGCAACCATTTTACCGATAGCAACACCCATTTTCTCATTACCGCCTTTATCTTTAGGCTGTACAGCAATCGAGATTACTGGAGTTGGGAAAACCATTGGCTCTAGAGTTACTGGGTGCTTAGGATCACATAGAGTGTGACCAGTTTGCACGTTCTTCATACCAACGATAGCGATGATATCGCCCGCTTGTGCTGAAGTAAGCTCTTTACGCTCATCTGCTTGCATCTCAACCATACGGCCAACACGCTCAGTTTTACCAGTAAACGCATTAAGGATTGTGTCACCCTTGTTAAGCTTACCAGAGTAGATACGTACGAAAGTTAATGCGCCAAAACGGTCATCCATGATTTTGAATGCAAGCGCTTTGAAAGGTTCGTCTGCAGATACAATTGCATGCTCGCCGTTTTCGTTACCTTCTTCATCCATAAGAGGTTGAGGATCAACTTCTGTAGGTGCAGGTAAGTAATCAACAACAGCATCAAGTACTAATTGCATACCTTTGTTTTTGAATGCAGAACCACAGAACGTTGGGAAGAAAGCAAGGTCACGAGTACCTTTACGGATACAACGCTTGATATCTTCAACTGAAGGTACTTCACCTTCCATGTACGCTTCCATTAGGTCATCGTCTTGCTCTACAGCAGTTTCGATAAGCATCTCATGGTATTCTTCAGTTTTTTCTACCATGTCTGCAGGAACGTCTGTGATTTCGTAGTTTTCTGGAAGGCCAGTGTCATCCCATACGTATGCTTGCTTGTTTAAAACATCAACAACACCAACAAAATCATCTTCAATACCGATTGGTAAAGTCATGATAAGTGGAGTAGCACCAAGTACTTTTTGTACTTGCGCTGTTACACGGTAAAAATCAGCACCCATACGGTCTAATTTGTTTACGAAGATAATACGTGCAACACCTGACTCATTCGCGTAACGCCAGTTAGTTTCTGATTGTGGTTCAACACCACCAGAACCACAGAATACACCCACACCGCCATCTAATACTTTAAGTGAACGGTAAACTTCAACTGTGAAGTCAACGTGTCCAGGAGTATCGATAACGTTAAAGCGGTGATCTTTCCAGAAACAGCTTACTGCCGCAGACTGGATAGTAATACCGCGCTCAGCTTCTTGATCCATGAAATCGGTAGTCGATTCACCATCATGAACCTCACCTGTTTTGTGGATAGTACCTGTAAGCTTTAGGATACGCTCAGTAGTTGTGGTTTTACCCGCATCAACGTGCGCGAAAATACCAATGTTTCTGTACTTCGATAAATCTGCCATTAATTTTACTCTTAATAAAGTCGATAAATTATTCGGCGGGAGTATAGCATTACTTAAAGCGAACATCACCATAGAAGTCGCTTAAAATGCAATCAATTTATAAAAAACTTGCTTTAAAGATATTTCGAGGTAAGAGATGGACTTAAAAGGGGCTTGTTATAAACCGTATTTAAACGACTTAAGCCTTTATCAGCGTTATTGTTGAACATTAAAAGTGCCATTAAGTGGTGGTATGAAGCAAATACAACTTTTTTGTCATATGCATTTTATTAGTAAAGTAACCCAAAACTCATGGTTTTAACCTTGTTGCTAATAACTAAATTGCCTGCTGTTTTGGCTTTAATTTCTAACAAAGCCAGGTCAGTTATTACTTTATAGATACAGGCAACACCGGTTAGTGACAGGCTACTTTTGCCCAATAGCTTCGCTTCAGCTTATTTAATAGTAGCCATAAAGTAGTGTTTTCCCCGCAACATGAAATCCGTTTTACAGCCCTTACTTTAGTACTATAAATGAACAAAAAGTTAAAATAAGAATTATTTGCATTTAGGTGTTGACAGCTATATAAATCTAACTGATAATCAATCTCAACAAGAAGAAAGTACATTGCTTTTTGTGACGGTAAAGTTCATTTGTTTCTCGACCCTGAAACAACGTGTGGCTCACGTTAAAGCCAAGATTATCTGTAATTAATCACAACGCCCCTTGATATTGATTGCAGATAATCGTCTATTACTTACTTGCTACATTGCTCATATCGGTGACGGTTGATATGAAACTAAAAAGCCCTTACGGGCTTTTTTTATGCCTGTAATTTAATATAAAGCCAACATAAACTTAATGAGAACTATTTTCATTAAGGTGTTGACAGTCACTCAAATCTAACTGATAATCACTATCAACAAGAAGGCATACATTGCTTCTTGTGACGGAAAAATTCATGTGTTTCTCGACCCTGAAACAAACGTGTGGCGCACGTTAACAGCTATGGAAACCTGTTATAAACCACAACGCCCCTTGCTGTTTATGACCTGTTTCCGCCCTACTCATTTACTTGCTACATTGCTCATATCGGTGACGGTAGATATGAAACTAAAAAAGCCCTTTCGGGCTTTTTTTATGTCTATAATTTAATGCGTAAGGCTTTAACCTACACTTTAAAAATTAGCGGCGGTTTTTTCGTGCACGTGCTCGGCGTTGTTTTTTCTCTTCTTCTTTGGCTTGCTTTTTCGCTTCTGCCGCCGCGCGCAATCCAGCTACCATTATTTCTTCTTCTTCACGCATGGCAGGTGTTTCCATGGTGATACGACCAATAATGCCATCTCGTAATTCATTAATTAGAATTTCTGACATTTTATACGTATCGATTTGGTTGCCACCGCGAATACAGCCGCGTTTTTTACCCGCCATTTCAACAAATTCCCAATCGCTTTCTGGCAATTCATCTAATTTATAGCGCGCTTTTAAAAGCTCAGGATAGGCATGTAATAAATACTCAGCGGTGTAGCTTGCCACTTCTTCGTACTCAATAGCGGTATCACGTATTGCTCCGGTTGCGCCTAAACGATAACCTGAGTTTTCGTTTTCTACTTTTGGCCACAGCATCCCAGGCGTATCGTAAAGCATAATGCCATCATCAAGTTTAATACGTTGCTGCGCCTTAGTCACTGCAGGCTCATTGCCGGTTTTAGCCACTATACGTCCAGCAAGTACATTAATGAGCGTAGATTTACCTACGTTAGGAATCCCCATGATCATAGCTTTAATTTGCTTATCGGCACCGACTTTATGTGGTACTAACTTTTTACACAGCTCGTTAATACGATGCACCTCTGCGGCTTTATCGTTACCAAATGCAATCGCTTTTACGCCGTTTTCTTGCTCAAAGTAATCCTTCCACGCTTGGGTCATTTTAGGGTCAGCTAAATCGGCTTTATTCAATATTTTGATGACCGGCTTACCTTCACGCAAAGTAGCCACCATCGGGTTTTCGCTACTGTAAGGAATGCGCGCATCTAGCACTTCAATGATCACATCCATTTGTGGCATTATTTCTTTAATTTCATTTCGGGCTTTATTCATGTGCCCAGGGAACCACTGGATAGCCATTTTTAACTCCTAACATATAATTTGTAGCTATTTTAACTGGCAATTCATTTAATTGCGCTATACTGGCGCAAATTTTTTCAGATTAGATATTATGGCTCTCAAATCTACCATTATTAAAGCGCAACTATCGCTTAGCGATATGGACCGTCACGTATACCAAGACTTTAATTTAACCTTGGCACAACACCCTTCAGAAACTGAGCAGCGTTTGATGATCCGCTTGCTCGCGTTTGCACTTAATAGCTGTGATGGATTAGAGTTTACTAAAGGTTTATGTGCTGATGATGAGCCGGAGCTTTGGCATGTCAATTACAGCGAAGAAATAGAGCTGTGGATTGAGCTGGGGTTACCAGATGAAAAGCGCCTTAAAAAAGCCTGTAATAAAGCTAAAAAAGTAGTTTTATATACCTATGGCGAGAATAACCAAGCTATTTGGTGGCAAAAGCATCAGCCTAAATTGTACGAGTTTAAAAACCTAAGCATTTTTAGCCTTGATTATGCTGCTACTCAATTATTAGCTGCGTTGGTTGATCGTAATATTAAATTGGCTATTACCATTCAAGATGGTGAAGTTTGGGTTAATACCGACACTACCAATATTGAAATAAAACCGCAGCAATTAATGTAATTGCGGTAGTTATACCAATTGCATTAAATTAGTTATCTATTATAGCAACAAAGAAATAAGTCGATAACAAGGCGAAAATGATGACATATAGTTGTTCTATATAAATAATTTTTAACGCAGGTAGCGGATTATTTAATATGTTTTTAATAAAATTGGTATTAGGGGGCGTATGAAAGTTAAACGCGTTATTGTTTTACATGGCTTGTATATGTCTGGCTTGGTTATGCGCCCGTTATGTTCACGTTTGGAAGAGTCGGGGGTTAAAGTTTTAAACCTAACCTACAATACTCGTGACCCTAATCGAGATGCTATTTTTACGCAAATAGATGAGTTTATTAGCGATGAGCCTTCTGCTTTAGTCTGCCACTCTATGGGGGGCTTAGTTGCCCGCGCCTATTTAGAAGCAAACTCAGCGCCAAGTCATCATGTTGAAAAGGTGATCACCTTGGGGACGCCACATACTGGCAGCCATATTGCTGAAAAAATGCAGCAAAAAGGGTTCGAACTATTATTAAAAAATAGTGTTGAATTTTTACTCTCAAAAAATGGTGATTGGCCTTTTAAAGCCAAGCTATACAGTATTGCCGGCGACTTACCGATTGGTTTAATGCCACTCATTGTAAAAGGCAGCCGCTCTGATGGTACCGTACTGCTAGATGAAACCAAACTTAAAGGTATGGCTGAACACAAAGTGTTTCACTTAAGCCATACTAGTATGATTTACTCTCGCCAAGTCGTTAATTATATTCTTGAGCGCTTGAACGAGGACATTTAGTCCTCGGCTGCAGCGGCCACTTTATAGCTGATCAAAAATATAATACCCAACACCAGCGGCATGGGTGCAGCGATATAACCAAAGGTATCAGAGTTTGCAAAACTCGCACCCGCTAAGTGCGCAACTAATCCAATAACAAACGCGACCAAAGCAATACCAATAACGATGAGTTCAGCTTTATTCTCTTTACGTGTTTTAGCTTCCATTATTTCTCTCCGCATCTAATCAAGTAGCCCCTTAACTTAATAAAGTACTCTCTATCAAGTTGGGTTATATTGATTATGCGCTTTACTTGTGCGCGTTTTTTGACCTAAATCAATAAATAAAATAAGTCTGCGCTGCGCCTGTCAAAAGCTTGTTTTAGATCATATTTTATACTCAGCAAAGCACTAAATTTTCTGCTCATGGTAGTATTTCTATAAACACAACCCATATCTATTGAACAGCGTTAGTTAATTTATTTATAAAACCACAGATACGCTGATAGCTTTTAGCTATGGCATCAATATGTATAAACGATTTTATTCATAGACGATTATGAGCAATACTTATTTCAATGAACAATATTTAAAAAATTCATAAAAACGGTTATTTAAGGAGCAAGGTATGTCGCAAGTAAATGCAATTGGTTTAAACAGTACAAAAAGTGAAGATATTATTAAGTCACTGAATACGCTTTTAAGCAGCTATCAAATTCAATATATGAATGCCCGCGGTTTTCACTGGAACATTAAAGGCCGAAACTTTTTTGAATTACATTTAAAGTTTGAAGAAATTTATAACTTACTACTATTAAAAGTAGATGAAATCGCAGAACGTATTTTAACGCTTGATGGTGCACCGCTACATGCGTTTTCAGATTACTTAGAAGTAAGTGAAATTAAAGAAGCAAAAGGGATCAGTGATGGCGTTACCGCAGTAGAGAACTTACTGGCCGGATACAGCAGCTTAATTAAAATGCAGCGCGATATTCTTGCACAAGCCGCTGAAGCGGATGATGAAGGTACCGCATCATTAATGAGTGATTACATTAAAGAGCAAGAAAAGCTAGTGTGGATGTTAAAAGCCTACCTAGATTAAGTTATTTTAAAAATAGAAAGCCTCAGTCATTACTGAGGCTTTTTTGTCACTGTACTATTACTATGACAATGCGATAAAAAAAGCCATTTCTAATGCTTTTTCTTCTAAGCTTTTAAAGCGACCCGATGCGCCACCATGCCCTGCATCCATGTCAGTTTTAAACACTAAAATATTATCATCCATTTTATATTCACGCATTTTAGCCACCCACTTCATTGGCTCCCAATATTGTACTTGTGAGTCATGCAAGCCGGTTGTCACCAGTATATTAGGGTAGTGTTGCGCGCTAATATTATCGTACGGTGAATAGGCTTCAATAATGTCGTAAAAATGAGGGTCATTTGGATTACCCCATTCATCATATTCATTGGTTGTAAGTGGTATGCTTTCATCTAACATGGTGGTGAGCACATCTAAAAATGGCACATGGCAACCCATACCGCAGTAAAGTTCGGGTGCTTGATTTGCTACGGCTCCCATTAATAAACCGCCCGCGCTGCCTCCCGAGGCAAATACTTTACTTTTATCTGCATAACCTTGTTCGGTAAGTGCTTTGGTTATATCTATAAAGTCATTAAAGCTATTTTGTTTATGCTGTTTTTTACCGTGTTCGTACCATGAACGTCCTAGCATTTCGCTACCACGCACATGCGCAATTGCGTAGACAAAACCACGGTCAAGTAAACTCAGTGATGTACTCGAAAAACTAGGATCTATGGTGATCCCATACGCGCCATAACCATATTGAAATAACGGATTTGAACCATCTTGTTTAAAACTATCTTTACGATAAACCAACGACACCGGTACTTTTACCCCATCACGAGCACTGACCATTAATCGCTCTGACTGGTAGTCTCCTGCGTTAAAATCACCGAGTACTTTTTGTTGTTTAAGTAAGGTTTTTTCACCGGTGGTTAAATCAACATTATAAAGCGAGCCGGGAGTCGTTAAGCTCGAATAGTAAATGCGTGCATGGGTTACACTTGGCTCTGGGTTCATGGCAATAGCAGCGTAATAGCAAGGATCATCAAACTCAAGGCTCATTCGCTCGCCGTTTTTATTAACCACAACAAAACGTGCCTGGCCTTGTTCGCGCTCGCTAAGCACTAAAAAGTCGTTAAATAATTCAACGCCTTCTAATAATACATTTTCACGATGAGGGGTATGTGTTTGCCACTGGCTTTTATCAGCAATGGTGCTGCTTGTCGCGGTCATTAATCTAAAGTTTTTAGCTTGCCAGTTAGTCACTATATAAAAAGTATCACCAAGCTTATCAATATCAAATTCATGGCCCTCTTCACGCGATATTAAAGCAGTAAACTCACCTTTAGGCTGATTGGCGTCAAGTATCCACATGTCGTTAGTTTCTGTGCTTGCTAAATCAATAATAATTAAGCTTTCATCACGACTTTTACCTAAGCCCATAAAAAAGCTGCTGTCTTGCTCTTCGTATACCAACACATCTTGGTGTTGCTCACTCCCTAGCTCATGTCTAAAAACTTGATAACCCAATAAGGTTTTTAAATCCTTTTTTACATAAAATACGGTTTTATTGTCGTTCGCCCAAACAACCTGCCCCTCGGTATTTTCAAGTACATCGTCGAGCATTTTATTATTGTTTAAATCTTTAAAACGAACCGTGTAAATACGTCTGCCGTCAATGTCCTCAGAGTATGCCATTAATTGCTCATTGGGGCTCAGCGCCACTTCCCCTAGCTCATAAAACTCATAGCCGTTGGCAAGTTCATTAACATCAAGTAGTAACTCTTTATCAGCCATTACCATACTGCTGCTGCGATAATGGCGTGCATATTCATCATCTCCGCGAACCTCTGAGTGATACCAATACTGGCCATCTTTTACCGGTACAGTGTTGTCGTCT
Organism: Pseudoalteromonas sp. 11L1; assembly: GCF_055397545.1. The sequence goes on along the minus strand of NZ_AP041141.1, from coordinate 857,099 downwards.
TTTACAATGCGACCTTTAAGCTCCTCAAATAATGCATTTTGTAGAGGCTTAATGGCTGCTAGTTGCTTATCACAATAGACGTTTTCTTTTGCTAAATGCGCGAGTATTTCGGCATTTTGTCGTTCATCATCGCGCATCCAATAATAATCATCACTACGTGTTTTCGCGTGAGTTGTCAGCGCATGAGGTTGCTTTTTAGCAATAGGAAAATTAGGCAATAAGCTTAAAGAATAATCAAAAGAAGACACAAAAAAAACCGCTTAAAAAATAACAATGGCGGCCAGTTTATCATAAAAATAAAAAAGCCCACTCATAGTTGAGTGGGCTAAAGCGGTATAAATTCGATAACTAAAAACTACGTGCATTTTATTGTTGTCGTTATACCTAAGGGAAGTTGATTTACTGTATTTGCTGCCAAGCCATAGTCCAGCTTTCGCCAACTCCAGGCTCAAACATAGTTTTATGCTTATCTACACGGCAAAACTCGCTAAATGGCCATGCCTTACACTGGTATATATGCCCAGTTTTTGGCTGTAGTACTTTGGTGCCCGCACTATACATATCACCATTTTGAGGATAAATTGCGTCGTATCCGAGGCTATTTACAACAACTAATTTTTTATTTTTTTCAGCGCGATTAAAATGGACCACCGCGCTACAAATACCACTACTTTCAAGTGCAAATATTTTGTTATGTCGATACGCAACAACCAATCCTTGCTCTGTCATTCTGCCAGCGCACACCAGCGGAATGTGCATATTAATATGCTCAACTACCAGTAAACTCCAGGCATGGGGTTCACCCTGCTCTGGAGAGAGTATTTCATAATCAAAAGCTAGCTGAGATAATTCGCCATGCTCATCGTAAAAGCTCACACTAACCGTATCACCAACAAATAGCTGGTTATGCTGATCCAGTCCAAGACAACCAATAGTTAACCATTCTCCACACGCTAATGATGAATGTATAAACACTGCAACACCTTAAAGAATCAAACGTCGCCCATATCATATGGCTTACAACAGGCAAACTAGCTCGTAGGCTAATATGCGTTAACCAATATCGAATGATTTTAATTCGCAATGTTGCAACAATCAAACAAAAGAATGTAATCAAAGTTTAAAAGCAGTACTTAAGTTTAAATTTGCAAGAATAAAAAAAGCCAACCGATTTAACGGTTGGCTTTTTTATTCAACTGCATGATATGTGTGGTATTAACTCACACTCACCTTTTTACTTGCAAACGGGCGTTTAATTAGCGCCCCAATATCAGTTAAAATAATATACAAACACGGCACCAAAATAAGGGTGATTAGTGTTGCAAACATAACAGCAAAACCAAGTGCTACCGCCATCGGTATTACAAATTTAGCTTGTAAACTAGTTTCAAACATAATCGGTAATACGCCAGCAAAGGTAGTAATTGAGGTAAGTAGTATGGGTCTAAAGCGTGCACAGCCTGCTTCAATAACCGAATCTTTTATACTGATACCAGCACGACGCGCCTGATTAATGAAATCAGTCATTACTAATGAGTCATTAATAACTACCCCAGCCGCGGCAATTAAACCAAAGCCCGACATTAAGCTAATGTCTAAGCCAAACCAAAAATGCCCCCATATTGCGCCCGTTAAACTAAATGGAATAACCGACATTACAATTAATGGCTGAGAGTAACTTTTTAGCGGCACGGCAAGTAATATGTAAACTAAAATCATACCGCCAGCAAAAAATAGTAACTGCTCATTAGCTTGAGCTTGTTGTTCTTCAATTGCGCCACCGAGTTCTGACTTAACGCTTGGGTATTCATCTAGTAATTGTGGCAGTAGGTTTTCTTTTACTTGCTTAACCACTTCTCCAGGTTCAATCACTTCCTCATCAATATTGCCATATACATAAACAGTACGATAGCCGCCTTCACGACGAATATAACTAATACCTGGGGTTTCAGTTAACTCAACCACATCTCCTAGCAGCACTTCCCTACCTTGTGGCGTAGTGATAACCGCATGCTTAAGCGATGAAAACGCTTCACGGGTAAGTTTAGGGTAACGTACCATCACCCGCACTTCTTCACCGCGGCGAATAACACGTTGCGCCTCGCCACCATAAAAACTCGCACCTACTTGATTTGCAATTGAGGCCAAATCTAACCCTAAGTCAAAAGCGACTGGTTTTAAGCTCATTTGTACTTCTTTGCTAGCAGGGTCAATGGTAGAGCTTATGTCGAATAAGCCTTCTTGTTGCTGCAATAATCCAATAAAGCGACGCCCGGCTTCATTCAATGTATCAATGTCAGAGCCATACAGTAAATAGCCGAACTCACCGCCACTACCGCCGCCTCCACCGCCAACATCATCTTGAATAGTTAACGATTTAACACCTGCAATATTTGGCATAGCTTCACGCCAGCGGCGCGAAAGCTCAAAAGCATTATAAGGGCGTAAATCTTCATCAACCAATGGCGCTAGTAGTTGCGCCTCTGTACGACCTTGATTAAATACCAATACATCGCGAATCATTTTTTGCCCTTCTTCGCGCGCTGTTTGCTTATCTATTTCAAGCACCATTGCTTCGATTTGGCGAATAGCATTAATAGTTTGGATGTCTGATACGTTATCGTTCATCTCAAGATTAATTTGCGGGAAGTCATGCGGCACTTTAGGTGATGGGATCATTCTCACCTGATTAGACGATATTAACGCAAAGGTGAAAATTAATAGCGCAACAAAACTAAATAGCACCGTCCAACGCCACTTTATACAAGTAACAATAAACTGCCTATACGGCCCATTTACAAAACCAAAAAAGCGTTTATTAAAGCGCGCTCGCCAACCGTCAGGGTTAATAGGAGAAAAGTGAGTATGCGCAATGTGTGCCGGTAATATCAGCTTAGATTCAATCAAGCTAAATATTAGGCATAATATTACCACCACTGAAATACCTATAAAAAAGGAACTTTCAGGCCCGCTTGAAAGCGTAAATGGTGCAAATACCGCAATGGTTGTTAGTACACCAAAGGTGGCAGGGGTTGCCACTCGTTTAGCGCCATTAACTACATTAACAACACCGCCGCCTTTTTTTTCTATTTCTGTGTAAGCACTTTCACCTATGACAATGGCATCGTCCACCACAATCCCCAGCACCATAATAAAGGCAAATAAAGACACAATATTAATCGTGATACCAAATAATGGCATCAGCATCATCGCACCTAAAAAGCACACTGGTAAACCAATCATTACCCACAGTGCAAGCTTAAAACGTAAAAATAACGAAAGCATAAGGGCAACTAAAATTGCACCTTGCAGTAAATTAGCTTTCATCATGTCTAAGCGCGCATTTAGGTAATAAGTAAAGTCCATTAATGGCTCTATACGTACACCCAATGGCAGTTCTTTATTTTTTTGATCAATATACGCTTTAACCGAATCAGCCACCGGAATAATATTTTGATCTTCTGTGGCTTTTACCGATAAATAAACCGCATTTTCGCCATTAAATTTAAAGTAACGTTCACCTTCAACAAACTGATCTTTGATAATAGCGATATCTTGTAGCAACACTTTGGCACCGTTCGCGCCAATTTTTACCGGAATTTGCCTAAACTCTTCACCAGAATAAAACTGATTTTCTACTCGAACCGAAATAACGCCAGCATCAGTTTTTAGTTGTCCGGCTGAAAAATTAGCCGAATAGCGACGTACCGCATTTGCTACATCCGATAAAGTTAAATTATATTGGCGAAGTGTGTCTGGCTCTATTTCTATGGCAATTTCATCCAATGGCACATCGTTTACCACTAAAGATACATTCGATAACTGCAGTAGTTCGTCTTCAACCTGGTTCGCTATTGGCTTAAGCTCATTTAACGGTAAGTCGGCAACTAATGTCATACCAATTACATCTTGGCGAAACTCTATTTGGCTAATGGTGACTGGTTCCATTCCCGCAGGAAAAGTCGCAATACCATCAACTCGCAGTTTTACTTTATCGAGAACGTCGGTAAGTTCTGCGTCGGTGTTAATTTCAAGGGTGGCAGAACCGCCATTACGAAATGCGCGATACACCCCTTTTTTAATTTCGGTAATATCTTTTAACGACTCTTCAACTTTTATTAAGATGCTTTCTTCAATTTCCTGTGGCGACGCCCCAGGGTAGTTTGCATTCACCGTAATATAGTTAACTTCTATATTCGGAAACATTTGTCGCTGAATAGTAAAATAGCTTATAAGCCCCATGACAATGATAAAAAACATCATCAAATTGGCAGCAACAGAGTTGTTAGCAAAATAAGCAATTAACCCTGTTTGTTTACTGGTATTGGGTTGCTCTGTGTTATTCATAACTCACCCTACCTTAAAGCTTTTCAATAGATGCATTGTCTGATGCATCCGTACTTTTAGTCTCTGTCAAACTAGCTACCTTTACTGCCATCCCTTTTTGTGGATATTCTGGTAAGGTAGTAACAAGCTTGTCGTTGGCTTCTAAGCCATCACTGATATAGAAGTATTCACCTTCTTCACGAATTACTTTCACCTTGCGTGGCTCTAATTGCTGCTCATCATTAACTATCCATACAGTTTGGTTATTTACTAACTCTTGCGGTAAACGATAAATATTATTGAGCATAGTACCGGCAAAGTTTACTTGTACATAGGTGCCAAATTTAATTGCAGGTTGCTGGTTAGTAAGCCCATAAGGGTCTTCAATTCGAATCACTAGACTACTCATACGGGTCGCGTTATCTACAATCCCTAAGTCGCGATCTATCGCTGCTTGGCGAGTAAACCCATTTAATCCTGTTTTAATAACAGTTGCCTTTACCCCTTTAACGCGTTCAGGTAAAAACACACTATCAAAGCCTGCAATAGGAATAATCACCTCGGCCGTTTCAATATTATTCAGCTCGGCAACTTGAGCGCCCATAGTGACAAACTGACCAACACCTACATTACGACTCACCACTAGTGCATCATATGGTGCGCTCACTTCGCAATTATCTAAATCGCGTTGTGCCCTTTTTAATGCAGCTTGCGCCGATTTAACAGCGGCCTGCGCACTCAACACTTGTGGTTTACGTAAAAATAAATCTGTACGCGCTTTATTTGGGAAACGTTTTGCTTCATCTTCTGCAACTTTAGCTTGCGCTTGCTCTTCAATTAACATCGCTTGCGCGCGGGCAAGTTCAGCCTCGGCTTGCAAAACTGCGGCTTCGTAGTTATCTTTTTCAATTGTAAATAGGGTTTCACCGCGGCCCACAATTCCACCTGCTACAAAGCTCGGATGCCAGCTAACTACCTCACCGGATACTTGAGCTGAAAGCTGGGTATTTTCAAGCGGCTGCACTTCACCATAACTATTAATAATAACTTGATGATTATTTGCGGAAACGGCTTCAACCTGCACCGTTGGACGGGTGTCTATGACTTCTTTTTTATCTGACTCTTTTGCAATCGCATTAATTGCAGCAAAACCGGCCACACCTAATGCCAATGCTACGAACGGAAAAATCCACCTAAGTACATTACCTTGCATCTTTTTTTACTCCCAAATTACTATTAGCACCATGATACCAAAGCTTAATGAAACATTAACGTGACATTTGTAAGCAACTGTTACAAAAAAGTATAGGCAAGGTCTTGCTCGATAAAGTATAAACCCTTAGAAAGCCTCGTGGATTCGCTCTATAAATGTATTGTTACAAATTTTTACCATTATAAATCATAAAGCTAAATGCTTTGAGTTAGTATTTAGCAAAGATGCTGTGCGAAACCGCATGACACACCGTACAGTAAAATCATATTAACAACTACAAAAGACAAACTATGAAATTAACCGCACTTACCTTGGCGCTTAGTATAGCGCTTGGCAGTAGCTATACTGTTGCTGCCGAAAAAAAAGAAGAAAAAGAGCCACAAACATTAAGTGAAATGATTGAAGGCCAAACCGAATTTGTTGGCATTTTTAATCTTTACCAAGATAAAAAAACCGGCGACCACCTAATGGTAATTAACGAGTCACAACTCGATACTCCTTTTGTTTATTTTGCACACACCATTGACGGCGCGACTGATGCGGGCCACTTTCGTGGCGCGTACCGTGAAACAAAGTTAATCGAATTTAGAAAATACTTTGATCGTATCGATATTATTAGCAAAACCCCGCGCTACTTATTTAACGAAAATAGTGCGCTAGCTAAAGCCAGCGAGGCAAACATTAGCGAAGCAGTACTTGCAAGTATAAAAATAGAAAAGCAAGAAGAGGGTAAAATAGCCTTTAATGTTAACAAGCTATTTTTAAGTGAAGCCCTGCATAAAGTATCGCCAACACCTAATCCGAACGATAAAAATGCTAAAAAGCGTTTTAAAGTAGGTAAATTAGATGATAAAAAATCACGTATCATCAAACAGCGCCCATACCCTAACAACCTAGATCTGGTGGTTGATTATGTTTTTACTAATAGTAGCCCAACCGTTCGAGGCTCAGGTGCGATAAGCGATCCACGAAGCGTGTCAGTAAAAGTACAGCATTCATTTGTGGCTTTACCTGAAAATAGTTATCAACCTCGCCTTGATGATGCGCGCATTGGTTATTTCACCAATCAGTTTGATAAAATGACATCAACTGACTGGGCACCATACCAAGATGTAATAAAGCGCTGGGACCTACAAAAGAAAGATCCAAACGCAGCACTTTCAGAGCCAGTAAAGCCGATTACCTGGTGGATAGAAAATACTACGCCTGTTGAGTGGCGAGATACAGTTCGTGACGCCGTACTTGCTTGGAATAGCTCATTTGAAAAGGCAGGCTTTAAAAATGCAATAGAAGTAAAAGTACAACCTGATGATGCCGATTGGGATGCCGGCGATATTAACTATAATGTACTGCGTTGGACTTCATCGCCTAAGCCACCTTTTGGTGGATATGGACCAGCATTAGCTAACCCGCTAACCGGTGAAATTTTAGGCTCAGACATTATGCTTGAGTTTGTATTTATGAAAAACCGCTGGATATACGATACGCTTTATACTCAAGGCACTATGAGCCATACACAACCAGGAAGCAACACTGAGCTTAATTGTTCTTTAGGTCATGAATTACAACAAAACCTAATACTTGCAAAAGGCTTAGCAAATGGCGCTGATATTGAAGATACTGAAATGTTACGCCAAGGTTTAACTCAGTTGGTTTTACATGAAGTAGGGCATACTCTAGGTCTTAATCACAACATGAAATCTTCTATTTTGTGGGATGAGAAAGAAGTTCACGACAAAAGTAAAACTCAAGGTATAGTGACCGGCTCAGTAATGGACTATGCGCCAGCAAATATAGCGCCAACGGGTGTAACTCAAGGCGATATCTTCCAAACTAAACCCGGTCCATACGATGATTGGGCAATAAACTACGGCTACAGCGCAGCACTTAAAGATGAAGCAGCAGAACAAGCTCGTCTTGATAAAATACTCGCTCGCTCAAGCGAACATGCACTGGCCTTTGGTAACGATGCCGACGATATGCGTGCACCAGGTCGCCACATAGACCCTCGCGTGATGATTGGCGATTTATCGTCTAACCCTGCAGCTTATGGTGCAGATAGAATGGCCCTGATCAATACACTATTTTCAGAACTTAAAGACAAAGCTACAGTAAAAGGCGAGTCTTACCAACAGCTTGTTACTTCTGCTAACAGCCTATTTGGCCAATACCGTGCACAAGCAGGCGTGGTATCTCGTCAAATTGGTGGGGTTTATGTAGAGCGTGCTGTCGTAGGTGATGAAAATGCAGCTAAGCCTTTTACACCGGTGCCACTTGAGCGCCAAACCCAAGCAATGGCTATTTTAGCTGAGTATGTGTTTGCTCCAAATGTACTGCAAAGCATGCAGCCTTTGTATAACTTTATGCAGCAGCAGCGTCGTGGGTTTAATCATTATGGTAAAAACGAAGACCCTAAACCGCATAAAATGATTTTAGGCATGCAAAAAGGTGTGTTAGCGCAACTACTGCATCCTGCTGTGTTACTACGTATTTCAGACACTGCTTTATATGGAAATGAATACAGCCTTACGCAATTTATGGAGGATTTAACTGCAAGTATCTTTGTTGATAGCAAAAACGCTAATTCAATCAGTCATAACTTACAGATTGAATACGTAAATCAGCTTATTGCAATTGCAGGCTTAGAAAAAGCAAGTAAATACGATAACTTAGCGAAAACAGCCGCGCTATATCAGCTAACTCAAATAGCCAATCAAGATGTTGCATGGGGCGCTGATACCGCAACCAAAGCACATAAAAAGTATATCGACCGCTTAATTAGCAAAGCGCTAGAAGCGTAAATAACACTGAGTAAACCAAGGCCACGTTTTACGTGGCTTTTTTACACTAATTCAAAGGTAAATAGTACCTTTTAGGTATCTTACCGCATGACCCGTTAATGTCACTGTTGTACTGCCCACTTCACAATGTAACTTCCCACCCCGTTGTGAAGCCTGATAAGCATTTAAAGAGTGTTTGCCAAATTGTTCTGCCCAATAAGGGGCAAGCCCGGTATGAATTGAACCGGTCACAAAGTCTTCATCACCACCACTGGCAGGCCAAAAATAACGAGAAATAAAGTCATACTCAACACTCGGTGCTGTTGCAACCACATCTAATGGGGCTAATTTTTTTAGTTGTTCATTGGTTGTTTTCAGATCTACAACCTGCTGCTCATTATCATAAATAGCAAAATAAGCTTGGCGGTTTTTCAGCACTTTAATAGGTTGTATAGACAGGCCGGCTAATAAAGCATCAGGGATAAGCCGAACCTCTTCAGGGGCTTGTTTAGGAAAGGTCATAGCAAAGCTGCCATCGTTATTTTTATTAACAATCAGTTTGCCCACCGCCTCTGCGCTAAAGCGCACCTGCGATATACTATGTTGCTCACAAAGCACATAGGCCGCTGCTAAAGTAGCATGGCCGCAAAAATCAATCTCCATTAATGGCGAAAACCAACGTATCGCAAAGCTTCCATCTGCCGACTGACAAGTAAAAGCAGTTTCAGATACGTTATTTTCAGAAGCGATATTCAGCATAAGATCATCACTAAGCCACGATTCTAGTGGGATCACAGCGGCATAGTTACCTTTAAACAGTTCACTGCTGAACGCATCGATTTGATGGATAGTTAATTTCATAGTGGGCACTTTTTATTTATTGGTCACTCAAAGTGCCACAAATGAAATTAACGGTCACTATAATTTTATGCCAACACAGGACGTACGCGATAATACTGCATACACGCAAACTGCACCGCATTAGTCAGTAATATCATAACAAACATTAGTATATGCGAAGTACTTTGCACAGGCATAGCAAGCTCTGCAAACAAACCACAGATACCAGCTATAAATTGTAAACTAAAATAGCGAGCACTAAGGTTACTAATATTCCCTGTGCGAAGTGTTTTGTAGGTTTGTGGCATAACTCGTACTGAACTCATGATTAAGCCCACATAGGTTAAGCCATTTAGCACAGTGGCAGTATCTAGGTTAGGGTTTAACAGCAACAAAAAAGGTAATAACGAAAAGCTAAGCATGCCAAGTAACTGCAGCTTCTGACGTTTAGCGGCATTATAACGTGCAAAAAAGTATAAAATTAGTCCGCTTAAAAAGCCTGTCGCAAAAAACGGCAAGGCAATATAAAAGCGAGCAAAGTAAAGATTGTAGCTTATAAAGTACACACTTTGCGCTAAACCAAATGTCATCATTAACAGTGATACACCTGATACACTGCGGTTTTTTATAATTTTATTGAGTAACGGTAAAAAACTAAAAACCAAAATAAATACTGACAAAATAGGCAAATAATACGCCAAAGCAAACCTCGCTCGTTACATTGTTGTTAATGAAAAGGAAGAAATAAAACATTTTTTAAACATTTGTTTTTAAAGGCTTTATTTATGTGCGCGCATTGTAGGACTGGCTAGCTTTTATACAAGCTTCACACCAACTTTAATTTCCTCCTGTGGCAACCTGAGTATACAAAAACCGTTACTAAAACTTCACAGTCTCACCCTTTTATAATTGCAACACAAATGATAACTGTTATCATGCGCATATCTACAGATTAACATGCAAGCCTAAGTAATGAGAAAAACACTGTTTAAAGTTCATAGTTGGTTGGCGCTAATTGCCATTATTCCGTTAATTGTTATTAGCATTACTGGCAGTGTTTTAGTGTTTAAAAGTGAAATTGATGGCCTACTGATGCCAGATAAACACTTTGTGGTACAGCAACAAGCTGCACGTTTGCCTATGGACTCATTAATAAATAAAGCCGAAGCAGCCTTTCCTGAATATGTAGTAGGAAGCTGGGAGCTTTTTAATAACAGCACCGCTGACCGGCTTTATTTGGTTAAGCGTGGAACTGACAATTGGTATAAGTTGCACTTAGATCAATACACGGGAGAGATTTTATCAGAACCAGTAAGCACCACTCATTATTTTACTGACTGGTTTTTAGAGCTTCATTATACTTTTTTACTTAACGACTTAAAAAGCTTACCAGGGCAAACAGGTACCGTATTAGGCTTCTTTTTTGCTCTATTTTTATTAACTTTAGGTATTACTGGCTTAATTATTTACCGCAAATTTTGGCAGCGACTATTTAGCGTACGCTGGCGAGCAACTTTGCAGATAGTACTAAGCGACATTCATAAAATGACTGGAGTATTAGGTTCACCTATCCTTATCGTTTTAGCGATTACCGGTGGCTATTTTAATGGCGCTGTGTGGTATCACGAAGTAATAGAACACGCAGAAGAAGAGCACTACACTATTACAAATAAATTATATAGTGACGACATTTCTTTTGAGCGCATTCTTAATGATAGTAAGCTGCAAATACCCACTTTTAACACTACTTTTTTAGTTTTCCCGCGAGAGCCTGATGAAAATATTACTCTTTATGGCGAAGTAAATACCAGTAATCCACTTACCAGTGAATACGCCAATACCATAACCTACAATAAGCAAACAGGTGAACACATGGCTAACTGGGATATTCGTGAAACCGGAGTTGGTTGGCAAGTAATTGATAGCTTTAGAAAACTACACTTTGGCTATTTTGCAGGGCTTATCAGTAAAATACTTTGGTGTATTGTTGGTCTTAGCCCTGTATGGCTGGCTGGTACAGGCTTTTATTTATGGCTTACACGCCGTAAACGTAAAAAGCAATCACACAAAAATCGCTTAAGTAAGCATCGCACTGTAAGTGCTTGATTATAAAGTCACCTCATTGTAATCTTAAAAGTCACAGTGAGGTGATTTATGAAATATCTAGTTTTTACACTTAGCTTTTTTTTAGCTGCATGCAGTAGCACTCAACCAGCAGTGCAAATTAAAAAGGTACAGCTTACACAAGTAATTAACCACTCTCTTTTCAAGCGTGTTGAAACCCCTAATGAACACAGTGTTTTTGAGCTTCCAGAACCTGAAAAAGAAAAGTTTTTAGCTTATGCACAGAAGCGCTTAAATGAGATACGTGCTGATGAAATTGTTTTTAACTACCTAGAAAACCAGCTTACCAACTTTAAGTATCACGGTGATACACTAACATCCAAACAAACTATTGAACGCTCACAAGGCAACTGTATTAGCTTAGCTATATTGACACAAAGCTACGCCACGCTTTTAGATCTTGACACCAGTTTTCAAGAAATGACCAGCGAACCTGTGTATGCCAAAGAGGGAAGTTTAGTTTACATAGCCAACCATTTTAGAACCAAAGTTTACGCACCGGAAGAAGAAACTGATGATAACTTTATTGTATTTATTCGCCCAGGCACTTTAATAGATTACTTCCCAACCCGCGGCAGCTTTTATGCTGGCAGCGCCACCTATAATGATTTACTCAATAAGTTTTACAGCAATTTAGCGGCGGAGGCATTAGCTAAAAATAAACTCAATACAGCCTACTCTCTTATTTTGAAAGCTAATTCTTTTACTCCTAACGATCCTGAACTGTTCAATATTACGGGTATATTACATCGCCGTGCAGGCGATTTAAAAAGCGCTCAACTGATTTACCAAACCGCACTAAATAGAAGCGATATAAGTATAAACTTAATCAATAACTATCGGCTACTCGCAAAAGATCTTGGTGATACAGAGCTAGAAAAACAATTAACAAGCCAATTAATTAATGAAGAAAAAGACCCTTACGAGCTATTGGTTATTGCTAAAAACAATCTGCAAGAAGGAAAGGTAACTCAAGCTAAAAACCACCTTGAGTCAGCAATTGCAAAAGCCCCATATATATCAGAGCTTTACTTAGAGCTTGCAAAAATTCGTTATCAACAAGGTAAGTCTAAACAAACACAAGCCTTGCTTGAACAAGCCATTAAATATGAGCGAGACAATGAAAAGCTCAATATATACCAAGCAAAGTTAGCATCGCTTACTAACCCAAAGTAGGTTGCTTTTGGGTAATACATATTTAAAAGTGTATTACCCATAATATTAAAGAGAGTAGTAAAAGCTTAACCACGCGCGCATTTCATCTTCAAAGCTGTCGCCTTCAACACGCGACAGTCCAGCATTAAAGGTTAAATCGTTTACGCCCGCAGGCCCCATTCCGAAGCTAAAATCACCTTGATATTTTAAGCCATAACTTTGTGCATAAACGCTGTTGTCTAATTGATGTTGCTTGTAATAAAGCCAAGGCATGCCTTCTTTAAAGCTGATGCCACCACCATAACCTTGGTAACGCTCTGCAGTTGCACTGTAATATGGCAGTTCAGCAGCAAGCACAAACTCGCTACTTTGTTGCTGATTAATCAGGTTAGAGCTAAACCCACCTAAAGCTAAATCACTATCGTCTCGCTGTTTTTGTTCAAAGCTCACAAACATGGGAATATTAAATGCTTTGCCAAATACTTTTGTTGCCAAGTCATAACCTTGCCAATGGCGACTGTGATTCCGTCCCTCATAAATACTGGCATAAATACTCTGCCCTATGGCAAATGCTTGGCGGTCATGTTGCCATTGCTGACTAATACTCAACCGTGTCCAATTTTTATGACCATTTTTATAATCTGTATAGTTATAAGCAAGTTCTGGGGTTAACTGTAATTGACCAAATTTCAATGGGTGGCTTATTGCAGCAAAGCCACCTCGGGCGTCAATATCGACGTTTAAGCTAGGTTGATATTGATGTGATGTATCCAAATTATAATCAAATAGCGCAAGCTTAAACTTTGTATTTAACGCATTGTATTTTGCTTGTACAAACCCTCCATGTAATGCACCGTCATGCAAATCAATGTTATAACCCGCTTGTAAATCAAGTTGCTTTAATAGGTCGCTACTTTTTATACCTACGCTTAGCAAACTGGTTGACGCTGAATAATACTGTGATCCCAAGGCAAACGTCGCTTGCTGATCAAGTACTGCGTAATCGCTTTGCTCTGCTATCTCATCGGTATATATTTTTGCCGGTGGCAAGGTATGCTTATTTATCATCAACAATGGAGCTTCACTGGTTACAGCGAGATCCGTCACGGCTGTGCGGTTTTTTGTTGTTAGCGTTTTTACATCAGGGCCATCGGCATTAATAGAGAAATAAAGTAGTGAGCCATCTTCAGCCTCAATCGGGTATGCGAGCGCTTCTTGCCCGTTAGTTAAGCGTGTGAGGGTGTTATTTTTTATATGATAATTATAAATATCAGTCTTATTATTTAGGCCAGCAACAAAATAGATAGATTCCCCATTTTGACTAAAACTCGGCTGACTTAAATACTGATACCCATTAGGCATTGGGACTGACTGCCTAGTATCACCGCTCAAATCTTGTATATACAATTGCCAATTTTCGTTTAATGACGCTGATAAATAAGCTAATTTTGTTTCATCGGGGCTTAGGGTCGGGTAATCGTACGTCGTTTTTAAGCTCTTGGTAAAAAGTGGCGTGATTGCTTGTGTATTAAGATCGACTTTTACTAATTCAGAATACCCAGCTCTTATTTGCTCACCGTAAAGTGTTTCACCATTGCGGGTAACACTAAAACGACGAATACCAGCCAGTTCAGTGAGTTGTTCGACGTTGCCAGTATCTATGTTATAGCTAAAAATGTCAGACACTTTGTTATAAGTCCCCGACTCCTCACTACTGTAGGCATTAAAATAAAGAGTGTTATTGCCTACCCACTGCGGATTGGCAATACCTGCGCGATTTATTTGATTTAATATTTGTTTTTGTTCGCGCTTAAATACACTTGGCGCAGTATCAGGAATATCCTTAGCATCATCTTCAAGTAATTGCTTTTGTGCTTTAGTAAATTGCTGTTGCGCTTTAGTGTTGTCTTCAGTGCTATAAATTATGAGCTTAGTATTACTTTTTTTATCACGCTCCACTATGGCAATTTTGCTGCCATCATCTGAAAGAACGGGGTTGCTAGCGTATAAATCAAGCTTCAACCAAAGCTTGCTATTAAGTGGTGACTCGGTTTGCTCTTGTTGCATTGCTTTATAAGTGTACTCAGCAATAAATCGACGATATAGCTTGGCAGCGCTTTGCCCAAATACACCAGAAAATGCATCATCAAAATCTCGAGACTTAACCGCTCGCATACGAACCCATACGTTATCGACCAACTGCTCTGAGTAATTTTGCTCTAGCCAGTATAAAAACCGACTTCCCATTAAATACGCCATGGAGCCCGCCATAAAGCCTTCATCACTATTTAGTTGCCCATAGGTCGGAAGCGCTCCTTGCTGAGCAAACTCCCTGAGTATTGCCTCAGAATAGTTATCAAAGAGCCGCCCTCGCCCTGTCATTTTAGACTCAATTAAGGTGGCGTATCCTTCAGCTACCCAGCGCGGTGTGTCACCATAGGTTAAATCGTAAAGATCCCATACCCCTCTAATTTTTTGTTGCCACTCGCTGCGAGTCGGCTGCGCTAAATGAACTAAGTGAATGTACTCGTGCAGCACTAGTAATTGCTGCCAGCCCGATGAGTTTGAGATTACTGTGTCCGATTGTGGTGGCGTAGTAAAAAGCGCCATAACAGGATTATTAGAGGTTGGTAAGGCAAAGCCATTAGCTGCATTTAAAGGATCAAATACCACCACATCGACGATTTTATCAAGGGCACGGTTTTGTTGCTCAAGCACTTTTGTACGGACAATCTCCAGCTCCACCGCGGTCGATTTAGCAAAATCAGTATGTTCACTGCTAAAGTGAACATTAAAATGCTCAGTATGAATGGTTTGCCAATTGGCTGCGAAGCTTGGTGCAGCCAGTAATAAGGCTGATGCAATGAGTGACTTTTTCACAATAATCCCTTAAATAGTGCTTTTAATAATGCTTAGAGTATTATTAAAAGGGAAAAACGGGCAGTAAAAAAGTGTAATAAAGCATGTGCAAATGTGTATTTACACCTGCCTTATTATTTAACCTGAACTTTAGTTATTTTCAACAAGGGAAGTTACATCCAACTACGAGGATCTGACTCAGCCTGCATCAGTGTAAAATCTATAATGAAGTCAGCATCTTGCTGTTTTAAATATGGGACATACGCACCGCCTGCAGCAAGTTGTATATACAGGCTTTTTAAGCCAGAGCGACGCATAAAAAAGGTGCTCACACTGCGAGCGCTTTGTGCTTTGTACAGCTCAAATACTCGGTAATGCACGCCAATCATACCTTTGCGCACCACCATATAAAAACGCCCATCTTGTTGATGAAGGTAATACCCATAACGTTTATATGATAAAAACACTAACGCGGCTAATACCAAAAATAATGCTAATGAAATTAATATATTAAGTTGCATAAAGCTAACTAAAAACCCAGAAGCAACGCTCGGTAGCAAGGCATAAAACAGCATATTTTTATATAGCAACGCCCTTTCTACTGCTTTAAATGCCAGCTTTTTACTGTTAAACCACGGGGAAATCCACTGACACACATTATCAACTTGCTCCTGCGTGAGCACTGGTAACACTAAGGTTTGTTTATTCTTTTTCGCCATACTTGCAGCACCGCCGCTGCTGGCTTGCAAACACTCAACAGTAAAGCGCTTTAATAGCCTGGCAACTAGGTTTTGCTTAATAACTATAGATTGTACTTTATCTAAACTAATTGACAGTTGATGGCGCTCTAACAGCCCTGCAATACGTTTAAATTTATTATTTTTAAAGTAAAGCTGATAGTTATAAAAGCGAATGAGCGACATAGTCACCGATAAAAACACCGCAATAAATACCAACATAATAATTAAAGTAATAACCGCAAATACCGCTGCATTAGCCACCACACCGAGCTCTTGTTGATAAAAACCCTCTATTTTTGTTATAAATTGCTGCTCTAAAAAATCGATGGCCACATTCATAAAAGGGGCAATAGCTGCAAGCGCTAAGATTGCCATGTTCGACATTAAGCCAAACTTAGCTATTTCTTTATTTGAAATAAATAAACTATTTTCATTCTGATCTTCAGTATGAGAGCGCGCTGTATTAGCCTCCTCTGCTGATGGTTGCTGCTGCGCTTTATAGTCAAATACCTGTTTGCGCATTTGCTTGGCATAATCACTGGTTACTCCAGGCAATACCGCTTCTTGGGCAACACTGCCGGCAGCATCAAAAATGCAATTAACTAAGCCTACTGGAGTAAAATAAAAGGGTTCTGCTATGTTTACATTTTGCACCCGAGAAAACTTTAAGGTGAGTCGCTCTTTTTTAAATACGCCTTTATTTAGTAAAATTTCATGCTCGTCAGTAATACAAAAACGAAAACTGCGGTAATACAAAAAACAATAGACGAGCAATGAAGTCAGAGCAATCGTGAGCCCAACTTGCCCCCAAAATAGTTTATTTTCTACTTGGGTAACAAAAACCACCAACACGGGCAGTAAATTAAATAAGCCATCTTTGATAAACCGCACACTAAAATGCATCACAAAATAAGCCAGTGCCCAGGGCGACACTTTTTGCCAATTAAGTGAAGATGACGTTATTTGTGTAGCATCAACACTCACTGGCAGTAGCCTCGCTTGTAGTTTCATCGTGGCGATAGCTTTGTACAAATTGACGAATATTTTTGCACTTTTCGTGGGTCAGGCCGCTAATTTGCAAATCAGCACTCATCCCCCCTGCGCTGTAAAGCCGTAAACTGGCTAAACCTAGTTTTCGCTCTATTGGCCCACGATGTATTTCAATATGCTGCACACGCGCTAACGGTAAAATAGTGACCTGTTGCCAAATAATACCCTTTTTAAACGCTATATCGTGGGTACGTAATGCACTGCCTTGTAATTTAATACTGAACACGCTGTATAACATACAAAGTAAAATTAATAGCGGAACAGCAACCAATAAGTAACCTTGCGCCATGGCTGCAAAATCTGTATTCAAATAACAAACAGCCGCTAGCACTAAGCAAAAAGGGATAAAAAATAACAACCAATTCAACTGTGCATGCAATAATGCTTTATCGGCAAGCGGTTCAAACTCTATGCTTTGATGTTGCGGTAGGTCGGTTATTTGTTGATTCGTAAACACGCTTCGCTCCATTGGACGTATTGGCTTTAACCAAGCCACTTTATTGTTGTTACTAAAGTATGGCTTTGTTTTGGCTCAAGCGTAACCGCATCTTCTAGTACATTCGCAGCCTCTAGGCATAACATGCTTTTATAATCATCATCGGCAAAATTTGATAGCCGCTTTGATTTTTCAATCCATGGGTTCCATAACACGCACGAGCGCGAGTTTTCTCTGCTAACACTGATCATCCCTTGAGGAGTATCAATTGTTTGAACTGCTGCGGCTTGGGTATAAACCATATCGGTTTCACGGGAAAAGTCGATCACATCATGTTGCTGATGAGGCCCTTGACCAAACTCTATATATTGTGCCCCTTGCAGGCCTGTCACACGGGTATTCTTAATATCTTGTGTTGGAAAGTAAGTATGCAGCGCTTGTGTATAGCTAAATGGTACATTGCCTAAATTACAGGTGGTTAAACGCACCTCTAATTGCTCAGATAAAATAAACTCAACCCGTAAAGAAGATTGATGCGGCCAAAAGGTAGAGTCTACCTGCCTCATGGGTAATTTTAGGCTAACCGTAACTTCGTCCTCGGTTTCATGCACTTCATCAGCTTGCCATACGAGTGTGCGAGCAAAGCCATGAGCTGGGAAGTCTGTATTTTCATGTTGACCAAACCAAGGCCAGCAAATAGGAATGCCGCCGCGAATACTTTTCCCTTCGCTAAAGGTTTCATCCCCAGACACCCACAATAATGGCAATTTACCTTTGGGTGTAAACTCAGTTATTTGCCCACCTTGTAAAAATATTTTCGCCTCACATTGGCGACTATTAATACTAATAAATTCTAAACCGCTATGTGTACGCTCAATACATACTGAGGGTGATAATTGCATTTTATTTCCTTTAACACTGAGACTAATTTTTAATACTTAACCTGAGTTCAGGTTACTTGTACACAAACAATAATGCATGCTTAAAGCATAAGCTACATAGAATAGTTATTTAAATTGAGTTAGTTACTATATTCTTATGCAAAATCAACGGTAAAATTACGACTAAAGCTTTACAACTCTGCCTTTCAACCTAGGGAAGGTTCACAAATAGAATGTTATAAGCATTTAATAAAATAAAGATAATAAATGCTATTTTAATTACTGCTCAAATTAATAAAAGTCAATAAAAACTAATAATAGCTGGCATAAATAACATATATCATTTGAATTCAATTTATTTGATGTGTAACATTTCATGATTACGGCAAATCATTCGCCTTCCATGAGACAAACAAATGCAAAAATATGACGAGTTACTAGTTTCTTTACGCAAGGTGATCCGTGCGATTGACTTACATTCAAAGCAACTTAATAAAACAGCGGGTTTAACAGGGCCACAACTGCTTATCATGCAGGAAGTGTCTCAAACAGATGGTATTACCGCCAGCCGTATTGCGCAAAACGTCAACTTAAGCCCAGCAACGGTTACTAATATTCTTGACCGAATAGAGAGCAAAAACTTAGTAACACGTGTACGCAGTCAAATGGATAAGCGCCGAGTCAGCTTATACCTTACCGAACAAGGTAAGGAACTACTCGAAAAAGCACCTCAGCCATTACAAGAGCATTTTATCGAAAAATTTTCAGCACTTGCTGAATGGGAACAGAGTTTACTCCTTTCATCAATGCAACGTATTGCCGCAATGATGGATGCTGATAAGCTAGACGCTTCACCGCTTTTAGAAGTCGGCGCACTGTTTCAAACTCCTAAAGAATAAAACGCAGTATAAAAATAATAAAACCCCTTTTATCGCCTTAAATGACTTAGTTGATAACATGTAACTAAGCCATTTAAGCTTCATTTTATCCTGTAATTAACTTACCTTTTACCGTTTAATTTATTAAATAGAGCTGGCGTGAACATAAAAAACGTTTTTGTTTATTATAAAAATATCGGCTTTAAATTGCTGGGGTTACTGTGTGTATTACTCGGCATTATTGGTGTTGCCCTACCCGTTATGCCAACCACGCCGTTTTTAATTTTAGCCTTAGCCTGTTTTGCTCGCTCATCTAGCGCGCTTGAATCTTGGCTATTAAACCACCCTCGCTTTGGGACAACATTACAACATTGGCGCGCTCATCAAATAGTTCCTGTAAAGGCAAAATATGCTGCGGGTCTAGGTATGCTAATAGGCTTTATATTTTTATTATACAGCAGCCCTCCAGCTTGGGTTATTGCCCTAGTTGCTGTGGTTGAAGTGCTGGTTTTAACTTACTTAATTTCTAAGCCCTCAACTCCACCTAAAAACTAGGGTCTGTATAAGCAAAATAAAGTGTAAAGTTTGGTAAATAAATTTGTAACAGCTAATGCAAATCATTATCATCCGTACAAATTAATTAAATTTGCACCTTTTATGCCCTTTGTTAATAAACGCGCTTTATATAGTACGAGTCGTGCTTTACATATCTATATTTCTACCGCTTTGTTTTTTCTACTTATTTTATTTTGTGTAAGCGGCATAGTGCTAAACCACGTTGACTGGTTAAAAAACGATAAAAACAACGGCCAAATTACCGCTGCAATTCCAGCTGAACTACTTACAAAAGCACAAACACAATTAAACACCCTACCTGCTATTTACCCCCAAATAGAAGCTTACCTAGCCAAGCAGTATGGGCTGAATAAAGTAAAAAGCATTGAGTGGGAAAAGCAAGATTCACTGGTCATGCTCGACTACCCATTACCTGCAGGCTACGCCTACGCAGAGTTTGATTTTATTAGTGGCGAATTGTTACTCGATTATCAAACCGGGGGATTTTTAAGTGTCATTGGCGACTTACATAAAGGCCGTTACAGCGGTGATGTATGGAGCTGGGTTATTGATATATCAGCAGTGCTAATGATCCTATTTGCCATCACCGGCATGATTATTTTATTTCAAAATAGAAAAAAACGCTTAGCAGGAATATGGATAACCGCATTAGGTGTAGCAACACCTATCGTTATTTACCTGTGTTGGGTGCCACAAATAAAAGGAGTGTCTTAATGTTTAAAGTTAAACCATGGCTAAGCATCACGCTGTTAGTCGCCGCGCTATTTCAAATTAATGCTCATGCACAATCGTCAAGGTTAGAAGTTGAATTAACCCTCGCCGATTTAAACGTGCAACCTTACCACCGACCTTATGTTGCTGTATGGCTGGAAACGCCAGAGCGTAAACACGTCACAACATTAGCGCTTTGGGTACAAAAAGCGGAATGGTTTAAAGACCTACGCCAATGGTGGCGCAAAGCCGGTAAAAGTAATGCTCAGTTTGATGGTGTCAGCGGCGCAACCAAGCGTGCCGGCACATATACAATTAGTTGGGATGGCAACGATCTAAACGGTAACCCTGTAACGCCCGGTAAATACCTACTTAATATTGAAGTTGTGCGCGAAGAAGGTGGCCGTGATTACAGCCGTATTGAGCTTGATTTAACTCAATCAGAGAAAATAACTATTGAAGGTAAAAACGAATTTACAACCAGTTTTGTTACCGTAAACGCTAAGTAGTAGCTATTTATAATTCGAATTTAAAGGACAGAAAAATGAAAATTAATTTATTAAAAACAGCATTAATTGGCGCACTTAGCTTATCAGCGCTGGTATCTACATCAGCCAGCGCACATGGCCGTTGGTTATTACCAT
The DNA here is from genome assembly GCF_055397545.1 of Pseudoalteromonas sp. 11L1. The sequence continues at coordinate 835,886 of NZ_AP041141.1, read as the reverse complement.
CACACACTTCGCTTTCTGGCGATAAAGCGCATTATGTAATGATTGATGCGAGTATTTCTAACGAAATGTTTGCCCCCGACAAAGCCTTTAAGCCAAAAGAAAAAGACGCTCAATGGGACGACACATTACTCATGGCGCTTATGCCAAACGGCGAGAAAGTATCTGAAACCATTCGTGCTTATTACTTAAAGCGCAAGAGCTCAGCAGCAGTAAGCCTCAAAGAAGAAGGCACTTACCACATTGCTATGACGCAAAAGCCAATGTACATGACCTTCTATAAGGACGAAGAGGGTAAACGCAAACGTGTATTTGGTAAAAAAACAGACGCTAAATTACCTAGCAACGCTGAAGGCGTGCGCACCACTAAAGTTATTTCAACAGTAGATACCTTTGTAAGCCGCAACGGTACATCTAAGCCAGCCCTGTTAGGTTTAGGCTTAGAGCTAAGTGGCCCTACACACCCAAATGACTTATTTGTTGGTGAGCAAGCACGTTTTCAATTACTACAAGACGGAAAACCAGCAGGCGAAGGCATTGAAGTAAATATTTTAAGAGGCGACACTCGCTACCGCAACGAACGTGGCGAAGTAAAAGTAACCACCGATAAAAACGGCTTCTTTACAACAACATGGAACGCACCGGGTATCTATTTAATTGAAACCGCCACTGAAGTTGATGTAAATGAAGAGGGCGTAGACTCAGGTCGTTATGCATTATTTACAACGCTTGAAGTAGCCCCTGAGTAATTTTTTAGGCATTTATTTAAACGTATTTTCTAAGCCAAGTTTTTAACTTGGCTTTTTTATGCCTATCACTTTTTTTCAATCTCTCTTTTACTTTTTATTGATTTCGCAACCATTCGCCACAAGATTACAACAGTAACGATCTAATCGTCTGTAACGTACGTAAACAGTGGCCTTACATATTAAAAACGTGAATAACATAGATGGTTTTTATCTTTGCACGTAGTTGAGCGCTTCTATATGATTCGCTCCTTTTTCAAACTCACCAAAACAACGACGTTCTTAAGGAACATAAATGACTTTTAAGCGTTTATCTGCCAATAAATTAGCACTTAGCCTGGCCGTAACCTCTGCACTTGGCGGTTCTTTTGTTACAGCTAATGCAGCAGAACAAGATACTCAGGCACAAGAGAATATCGAAGTAATCTCAGTAACAGGTACTCGCCGTAGTTTGCGAAGTATTGCACAAAGCTCAGTGCCAGTAGATATTATTACTAGCAGCGACATGGCAAGCACAGGCCAACTTGAGATTAGCCAAGTTCTTGCCAACCAAGTGCCTAGCTTTAACTTTCCAAGTGCCACTTTAGGTGATGGAACAGACCACGCAAAACCTGCTGTACTGCGCGGCTTAGCGCCCGATCACACTTTAGTGCTTATCAATGGTAAACGCCGTCACTCTGGCGCGCTTTTAAACTTAGCGGGTGTTGTAGGCAGAGGATCTACTGCGGTAGATTTAAACATGACCCCTACATCAGCCATTAAGCGCGTAGAAGTACTTCGCGATGGCGCTGCAGCGCAATACGGCTCTGATGCCATTGCCGGGGTGATTAATATTGTTTTAAAAGACGCCTCTGAAGGCGGCAGTGTAAGCGTAACCTATGGTGAATACGACACACAAATGGCGGGCGCACCTAACTTAGAAAGCGCCTACGCAGATGCAAATGGCGATCTTGCATTTAACCTAGGTGATGACCGCGAAATTAGCGATGGCGCAACACGCACTATTAGCGCTAACTCTGGATTTGCATTATCAGACAGCGGCTTTGTAAATGTATCGATTGAATACCGCGATAACAGCCCAACACAACGCTCTGGTTTTGATCCGCGTGAGCAATACAGCCGCCTTGACGATGGCAGCCTAGACCCGCGCGAATTTACTATTGACCGTTACAACCATCGTTTTGGTAAAGCAGACCTTGAAGATTATGCTTTATTTTACAATATGGGTTACGAGCTAGATAACAGCCTAAACCTGTATTCATTTGGTAGCTACTCAAAACGAGAAGGTAACTCAGGTGGTTTTTACCGCCGTGCACAAGACAGCCGTAACGTATTAGCACTCTACCCAGATGGTTTTTTACCGCAAATTGAAACCGATGTTGAAGACTACTCATTTGCCCTAGGCCTAGAAGGTGGAACAGGTGACTGGACATGGGATGTAAGTACCAACTATGGCCGCAACGACTTTGCATTTGGTGTTGTAAATAGCTTAAATACGTCTTTAGGTGCTACCAGCCCCACCGAATTTGATAACGGCGCACTAGTTTATGACCAATTTATAGTCAATGGTGATGCAAGCACAACCCTTGATTTAGGGTTACCTGACGACGTATTTTTTACTCTAGGTGCTGAATACCGCCACGAAAGCTATAAAATAGAACAAGGTGAAGAATCCTCTTACATTACTGCACTTGATAGCAATGGCAATCCAATTGCTGCCGGTGGCGCACAAGTACTTTCGGGTTTTGGTCCAGAAAGCGTAACCTATGAAAGCCGCCATAACGTTGCACTATTTGTTGAGTTTGACACCTACCTAACCGACAACTGGAACATGGTTTTAGCTAGCCGCTACGAAGATTACAGCGACTTTGGTAACACCTTTACTTCAAAGCTTGCAACACGTTACAGCGTAAACGAAAACCTATCGCTACGTGGGGCAATTAGCACAGGTTTCCGCGCCCCATCGCTTGCACAAAGCTCGTATCGCCAAATTTCCACCGTACTTGAAAACAACCAAGCGTTTGAAGTAGGCCTATTCCCAACAGATGCACCAGCAGCACAAGCCCTTGGCGCAAAACAGTTAGACGCTGAAGACTCAGTTAATTTAACAGCTGGCTTTGTATACACCCAAGGTAACTTTAGCTTAACGGTTGACGCCTACCGTATTGATATTGATGACCGTATTGTGCTCTCTGAAAACTTAAGCGGTGCCGCAGTACAACAAATTTTAACGGATGCTGGTGAGTTAAATACCGAAAGCGTACGCTACTTTACCAACGCAATCGACTCACGCACGCAAGGCGTAGACATTGTTGCAACTTACCTACTACAGTTAGATAACTTTGGCGACGTGCGATTAAACGCGGCAGCTAACTTTAACGACACCGAAGTAACACACGTTGACGATAATCCTGAACAACTAAACTCATTAGGTGACGACTATGTTGTATTTGCACGCCGTGAAGTAGGTCGTTTTGAAGAAGGTACTCCAGACAACAAACTGAATCTGTCGGCAGTGTGGAACTTTAACGAATGGCAAACAACTTTGCGTGCAACACGTTATGGTGAAGTTGCCGATATTTCTACTACCGCCGATCGCGATGAATACCTAGACGCTAAATGGATAACCGATTTAGAAGTTGCGTATCGCCCTAACGATGAGTGGAAATTTGCACTCGGTGCCAACAACTTATTTGACCAATACCCGCAAGCCACGGTCGATAATATTGGTTACTCTACCTTTAGCCAAATATTTCCATACACACCGTATGCACCATACAGTTTAGATGGTCGCTTTTTATACGGTAACATTACCTACAGCTTTTAATTTGTATAATTAAAACTGGCGGTTAAAACGAAAAGGATGCTTTATGCATCCTTTTTATTAATAATTAGTAATTTTAACCACTAATTAGTCTTTTAATTTTCAACAAAAAACTAAATTCATTATAAAACAAACACTTAAATTTAGGCCCCATTTTTGCTCTAGTCTTGTTATATTAAATAATAACATCACACTAAAAGGACTAACCATGAGCTCATCAACTGTATCTACCATTGCTAAACCACTTTCACTAATTAGCGGTATTTTATTATTAAGTGGCTGCGTGTTTCATATTTCACCAAGCGTTGCGTCGGTAAAACAAACACAACAACTAACACTACCTAGCAATAATCTTGAATACCTAGACGTACTAAGCGGCGCAGGTTCACTTAAAATAATGGGCTCATCAACAGCAACCAGTATTAATGTTGACGCCACTATTTACACAGCCGATATTGACGACGAATACGAACTCACACTCGATCAAAGTGGCACTAAAGCAAAGCTTGTTGCCCAAAATACAAGTAATAATGGTATTAGCTTTTACAGCGGCCAATCGCCAAGCATTAATTTAGTGGTCACCGTCCCTAACAATCTTGAGCTAGATATTGATGATGGCTCAGGCGACATAACTATTAACGCCATGAAAAATAATATTGATGTAAAAGATGGCTCTGGCAGCTTATCAATCAATGGCGCTAAAAACCTAAACATAGACGACGGCTCGGGCGATATTTCTCTTCAAAGCATCACTGGCAATCTAGATCTTAACGATGGTTCGGGCAGCATTACTATTAATAACGTTAATGGCAATGCAAATATTGATGATGGCTCAGGCGATATGAATGTAAGCAATGTACGTGGTACATTAACTGTTGAAGACGGGTCGGGAAGCATAGCAATACAACATATTAATGGCGCTGTCGACGTTGAAGATAACTCGGGCGACTTAACCATTGAACATGTTGATGCAAGCGTTACCATTGAAGATGGCTCTGGCGATATTCGCGTTAATCATGCTAAAGGGCTAACAATTACAGAAGCAGGCTCTGGCGATGTTAGCATCGATAATATCTCTGGTTCAGTAAAGCTAGACTAATATACTGAGCCCTTAATAAAATGCACTTAACCTTGGCTTAAGTGCATTTCTTTTTGAAAGCCATTTTATAGCCCGCTAATAACCAACTAGTTCTGCATAACCTTTACCTTTAAAACCGCCTTGAGTTTTAATTCGCCCCTCCCAGTAGGGAATGCTCAATTGATTTCGTGAATCGGGGTTACGTGCTTCAATTATAATTGGCTCAAACCCTTTAACCTTGAGGTGCCACTTAACTGGGTAGGTTTTACTACTGGGCGTTGTTTGGGCTGTAAGCTCAGATGTTTTTAATACCTGTAAGGTCACGTCGTCATTTGCAATGGCGCGCACAATTCCACTTTGCGTAATGTGCGATGCACTGCAGTAGTCATAACTTTGTTGACCATTACGAATACAAAATGCCATTAAGCCCCCCTGTTTTTTATCATCAGCCTGAATGCTAAACCAGTCCCAACCATTTTGGGTAGGATCGATTAGCGCCGAAGACCACTCTCTGTCTAACCAAGCATCTCCAGTTACTTTAAAAGTTTTACCCGCAAATGTGATGTCGCCTTGTGCGTGTAAAAACGGATAGCTATAATAGTAAGAGGCATGCCCCTGGTGAGTCTTTTGGCTATAACCTTGCTCGCCATGTTTTACAAGTGGGCTATTAGCCAGCACCAAGTTAGCACTGTAATTTTCCTGCTGCGCCTTTAAACTGAGCGGTAAAAATGTTGCATCCTTACTTGCTAACTGCCAATCATCTAGGCGAGCTTCAAATGGCTGCGCTGTTATATTTACTTGCCCCAATCGGCCATATTTTTCGAACGCTTGATGCTGTGAATCGGTTTGTATTGCAAAGTGAGCAAAGTAAAGCTGCCCATTCCACCAAGGTGATGGTTCTGTTTGTGTGCTTTGCTCATCAACCGAGAGCCTAAATAAAGTCCATTGCACACCAAAGGTGTCGCCATTATCTGCCTTTAAATTAGCAGTCACGTACCACCATTCAATTCCTTGTTGATGATGCGCCCCATGATCACGTGGAAAGCTCAACCCTTGGTTTTTGTTTACAGGTTCACCAAATTGTTGTGCAAACCCGCTATGCATTGGTTTATCTTGATTTACTTGCTCTGCTTCGGGCTGGCACGCGCTTAATGCGCCAATAAAAATAAAGGTAACAGCTGCTTTTAGTCTATTCATGTAAGTCCTATAGCTTGGCAACATTATCGGCAACGGCGCTTCGCGTTAATTTTATCAGCGGTAACGCGCTCACAAATAAAGCTAACATAAACATAAGCACCGTAAAGCCACCTAACTGTAGCCAATTAACGGTCATGGCCATGGTCCAACCAAAGGCAATTGGCATGACGTAAGTTAATAGTACCCATCCAAGGCTAAGCCCCAATGGTATAGCTAATAACAAGGTGGTTAAAATAATAAGTGCAGCTTGCAGTACTTTTGCTCCCAATAATTGCTGTTGTGTGACACCCAGCGTTTGTAATACCGCCATGGGCTGTAATTGCCCGCGCCCTAAAGTTAAAAAGCTTACCCACATGCCAAATAATGCAATCAGCATAATAAATATATTAAGCGCCTGAGTAACATAAAAAGTTTTACCAAATAGCTGTTTTGCAAAGCGTTTAAACTGCTGATTAGCAATGACTTGTTGGCTATCTAATTGGTGCTGTTTTTGAATATATTCGGCTATGGCGTCAACGTCACTATGGGGCTTTAACCAAAGCGATAAACCATACTCGGTGTAATTTAAGCTGCTATTCAATAATGCATTAGTTGTTACAACAACATTTAACCCTTGCTCGCCGTAATCAAAATAGGCAGCGCGTACTTGGCACGTTAGTGTATTAATATGCTGTTTTAGGGTTATTACATCACCTACTTTAAGCGAGTACTGCAGCAAGGCGGGTTCGTTCACTAGGCAACCCACAACCCCATTTTTGTTCTTTTCAAATACTGCAGATGTAGGTGCTTTATTGTTTAACAAAGTAAGGTGTTGGTTGTAGCTGGCCGTTGCACCAAATGCCATAACATCAACAGCTATCGTATTTTTAGGTGCTTTAAGCTCACTTTTAGCTGACCAATATACACCTACTTTTTCGACCTCTGGGAGTTCACGCAACTTAGCCCCTAACGCTTGAATGTTTTGATCGGGCCTTACGTATAAATCAGCGCTTAGGCGTTTTTCAAGGTGTGTATCTAAGGTGTCGCTAAAACTGCCAACCATAATTTGCATACCTACGGCGGCTCCCATCGCCATTAAAATAGCGAGTACCGAGCTTAGTAATGCAGATAACTGCACTAGGCTGTCTGCTTTTAACCACTGAAGAATGGGGTTTTGTGTTGGCCATGGCAGTTTAAAAACGGCTTTAACTACCGGTGGTGTAATTACAAAAAAGAGGAGTAGCACACAAACACACAGCAATAAGGCACTTATTTTGGTATTTGCCGTTAACGCTAAGTAGCTGGCTGCAAAAATAGCTAACGCAAACATTAGCCATTTAATACGCGCACAAAAAGTACTTAATCGAGCCGATTGGCTGGCCAAAAACCCCAACAAAACAACAACATTAAGTGAAAAGCCGCTAGCAACCATGCTGCTATCAAGGCTTACTACAAAGCTTCTGTCTAGCTGGTAGAGCCCTCTCAGAGTCGCCGATACATCCATAACTAAGGTGTTTGCCAGTGCCGCGCCTAGTAACGCACCTAATAACGCAGCAAAAAAACTAAGCACCGTTAATTCAATAACCAGCGCTTTAATTAACGCCGACCGTTGACAACCCAGCACCCACATTTGCTGCTGTAAGTGAGCGCGCGCATTGTACGCAAGTTTAATTGCATTAAAACTTAAAAACGCACCCACCACATAACCTAACAAAGCCAGCGCTTGTAAATTAAAGAAAAAAGCCTCAGAGAGCGCATCAAAAGCCTGCTCTTGCGCAGCTTCAAGGCGTGCTTGATCGCCTAACAATAGGTTTAATTGGGCTGCTTGTTTATTATTTAAGCCACTTACTTCAAAGTAACTAATTACCCCATTTGCGCGCAGTAATTTATCAGCAAGGCTAATGTCCACCAGCATGGTCATGCCTAAACCTTGTAATTCGCTTACAGCTAAAGTGCGTGTGGCATCACCCATGTTTATATTAATACGGCTGTTTTTTAAATTTAGCCGCTGTATTAATTTAGGATCGATATAAACAGTATTTAGTAACTGTTCAAACCCAGAATAACGCTTGTTGGTTGTTGATGCTGAGCCGCCGGTATTTTCTGTAAGCCACTGCAATAAATTGACGCCCCTAAGCGCGAGCTTTTGCTGCTCATTGGTTTCAATTACGCCCTCTAAAACCGGTTGAACCTGCGTAAAGCCAGCCGCCCTAATACGCGACCACATACTGTTGGGCAACCTGTTTTCACCTAGCACTGGGCGTACAAAATGCGTCACTGGGTTTGCAATTAGTGCTGTGGTTTGTTGATAGCGCTTACCGGCCTCTAAGTTTAAGCCCTGTATTGCAGTAAGTAGCGCCGCGCCCAAACTAAAGCCAATAAAAAACAGTAATAACAGCCCTACATGGCGACGATAAAACTGCATATACGTTATTAATATAAGTTTAAGCTCAGCCATTAATTTGGCCATCTTTTAAAAACAATTGCGTAGTAAACTGGTCGGCCAATCGCTGACTATGAGTGACCATAATAAGTATTATTTGCTGCTCTTCGCACAGGCTTTTTAATAGCGTAACTATATCGAGTGAACGAGCGGCATCAAGGTTACCCGTAGGTTCATCAGCCAATAATAACTTAGGCTTATTTAATAGCGCACGGCCTATGCCCACTCGTTGTTGCTCCCCACCAGAGAGTTGCTCAGGCATTGCTGTAAGCTTGCCTTCTAAACCCAGTTTTTTAGCCATCGTATTTACTTCATCGTCGCTAGGCGATAACCCATTAAGCCTTGCTTGAAAGCACATGTTGTCTTTTACATTTAACGGGCTGAGTAATTGGTAATGCTGAAAAATAATACCTATTTTACGCCGATAAAGCGCAAGCTCATTAGCACTCAATTCACTAATTTTTTGCTCATTAACCGTAATAGTTCCAGCATCTGGAGACAGTAAACCGGCTAATAAATTTAATAATGTTGTTTTGCCCGAGCCACTATCACCTAGTAAGGCAATGTGTGCAGCGGGTAAAATAGTTAACGATAAATCATTAATTATTTGTCGTTTCAAGCCACCATCTTGGCGAGTAAAAAATACATTATTTAGCGAAATCATAAAGAAAAGGTTATTCCTGTAATAAAAATATGGCTCGATATATAAACGATACCATAACAGTAATGCGTTCACTTAAGTGGGTTTTCGGTTGATTTTTTACACGCAATAAGCGCGTTTACTTAACTAAACCAGTAACTAAAAACCAAATCACTAAAGAGCGACAAAAAACTTTGTTTTTTTTTGCTTTATTTCTTTTTTAGGTACATATTAATGTTTAATTTTATAAGGATATTAATATGAAACGGATACTTTTAATTATATTACCCACTTTACTCACACTTCTCGGGTGTGGTGGTTCAGGCAGCTCTGAAACTAAGCAAGTCACTCCCCCAGTTAGCACAAATGCACAACCAGTGGCTGTTATTGGCACTGAACAATCAGAATATAAAACCAATACACCCATTACTTTTAGTGCTGCAAATAGTAGCGATCCTGACGGCGATACACTCACATACCAGTGGCAACTCCTTAGCGCAGACGAGCAACAAAACATACCGCTTAATACTAACAACCAACGCACTGTGACGTTTTCGGTAGCACAAGCGCAAAATTACACCTTAAAGCTGATTGTGAACGACGGCAAAATTTCAAGCTCGGTAGTAAGCAAACAAATTACCGTTACCTCAAACGCACAGCTCATTGCAAACGCAGGCAGCACACAAACCGTAAAACAAGGTGATGTAGTTAAATTAACAGCAGCACAAAGCACCGCTACTAATGCGGTAATTAATAGCTACCAATGGCAATTTATCAAAACACCTACATCAAGCGCTGCACAACTTGAAAATAGCACCCGCGTTAACAGCCAATTTGTTGCTGATAAACTAGGCGAATACAGCGTTAAATTAACTATTACTAACTCAATTGGTGATACCGCTAATAGTAACGTACTTATAAAAAGTGAGCAGCTTGCTGTAAATTCTGCGCCAAACGCTGTTATTTCAGTTCAAAACAGTACACTTTCACCCAACCAACTCGTAACATTAAATGGTGAACAAAGTACCGATCCAGATGCAAACGACACGCTAAGTTATCAATGGGCAATAACCTCTAAGCCTGAGAACAGCGACCCAAGCTTATCTAATGCAATTGCCAAAAATGCAGGCTTTGCATCGAATGAATTGGGTGAGTACATAATCTCCCTAAGCGTAACCGATGAAGGTAATCTAAGTGATACCGCGCAAGTAACCTTAAGCGTTACCACCGAAAACAAAGCGCCTATTGCCGTTCTTGCAGAGCAAGCTGATATAATCTTAAATACATTAACTACCCTACAATGCCTACAATGTAGCGACCCCGATAGCGACCCTCTAATTTACAACTGGCAACTGCAAGCAAAACCTGAAAGTAGCACTGCGCAATTACAGCAAAGCACATCGGCTACCCCTTCGCTTACTGCTGATGTTGAAGGCGATTACGTTGTTACCCTAGTTGTATCTGACGGTGAACTCAGCTCACCACAAGTAACCTCGGTGCTGCATACAAAGGATAATAAAAAACCAGTTACTCTAGTAAGTTACAAGTCTTCAATTAGTGTTAATGAGCAAGTTACTTTAGATGCCTCAGCCAGTTACGACCCCGAAGGCGCAGTTTTAAGTTACCATTGGGAAATAGTTTCGTCGTCAAATCAAGCTGTATTAAGCAGTACAAGTAGCTCAGCCCCCACGCTTAGCGCGCCAGCAGAAGGGCAAGTTGTTGTTTCACTTAAAACCAATGATGGTGAGCAGTTTTCAGACACACAAACACTCACTATTAATGTTACACAAAACGCCAAGCCCGTTATTATTCATACCGGTGATAAAGCTCGCTACAGCACCGTTGGTAGCACCGTTAACTTTGATGCAAGCCAAAGCTATGATCCAGAGGGCACCGCGCTTAGCTATGAATGGGAGCTCTCTACACCAACAGGTTCATCTGCTAGTTTAAGTAGCACCAACCAAAACATAACCGAATTAACACCCGATCTAACTGGTAACTATATCTTAACTTTCACGGTAACTGATGCTGACAACTACCAAGCCATTACTCAGTTTTCGGTTACAGCTACTAATTCATCGCAAATAACGGGCAACATAAAAGGGCAAATTACCAACGTGCAACGAACCGCAATTAGTAATGCCAAACTCACAATTAACAATGTGCCGTACACCACAAATAGCGCAGGTCAGTTTAACGAAACACTTAACTTAGCTGAAGGTGAAAACATTACTATAACCAGCAACGATCCGCGCCTTGCTAATGCCATCTATAACTCTCCCGCAATTACCCAAAATAACTTTACGATAGACTTAGAACAAAACAGTTTACCCGTATTTCAAAGCGTGGAGGTTACCGTATTTGTATGTCCTGAGTTTACCGGGCCAGATACCATTAACGTAAACTTTAACATGACCGAAACACTGCTAGCCTCTGCACGTTTTGAATATCAATTTAACCAAACTCAGGCACTCGTTTTGCAAAAATCAGGAAGCACCTACCTAGATAGCGAACTGCTTATAGACCTACCAGCAACTGCTAAATTTGAGGTGACGGTAACCGAAAGCAACGTTGAGAACACTTATAATTGGCCTATTACTATTTTTTATTCAGCGTCTGACGATCCAAGATCAGCTATTATAAACATATGTAATATTTAGCCTTGTTGTGTGCGTTTTTAAAACGCACACAACAAATAACAGCATATATCCACATAACTCATTGTATTTTATACGCACCTAAGCCATGCTATTTATCTCAACGTTAATAAGGTAAGCACGTGTTAGAAATAGCTTTAATTTACTTAGCTGCTGCCATTGTTGCAGTTCCCATAGCAAAACGACTTGGACTTGGCTCTGTGCTAGGTTATTTAATTGCAGGCATTTTGATAGGCCCATATGCATTAGGTGTCGTAGGCGACCAAACTGATGTAATGCACTTTGCCGAATTTGGCGTTGTGATGATGTTATTTTTAGTTGGCCTTGAACTGCAACCTTCGCGTTTGTGGACTCTGCGCCACTCAATATTAGGGCTTGGCGGATTACAGGTGGTACTAAGTGCAGCGGCTATTTTTGCCTTTTGTTATTGGTTTTTTGCCATGCATTGGCAAACGGCTTTAGCTATTGGTTTAATGCTCGCGCTGTCTTCAACTGCTATTGTGCTGCAAAGCCTTGAAGAAAAAGGCTGGCTAAAACAAGAAGCTGGGCAAAATGCATTTTCGGTTTTATTATTTCAAGATATTGCGATTATTCCTATTTTAGCGCTACTTCCGCTACTCGCTTTTGCACCACAAGGTAACTCAAAAGACATTAACGACTCCATCATTGCTAGCTGGCCTATTTGGCAGCAAGTAGGGGTTTCTGTTGCTGTTATTGCCGCTATCATTGCTGGCGGTAAATATGTTTCGGCACCATTATTTAGATACATAGCACAAACCCACATGCGTGAAATATTCACTATTTTTGCATTGTTTTTAGTGGTGGCTATTTCGCTGGTGATGCAAAGTATTGGGTTATCGCCCGCACTCGGTACTTTTTTAGCCGGTGTTGTATTGGCCGAAAGTGAATTTAGACACGAGCTAGAAGCCGATATAGAGCCCTTTAAAGGCTTATTACTGGGATTATTTTTTATCACGGTTGGCGCATCAATTAATTTTGAATTGCTATTTAACCAATTCAGTACCGTGATTGCATTAGTGGTGTTATTAATTACCATTAAAGCCTGTATTTTATTTGCCTTGGCAATTGCTTTTAATATTAGCCGTAAACAACAACTTCTATTTACCTTAGCCCTTGCTCAGGGCGGCGAGTTTGCCTTTGTGCTGCTTAGTGTAACAACCACCTTGAGTATTTTAACCCCAGAGCAAACTAATTTAGTTACCCTTGTGGTTGCCGTTTCCATGCTAATAGCACCTTTACTGCTTATGCTGTATGAGCAAATTCAAAAGCGCAACTATAGCACCACGGCACCTGAGTTTGATAAACCAGAACAAATAAGCACAGCCAAACATGTGATCATTGCCGGATACGGTCGTTTTGGACAAATAATGGGGCGTTTATTACATGCGCAAGGCTACGAAATTACCGTACTTGATCACAGCCCAAGCCAAATAGAACTGCTGCGCCGCTTTGGTAATACCGTATTTTATGGTGATGCGGCACGCCAAGAACTGCTTGAAGCCGCAGGCGCGCACACAGCACAAATGTTGGTAGTAGCAATTGATAACCCTGATAAAACTATTGAGATTATTAAGCTCGCGCATAAAAACTACCCACAATTAAAAATAGTAGCGCGTGCCATAGATCGCCGCCATGCATATCAATTACTTAATTTAAAAGTAGATGCGTTTAACCGCGAAACCGTCGACTCAGCCATAAACTTAGCCATAGAATCATTGCAATTGCTTGGTAATAGTAAAGAAGATGCTGAGCGTGCTGGTAAGTTATTTAGAGATCACGACCGTGCTGCTGTATTGCAACTAGCCGAGTTATGGGGTGATGATGCCAGTTATGGCGTAGCCGTACGCCAACGTATGGAAGATTTAAAGCAAGTATTACAACAAGACAAACAAGCACGACAAGACTTAAATACCTGTGATGCCAACGACTATGAAAATGGCTTAACCGAAAACACGGTTAAGCCAAAAAACGCTAATGATGATGCCCACCTTGAATAGCCTCACCTTGCTGGTTATAAAAACCGGTGGCGCCGTGCTCTATAAAGCCAAGATTAATCATTTTAGCTAAAAATGGATCGCTTTCGTTATCGCCAATATCCGCGTAATCGGTGGTTTGAAAGTTATCCCATTTTGCAAACTGAGCCTTAATTGCAGGTGTATCACTGTTTACATCATTTAAGCTAAGCAAGGTTTGAGTATCACTTTTTTTATTGGTCACACTAAAAGTTTTAACTAATTTTGCTTGCGGGAGAAAAGCCAGCTTAAATTGGTTATCGCCCTCATTAAGCACGTAATTTTTTACCTCATTACAACCCTCACCTTGTGAACTGACTAGGGTCATTTTTGCAATTAAATGGTTATCCACCAGCTGACTTTTAGCACTCCAATTTTGCACTCCACGTACCTCCGATGGTTGGTACTCAATACCGCGTTGTTCGGCATTAAAGTAACGAATAGGACGAAGCTGGTTATTACTTAGCTGCTGCCAAAGCTCGGTTAGTGTTTCACTTTGATGCGCCACCTGCTGATTGTTTCGCCAAAGAGTAAGTGACTGGGTGCTGTGCTGCGATTTGTGCTGATTGGTAATTTTATAGTCGGCTTTTAGTTGCGCAGCATCAATGTCGCACTGCTGGGCGAGCGCACTCGTGCTGGCCAGTGCTGAGAATATAAATAATAGCTTTTTCATTGGGGTAATCTCTTAGATAAACATTACTTTATGACTCTAAAATAACGCTTAATAATGGCATTTGTATGACACAAAAAAGCCCGCACAGTGTGCGGGCTGTTTGTTTTGCTAGTTAATTTATTGCGCTACTTTTTCATCCGCCGCTTTTACAAAATCTGCGGCAAAGTCCATTACATGGAATAAAAAGCTTTGCTCATTAGTGCCTGTTACTAAATGAGCGCCAGGGCCCATTGCGTATACACCTACATCTTCACCCGCGTGGGTTTCTGAACTAAGAGGTACTAATGACTCTTGGTGAAAACCTGGTGTTGTTGTATCAACATTTGTTAAATCAACACGTCCTGTAACAGGTCCAGCTAAGTAAGAGGCGTCAGCATTAGTTTCATTGCCTAAGTTTCTGTAACCTAAACCATTGGTATAACCTACGGTGGTATAAGGCATATCGTCGGCGGCAAGGCTTGGCTCGGTTTGGCCTACACCAACCACTTTACCCAATATTGGGTTACCACGCTTAGGATAACCTGCAATGGTAAACACATGGCTATGATCGGCTGTGACCACGATTAATGTTTCTTCTGGGTTAGTACTGTCCATCGCCACTTTAACGGCTTTAGCAAATTCAATAGTATCGTTAAGCGCGTTATATGCATTGCCTGCGTGGTGCGCGTGGTCTATTCGTCCCGCTTCTACCGATAAGAAAAAGCCCTTATCGTTGTTATCAAGCACGTTAATTGCTTTTTCGGTCATTTGCGAAAGCGAAGGCTCGCCCGCTACATCGTTTGCGCGGTCGGCTTCGTATTGCATGTGGGATTCGTTAAATAAGCCAAATACCTTTGTTGCATCGTCGCTAATGGCATCAAAACCAGTTTGATCCATTACATAGTTGCCGTTAGGATAAGTTGTTTGCCATTCGGTAACTAAGTTACGGCCATCTGTACGATCCCCTTCAACCGCGCTCATTGCATCACTTGAATTAGCCGCGGCATCTTTTGGTAAAAAGTGACGACGACCGCCCCCCATTACTACGTCTATGCCATCTACATCAATACCTGCAAAACGTGCTTCTAGGTTGGCTTCAAAGTTAACAAGCTGCGATGCAATGTCTTCACAAGCATCTGAACCTGCTGGCATATCTGAGTTATCTTCCCAGTTACGATCAGCCGATTTAGCATACGTTGCCGCTGGCGTTGCATGGGTAATGCGCGCCGTTGAAATAAGGCCGGTTGCTTTACCTGCAATTTCGGCAAGCTCAAGCGAAGACACCAGTTCGTTACCGGCAACGGTTGAACAGTTGCCGCGCTCAATATCTTCGTCTACACCAATGACGCCTACATCGGTTTTAACACCTGACACCATAGCCGTCATTGTGCCTGCAGAGTCGGGGGTTTGTGCATCTACATTATAAGTTTTAACAAAGCCTGAGTAAGGCATGGTTTCAAAGCTAAGTTGATAATCTTCACCCATGCCGCCCTCAAGCTGGCCAGCTAAAATACGTGCAGCCGTAACGGTAGAAATACCCATGCCGTCGCCTACAAATAAAATCACGTTTTTAGCCTTACCCGACTCAGTAACCACCTCGGTATTAGCTTGCTGCGTTGCTGCTAACTTAGTTTGCGCGTCGCTATACCATGCGTTACCTGTAAGGTTAGCTAATTGATCTGTAGTTAACGACGTTGCCGGCGCATTACACACTAGGTTAGATGAGTTAACTTCGTCGCTATCTAGCTGGCCATTTTCGTTAGTATCTACGCCCACTTGCGTTTCTACACCGCCATTAATACATTGCGCTGAGCCCACAGCTATTGCGTTATCTACTGCGATAATGTTGTTATTACTTTTATCGTCATCACTTGAACAACCCGCTAGCGCGACCATTACTGCTAAAGAAAGTACTGTTAATTTTTTCATATTCGCCGCCATTATTGCTGAGTTAATTCAAGTGCTTGGTTAATTAGATGAAATACAACGTTTTGCTCAATTACACCTTGAGCAAGTTGTGCACCAGGGCCTTTAGCATGCAATGAAATATCTTCACCAGCATGCGTTTCAGAGCCTAGTGGTACGGTTGTTTCTTGGTGAAAACCAGGGGTTGTTGTATCAACGCCGTTTAGCTCAACACGCCCAGCGACTGGGCCGCTTAAGTACGCTGCATCGGCATCAGTTTCATCACCTAAGTCTCTAAAACCCAGTCCATTTGCATAACCTACCGTGGTGTATGGCATATCGTCGGCGGCAAGGCTTGGCACTGTTTGACCTACAGCAACTACTTGACCTAAAATTGGGTTACCGCGTTTAGGGTAACCAGCAATAGTAAATACGTGACTGTGATCGGCAGTGACTAAAATAAGGGTTTCTTCTGGGTTGGTATTATCGATTGCCGCTTGCACTGCATTGGCAAATTCAATGGTGTCGTTAAGTGCGTTGTAAGCGTTACCCGCATGATGTGCGTGGTCAATTCGGCCCGACTCAACCGTTAAGAAAAAGCCATTTTCGTTTTTACCCAGTACATCAATCGCTTTAGTCGTCATGTCGGTAAGTGAAGGCTCACCTGCCACGTCATTACTGCGGTCGGCTTCGTATTGCATGTGCGATTCGTTAAATAAACCAAATACTTGGGTTACATCGTCAGCAATAGCATCAAACCCAGCTTGGTCCATAACGTACGTTGCATTTGGATATTGTGTTTGCCACTCAGTTACAAGATTGCGCTCATCAGTACGATCACCTTCAACAGCGCTCACTGCGTCACTTGAATTAGCCGCAGCATCTTTTGGTAAAAAGTGACGACGACCGCCGCCCATTACAAAATCAAGGCCGTCTACATCAATACCTACAAAGCGCGCTTCTAGATTTTTTTCAAAGTTAACTAGCTGTGAGGCAATATCTTCACAGCCTTCTGAGCCCTCGGGCATATCTGAGATATCTTCCCAGTTACGATCTGCCGATTTAGCATATGTTGCCGCTGGCGTTGCATGAGTAATACGTGCGGTAGAAATAATACCTGTTGCTAGACCTTTAATTTCAGCCAGTTCTGTTGCTGTTAAAAGCTCGTTTCCTGCAACTGTTGAGCACACACCGCGTTCAATGTCTTCGTCTACACCAATCACGCCTACATCAGTTTTAACACCTGAGATCATCGCTGTCATTGTGCCTGCAGAATCGGGAGTTTGTGCATCTACGTTGTAGGTTTTAACTTGTGCAGAATATGGAAATTCTTCAAAACTTAAATAGCCTTCTTCTCCTGGGTTACCTGCTCGTTGGCCTTTTAAAATTCGCGCTGCCGTTAGGGTAGAAATACCCATGCCGTCACCAACAAATAAAATCACGTTTTTTGCTTTTGTAACTTGTGCACTTTGTGCTTGGGTGTTTTTAGTAGCTAACGTAGTTTGTGCATTTGTATACCAGTTATTATTTATTTGGCTTTGTGGTAGTACATTTGCATGGCTAGCAGCGCTTAACATAAATGTTAGCCCAACCGCCGCAGCGACTTTTTTAATTTTCATCCTAATTCCTGTTATGTAGTGGTTATTTTAAAAAGTGTGAACTCAAAAACATCAACCGCTGCACTATAGGAAATAGATGTTACTAATAAAGGTAATTTTAATGACAAGAAGGTGACAGCCAAATTTTATATCAATAAAACCTCTTTTGTATTTCCATCGACTGTTTAACCCTTCTCATAATATATGTAACAGCCCTATAAAAGCACATCACAATATAAATATAATAAAGCCGCTTAGTTTATTGATCTCTTGCTTGAGCATAAGCCTGCTATTGCCTACAATAGCGCATAATTAATTCAACGCAGATCACTATTATGACTGATACAAACAAACCAGAATTACCTAATCAACTGTCTATTAACCCACGTAGCAAATTTTATGTAGAAGAAGTATTTGAACATGAAATCGGTATTACTCTTAACGGTAAAGAGCGTTTTGACGTTGAAGAATACTGCATCAGCGAAGGTTGGATTAAAGTAGCAGCGCCTAAAGCGCTAGACCGTCGCGGTCAGCCATTACTTATGAAAGTAAAAGGCACTGTAGAAGCGTTTTATAAGTAATAGCTTACTTATAAAAAGAACAGCGACACCTCACTGGGTAGTCGCTTTTTTTGTGCCTGTTTAAAGCATGTTGAACTTTTTTCATACTCAACCTGATGAAGTTTCATTATGAATTGTCAAAAAATATGTTTGAATAACCTTAAATTTTTAGACGTTTAGAAGTCCGTTATGAGCAGGTTAACAATATTAGATGGCGGCATGGGCCGTGAACTTAAACGCATGGGCGCGCCGTTTTCACAGCCACTTTGGAGTGCGCAAGCTCTAATAGAAGCACCACAATGCGTAACTCAAGCACATGAAGCTTTTATAAATGCAGGGGCAGAAATTATTACGGTAAATAGCTATGCGTGTGTCCCCTTTCATTTAGGTGAAGCATTATATCAAGCACAAGGCGCAGCACTTGCACAGCAAGCTGCTGTAATTGCAAAAGAAGCGGCTCGAAACGCTAAACAAAACGTGCTAGTAGCGGGTTCATTACCACCCGTATTTGGATCGTACCGTGCTGATTTTTTCCAAGGTGAACGCGCATTTACTATTTTAGATACCCTATATAAAGCACAAGATGAATATGTAGATGTGTGGATTGGCGAAACTATTTCCAGTATTGAAGAAGCTCATGTAATGGCAAGGGTGCTTAAAAATTCAAACAAACCATGTTATTTCGCATTTACCTTAAGTGATGAAGTAAGCGAACAAGCAACATTACGCTCTGGTGAATTAGTATCCGATGCTACCTTAGCATTGCTCGAACATAATATAGCGGGCATATTCTTCAACTGCTCTATTCCCGAGGTCATTGAACAAGCGCTACGCGACACAAGTACTGTGCTAAAACAGCAGAATAAAAATGTTGATTTAGGGACCTTTGCGAATGGCTTTACACCAATAGCCAGCGACTATAAAGCCAATGAAGGCTCGCAAGGTTACCGCGATTTATCACCCGCTGAGTATGTAGCGTTTGCCAAGCAATGGCACAACCTTGGCGCAACAATTATTGGTGGCTGCTGTGGTATTGGCCCCGAATTCATTGCAGCATTGGTAAAGTGGAAAAGGGATATTAAAGAGTTTTAATATCCCTTATTTAACTACAAAAATATAGAGAAACCTTAAAGCTGAAATGATTAATTCCCAATACCTAATCGAGCCCTTGTATTGCTAGGCTACTTGGTCAGATCCACCTGCTGAACACGGGCATTTTTCGTCATGCTTTTTAAAACACTGTTGGTAATTAAGCCAATGAGCTAACGCGATAAAAGCAGAGCCAATTAAAGTGAAGGTTTTTTCGGCCACTTCATGGCCTAATAATACTGCAGTTATCAAAAAGACTAGACCAACAACTCCACACGCCATATAACGTATACGTTTGTGCTTTTTACAGCCTAAGCTCAAAGCTAATAAGCTTGTTGGCAGTACGGCAGCAAGAATCCATAAATGAAACTGTTCACCATTTATTTGCAGTACAGCAAGGCTTGGCAACAGCGCTAAAATAACCGGTGTTGCAAAACAATGTACCGTGCACATTAACGAAAGTCCAATGGCAAACTTATCTGCTGTCGTTTGAGTCAGCTTCATTTTTTATCCTTCTTTTTAATTGTGTTAGCGGTACTTTGCTGGCACCCAAAACAAACACCTGAGATTTCTAATTGCGAAGTTGCTGGCGTAAACCCTTTCATTTTCAGTTCCCTAAACAAAGATTTAACCGAATTGTTAAGGTCATTCACCTCACTTGCTTTATTACAAGAGCTACAAATTAAAAACATCGATAGTTGATGCTCTCTATCATTATTAACGTGACTGCACGGTATAAACTTATTTTCTAACTTTAATCTATGTACCAGACCTACCGACTCTAAAAAACCTAATATCCGATAAACGGACATTGCCAAAATCGGTGTATTTATTTGCTTATTAAATTGATCTGTTAACTCATAAGCAGACAAAGGTTTATTTGCTTGCAATAGAATTTCAAATACCTGCTGACGTTTTGGCGTTAATTTTTTTTCAAAGGCTTCACATCTTTTTATCGCAAAACCCATCATCTCTTTAAATTGCTGCTTATTCATATTACCCACTCTAATGTAGTGGGCTGATGTTTTAACTTTGCCATCCTTGTTGCTCAATGCCTCCGCTGTGGTTTTACCTAAAAATTTATTAACTAGAGCTAAATAAATGTAACAACTAACTTTTGCTGTACAGCAAACAGATCCCCCACGAACAACACCTAAACAATGACAGAAACACTTAAAGTACTGAATTTAAATAAAAATTCAACTTAAGTTATGTAGGTGAAGTAGCAAAATTATATATCCTGAGTGATTTTTAGTTAATTAACTATTGATACAATATAACATTTCAAGCACAATTGATACAATATAACATTCGCAAAGGAATTCAAATGACACGAAAATCTCAATTAGCTTTGTTTATAGCAGCCCTACTACCAACAAATGCACTTGCAAATACCATCGAAGGTGTTGTTCTAAACAACCAAGGTAAAGTGGTGACTAATGCAACTGTAGAAGTTGAAGGCTCAGATATAACAGCAGTAACAGATGCAAGCGGTAAGTTCGTAATAACTGATTTAAAAAGTGGTTTAAAAGAACTTCATATTACCGCCCCTGGTTATGCCCATCTGCATCGAGATATCACATTTAGTGATGATAAAAGCCAGTCAATTACCTTTAACTTAGAACGTTCACCCATTGAAGTAATTGATATTGAAGCGACGCCTATTCACATGTCGGCAATGGAATCCTCGTCTCCCGTTAGCGTGTTATCTGGCGAACAATTAAGACGGCAGCAAGCTGCAACCCTTGGCGATAGCCTTGAAAAACTCCCGGGGGTTAATACTAACTTTCATGCAAAAGTAGCCAGTACACCTATCATTCGTGGCTTAAGCGGGCCGCGTGTTCTAATCACTCAAAATGGCCTTGATGTCAGCGATGTTTCGCGCGTTGGCCCTGATCACTCAGTCGCATCAGAGGCATCAACCGCAAAACAAATCGAAGTATTACGTGGCCCTGCCACTTTATTTTATGGCAGCGGCGCCATTGGTGGTGTGGTTAATGTAGTTGATAATCGTGTGCCAACAGGCAGCACAACTCGCGGCGAATGGAACCTTGAGCACAACTCTGTTGATAATCAAAAAGTAGCCTCGTTTAACGCCACAACAGGAACTGATTCTTTTGCATTTTATGCCGACGCCTTTTGGCGTGAAGCCGATGACTATGAAATACCCGTGGCCGCTGAATTAGCCCATGATGACCATAACCATGAAGAACATAGTGGCGATTACACCGTTGCAAATAGTAATGAAGAGTCTGACGGCTTTACCTTAGGTACTAGCTATCTATTTGACCAAGGTTTTGTAGGTATAGCTGTTGAGCAATTTAATCGTCAATACGGCATTCCAGGCCACACCCATGGTGGCGAAGATGTTAATAGCGCTGAGGAAAGCGTATATGCCGACTTAGAGCAAACTAAAGTGCAGTTGCTAGGTGAATATAACCTTGATAACAAATGGCTTAATAGAGTAAACCTGCGCGCAGGTTTTACAGATTACGAACATGCTGAAATTGAACATGGCGCAGTGGGTACCACGTTTGAAAATGAAACCAATGAGTTACGCGTAGACTTAATGCATAACCCGTTTGCGCAGTGGAATGGTGGTTTGAGCTTTCATTACAAACACAGTGATGTTGAAGCGCAAGGCTCTGAGGCATTCACACCACCGTCACAAACACAAAGCTTTGCTATAGCACTGATGGAAGAAAAACACTTTGGTGACTTTTTAGTGCAATTAGGTGGCCGAGTTGAACGGGTAACCATCGATGCTGATAACGTGTTACTACCTAACATTGATGCACACGCACACAATGACACCGGTGTTCATGACGATCATGCTCATGAAGAACATGCCGGCAATACTCGCGTATTTGACGTAGAACAAGAATTCACACCAGTTAGTTTATCAACAGGTGTCGTGTGGGATTTTGCACCTAGCTACAACTTAGGCTTGTCGGTATCTCGTTCTGAGCGTGCTCCTTCGGTGTCGGAGCTATTATCATTCGGCCCTCACATTGGAACTGGTACTTATGAAGTAGGCGCACTATTTGATATTCATGAAGACGGCCATTTTGGTTTATCTGAGCAAGCGCTTGACCTAGAAACAGCAAACAATATTGATTTAACGTTTCGTAAAACCCAAGGTGATATCGGTTTCATTCTTAATGCTTTCTACAACCAAGTCGACAATTATTATTACCAAATCGACACAGGCCTATACGCCGAAAGCGGCCACGACCATGGTGATGAGCATAATCATGACCACGGTGACGAGCATGATCACTCATCTGAACTCCCAGTTTATTTATTTAAAACAGATGACGTAAGTTTACATGGCTTTGAAGCCCAATTTGCATGGCAGTTAACCGATGAGTTTAAAGTTGATTTATTCTCAGATTACGTTCGTGCACGTCTTAAAGACGGTGGCGATTTACCACGCACACCACCGCTACGTTTTGGTACTGAGTTTAGCTACCAAACAAATAAGCTGAGTGCGCACCTCCACGTAACTCGCTATCAAGAGCAAGACCGCACAGCACCAGAAGAAACAGCTACAAACGGCTATACCATGCTTGATGCCAGCGTTTCATATGACTTATCAGTGCTAAATCAAGATGTGTCTGTGTATCTACGAGGCACTAACTTAACAGACACAGAAGCGCGCGTGCATAGCTCATTTTTAAAGAATATAGCGCCACGTCCAGGTCGTAGCTTTGCACTAGGTATTCGCGGTTACTTTTAAGCGCTAAAAAATTATAAATAAAGGAAATTAACATGACTAAACTATTCAAATTAAAATTAATTGCACTGGCAATAAGCAGCACATTAATCACCGCTTGTGGTGATGCAGAAACAAACATTGTCGAAAAAGACCCAATAGAAGTACCTGATGACGGCCACGATCATGGCGATGGTGGCGACCACGGTGATGAATACACTATTGATTCATTAGGTAGGCTTGCGATACTTGCTGGCGATAGCAACGAAGCGAACTTTTTCGACTTAGACGACAATGAGCTTCTTGATACATTCACTCTTACTAATGATTCAAACACGCTATCGTCGTCGCCTGACTTTCGTTATGCCGTGATTGCTAGCCGCGCTCAAGATTACCTCGGCTTTATAGACGGTGGCTTATGGCGTGAAGATCACGGCGCACACCTTCATGATTACGAACAAAACCCTGAGTTTAGCAGTTATGAGCTAACTAGCGGCAGTCGCCCTACTCACTTGGTAAAGCACGATGGTAAATTAGCGGTATTTTATGATGGTGATGCAGCATCAGGCACAACTGCGTCTGTTGAAGTATTAACAGATAACGACATAACAAACGCAACAGCGACCTTACCTGGTATTAGTTACGACATTAATATGCATGGTGTAGCAGAACCTCGTGGAGAGCATCTATTAGCGACCATTCGTCGCGATGATACCGAGAGTACATCAAACGCAAAAATCCTTCCGGATCAGGTAGGTGTTTATCATTTTCATGATGGCGAATACGAGCTTAAACAAACGCTAGAACTTACATGCCCTGATTTGCACGGCGCAGCACAAAACCATGACTATGTGGCATTTGGCTGTAGCGATGGTGTGTTATTAGCCCACCAGCACGATGATGAATACGAAGCTGAAAAAATAGCGAACATTGCAGCCGTTGGCGATTTACGTATTGGTAGTATTTATGGCCACGAAGATAGCGAGACATTTATTGGCGTAGCGTCTGGTCACGGTGGCGGCCCTGCTGTGATCGTGAGTATAAATCCTGCAAAAGCTGAAATGGAAGAATTAGAATGGCAGCTAGCCGATGGCGCAAGCGCTGTTTCTTACTCTTTCTCAGCGAATGGCGAGCACTTTTTAGTTTTAGACAGCTTAGGCTTTTTAAACGTACTTGAGGCACATGCGCACGACGATCACATACACTGGGAGCTAGCAGGTCAAGTTGATATCACGCAAGAAGATGTAACAACAATGCCTGAAGGCATGAAGTTTAGTATGACAGTAGCACAAAATGGTCAGTTTGCTTACGTAGCCGACCCAATAGCCCAACACGTTGTGCAAGTACACCTAGAAGACTTAGAAATTGAAGGTGAACTAGAACTAACCTTCCCACCAGCGGCTATTACTTGGTTAGGTATAGCACAAGAGAAAGAGGAAGAGCACGACCACGAACATTAAACTCGTAGCGTGTTGTTGTAAAATTTTGGGCTAGATCCATAAAACGCAAAACCCGTAATTAGTTAAGCTAATTACGGGTTTTTTAATAGTATTTAGGTAACTAAATTATTTCCGGCGCCAGCCGCTCCATACATCATCTTCTTGGTTGGATTTTTTCTTCTTTTTCTTACCTGTACCTTCTGGCTTGGCCATTGGCTTGTCGTTTTTTAGCGCCTCTGCGGCATCAAGGTTGGCTTGGTTTACAGCAAAGCCTGTAACCTCTTCGCGCTCTAAACGTAGTTTGTTTTTCTTTTCAATAATTCTAAAGTGATGAAAGTCTTCATAATCAATCAGTGATAGCGCTAAACCTACTTCACCGGCACGGCCGCTTCGGCCAATACGGTGCATGTAGTCAGCAGGGCTGCGCGGTAAGTTAAAGTTAATTACTACTGGTAGCTTTTCAATATCTAAACCACGGGCTGCAATATCGGTAGCAATTAGTACTTCTATTTCGCCAGCTTTAAATTTTTCAATTACACGAGTACGCTCGCTTTGGCCTTTATCGCCATGGAATACTTGTGCGTTCACGCCGCGTTTTTCAAGTTTGCTCGCTAAGTGCTCACAATCTTTTTTAGCATTTACAAAAATAAGTGCTTGGCGCCATTGATGCGCTTTAATTAAGTGCGCTAAAACCGTGGTTTTTTCGCCTTTATTAACCGTAAATACGCGCTGTACTAAGGTGCTTTCGTCTTTGCTTTGAACTTGTATTTCAACAGGGTTAGTTAACAGCTCTTGCGTTAATTGAGTGACTTGCTCTGGAAAGGTTGCTGAAAACAACATGGTTTGTTTTTTAGCAGGCATAAGCGCTAATAGCTCAGCAAGCTCTTCAGTAAAGCCAAGGCTTAACATGCGGTCAGCTTCATCAAGCACTAAGGTTGTTACTTTATCGAGCTTAATCGCATTGCTTGAGATTAAATCGAGCAAGCGCCCTGGCGTTGCAACAATGATATCAGCACCACCACGTAGTGCCTGCATCTGAGTATTAACCGACACACCACCAAACACCGCTACTGTTTTAATGGCGCCATTAAAGTTAGCAGAATACGATTTAACACTATCGGCTACCTGCACTGCCAACTCGCGTGTAGGTACCAAAATAAGTCCTGTTACAAAGTTGCCTTTGCCCGCTGCTTTATTAGCACCTTGCGCTAAAAATAGCGTTTGTAGCATAGGTAAAGCAAAGGTTGCTGTTTTACCTGAGCCGGTATTTGCCCCCGCAATTAAGTCACTGCCCGCCAAGATACTTGGGATTGCTTTTGCCTGAATCGGCGTAGGTTGCGTGTATTCAAGATCAGACAATCGAGCAATTAGCTCTGGAATAAGGCCAAGATCGTTAAAAGTACTAGGGCTTGCGGCTGAGGTCATATTTATTACGGGCTTATTGCTAAAAAGTAGCCTGTAATTTTAGCGTATTTAGCAGCTATTAAGTAGAGGTTAGTGATTTAAATAAAATGCATCTTGTTTTTTATTAAACGATGATTCACTGAATATCACTTTGCATTAATACTATTTATCACATACATCAATCATTACAAATAATAGCTGAACACGCTGTATTATTGATTTCAGCATTTCAAGTGTGTTATTTTTGCGGCCTGATGGATTAATTTTAGATACAAGGAAATGTCATGTCTCAATTTGATTTATGTTTCAATACGAAAAGTCGAGCAAGTTTACCTTTTAACAGTAATGACTTAGAGCAATTAAAGCGATTTAGAGAGGATAACCCTCATATTATAGGTAACTTTATACCTCAAGGAACCCCGTTCATTTTAAGAACTCCACAATCTGGGGATATGAGTGATTTCAGGCGCTCTCGTCCAGACATAGCTTGTGCACTTGATAATACGGTGTCTTGGCCTGAGCATACAAAGAGAAATGTCAGTACTATAGTAAACAACTTCGGTGATGAAGATGCTTTGGCTATTGCCGCGCTATACGATGCGGAAATATCTCCATATGTTGATAAAGTAAGAGGTTTAACGAGTCAACAAGTTCTTGGAAGAAATCTTGATACCTTGACTGCCACTGGCGCAGCACTTACCTCATTAGAGTCAAGCCAAGTGAGATTAAGTACATTTGGAAAAGCGATTCTAAAATACCAAACTAGCTTAATTGAAATTAGAAAAGCATCGCAGAACAAGCAGCCTAAATTAGAATTAATCAAACTAGGTAACAAAGCAAAGCAAGCCCATCTAGAGTTAAACACTGTATTTAAAAGAGAAATGGTTAAATTCAAAGGCAAAGTGAAAGCATCTGCACGGGGTAATATCTGGTCTAATGCGCAGCGAGGCATAGATACAGCAAGAAGCGCAAGAAGTTCAGCTCCCTTGCAATTAACTTCTTTAGCTAACATACAGCACTTACGTAAATTAGAGCAAGGATCCAACATTGCAGGAAAGTTTGTCATTGCGATTGATGCAGGTCTTCGAGCTGATAGCGTTTATGACGATTACAAAGCAGGTAAAGACTGGCAGCGCAGTGCAGTCAGGGAAGCTACAGGTTTTGGTTTAGGGACAGCTGCAGGAGCATATGTTGGCGGTACGACTATAACCGCAGGGGTAGGAATAGCAATTGCAATGGGTCCAGTTGGCTGGGTAATTCTTATAGGTGTAGGCTTGGGGGCTGGTTATGCTGCAGGTAAAGTTGGTGATGCTGTTGGAAAGGGTTTCTCAGGTCTAGTTTATGACCTTAGCTCTAATATAAGCTGGTTTTAAGCTATGTATCTTATGCCTGAAACTTTTTACTGGATATTAACTGGGCCATTTATAATTGCTTTTCTTATTTCAGCTTTGTGCTTCACTCGTATTTCAATGAAACACATAGAGAAGAAAATGCGTGAGGAAGGGATACATGAGCCACTTTGGGATAAAGGACTGGGCATAAGAGTGAGCATGTATGGCAAAGTAATAAGGCGGCAAAAACCCGCAAAGGCGACGGTTGTTAATGACGAAGCAATTTTACGACACGCCAGACCTATCGATTTAATTTTAGCTCGCACAATGCATTACTCTTTCGTAATTATGATGACCCTAGCTGTATATGGTTATTTTGCATATGACTTAGGTGAGCGCGCTTATTAATTTCATGACGAAATTATAGGCAGAAGGTTTTATGCTACAGAAAATCACTTGTACCTTAATATATGCTTACTTCTCTGATATGAATTGGTTTTAAATTATGTATGTGATTTCTGAAAAGATTTTTTTATTTATATCTTTACCAATAATAATTAGCTATCTAATTTCGACTTTATGCTTTACTCGTATTTCAATGAAACATATTGAGAAAAAAATGCGCGAGGAAGGGATACATGAACCACTTTGGGATAAAGGGCTGGGCATAAGAGTGAGCATGTATGGCAAAGTAATAAGGCGGCAAAAATCCGCAAAGGCGACGGTTGTTAATGACGAAGCTATTTTGCTACACGCCAGACCTATAGATTTAATTTTAGCTCGCGTAATGCATATATCATTTATAGGTTTGATGTTCGTAATTGCCTATGGCTACTTTGCCTATGATTTAGGTAATCGCGCAGACTGAAAAAGGCGCACAAAGCGCCTTTTACATCAGACCTGTAGCCTGTTGATTTTAAAATTTTTAGGCCGACTTTGCCAAATTGCATAGTTCGTCAAAATCTGTACTTTCATTTCCGCTTTATAGTGCGACAGTAACTGTAGTGGGATTGTATATACAATAGGGGTAATCACGTAATTTACATGGTTTACATTGATAACTCGCATAGCCATCTGACTCACAGTTTGAGTATTTACCAGTAAACTCTTCTTAGTCTTCAATACCATCAGCAAGTAATATTGCTTCTTCTAATTTGTTTGGTAAGGCTTTAATCACGTTAAAAATCAATATTTTTATCTTAAGTCCTACTCTTTTAATTAATTTAACTGTCACCGTAAGCGCTTCAAACCTAAAGAGGCTTTCATAAAAAGCCAACAACTAAGTTAGCAATATTATTAGTTCTTGCTAAGTTCTGCTTGTAACCTAGCTTTTGTTTCTTTTAAGTAGTTTATATAAGGATATGAGTCATCTGCAATGGCTAATGCAGACTCCATCTGTTCAAGTGCTTGGCGAGTATCACCCTGCATTTCATAGCCATAAGATAAAGCTGAAAGCGCATCGACTGATTTTGGGTGGTTTTTTAAATTGTACTTAAACACCTCAATAGCACGGGTAAACTGCTTGCTGTCCGTTAGGTTGTAACCAAGTAATCTAACAGCACGATCTGGTGGAGGTACCTGTTCGCCCCATTGTTGGGATAAATTTTGGTAATAAGCATCAATAGAGGCAACATCGTCAGTTAAAGCACTTATGGGCATTTGTTTAGGTAAAAACAGGTTGTAATAGGCATTAAATACGCCAGCAGCAGAGGTTAAGCCATGCGAGATGCCATCAAACGCATCACTAAAAAAGCGTAACTCTTGCACTTTATGCGATTGCAGTGATTGTTGTAATTCATCGTACCTTTCACGCATTATGCCGGCTTCTTCGCCGATATTAGTATAAACGTAGTTATTCAGGTCTTTCGTTTTAGTTATAAACGATTTTGTGCTTTTTACCGATGCACCATAATTCCACCAAACTGCGGGGCTATAAGCAATATGCGCTTGAAATAGTTCGGGCTTTGCCTGCAAAGCATATAGCGCAAATACACCACCAGCGGAGGCACCAGATATAACCTTATAGTCATGCGTGCGATAATTCTTATTTACTAAAGGAATGAGCTCTTGCTCAAAGAACGCTAAAAAATTTGCTGCGCCGCCCCCTTCACCTACTGGGCCCTGCGGTTCCTTGTTCACTGTAGGATACATATCTCTGAGTCGATTAGTGTTTTTAATAGCGACAATAATAACCTCAGGCGCACGATTATCATTTTGTAAGCGCTCAATAACAGCACTAGCAAGCGGTATATTACCCGCGCCATCTAAGCGATATATGACAGGATATACCTTATTTGGCTCAGCTTGGTAGCTTTTAGGCAATTGCACGACAACTGTGCGTTCTTCGTTTAAAACAGCCGATTTAATAGTGTGCATGAATTGAGAGTCATCAGCACTTTGCTGTTTAATGCCAGCTTGTGCAAAGACACTTTGTGAACTAAAAGCAAAAAAGCTAAAAAAACAAATAACGGTTAATAAACGCATGACTAATCCCTTAGAGAATAATAAGTTACTTAAGCTAACAGAGTTTCAGGCACAAAAAAAGCGCATTGAGCGCTTTTTTTAACATTAATCAAAACCTATAACCTGTTGATCTTACTCAACAGTAACCGATTTTGCTAGGTTACGTGGCTGGTCGACGTCAGTGCCTTTAATTACTGCTACGTAGTACGACAGCAACTGCAGAGGAATTGTATATACAACAGGGGCAATCACGTCATCTACATGGTTTACGTTGATTACACGCATTGTGTCGTCTGACTCAAAGTGTGAGTCTTTATCAGCGAATACATAGATGATGCCGCCGCGAGCACGTACTTCTTCTACGTTTGATTTAAGCTTTTCAAGCAATTCATTGTTTGGTGCTACAACAATAATTGGCATGTCGGCATCAATCAGTGCTAATGGGCCGTGTTTAAGCTCACCTGCTGCGTATGCTTCAGCGTGAATGTATGAAATCTCTTTAAGCTTAAGTGCGCCTTCCATCGCGATTGGGTATTGTGAGCCGCGACCTAAAAACAGTGAGTGGTGCTTATCAGCAAATTCTTCAGCAAGGTCTGCAATGCCATTAGCCAATAGTAGCGTTTCTTCTAATTTAGCTGGTAGCAGTTTAATAGCGTTAACAATCGCGCTTTGATCTAAGCCTTTCTCTTGCGCAATAGACGCAGTAAGCATTAACAAACCAACAAGCTGTGTAGTAAATGCTTTAGTAGAGGCTACACCAATTTCAGCGCCTGCTTTGGTCATAAAGGCAAGGTCTGATTCTCGCACAAGCGATGAGCCAGGTACGTTACAAATAGTCATTGACCCCATATAGCCTTGCTCTTTAGCTAAACGCAGTGCAGCTAAAGTATCAGCCGTTTCGCCTGATTGTGAAATAGTTACTAGTAGGCTATTTTCGTGTACAAATGACTGACGATAACGGAACTCAGAGGCAATTTCTACGTTACAGCTAACACCTGCATATTGCTCAAGCCAGTAACGAGCAACCATACCTGAGTGGTATGACGTACCACAGGCAATAATTTGTACGTGTTTTACGTCTTTAAATATTTGCTGTGCGCTATCGCCAAAAGCATCAATAGCTACGCGGTCATCGTTTAAACGTCCTTCAAGGGTGTTACGTACTGCAAGTGGCTGCTCATAAATTTCTTTTAGCATGTAGTGACGGTAATCACCTTTGCCTGATGCATCTTGTGTGATGTTTGATTCAACAACTTCACGCTCAACCGCGTTGCCATCTGCATCAAAAATTTCTACTGTGTCGCGAGTAATACGCGCTACATCACCTTCTTCTAAGAAGATAAAGCTGCGAGTTACTGGTAATAATGCCAGTTGATCAGAAGCAATAAAGTTTTCACCAAGGCCTAAACCAATAACTAACGGGCTACCTGAGCGTGCTACAATAATTTCGTTATCATTCGCTTTATCGAACACAACGGTACCAAATGCACCTTCAAACTGTTTAACGGCAGCTTGAACTGACGCTAATAAAGTGGTGTGCTGCTGACGTAACTGATGAATTAAATGCACCATAACTTCGGTGTCGGTGTCTGATAAAAACTCGTAACCGTCGCCTTTAAGTGCTGCACGCAAACTTGCGTGGTTTTCAATGATTCCGTTATGTACAAGTGCTAATTGATTGCTTGAAACA
Organism: Pseudoalteromonas sp. 11L1; assembly: GCF_055397545.1. Next base: position 804,446 of record NZ_AP041141.1, on the reverse strand, counting down.
TGTGGGTGAGCATTGGCTTCAGTTACACCGCCATGAGTCGCCCAACGAGTGTGTGCAATACCTGTGTGGCCGCTAACACCAGCTTGTTCAAGTGCTGACTCTAAGTTTACAACCTTACCAACTGCTTTAACTGTATTAAGTGTATTGCCTTCAAGTAAAGCTACACCTGCTGAGTCATAACCGCGGTACTCAAGGCGCTTAAGGCCTTCAACTAAGATTTTATTTACTGGACGTTCTGCAACAGCCCCAACGATTCCACACATAGTGTCTCCATTAATTTTTTAATTCTAGCAACTTACGTTTTAGTTGCTATTCCATAATTTCTGCGCAAATTAGTTTTACACCACACGCCTCTATGGCTGCACGTTTATCACTTGCTAAGCCACTGTCGGTTATTAATGTGGTTACTGTTTGCCACGGTAATTCTAAATTTGGTATTTTTCGGCCAATCTTATCTGATTCAACCATAACGATTACTTCGCGCGCCGCTTTAGCCATTACTTGGCTTAATCCAACAAGTTCATTAAACGTGGTTGTTCCACGCGCTACATCAATGCCATCAGCACCAATAAATAGTTGATCAAAATCATATGAGCATAGAACATTTTCGGCTACTTGCCCTTGAAACGATTCTGAATGCGGATCCCACGTGCCACCTGTCATCAAAAGTGTTGGCTCATTTTCAAGTGCTAATAAACGCGTTGCTACTTTAATGGCGTTAGTCATAACAACTAACCCCTGCTTTGTAGCCAACTCAGGGATCATTGCTGCAGTGGTGCGCCCACTGTCTATAATAATGCGATTATGATCTTTTATAAGCGCAGCTGCCGCTTTGGCAATGGCCACTTTGCGCTTAGAATCAATCTCATCGCTAACAATCTCTTTAGGCAGAGCAATAGCACCGCCGTAACGGCGCAGCAATAAGCCACTTTTTTCAAGCGCGGTTAAGTCTTTTCGAATAGTTACTTCTGATGTTTGAAACTGTTCAGCTAAACTATCTACGGCTACCTCACCTAATTCATTAACTTGAGTAAGGATCAAATGGCGGCGTTGCTGGGTGTTTCGTTTGGTCATAAGTGGTTACAATTAAGTTTCGTTTCGAAAGTTGGTAGATTTTAAACGAAACTAATAAAATGGCAAGCTGTAGATCAAAAAAAGCGCAAAATGCGCTTTTAATTGGTCAGGGAAACTCTATTGAGGACTCAGTAACTCTCCACTCAGAATACATTTAACGATTGCATGCTGCCGGTTTGTACTATTTGTCTTTTTAATGCAATTTGTTAGATGAAAATCGACCGTTCTTTGACTAATATCTAGAATTTGACTTATCTCCCACGATGTTTTTCCAATTGATGCCCAACGGATACACTCTTTTTCACGCCGCGTAATTTTTACAGCATCAAAGCTTGTTGAGCGCCGGTAAGCTTCAAATATTTCAACTAAAAATATTCTCCAATAGTCCCCTAGCATTTTCACTTTATGAGGTTCAGCACCTAAACTTGACAATTCCAACACAAAACAAGCAAATTTATTTTTATGTAACCCTGTAGGTACTACTAATACAGACTCATAGTTGCCAACTAACTCACTAAGCTGAATTGCTCTTGTTTCATTTAAGCAATAATGAAGTAACTCCTTACGAGAATTAACATCACTTAAAAAAGAGCTATCTAATTCACCGAAATAATGAGTATCAAAATCAAATAAATCGGAGAGATCAAAAGTAATAAACCCTGCTTGAACATAGCTATAACTATTTTTTATATATTTAAAAAAATCATTAAAGCCATGGATTGAGTTTATAAGCTCAATCCTAGAATGTAGTTCATTTATGTTTATCATATGCAGAACTCGATTTAGACTCATCTCTACAGAGTATAGGAACTATCACACAAGAATAACTTGGCGAGTCATTATCAGTAATTTGATTGTTAATACCTATAGACGAGTCAGCGGGATATATCACTGTTAAGAAAGTAAAAATAGCTGTATAGATAAATGATGATTTGTATACATAATTCATGTTGGTGTTGCCCCTAATCTATTTGGTTTTTGTAGTTTTATTGTTCACATTAAATTTGAACTACACGATAGATATTATCAACAACAATTAGATAACTTTTTTATAACTTTGCAAAAACTAAATTTAACCTATTGAATTTCAATGGAAATAATATCACTATTTCTATTACCTAAACTTTCAACAATAATTAAACCATTCACTTTATCCACATAAAACCTTGGTCTAATCACACTAAAGTCAAACGCTTTTGACTTTAGACTAGAAGCATCCACATCATTTAAGTCTATTTCATAGAACATCGTATTTAACAAATTGTGATCACTCCATAATACTTTACCATTTAATACAGCCCAATTTGTGTTTGTCTCAGTGGATATACTTACCGACATTGTAACCATGGTTCCTTTTTGTACATCAAACCGTGATAATCTTCCTGCATTATCACCTAAGGCATATCCTCCTTCAAATTGACGAATAAAGCGATAGCCTTTGAAAATAACATTTTTAGCTTTATTATTAATAGCATACTCAAATACTTGCCACTCTCCATTACTTTTTCGTGTATATAGAATGGACTTTTCATCAAATGAAAAAGTAACATCACCAATCAATTCATCAGCCTTAGAGACGTAGGTCAGACTATTATCAAACGTATTAAGAAGTGTTATGCGCTCTTGAAGCTTCAGTAACACATATTTACCAGTCAGAGAGGGGCTGATCAACTTGAGTGGTTTTTCAGTGCTCATTAGTGTTGTTTTTTTTGTAGCCTTGCTTTTTTCATAAAAAATTAAGGAGCTAATACCTTTCTCTTTTATAACCATCCAGGCTTTGTTACCTAAAGGTTGATAGGCAACAATGCTACTATGTTGCTCAGGTTGCTTCTTTTGAATCATTTCAACATTTTTAAAATCACTTAATGGCAGCTTTTTCTCTATCAGAGTATTGATATTATCATTATCTCTGATAGCTAATAGTGTATTAGGGGTTACTCGCTCTAATGCGATCAGGCCCTTGTTTTTATCAATAATAATATTTGAATGACCTGTTTGAACATTTATTTTAGCTAACTTTTTATCATCTAATAAAGTGATATGCTCATCATCAAGCCAATGAACATCATAGATAGCTGTATTTTGATCATGGTGAAAAAGAGTTCTGCCAGTCTTTAAATCTTGTACTCGAATAGAGTTACGCTTGCTTTCCATATCAACTCGAAGTACAACCAACTTACCAGAGTCTGGAGAAATATCCGCACGACTATCATGAGATCCTTTTTGAGTAACGGAAGTAACCTCTTCAAGCAAGCCTTTTTCAGAGTTAAATTTATAGATAAGTATTGCGCTTTGCAGACTTTTTTTCCCAGAAAAATAAATTACGTTATCTTCATTTTTGTCGATAAACACATCTGAGATAAAATAAAAATCAGCTACTAACGTACCTATTCCATGCGCTTTATTTGTTAGATCTATCTGCTTTAATAAAGCAATACCATCTAAATTATCGGAAAAATACAAGCGCTCCCCGTCATTAGAGAAAACCAAACCTGTAGGCAGGATTGTATTATCTACAAGCACCTCTATAGTATTTGTTTTCTGGTCTTTTAGATAAATATGATAATTCTTTTCATGACTTAATTTACTAGTAAATGCAATGTATCGACCTTCACTAGAAACTGCGAAGGATTTTTTGTCTGAGATGACTGTATCCACCACTTTAGTAATAACTGAAACTTCACCGGCTTTGTATTTAAATAAAAGATAAGCTAACGAAAGAAAAAGAATCACTATTGCAATAAGGTAAAAATAGACTTTAGCTTTTTTAACATTCTTGTGCTCTGTTTTTTCTATACTTTTTTGCTTCTCTTCTATAGGGGAAGGAATTGTTGAGACAGGACAAATTAATTTATATCCACGTTTAGAGAGCGATTGAAGATATTTAGGGTTTTTATGGTCATCATTCAACACTATGCGAATTTTACTTATAATACGCCTTACCGCAGCATCTGATACACAACGGTCTTTCCATAAGTTTTTATGTAGCTCCTCCATTGATATATAACGCTCACGATGCTCAATAAAATACATCAATACAGCAAATACTTTTGGTTCTAGTACAACTGATTGCTCATTAACTTGAAGAGACATCTCTTCTGTATCCAAACAATATTCACCAAACCTGATTAACATAAATAAAGCCGCAATTAAACCTTAACATTCCCTTAACAAGGGATATAGTAACGCACTGTAATTATAATTGCCACAAAGTTTTAAGTCTCTGATTTTTATTAAGGTTACATTTTAGTTATGCATATATCACGTATTAATTATTGTAAAAATAAATCGCGGAAATAGGCTATATTTTTTACCCACAGCCATAAGGTATAAACAATGCATAACCACATAAAAAAAGATAAAAATGCAATTACTGCCCGCAGAACAAATGATGGATTAATCGAAATTACAAGCCTTGAATTGCTTGATCAACTCGTCGGAGGGTTCATAAGTCCAGAAGATGTTTATTGTAATGTCATTGATAATGATGAAACGCCTTCTACGAAAATAAGCCAAGAAGGCATTGGCTAATGAATATTGAAGTTTGCAAATCATACAAGCCAAAGCTGAAGCGATTAACCGAAAAGAGAGATTTAAACTCTTTATCAAACCTTGAAGACTGGTGCGAAGAAATGTGCCTTGCTTTTGATAAAGATGTTCGTAACCAGAGTTCAAGTGACAACAAAACTCTGCATTGGCTGATTAACGCCTACCCGCTTATTTTAGCGTACCGAGGAGAAGCGCAAGCCAGTGAATTATTTTTACACCGAGTAATTACTTATTGGTCGGATAAATTTTTACAAGATAGAAATAATCAAAACCTCATAAACTTAATCGATCCAACAATCAACTTATTACGCCTTTATAAGCTGACAAACCAACACTCAGCATTCCTCAAGCTGATGGGTGAAATAGCTATTCTCGACAATACGGGCAAAGTAAAACTAGGGTCCATAAATGTCACCAAAGAAATATTAGGTGAGCAATGGAATTCATTGTATATGGCTACACTTGATGAAACTTTAAAATATTACCTCATAAAATCAAAATATAATGAAGTTCTTAAAATTAAAGAGACGATACCGCAATATTACAGAGAAAAAAATGTATACATAGAGGCTAAAATTATAGCCTTAATCAGCTTAGAAAAATTTGAAGAAGCAATACAACTTTGCTGGCGTCAGATAAATAAAAGTACGTGCATAAAAAGTGGTGTATATAGCTATCGGTTATATGAGGCTTTCAAATCTGTAGGGCTGGCAACTAAAGCTGAAACAGTGATGAAACACTTAGTTTCAAATATGGAAAAGACTCCTTTAGATTCTTTGTCTAAGCTAAGTTTCTCTTCATGTATTATCGAAGAAAAAAAGCTATCTATTGAATCTCCATTAGTAAAAAAAACACTGAATCAATATGAAAATATAAAAGATGAATTTAATTACGGGATGACACTTTGTAATTTGCAATCTAATCACCCAACTAATCACAATAAAGATAAACTACTTAAACTATATGAGAAAACGGAATATAAAATATTAAAAAATAAAATTGAAATGTTATTTAACATTAAAAACAAAAAAAAACCGACCTCGAACTTATGGCTATCTAAAATATCAAACTATTTAAATGATTTTATTTTAAAAACCTCGTAGTTATTACAGTTACCTATTTCTTTTTTTAAAGTAATACTCACTTCACCCCATTAAGGGGAAGCAACAATTTAAAGGATCATAAAATGAGTAATAAATTTAAAAATATAGAAAGTGAAGAAATCAAATTAAATGAGTTAGGTGAAATTGAACTAAGTGAAGAACTTACAGATGCTGTTGCAGGCGGTTTTTCTCCAGAAGAAGAAGAAGATGAAGGTATAAATGTTGGTTCTTGCACAACAAATATAAGCTGTGGTAGCGAACTAAAAGAGCTATAAATGTAGCAAAAGGCTATTTAATATAAATAGCCTTTTCTATTTTCCATATAACTTTAGGGGAAATTATGAGTGATTCAGTAAGTACAGTAAAAGGTTTTTCAAAGCACGAGCTTGCGAGTAGTCTTAGCAATGAAAAGTTTCAGCTAATTTTATTTCCTACAGAACAATGCAATTTTAGATGTGTATATTGCTATGAGGATTTTGAAATCGGGAAAATGCCAGACTGGCTTGTTGAGGCAACCAAAACTCTAATTAAAAACAAAATGAAAAGCTTAAAGTTTCTATCTCTAAACTGGTTTGGCGGAGAGCCTTTACTTGCAAGAGACATTGTTTTTGAAATTGCAGAGTATGCCCAACACTTAGCAAAGGAAAATAATTGTAAAGTGTATGGTGATCTAACTACAAACGGCTCTCTTCTCGATATAAAAACACTAACAAAACTTGTTGAGCTAAAGCAAAATAGTTTTCAAATATCCATAGATGGTGACAAAGAGTCACACGACACAACTCGGTTAACTCGTAACGGGAGAGGGAGTTTTGACAAAATTTGGGGCCGCTTATTAGATGCGGCAGCCACAGATCTAGATTTTAAAATCACACTTCGAATCCATATAACCGATCTGAACCATGAGAGTGTTTTGAAATTTTGTAAACGTTATGATGAGACCTTATTCAGTGACTCCCGGTTTCAATTGTTTTTTAAAGCGATTGATAACTTAGGCGGCGATAATCAAGACACTATCAAAGTTCTCACTTCCAAAAGAACTGCAAGAGACTTAGTCAAAGAGTTGACAATTCGTTACTCTGGTACAAGTAAACAAATAGATAAAAATGGTCATTATATCTGTTATGCAGGAAAGCCTAATTCATTAGGAATTAGAGCCAATGGTAATATCAATAAGTGTACCGTTGCTTTAGATGATGACAGAAACAATATTGGTAAAATTAACCCTGATGGCACACTCACACTAAACAATGAAAAATTTAGTACCTGGATAAAAGGCTTTACGACACTTGATAGCTGGCAAATGGGTTGCCCGCTAAGCTATATGAATAGTAATAGCGTTGTTGGTGACATTGCTATTAAGAAAGTTAGCTAGCTTATGTCTATTGTTAATATGTTCAGAAAAGAAGCGCTTAGAAATCAGTATAAGTCGAGCGATATTGGTAGGTCGCTCATTAAACAACCTAAAGTTATCAATAATTCTATTTCAGCTTTAATCGCAATCTTCATATTTAGCTTTTTAATCATTAACTTTGTAACATTCTCAACAAAAAAAAGCCACGATGCTAAGGTTTCACCTGAGCACTATACCCCACTAATTTATAATGAGGTTGTCATCATAAATAAAAGTCATGCTACACATGGCGAAATGGTCAAAAAAAATCAGCCTCTGCTTTCTATTTCTAAATTTGATAGTCAAAATGTGATGAAAAAAGATATTATCCGTTCCCCTGCAGATGGTTTCTTTTTTCACTCTTTCGCTGATAAAAATATCATAAAACCATTTGAACCTCTCGGCTACTTATTAAGCCCTGCTGCTGAAAATGAGTTATCTTTTTGGGTTTCTAGCAACAACAATATGAGCATTCATGTAAATGACCAAGTTACCTTAATCGTCAATAATGATGAGTTAAAAGGTATAGTCACAATGGTTATTGGCAGTAACAAAATTAATAAAGAGCAAAAAGTACATTTAAGATTAGAAGCTAACAACTATTCAAAGTTATCACCTACCGCAGATATAAAGATTCTACTTACTCGGCAATCTGAAAAAGTCCTTAACTTAATTAAATAGTGAAATTAAAATGCGTCTCACAGACTACATTGACTTTAAACCATCAAAACTACCTCTTTTTTTACAAAGTGAAGTAGCTGAATGCGGCACCACATGTATCGCTATGATTGCTTTTTATCATGGCTATAAAGTAAATATGCTTGCTATGCGACAACGCTACCCCGTTGGTACTCAAGGAATAACAGTTAAGCACATTTTAAAAATTGCAGATGATATTGGGTTGTCTGGGCGAGTATTAAAACTAGAGCTTGGTCAATTATCAAAACTAAAGGGCCCAGCTATATTACATTGGAACTTTAATCATTTTGTCACGCTTGCTTCAGTAAATAGAACTGGCATTGTTATCCATGATCCTGCAAAAGGGAAAATAAAACTAGATTGGAAGCAAGTCTCTGAAGCATTTACCGGCATTGCAATTGAGCTAACCCCAACATCAGCATTCACCGTGGCTGATGAGCGAGTAAGAATGCCACTCAAAGCATTTATTGGCAACATAGAAGGACTCGCATCCTCATTATTTAAGATATTCGTTGTAGCCTTAATTTTGCAATGCTTCCTATTGGTATCCCCCTACTATATTAGAATTGTAATTGATCATGGTATACCTCTTTCCGATGGCGGAATATTAATATGGCTACTCGCTGCTTTTATAGCTGTTACTTTACTAACCACTTTTAGTAATATTATTCGTTCAGCTGCCATTTTATATTTAGATAAAAATTTAGGTTTTCAAGTAAAGGCTAATATCCAGCGTCACCTATTACATTTACCCCTTTCGTTTTTTGAATCTCGGCATGTTGGCGATATTAAATCGAGATTTGAAGCATTTAATGAAGTTCAGAGAATGATCAGCCGTGGTTTTATTTCTGCTATTGTTGAAGGCTTGTTAGGCATAACAACCTTAATAATTATGTATACTTACTCACCAACTCTTGCCTTAGTTTCTTTATCGTTCCTCTCTTTTACATTATTGCTTAGATTATATTTAACTAACAAAGAAAATAAGCATTTAGAGCAAGTTTTATCTAAACAAGCAAAAGAAAATAGTCACTTTCTAGAAACGATCCGAGCAATTATACCGATAAAATGTTACGTAAAAGAAAGTACTCGACTTTCTTCATGGCTTAACCTATTTGCTGATACGACTAACGAGAATATTAAACGAGAAAAAGTCACCATTGCGGCAGAGATTAGCCAGGAGCTAATTAGTAAAATTGAATATTTAATTGTTATTTTTATTGGTGCCACATTAATAATAAATAAAGAGTTTACTATAGGGATGTTTATTGCTTTCTTAGCTTATAGACAACAATTTTCAAGTAGCACACAAACTCTGGTAGATCACGTATTCAGGTTCAAGTTAGCCTCTACTTACTTGCGCAGAATGTCTGATATAGTGATGCAGAGCCAAGAGCAAGAAAACCCTCAACTAACAATTGCAAAAGAGTACGCTAAAGGGCAAATCGAAGTACGAAACTTACATTTTAGATACTCTTCATCCTCACCTTGGTTATTTAAAGGAATCAATTTTAAAATAAATGCAGGAGAGTCAGTCGCTATTATTGGTCGCTCAGGTTTAGGGAAGTCATCACTCCTTAAGTTAATGACAGGATTAATTAAAGCAGATCAAGGTGATTACTTATTAGATGGGCATTCGATAAACATGCTTGGCATGAGAAATTTTCGTTCCATGTGTGCAACTGTGATGCAAAATGATCAATTACTAAATGGTTCCTTAATCGAGAATATCTGTTTCTTTGAGCCTAAACCTGATCTAGATAAAATCACAGAAGCAGTTAAAGGCGCTGCTATATGGCATGAGATTCAAAATATGCCTATGGGTTTGCATACTCAAGTAGGTGATTTAGGCAGCTCATTATCAGGTGGTCAAAAACAAAGATTACTTTTGGCAAGAGCGCTTTACAGTCAGCCCGTCATTTTGTTTTTAGATGAAGCGACTAGCCACCTAGATGCGATGACAGAGCTAAAGGTCAATCAATATTTAAAATCAAAAAAAATCACACGGATCAGCGTAGCTCACAGACAAGAAACAATACAAGCCGCAGATAGAATAATTGACCTAGAAGAGTTAATTAAGAACCAAACCTTAGCCCAAGCTGTGTAACTACATCACGATAAGAATAACCATAAGGAATAGCTATGAAATTTACATCCAAACTAATCTATCAAGGGTTGATAGGTTTATCTGTCGTTATGCTCATTTCTGGCTGGCAATTAGGGTTTGCGGATAATGCTGAAGTTATTCCAAAAGACTCTGTCACTATTGCGAAGGTTGAGCGTGGTGATTTTTCAATTAAAGTTGATGGCTATGGCTCATTGCAATCAATCAATAAACGGCTACTTACCGCAACCAGTAATGCTGTGGTTGACGAAATAAAACTTAAAGCAGGTGCTGTAGTTAAACATGGCACTGTGATCCTTACTTTAAATAACCCTGAGCTAGAAAGTAAACTGCGCTTAGCATTAGCAAAGCTTAAAAATGCCAAAACCCAAAAACGTCAAACCGTATTGCTACAACAGCGTGAGATGCTTAACAACGAATCAAGCGTGTCTGAGCTAAAAGCACAATCTGAAATAGCCATGCTGCAAGTTGAAGCAGAACGTACATTAGCTAAATCAGGCATTGTTTCAGGGATTAGCGCCAAGAAAAATGAACTCGAAGCCAAGCAACTCTTAAAACGTATTGCCCTTGAAGAGTCCAAACTTGATAAATTAGCACAGATGCAAAAAGAATCGCTTTCGATTCAAGATGACTTAATAGCCCAAGCGCAAGACGAGTTTGACGTCGCCAAATTAATGGTAGAGCAACTTTCAGTTAAAGCGGGGATGAGCGGCGTTATTCAGCGCTTACCTTTAAGTTTAGGGCAAAGCGTTACTGCAGGTTCTGAACTTGCTTTAATCGGTAGCCTCTCCCCTTTGGTTGGTGAAATAAAAGTACCGCAAATTCAAGCTCATTTAATTCAAATTGGTATGACGGCCCAAATTAGTACGTTGAATGATCAAGTGCGTGGCCAAGTAGTTCGTGTTGATCCAGTGATCAGCGACGGTGCTGTACAAATTGATATTGAACTAGAAGCTTCAGAATCAGACACCATGAAACCAATGCAACAAGTTGATGCAACTATTTTTGCCGACGTACAAAAAGAAGTGAATTATATAAAGCAGCCAACAGGTGCAAGTGAAGGCAGTTATGGCTCATTATTTAAACTCACAACAGATAATAGAGCCGTTAAAGTTGACGTGCAATACGGTAAAGTGTCAGGGCAACTGATCCAAGTACTGTCGGGTTTAGAGCCTGGTGAACAAGTTATTATTTCTACATTAGATATCCCCGTTGAAACAACAACAATAAGAATAGCTGGTTAAGGAAAAAACATGAATACTGAAATTTTACGAGTTAATAACTTAAGTAAGTCCTTTTCGAACGGGGAGCAAGTAAGTCAAGTTTTAAAAGGGATTAGCTTTACCGTGTACGACGGCGAGTTTATTTCTATTTCTGGGCCTTCTGGTTGTGGCAAGTCAACACTGCTTAATATTATGGGGCTGCTCGATACTCCTCAAAGCGGTGAATATTACATTGATGGTTTACTGGTCTCTGATATGGATTCAAACCAACGTGCAAAAGTACGAGGTAATCGTATTGGCTTTGTGTTTCAATCTTTTAACTTAATTGATGAAATGACAGTACTTGAAAATGTTGCGCTACCGCTAAAATACCGTGGCGACTCTTTATCATCTCGCCAAGCAAGAGCATTAGACTGCCTTGAAAAAGTGGGCCTAGCTGATAAAGCTGATTTACACCCAAATCAAATTTCTGGTGGTCAGCAACAACGTGTTTCAATCGCACGCGCGTTAGCTGGTGACTCTGGCATCATGCTGGTCGACGAACCTACTGGTAACTTAGACTCGAAAAATGGCGATGCAATCATGGCATTAATAAAAGACCTTAACCAGCAAGGCACCACCATTGTATTAGTTACCCATGATCCGCGTTATGCCGATATGGCTACGCGAAATATTCAGTTAAAAGACGGTACCGTCGTTGCCCAAAGCGACGAACGAGTGTCAAGCAAACCTACAAATGAAAAACAGGTTGCTCAGCCATGTTAAAAACTGCCTACAGTACATTCAAGCGCGCTAAGCAGTACTATTTCACCACAGTTTTCACGTTGGCATTAACACTGTCAATGGTACTTAGTTCATTTAGCTTAGTTGATCTAGTGTATTTCGCCCCACTACCTTACCAGCAAAGCGATAACTTATACTTACTTGAAGGCACCATTAACTCTAAAGGTTACTCAGGTCCTGCTAGTAATTCAAAAGTTATGAGCTACATTAAAAAAGAAAACACCGTTTTTACTGGTGTCGCTACTTATCATAAATGGACTGATTACAAACTGCTTGATCAGTCTAGTAGATCCGAAATTGACGTCATACTCGCTTCACATAATCTATTTGATTTACTCGGCGTTCAAGCCAAACTTGGTCGGTTATTCAATAAATCAGAAGCGCTCGGTACTCAGCAAATGTCGGTCGTATTAGGCTATCGCGCTTGGCAAACCTACTATAATAGTGACCCTCATATTGTTGGTAAAAAAATACAACTTAATCAACGTCGTTTCAATGTAATTGGTGTCGCACCCGACGACCTTGTACTACCCAATTACAGCAAAATAAATAACGCAATATGGATACCGATTGATGCTGATGAGTCATTTAACCCAAAAACATCTAACGGCTTTATGGGGGCATATAAGAATGTAGTTAGATTTAAATCCACAGCTTCAGAGCAGGAAATTAATAAGCAGTTAATTGATTTGTCACTTAAAGGTGCGCAGTTACACGCGCCTAATATTTTAAAAGATTTTACAGTGGGTGCGCGTGTTACTGCATTTAATGACGCCCTTAGAGGTGACAGCGGAAAGATTGTATTAATGTTGTTACTAGGTGTGTGCTTATTAATGCTTATTGCTCTTATCAACCTGTCTAGCATGCAGCTTGCTAAAGCTATTACACGTATCAAACCGCTTGCGATAAGCTTTGCGTTTGGCGCCAGTAAAAAACAGCTCATTATGGAAACACTCAAACATAATGTTTTACTCATTAGTGTTGCGGTGCTGCTTGCTCTAACATTTACTCAAATCGGTTTTATGGTTATTCAAAGCCTTGCAGCTGATGCCATTCAGCGCTTAGACACCCTGTCTTTGAGCATTAATACGCTGCTGTTTTCAGTATTTTTAATTATCTGTATTGCCTCTCTTTACTCATTTATAGAACTCAGTGTTGTTAAAGAAAAGAGTTTAATGAGCAGCTTACAAAGTAGCGGTAAAGGCACCGGTAAACAAATGAGTTCAGCCACCAGCCATTTACTGGTTGGTTTGCAAATATTGTTTTCGTTTTTAGTATTAACAGCCGCCAGCCACGTAGTACTTGTTACGTTAGCTGAAGCACTTAGAGAAAACGGAATTAACACGAAAGGTAAGTATTCACTAACAATTAACTACAGTAATGTAAACTCCTCCGGCGAGCGTATTAATTTACACAAAGCAATCAGCCAAAGATTACAGGCGCTCAATAGTGTCAGTAGTTTAGCTGTTTCCTCTGAGATGAGATTACCTAAAACGGTTAACGTCAATCAAATATACAACGAAGCTGGACAGTATATTGCCCAAGCACGTAATAGCTTAGTCACGACCAATTACTTTACTGAACTGAATTTAACGATTACGGGTAAAGACTTTGCCGAAGGAGATGAACAGCTCGAAAATCCACCGATCATTATTAATCAGCGCCTTGCAGATTTACTTAATAAAAACAGTAATGAAGTACTAAACAGTAAAGTGAGCTTTGATAATAAAAAATATTATTCAATTATAGGCATTGTCAGCAATACCTATGTGCCTGGCAGCCCTGAAAGTGAAGACTTTGAAGTATTTACACCTAAAGATTACCCTGGCTGGCAACAATTTACGTATTTGATTACTGTTTCAGATGAAAATAATGCAATTGCAGATATTCAACAAGCAGTATTAGCAATAGACCAACGACTAGACATTAATAACATAGCCTCTTTAACAAGCCTGTTTGATGATAAAAGGCAACGCCACTTAAATGCTGCATGGCTAGCTATTGTGCTGGCCTCAACATCGCTGCTCATGGTGGGTATTGGCATAAACGGTATTGTTAGCTACTTAGTGAAAGTGCGCAGATATAGCTTAGGCGTAAAGCTTTCTATGGGGGCTGATAATTATAGATTGCTAAAAGAAAGCTTATTAGAGCTCATGCAACCCATTTCAATGAGTTTAGTGTTAGCTTTTTCAACGGCCTTTTTAGTTATAGGCTATTGTATGTCATTACCTGGTATTGACCTGCCTATAAACTGGTGGTTAACAATGACTATTTGGTTAGGGTTATTAGCGATATCTGTACTGGCTAGCTTTTTCCCGATCAACCAAACGTTACGACAAGATCCAATAAAGGCATTACGAAATGAATAAATTTTATCTTATCATAGCGTTTTTGCTCATTGCCTCATCACCCGTTAAAGCTATTGAAATTGATAATAGTAAGTGGACTAAACTGATAGAGTCTACGGGGCAAGAAACTATTTCATTATCGCCAAATGGGGAACTGGTTTTATTTTTACACCAAATAAAATACCCATCTATTGATTATTTATCTCAACAGCGCGTCGCATTAGCTGGCTTAGATTTTTATACTAATTTATCGAGCCGAGTTAATACTGAACAATTTAGCCATGCAACGTTATTTAATATTGCTACAAACACAAGAGAAGAAGTTAATAACTTAGAAGGGGTGATTGTCGATTTTAATTGGTCCCCTGATGCTAAAAAAATCGCATTTTTAATTCAGCAGGGCGCCAATACAAAACTATGGTTGTACGATATCGATAGCAATGTATCTAATAAGCTAACAGAACTCAATTTATCCACAAGTCTTGGCGGAAGGCACCTGAGATGGCTTCCTGATGGTCAAAGCATTGTCGTCAAGCAGCGAAACTCCCGAATAAATGCACTTGGACATAATACTAAAAAGCCCAATGTATTGTCATCTGAGCTGCAGACAGATCAAGGGCGAACTCATAAAAACTTATTAATCAATGACCAGATGAAAGAGCTGTTTATATCTATCAATCAAACCAAGTTAGTGAAGGTAGACCTCAATGGTAAAGTTTCTACATTAACTAAAAGTGGCTTGGTTAATGATTTCTCCGTCTCCCCTGATGGAAAGTATTTACTGTATTCCACGCCACCGAGTGAGTTATCTGCTTATTTACCTTATAAAAAATGGGGGAGTACTTATAATATCGTTAATATAGACAATCCCTCTGATATATATAATTTACCAAGTTTAAAAGATAAAATTAACCTACCTAAGTCCAAAGATAGTGTTCCTATTGGCGCTAGATTGGTGAAATGGTTGCCTTCACAAAACTCAACTATTACATGGGTAGAGGCGAGTGATAAAGGTGATATGTCATTACCACAAACATATCACGATCATATTTATAAATTAGAAAGCCCATTTTCAAACCATAAAGAATTAATGCATCAAGTAACATGGAGAGTTCATGATATTTTGTGGGGGTTATCTGGTGTTGGAATACTTCAAGACTGGCGCTATGACAGCAAGCAGGCCAGAACAACTTTAATCAATGCTCAAAACACTACCAGTACTTTAATCCACCAAAGAGATTATCGTGATAAATACAATGACTTTGGTGACCCTCAGACATTACGTACGCCTGCTGGATATGAAGTTTTAGTTGAGCAAAATAATAACTTATTTTTCTTTTCTTCTGGGCAAAGTAAGAACGGCATAAGACCCATAGCCAAACATTACAATATATTGAATAATCTTGATAAAACAATATTTTTAAGCGATGCTAAACATATAGAAATGCCTTTAAGAGTCGCCAACAACACCTTCGTAATCCAAAAACAAAACAACAAAAATGCACCTCAATACTATGCAGTTACAAACAATAGCTTTAATGAAAAGATCTTACTGTACTCTAACGAAAATAAAAATGAATTTATAAACCAGCCACTAACTATTAGCTATAAAAGAAGTGATGGATTAGATCTTACTGGAACACTGCATTTACCTAACAATTATAAAACGCATGAATCAAATAAAATCCCTGCAATTTTATGGATTTACCCTGATGAGTTTAAAAATAAAAAACTTAGCCAACAAAATACTGTACGGACAAATTTATTTAGAGAGTTTGATCCGCTAAGCCCATTGGTATTTCTGCATGACGGCTTTGCTGTTTTTGAATCACCTTCAATGCCAATTACCTCATTTGATGGAGGTGAACCTAACGATGACTTTATCAATCAAATTAATCTAAATGCCGAAGCCGCAGTCAATGCCTTAGATAAATCAGGCCATATTGATGTGCAAAAGTTAGCCGTTATGGGTCATTCTTACGGAGCTTTTACTGTAGCTAACTTACTTGCACATACCGATCTATTTAGAGCTGGGATTGCACGAAGCGGAGCTTATAATAGAACCCTAACACCGTTTGGGTTTCAAGGTGAACAGCGTAACCTATGGCAAGCAAGGGATACATACATTAATATATCGCCTTTAATTTATGCCGATCAAATAAATGAACCATTATTATTGGTTCATGGGGAAAGCGATCAAAACTCTGGTACTTACCCATTGCAGTCAATGAGAATGTATCAAGCATTAATTGCGAATAAAAAAACAGCTCAGCTAATTATGCTCCCGTATGAAGGGCATAGCTATCAAGCTAAAGAAAATTTATCTTATTTACTGTCACACCAATCTGAATGGATAAAAAAGTGGCTCAAAAAATCAAAATAGTATGCTGAAAAAATTTAATTCGATTACAAAAGAGCGGCTTGATAAACGCAAAGCCACCCATGAAATATGCCGCTTATTTAATAAAAGCCCAAGTAAAGGTAACTTAAAACGCATAACAGGACTGTTTGCTAACTCCGGTTCGGGCGTCATTATTGAAGCAGGCTTTCATTGTGATTATGGCTCACAAATACAAATTGGTGATCGTACTTTTATAAACATTAACTGCACTGTGTTAGATGCGCCAATTAATGAAGGAGCTATAAGCATTGGCGACGATTGTTTAATCGGCCCGAATGTTCAGCTACTGGCAGTCTCGCATGCGATTAACCCTACAGAGCGGCTCAAGAAGGAGAACTTTACTGCACCGATTACTATCGGTAATAATGTGTGGATTGGCGCGGGAGTTATTGTGTTAGCTGGCGTTACAATTGGCGATAACGCTGTTGTGGGCGCAGGGTCAGTAGTAACCAAAAGTGTGGCTGCGAACACTGTTGTTGTCGGTAACCCCGCGATAAAAATTAAAGATATTTAAAGAGTTATATCATAGGTCGTCGTTTACGGCGACAACCCCCTGCGATATTAAATTTACAAATATACTGAATCCCAATACGGATAGTCACCAATTCTAGTGACCAACTTGCGCCTCAAAGGATTTGCAGCAATGTACCTTGCTATTTCAATCCTATTTTCTTCTTCTCGCAGCGCATGATCATAATACGCTCTTTGCCATACAGGCTGATTTAAATCCCGTACTTTATTAACTTCTCGAACTGATGCGCCTTTTAAGTGACCCACTACAACCCCTAATTCACTGTTTTTAAGCTGCAACAAACCATGGAAATGATCAGGCATTAAAACCCAAGTTAACCAACGGCATTGATACTTGAGCTCATTACTCGCAATGCATCTACAAAAGATATTAGCATGATCGAAATTACTAAATATCCCTTCTCTGCGGTGGCATGTAAATGTAATGAAGTATTCGCCTGATTGAATTGATACACGCCCTTTCTTTAAGTTACTCCAGCTCATTTAGTAAATTCCTTTTTCTAAAGCAGAAATAAAATATAGCCTATTTACGCGCTAAAGCACGCCCTACATCACCTCATTACACACCTGTAGGTCATCATTTATGGCGACATCGTTTGCTTATCTAATCATCGCGTAAAACAAGCGATGGCCGTGTACTGGCGGCTTTAAAGGCAAGACTGGCAACGGTTAGCCAAGTAAACGCACCCACAATGAGGCCTGCCAAGCCATATACCCAAATGGTTTGCTCAATACGGTCGTTAAAACCTTGCAACCAGTTATCCATTAGCCAATAAGCTAGAGGTAAAGCAACTGCTGCCGCTGCGAACACTATGATTAAAAACTCACGGGCAAGTAGATTAACTAAATTTAAACGGGTTGCGCCCAATACTTTTCGCATGGCTAATTGCTTTTGCTGACGTTTCGCTGCAAATGCCGCTAGTCCAAATAAACCTAAGCAACTTAAAAACATGGCCAGCACAGAGAAATTTCGAATAAGCACAAACAAGTCATGCTCGACGCGATAAACCTTGGCTAAGTCTTGCAGCATTAGGCTAAATTGCGGGTTGGCAGTTAAATTAAACTGTTTTAAAAGCTGGCGTAGCTGACTCAATAATTGAGGAAAGTTTGCTTGCTCGGTGCTTACCACCAATCTAACGGTTGATTGTGAGCTATACCCTGCTGAAAATGACACAGGCAGCCAATCGTCTTTTGCCGAGCCCACTTTAATGTCTTTTATCACACCAACGATGATGGCATTGATGTTGCGGTAAAGCCCCTGAACTTGCAGCCCCACTACCTCACTCACACTCTCATAGCCAGCGCGTTTTGCCATTTGTTCGGTCACCAAAATGGCCATTGCTTGAGGCGTATCCTCGCCCTGCTGCGTATTTGACTCCTCATTGACATAATGCAACCAATCGCTTTGAAATTGTGGTGAAAAATCTCGGCCAGCAAGTAGTGTCAGACCCAAGGTTTCCACGGCATGAAAACCTGTGCCAATAGTCGGTGGCAGTTCGCTTTCTTCATAGCCGTTTGGCCAACGGAAGTAAAAACTTTCTAGGATGCTATCGGTTAAATCTGTGTCTGTAGTGGTCACTTGCACGACACCGGGCAGTGCACGGATCTCATTGAGTATCGCATGCTCTTTTGCCATCAATTGCTTGCTACTTAAATCGTGTATCACAATGCGATCCGTCACATCATAACCAACCGCTAAGCTTTGCAAGAACGTTAACTGTTGCAAGCTCACTAACGTACAAACAATTAAAGCCATTGCCATGGCTGCTTGAAATACTAACAAGCCTTTACGCAGAATCTGACCTGTTTGCAATTGCCCTGCAAGTAAACTTTTAAGCGGAGCGCGTGCGACACATAAAGCTGGGTAAACACCTGATACAAAAGCCAATAAAAGTATCAACCCCAATACAGCTAGCAATTGTGACCAACCCCAAACTAGCTGTAATGGGCGGTTTGCAAAGTCACTAAAGCTTGGTAATAACACCTCAACCCAACACAACGCTAACACCGTAGCAAAGGCCAGCATTAGCAAAGCTTCTAACAAAAATTGCAGAATTAATTGTCGCTTACTCGCCCCCAGCATTTTTCGCATAGCAATTTCTTTGCTGCGATACAACAATTGCGATACCGTAATATTAATGTAATTGGCTGCGGCAATGGCGAGTAGTAACACGCTCAATACCAGGCTCAAGTTCACTAAAAAAGCCGACCCGCCAGGTTTAAATTCAAAGGGAGAATGGGCTTTAAAATACACGTCTCGCATCGACACTAAACGATATTCAAGCTGGCTATTCTTTAATTGATATTTTTCAATAAGACTTCTAGCTAACTGCTTTTCTATGCCTTTTAAATCAGCTCCTTGCTGAGTTTTTAGATAAACATAACTCGATATATCGTTATGTTCGGTGAAATCAACAGACACTAAAGCATGAAACAAAAAGTGGCTGTTATCGGGTAAGTCATTAAAAACAGCACTCACAGTGACACTTTTCTCGCCCATCAATAAGGTTTGCTCGAACGCATTGCTAACACTGCCGAATAACCTTACAGCCTCACTTGCACTAAAGGCGATTTGATTGGGCTCTGAGAGCGCTTGTTCAAGATTGCCAGCTATCACATCAAGATGAATAAAATCACGTAAATTGGCCGAAGTGCCATATACATTTCGCAGCTTAAACGCTTGCCCAGCCACTTTAATATGATCAGTAAATAAATCACTATCGACCACATCTGCCAGCACCAATAAGTTGCTTACATCACTACGTGAAGACACTGTTTGCGCAATGCTTACAACCGTTAATGGGATCTCTTCTAAGCCCGGCACCTTTACATCAACATGCAAACGATAAACTTGCTGGTGATCGGGCTGCATTTCATCAAACGACAATTCATACTCTGCGAATAACGTCACTAACAGAGCTGCGGCAAGACCAATACTTAACCCAAAAACATTCAATAACGAATACAGCTTATATTGCTTAAATACTCGAAACGCTGTTGTTACATGTGATATCAACATACCTAACCTATAAGACCTTGTTCTCACCCCAAACGGCCTACCGGTTACACCGACAGGCTATAGCTTTGGCTAATAAACTTTATTTATTCATAACGTAAAGTAAGCGACGGTCTCGTACTGGCAGCTTTAAAGGCGAGGCTTGCAACCGTCAGCCAAGTGATCGCAGTAACACTCAAAGCGGCAACCAGATAAACCCACAGCGCTTGATCAACACGCTCATTAAAGTTTGCGAGCCAATCACCCACCAGCCAATAGGTTAGCGGGTATGCTATGGCTACACTTCCTAACACTAAAATCAAAAACTCTTTTGCCAGTAGGTTCATAATGCTGATGCGTGACGCACCCAGTACTTTGCGTACAGCGACTTCTTTTTGGCGACGAATCGTGGCAAATGAAGCTAGACCAAAAGTACCTAAGCAAGTTAAGAACACTGCAAGGCCAGTAAATATAAGTACGACAAGAGAAACACGCTCATCACCTTTTAATACTGCTTTATAGTTTTCAGCTAGCAGGTTTATTTTTGGCTCATAAATATTAGACACTTCAGCTAAAGCTGTGATCACTGCCTGTTTTATAGCAGGGAGGTTTTGTACGTTCACGGTTAAAATCACTTCAGATACTGGTGTTAAATAGTTATAACCACATAAAAACATAATGTTAGAATTCGCATCTTGTGCATTACCAACCTTTACATCTTTTACAACACCAACAACTTGCATATCCACATTACGCCCTGTGTCTTTAATTTTTTGTCCAACAATATCAGCCACATTGCTATAACCAGCCTGCTTGGCAACGGTTTCTGTAATAATTGTACCTACTGTTGTAACCCCGTTTGCTCGCGTCGCCCAGTCTGAGGAAAACTCACGGCTAAAGTCTCTACCAGTAATAAGCGTAAGGCCTAGCCCCTTTACAACATCAAAACCAGAACCTATCACAGGGGTTATTCCACCTGAAGATTCACCATTGGGCCAAGTGGGCTGTAATGTATTGTTAATTGAAACGGTTAAACGGGTATCAATAACCGTTGCTTGCTCTACACCATCTATAGCCGTCAAGCGATTAATTAGTGCGCTAGGCTGCTGCGTAAATACTGATTGCACCGGCAACTCTGAAACCACTAAGCGTTGCTGCGTTTGATAGCCTAAAGGAAGGCTTTGTAAATGAGATAATTGTTTTAATAACGTAACTGATGCAATGATCAAACCGATTGCTAATGAAGCTTGCAAGGTCAATAAACATTTACGTACCCAAATGGCCGTATTACCGCGTTGTAAATCGCCACTTAACACTCGTTTTGCGCTAAATGATGAGATAAACAATGCCGGGTACAAACCTGCAAGTATGCCTACAGCAATAACAACAGCCATAATGCCCAAACCAAAGGCTGAAAAATAACTCACTATCAGTTCACGATCGACCAGCTGGTTAAAACTTGGCAATAACAGCTCCACTAACACACAGGCAATAATCATCGACAATAGAGCAACCAAAGTAGATTCAGCTAAAAACTGTGTTACTAACTGCAGCTTACTTGCACCAAGTGCCTTGCGCACACCCACTTCTTTAGCGCGCTTTGCAGACTGCGCTACTGTCATATTGATAAAGTTAAAGCCAGCAATCAAAATAAGTAACACGCTCAACCCTGCACAAATCGTTACAACTTGCTTTGCGCCGCCTGCTTTCATTTCAAATGGCGATTTTGCTGTTAAATGTAAGTCTAGTAATGGGTGTAACTCAATGGCAACTTGACCCGCCATTTGCCCATTGAAGTACTGTTTAGACAGTGTATCAGCGAGTGCTTTTGGATCGGCCTGTGGCGCCAAACGCATATAAACATAGCTACTATTAATCATCAGGTTATTTGGATCATGTTTTACATAAACGAGGTTTTTAAATGCAAAGTGAGTGTTGCTTGGTAAATCTGCAAACACCGCCCGTACAGTATATTGCCCTTGTTCGTGCTGTAGCGTGTTACCAATAACATTTATTGTACCGAAAATACGCAGTGCTTCAGATTCACTTAACGCCAGGCTCCCTGGTGTACTCATTGCATTTTTTAAATCCCCTGCCAATGTGTTTATATTGATAAAGTTCTCAATATTGGGCGTTGCCCCATACAAGTCATTAAGTTTAAAACCCTGATCCAGGTACTGCACGTCAACCATAGCTTCTCGAGTCAGCGATACCATCGTCAAACCAAACACTTCTTCTACTTGGCTATATTCAGTGGCTTTTGCCGCTTGAGAATAATTGAAAATAGGAATAACTGATAACCCTAACTTTGAGTAATCTTGGCCTACACGGTAAACACGTTCAGCGTGAGGTTGCTGACTATCGTATGACAACTCGTTTTGTGCAAACAGTGCCACTAAAATTGCCGCAGCTAAGCCAATACTTAGCCCTAAAAGGTTTAGGATAAAATGCTGTTTTTGTTGCTTGAATGATCTTAAAGCAGTGACTAAATAATTAATAAACATATTAAGCAACCTCAACAACGGCTTGCTGCGCAATATTTGCTTTATCAAGCATCACTTGGCCATCCAATAGGCGCACTAAGCGATCAGCATAGGCACCCTCTTTTTCTGAGTGAGTCACCATGATCACCGTTGTGCCTTCACGGTTTAATTCGCGTAGCATCGCCATTACTTCGTCACCATTTTTTGAGTCGAGGTTACCGGTTGGCTCATCGGCTAAAATGAGTTTAGGGTTAATCACTAATGCACGCGCAACGGCTACCCGCTGCTGCTGACCACCCGATAGTTGCTGTGGTAAATGCTCGCCGCGGTGATCAATACCCACGCGCTTTAAAATGGTTTCTACGCGTTGCTTACGCTCACTTTTTGATATTTTTTGATACTGCAATGGCAACTCTACGTTTTCATAAACTGTTAGCTCATCAATCAGGTTAAAGCTTTGAAATACAAAGCCAATTGATTCTTTACGTAGCTCTGCTAGTTGCTTTTCGCTATAGCCTGCAATATCAGTTCCCGCAAAATCAAAGTTGCCTGAGGTCGGTGAATCAAGCATACCCAAAATAGAAAGCAGCGTTGACTTACCACAGCCAGATGGCCCCATTATCGCTAAAAAATCGCCTTCGTTTACAGTTAAGTTGATATTGCTTAGCGCTGTAGTTTCAACATCTTGAGTACGAAATACGCGGCTTAAATTAGTTAGTTTGATCATTGTTATTATCCTTAAAATTGTAGTTGCTGTGCTTTGTCAAAGTTACTGTAGCTAGAGGTAATCACTTTATCCCCAGCGTTTAGCCCTTCAAGCACTTCAAAATAGTGTTGATTCTTTTTGCCTAGGCGAATATCACGGCGCACTGCTTTATCACCGCCCTGCTCGATTACATAAACCCAGTTACCGCCCGAGTTAGTAAAAAAAGCCCCGCGTTTAAGCAGTAAGGCATTGTTACTGTCACCCCCTAGCATTAACTCAATATCAATGCTTTGGCCGCGCTTAATGCTTTTAGTGTTACTGGGTAAGTCCACTTCTACTTGAAATTGTGACTGCTGTACGCGGCTATCGATTTTGCTCACTTTTGCATTCACCGTGCCGCTTTCTAGCTCAATCATTACCGCCATGTCACGCTGCACTTGGTTTAAATAAAATTCATCCATGCGCACCACTAACTTATATTCATTAGGAATATCTATTTGGCCTAACCGCGCACCACTGTTTTTAGATTCGCCAATTTCCACATCAAGTTCGCTTAAATAACCCGATACCGGTGCTTTGATTAATAAGTTGTCGAGATTTCGACGCGCAAATTGTAGATTTTTTTCGAGCATTCTAGCGCTGTCTGACAACTGCGCCACTTGCACCTCACGGATTGAATTTTCTTGCTGTTGGCGCTCAAGGGTGAGCTCTTTACGGGCTTGGTAATAATTTAAATCCTCTTCGAGCTCAGCTAGTTGGTCTTGCGCCAATACGCCACTTTTAACCAGAGGTTTAGTTTGTTTTAATCGACGTGTTAAATGAGTTATTTTTAATTCGATTTCTAATAAGTCGCGGCGTAAGTTTAACCGGCTGGTTTCCATGGTCATTTGCGTATTACGTAAAAAGTTAAGCTGCTCGGTAACTTGTGCTTCACGGCTCATTACATCAAGTTGTAAGTTAGTGTTGCTTAAGCGCACGAGCGGTTGGCCTTTCTCAACATATTCACCTTGCTCGACTAATCGCTCTTCCACTTGACCACCAGCAATGGTATCGAGATAAATACTGGTTTTTGGCACAACTTGACCGCGTAAGCTTAAGGCATCTTTAAAGGCACCTTGTTTAACCGTGCTAACCGTTAAGCCACTACGCTCGATATTTTGGCTACGGCCCGTATCACTGCTTTGCGTATAACCATATGCAGCCGCAGCAACACCTAAAGTAAGAGCTGCAAAAGTAAATTTTTTAAAATACTTCTGCGTAAATGAGCGTTCTATTTTTTTATCCATGTCGGCTACCTTGATACAGGTTTAATAAACTAATTACCGATAGTTATTACAAACGCTGTGCCAGTTTTATTTAACCAATAAATTCAAAAGGTTAATGTTTATTTTGATTGTTCACATATTTGTAGTGTCCGTTTATAGAACACTTTGTTATCTTATGAACGTCCATTTATGGACACTGTCCCCTTTTTGTTTTAGGCTAAATAAAACTCTATAAGAATAAAAAACATGAAACACACAGGCTCTCTTCTAATTGTTGATGACAACCCAGACATTCTCATTGCAGCACGTTTATTACTAAAACAGCATTATCAAAGTGTTAAAACCACAGACAATCCATTTGACATTGCAGGCATCATTAACGAGCAACGCAAGCTCGAGCAGCCCGTTGACGTAATACTGCTTGATATGAACTTTACCCAAGACTCAATCAGTGGCAAAGAAGGCTTTTATTGGCTTAAAAAAATTATCGAACAAGACGCTAATATCGTTGTTTTACTAATGACCGCTTACGGAGATATTCAATTAGCCGTAGATGCAATTAAAGCGGGGGCCTCTGATTTTATTGCCAAGCCTTGGCAAAACGAGCAATTACTTGGCGCAGTCGCCGCTGCATTTTCACACGCCAAAGACAAACAGCAAGTGGGCAAATTAACGCGGCAAAAACAGGGGTTAAACCAAGCCTTAAACACGCCTAACTTTGAGTTTTTAGGTCAAAGCAATGCGATGCAACAGGTGTTTAGCACCATAGAAAAAGCAGCTCAAACTGATGCCAACATATTAATAACCGGTGAAAGTGGCACAGGGAAGGAGTTGACCGCACACGCCATTCATCAAGCAAGTATGCGCCATAATCAAACATTTATGAGTTTAGACATGGGTGCGGTGGCGCAGAATTTATTTGAAAGCGAACTTTTCGGCCACAAAAAAGGCGCGTTTACCGATGCAAAAAGCGATCGAATTGGTAAATTTGAGCTTGCCCACGGTGGCAGTTTATTTTTAGATGAACTGGGTAATTTACCCTTAGAGCATCAAGCCAAATTACTGGCTGCACTCCAAAATAGACAAATAACGCCCGTTGGCAGCAGTAAAGCCGTTGATATAGATATTCGCCTTATTTGCGCCACTAACGACAACCTTGATCAAGCCGTCGCAGAGGGGCGTTTTCGTCAAGATTTATTGTATCGGATAAACACCGTTGAAATTCGCCTTCCAGCATTACGGGAGCGCAGCGATGACATTCCATTATTAGCTAATTACTACCTAAAACACTTTGCGCAAAAATATAAACGCAGCTTAACCATTAGCGATGATGATATGAGTGCGCTTTGCCAATACGCGTGGCCAGGTAATGTACGTGAATTGGCTCACGCTATAGAGCGTGCGGTTATATTAACTGAAGGGGATACACTCGATATAACCTCAGTTGTAGGTAATAGCGCAGCACCTAGCGCTCATTCTGCGAGTCAAAGTACAGAGGATATAAACAATCAGCTACAGTACGACACCTTTGATTTAGACATACTCGAACAACGCACAGTTCGCGCAGCACTTAAGCACCATCAAGGTAATGTGAGTCATGCAGCCAAAGCACTGGGTTTAACCCGTGGTGCCATGTACCGCCGCCTTGAAAAGTACGGGCTATAATCATGCGAGCTAATTTATTACTTTCATTTAATATTATCGCACTTATAAGTGTTAGTGCGTTGCTTAGCTATGTATTGCAAAAGCATGGTTTTTCAGCGACGACATTATTAATGATGCTAGTCGCAGCGGCGCTAATAGCGCATATTTTTACGCTGTTTAAGCGCCAACAAAAACAAGCTGAAATGGTGATCCGCGCTTTAGCTAATGGCGACAGTACATTAGGGCTTGGTCAGCAACACCCAATGCTTAAGCAATTTGAGCAAGTAAAAGCACAAATGCAAACAGCGCGCTTTAATGCCGAGCAACAAGCTCAGTTTTTACAAGCTTTGCTCATCCATGTTGATTTAGCCGTTATGGTATGTGATGATAACGGCGAGGTGATCGAATCAAACCCAGCCGTTAGTAAGTTACTAGGTAAAAGCTTCCAAAATTTACATGAGTTAGGCGCTGTTGGAGAGTTAATTTTAAACGCCGAACACAATATCCGCAGCACCACCTACTGGCAAAATGGCGAGCAACACGACACCCTATCAATTCAACTGAGTATCGCCGAAATACAAGGGAGGGTTCGCCGTGTAGTGAGCTTACAATCAATTCACGACCAATTACAACTTAAAGAACAACAAGCATATAAACGCTTAACTAAAGTGCTCACTCACGAAATTGCCAACTCTATTACGCCACTATCATCACTAGCTGATACCTGCAGTAATTTGCTGCCACAAGCATTATGTTTTAATGAGCTTGAAGATAAACAAGACTTACAGCTTGCACTAAGCACGTTAGCATCAAGAACAGCTCATTTAGGTGATTTTATTGCTCGTTTTCGCCAAGTTAGTAGCTTACCTAAACCTAATTTAGCACCTAAAAATTTAGCCGATATGCTAACGCATATTGTCGCTTTACATCAACAACAAGCCCGTGAACTGCAAATAGATATAGAGCTTACAATTCAAAGCCAGCAATTAGTGATGCTTGATAGCAGTCAAATAGAGCAAGTATTAGTAAACTTAATAAAAAATGCACTTGAAGTACTAAAGAGTAACCAAAAGTACAGTACTGAGAATGCCACTCAAGCAAGGGTCGAAATCAGCTTGGCGCAAAACGCCAGCCAACAACTCTACATAGAAATTAGTGACAATGGCCCAGGCATCAGCGAACATGTGGTGGATATGATCTTCGTACCATTTTTTACTACCAAGCAACAAGGCTCCGGCATTGGCCTTAGCCTCTCTCGGCAAATAATGCTCAACCACGGTGGCGATTTAATTTATGTACCAAAACCACAAGGCGCCTGCTTTAGGTGTGTGTTTGGTTAAAACACTAATATCACTAGTAATCTAGTGACACTAATTCACCTCGCGTGCTATCTTTAACTTAATTAAGTTTGAACATATCAACTGATGGGACTTTTGATGAATACCCCTAAAGACTTTCATAATGCATTCCTAGATACGGCTAAACGCGATGATATATTAAATTACTATGTTAATCGTGCTCCTGATGATGCTCACGACAGTGTTGAAGATATGAAACAGGCCATCGAATGGGAAGATACTCCTGGCTGTTATTTATTCTCTGGACTTAGAGGCGCAGGTAAAACCACTGAACTCCAGCGTTTACTGGCTGATCTCAAAGTAAAAAACATACCGGCTTTTTACTGCAGTGCAGACTCTTTTTTAGATTTAAATGAGCCTGCAATTACTCAAACTGAATTGATTTTTACTGCATTAGCTGGCTTATCTCACGCTGTTAAAAAAGCATATGGCGATGATTTCCTTACTGAAACAATTTGGGAACGCACAAAAAAAGCAATGGACTCAAAAGTAGAGCTAAAACCTAAAATAAAAGCAGCCGGGGCTGAGGTTGAGTTCTCCCTAGAAGAAAATATAACTTTTAAACAAGAATTAATAAAATTTGCTAATAGCTCAAATAAGTTTTTTCAAGAGGCCATCAAGTTTGCAAACGATGTCTCTGCATCAGTTAAACGACATACCAATCAAGATAAAGTTGTTCTTGTTGTTGATTCATTAGAGAGACTGTCTGCACCTAATGGTCAAGAACACGTATTATTTGAATCTCTTAAAGACTTGTTTTTTAACTCTCCTGCCCGACTATCTTTTGAAAATATTACCGTAATTTATACTGTTCCCCCGTATATCCATGCTGTACTTCCTAGCATTGACCAATTTTATTCTGGGAGCTTTTCGCTACCAAATTTTAAAGTTATACAAACACCTAAAAAAGAAAAGCCAATTGAGAAAAACCCAGAAGGTATAGACAAAATGGTGTGTGTAGTCGAAAAACGTTTTCCTGAGTGGGAAAATTATATTTCAAAGCCCGTGATAGAGGAGTTTGCATGGCTATGCGGTGGTAACGTTCGTCGAATGTTTGCTTTAATACGCCATACCACTAAAAAAGCAGTACTTGGTAAAGTCAATTTTCCTGTAAATAGAGTTAATAGCACTCCTGTGAAGCAAGCAATTTTAGAAGAAACTAAGAATATCCAATGGTTAAATGCACAAGATAGAAAATGGTTAATTCATTGCAGAAAGCACAGCGGTAACCTAGCACAATGTATAAATGACCTTGCCAGCGACTTACCACCAATTATTCGTTTATTTGATCATTCATTAGTTTTAAATTATCAAAATGGTAGTATTTGGTACCAAGTTCCTCCAATTATGAACGACTACTTTAATGAATAATCATGATTTTGAGGCCATCTGGTCAGAGTTAAAACTCACACTTGAGTGGCACGAAGACTTCTCTCTTTTTTTTGTATTTGTTGAAAATACTCAAGCGAGTTTTGCCCTTAAACAGCGGCTAGATGACTTTATGCGCAGTCACAGTAAACCGTTACGCCGTATAAAGCCAATAACTCAAACAGATTTACCAAATAAAGTTATTGATGAAATTTTTGACGCTAACGCAAGCTACTCTCCCGTTTGGGTAGCGCTAACACAGGTAGATCAAGAAGGGGTTTGGGATACGCTAAGAGCCAAAACCTTAGCAACTTTAAATAAGCGCCGCTCGCAGTTGGAAAATATTGTAAAAAGCCCTATTTTCATTGAGCTACCTTATACATGTGCAGCTAATGTTGTCACTTGGGCGCCTGATATCTGGAGTGTCCGCCAACAAATAATTGAACTACCTTCTAATATTCAATTAAATACCGAGCTGCCAGACTCTGAAACCTCAAATGAACTACTATTGTCATCTTTACAACTTGATGAAGCTATCTACCAAACTAGGGCCAAGATAGAACAGCTGCAAAGTGCGGTTACAAACCAAGGAAAAAGGCATTTGAGTATCGCCTTAGATAGATTAGGTGACTTACTAAGTAATATTGGCCAGTTACCTGAAGCCAAAGCCGCGTATGCGCAAAGCTTAGCAATTTGCCAACAACTGCAAACGAGCCTTGGTGACTCACCACAAGTATTACGGGACCTGTCTGTCTCGTTTGATAAGGTGGGTAATATTGAGCAGCAACTCGGGGATTTACCCGCCGCCAAAGCCGCGTATGCGCAAAGCTTAGCAATTTGCCAACAACTGCAAACGAGCCTTGGTGACTCACCACAAGTATTACGGGACCTGTCTGTCTCGTTTGATAAGGTGGGTAATATTGAGCAGCAACTCGGGGATTTACCCGCCGCCAAAGCCGCGTATGCGCAAAGCTTAGCAATTTGCCAACAACTGCAAACGAGCCTTGGTGACTCACCACAAGTATTACGGGACCTGTCTGTCTCGTTTGATAAGGTGGGTAATATTGAGCAGCAACTCGGGGATTTACCCGCCGCCAAAGCCGCGTATGCGCAAAGCTTAGCGATTCGCCAACAACTGCAAACGAGCCTTGGTGACTCACCACAAGTATTACGGGACCTGTCTGTCTCGTTTGATAATGTGGGTAATATTGAGCAGCAACTCGGGGATTTACCCGCCGCCAAAGCCGCGTATGCGCAAAGCTTAGCAATTTGCCAACAACTGCAAACGAGCCTTGGTGACTCACCACAAGTATTACGGGACCTGTCTGTTTCGTTGGATAATGTCGGTAATATTGAGCAGCTACTCGGGGATTTACCCGCCGCCAAAGCCGCGTATGCGCAAAGCTTAGCAATTTGCCAACAACTGCAAACGAGCCTTGGTGACTCACCACAAGTATTACGGGACCTGTCTGTCTCGTTTGATAAGGTGGGTAATATTGAGCAGCAACTCGGGGATTTACCCGCCGCCAAAGCCGCGTATGCGCAAAGCTTAGCGATTCGCCAACAACTGCAAACGAGCCTTGGTGACTCACCACAAGTATTACGGGACCTGTCTGTCTCGTTTGATAAGGTGGGTAATATTGAGCAGCAACTCGGGGATTTACCCGCCGCCAAAGCCGCGTATGCGCAAAGCTTAGCAATTTTCCAACAACTGCAAACGAGCCTTGGTGACTCACCACAAGTATTACGGGACCTGTCTGTCTCGTTTAATAAGGTGGGTAATATTGAGCAGCAACTCGGGGATTTACCCGCCGCCAAAGCCGCGTATGCGCAAAGCTTAGCGATTCGCCAACAACTGCAAACGAGCCTTGGTGACTCACCACAAGTATTACGGGACCTGTCTGTCTCGTTGGATAATGTCGGTAATATTGAGCAGCAACTCGGGGATTTACCCGCCGCCAAAGCCGCGTATGCGCAAAGCTTAGCAATTTGCCAACAACTGCAAACGAGCCTTGGTGACTCACCACAAGTATTACGGGACCTGTCTGTCTCGTTGGATAATGTCGGTAATATTGAGCAGCAACTCGGGGATTTACCCGCCGCCAAAGCCGCGTATGCGCAAAGCTTAGCGATTCGCCAACAACTGCAAACGAGCCTTGGTGACTCACCACAAGTATTACGGGACCTGTCTGTCTCGTTTGATAATGTGGGTAATATTGAGCAGCTACTCGGGGATTTACCCGCCGCCAAAGCCGCGTATGCGCAAAGCTTACAGCTCGACAGGCAGCTTCAAACTAATTTTGGGGATACATTAACAGTGCTTAAAGATCTAACTATATCCTTAAAGAGGGTGGCTGAAATAGAAAAAAAATTAGGTAATTTAACTTCAGCTAAACACCTACAAGCTCAATCGCATGAAATAGAGGCTAAATTAGAAACTTTTTAATCACCGCATTTAACTTATCCCGCCGCTACAAAGAGCAATTTAAGGCACAGGTTAATCCATCTACAAGTCACTTTTAACTCACCCTATGTTAAGCTTATCTGCTTTAAGTTAGCCGCATTTATATTTTCGGAGTAGTTTAGTACGTGTTTGTAAATCAATTTATCCGCATTCTACCGCTGGTTATTATTTTATCTGGCTGTGAAACCACGCTCAACGCACCACCCCCTGAGCCTAAAAAAACTACAACGCTGCCAACTCCCGTTGTAAAAAATGAGACCGAAGAGGTTGTTGAGCACATTCCACCAATCAGTGCACAAGCACTAGACGATGTATGGGGTCGCATTAAGGCGCAGCTGTCATTTGCTGATTCCAGCCACCCGGCGGTGCAAAAACGCATTGCATGGTACTTAACTCATCCAAATTATATGGACGAAATTAGCCGCCGAGCCGAACCTTACCTTTACTATATTGTAAACGAAGTCGAAAAACGCGGGTTACCCATTGAGTTGGCATTAATGCCGTTGATTGAAAGTGACTTTGATGCCAGTGCGTACTCACATAAACATGCCTCTGGGTTGTGGCAACTAACGCCTGCTATTGCTAAATATTTTAAAGTGCAAATATCCCCTTGGTATGACGGACGTCAAGACGTAATAGACAGTACCCGAGCTGCGCTGGATTTTATGGAGTATTTACACAAGCGCTTTGATGGCAATTGGTATCATGCAATTGCGGCTTATAACGTAGGTGAAGGCCGTGTACAACGAGCCATCAGAAATAATAAAAAGCAGGGTAAGCCCACTGATTTTTTTAATTTAAAACTGCCTAAACAAACCAGTCAGTACGTGCCAAAATTACTAGCTGCGGCACAATTATTAAAAAGCAAAAAAATGGCCTTTCCTGCAATTTCAAACAGCCCAACAATTGCAGTATTGCCTATTGATGGCGCTGTCATTTTAGATAACCAAAAGCAATGGCAGCAACTTGAATCTTTAAACCATGGTGTGATCCGCTTTCCTGCCATTATTGATGCACCCCACATTGTTGTTCCAGTTGCTGAACAAACACAATTTAAAAACATGCTCGCTAATCTTGATTCCAATGATTATAGTCAGTGGCAACACTACACAGTAAAACGTGGCGATAGCTTAAGTGTTATAGCGAAACGCTACAAAGTGGGTATTAGCCAACTCAAAGCGTTTAACGATCTAAAAAGTAACACCATTAGAATTGGCCAAAAGCTTGTGCTCCCTCAATTAGCCGATACCCAAATTGAACATCAGGTTAAATCAGGCGAAAGTTTATGGAAAATCGCTAAGTATTACAAAGTAAGTATTAATAAACTCAAACAATGGAATAACCTTTCGAGCGACCACTTAAAAATAGGTAAAAAACTTACTGTATTCTTGTCTAATAGCTAACTACCTCGCTGATTATTAAATATATGGACTGATGACTTTATCAGCCCATATACCCTTCAAAAGACCTAAATTTAGATTCGAGTTTGCACATATTTGCCGTCGGCGCGTTCCTTCGTAGTGACCACGCAGTAGAATATCGTAGTGCCTACAGCGCTAGAGAGCCACATAGCAAGGTACATTTATGTTTTTAATGGGATGCGTTGGCTCTGAGGTTAACGTTGCGTTATTTTGCCCGCGGGGTTCTAGATACTCAACCCACGCTACGGTGGTCAGATTTACGCTGTGCAGCTGATAGCTGACGGCTGATACTTTCACTTTCCTGCAGACGTAAAAAAGCCCGACTCTTTCGAATCGGGCTTTCTTGTATTTGGAGTCGAGCGACAATGCCCTAGAATGTCGTAGTGTCCACAGCGATGGAAAGCCACATAACAAATGGGATACTATCATTGTGTCGGGAGTCGCTTCGCTCGCCCAACCTACACGATAGGTGCTGGGTGAATGTGCGCATTTTGCTTTCCTTCAAACAGCAAAAAACCCATCACATTTCTGTAACGGGTTTCTCTTATTTGGAGCCTGGTAATGTCCTACTTTCACATAACAAATGCTACACTATCATCGGCGCTGTTTCGTTTCACTACTGAGTTCGGCATGGGGTCAGGTGGGTCCAAAACGCTATTGTCACCAAGCAAATTTGGTGTCAGTCCGTATCGCTACGCACTAACTAAAATTTGGAATTCTGATAATAAAAGTTTTCAGTAATCTACTTTAGTCTATTAACTTCTTCGCTTGTTTCACTATCACATAAAACGCGTTTGGCGTTGTATGGTTAAGCCTCACGGGTAATTAGTACAAGTTAGCTTAATGGCTCACACCACTTCCACATCTTGCCTATCAACGTTGTAGTCTTCAACGGCCCTTCAGAGACTTTAAAAGTCTAGTGAGAACTCATCTCGAGGCCTGCTTCGCGCTTAGATGCTTTCAGCGCTTATCAGTTCCGAACGTAGCTACCGGGCAATGCCATTGGCATGACAACCCGAACACCAGCGGTTCGTTCACTCCGGTCCTCTCGTACTAGGAGCAACCCCTCTCAATTCTCAAACGCCCACGGCAGATAGGGACCGAACTGTCTCACGACGTTCTAAACCCAGCTCGCGTACCACTTTAAATGGCGAACAGCCATACCCTTGGGACCGACTTCAGCCCCAGGATGTGATGAGCCGACATCGAGGTGCCAAACACCGCCGTCGATATGAACTCTTGGGCGGTATCAGCCTGTTATCCCCGGAGTACCTTTTATCCGTTGAGCGATGGCCCTTCCATTCAGAACCACCGGATCACTATGACCTACTTTCGTACCTGCTCGACGTGTCTGTCTCGCAGTTAAGCTGGCTTCTACCATTACACTAACCGTACGATGTCCGACCGTACTTAGCCAACCTTCGTGCTCCTCCGTTACTCTTTGGGAGGAGACCGCCCCAGTCAAACTACCCACCAGGCACTGTCCGTAACCCCGATTCAGGGGCCAACGTTAGAACATCAAAACTACAAGGGTGGTATTTCAAGGACGACTCCACAAAAACTAGCGTCTCTGCTTCAAAGTCTCCCACCTATCCTACACATGTAGGTTCAATGTTCAGTGCCAAGCTGTAGTAAAGGTTCACGGGGTCTTTCCGTCTAGCCGCGGGTACACAGCATCTTCACTGCGATTTCAATTTCACTGAGTCTCGGGTGGAGACAGCGTGGCCATGGTTACACCATTCGTGCAGGTCGGAACTTACCCGACAAGGAATTTCGCTACCTTAGGACCGTTATAGTTACGGCCGCCGTTTACCGGGGCTTCGATCAAGAGCTTCTCCGAAGATAACCCCATCAATTAACCTTCCGGCACCGGGCAGGTGTCACACCGTATACGTCATCTTGCGATTTTGCACAGTGCTGTGTTTTTAATAAACAGTCCCAGCCACCTGGTCACTGCGGCTCCAATCAGCTTAGAGAGCAAGTCTCATCACCAATCGGAGCGTACCTTCTCCCGAAGTTACGGTACGATTTTGCCTAGTTCCTTCACCCGAGTTCTCTCAAGCGCCTTAGTATTCTCTACCTGACCACCTGTGTCGGTTTGGGGTACGATTCGGTATAATCTGAAGCTTAGAGGCTTTTCCTGGAAGTATGGCATCAGCAACTTCATCACCGTGGTGACTCGTCTCGTGTCTCAGCCTAACAGTAACCCGGATTTACCTAAGTCACTAGCCTACACACTTTCACATGGACTACCATCGCCATGCTTGCTTAGCCTGCTCCGTCCCCCCATCGCAATTATACCAAGTACGGAAATATTAATCCGTTTCCCATCGACTACGCCTTTCGGCCTCGCCTTAGGGGTCGACTTACCCTACCCTGATTAACATGGGATAGGAACCCTTGGTCTTCCGGCGTGCGGGTTTTTCACCCGCATTATCGTTACTCATGTCAGCATTCGCACTTCTGATACGTCCAGCATACCTCCCGGTACACCTTCAACCGCTTACAGAACGCTCCCCTACCACTCAGAATAAATTCTGAATCCGCAGCTTCGGTGCATAGTTTAGCCCCGTTACATCTTCCGCGCAGACCGACTCGACCAGTGAGCTATTACGCTTTCTTTAAAGGATGGCTGCTTCTAAGCCAACCTCCTGGCTGTCTGGGCCTTTCCACATCGTTTCCCACTTAACTATGACTTTGGGACCTTAGCTGGCGGTCTGGGTTGTTTCCCTCTTCACGACGGACGTTAGCACCCGCCGTGTGTCTCCCGGATATTACTTTACGGTATTCGGAGTTTGCAAAGGGTTGGTAAGTCGGGATGACCCCCTAGCCTTAACAGTGCTCTACCCCCGTAAGTATTCGTCCGAGGCTCTACCTAAATAGATTTCGGGGAGAACCAGCTATCTCCCGGTTTGATTAGCCTTTCACTCCTAACCACAGGTCATCCCCTAACTTTTCAACGTTAGTGGGTTCGGTCCTCCAATTGATGTTACTCAATCTTCAACCTGCCCATGGCTAGATCACCGGGTTTCGGGTCTATACCTTGCAACTATTCGCCCAGTTAAGACTCGGTTTCCCTACGGCTACCCTAATCGGTTAACCTCGCTACAAAATATAAGTCGCTGACCCATTATACAAAAGGTACGCAGTCACCCTCGAGGGGCTCCTACTGCTTGTACGTACACGGTTTCAGGTTCTATTTCACTCCCCTCACAGGGGTTCTTTTCGCCTTTCCCTCACGGTACTGGTTCACTATCGGTCAGTTGGGAGTATTTAGCCTTAGATGATGGTCCACCTATATTCAGTCAAAGTTTCACGTGCTCCGACCTACTCGATTTCACTTAAAATGCATTTTCATGTACGGGACTATCACCCTGTATCGTGGCACTTTCCAGAGCCTTCCATTAACACATAATAAGCTTAAGGGCTGTTCCGATTTCGCTCGCCGCTACTATCGGAATCTCGGTTGATTTCTTTTCCTACGGGTACTTAGATGTTTCAGTTCTCCGCGTTCGCCTCGTTAACCTATGTATTCAGTTAACGATACCTGCAAGCAGGTGGGTTTCCCCATTCGGAAATCCTAGTCTCAAGTGCTTTTTACTAGCTTGACTAGGCTTATCGCAAGTTAATACGTCCTTCATCGCCTCCAACTGCCAAGGCATCCACCGTGTACGCTTAGTCACTTAACCATACAACCCAAACGGGTCTTTGTTTCGTGACAGTTTAACTTCGCCAGAAGTTAATATTGAATACTAAAGTAGATACCAATCAACAAACGTAAAACGTTTATTAAATGGCACTGAATGATACTGCTATCATTCTTTTTTACTTTTGAAAACTCTGTACAAATAACAATGTTATTCATACGAATTTTATTATCAGCTTTTCCAAATTTTTAAAGAGCATATTAATTAGTTAACCCAAAGGGTAAAACTAACTAACAATCATCTGTGTGGACACTACGAACAAATAAGTTCTAAATCGTATAAGGAGGTGATCCAGCCCCAGGTTCCCCTAGGGCTACCTTGTTACGACTTCACCCCAGTCATGAATCACTCCGTGGTAAACGTCCTCCCGAGGGTTAGACTATCTACTTCTGGAGCAACCCACTCCCATGGTGTGACGGGCGGTGTGTACAAGGCCCGGGAACGTATTCACCGCGTCATTCTGATACGCGATTACTAGCGATTCCGACTTCATGGAGTCGAGTTGCAGACTCCAATCCGGACTACGACACACTTTAAGTGATTCGCTTACTCTCGCGAGTTCGCAGCACTCTGTATGCGCCATTGTAGCACGTGTGTAGCCCTACACGTAAGGGCCATGATGACTTGACGTCGTCCCCACCTTCCTCCGGTTTATCACCGGCAGTCTCCTTAGAGTTCTCAGCATTACCTGCTAGCAACTAAGGATAGGGGTTGCGCTCGTTGCGGGACTTAACCCAACATCTCACAACACGAGCTGACGACAGCCATGCAGCACCTGTATCAGAGTTCCCGAAGGCACCAAACCATCTCTGGTAAGTTCTCTGTATGTCAAGTGTAGGTAAGGTTCTTCGCGTTGCATCGAATTAAACCACATGCTCCACCGCTTGTGCGGGCCCCCGTCAATTCATTTGAGTTTTAACCTTGCGGCCGTACTCCCCAGGCGGTCTACTTAATGCGTTAGCTTTGAAAAACAGAACCGAGGTTCCGAGCTTCTAGTAGACATCGTTTACGGCGTGGACTACCAGGGTATCTAATCCTGTTTGCTCCCCACGCTTTCGTACATGAGCGTCAGTGTTGACCCAGGTGGCTGCCTTCGCCATCGGTATTCCTTCAGATCTCTACGCATTTCACCGCTACACCTGAAATTCTACCACCCTCTATCACACTCTAGTTTGCCAGTTCGAAATGCAGTTCCCAGGTTGAGCCCGGGGCTTTCACATCTCGCTTAACAAACCGCCTGCGTACGCTTTACGCCCAGTAATTCCGATTAACGCTCGCACCCTCCG
Source organism: Pseudoalteromonas sp. 11L1 (assembly GCF_055397545.1). The sequence goes on along the minus strand of NZ_AP041141.1, from coordinate 766,520 downwards.
TATTACCGCGGCTGCTGGCACGGAGTTAGCCGGTGCTTCTTCTGTCAGTAACGTCACAGCTAGCAGGTATTAACTACTAACCTTTCCTCCTGACTGAAAGTGCTTTACAACCCGAAGGCCTTCTTCACACACGCGGCATGGCTGCATCAGGCTTGCGCCCATTGTGCAATATTCCCCACTGCTGCCTCCCGTAGGAGTCTGGGCCGTGTCTCAGTCCCAGTGTGGCTGATCATCCTCTCAAACCAGCTAGGGATCGTCGCCTTGGTGAGCCATTACCTCACCAACTAGCTAATCCCACTTGGGCCAATCTAAAGGCGAGAGCCGAAGCCCCCTTTGGTCCTTAGACATTATGCGGTATTAGCAGTCGTTTCCAACTGTTGTCCCCCACCTCAAGGCATGTTCCCAAGCATTACTCACCCGTCCGCCGCTCGTCAGCAAAGTAGCAAGCTACTTTCTGTTACCGCTCGACTTGCATGTGTTAGGCCTGCCGCCAGCGTTCAATCTGAGCCATGATCAAACTCTTCAATTAAAAAGTTTTATGTCTTTCGACAGCTCAATGAATTCTGAATTTATTTAATATCTTTCGATATTGAATTGACTGTGCTGAATAATTACCAAAGTAACTATTCTGTTGGTCACTCAGTTTCAATTGAGACTCTAAATTTGTTTGCCTCACTTAGTAAACTAAGCTTGGCTGTTAGAACTCAATCTGTACGAGTGCCCACACAGATGATTGCTTTATATTGTTAAAGAACGTTGCGATTAAAGCGTTAAACTTTATCTCGCTAGGGCTGCGCATACTACGCTTTCCTATTTTTTTGTCAACACTTAATTTCAGTTTCTTTTAAAATATTTGAAAGCTAAGTTTTACTCGACTCACTTACCGTTTGTTCAGCGCTTTTCATTGCTGCCTGCCGGGTCAGTGGATGCGCATTATAGGGATATTCTGGAGAGGGTCAATGCTTTATTTCAGTTTTATTAAATTAATTTCAATTTAGTACAGTAACCATACAAACAAAGGGCTGCAGAGCTGTTTTTGATTAAAATTCATTCACACAAGGCATGATTGCAAGAGGGGAGGAAGTAAAAGCGATTTATAGATAACTGCTAATCGCTTTTACATAACACTTTATTAATTACTGAGTTGTTATTTCCCATACGGCAATTGAGCCTGAGATTTCATTACCTACTATGAGCAGTGCTTCGTTTGTTGCACTTTGCGCTGCAGGAACAAACGTCATTCCTTCAGGAGCGAGATCGCCACTTATATCTGCACTTGGTTCTAAACCACGATTATAGAAGTAGTCTTGAAATTTCACATCGTAAGGGTTGGTTATATCAAACACCATTATTGTGCCCATACGCTCTAAGCCAACAAAAGCAAACAACCTATCGCCAACCTTACCTAATGTTAGCGCTTCGGGTTCTGCCCCTTTATCATCTGAGCGTGTATCGCCTTTGTTTTCATCTTCGTTGTTATTAAACGCGTTACCATGAACAGAAGCGGTCACCCGTGCAATTTGATCGCCTGAGTCAAACACCACCAGCCCATTGCTATCCCAAATGGTAAATGAGCGTGCGCCATAGGCATAAAGAGATTCGTATTGGCCATCATTATTTTTATCACCTTTTACTGTTGTAACTTTTAAACGACCAATGTCGTTATCATCGTTATTTAAGTAATCGAAGTTAGCTGCGAGAGCTAGATCTTCTACGCGGCTTTCATCTATATATGCCAAACACCCATCTTTAGCGTCATAATCAAGGCCCCCCTTGGCTATACAATCAGCTTCATCGCTGGCATCAAAAAAGTATTCGCGTGCATCACCCTCATTGGCAGATACAATAAAGTTGGCTCCCTTCCAACTAAAACTTGCAATTGTATCTGGCTGATACATGCCATATAAACCAGGGTATGATTTAAAGTTAACACCGCCGTCTTTGTCTGAAGCGTCAAATTGTAAGTTTGACCAATCTTTAAAACCGAGCCCTTTTAGCTCAAGGGAATTATCTGCAAGGTTGATGATAGCTAGGCCGTTATTTTCTTGAATAGAGACATAGGCGTATTTATTATCCTTGGAAATACTCACATACTCTGGCTCTAAATCCATAGCGACGGTGGTATTTATTAAATTACCATTAATAGTACGTCCAGTAGGATTGGCAAACACTAAACCCTGCGCTTCTAATTCAGCTTGCTTATTATTGTAAGCTTGAAAGTTTATGCTCATAGCAGTATCGGCAATAGTGCCGTTATTAATATCGATAATGCTGATAGTGCCTTCGGGGTCGATACTGTAGTCGCCATTAGGTTCGCCTTCATTAGCAACCACTACTTTTGCACCATCATGACTAAATGCTACCATGTCGGGTAGGGCACCTACTGTTACATTTTTAATAAATACTGGTGTATCTCCGCTAATATTGTAAAACGCTATTTGGCCAGCTTCACCCACGCTTGTAGCAGCCATTGCTACCGCTAATAATTGGTTATTCGCATCGATAGCTATGCTGTTTGCATCGCCAGGCGTATTTTCATTTAGTGAGAGCGTAATGGCAGAGGCTAAGTTGGTCGCAGTTACAATACCTTCGTTATCTTTTACTAATGCTGCAGTGTCGAACGTATCGGCAGGAATGATATTCACAACAGCTTCATCACCAGAGCTATTAATGGCATAAATCCATTTTTTAGAGGCTTGGTAGGCGACTATTTCAGCTGCCCCTTCCGGGCTTTGTGCATTGAGTACTGCGCGGCCAATAAGATTGATATTTAAAGCTGAATTTGCATTAGTGCCGTTTTCGCCATTATTACCCGCTGTACCTTGTACACCCTGTGCGCCATCTTGGCCGTCATCACCATCTAGTGAGCAACCAGTTAATAGTGATAGCAAAGAAAGGGCTATTATTGATTTGTTTAACATTATTGTTTTCCTTAGTGTTGTATTCGTTAAATATCAACACACAGGGATGACAACAGCATGGCATTTTTATTTATAGAATATTTAGACAATAAAAAAGCGAGTTATAAAACTCGCTTTAAATAGGGCTTGGCCTGTTACTCATTTAAATGGACTGGCTGCTACATATTATTTATATAATCATCGCGCCTTTTTCGAGTTATTTTTATAAACTCTTTTAACTCATCAACGGAAGGTTCAATACCTTGTTGATTTTTATGTTCAAACCAATCGGTAACATCACTGATTATGACAGAGCCACCCTGTAGGCATAATTCATCATTTTTTAGCCAAACATCGGGACCTCTGAATGATGGACTGGTATACCAATTACAAAAGCTATATCCCTCACGTGTTAATTTAGATTCAATGTAAAAGCTATTAACAATAGATAAAATTATATATAAAGGTATTGCGCGCAGCATAAGCTTTACCATTAACCTTACTGTTTTTTCATTGCGGAAGTTCAATACTTTTTGTAAGCCTGCAATTGTCATTAAAACAGGAAATGGAGCCATTACTATTATCGGAGCCAACAAGCCGCTTTCTCGAATATAATAAAGCGACTCATCAAAATAAACATTTTCAACAAACCCATAATAAGAGAAATAAAATAAAGCAATTGTAAATAATATAAAAGCAAACAGGCCTATCACAACAATTAATTTATGTTCGAAGCTTTGCTCTGTAAAACGTTCTTCGGATTTTTTCCATTCTAAAATAGACATTGTTTATAGCTTATTTTTATTAGGGTTAAATTTACCTTTGGAAGCCAGAAAAATCCCTTTATAAAATTATTTAGCTTAGCTGGTTATTTTAAATAAAAACGACTGCAGCAATTTTGAGTTAATTTTAACGATTATACTCTGCTCTAGTTTCTTGTATAAAAACTTCAAGTTCATTAATTGTTGGCTCAATACCTTGTTGACTTTTCTGTTCAAACCAATCGGTAACATCACTGGTTATGACAGAGCCATCTTGTAAGCATAACTCATCATTTTTTAACCAAACATCGGGACCTCTGAATGATGGACTGGTATACCAATTACAATAAGTATAGCCATTGCTTTTTATATATGACTCTATATACAAGTTGAAAGGGATTACTAGCAAAAGAAATAAAGATAATGCAATAAACAACCCTTTAACAAAGCCTGTCATTAAGTATTCAGATTTATAATTTAATAACTTCTGAATAGAAGCTAAAAAAAATAAAGAAAAAGGGAAAAGGAAAAAAAGTAAAAGAACCTTTCCACTTTTTTCTTTAATAAAAGGACTAGACCCAACAGCTTCCAGTAAACTAATTTCTGAGATGACGGTATAAATTAGAGCAAAACAAATAATGCAAATTAAGATAGGCCCTAAAAAATTTATAAATAATTCTTTAAAAGCGAGGTTTCTGCCACTCTTACTTGCTTTTTCCCATTTAAATATTTCATAATACTTTTATGCTCGGAACTCCAAATAATGTACCGAATATTCCATAAGGGTCTTCACTCAGTACTTTATTAATAATGAATAGACCATTACCTGATAATATACTTTTTAACTAGCTTCGGGTTTCCTTTCAACGATTGCACGACGAGCATAAGCTGACATGCCGCACTTCCTTCAGTTATATTTTATATACGTTATTGAGTAATCTAATTAATTAAAAATATTTAGACAATAAAAAAGCGAGTTATAAAACTCGCTTTAAATATTTAATAAGTAATGGTCATTACTATTTTTTAACTGGGCGTTTCCAACCATCTAAATTACGTTGCTTGCCACGTGCTACGGCTAGCTGATCATCCGCTACGGCATTGGTAATAACAGAGCCTGCACCCACAGTTGCTGTAGCACCAATATTTACAGGAGCAACCAGTGATGAGTTAGAGCCTATAAAGGCATTATTGCCAATAATGGTTTTTGCTTTATTAACCCCATCGTAGTTACAGGTAATTGTGCCTGCGCCAATATTCACTTTCTCGCCAATTTCAGCATCACCTAAGTAACTTAAGTGGTTTGCTTTAGAACCTTTGCCTAAACGGGTTTTTTTCATTTCGACAAAATTGCCAATGTGCGAGTCTTCTTCCATTACTGCACCAGGACGAAGGCGGGCGTATGGACCGAGTGTACATTGAGCCGCAACTGATGCATCTTCAATTAGTGTATTGGCTTTAATAATAACATTATCGCCAATGCTACAGTTTTTAAGTACACAGTTAGGTCCAATTTGTACGTTATTACCAAGCGTTACATTGCCTTCAAAAATAACGTTGATATCGATGAGGACATCTTCACCTGTTTTAACGTCGCCACGTACGTCAATACGTGCAGGGTCAGCAAGGGTGGCTCCATTTAACATCAAGTCTTCTGCTTGCCATGCTTGGTAAGCACGCTCTAATCCTGCAAGTTGTACGCGGTTATTTGCACCTTCAACTTCCATTGGATGATCAGGCTGTGCTGATGTAATTTCTACGCCTTCACTATGCGCCATAGCAACTATATCTGTTAGGTAGTATTCACCTTGAGCATTATTGTTAGACAAGTTACCTAACCATGTTTTTAAAAGCTTACCATTAACCGCCATAATGCCGGTGTTTACTTCGTTAATAAGTAACTGCTCTGCATTAGCATCTTTTTGTTCAACAATACCCACTAGCTTTCCATCAACACGTAGCATACGCCCGTAACCATTTGGGTTTGCTAAATTAACGGTTAATACTGCTAAGCCATTTTTAGGTGTCGCTGCTAATAAGCGTTCAAGTGTAGATTGCTTTGTTAAAGGTACGTCACCGTATAAAACCAGTACGGTGTCGTCGTCATTTATATGTGGGTTAGCTTGTGCCACTGCGTGGCCTGTACCTAGCTGTTCAGCTTGCAGCACCCAGTTTACGTTATTATCGGCTAATTGTTGTTGTAATAGTTCGCCGCCGTGACCATAAACTAAGTTAGTCGATGTAGCACCTAGCGCATTGGCATTATCGATAACATGTTGCACCATAGGTTTACCTGCCACTTTATGCAGTACCTTAGGCAGAGCAGAGCGCATACGGGTACCTTTACCCGCTGCAAGAATAACCGTTGTTAGAGCCATTAAAACAATTTCCTTTTTCCGTTGTTTTAGCTTAATAGAATAAGTGTGCTGCAAAGTAGATTACGTAAGTCACATCATGTGCAAATACTCAGTAGGCTAAGCAATGACTACTGAATCTTAACTTAAGCAAAGTAACACCTAATAGAATAGGGTTATTGTAGCGAGGATCTTGCGTAGATATAAGTAATAATGAAGAGATATTAGCCATAACGATTAATTTATTTACAAATAGCGACAGGATTTATCATCAGGCACAAAAAAGCCCACATAAAGTGGGCTTTTAAAAACCAGATAGGCTTACTTTTTACGTAATTGCTGAATAACGCGTAGCTGAGCAATTGCTTCAGCTAGTTGCATTGCGGCTTGATTGTAATCAAGCTCAGCAGATGCACCTTTTGCCATTTGGGATTCAGCGTCACGTTTAGCTTGCTCTGCAGCTTTCTCGTCCAGGTCTTCACCACGAACAGCTGTATCAGCAAGTACGGTCACTATGTTCGGTTGAACTTCTAGTGTACCGCCAGCAATATAGATGAGTTCTTCTTCACCAAATTGCTTAACTAAACGTACCATACCAGGTTTAAGGGCAGTTAGTAGTGGGGCGTGACCGGCATTAACACCTAACTCACCTTCACTACCAGATACTTGAATAGATTCTACTAAACCAGAAAATAATTTCTCTTCAGCACTTACTACATCAAGATGTACAGTCATAGCTGCCATACTACCCTCCTAATTACATGCTTTTGGCTTTTTCTTGAGCTTCTTCAATAGAGCCAACCATGTAGAACGCTTGCTCTGGCATATCATCAAACTCACCGTTTAAGATACCTTTGAAGCCTGCAATTGTGTCTTTAAGTGAAACGTATTTACCTGGCGCACCTGTAAATACCTCTGCCACGAAGAATGGCTGAGATAGGAAACGCTGGATTTTACGTGCACGAGATACAAGTTGCTTATCTTCGTCAGAAAGCTCGTCCATACCTAGAATCGCGATGATGTCTTTAAGTTCTTTGTAACGCTGAAGAACTGTTTGAACGCCGCGCGCTATACCGTAATGCTCTTCACCGATTACTTGTGGATCAAGCTGACGTGAAGATGAATCAAGAGGGTCTACCGCTGGGTAGATACCTAGTGATGCGATATCACGTGAAAGTACCACTGTTGCATCTAAGTGAGCAAACGTTGTTGCTGGAGATGGATCCGTTAAATCATCCGCAGGTACGTATACCGCTTGGATTGAAGTAATTGAACCAGTCTTAGTAGATGCGATACGCTCTTGAAGTACACCCATTTCTTCAGCAAGTGTAGGCTGGTAACCTACCGCTGATGGCATACGACCAAGAAGTGCTGATACTTCTGTACCCGCAAGTGTATAACGGTAGATGTTATCTACGAAGAAAAGTACGTCGCGACCTTCGTCACGGAACTTCTCAGCCATAGTAAGACCTGTTAACGCTACGCGTAAACGGTTACCTGGAGGCTCGTTCATCTGACCGTATACAAGCGATACTTTATCAAGTACGTTTGAATCGTTCATCTCATGGTAGAAATCGTTACCCTCACGAGTACGCTCACCAACACCTGCGAATACTGAGTAGCCGCTGTGCTCGATTGCGATGTTACGGATAAGTTCCATCATGTTTACGGTTTTACCAACACCGGCACCACCGAATAAACCAACTTTACCACCTTTAGCGAATGGACATACAAGGTCGATTACCTTGATACCCGTTTCTAAAAGTTCAACTGAGCTTGATTGCTCTTCGTAAGTAGGTGCTGCACGGTGGATAGACATACGCTCGTCTTCACCGATTGGACCTGCTTCATCAATTGGCTCACCAAGTACGTTCATGATACGACCTAGGGTCTTAGTACCAACTGGAACTTGAATTGCTTCGCCTGTGTTTTCTACTGAAGCACCACGACGTAAACCGTCTGTAGTACCTAGTGCGATAGTACGTACCACACCGCCACCTAGCTGCTGTTGAACTTCTAAAGTCAAACCAGCTAAATCGCCATCTGTTACTTTTAGCGCGTCATATACGGCTGGCACGCTGTCTTGTGGAAATTCGATATCCACAACGGCGCCGATAATTTGGACGACCTTACCTAAACTCATGTCTATTCCTCTCGTTAATCTTTGCCTGAAGCATTAAACTGCTGCTGAACCAGAACAAATCTCACTAATTTCTTGTGTGATTGCTGCTTGGCGAGCTTTGTTATATACAAGCTGTAACTCATCCATAAGGTCACCGGCATTATCAGTTGCAGCTTTCATTGCAACCATGCGGGCAGCCTGTTCAGAGGCAGCGTTTTCAACTACACCTTGGTATACTTGAGACTCAATGAAACGTACTAACAAAGACTCTAAAATAGCCTCTGGATTTGGTTCATATAAGTAATCCCACGCATGTGTAGATACTTCTTCTTCAGCTTTTGGCAAAGGGAGTAACTGATCTACTATTGGCTCTTGCTTCATGGTATTAACAAAGTTGTTATATACCAGGAATAAACGGTCAATTTTACCTTCAGAGAATGCATCTAGCATTATTTTTACCGGACCAATTACGTCCTGTACTGAAGGCTTATCTCCAAGACCTGCTTTTTTAGCAAGCACTTGACCACCAAAACGTTGAAAGAAGCCAGCTGCTTTACTACCTAAAGTAGCAAAATCAGCATCTACGCCTTTCTCTTTCCACGCTTTAATATCTAATGCAACTTTCTTAAACTCATTTGAGTTTAAGCCGCCACATAGACCACGGTCAGTAGAGATAACAATATAACCAACTCGTTTTACTTCACGTTCTTCTAAGAACGGGTGAGTAAAATCAAGATTTGCTTGAGCAACACGACCAATCACTTTACGTAATTTTTCAGCGTATGGACGGCTTGAAGCCACTCGTTCTTGCGCCTTTTTCATTTTAGACGCAGCAACCATTTCCATTGCGCTAGTGATCTTTTGAGTATTTTTAATACTGCCGATCTTGCTTTTAATCTCTTTTCCGCTGGCCATGACTCTCTCTCCGAATCAAGGTGTGCTTTAGGATATAAAGCACACCATTAATAACTAAATTACCAAGTTTGCGTAGACTTGCACTTCTCTAGAAGTTCTTTAAGCTGCGCTTCGATCTCGGCGTTGTAGTTACCAGTTTCATTGATTTGAGCCATAAGCTCTGCGTATGTGCTATTTGCGAAAGAAAGTAATGCCGCTTCGAAATCCATGATTTTAGAGATTTCGATGTCTTGCAAGTAACCTTTCTCAGCTGCGAATAACGACAAAGACATTTCAGCAACAGACATTGGCGCGTACTGTTTCTGCTTCATTAGCTCTGTCACACGCTCACCATGCTCAAGTTGAGCACGAGTAGCATCATCAAGGTCAGACGCGAACTGCGAGAACGCAGCTAATTCACGGTACTGAGCTAGGGCTAGACGGATACCGCCACCTAGTTTCTTAACGATTTTAGTTTGTGCAGCACCACCAACACGCGATACCGAGATACCAGCATTTACTGCCGGACGGATACCTGAGTTGAATAAGTCAGTTTCTAAGAAGATCTGACCATCGGTGATAGAGATAACGTTTGTCGGTACGAACGCAGAAACGTCGCCGCCTTGAGTTTCAATGATAGGCAATGCCGTCAATGAACCTGTTTTACCTTTCACTTCACCATTAGTGAACTTTTCTACGTAATCAGTGTTTACACGTGATGCACGCTCTAAAAGACGCGAGTGAAGGTAGAATACGTCACCTGGGTATGCTTCACGGCCTGGTGGACGCTTAAGTAGCAATGAGATTTGACGGTAAGCAACAGCTTGCTTAGATAAATCATCATATACGATTAATGCGTTTTCACCACGATCACGGAAGTATTCACCCATAGTACAGCCCGAGAACGGTGCTAAGTACTGAAGTGCCGCAGATTCAGAAGCAGATGCTACAACTACGATAGTATTTGCAAGTGCACCGTGCTCTTCTAATTTACGTACTACGTTAGCAATAGTAGATGCTTTTTGACCAACCGCTACGTACACACACTTAACGCCTGTGTCTTTTTGGTTGATGATTGCATCGATTGCTAGTGCAGTTTTACCTGTTTGGCGGTCACCGATAACAAGCTCACGCTGACCACGACCAACTGGAATCATCGCATCGATAGATTTGTAACCAGTTTGTACTGGCTCATCTACTGATTGACGCTCGATTACACCTGGTGCAATTTTTTCTACAGGTTCAAACCCGTCGTTATCTAAAGCGCCTTTACCATCGATAGGAGCACCTAGTGTGTTTACAACACGACCAAGTAGACCCGTACCAACAGGAACTTCTAAGATACGACCAGTTGTGTATACTTTTACGCCTTCTGTAAGGTCAGCGTAAGGACCCATTACTACTGCACCAATTGAGTCGCGCTCAAGATTTAGTGCGATAGCATAACGGTTGCCAGGAAGCTCAATCATCTCACCTTGCATACAGTCAGCTAGACCGTGGATGCGAATGATACCGTCAGTAACAGATACAATTGTACCTTCGTTACGAGCTTCACTTACAACTTCGAACTTCTCAATACGTTGTTTGATCAGATCTGAAATTTCAGTGGAATTAAGTTGCATGCTCTTTTTCCCAATTACGATTGTAGTGTTGTGGCTAAGCGATTTAATTTACCGCGTAAAGAGCCGTCAATTACAGTGTCGCCTGCCTTAATAATAAGGCCGCCAACTACTGTAGCGTCTTCACTACAATTCAGCTTAACTTTGCGTGCGAAACGTTTTTCAAGTGCCGCTACCAATGATTCTTGCTGGGCTGCAGCAAGAGGTGTTGCCGAAATCACATCAATATCGATTTCTTTTTCATAGTCTGCTTTTAAAGCAGAAAATAAATGGGCAACTTCAGGTAGTGCAATCAAACGTCCATTTTCAGCCATCACCTTAACTAGGTTCTGACCTTGTTCGTTGAGCTGCTCACCACATAAGTTAATAAATAACTCAGCTTGTGCGGTAGCAGTAGGCAATCCAGCTAAAATGGTAGATGCCTGTTCATTGCTGGCAACGTGGCCAGCAAAGAACAACATGTCATTCCAGCTTTCAATAGCGCCTTTTTCAACGGCAAGTTCAAAAGCCGCTTTAGCGTATGGGCGAGCGATAGTAGTCAATTCAGACATGCTCATACCCTCCTAATTACAGCTCAGCGACAAGTTTTTCAACGATGTCACTATGTGCGGCTTGATTGATTTCGCGCTCTAAAATTCTTTCTGCGCCAACCACTGCCAGAGTTGCTACTTGCTTACGTAGCTCTTCTGTCACACGGTTACGCTCTGATTCAATTTCAGAGTGCCCTTGAGCAATAATTTTTTCACGCTCTTGCTGACCACGAACAGTTTCTTCGTCAACAATTAGCACGGCACGCTTTTTAGCTTGATCAATGATATCAGCCGCTTGAGCCTTTGCATCTTTAAGCTGTTCTGCAGCTTTCTGTTGCGCTAGTTCTAAGTCTTTCTCGGCTCTATCAGAGGCAGCTAAACCATCTTCGATTTTCTTCTGGCGAGCTTCAATTGCACCGTTTAGTGGTGGCCATACGTATTTCATACAAAATAATACGAACACCGTAAACGCAATTAATTCACCGATAAGAGTGGCGTTTAAGTTCACAACCGCTCCTCCTTAAATAGTAAGCTGTTCAAAAAATAAAATTAAAGTACGAACAACAATACCATCGCGATACCAACACCAATCATTGCTACAGCATCGATTAGACCAGCAAGGATAAACATTTTAACTTGTAGCGATGGTGCAAGCTCAGGTTGACGCGCACATGCTTCAAGGAATTTACCGCCCATGTTACCAAAACCGATTGCTGTGCCGATTGCACCGAAGCCGATAAGTAAAGCTACTGCGATGTACTTAAGACCTAATACTAGTTCCATTTTTTTCTCCAAAGTTTCAATTGTAATTAAAAGTAAAAATTAAAAGTTATAAATTAGTGATTATCCGAACTTGCCATGCTTAGGTATACGATTGTTAGCATCATGAATACGAATGCTTGCAATACAATTACCAAGATATGGAATACAGCCCACACAAAGTGCAACGGTAGTTGCATTAAACCTATAGCACCTATAAGGATGAAGATTAATTCACCTGCATATAAGTTACCGAACAAACGCAGTGCCAGTGAAAACGGCTTAGAAACCAATGCGATAAGTTCTAGTAATAGGTTGAATGGGATTAAAAGAATCTGCATAGCTGTATTGTTTGAACTAAACGGGTGAAGTGTTAGTTCTTTAATAAAACCGCCGATACCTTTGATTTTAATTGAGTAACCAATCATTAGAATGAACACGCCCAGCGCAAGTGCAGCTGTCATGTTGATATCTGTAGTTGGTACAATTTTCATGTATACGTCGTGTGAATCCATACCGAATGCAGTTTCGCCAACAAAGCCAGCAAATGCAGGTAGGAAGTCAACTGGGATTAAATCCATTAAGTTCATTAAGAATATCCAAACGAATATTGTTAATGCTAATGGTGCAATTAGCTTACTTTTACCGTGGAAGGTATCGCGTACGTTGTCGCCAACGAACTCAACAACCATTTCAATGAAACATTGAAGTTTTCCAGGTACACCCAGAGTTGATTTTTTTGCGGCACTACGGAAGATCCATAAAAATATTAGACCTAGTCCGATAGACCATGCGAGGGTATCTATATGCCATGTCCAGAAGCCACTATCCGTACATGCTTTATTGAAGGCAAGACCAGCGTCGGTCGAGCACATCTTAGCATTGGTTAAGTGGTGCTGAATATGGCTAGATAGAGTAACTTCTTCTGCAGCCATGTTATATCCCAAAAGTTAATGTTTAAAAAAAACGGGTGTAAACAATCCTGTAAACAACACCAACACATAAGCACAAAAGAAAGGTAGCAGTACTACCGGATAAAGCTTTAGCATTAGTGCAAACAAAACGATTGTTAGCATAAATTTTAATCCGTTGCCGCGTTTCAACGAGGCATACGCTTGATTTGCTCGACTTGCACCCATATATCTGAATGCATAAAGCGCAAATACAAAGTTAGGAAGTACTGCGACTGCGCCACCAGCTAGAGCTGAAAGTGCGGCATTGGTTTCCCAACCTATAAAAATTATTAGTGCAGCTAAAAGGGCTACAAATCCCTGAAGGCAAATTAATTTTAATGCGGCAAGCCTATACGGGCTTGCTAACTTATTAGTCACTTTTAATTAACCTTTATGACGCTCTAATTGTCAGGGTATGAAAACTGGCGAAATTATACTTAATCCTGCCAGTTTTGCAACTTGAGTAGGTGCTTTGTAACACAAAATCGCTGTAAATGTCCCTTTTTAGACATCCAATAAATTAATGGTGGGAATAGTCTTGATTGATACGGTTTAAAATACCGTCTAACTCGTCAAGATTAGTGTAAGAAATAACCAACTTCCCTTTGCCTTTTTTGTTGTAATTTATTTCTACCTTTGCCCCTAGGTTATCAGCAAGCTGCTGCTCTAACTGTTTAACATCTGGGTCTTTTTCTATTACTTCTTTTGCTGGAGCTGGCTCTAAAATAGAGCGTACTAGTTTTTCAGTTTCGCGAACGGTCAATGCCTTTGCAACAGCTAAACGGGCTGCATCTGATTGCACTTCGCCTTCGAGTGCTAATAAGCAACGAGCGTGACCCATTTCAATGTCACCATGCTCTAACAATATCTTTACATCGTTATTTAGATTATTTAAGCGTAATAAGTTAGTCACGGTCGTACGTGATTTACCAACTGCATCAGCCACTTGTTGATGTGTTAACTCAAACTCATTAAGCAACCGATTAAGTGCAATCGCTTCTTCCATAGCGTTTAAGTCTTCACGCTGAATATTTTCAATCAGAGCAATAGCAACGGCAGCTTCATCAGGTACATCTTTAATAATACAGGGTACAAACTCAAGCTTAGCTATTTGCGCAGCACGCCAGCGACGTTCACCGGCAATAATCTCATAGCTGTTATGCGCAACAGGGCGTACAACGATAGGTTGAATAATTCCTTGTGAGCGTATCGAACTGGCGAGTTCTTCGAGTGCCTCTTCAGACATGTCTTTACGAGGTTGGTATTTACCTGAGTGTAAAAGCTCGATCGGTAGTTTTTGTAATTCACTGTTGCTAGGCTGCGCTGCATTTTCAACTGCGCTGGTTACGTTAGCAGTATCCTGTTCCTTACCTTCGCTTGGTGCAGGTTTAGATGAACTTAAAAGCGCATCGAGTCCTCGGCCTAAACCTCGTTTTTTAGCAGACATGTTATTTTTTTACCTCAAAGTTAGGCGACAACGGGAGTTGTTTTTTCTTTTCTGCGTAGCATTTCACCAGCGAGAGCTAAATAAGCTTTCGCGCCACTTGATGCTCGATCGTAGTACATTGCTGGGGCACCAAAACTTGGGGCTTCTGCAAGTCGAACATTACGTGGGATCACCGTACGGTATACTTTATCGCCAAAATGTTGTTTTAATTGTTCTGATACATCATTTGCTAGTCGATTACGCGGATCGTACATAGTACGAAGTATGCCTTCAATCTGTAAGTTAGGGTTAACTAACTTAGCAAGTTGCGTAATCGTGTCCATTAACGCTGTTAATCCTTCCAATGCATAATATTCACATTGCATAGGTACTAAAATAGAATCGGCAGCGGCCATGGCATTAACGGTTAACATATTTAAAGAAGGCGGGCAGTCTATAAAAATAAACTCATACTGATCTTGTATTTTTTCAAGCGCGTTACGCAAACGTACTTCTCGCGCAAATAATTCCATCAGCTTAACTTCTGCAGCGGTCACATCACCGTTTGCAGCAATCATATGATATTCGCCTGAGGTTTCTTTAATAATCACTTCATCAATAGGCTTATCTTCTATGAGCAAGTCATAGATAGTAGGGACGTCACCATATTTGTCGACGCCACTGCCCATGGTCGCATTGCCTTGCGGGTCGAGATCTATTAACAGCACTTTACGCTTCGTTGCAGCCATAGATGCAGCGAGATTAACGGCAGTGGTAGTTTTACCTACTCCACCTTTTTGATTTGCTAATGCGATGACTTTTGCCACAGTGTCTCTGATCCCTAGTCTTTAGAAAGAATTATTAAATGTCGTTGTGCATCTAAATCCGGTACTTCTAATGCAATTTTTTGCTCAAACTTAACACCTGTAGGGAGTGAGTCTAATTCCTCACTTGGAAATACCCCTTTAAGTGCAATGAACTTACCTGAATGATCAATTAAGTGCGAGCACCAGTCAATCATATCTTGTAACGATGCAAATGCACGACTTAGTACGCCATCTAATTTAACACTTGGTTGATATTCTTCAACTCTTGACTGCACCGGGGTGACATTATCAAGGCCAAGCTCATGTTTAACATGCATTAAAAAACGTACACGTTTACCTAAACTATCTAATAATACAAACTGCGTTTCAGGTAAGGCAATAGCTAACACTATGCCTGGTAAACCAGGACCTGTGCCAACATCAATATAATGATGACCGGTCAAGTGAGGAGCAACAACTAAGCTATCCATTATATGTTTAACCATCATTTCTTGAGGCAAACGTACCGAGGTTAAATTGTAGGCTTTATTCCACTTATCGAGTAATTCAACATAGCGGACAAGTTGTTGCTGTTGTTTTTGTGTTAGCGCAATATCAGTTTGCGCTAACAAAGTTGTTAATTGTTGCTGTAACACAATGTACCTTTACCGTTACGCAGTTTTGCGTAACAAGCCTTGCTTCTTCAGATACACTAATAATAGCGAAATCGCCGCTGGGGTGATACCAGAAATACGCGAAGCTTGGCCGATAGTGTCTGGACGAGCATCAATTAGCTTAGCAACTACTTCGTTTGATAAACCAGAGACGGTTTTATAATCAAACTCTTTTGGTAAAATTGTTTCTTCATGACGAAGCTGCTTATTGATCTCATCTTGTTGACGCGCGATATAACCTGCGTACTTCGTATGAATTTCAACCTGTTCTAGAGCGGCCTGATTAGTGAACTCAGATCCGAGTCCTTCAATCGCCATCAAGTCGTTATAACGCACTTCTGGACGACGCAGTAATTCTTCTAAGCTAGCTTCACGCACAAGTGGCGTTTTAAGTAATTCGTTTACTTTATTAACCATGGCATGATCTTTATGGATCCAGGTATCTTTAATACGCTGTTTCTCTTTAGCGATCACTTCCATTTTTTCGTTGAATGCTTGCCAACGTTCATCATTAACTAAACCTAGTTCACGACCTTTTTCAGTTAAACGAATATCAGCGTTGTCTTCACGAAGTAGCAAACGGTATTCAGCGCGGCTAGTAAACATACGGTACGGTTCTTTTGTACCTAGTGTTGCTAAGTCGTCAATCAGTACGCCAACATAGGCTTCATCACGACGTGGTGTCCACGACTCTTTACCTTGTACTTGTAATGCTGCATTCATACCTGCGATAAGACCTTGCGCACCCGCTTCTTCGTAACCGGTAGTACCATTAATTTGACCAGCAAAAAATAAGCCATCAATAAACTTTGTTTCTAATGATTGTTTTAAATCGCGTGGATCAAAAAAGTCATATTCAATAGCATAGCCAGGACGACAAATGTGTGCCTTCTCAAAGCCGGTGATCGATTGCACAATTTCTAACTGTACATCGAACGGTAAGCTAGTTGAAATACCGTTAGGGTATAACTCGTATGACGTTAAACCTTCTGGCTCTACAAATATCTGGTGTTTATCTTTATCTGCAAAACGTACAATTTTATCTTCAATAGACGGACAGTAACGTGGGCCTATTCCTTCGATAACACCTGAGTACATAGGTGAGCGATGTAAGTTTTTGCGAATAACATCATGTGTTTTTTCATTGGTGTAAGTGATGTAACACGGAATTTGTTGTGGGTGGTCGCTTTGTTTACCCATAAATGAGAATACCGGTGTTGGTGCATCACCTGGTTGTTCTTGCATTTTACTAAAATCAACAGTCCGGGCATCAATACGCGGTGGCGTGCCGGTTTTTAAACGATCTACTCTAAATGGTAATTCACGTAAGCGATCAGCTAAGGCAATTGAAGGCGGATCGCCAGCTCGGCCACCTTTGAAATTTTCAAGGCCGATATGAATTTGACCGCCTAAGAATGTGCCCACGGTTAGTACCACACTCGGTGCATTAAAACGCAAACCCATTTGTGTCACCACACCGGTTACACGATCATTTTCAACGATTAGATCATCACATGATTGTTGAAAAATCTTTAAGTTTTCTTGGTTTTGAAGTGTGTTTTGAATAGCCGCTTTGTACAAGGCACGATCCGCTTGTGCACGCGTCGCTCGTACAGCAGGGCCTTTAGAAGAATTAAGCGTGCGGAATTGGATCCCGCCTTTGTCAATAGCTTGCGCCATTGCGCCACCTAGGGCATCAATTTCTTTAACCAGATGGCCTTTGCCAATGCCACCAATTGCTGGGTTACAAGACATTTGACCAAGGGTATCCATATTGTGAGTCAGCAGCAGGGTATTCATCCCCATACGGGCAGCTGCCAATGCGGCTTCAGTGCCTGCATGTCCACCACCTACTACGATAACGTCAAAATTTTCGTGAAAAATCATTAATGGGATCCTACTTAAATCAAACCAGTAAACTTCAAAAGGGAGCGTATTCTACCTAGAAATTAGCAGAAGATAAATGATTAAACAGTGCTCAAGATCTAAGTAAGTGATCTCTAATAATATAAAGGATCTTTTAAAGAGATCTTTTAATACTATTACTACTACTGATCGGGTTTTCTGTTGATAAGCTTTAGATCATGATTAAAAACATATAATTAGATCGGATCTAAAGGTGTTAGTATGATCGGATCTTCAGGCAAATAAGCTCTGATCAAAACAGGCTGTTATACACAGGCCGATCAAGTCTCGATCTTATCCCATGGATAAGCATGGCTAAAAAAGCAGTTTAATCAGTGTTTATCCACAAAACTTATTAAATTATTAGCAAATTGTGGGTAACTTTATTTATAACTTTTCGCTTGATCTTTCTATTTTAAACCTGTCTGTGCTATCCATGAGTCTAACCAAGCTAAGGCCGTATCTTCGGGCAGTGCTTCATCAAGAATATTAAGCTCTAAACGTTGTGCTACTTTTACAGCGCCTTTTTGGCTTAAAAGAGTATCTACATTACGCCCTGCAAGGTTATAAGTGTCATAACTAGTATCGCCAAGTGCAATAACCGAATACTTTAAATGCGAAAGATCATCCACTTGCGATACTTGTTCGATAAAACCAATCAGGTTGTCAGGGTAATCACCCGCACCGTAGGTCGATGTACAAACTAACCAAATAGTATTTTGTTGATCTATTTCATTAAATTCAGGTTGATCATGTAGTTGGCTATTAATCCCTTGGTTGTTAAGTGCATCATTTAACTGCTCTGCAACGTACTCGGCGGATCCCATTTGACTACCAACGATAATATTTACTGAACTCATGAATATGGCTGATCACTATTAGTTTTAATTGCTGCCTATGATAGCTCAGTGAGTATAACAGTAAAGTTAAGAGTGTTATTTTGTATAACTATTTTTGTGGTAATTTAAGCCTTGGTATTAATTGCTTGCTTAACTTATTGATTATTAATGATTTAACAAAATATCTTTAAATGTAATCTTCTGATCAAGTTGTTGATAAGGTTGGGGAAAGCTCTGCTTAACTAAAAACCAATATTATTAATAATTTGCTAAGTTATTGATTTTATATTGAGTGTTAACCACCAGCTAGTACAAATTTATAGATAAAGGCGTGTTGATCTTAGTGTGGATACAAAGCATGTTGATAACTTAAAGTTGGGATCGAAAATAATTTTAAAAAATGATCTATTTATGCAGATCAGACTAAAAATCCATTTTTATTTTCTAAAAATCGCTATTTAACTGATTTAAACACAGCATATTTTTACTTTTTATCGTTTTTAACTCATTTTTAAGGCAGTAAAACCCAAAATTGTGGATAACTGATCTGCAAAAAAATAATCTTCATCAATTTAAACTAAGAAAATAACTATATTTTGCTGGTGGAGTGGCGAGCAAACTTACTTTTTAGGTACGTTTTATTTTTATGGTTTGATAATTACCTATGCCCAAGCTTGGAAAACTAATGTAATAGGTTCTCTTTTAGGGTGAAATAAGCTTAATTTTTACTATTAATGTAGGTAGTTTATCTGTTGTTTGGTGTGATTATAGGTTTAGCTCATCTGCCTTAAACACATTTTTAAACATAAATGGAGGCTAATATTGGTGCAATTTAGCTGTATTTTTTAGTCTGTTTGGTTTTTAAAGTGAGTTATTAAAATACATTTTGGCGAGTCGATATTAAAAATAGTAGGGCATTAAAAAGGGCACCTAGGTGCCCTTAATGATTAAATTATTAGTTCAATTATTTACCGATACAGAACGAGCTGAAAATTTTGCCAAGCAAATCATCAGAAGTAAATTCACCAGTTATTTCGTTAAGATACTGTTGTGTTAAACGCAGTTCTTCCGCGAGGATTTCACCGGCCACATGCATCTCTAATTGTGTTTTACCTGTATCTAAATGATACGCAGCATGTTCTAGTGCATCTAAGTGACGACGGCGTGCCATAAAACCACCTTCTGTAGCACCATCAAAACCAATGCAGGCTTTTAAGTGAGTACGAACTAACTCTATACCATCAGCATTTTTAGCGCTTAAACTGATGACTGGATATTGTTGCTCTTGATCCATACCAACCGTATCACCCGATAAATCGGCTTTATTTCTGATCACAGTCACGCCCATACCTTGGGGTAACTTAGCCATAAATTCAGGCCAAATAGCATGTGGATCGGTATCAATGGTGTCGGTGCCATCAAGCATAAATAGTACCCGATCGGCTTGGTTTATTTCATCCCAGGCACGTTCAATGCCTATTTGCTCTACCTTATCTGGGCTTTCTCGTAGGCCTGCGGTATCTATTATATGTAGTGGCATACCATCTATATGTATATGCTCACGTAATACGTCACGTGTGGTGCCGGCTATTTCAGTTACGATAGCCGCTTCTCGCCCTGCTAATGCATTAAGTAAGCTTGATTTACCTGCATTAGGGCGACCAGCAATAACGACGCGCATACCTTCGCGCATTATGCTGCCTTGTTTGGCTTGATTGGTTACGGCATTAAGCTGCTCGATGATGGCATTTAAATCACCACCCACTTTTCCGTCTGATAAAAAATCGATTTCTTCGTCAGGGAAATCAATAGCTGCTTCCACATACATACGTAAGTGAATGACTTTTTCAACTAAGGTTTCTATGTGCTTAGAGAATTGCCCTTGAAGTGATTGTAGAGCACTTTTAGCGGCTTGCTCGCTAGTTGCATTAATTAAGTCGGCGATTGCTTCTGCTTGAGTTAAATCAAGCTTGTCGTTCATAAACGCACGCTCAGAGAATTCACCTGGTTTAGCTAAACGCACACCGTCTATTTTACTTATTTCTTTGAGTAGCATATCAAGAACAACAGGGCCACCATGGCCTTGGAGTTCGAGTACGTCTTCACCGGTAAATGAGTGTGGGCCAGCAAAGTAAATCGCAATACCTTGGTCAAGTTGCTGACCTGCAAGGGTGTTAAATGGCACATAGTCGGCATAACGAACTTTAGGGACTTTGCCTATTATTTTTTCAGCAACCTGTTTGGCTAGGTTTCCTGAAACGCGAATAATACCAACACCGCCTCGGCCTGGGGCAGTGGCTTGTGCTGCAATTGTATCGTGATTGATCATGCGGTTTATTTGCCAACTTAAATAACGTAATGGCGGTATTGTAACCTATCAAATAGGCACTCGCGAATGCTGTTATAAAAAATAGGCAATAAAAAAGGCGACCTAAGTCGCCTTTATATAAGTAGGGAGTTTAATCGCCCCTTACTTTAATTCCTTTCTTTTCCATGCCACGGTAGATGATTAACATCTGGACAATAGAAATAAGGTTAGACACTAACCAGTAAAGTACTAAACCAGATGGGAACCATAAGAAGAATACAGAGAAGATAACCGGCATAAAGGTCATCATTTTTTGCTGCATTGGATCGGTAACCGTCATAGGTTGTAGTTTTTGCGTTATGAACATACTCGCACCAAATAAAATTGGTAATACGTAGTATGGGTCTTTTGCAGAAAGGTCAGTTAACCAAAGTACAAATTCAGCGTGACGAAGTTCTGTAGACTCTAAGAATACATAGAACAAGGCTAAGAAGATTGGCATTTGCAGTAAAATAGGGAAACAGCCACCCATAGGGTTCACTTTTTCTTTACGGTACATTTCCATAGTCGCTTGGCCGAATTTTTGACGATCATCGCCATACTTTTCTTTTAGCGCCTTCATCTTAGGCTGTAACGCACGCATTTTAGCCATTGAGGTGTACTGTGCTTTAGTCAGTGGGTACATTAATGTTTTAACGATAATAGTGATGGCAATAATTGCTACACCCCAGTTACCTAAAATACTGTGTAACCATTTAAGTAGCACAAATAACGGCTGCGAAATGAAAAACAACCAACCATAATCAACTGTTAAGTCTAGGTCTGGATGAATGGCTTCAAGTTTATCTGACTCTTTAGGGCCCATGTAATAAGTTGCAGTAAGTACTTGCTCACTACCAGCTTGAACATTAACCGCTTCGTCTTTAACACCAATAATAGCCGCATTACTTTTAGTAATTAAACTATAAAGAGTATTAGTTTGATCTTGCATTGGTACCCAAGCACTTACAAAGTAATGCTGAATAAAGGCAACATAACCACCTTGAGTATTTTTATTTAGGTTTTTATCGGCCATATCTGAAAAACTATACTTTTCGTATTTTTCTTCATCAGTACCGTATGCAGCCCCTAAATAGTTTTGATCAACCATACTGCCTTTTTCTTGTACGGTACGCTTTATTTGTGTGTAAAGCTGAACTTGTACTGGCGAGCTAGTGGTGTTGTTAACTTTATATTCTAAGCCAACATCATATTGACCCTTTTTGAATACATAGGTTTTAGTGAAACTTACACCGTTACTATCAGTAAACTGAAGAGGAACACGAAGCTCATCACCCGTTAAAGTATAAGAAGTTTGTTCTGATTGGTAAGTAGGACGCCCATTTGCTGATGCATCTGGACCATTTAAACCTATTAAGCCACTTTGTGAAAAGTATTGTTTACCATCAAACTCACCCAGTAGCATGTAAGGAACATCACTGCCTTTGGTTTCTTTATAATCAATTAAGTCTGTTTCAACAATGTCACCGCCTTTGGTGTCAATTTTTACTTTAAACACGTCTGTTGTAATATTTATAACAGCGCGCTTAGCTAAAGTAGTTGAAGCAGGAAAACCTGAGTCTGATGAAGCTGGAACATAATCATCTGATTCTGGTGAATTTGCTTTTAGTGTTTGTGTAGTGGCACTAGGATCGGCTTTTGGTGTGTTGTAGTCATTATTCCACTCTTGAAATAATAAAAACGACACTAGCATTAGGCCGATGAATAAAAACGTGCGTTGCGATTCCATAACAGCTCTTATTTCTCGTGTTGGTGGTTAATACGGGTTAATTTTTCAGGAACGGGGTCGTCTCCGCCTGAATGTAAAGGATGGCATTTTAATATGCGTTTAACAGCTAACCAACACCCTTTTACCGATCCATGCAAATTAATTGCTTGAATAGCGTAACTAGAGCACGTTGGATTAAAACGACAATGCGGACCTAATAGCGGGCTAATCCACTTTTGATAACCGCGGATAAATAAAACTAAACAACGTGTTGGTAAAGCAGCAAGTGGTTTAAGTAACCTCATGTTGTACATGCCCCTACGTTATGTTTAGTGAATAGATACCATGTATTTAAAGACTCACTATGAGATTTTAAACGCATGATTAAAAGGTGAGCTAAAGATACCTTAATTAACCCTGTAATTCTATTGCTATTGGGTTTGTTTAGTCGATTTAGCTGATTTGTTTGGGCGTTTTTTAAATGGTGGCGGTTTAGGGGCACCAGGTTTGCAGCGTTCATTAATCTTACGCCACAGCTTTGTAAGTTGTTTGGTTAATTCTTCATTAGACTGTTCATCAATGCCACTTTTAACCATCAACACAATATCAATATTATCGAGCGTGTGTTGGTTTAAACGAAAACTTTCGCGAGCAAGACGTTTAATACGGTTTCGTTGACATGCCTTTTTTACACGTTTTTTAGCAACAGTAAGGCCTAACCTAGGTTTAGACTGGTCACTTGGTTTTGCTAATAAGGTAAAGAAAGGAGTTGCAGCCCGAGCGGGTTCGTTAAATATGCGAGAGTAATGCGAGGGAGTTAACAGACGTAACTCCCTGCCAAAGCTAAAGTCTTCCACTTATAAATTAAGCAGAAAGAACTTTGCGGCCTTTAGCACGGCGACGAGCTAATACTTTACGGCCATTTACAGTTGCCATACGAGCACGGAAACCGTGTGTACGTTTGCGTTTTAAAACGCTAGGTTGAAAAGTTCTTTTCATAACAATCTCATCCGATCGGTTAAAGTTAAAACATCCTATGCAGGTCGCGATCCTGGCACAGGTGCCATTGCGAGCGCGAGATATTATAGATGAAGTGACGAAAAGTCAATCATAATAGAGTGCGTAAAGCATGTTTATTTATGATCAATTTTCATGATCCGATAGGATCATCATAAATAAGAAGTTTTCCACAGCCCCTGTATAAAAAGTGAATAAAAGCATGGGAAAAGTAAATTAGATCGTAAATTGTGGTCGCGATCTGCTGCCAGTTTTGTTATGATCTCTAATCAAGCTTTAAAATAAAAAGCTATTAGAATCAGTCTGTTATTATATTTATACATCGATATCAACAATTTTACAAAAATCAATCTTTTACTTGTGGATAAAGTGCATTCATAATAGTCGGTCTTGGGCTGCTTATTGAGCCATTTAAACGCAATACAGGTGTGATTTTTGAATCATTATTGATGTGCGGGAATAAAAATTATATCTCTGGGAGTTTTACTGTGTATCTGTCGGTTTGGCAAAGTTGTTTATATGTATTGCAAGATGAATTGCCTTCGCAGCAATTCAGTATGTGGGTCAGACCACTTCAAGCAGAAAGTACCGAAGATACCTTGACGATTTATGCGCCTAATCGTTTCGTACTTGATTGGGTGAGAGAGAAGTACTTAAATAGAATAAATGAATTATTGGTAGAAATTTGTGGTGTAGAAGCACCCGAGTTACGTTTTGATGTAGGTAGTAAGCCGCTATTAAATGCACAAGCTGCACCGGTGGTTGAAACACAATCAGCCCCAAGCACGCAATCAACGGCAAAACAACAACCTCGAGAACAAAAACCGGTTGTAGAACCAGCTCCTAAATCTGGTTATAAATCAAACATTAAAGAAAACTATACCTTTGATAGCTTTGTTGAGGGTAAATCTAACCAATTAGCAAAAGCGGCTGCCACTCAGGTAGCAGACAACCCTGGCTCTGCATTTAACCCTGTATTTATTTACGGTGGTACAGGCTTAGGTAAGACGCATTTATTACATGCGGTAGGCAACGGTATTATGGCCAATAAGCCCGATGCTAAAATTGTTTACATGCATTCAGAACGTTTCGTTCAAGACATGGTTAAAGCACTGCAAAATAATGCGATCGAAGAGTTTAAGCGTTATTACCGTAGTGTTGACGCATTAATGATTGATGACATTCAATTTTTTGCTAATAAAGAACGTTCTCAAGAAGAATTCTTTCATACCTTTAATGCATTATTAGAAGGTAACCAACAAATTATTTTAACCTCTGACCGTTACCCTAAAGAGATTGAAGGGGTTGAAGATCGTCTTAAATCTCGTTTTGGTTGGGGATTAACCATCGCGATTGAGCCGCCAGAGCTTGAAACACGCGTTGCTATTTTGATGAAAAAAGCCCAGCAAAGTAAAATTAACTTACCGCATGAAGTGGCATTTTTTATTGCGAAAAAATTACGCTCAAACGTACGTGAGCTTGAAGGTGCATTAAACCGTGTAATTGCTAACGCAAACTTTACCGGCCGCCCAATTTCTATCGACTTTGTAAAAGAAGCACTGCGTGATTTATTAGCGCTGCAAGACAAACTAGTCACCATAGACAACATTCAACGTACGGTTGCAGAATACTATAGAATACGTGTATCTGATTTACTGTCTAAGCGCCGTAGCCGCTCTATAGCAAGGCCTCGCCAAGTTGCTATGGCATTATCTAAAGAACTCACTAATCACAGCTTACCTGAGATTGGGGATGCTTTTGGTGGGCGTGACCATACAACAGTACTGCACGCGTGTCGCAAAGTTAAATCATTACGTGACGAAAGCCACGAGATTAAAGAAGATTACCAAAACTTAATAAGAACATTGTCATCTTAGGGCTGACTTTATTATGCAAATAACAATATCAAGAGAACAGTTTTTAAAACCATTGGTACAAGTATCGGGTGCCATTGAGCGTAAGCATACGTTACCTATTTTATCTAACGTATTGCTCGTGGTAGAAAATGGCCAGCTTTCAATGACAGGGACTGACCTTGAAATTGAATTAGTGGCGAGTGTATTTGTGGGTGACGATGTTGCCGATACTAAACTCACATTACCGGCTAAAAAATTACTCGATATTTGTAAAAGTTTACCGGATGGGTCTGATCTTACTTTAAGCTTGCAAGACCATCAGCTACTTTTAACCAGTGGTAAAAGTCGTTTTTCATTGACCACTTTAGCTGCTGAAGATTTTCCTAATTTAGAGCAGTGGGATGGTGAGGTTGAGTTTCAACTAACACGTTTAGAGTTGCGTAAATTACTTGAAAGCACACACTTTTCAATGGCAAACCAAGATGTGCGTTATTACTTAAACGGCATGTCGTTTGAAGTTGATAACAGCGACATAAAGACAGTTGCCACTGATGGGCACCGTTTAGCTATTGCACAAAAACAACTAGGCCAGTCGTTAAATACACAGCGCCAATTAATTATACCGCGCAAAGGCGTGCAAGAAATTATGCGTCTAATGGTTGCCGATCAAGAGCTGGTAACTATTCAGTTTGGTGCCAACCATATTCGTATTATTGATATTGAGTTTACCTTTACGAGTAAATTAGTTGATGGTCGATTCCCTGATTACCGTCGTGTTTTGCCGCGCGGTGGCGATAAGGTAATTACCGCGAATCGTGAATGGCTTCGTAATGCTTTTCAGCGTGTGTCGATTTTATCGAACGAAAAGTTTCGTGGTGTACGCTTAAATTTATCAAACGGTTTATTAAAAATTACAGCCAACAACCCAGAGCAAGAGCAAGCTGAAGAAGTGGTTGAAGTAATGTACGAGGGTGATGACCTAGAAATAGGCTTTAATGTCTCTTATGTATTAGATGTATTAAATACATTAAAAACCGAAGATGTATTATTTACCCTTGCCGATTCAAACAGTAGTGCACTTATAGAAGGTGCTGGCGATGAAGAAGCTATGTACGTTGTTATGCCAATGCGTTTATAAGATCATAAATACATAATGAGCTTAAGTCATTTGAGCCTCAAATATTTTCGTAATATTGAGGCACTGACGCTAGAACCAGTTAATGGCGTTAATATAATTTATGGTGAAAACGGCAGCGGAAAAACCAGCCTTTTAGAGGCTATTTATTACCTTTCTCACGGCAAATCTTTCCGAACCTCTAAACATAAAAGCATCATCGCTCATCAACAAGATCAGTTTGTTATTCATGGCCGAAAAGCGTTACACGATTTATCTATTCCAATAGGGATAAGTAAAACCCAAACGGGTGAAACCAATTTAAAAATACAGGGTAAGGCGAGTCGAAAAGTATCTGAACTTGCTCAACTTATGCCTGTGCAAGTTATCACACCAGAAAGCTATTCATTATTTTTTGGTGGCCCTAAAGAGCGCAGAAAGTTTTTAGACTTAGGTTTGTTCCACGTGGAACATGAGTTTTTTTTCTTGTGGCAATCGTTTAATAAAGTGCTAAAACAGCGCAATGCATTGTTGAAATCTAAGCCTAAGAATTATTTTGACCAAATCAAGTTTTGGGATAAAGAATTTGTTAGACTGGCTGAACAAATAAATAAATTAAGAATCGCGTATATAACTAGGTTTAAGCAGCAGTTTTTTGATAAAATGTGTGCAGAATTAACGCTAATACGCGATCTAGAAATTAGCTTTAATGCAGGCTGGAAAGAGGCCGAATCTCTTTCTGATGCGTTAGAGCAAAGCTTTGAGCGAGATGCTCGCCAAGGCTTTACTAGTAAAGGCCCTCATAAGGCTGATTTTAGTTTTAGTGTCGCTGGCAGCAGTGTTGAGAATGTATTCTCACGCGGGCAGTTAAAGCTATTGTTGTATGCGTTAAAAGTAACGCAAAATAGTTTGATTGAGTCAGAGACAGATAAGCAATCTATATTGCTAATAGATGATTTACCTTCAGAGCTAAGCGAAGATACAAAAGAGAAAGTGGGTCAGTTATTGACTCATTGCAGTTCTCAAATATTTATTTCTTCAATTTTATCTGAAAGTATTTCTGCTGTGGTGGAACCCATGAAACGAGAACTAAAAATGTTCCACGTGAAACATGGCAACCTAATAACAAGATAAGTGGGATTAACCATGTCTGAGAATTATGATTCGTCGAGTATTAAAGTACTTAAAGGATTAGATGCAGTAAGAAAGCGTCCTGGTATGTATATAGGGGACACCGATGATGGTACGGGCTTACACCATATGGTGTTTGAGGTCGTTGATAACTCTATCGATGAGGCCTTAGCCGGTCACTGTGATGATATATTTGTCACAATTCACTTAGACGGTTCGGTATCTGTAAGAGATAACGGCCGTGGTATTCCTACTTCTATACATGAAGAAGAAGGTGTATCTGCAGCTGAAGTTATTATGACGGTATTACACGCTGGTGGTAAGTTTGATGATAACTCTTATAAAGTATCAGGTGGCTTACACGGTGTTGGTGTATCGGTAGTAAATGCATTATCAGAAAAGTTAAAACTAACTATTCGTCGTGAAGGTAAACTTTACGAGCAGTTTTACACTATGGGTGTTCCAGATGCACCACTTGCAGCTATTGGTGATTCTGAAACAACCGGTACTGAGTTACGTTTTTGGCCAAGTGCAGAAACGTTTACTAACCTAGATTTCCATTACGATATTTTAGCTAAGCGTTTACGCGAGTTATCGTTTTTGAACTCAGGTGTAAGCATCATTTTAAATGATGAGCGCGAAGAAAATAAAAGTGACCATTTTAAATATGAAGGTGGTATTAGAGCGTTCGTTGAATACTTAAACCGTAATAAAACGCCTGTACATAAAGGGGTATTCCATTTTACTCACGAACGTGAAGAAGACGGTATTAGCGTAGAAGTATCAATGCAATGGAATGATGCATTCCAAGAAAACATTTACTGTTTTACTAATAACATTCCACAACGTGATGGTGGTACGCACTTAGCTGGCTTTAGATCTGCGCTAACACGTACGCTTAATAACTACATGGAAAAAGAAGGCTTTAACAAAAAAGCTAAAACAACCAGTAACGCAACGGGCGATGATGCACGTGAAGGCTTAACGGCTGTTGTTAGTGTTAAAGTACCAGATCCTAAATTCTCATCACAGACAAAAGACAAGCTAGTATCTAGTGAAGTTAAGTCTGCGGTTGAGCAAGCAATGGCTGAAAAATTCACTGAGTTTTTATTAGAAAACCCAATGGATGCAAAAATTGTTGTCGGCAAAATTATTGATGCAGCACGCGCGCGTGAAGCAGCCCGTAAAGCACGTGAAATGACCCGCCGTAAAGGTGCTATGGATTTAGCTGGTTTACCGGGTAAACTAGCGGATTGCCAAGAAAAAGATCCAGCCCAATCTGAACTATACATAGTGGAGGGTGACTCAGCTGGCGGTTCAGCCAAGCAGGGTCGTAACCGTAAGAATCAAGCGATTCTTCCGCTTAAAGGTAAAATCTTAAACGTAGAAAAAGCACGTTTTGATAAAATGTTATCTTCGCAAGAAGTGGCAACGCTAATTACTGCATTAGGTTGTGGTATTGGCCGTGACGAGTATGACCCTGAAAAATTACGTTATCATCGCATCATTATCATGACCGATGCCGACGTGGATGGTTCTCACATTCGTACTTTGCTACTAACGTTCTTCTACCGTCAAATGCCGGAAATTGTTGAACGTGGTTACATTTATATTGCTCAGCCTCCACTTTATAAAGTGAAAAAAGGTAAGCAAGAGCGTTATATTAAAGATGATCCAGCATTAGTTGATTACCTTACATCTTTAGCGCTAAGCAATGCAGCACTGTACACTAGTGATAGTGCTGAAGCAGTTGATGGTGAAGCATTAGAGTCAATTGTTCACGATTATCAAAACACGGTTAAAGTTATCGAGCGCTTAAAGCGTAAGTATCCGAACACAGTTATGAACCGTTTGATTTACCAAAGTGAGCTGAAAAAAGAACACCTTTCAGACGAAGCTAAGGTAGTTGCTTGGACTAAAGAGCTGGTTGATGACTTAATTGAACGTGATGAAGATGCAACTATTTTCCATGCGGGAACTGAGCACGATACAGAGCGCAACTTGTACTATCCAGTTGTGAATATTCGTCAGCATGGTGTGGATAAAGCGCACGTACTACATTATGACTTTATTACATCAAGAGACTACCAACGTATTGCTGTAACTGGTAAAAACATTGCTAATATCATCACAGAGGGTGCATATATCCAACGTGGTGAGAAAACAAAACCTGTTGATAACTTTGTGGATGCATTGGAATGGTTGATCGCAGAGTCTAAGCGCGGGATCTACATTCAACGCTACAAAGGACTAGGTGAAATGAACCCAAGTCAGCTTTGGGAAACCACCATGGATCCTAGCGCACGCCGTATGTTGCAAGTAACAATTGAAGATGCTGTTGCAGCGGATCAATTATTTGCCACATTAATGGGCGATCAAGTTGAGCCGCGTCGTGAGTTTATTGAAACGAACGCACTGCGTGTGGTTAACTTAGACGTATAAAACATTATCGTAATAACAAAAAAGGAGCCTTAGGCTCCTTTTTTATTTTTTCAAACGCACAAACTGCTTAAAACCTGAGTGTGCACAAGGTATACTGAGGGTAATTTTCACGCTACTTCTCAGATAGTAAAAATCCAAAATATGCAAAAATATGACGTTAAAACCTTTCAAGGTTTGATCCTGGCTTTACAGGATTATTGGGCACAGCAAGGCTGTGTCATTATTCAACCACTTGACATGGAAGTGGGCGCAGGGACATTTCACCCGCAAACATTTTTAAAATCAATTGGCCCAGAGCCAATGTCGAGCGCATACGTTCAACCGTGTCGTCGTCCTACCGATGGTCGTTACGGTGAAAACCCAAACCGCTTACAACATTACTACCAATTCCAAGTTGTGTTAAAACCATCACCAGACAATATTCAAGAGCTTTACTTAGGTTCTTTAGCTGCTGTAGGTATTGATACCCTAACTGACGAAGTTCGCTTTGTAGAAGACAACTGGGAATCACCTACATTAGGTGCGTGGGGCCTAGGTTGGGAAATTTGGTTAAATGGCATGGAGGTAACGCAGTTTACCTACTTCCAGCAAGTGGGCGGTTTAGAATGCTCACCGGTAACGGGTGAGATTACTTACGGCCTAGAGCGTTTAGCAATGTACATTCAAGGCGTAGATAGCATTTACGACCTTGTATGGGCAGACGGTCCATTTGGGCGCGTAACTTACGGTGATGTGTTCCATCAAAATGAAGTTGAGCAATCAACCTATAACTTTGAACATGCAAATGTAGCCGACTTATTTGAACAGTTTGATAAATGTGAAGCTGAGAGCCAAAAGCTAATTGAAGCAAGCCTACCATTACCAGCCTACGAGCAAGTAATGAAAGCATCGCACGCATTTAACTTATTAGACGCACGTCATGCTATTTCAGTAACCGAGCGTCAACGTTATATTTTACGCGTTCGTGCGTTATCAAAAGCGTGTGCACAAAGTTATTACGATGCACGTGAAGCACTTGGTTTCCCGCTGTGTAAGGATAAGTAAGCATGTCAGCAGAAAATTTATTAGTAGAAATTGGCACTGAAGAGTTGCCACCAAAAGCACTTCGTAAATTAGCCGAAGCCTTTGCTGCAAACTTAACAGCAGAATTAGAAAGTCTAGAACTAGGTCACCAAGGCGTGAACTGGTATGCATCGCCTCGTCGTTTAGGTTTACAAGTAAAAGCACTTGAAGCTAAACAACAAGACAAAGAAGTTGAAAAACGTGGCCCTGCAACTAAAGCGGCTTTTGATGCTGAGGGTAACCCAACTAAAGCAGCTATGGGTTGGGCTCGTGGTTGTGGTATTGAAGTAAAAGATGCGCAAACACTGGAAACAGATAAGGGCGCATGGTTATTGCACATTGCTAAAGTAGCAGGGCAAGAAACCAAAACGTTAATGACTGACGCTATAAGCAAAGCACTCGCTAAGTTACCTATTCCTAAACCAATGCGTTGGGGTGCGAATAAAACACAATTTATTCGCCCTGTGCATACGGTAACTATTTTATTCGGTAGTGAACTTGTTGAAGGTGAAATTCTTGGTAAGCAAGTGAGCAATCAATTGCAAGGGCATCGTTTTCATCACCCTGAAAAAATTAGCATTGATCATGCCGATGATGTGTTTGATGTACTTAAATCAGCTTACGTTATTGCTGACTACGAACAGCGTAAAGCACAGATTCGCGCGCAAATAGAAGACGCAGCCAAAGCAGTTAATGCCGTTGTTGCTATGGATGAAGACTTACTTGAAGAAGTTACTTCATTGGTAGAATGGCCAGTAACGCTAACAGCCACATTTGAAGAAGCATTTTTAGATGTGCCTGCTGAAGCGCTTATTTACACCATGAAGGATGATCAGAAATACTTCCCGTTATTAGATCAAGACGGCAAACTTTTAAATAAGTTTTTGTTTGTCTCTAACATCGAAAGTAAAGATCCTAGTGTGGTTATTTCTGGTAACGAAAAAGTAGTGCGCCCGCGTTTAGCCGATGCGCAGTTCTTCTTTGAAACAGATAAAAAGAAAACATTAGAAAGCCGTTTAGAGTCTCTTGATAGCGTATTGTTTCAAAAACAACTTGGTACGCTTAAAGACAAGTCACAGCGTATTAGTGAACTAGCTGGTTACATTGCCGAGCAACTTGGTGCCGACAAAGAGCTAGCAGCGCGTGCAGGCTTATTAAGTAAAACAGACTTAATGACCGAAATGGTAATGGAATTTACCGACGTACAAGGTGTAATGGGAATGCATTACGCGCGTCACGATGGTGAAGCAGAAGAAGTTGCAGTGGCACAAAACGAACAATACATGCCACGTTTTGCCGGTGATAACTTACCAACTAATGTGATCAGTTGTGCAGTCGCCATTGCCGATAAGTTTGATACGCTGGTGGGTATTTTTGGTATAGGCCAAGCACCAAAAGGTGATAAAGACCCATTTGCACTTCGTCGTGCTGCTATTGGTGCATTACGTATCATGGTAGAAAAACAGCTACCGCTTGATATTTTAGACCTGGTTGCTAAATCACAAACCTTGTTTGGTGAAAAGCTGACTAACCTAAATGTATCAACGGATGTGTTTGACTTTATGCTAGGGCGCTTCCGTGCTTGGTATCAAGACGAAGGCATTGAAGTAGATGTGATTCAAGCCGTACTAGCGCGTCGTCCAACGAAGCCTGTTGATTTTGATCGCCGAGTTAAAGCCGTAAGTCATTTCCGTACATTAGACGCCGCAGAATCGCTTGCAGCGGCTAATAAGCGTGTAAGTAATATTCTGGCTAAGAATGACATTACAAGCCAAGGTAATGTCGATCAGAGCTTACTCAGTGATGATGCTGAAAAAGTATTGGCTTCGCAAGTTGCAAAATTTGCCACTGATTTAGCACCACTGTACAGCGATGGAAACTACCAAGAGGCATTGAGCCAATTAGCAGGCATTCGTGAGAGTGTTGATAACTTTTTTGACAATGTCATGGTAATGGCCGACGATGAAGCGGTTAAGCAAAACCGTCTTGCACTTTTAAGCCAGCTTAGCGGGTTATTTTTAGAAATTGCAGATATTTCTGTATTGCAAAAATAACAGCCAATAGCTATTTAAAAAGCCAGCATTATGCTGGCTTTTTAGTATTCACTGTATACAAAGGATACAAATGATGATCTCCATAAAACGAATTTTAACGCTAGCAATGGCTGGCTTACTTACAGCCTGTACCAGCCAAATTTCGATTAACGACGTTTTGCCGCAGCAAGAATTGGATCGCAGTATTTATTTAAGAGGGGATTTCACATTATGGGATGCAGAACCTCAATACCAATTTAAACAAGTCGGCCCTTCGCTTTACCAAGCCCAAGTTAAATTTTCGACCCCTGGCAAAGTGTACGAGTTTAAAATAGCCGATGCAGATTTTAGTGAAGGTTTTAACTGTGGCTACAGCGATTCACAGCCATCAGGGCAAAGCCTAACACTTGGCCAATCAACGCGCGCCGATTGCAGCACTATTTACAACTACTTTAGTTACACACCCGCAATCAAAGGGTCGTACATAGTCAGCATTGATTTTAGTGACTACGATAAGCCGCAAGTAACGATAACTAAGAAGTAAGAGCAGTAAGCTATAAGCAGTCAGTCGTTAGCTTAAATATAAAATAAAAAACCGTGCTTGATTTAACAAACACGGTTTTTTAATTTTTAGCTGATAGCTGATTACAACCCTTTCTTCACCAAATACCTATACGGTGTTTCTTCAACTTCTTTAGCCACTAGCGTGTGATCCATAAAGGTACAAAAGCTGGGGATGTCGCGGGTGGTTGAAGGGTCGTCGGCAATAATAAGCAGTGTTTCACCATCGCTCATTTTACGAATCGCAGCGCGTACCATCATCACCGGCTCTGGGCAACGAAGGCCGATGGCATCTAATTGGTGATCGGGGTTATCAAAGCTCATAAAAATTACCTGTAAAAATAGTCGCGGCTTGGTTAGGTCGGGTAGTTTAGCGTAAATAAAGCTGTTGGTTAACTATTTTACGTATAACAAAACAGCTCAACTTATTAATAGATAATCTGAAATAAGTTTAATGCACCCGATCACATTATTCATTTTAAACCTGCAAAAGCTGGTGGCATAAAAAAGGCGAACTAACTTGCGCTAGTTCGCCTTTTAATCACCAAGATGGTTTTACATATTCAACACTAATTAGTCTTGAACACGTTCAAATACAGTAGCAATACCTTGGCCTAAACCAATACACATAGTTGCTAAACCGTATTTTGCGTTTTTGTCTTCCATTAAGTGAATAAGCGAGGTGCTAATACGTGAACCCGAACAACCCAGAGGGTGACCAAGTGCAATAGCGCCGCCATTCAAGTTAACTTTTTCGTCAACTACATCAGCTAAGCCTAAGTCTTTAAGCACAGGTAGTGATTGTGCTGCGAATGCTTCGTTAAGCTCAGCTACGTCAATGTCATCAATGGTAATACCGGCTTGTGCTAATGCTTTTTTACTTGCAGGTACTGGACCGTAACCCATGATTGATGGATCGCAACCGGCAACAGCCATAGCGCGAATACGTGCACGAATTGGTAAGCCCAGTTCTTTTGCTTTTTCTTCGCTCATTACTAACATGGCTGATGCGCCGTCAGAAAGTGCAGAAGATGTGCCCGCAGTAACAGAACCCGTAGCAGGGTTAAATACTGGACGTAGCTGCGATAAACCTTCAACCGTTGTTTCTGGACGAATTACTTCATCATCTTCAACAAGAATAAGTGAACCTTCAGCATCGTGACCTTCCATTGCTAAAATTTCGCGGCGGAAACGGCCTTCAACTGTTGCAGCATGTGCACGTTGATGCGAGCGGTAAGCAAATTCATCTTGTTGCTCACGGCTAATACCGTGAAGTGTTGCAAGGTACTCAGCGGTTAAACCCATAGAGCCAGATGCTTGTGCAATTGATGTAGCTAAGCCTGGGTGAAAGTCGTTACCGTGAGTCATAGGTACGTGACCCATGTGCTCAACACCACCAATTAGGTATGTGTCGCCAGCGCCAGTCATAATTGCGCGAGCAGCGTCATGCAATGCTTGCATTGATGAGCCACATAAACGGTTAACTGTGGTTGCTGGCACTGAATGTGGAATGCCCGCAAGTAGAGATGCGTTACGTGCAACGTTAAAGCCTTGCTCTAATGTTTGCTGTACACAGCCCCAATAAATATCGTCAATTGACGCAGGGTCAACTGCTGGATTACGTTCTAATAAGCCTTTCATTAAATGAGCGCTTAAGTCTTCCGCACGTTTGTTTTTAAATACGCCGCCTTTTGAGCGACCCATTGGTGTACGGATACAATCTACAATTACTGGATTATTCATGATATTAACCTTCCACCTTATAGAAAACACGGCCTTCTTCAGCCCACTTGCGAGTTTGCTCTGATACTTGGTAAATCGCACCTAGGTGAGCGTATTTGTCTGCTGCTGCAACAAAGTTAGCTAAACCTGTTTGATCTAAGTAACGGAACGCGCCGCCTCTAAATGGAGGGAAACCAACACCGTATACAAGTGCCATATCAGCTTCTTGAGGAGAAGCAACAATGCCTTCTTGTAAACAAAGTAGTACTTCGTTGAGCATTGGGATCATACAACGGTCAATGATTTCTTGTTTATCAAATTCTTTTGGTGCGTCTGTGATAGGTGCAAGTAGTTCAATCGCTGTTTGGTCATGTGACTTTTTAAGACGACCGCGACGATCTGTTTCGTACTTATAGAAACCTGCTTTGTTCTTTTGACCAAAACGTTTTTCGTTAGCAAAAACAGTCACTGGGTCTTTATCTGCACGTGCCATACGCTCAGGGAAACCGTCAGCCATTACGCCAGTACAATGATAAGCCGTATCAATACCTACAACATCAAGTAGGTACGCCGGACCCATCGGCCAGCCAAATACGTTTTCCATTACTTTATCTACTTTTGCAAAGTTAGCGCCTTCAACCACTAATTTGCTAAAGCCAGCAAAGTAAGGGAATAAAACACGGTTTACAAAAAAGCCTGGGCAATCGTTAACAACAATCGGTGATTTACCTAGTTTGAGGGCATAATCAACCACGGCATTAATCGTTTTATCTGAGGTTTTTGCACCACGGATAATTTCAACTAATGGCATTTTAGGTACTGGGTTGAAAAAGTGCATACCACAGAAGTTTTCTGGCTTTTCAAGCGCTTCTGCAAGTAGGTCGATACAAATAGTCGATGTGTTTGACGTAAGTACCGTGCCTTCTGGCATATTCTTTTCAAGATCAGCAAGTACGGCTTGCTTCACTTTAGGGTTTTCTACTACGGCTTCAACAATAATGTTGGCGTTTTGTAGGTCTGCATCGTTAAGCGTTGGCTTGATTTTGCTAAGCGTTGCTAGCATTTTTTCCATCGGCATGTGGCCGCGCTTCACTTTTGCACCTAATAGTTTAGATGCTTCACCCATACCTAAATCTAGCGCATCCTGTTGGATGTCTTTCATTATGATTGGTGTGCCTTTATAAGCAGACTGGTATGCAATACCGCCACCCATGATACCTGCGCCTAATACTGCCGCTTGTTTAATTTCTACATCGCTGTGTTTAGCAAATTTACGTGCTTTACCTTTAATGTATTGGTCTGCTAAAAAGATACCCGTTTGAGCAGCAGCTTCACTAGTACGTGCTAGTTTTGCAAAGTTGGCATTTTCAATCGCCATTGCTTCGGCGCGTGAGCTGTTTGCTGCTGCTTTAATAGTGCGAACTGCCATAACTGGAGCAGGATAGTGGCCTTTGGTTTTACCCATTACCATACCTTCTGCCATTGCAAAGCTCATGCCTTGCTCAACACGGTTTAATTTAAGCGGTTGTAATTTTACAGCACGTTTTGCTTGCCAATCTAGCTTGCCAGCAATCGCTAATTCTAGTGTTGCTAAACTTGACTCTTGTAGTTTGTTGGCACTAACTACCGCGTCAAATGCACCTACTTTAAGGGCGTCAGCAGCGCGATTTTCGTTACCTGTGGTGATCCACATCATCGCGTTATCGGCACCAATAATGCGCGGAAGGCGCACTGTACCGCCAAAACCAGGCATTATGCCTAATTTAACTTCTGGTAAGCCCATTTTTGCTGAGTCACTTGCAACACGATAATCGGTAGCAAGTGCCCACTCACAGCCGCCGCCAAGCGCCAAGCCGTTTATAACACTGAGTGTTGGGAATGGTAAGTCTTCAATTGCATCAAAAACGTCAGTTGCATCTTTGATCCACGTTACTAATTCTGCTTCAGGCTTAGTAAAAGTAGGTAAAAATTCGAAGATATCGGCACCAATAATAAAGTGGTCTTTATCACTGGTAAAAATCATGCCTTTAATATCAGTGTTAGCGGCTAATTCTTTTAATGCTGCCGCGCAATCTGAAAGAGTTTGTTGAGATAATGTGTTTACAGAACCTGTAGCACAAAACTTAAACTCGGCGATGTTTTCCTTCACGAAGCTAACTTCAAAGGAATCGCTTTTATATAACATTATTATTCTCCCTAGTTGATGAACTAAGACTGGTACGATGAGTTCATATTCAGACCAGTGTGCTTGCTTTAAATTAAAAATGCAACGAAAAATTTATCTTGGTTACAAACGTCTGGTTAAAATATAGCTGGTTTGGTGCTAAGGTGGGTTTGAAAGTTTTCTTTATTCATTTTATTGCGCTGTCTTGGTGTTTATAGCTTGGGTTTTATCAAAGTAAATAAATAGAGTTACAGTGCCTGCGCTGTTTTCTATTTACCCTTAGCCACACCCTTGTCAGCCTTGAAGGTTACTATGCCCTAAAGGACATTATGAAAAAATATTTATTAAGCGTAGCGGCAGCGACTCTATTTTTATCTTTACCCTCTGCCAACGCAAATACTGAACTTGATGCATTTTTAGATGCAGAAAAACAAGCCCGTTATGGCGATTATAAAAGCTTTAAAGAAGCGGTAGACTCATTGTCTCACCCACTTAAGCCCTATGTAGAAAAAGCCTATTGGCAGCGCTACCCCAGTTTAAAACACCAAACAGAAATAGAAAACTTCCTCACTATTTATGAACACACGCCATTAGAGTGGCCAGTGCGCAAAGCATGGTTAAATTATTTAAAGCGCAGAAATAAAAAAGCAGCATTTATTAAAAACTACCGTGAAACCTCTGACACTGAGCTTAGTTGTACCCATCTTAGTTATCAGCTTGACTTAGGAGCGCCTAAAAAAGCAATACTCTCGCAGGTAACCGATATTTGGACGGTAGGCGAGTCACAACCTAGTGAATGTGACGGGCTTTTTAAGCGTTGGCGACAAAATGGTTATTTAACCCCTGATGTTGTGTGGCAGCGTGTTACTTTAGCGGCACAAGGGGGCTCTTATCGTTTATTGCCTTATTTAAAAACCTTATTGCCAGCCAAGGAGCGTTATTTAGCTGATTTATATTCCAAGGTAAGGCGCGATCCTAGTGCTGCTGCAGGCCTTTACCGCTATAAACGTAAAACAGCCAAAGAAGGGGAAATAGCGCTTTATGGTATTAAGCGTTTAATTTGGCGTGATAAAGAGCTGGCATTAAAGGCGTGGCAAAAAATTGAAGGCATGTTTGATTTTGCTGATGATGAAAAGGCGGATGTATATTATACCTTTGCGCTGTCGTTGGCGTCGAGCGGCCATAGCCAGGCGAGCTTTTATTTAAATAAAGTCCCTAAAGCGCGTCAAGATCGTAAATTAATGCAATGGCAACTAGCCAATATGCTTAAAACTCAAGATTGGGAAGGCATTGCGGCATTTTTTACCGGTAAAGAAAATCTTAGCTTAGGGCAACAGTATTGGCTTGCTTATAGTTATGACAAACGCGCAGATCATGAAAAAGCTAAGGTAATTTGGAGCAAGGTAGCCGCTAACCGTGATTATTACGGTTTTTTAGCCGCTGCTCGCTTAGGGTTACCGGTTGATTTAAATGAGCTACCAGTCAATGTAAATCAAGCCTTAGTAACAAAAGTCAGTAATGCACCAGGCTTTAAGCGTGCTAAGGCACTATATGAACTTGAGCGATTTACAGCGGCCAGACGTGAATGGAATTATTTAACCAACACTTCTGAAGATGATGAAAAGCTAGCAGCGTCAGTGCTTGCGGCAGAACTTGATTGGTTTGATAGTACAATATTTACCCTAGCAAAAATAAAAGCATGGGATTATGTTGATTTGCGTTTTCCATTTGCGTTTCAAGACATGTTTGAGCGCTACAGTAAGCGTAGCAAAATAGATTTAACTTGGAGTATCGCTATTGCGCGTCGAGAAAGC
This sequence comes from Pseudoalteromonas sp. 11L1, assembly GCF_055397545.1. The sequence continues at coordinate 726,986 of NZ_AP041141.1, read as the reverse complement.
TCATTTGCACCCGATGCCCGTTCTCATGCAAATGCACGCGGGTTAATGCAGTTATTACCAAGCACCGCAAAATATATTAACAAAGGCGATGTATCTAACCATCGGTTGTATCAGCCAAAAACCAATATTCGACTTGGCACCCGTTATTTACAGTATTTAAAAAAGAAAAATCACGGTAATGAGGTATTGGCAACAGCATCCTATAACGCCGGGTATCATCGAATTAAGCGTTGGTTACCAGAAGAAGCGATGCCCGCAGAGTTATGGGTTGAGCTTATTCCATATAGAGAAACTCGAGACTACGTAAAAAACGTATTTGCGTATCGGCAGGTTTACCATACTCGCCTTGGCCGAGAGGGGAATTTACTCGCGCCACTATTAGAGATGACCATGGGCGGGTAGTAAAAATAAATCTACAACAGCAGAGGGATATTTACACGGTAACTATCCCTCTTTTTTGAGCGCTTTGTTTATAAGTGATAGACTCAGAGCAAGTTAAATTTAACAGATGGGTTTATTATGGAAAAATTAGCCGTATTATACGCCGAACATATTGCAACATTGCAGCAGCGTACACGTACTATTTGTGAGCAAGAAGGGTTAGAAGGATTAGTCATTCATTCAGGCCAAGCTAAGCGCCAATTTTTAGATGATATGTATTACCCGTTTAAAGTTAACCCCCATTTTAAAGCGTGGTTACCGGTTATTGATAATCCACATTGCTGGATTGTGGTAAATGGTAGCGATAAGCCAAAGCTTATTTTTTATCGTCCAATTGATTTTTGGCACAAAGTACCTGATGAACCAAGAGATTTTTGGGCAGAGTACTTCGATATTGAATTGCTACTAAAGCCTGATCAGGTTGAAAAGCTACTTCCTTACGATAAAGCTAAATTTGCCTACATTGGTGAATACCTAGAAGTGGCCCAAGCACTTGGTTTTAGCATTATGAATCCTGAGCCAGTACTTAACTATATTCATTATCACCGTGCTTATAAAACGCAATATGAACTTGAATGTTTACGTAATGCGAACCGTATTGCAGTAGATGGCCACAAAGCGGCGCGTGATGCGTTTTTTAATGGTGGTAGCGAGTTTGATATTCAGCAGGCGTACTTAATGGCAACGCGTCAAAGCGAAAATGAAATGCCATATGGCAACATTGTGGCCCTTAACGAAAACTGCGCTATTTTGCACTACACCCATTTTGAGCCAAAAGCACCGCAAACACATAACTCATTTTTAATTGATGCGGGCGCTAACTTTAATGGTTACGCTGCAGATATTACCCGTACCTACGACTTTAAAAAGCAAGGTGAGTTTGCTGATCTAGTTAAAGCAATGACGGCGCATCAGATTGAGTTAGGCAAAAGCTTAAAACCAGGTGTACTGTATGGCGAGCTACACATTGACTGCCATAACCGCATTGCACAGTTACTAAGTGACTTTGATATTGTTAAGTTACCTGCAGCTGAAATTGTTGAGCGTCAAATTACCTCAACCTTCTTTCCTCATGGCTTAGGGCATCATTTAGGTGCACAGGTACATGATGTAGGTGGCTTTATGCGTGATGAAACCGGTGCACATCAGGCACCACCAGAGGGTCATCCATTTTTACGCTGCACTCGCTTAATTGAGAAAAACCAAGTGTTTACTATTGAGCCAGGTTTGTACTTTATCGACTCTTTGTTGGGTGATTTAGCACAAACAGACAACAAGCAGTTTATTAACTGGGAAAAAGTAGAAGCGTTTAAACCATTTGGCGGCATTCGTATTGAAGATAATATTATTGTTCACGAAGACAGCCTAGAAAATATGACGCGTGATTTATTACTCGACTAATATTTAACTAATAACAGTTTATATTATTCACGAAAGGGGCCTGTTGGCCCCATTTTTAATTTAACAGCCAAGTAAGCGCTATGTCAGAATATAAATACCCAGCCGACGATGTTTTTCATCAAGAAGAAATTAAAAAAAGTACCTTTATTGTGCATATAGGCCACACGCCTGATTTAAACTCTGCGAAAGCCTTTATTAAAAACATTGAAGAAAAATACAGTGATGCACGCCATAATTGTTGGGCGCATGTTGCGGGTAATCCTGGTGGAAGCCATGTTTATGGTTTTTCTGACGATGGAGAGCCAAATGGCACCGCCGGTAAACCTATGCTCAACGTGCTGGTGGGCTCTGGTCTAGGTGAAGTAACTGCTGTGGTAACACGATATTTTGGTGGTATAAAGCTTGGTACCGGTGGATTAGTTCGTGCTTATGGTGGCTCACTTAATAATGCCTTAGCAAAATTACAAACAGTGGTAAAAGTACCCAGCATTGAGCTGGTTGGCTTTAGTGAATACAGTATGCAAGGCGCAATAGAACAGCACTTAAAAACCAACTTTCAGGTACTTAATATTGAAAAGCAGTTTACGGCAAATATTGAGTGGAGTATTACTATTGATAGCCGCCAAGCACAGCAAGCATGCAAAGATATTTTTGATTTAAGTCACGGCGCAGTTGAGTTAACAATCAAAGAGTAATAGTCTTACATCCATCCTATTTAATCACTACAGATTAAATTTTCGAGTCATACAGTAGTTATTTTAATTTACTAATAAAAAAGCGATACGCTCAATGCAATTTCGTACCATCATAAAAATTCTTGGCCAACTGGTCGCGCTATTTAGTATTACAATGGTGCCACCAGCACTCGTGTCTTTAATTTATAAAGATGGCGGAGGGGTACCGTTTGTTTTAGCCTTTATATTTAGCGTTATTATTGGCTTAATGGCTTACTATCCAAATAGGCATGAGCATGGTGATTTAAAAGCACGCGAAGGCTTCTTAATTGTGGTTTTGTTTTGGTTGGTACTAGGGGCGTTTGCGTCATTGCCGCTGATATTTTTACAAGAACCCAACCTCTCTTTGGCCGATGCAGTGTTTGAAGCTTTCTCAGGCTTAACTACCACAGGGGCGACCGTATTAACTGGCATAGAATACTTGCCTAAATCGGTATTATTTTATCGCCAGCAATTACAGTGGTTTGGTGGGATGGGGATCATTGTATTAGCAGTAGCCATACTGCCAATGCTTGGCGTCGGTGGTATGCAGTTGTACCGAGCTGAAATTCCTGGCCCAGTAAAAGACTCCAAAATGACCCCGCGTATTGCCGATACAGCTAAGCACCTCTGGTATATTTACGTATCTATTACTCTTGCGTGTACTTTGGCGTATTGGAGCGCAGGGATGAACTGGTTTGACGCTATATGCCATGCCTTTTCTACAGTTGCTATTGGTGGTTTTTCTACTTATGACGCGTCAATGGGGCACTTTGATAGCCCTGTAATTAACTTTATTTGTGTGTTCTTTTTAATTATAGCCGCTATTAACTTTTCACTACATTATGCCGCTGTAGCGAGTCGTAATATTAGCGTGTACATTCGTGACCCTGAATTTAAAGTATTCTTATGTATTCAGTTAGCGCTGGTGGTAATTTGCTTTACTGTGCTTTCGTCTCATGATGTTTATGCAAATGGTGATGAAACCCTCGATCAGGCGTTGTTTCAAGCGGTGTCTATTAGTAGTACTGCTGGGTTTGCCACAGATAATTTTTCAGCTTGGCCGTTGTTTTTACCTATTTTACTTATTTTTTCTAGCTTTATTGGCGGCTGTGCGGGTTCTACCGGTGGTGGTATGAAAGTTGTTCGTGTGTTTTTGTTGTACTTGCAAGGGGTGCGCGAGCTTAACCGCTTAGTACATCCTCGAGCAATATATTCAATAAAACTCGGGCGTAAAGCCTTACCCGACAAAGTAGTTGAAGCGGTATGGGGCTTTTTCTCAGCTTATGCACTAGTCTTTATTATTATAATGTTAGCGTTAATGGGCACAGGGTTAGACAACATTACCGCATTCTCTGCGACGGCAGCATGCCTTAATAACTTGGGCCCAGGTTTGGGTGACGTAGCCTCTCATTATGGTGCGATTAGTGATGCCGCTAAATGGATACTAACAGTCGCTATGGTATTCGGCCGATTAGAGATATTTACACTGTTAGTATTATTTACCCCAACATTTTGGCGTGGATAATGTTTTAAATATTAGGAAGGAACTATGCAAAAAACCAATTTGGAAAAGTTAAACCAAATCGTCACCGGTGGCATAGTCGATGTAGAAATACTGACACCAACCAGTAGCCGACGTGTAAAAACGGAGTTTATTGGTTTATTAGAAAACAAATTTATTATTTTAAACTATCCCAGCGCTAAGCGACTCCCTATGGCAAGTGATTACTTGCGTGATGGTGTTATGGTGGTGGTAAGGGCGCTTATAGAGGGCAGTGGTGGGCACATTATTGCGTTTCGTCAGCAACTTATGTCTGTTGCCTCTCATCCTGCTAAATTGTTGTTTATTCAATACCCTTCACAAGTACAGTTGTTTGGGCTTCGCTCACAAGCACGCATACCTACGTTGTTTCCTGCTAAGTTAACATTAACCGATGAGCAGCCTCCCTTTGAAGGGGTTATAAAAGACATTTCGCTCACCGGGGTAATGTTTGATATTAAAACAACCCAAGAACTCGATGAGTTAAAAGACATGCGCTGTACGGTTGTATTTGATGGTGATACTAAGCATGAGGGGCAAGTCTGCAGTGTAAAAAAACATGCTAGTGGTATCTGTTGTGGTATTCGATTATTTGCCAGTGAAGAGCAAATGAAAGCGTTAATGGGGGATCACTTTATTGACCCTAGTGCGCTTGAAGTTGAAATAGTTTAGGGGCATATCAAGTTGAACAAGCTTCTATTATAAGCTCAGCATACTCACGTGATTTCGTCATTTTGCAACAAATAGCCTTGTGCGGCTGTAAATTTTCAACGTCATCTTAAATTTATTTTTAAACTATTTAAAAACAGTAACTTAAATCTATTTTTTAATTATGATTTTTTTATTTATAACAAAATAAATCTCAACTCACCTTCCTTTTTGTTTAATTAACTCGCTTTGTAAGTGGTTTTTCACTGATCGTGTGGTGTTTTTATAAAAACCAACCAGTTGTTTTATAAGGCTTTAATCTTTTTGCTTTGTTTGCTGTTGCTAAAAAGCAACAAAATAACGAATGAAATAACGCCACCCAAAGCTGTTTTTAGCTTAACCTATTGAAAAGATGCAGCTTTTAATTTTTGGCATCGAAGTTGTAATAGTCAGGTTGTATTGAACGAAACGTGATTTGAAGTAAAACACTTAATCGCACAAAACATAAACTTTGAAGGAAGATTGATTATGAAAAGCATTAACAAAACTTTAGCACTTATCGCATTGGCTTCTTCATCAGCTGCTTTTGCAGCAAGCGATTTTGATACGCTAGACGTTGACGGCAACGGCGCGATCAGTCAAAGCGAAGCATCAGTTGATGCAAAACTAATGAGCCTATTTTCAGAGCTTGATACTGACCAAAACGGTGAGCTATCAAAAGAAGAGTTCTCTAAAGCATAATCCTAAGCTATTAAACTTTGGGAGCTAAATCTCCCACATTATTTAAACGATTTTAAGGAATACTCATTATGAAAACATTACACAAAACATTCGCACTTATCGCATTGGCTTCTTCATCAGCAGCTTTTGCTGCCAGCGATTTTGATACACTTGATACCGACGGTAACGGTGCTATTAGCCAAAGTGAGGCATCAGTTGATGCAAAGCTAATGAGCATGTTCTCAGAGCTTGATACAGACCAAAACGGTGAGCTATCAAAAGCAGAATTTTCTAAAGCATAAGCTAAAGCTGGGTATATTCTGAGTTGCCAAAGACAACCTAAGTAGGCAAGGGAGCCTGTGAAAAAGAATGACAAGGACGGTTATAGCCTGACATTTCCAATAGCACAAAGCATTACATTTTGAAGGATTAAATTATGAAAACATTACACAAAACATTCGCACTGATCGCGCTAGCTTCTTCATCAGCGGCCTTTGCCGCTAGCGACTTTGACACAATTGATGCCGACGGTAATGGGGTTATTAGTCAAAGCGAAGCTGCTGTAAATGCTGATTTAACGGCCGCATTTACTGAGCTTGATACTGACGGTAATGGTGAGCTTTCTAAAGCTGAGTTTGCAAACTTTTAATTTTTAACTTTTTTCATTGCACAGGGATCTCAGAAAAGGATTTCCCTCTTTAAGGAGACTTATTATGAAAGCATTAAATACCACACTTGCGATTTTAGTATTAGCATCATCATCAGCGGCATACGCAGCAGTAGACTTTGCCTCTTTTGATAGCAATGGCGACGGTGTAATTAGTCAGCAGGAAGCTGCGTCTAATAAACAACTCATGAATATTTTTGATGACTTAGATACTGACGGAAATGGTGAACTTTCTAAAGAAGAGTTTGCAAGAGTACAATAAGTATTACCCCATCATACTCCACTAAAGCCGCTTAATAGTCAGCGGCTTTTTTGTGCTTGTTAGAGACTATATTTAAGTTGGAGAGAGAAGCTTCTTGGCTTGCCATAACGATATTGGTTATAGAACCCAATTTGACTGTAATAATGCTTATCAAATAAGTTATCGATATTTAGGCTAACAGATAATTGCTCATTCATTTGATAATTCGCCATTAGGCTAGCAATACCATAACTAGGCTGGTTCACCTCAACAGCACCATAAACAGGGTTGTTAACTTCATCATAGCTATTGCTTTGCCAGCGATAGCCACCACCCACTTTTAGATTGTCTAATGCACCTGAGAGTTGATAGCTAGTAAAAAGTTTAAATTGATCTTTTGGGTTGGTGGTATTTAATACCGTATTATCCGGTTTTTCGCCTTTACTATGGGTATAGCCAAAATAAGCGTTCCAGTTGTCGGTTAATTTTCCGTTGATTTCTAGCTCGTAGCCCTGAGTTAATGTGCCGTCAATGGGCTTGTAGATGGCCTGAAGTGTTTCTGCAATGGTATCTCCCGTGTACTCGCCTACATTATCTTGATAAATTTTAAATCCAGAAAGGGATATGTCTAAACGTTCATCAAGTACAGAAGCTTTTATGCCAAGTTCATAATTCTTACCTTCAATAGGGCTTAAATAATGTCCATTTTTATCAACTCGACTTTGTGGTGTAAAAATATCAGTGTAATTAGCATACAAAGCCCAACTCTGTGTCAGTTCATAAGTTGCCCCAAAATAATTAGTTAGTTCATCACTTATTTTATAATCATGCATGCGACCAAAATTATCTTGATTGGTTTGCCATTGATTTAACCGGCTTCCAACAATTAAAGACAAGGCATCGGTTATATTTAGTTGTGCAGCAACATAAAGTGCATCTTGTTTAGTTGTGCCATAAGAGCCGTAAGCCGCTTCTGACTGCCAATTTGGTTTTGCAATGCTATAACTAGAGTCAGTGAAATCGCCGATAATATAGTCACTTTGTTGACTAGCATAATAAGGGGTAGAAAACTGTTGCTCTTGGGTATTATAACCAAATAGCAGTTGGTGACTTTGGCCCAGCCAATTAAACCGACCATTGAGTTCGACCTCATAGGTATCCTGCGTTCTGTTTGCATCAATATAGTTTATAGAACCGGGTTTCATTCCTGTGTTGTTTATAGGATCGGGCTCTCCTTTTACCCAAAACACATCATAGTCTAGGTCGTTATCACCATAGACATAATTAGCGGTTAGCTGCCAGTTAGCGTTAAAGTAATGCTCTAGACGAATAAACGCATTAAGTGCATCGGTTCGAGAAGAGGCCCAATCTTGAGCCGTTGAAGCACCTCTGTCATAAGCAGTGCGGGAGCCATCACTATAAAAAATAGGCAAACCGCCTGACATTGTTCCTTTAGGAGTTGTCGATTGATTATCAACAGCAAGAGTCAATAAAGTACTGTTAGAAAGATCTGCCTCAATAATGCCATACAATGTTTGACTGGTTTGCGAGAAGCGATCTTGATATGAGTGTCTATCTTGATAAGCAACAACAGCCCGTCCTCTTATACTTTCGCTATTATTTATGCTTCCCGACACATCCACCATCGCACGGTAGTTGTCCCATGAGCCTAATGAAGCAGTAAGATTTATTTGAGTGTTTGCAGTTGGACGTTTACGTATCAAATTAATTGCTGCCGAAGGGTTACCTGCGCCCAGCATTAGCCCCGTTGCTCCTCTAACTATTTCGATACGATCATAAATTGCGGTATCGGTTAGGTTATCTCCATAATTAAAGCGGGTGTCATAGGTGGTTGCTATGCCATCATAAAGTATGCTGGTGACACTAATACCTCGGGCTGAAATAGAAAACTTGCCATTATCTGCTTCTCGAGCATTTATGCCTGTTACACTGGTTATAGCTTCAATTGCGGTGTTTAGTTGTTGGTCTGCCATAAAATCGCTTGTTATCGCTATCGTTGATTGCGGTGTTTGCAAATGTGATAGCTCAAGACCTGTTGCAGAGCTCATGGAATTAACTTTATAGCCGTTCGCTTGCTCTCCAATAACGGTTAACCTTTCGATATCTTTGCTAGTGTGGGCGAGCGTTTGAGTTGAAACTGCTGAAAATAAAAGACCAACCAGAGTGTAATGAGTTACGGGAGAATTTTTCTTTGAGAGTAGGTGTATCATTTGAAATCCATTTTTATTTAAAAACGTGAAATTAACTTTTCACATCAGTAGATGTCGCTGCTTGATAATCGAGCAAGAAGAGACTAATGGATTTTTCTTTACTAGTAAATGCTTTTGATAATGATTTTCATTTAGATTTAAGCATTCTCCTTTTTACTTACAAGCACGTTGTGAATAAAAAGGAGGGGTTACTTATAAAAAGATTGCGCTAACTTGGAATAACTTTTCAACCACGTTAATGTGCTTTTTATCAATTAAGAACATAATTACATGATCGCCTGATAGAATTATCGTGTCGTCGTGGGCAATTAGTACATCGTCATTACGTACAATTGCACCTATTGTGGTACCTGCTGGCAATTTAATATCTGCAATCGCGCGACCCACTACTTTAGATGTGTTTTCATCACCATGGGCAACTGCCTCTATGGCTTCTGCAGCCCCTTTACGCAGTGAATACACGTTTACAATGTCGCCTCGGCGCACGTGCGTAAGTAACGCAGAAATAGTCGCTTGTTGTGGTGAAATAGCAATATCTATTTCGCCGCCCTGTACTAAATCAACGTAAGCACCTCGTTGAATAAGCACCATGGTTTTTTGTGCCCCCATGCGTTTTGCGAGCATGGCCGACATAATATTCACTTCATCATCGTTAGTAACGGCAATAAAAACATCAACTTGTTCAATGTGTTCTTCAGAGAGCAGTTCTTGATCGGACGCATCACCACAAAATACCACTGTGTTGTCGAGCATTTCAGAGAGTTGCTCTGCGCGCTCTTTACTGCGTTCTAATAATTTAACGCTGTGGTTTCTTTCCAGTGAACGGGCTAGGCCTGCACCAATATTACCGCCACCGGCTATCATAATTTTTTTGTACGAGCGTTCCAGTTTTTGTAGCTCGTTCATTACCGCACGAATATGTTTGGTGGCGGCAATAAAAAATACTTCATCGTCGGCTTCTATTACGGTGGTACCCTGCGGTTTTATTGCCTTGCCTTGACGGTAAATAGCGGCTACTCGGGTTTCTACATTAGGAATATGTTGCTTAAGTGTAGATAGGGCATAGCCTACCAATAAACCGCCATAGTAGGCTTTTACAGCCACTAAAGAGAGCATGCCGTCGGCAAATTGTAGTACCTGTAATGCACCAGGGTAATCTATCAAACGGCGAATATATTTAGTTACGAGTGCTTCTGGGGCTATGTAATGATCGACAGGTAAATCATCATTATGAAAGAGTTTTTCGCGGTATTTTAAATATTGCTCAGAGCGAATGCGGGCAATTTTGGTTGGCGTATTAAAAATACTGTAAGCAACTTGGCATGCCACCATGTTTACTTCATCTGAGCTGGTTACGGCGATAATCATATCGGCATCTTCAGCTCCTGCGCGACTCAACACGTCAGGGTGGGCGCCGTGGCCTGCAACACCTTGTAAATCGTATTTATCTTGCAGTTCACGCAAGCGGTTACCGTCGATATCAACTACGGTTATTTCGTTTTGTTCACCCACTAAGTTTTCTGCGAGTGTGCCGCCAACTTGTCCAGCACCGAGTATGATTATTTTCATTATGTACCCGTATTATTAATACTAATTACATCAAAATAATAACTACCTCAAAGCGAGGTAGTTAAATGTGTTGCGTTGCAATACTAGGCTTTTTTAACTAATTTAGCGTAGTAAAAACCGTCACTTTCACCTGGCAAAAGCTGTAAGCCTGGTGTGGTTTTTGTGTCTTCGCTGTGCAGAGGAATATGCTCCACATCGTCGTTATTAGCTAAAAACTTAGCAACTTGTTGTTGGTTTTCTTGAGGAAGTACCGAGCAAGTTGCATACACTAATGTGCCACCTGGTTTTAACAATGGCCAAATGCTATCGAGTATATCGCCTTGTAGGGTCGATAAGTCGTTAATGTCGGATGCGCGACGTAGCCATTTTATATCTGGATGACGACGAATTACGCCCGTTGCAGAGCAGGGTACATCTAACAAAATACGATCAAACTGATCTTCATCCCACCAAGTGTGAGGTTGCGATGCATCACCACATTGTAAGTCGGCTCCCAAACCAATTCGTTCTAAGTTTTGTTTAACACGTTCTAATCGTGTGGCATCGCTATCAAGCGCGAGCACATCTGCATCGGCAAGCTCTAAAATATGGCAGGTTTTACCACCAGGCGCTGCACAGGCATCAAGTATTGCATCACCATTTTGTGGGTCTAGGTAGCGAGCTGCAAGCTGCGCTGCCGCATCTTGTACTGAACAAGCACCGGTATCAAACTCAGGAAGTGAAAACACATCGCGTGGTTTGCTTAGTTTAATGCCATCAATAAAATCAGGGTTTAGAGTATGTTCAATATCGTTAGCGGTTAGCATTTCGCTATATTCTTGGGTGCTAAACTGCGATTGATTCACTCGCAGCCACATTGGCGCTTGCTGTTGGTTTGCTTCTAGAATGTCTTCCCAGTGATCTGGATAGGCTTCTTTTACTTGCTTTATAAACCAATTTGGGTGGTTGTATAAACATACCGGAATTTGTTTGGCTTTTTCTTCAAGCTCAACTTGCTGACGCTGAAAGCTTCGTAAAATGGCGTTAATAAGCCCTTTTAAGCCAAGAGCACGCAGTTGTTGTAACGCATTAACCGTTTCGCTAATTGCTGCATGCGGCGGTACACGCATGTGTTGTAGTTGGTAAATGCCCACATACAATAAAAACTGGAAAATACGACGTTTGCCTTTAAGCGGTTGCTCGACTAGATGCTGGCAATAATTTTCTAGGCTAGGTAAGTAACGTAATACTCCGTAGCAAATTTGCTGCAGTAAAGCTTTATCTTTAGGTGATAGGCCTTGGCTAGCGAAAGGAAGTTCTTGATTAAGCGATGCTCCTTTATCAACCACGTTATATAAAGTTTCAGCGGCTAGCGCTCTGACATTGCTTACATTACTCATTATTTTCGCCTAATACAGTGCCGGGTGTGACCCAATCGCTACGACCGTTTAAAAAATCATTAATTGCCATTGGCTTTTTGCCTTGTGGTTGTAATTCGCCAATAGATAAAGCGTGTTTACCACAAGCCACAACGATACCGTTTTTATCACTTGCTAAGACAGTGCCAGATGCGCCTGATTGTTCAACCACATTTGCTTGGTATATTTTTACCGTATTACCACTCATTTGGGTAAAGCATACTGGCCATGGGTTAAAGGCACGAATGTTGCGCTCGATTTGCTCGGCATCCATAGACCAATCAATGTTGGCTTCGTCTTTTGAGAGTTTTTTAGCGTAATTGGCATCGGTATCGTTTTGTGGTTCAGGCGTTATTTCCCCGTTGGCTAAACGATTTATGGTATCGATTAATGCATCAGGCCCGAGTTCAGCAAGCTTAGTGTATAAGCTGGCACTGGTTTCAGTATTATCAATAGGGCAGCGGCTAATATGCAGCATATCGCCGGTATCTAGCCCTTCATCCATTTGCATTATCGTTACACCGGTTTGCTGATCGCCTGCCCAAATAGCACGTTGAATAGGCGCGGCACCACGCCAGCGCGGTAAAATAGAGCCATGCACATTTAAACACCCTAAACGCGGGGCATCTAAAATGGCTTTAGGTAAAATTAAACCGTAGGCAACCACAATCATGATATCGGCATTGAGGCTGTTTAATTCTTCAAGTGCCTCATCTGTTTTGAGAGATTGCGGCTGAAAAACAGGTAGCTCATGTTCTAGTGCAAGCGCTTTTACTTCACTGGCTTTTAGTTTTTTTCCGCGACCCGCTGGACGATCTGGTTGACTGTAAACGCCCACAATTTGGTGTTCACTATTGATGAGTGCTTGCAGGTGGCGTGCAGCAAAGTCCGGCGTACCGGCAAATATAATGCGTAATGGTTGTGTCACTGAGTTTCCTAATTATTTACTAAGGTGCTTATTATTGCGCTGCAAACTTCGCTTCTTTTTCAAGCTTTTTACGGATGCGTTGGCGCTTTAATGGAGATAAATAATCAATAAATAATTTACCTTGAAGGTGATCAAGCTCATGCTGAATACAAATCGCTAATAATTCGTCGGCATCAAGAACAAACTCTTTACCTTCTTCGTTGAGTGCAGCCACGGTAACAGTCTCTGCACGGTCAACTTTTGCATACGAATGAGGAACTGACAAACAGCCTTCTTCACTCACGGTAGAGCCATCTTTTTTGATAATTTGTGGATTGATAAGTACCAGTGGTTCATCGCGTTCTTCTGATACATCGATCACCACAATACGTTGGTGAATATCAACTTGCGTAGCAGCAAGTCCAATACCATTTTCGTCGTACATAGTTTCTAGCATATCTTTGACGATTTCACGTACTTGGTCGTCAACAACAGTTACTTCTTTTGCGATTGTACGTAAACGTTCATCTGGAAATCTTAAAACTTCTAACCTAGCCATAGTTACCTTTTACACTTATGCTTAAATTTAGGGTATCGTATGTTCTTATTTTAGCCATTCACGTTCCCCTTTAACAGGTTTTGATTAATAATAATGAAAAAACACTATGAGGAAGCTCAATGAAATCTCCATTCATTGCAATAATACTTGCATTAAGTGCTACTTTTCCTGTGCTAGCAGATGTACTAACTATAAAAAAAGACGCGCCTAAACAGTACGTTGTAAAAAAAGGTGACACGCTTTGGGATATCTCAGCGATATATTTAAACGAGCCGTGGCTGTGGCCTGAGTTATGGCAAATGAATCCGCAAATAGGCAATCCTCATCTTATTTACCCGGGCGATGCGTTAGCATTAATTTACGATACAGACGGTAATCCGCGTTTAGTAATTAATAAAGCGTATAGAAAGCTATCACCTATAGGGCGTATTACTCCTAAAGGGAAAGACGCTATCACTACATTACCGCTTGCGCTGATTAAACCGTATTTGTCATTTGAACAAGCGATAAACAGCGATTTGGTAAAAGAAAAACCCTATATTTTAGGTGCAAACGAAAATACTAAAACTCAAACTATTGATCATATTCTATATGTTAAAGGTAATTTAAAGCGCCATCAGGCTTATGCTATTTACCATGAAGGAGCGCCTTACACCGATCCTAAAACAGGTGAAGAACTAGCGAGTAGAGCATCTTATGTAGGTATGGCCCGGGCCTTTAGAGCTGGTGATGCCGCCAATGGCGAACCTGCCTCAGTCAGGGTTGAATCAGTAAAACGTGAAATTAAACAAGGTGACTTTTTATTACCCGCCATGGAAGGGCAGATGCTGCCAGTGTATTTTAATATGCATCGTCCTACCCAGCCGCTGCAGGGCCATGTAATTGCATCTCCTCGTGAAGTGAGAGAATTTAGCACGATGGATGTGGTGGTGCTAAACTTAGGCTCTGAGCAACAAGTTGAAGTGGGCCATGTACTTGATATTGAACGCCAATCACCTAAAGTAATTGATGGTGCTCGAGGTCCGCGCTATACCGAAGATTCAAGTCGTTTAGAAAAATTGGTATCGGCTACTAGCGAATTATTCGGCTCAGAAACTGATGAAGACAGCATAACGTGGAAAATGCCAGCTGAAAAAGTTGGTGAAATGATTATTTTTAAAGTGTATGACAAAGTTAGTTATGCGCTGATCACTAAAAATCAGCACCCAATTCGCATTGGAGATTTAGCAGTTATTCATTAAGTAGCGAGTCGGTGTTCTAGGAGGGAACATGGAACAATCGTGTGGCAAGCTAAATCATTGGCTTGCCTTTTACTTATGCAAAGGGCTAGGGATTAAAACGCTCTTAGCCCTGTCTCAACAATACAGTTTAGCATCGCTGTTTTCTTTATCACACGCTGAGCTAGTAAACATTGGTTTAACGGCTCACCAAGCTAGCAACTTACTTAACACTAACTGGCAGCAAGTTGCACATTATGAGCAGTTGATCAGCCAACAAAACATTGTTGTTATTAGTATTTTTGATACCACCTACCCAGAACAGCTAAAACAAATAGCCAGTGCGCCACTATTACTTTTTTGTAAAGGGGATATCAGCTTGCTGGCTTCGCCGCAAATAGCCATTGTTGGCAGTCGAAACGCAACGACTACAGGGCTTGAAATTGCTGCTGAGTTTGCACACCAGTTAACCCTTGCTGGCATAACAGTAACCTCAGGTATGGCGCGAGGTATTGACGGTGCTGCCCATAAAGGGGCACTGTCAGGAAATGGCAAAACCATTGCAGTGCTAGGGACAGGCGTTGATATTTACTATCCTAAACGCCATAAGTTACTCACAGAGCAAGTATTAGCAACAGGCTTATTGGTTAGTGAGTTTTTGCCTGGTACGGCTGCCAATGCGCACAACTTCCCACGGCGCAATCGTATTATTTCAGGGCTCTCTTTAGGCGTTTTAATTGTTGAAGCCGAAATTAAAAGCGGCTCATTAATTACGGTACGTTACGCGCTTGAACAAAATAAAGAAGTTTTTGCGGTACCCGGTTCAATTAAAAATCCGCTTGCACAAGCTAGCCACTTTTTAATTAAACAAGGTGCTAAGCTGGTTGAGAACGTCGCAGATATCCTTGATGAGATGAACTTTTCATACCCTTCTGGTCTAAACTATAAAGAGTTAACTGATGCTGTAACCTCAGATTGCGAGGTACTTAATAGTATTGGGTTTGAGGTGACCAGTGTGGACGATATTATGCGTCGAGTGCAGTGGCCAATTGATAAAGTACAAGCGCGATTGCTTGATTTAGAGTTAGACGATCAAATTGAGCGAGTATTAGACGGCTATATTAAATTAAGCGCTGGAGGATAATATGTTTGATATTCTTATGTATTTATTTGAAAACTATGTTCACAGCGAAAGCGATGTTTTTGTTGAGCAAAGTAAGCTTACTGATGAGCTACTGCGCGCTGGGTTTAACAAGCCGGAAATAAACAAAGCTATTGACTGGTTAGATCAACTTGCCGCATTACAATATAGTAATGAGTCGCCTTATTTATTAGCCACTGAGCAGCATGCAGTGCGAATCTTTACCGATAGCGAGTGTCGAGTTCTTGATACTGAATGCCGTGGCTTTTTAATGTTTGTTGAACAAACCGGCGTTATTAATAGCACCACTCGTGAAATGGTGATGGATCGTTTGGCGGCGCTTGATAATTCAGCCATTACTTTAGAAGATTTAAAATGGTTAATTTTGATGGTGTTATTCAATGCCCCTGATTCTCAGCAGGCGTATGAGCAAATGGAAGATCTTATTTTTGATGAGCCTAGCGAAGTGTTACATTAACCATTATTGGGTGTTTTATTATTTTCAGCGTTAACAAACCGACTGCCATAGCTTGTATCTTTAAGGGTTTTGGGTATATTAGGCGAAAATTCACCAACCACTAGGATTTACATGAGTAAGATCGATCATTCACTTTTCTCGGCCAATAAACACGCCTTAGAAAAAGAATATGATATATGCCCGCAATGTGGTTCAGAACTCGTCATTCGTAATAGTAAATCTGGGCCTTTTTTAGGCTGCGCTAGTTACCCTAAGTGCGATTTTATTCGTCCGCTTGCACATCATGATAGCAATGAAATAAAAGTACTTGAGGACAGCGAGTGTCCAGAGTGTAGCAAGCCGCTGGTGGTGAAAAATGGCCGCTACGGTATGTTTATTGGCTGTACCGGTTACCCTGAATGTCATTATATTGCCAGTGAGCATGACGATACGCCAAGTGAAGAGCCTGTGATTAGTTGCCCTAAATGTAAAAAAGGGCATTTAGTTTCACGCAGTAATAAGTTTGGTAAAGTATTCTATTCCTGCGACTGTTACCCAAGCTGTAAATATACGCTTAATCATAAACCTGTAGCTCAAGCGTGTCCTGTATGTGACTGGCCAGTTGTTACTGAGAAAAAAGCCGCGAGTGGTGTTGTGTTACAATGCCCACAAAAAAGCTGTATGCATAAGTTTGCTGCCACTGAATAACATAAATATCTCTGGAGACAATTTTGTCTGACCTTTCTTCTTTATCTGCTGCAATAACAAGCTTAGAACAAGGCGATGTTATTTTATACCCAACTGAAGCTGTTTATGGCTTAGGTTGCGATCCTGACAATCAACAGGCGGTGGAGCGTTTACTTGATATTAAACAACGCCCAGTTGAAAAAGGGCTTATTTTAATTGCTGACAATTACGGGCAATTATTAAAGTACGTGGATGACGCTAAGTTGCCCATGGACAAACGCGCTGATATTTTTTCAAGTTGGCCTGGTGCTATTACCTGGGTGATGCCTGCTGCTAAAACCACGCCGAAGTGGTTAACAGGGCAATTTGATACTATTGCAGTGAGAGTAACTAACCATCCTACAGTTAAACGTTTATGCCAAGAGTTTGGTAAACCATTGGTATCAACAAGTGCAAATTTAACTGGTCAAGCAACGGTAACAAGTATTGTTGAGGCGCAGCAGCAGTTTGCAGATCAGGTTAGTTTTTATGTTGATGAACCATTAGGTGGTAATACACAACCAAGCACCATTAAAGATGCCACAACAGGCAATATATTCAGAGGTTAACTATGCAAAGCGAATTATTAAAACAAGTAAAAGCCTACTTTATGGCTTTGCAAGATACCATTTGCCAAGGCTTAGAAGCAGCAGATGGGAAAGCACAATTTGTTGAAGACAGCTGGCAGCGAGAAGAGGGCGGCGGTGGTCGTACTCGCGTTATCACCAATGGTAATGTGATTGAGCAAGGCGGAGTTAATTACTCTCATGTATTTGGTGCCTCTATGCCGGGCTCTGCCACTGCACATAGGCCTGAACTTGCAGGACGTAGTTTTCATGCGTGTGGTGTATCGTTAGTGATTCACCCTAAAAACCCACATATACCAACAAGCCATGCCAATGTACGCTTTTTTATTGCCGAAAAAGAAGGTGAAGAACCGATTTGGTGGTTTGGTGGTGGTTTTGATTTAACCCCGTTTTACCCTGTACTTGAAGATGTAGTGCATTGGCACCAAGTTGCGCACGATGTGTGTCAGCCATTTGGCGATGATGTTTATCCAAAATATAAAAAATGGTGTGACGAATACTTTTATTTAAAACATCGTGATGAAACCCGCGGCGTAGGCGGCTTATTTTTTGACGATTTAAATGAGTTAGGTTTTGAGCAAAGCTTTGCATTTATGCAATCGGTGGGTAATGGCTTTTTAGATGCTTACGTTCCTATTATTGAACGTCGTAAAAACGATGAGTACACCGAGCAGCAGCGCGACTTCCAATTATACCGCCGTGGTCGTTATGTTGAGTTTAATTTAGTCTGGGACCGTGGCACATTGTTTGGTTTACAAAGCGGTGGCCGTACGGAATCTATTTTAATGTCGATGCCACCTTTAGCCCGTTGGGAGTATAACTATACCCCAGCCGAAGACAGCGCAGAGGCATTACTATATAAAGATTTCTTAAAGCCTCGAGATTGGTTAGCACTGGGCTAAGAATGATATGCCAGTCAATAAACGGCTTATTGACTGGCTTTTAAAATTATCGCTTAAGTTTAAAACTGCGTACCTGCTCATCTAACGAGCGAGCTAAGTTGAGTAACTCTTCACTGACTTTTTGATTTTCATCGGCATCCACTAATGATTGCTCGGCGTTATCGCTAATACCAACAACACTTATATTTATTTCTTCAGCAGCTTGGTTTTGTTGCTCTGTTGCATCGGCTATTTGTATATTGAGCTCATTTATTTCATTCATTTGCCCTGAAATATCTTTTAAAGCTTGTGCAACTTGCTGTACTTGTTGCGCTCTTTCGTCTGCCTCTGCACAGGACTCCCCCATGGTTTTAACGGTTTGCGCGGCTTCTGACTGCAGCTTATCAATGGTGCGACGTATTTCATCAGTAGATGCATGAGTTCGAGTTGCTAAAGTACGTACTTCATCAGCAACAACGGCAAAGCCTCGGCCAGCTTCACCTGCACGGGCAGCTTCAATGGCAGCATTAAGCGCTAATAAATTTGTTTGCTCGGCGATACTGCTGATCACCTCAAGTACTTTTCCCACTTCAAGCGTTTGCTCTTGCAGCTGCCTTACTTGATCTGCCGCTTGGCGTACATCTTCTGCTAATTGATTAATACTGAGTTCGGTTTGCTCTGCAACCTGCATGCTTTGTTGTGCTAGTTCATTACTGTTCTCAGATTTTTCTTGAGCAAAATGGGTGGTGTTTCTTACTTCATTGGATGAGCTTTCTAGTTCATTAATTGCTGCGGCTACCGAGTCGGTACTTTTCTTTTGTTCTAAAATAGCGCGTTCGGTGGTATCGGCCGAGGTATAAATTTTCTCTGCTGAATGAATAAGCACTTTTGAAGAGTGAGATACCTGTGCAATGTTATCTTTAAACGTAGCAATCATTTGGTTAAAGCTGGTGGCAAGCCAGCCGAGTTCATCTTCGGCGTTATCTTCAATGCGTAAGGTTAAATCTTTATTGGTAGTAGCTAAGTGCATTGCATGGCCGAGCTTTTTAAGGCGCACTATAAATATTTTTCTAAACACTATACCTAGCAGCACAAAGGCAATAATAAAAATAGTAGAAAGTAGGCTGGTGGTTACTAAGGTGTTGTAAGTTACCTCATTATCAATATCAGCTAAGGAATAACTAATTTTTACCACGCCTAGTACATCGCCTTCTTGCGCTTGGTGGCAGCCTAAACAGTTAGTACCTTTATAATCAGAGCTAGCATACATAGGACGTAGGTAGGTCATACTGCGGCTATCGGTGTTTTGCTCTATAAATAAGCTTTCTTTACCCTTTAGTGCTTCGCGTTCGTTGTTATTACTTGCTGTTTGGTTTTTATTTCCGGCACCATACAGATTATTAACTATATCTGAGCGAATAATATGAGCATCTTCTATATTAGGATGTTTGCGTAACTTTTGGCTCAATAATTCTCGATTAGCCATAGTACCGGTTAGCATCATGGTGTTTATTGAATCAAAATAATTATCGGCAAGCAGCTTAATGTTTTCTGCCACCGTATCCTGGGCGAGCGTGCGTTGTTGGCTAGCACTACTAAAAATACTGGCTATCAATACAATAACGCCAGTTAGAGCTAATAAAGCATAAATTTTATGTTGGATTGATTTCACACGTGCCACGCTTTTCTAATTATTTGATAGGGTATTATCTATATTTTAGAAAAGCGGATTTTGACTTAGCGCAAATAATCCCCAATTAAAGAACGAGGTAGGTTAATGCTGATTAATCATATGGCTGGCAAGCTGAGCCAGTGACTGACGTAAGCCTTCGCGTAACACAGGGTTATCTATTTCTATATCTAAGGTCTTATTCATGCAATACATCCACTGATCACGTAAGTCTTGATCAATAGGGAACGGCATATGGCGTTTACGCAGCATCGGGTGGCCGTGTTTTTCTACAAATAGGTCAGGCCCACCAAGCCAACCGGATAAAAACTCAAAAAATACTTGGCGAATTCTGTCTAATGGTTGAGGATGCATATCATATAACGGTTTAGCGTATTCATCACTGGCCATTATGTCGTAGAATCTATTAGCAATTGCACGCGTGGGGGCTTCTCCACCAATGATTTCATACGGGGTTTTATCTGGCGTAGGTGCTTGCGTAGTTGTAGACGGCTTTGATCTTGAAAAGAGTCTTTTAATCATAAATTTATCATCGTTAATAGGCAGTACTAAAACTGCGAAGAGGTTGTTTAAAATGGACAAATATGCGGTTTTTGGAAATCCAATCAAACATTCAAAATCTCCCATTATTCATCAGCAGTTTGCAAAATCATTGGGAGAGCAAATCGACTATCGCGCAATATTAGCACCTATCGATGGATTTGAAAAAACAGTCGCTGCTTTTTTTGAGCAAGGGGGAAAAGGCGCCAATGTCACTGTTCCTTTTAAAGAGCAGGCTTTTGCTTTAGCCGATGAACTCACCCCAGTTGCTAAACTGGCAGGTGCAGTGAACACCCTTAAAAAGCGCGATGATGGTAGTTTACTCGGTGATAACACTGATGGCACTGGTTTTGTTAACGACTTACTGACCAATAAAATAACGATAACAGGTAAACGCTTGTTGATCATTGGTGCGGGTGGCGCTGCTCGAGGAGTTATCTTACCTTTACTAGAGCAACATCCTGCAGAGATAGTTATTGTTAATCGCACAGTACACAAAGCCCAAACATTGGCAAAACTCTTCACTGGAAATGGCAATGTTTCGGGATATGGTTTTGACGACCTTCCTTTTACTGATTATCATTTAGTTATTAACTCAACTTCGAGCAGCATGAATAACGAATTACCTGCGTTAAGCGAAAAGCACTTAAGCACATGTGAAATGGCTTATGATATGTTTTACGCCACGCAAAATACGCTATTCATGAATTGGGTCAGCGAACACAATAAAGCAGCTAAGCTATTAGATGGCAGTGGTATGCTAGTAGGGCAAGCCGCCCAAGCTTATTATGTATGGCGAAATAAAATGCCTGAGATTGTTCCTGTTATTACTGCACTAAAGCAGGGAGTGCTTAAATGAATCAAGCAATACAGTTTATAGATCGACTCGAATTTAGAGAGCCAACTCATCAATTAGTTTTTTTTGCACAAGTAAATGGCATGCTAGTTGAGTGTGTGATTGCTGTCAGTAGTTTAAATTTAGCTGATGAGAGTCATGCAACGCGTTATTTTGAGCAATACCGTTTTGATTATGAAGAACGTGCCGAGCAGCTAATCGAAGACGAAAGCTATAACTCGGCAGGGCAAATAGAAGTGAGTTTAGTTAGTTAAATTAACTAGCGTCTTCAGCTAAGTATTCATCTTTAAGCTGCACGTAATTATCAGCAGACACTTTTAAAAAGCTCAGCTCTTGCTCTGTTAATGGGCGAGCTTGTTTTGCTGGGCTACCTACATATAAAAAACCAGACTCTAAACGCTTATTAGGGGGTACTAAAGCACCGCCACCAATAATAACCTCATCTTCTACAATCACATTATCCATAATAATAGCGCCCATACCCACGAGTATACGATTACCTAATACGCAGCCATGTAGCATTACCTTATGACCAACGGTTACATCATCACCAATAATAAGTGGGTAGCCGTCTGGATTACTCTTTGTTGCTCTTGATAAGTGTAAAACACTGCCATCTTGTATATTAGTACGCTGACCAATACGAATATGGTTAACATCACCGCGGGCAGCAACTAACGGCCATACACTGCTATCATCACCTATAGTGATATCACCGACTAATACAGACGACTCGTCTACATAAACAGATTCATTAAACGCAGGAGTGATTCCTTTATAAGAACGTATTGCCATACATGCACCTTTAAATTAAACATATTAAGAGTATTAGTGTAACAGTAGCGCTTATTTTAGTGCCAGCAAAGCCTATATTGATTATAAAACTACCAGTTTCACCTGCTTTCGCTCAGATACTAACCGAACAGTGTGTTTTTTTAGTTTTTCTTTAAAAAAGTACTTGCGTAAAAATCTGTTCTCCCTATAATGCGACCCCACTGAGACGGGGAACGCCAACGCATAGCGAGGCAGGAACTACTCAGAGAGTTAAATAAAACTTAAGTTTAAATCATCGTAAGAAAGTTTAAAATTAAGTGTTGACTCGAAAAATAAAGGATGTATTATACGCATCCCTAGCGACAACGTCGCAACGTTCTTTAACAATATAAAGCAATCATCTGTGTGGGCACTCGTACAGATTGAGTTCTAACAGCCAAGCTACTTAGGTAGTGAGGCAAACAAATTTAGAGTCTCAATTGAAACTGAGTGGCCAACAGCAATAACTACTTAGGTAGGAATTGCAGCACAGTCAATTCAATATCGAAAGATATTAAATAAATTCAGAATTCATTGAGCTGTCGAAAGACATAAAACTTTTTAATTGAAGAGTTTGATCATGGCTCAGATTGAACGCTGGCGGCAGGCCTAACACATGCAAGTCGAGCGGTAACAGAAAGTAGCTTGCTACTTTGCTGACGAGCGGCGGACGGGTGAGTAATGCTTGGGAACATGCCTTGAGGTGGGGGACAACAGTTGGAAACGACTGCTAATACCGCATAATGTCTAAGGACCAAAGGGGGCTTCGGCTCTCGCCTTTAGATTGGCCCAAGTGGGATTAGCTAGTTGGTGAGGTAATGGCTCACCAAGGCGACGATCCCTAGCTGGTTTGAGAGGATGATCAGCCACACTGGGACTGAGACACGGCCCAGACTCCTACGGGAGGCAGCAGTGGGGAATATTGCACAATGGGCGCAAGCCTGATGCAGCCATGCCGCGTGTGTGAAGAAGGCCTTCGGGTTGTAAAGCACTTTCAGTCAGGAGGAAAGGTTAGTAGTTAATACCTGCTAGCTGTGACGTTACTGACAGAAGAAGCACCGGCTAACTCCGTGCCAGCAGCCGCGGTAATACGGAGGGTGCGAGCGTTAATCGGAATTACTGGGCGTAAAGCGTACGCAGGCGGTTTGTTAAGCGAGATGTGAAAGCCCCGGGCTCAACCTGGGAACTGCATTTCGAACTGGCAAACTAGAGTGTGATAGAGGGTGGTAGAATTTCAGGTGTAGCGGTGAAATGCGTAGAGATCTGAAGGAATACCGATGGCGAAGGCAGCCACCTGGGTCAACACTGACGCTCATGTACGAAAGCGTGGGGAGCAAACAGGATTAGATACCCTGGTAGTCCACGCCGTAAACGATGTCTACTAGAAGCTCGGAGCCTCGGTTCTGTTTTTCAAAGCTAACGCATTAAGTAGACCGCCTGGGGAGTACGGCCGCAAGGTTAAAACTCAAATGAATTGACGGGGGCCCGCACAAGCGGTGGAGCATGTGGTTTAATTCGATGCAACGCGAAGAACCTTACCTACACTTGACATACAGAGAACTTACCAGAGATGGTTTGGTGCCTTCGGGAACTCTGATACAGGTGCTGCATGGCTGTCGTCAGCTCGTGTTGTGAGATGTTGGGTTAAGTCCCGCAACGAGCGCAACCCCTATCCTTAGTTGCTAGCAGGTAATGCTGAGAACTCTAAGGAGACTGCCGGTGATAAACCGGAGGAAGGTGGGGACGACGTCAAGTCATCATGGCCCTTACGTGTAGGGCTACACACGTGCTACAATGGCGCATACAGAGTGCTGCGAACCTGCGAAGGTAAGCGAATCACTTAAAGTGCGTCGTAGTCCGGATTGGAGTCTGCAACTCGACTCCATGAAGTCGGAATCGCTAGTAATCGCGTATCAGAATGACGCGGTGAATACGTTCCCGGGCCTTGTACACACCGCCCGTCACACCATGGGAGTGGGTTGCTCCAGAAGTAGATAGTCTAACCCTCGGGAGGACGTTTACCACGGAGTGATTCATGACTGGGGTGAAGTCGTAACAAGGTAGCCCTAGGGGAACCTGGGGCTGGATCACCTCCTTATACGATTTAGAACTTATTTGTTCGTAGTGTCCACACAGATGATTGTTAATTGTAAAGAGAACAACACTTATTGTTTGGGTCTGTAGCTCAGCTGGTTAGAGCGCACCCCTGATAAGGGTGAGGTCGGTAGTTCAAATCTACTCAGACCCACCACTTCTTCTTAATACTTCGTTGTAAGCTTCGTTGTTTAGTAAACTAAACGGCCTCAACTTACGCCTTGTGTTAAAAATAAGTCGGTATACAAACAGTAAGACCAGCATATGTGGGGCTATAGCTCAGCTGGGAGAGCGCCTGCCTTGCACGCAGGAGGTCAGCAGTTCGATCCTGCTTAGCTCCACCACTTTACTTCTTAAAAATAAATATTCTTTTATCGGGTAGCACAATCACCTGAGAATAGAGTGTGTTTAATTTTGAGAAGTTTTTGATTCTCTGCTCTTTAAAAATTTGGAAAAGCTGATAATAAAATTCGTATGAATAACATTGTTATTTGTACAGAGTTTTCAAAAGTAAAAAAGAATGATAGCAGTATCATTCAGTGCCATTTAATAAACGTTTTACGTTTGTTGATTGGTATCTACTTTAGTATTCAATATTAACTTCTGGCGAAGTTAAACTGTCACGAAACAAAGACCCGTTTGGGTTGTATGGTTAAGTGACTAAGCGTACACGGTGGATGCCTTGGCAGTTGGAGGCGATGAAGGACGTATTAACTTGCGATAAGCCTAGTCAAGCTAGTAAAAAGCACTTGAGACTAGGATTTCCGAATGGGGAAACCCACCTGCTTGCAGGTATCGTTAACTGAATACATAGGTTAACGAGGCGAACGCGGAGAACTGAAACATCTAAGTACCCGTAGGAAAAGAAATCAACCGAGATTCCGATAGTAGCGGCGAGCGAAATCGGAACAGCCCTTAAGCTTATTATGTGTTAATGGAAGGCTCTGGAAAGTGCCACGATACAGGGTGATAGTCCCGTACATGAAAACGTATTTTAAGTGAAATCGAGTAGGTCGGAGCACGTGAAACTTTGACTGAATATAGGTGGACCATCATCTAAGGCTAAATACTCCCAACTGACCGATAGTGAACCAGTACCGTGAGGGAAAGGCGAAAAGAACCCCTGTGAGGGGAGTGAAATAGAACCTGAAACCGTGTACGTACAAGCAGTAGGAGCCCCTCGAGGGTGACTGCGTACCTTTTGTATAATGGGTCAGCGACTTATATTTTGTAGCGAGGTTAACCGATTAGGGTAGCCGTAGGGAAACCGAGTCTTAACTGGGCGAATAGTTGCAAGGTATAGACCCGAAACCCGGTGATCTAGCCATGGGCAGGTTGAAGATTGAGTAACATCAATTGGAGGACCGAACCCACTAACGTTGAAAAGTTAGGGGATGACCTGTGGTTAGGAGTGAAAGGCTAATCAAACCGGGAGATAGCTGGTTCTCCCCGAAATCTATTTAGGTAGAGCCTCGGACGAATACTTACGGGGGTAGAGCACTGTTAAGGCTAGGGGGTCATCCCGACTTACCAACCCTTTGCAAACTCCGAATACCGTAAAGTAATATCCGGGAGACACACGGCGGGTGCTAACGTCCGTCGTGAAGAGGGAAACAACCCAGACCGCCAGCTAAGGTCCCAAAGTCATAGTTAAGTGGGAAACGATGTGGAAAGGCCCAGACAGCCAGGAGGTTGGCTTAGAAGCAGCCATCCTTTAAAGAAAGCGTAATAGCTCACTGGTCGAGTCGGTCTGCGCGGAAGATGTAACGGGGCTAAACTATGCACCGAAGCTGCGGATTCAGAATTTATTCTGAGTGGTAGGGGAGCGTTCTGTAAGCGGTTGAAGGTGTACCGGGAGGTATGCTGGACGTATCAGAAGTGCGAATGCTGACATGAGTAACGATAATGCGGGTGAAAAACCCGCACGCCGGAAGACCAAGGGTTCCTATCCCATGTTAATCAGGGTAGGGTAAGTCGACCCCTAAGGCGAGGCCGAAAGGCGTAGTCGATGGGAAACGGATTAATATTTCCGTACTTGGTATAATTGCGATGGGGGGACGGAGCAGGCTAAGCAAGCATGGCGATGGTAGTCCATGTGAAAGTGTGTAGGCTAGTGACTTAGGTAAATCCGGGTTACTGTTAGGCTGAGACACGAGACGAGTCACTACGGTGATGAAGTTGCTGATGCCATACTTCCAGGAAAAGCCTCTAAGCTTCAGATTATACCGAATCGTACCCCAAACCGACACAGGTGGTCAGGTAGAGAATACTAAGGCGCTTGAGAGAACTCGGGTGAAGGAACTAGGCAAAATCGTACCGTAACTTCGGGAGAAGGTACGCTCCGATTGGTGATGAGACTTGCTCTCTAAGCTGATTGGAGCCGCAGTGACCAGGTGGCTGGGACTGTTTATTAAAAACACAGCACTGTGCAAAATCGCAAGATGACGTATACGGTGTGACACCTGCCCGGTGCCGGAAGGTTAATTGATGGGGTTATCTTCGGAGAAGCTCTTGATCGAAGCCCCGGTAAACGGCGGCCGTAACTATAACGGTCCTAAGGTAGCGAAATTCCTTGTCGGGTAAGTTCCGACCTGCACGAATGGTGTAACCATGGCCACGCTGTCTCCACCCGAGACTCAGTGAAATTGAAATCGCAGTGAAGATGCTGTGTACCCGCGGCTAGACGGAAAGACCCCGTGAACCTTTACTACAGCTTGGCACTGAACATTGAACCTACATGTGTAGGATAGGTGGGAGACTTTGAAGCAGAGACGCTAGTTTTTGTGGAGTCGTCCTTGAAATACCACCCTTGTAGTTTTGATGTTCTAACGTTGGCCCCTGAATCGGGGTTACGGACAGTGCCTGGTGGGTAGTTTGACTGGGGCGGTCTCCTCCCAAAGAGTAACGGAGGAGCACGAAGGTTGGCTAAGTACGGTCGGACATCGTACGGTTAGTGTAATGGTAGAAGCCAGCTTAACTGCGAGACAGACACGTCGAGCAGGTACGAAAGTAGGTCATAGTGATCCGGTGGTTCTGAATGGAAGGGCCATCGCTCAACGGATAAAAGGTACTCCGGGGATAACAGGCTGATACCGCCCAAGAGTTCATATCGACGGCGGTGTTTGGCACCTCGATGTCGGCTCATCACATCCTGGGGCTGAAGTCGGTCCCAAGGGTATGGCTGTTCGCCATTTAAAGTGGTACGCGAGCTGGGTTTAGAACGTCGTGAGACAGTTCGGTCCCTATCTGCCGTGGGCGTTTGAGAATTGAGAGGGGTTGCTCCTAGTACGAGAGGACCGGAGTGAACGAACCGCTGGTGTTCGGGTTGTCATGCCAATGGCATTGCCCGGTAGCTACGTTCGGAACTGATAAGCGCTGAAAGCATCTAAGCGCGAAGCAGGCCTCGAGATGAGTTCTCACTAGACTTTTAAAGTCTCTGAAGGGCCGTTGAAGACTACAACGTTGATAGGCAAGATGTGGAAGTGGTGTGAGCCATTAAGCTAACTTGTACTAATTACCCGTGAGGCTTAACCATACAACGCCAAACGCGTTTTATGTGATAGTGAAACAAGCGAAGAAGTTAATAGACTAAAGTAGATTACTGAAAACTTTTATTATCATAATTCCAAATTTTAGTTAGTGCGTAGTGATACGGACTGACACCAAATTTGCTTGGTGACAATAGCGTTTTGGACCCACCTGACCCCATGCCGAACTCAGTAGTGAAACGAAACAGCGCCGATGATAGTGTAGCATTTGTTATGTGAAAGTAGGTCATTACCAGGCTCTAAATAAGAGAAAGCCCGACTCAAAAGAGTCGGGCTTTTTTACGTCTGGAATAAAATAAAAAGAAGGTTCGAGCTGAAAGGTATTAGGTTAAAGGAAGAGAATTTAACAGACCCAATCCCACGACATATTAATGCGCTGTCGCTGCAATACTCCAAATCCAAGTCAGTGTTAAGCCTAAAGCCTTCAGTTTTGAAGTATTACCATCAGCACTCCGTCTTTACTGATCTTAGTTACTCTCCTTGCATCTTTAAACTAGTCCCTAAATTATCATCTTGTTGCAATTTCATTGTTGGTTTAATAACTGTCCTGTGTAAAACTATCTAGGATAATTTAGTAAATCAGGTGACATGAATGTCGAATATAAAAGCTTGGAAACTTCTCAGCCTGTTTTGTTTGTTTACAGCACTGATTGGTTGTCAATCTAAAGAAGAACAGCTACAACAAACAATTCAAGAGTCCATTAAAAAGGCCGATGTCGAGCTTACTCAGCTTGGTAAAGCACTTGATAATGGTAGTATACGTAATGCGATTATTCTTAAAGAATACAGTCGTATCCTTAAACAACAGCAGCCTGAACTCAGTAAGGTTGTTGATGTCGTTAGCCTTGATGCCACACGCCAAGGAGCCCTTTATAGTGGCTTAACCCAACGTCTTGATGATATTAAGGGTAATTACTTAATTCCTCCTTACGAAGACACTTTATACAATATTGATTTATTGCGTGAGGCGGCCAAGCCAACGTTATTTTCTGATGCCTTAACCGATCCTATTAATATGCTTGCGGATATGTCGAATGGCTCTTTGGCACGAGTTGGCGCTATAAGCCAAAAAGCTGAAGGCCAAGGGGTTGGCAACCAAATGGTAGGTAATCCTAACTATGGTAATTGGCAAACGAATAGTAGCGGTATTAGTTTTTGGCAATGGTACGGCATGTACCGTATTTTGGGTGATGTATTTGACCGAGTTGAATACGGAAGTTGGAGTAAACGCCGCAAGTATAGTTACTACAATGACTATGGTCGTACTCGTTACTCAAGCCCTAAACAAATAAAAACCCAAAGTGCGTTAGAAACACGTACACGACAATCTTACCAACGCCAAGGCAAGCAGTTCACTAGTCCTTATGCGAGTAAAAAAACAGGTGCATCAGGTTTGAGTCGCAGCAGTTATACGCCGTCTAAAAGTCGCAGCAGTTACTCAAGAGCGAGTAGTTATAGCAATAATTCAGGATCGGTTCGTAATAGCAGTAGCAGAACCTCGCGCGGCGTAAGTCGTGGTAAGTAAAGAATAACGTTGGAGTTAGAATAATATGTATGAATTTAATGGAATAACTATGTGGTCTTTGCAAGCACTGTCAGTAGACTTTGCAATTATCATCTTACTGTTTGTGAGCCTAAAGTATATTAAAGGTTGGGTGTCTAATTTACATGCTAATGATGAAATTACCGAGCGAGATAACTTTGCATTCGGAATAAGCTTTGCCGCTGGCTTAGTTGCCCTTGCGATTGTATTAACGGGTGTAAGTAGTGGTGCTTTTGCTGCTACGTTACAAAAAGAAGCTCTGTTAATGCTTGGCTATGGTGCATTAGCAATTTTGCTTATAAAGCTGGGTCACTTTTTTCAAGATAAAGTGGCATTGCGTAAAGTAAGCTTACATAACGAAATAGTCAAAGGTAACGTTACTGCGTCAATTATTGATTTTGGCCATGTAGTTAGTGTTGCGGTGGTTATTCGCTCTGCACTATTGTGGGTTGCTACCGAAGGCTGGCATGGCATTCCTATTGTGATTGCCGCTTTTGTGATTGGTAGTGTGGTACTGCTTTTAGTAAGCCAATACCGAGTGCAATTATTTAAACGCACCAATAAAAGCGGTGATTGCCTACAACAAGCCATTGTTGATGATAATTTAGCAGTAGGTGTTCGCTATGCCGGCTTTTTAATTGGTAGTGCATTAGCCATTACTGCTGCAACAGGTATTGCTCCCTATGCTGCCGATAATATTAACGCGAGTTTACTTTACTGGGCGCTAAGTGCCGTTGTTAGTTTGGTTGCTTTCATTTTACTGCACTTACTGACGATTAAAATCATTCTTGCTGGGTGTAATATTTCAGATGAAGTGAATCGTCAAAAGAATGTGGGTGTTGCCGCTATTTCTGCAGCAGTGTCATTTGCTGTCGGGATCACTATGGCCACACTACTGGGTGCATAATCACGTGTCATCAACTCAAGCTTCCCCAAGTAAATTTAATTTACTTGGGCATGATATTTTACTGATCACTGTTATGGCCGTACTCGCAGGGTGCGGCCTTATTTATGAATACTTACTTTCTCATTACGCTGGCCGAGTACTAGGCTCAGTTGAGAGTGCAATTTACGCCATGATAGGCACTATGATTGTAGCTATGGGGATGGGTGCATTTTTAGCGCGTTGGTTTAAAGATGCCTTTACCGCATTTGCCTGGCTAGAAAGCATTATTGCGCTCATAGGTATGGGCTGTATATTAGCCATTGCCAGTATCATTGCTGTTAGTTATTCACTCCCTCATTTATTCTCAAGTATTTTTAATATTCCACCTGACGTTATTCTTAATGGTTATGTGTTTCAAAAGCTGCAAGAGTGGTCTCGCTTTTTACCTTATGTATTTGGCTTAATATTAGGGCTATTTATTGGTATGGAAATACCGCTTATTGCGCGTATTCGCCAGCATGTTTATGGACGTTTTTTAGAAAATAACGCCGGCACTATATATGGGGCTGACTATATTGGCGCCGGTATTGGCGCGGCAATTTGGGTGAGTATTATGCTCGCGATGCCAATAATGCAAGCCGCTGCTTGGACAGCGCTATTTAACATTATTGCCGGCCTTGCCTTTTTATGGCGTTACCATAGCTATGTACGCTTTGCTAAGTTGCTATTGGTTTGCCATATATTACTGCTGGTGTTATTCGCTTTTATTTTGCAGTTTGGTAGTAGCTGGATGGATAATCTAAGTAACGTACTATACAAAGATAAAGTTATTTATTCCCAAGCAACGAAATACCAGCATGTGGTGTTAACCGAACGCTTAAGTAAAAATCAGCCACAGCCAATCACCGATCTATACTTAAATGGTCGTTTGCAGTTCTCTAGTGTAGATGAGCAAATATATCACTCAATGCTGGTTTATCCTGCAATGCTCGCATCTAATCGTCATGACCGTGTTTTGATTATTGGTGGCGGTGACGGATTGGCCATGCGTGATGTATTAAAGTGGCCGGTTGAGGAAGTGACTTTAATTGATTTAGATGGACAGCTACTCAATTTATTTGGTCATAAAGATAACAAATACACACCGCCTGATGATATTAAACAGCGATTAGTGGCACTCAATAATGAATCGATGCATGACCCCCGAGCAAATATTATTGTGGGTGATGCATTTTTAGAAGTTGAGAGGCTACTGGATCAGGCTAAGCAGTTCGATACTATCCTAATTGACCTGCCAGACCCTAATCATCCCGATCTGAATAAGATGTATAGCGACTATTTTTATAACCATGTGCGTCAATTATTGGCACCTGATGGTGCTATGGCGGTACAGTCAACCTCGCCTTATCATGCAAAAAAGGCATTTTTAAGTATTGCTAAAACCGTTAAAGCCGCAGGTTTTGATTATGTAGAGCAATATCAGCAAAACATCCCTTCGTTTGGTCAGTGGGGGTGGACTATTGCTACTAAAATGGGGCAATCACCAAGTGCACGTATTAGCAATATAACGGATATGCCAGTGCCATCTCGGTGGATTAGTAAAAAATATTTATTAGCCAGTTTTGCATTTCCTAATAACTATTTTGAACAAGTTAACGATATTGAAGTCAATAGGTTAGGTTCTGGTCGTTTATATGATTATTACCGGGCTGCTTGGCAAATAGAAAGTGAATTGTATAAAAATTAATAAAACATGGTTGACATAATATGTCGACCATGCGAATCTTAACTCAGACATAATATGTCAAACGACAAAAAGGCAGAGACATGGAATTAAATGAACTTTCAATAAAATTAGCGTCTTTTGAAACTGAGGGTGCTAACTTTGAGTCTTTCTTGATTGCCAATCCAGGTGAGCAAGATGTTTTACAAGTCATTGTTGATGGAAACGATGAGCTTCCAATTTTTGTTACCCAAACACAAGAGCAATTATTATGTATTAGCTACTTGTTTGGTGAAGACGAAGTAAAAAGCGAGTTACGCGACGAGTTAAACGAAACACTACTGCGTTTAAACGTGCCAATTCCGCTAAGTGCATTTGCCAAAATTGATAATAAATATGCGATTTTTGGTGCACTTTCGGTAAATTCATCATTAGATGACGTTACCCACGAACTAGTGACGTTAGCGGATAACGCAATTGATGCACTAGAAGCCGTGACCTTGTATTTAAACGATTAGGATACCCGCCTAGGTAAGTGCTGATTGCTAATAGTATATGGCTCTCGCTTTACCTAATAGGATATAAACAAGTTTTTGGAGTTAAGATTATGAGTATTTTAAAAAAATTATTTACAGCGGTACGTGGTGGCGCGCGTGAAGCGGGCGAAGCAATTGTTGATGCGAATGGTATTCGTATTTTTGAACAAGAAATTGCCGATGCACAAAATGCACTAAATCGTGCTAAAAAAAGCCTGACAGAAGTAATGGCTAAAGAGATGCAAACCAAACGTAAAATTAGCGCAGTAGATGCATCAATTGCTGAGCACGAAGCGTATGCAGGTCAAGCCCTTGAAAAAGGGAATGAAGCATTAGCATTAGAAATTGCAGAAAAAATTGGTGACTTTGAAGCTGAGAAAGCCGAACACGAGCAAGTATTAGCGGGCTTTACTAATCACATAGTGACCTTGAAGCAGCAAGTTAAAGATGCTGAAAAATCAATTAAAGAAAACCAGCGTCAGCTTACTATGGTTAAAACCACAGAAAGCGTTCAACAAGCGACAATGGCTGTAAATAGCACGCTTAATACTAATAGCTCGTCGATGACATCAGCTCGTCAGTCGCTTGAGCGCATTAAGCAACGCCAACAAGACCGTACTGATCAATTAGGTGCTGCAAAGTCTCTAGAAGCAGATGTTAATGGCGATGATTTAAAAGCTAAAATGGCTGAAGCGGGTATTGGTGATACCAATCCAAAAAGTGCTGATATTTTAGCGCGCATTAAAGCGAAGCAAAATAGCTAACATTTAGAACCATATTAAAAAGGTAACCGAGTTTTGCTCCGTTACCTTTTTTGCTTACAGAGGCACCTTATATGTTTAATTTTTTCAAATCTAAAAAAAAGCCAGAACGTCAGCTTAATCACGCGAGTGACCTTAAAAAAGGTGACATGTTTACAGTGATTGACTCGTTTGCTTATCCTGCATGGCTCAAAGGCCAAACACTTCGCGTTATTGATGTGCAAACGTATCAGTACCAACATAGTAGTGATACTGAATTCGTACTTGAAACTAACACAGGCCAAGTGGTGTTTTTACAAATAGAACAAAACGATGGTGAGCAGTGGGCTAATTTCTCAATAAAGATTCAGCGTGATGATGTTGATGAAGTATTTGGTTTGGATGAGTTTTCACGTATTTTTGATGAAGAATCGTTAACGCATATTACAGTTAAAAATACGCCTGAGCGCTTAATGCAGTTTTTAGCTGGCAGTTATCAACAAAGCGAATCACCTTATGTATGTTATTTTCATAATAAAGATTTTCGTGGCCAAGCGCTACCTCGCTATGAGCAAGACGGTGGTGAACCCTGTGAAATGATTTGTTTAGCGTCACCCGATGAAGGGCATAGCGTTAATATCGAAATTTGGGAGGGAGGTGAAACAGAAGTATCACTGACATTAACTCGCCCAATTAGCGATATCGTTGACTTGTTTCCTGGAGATGCCCAGTGAGTGATGCTAAAGACAAGTGGTTGCGCCAAGAGCAAGCTGTGCGCGCCACGCAAATGGCCTTTGATTTGAGTAGTGAGGTACAAAAGTCGATAAAAAAACAAGCTATCGACCAAGAACTTACTCCCTCAGATATGATCCGCAAAATTTTAGGCCTTGATGTAAAGTCTAAAAAAACAC
Source organism: Pseudoalteromonas sp. 11L1 (assembly GCF_055397545.1). Next base: position 693,060 of record NZ_AP041141.1, on the reverse strand, counting down.
GGCAGCGTTTATCGTTTAATTTAAATGATGATGAAATAGCGCAATTGGCTAGTCGGTTTGAAGTTGCAGTAGATGATAAAAGAGCGGTAAAGCAACAGGTAGCAGATCTACTCATTGAGCATACAAAAAAGACTAAGTAACCCTTTTGCCTTCTTTATATAAAATACTTACACTGAGGTTATTATTTCTAAAGAAGTGCAGCTGTGAATATTATATTGATTGCCTACTTACTTATGTTTGCGTTATTTGGCACAGCGGCAAGCTACTTTGTGCGTTTTATATATGCTTATTGGGTACAAAAGAACATGCCTTTGGAATACATTTTTAAGGCTGGTGTATGTATTTTCATGGTAGTGGTTATTTCGGTGTTAATACCACTATTAAATTAACACCGAAACGAACTGCTACTGGTAATTAACGGTTTTACATTGGTTATCAATACATAAAGAGTGAACTTCTAGCACTGGTGAACAGTCATCGAACTCAAGCGCAGTGTTATTTTTTTGTTCTTGCTGAGTGATTTTTTGTGCTAATTGCTCGGCATGCTTTTGAGAATTATTTAATGTTGAATACACAACATACTTACTCGGCCCCCCACAGACACGCGAGCCAACACCTAACACCTTACATTGATAACTGGCTGTGCAGCTTTTATTACTTGTAAGCTCATTAAGCTGAGTATTTAAAACAGATTCACTCGCGTTTTGAGCTGTGCTTGGTGTTAGTGCGCTACTGCAACCGCTAAGCAGCATAGTCATGACAACACTGGCAGCTGATAGTTTAATTACGGATGACAAACAACTCATAATCTAATCCTTAAAATACACTTACCGCAGAGCCTTCAAGTTTAACACATTTATTTTCAACGCACTGGGTACTAGGCGCAGTTAAATGTTGGCAAATACTCATCATGCCTTTTTGCGCATTATAAGTACTTTCCAATTGAGTAATTGTATCGCTTAGGGCTGAAACCTGTTTTTGGGGGGCGCTTTGTGTAGAGTACACAATATAATCGCTCGGTCCACCACAGGCACGGCTACCAACAGCATTCACTTTACACTGTGAACTCGTTGAACATTGCTTATCTGCTATGAGGCTGTTTAGCTTATCTTTTGCTGTTTTAATATCATCAAGCGACACTTCTTTTGCTGCATCAGCAGGTAATGGCTGTGCTATTTTATTTTGCTTATTCGCTTGTGGTAATTTTTGTTGCGGTATCGGCGTAGACGTATTTTCTACCGCATTGGTTTTAGTTTGCTCAGTTTTATTTGAGGTTGTTTCTAAGCACGCCGTTAAGCAAAGCGGTAGCAGTAGAGCGAGTAATGGAGTACGCATAATCGTTCCTGATAGTGATGAATTATTCATCACTATCATACACTGTGCATTCATTACAGCAATAAAAACTCTACTATCAACATATTAAAGAGGTGATAAGGAGAGTTTTTAAGTTAACCCGCCTTGCGTTAATTTAGCTGGATTGAGTAATGCCTCTAATTCTGATCGAGATAGGTCGGTTTCTTGCTCAGCGATATCAATAATTGGCTGTGCTTGCTGATAAGCTTGCTTAGCAATTTTTGCTGCTTTTTCGTAGCCAATAACAGGGTTTAGCGCAGTCACTAAAATCGGGTTTTTAGTTAATGCTTTATCTATCTGAGTTTGATTAACTTTAAAGCTAGCAATGGCTTTATCTGCCAACACTTGCGCGCTATTAGCGAGTATCTCGGTACTTTGCAAAATATTGTAAGCGATTACCGGCAGCATTACGTTAAGCTCAAAGTTGCCAGCTTGGCCTGCAACCGTAATGGTTGCGTCGTTACCAATGACTTGGGCGCTAACCATTGCAGCGGCTTCTGGGATCACCGGATTCACTTTACCCGGCATAATTGATGAGCCAGGCTGTAATGCTTCAAGTTCAATTTCTGAAAGTCCCGCAAGTGGGCCTGAGTTCATCCAGCGTAAATCGTTAGCTATTTTCATTTGTGCAACTGCATAGACTTTTAGCTGTCCTGATAAAGCGACAATCGCATCTTGCGATCCAATATTATAAAAAAAGTTATCGCTAGGGGTAAATTGAATCCCTACCTTTTCAGTTAGCTGTGTGGCAAATAGAGCGGCAAATTGTGGGTCGGCATTAATACCTGTACCTACTGCTGTGCCACCTTGCGCTAGCTCACAGACACGTATTAGTGCATGCTCAATACCGCTAGCTGCATGCTTTACCTGCGATTGCCATGCGCTGAGTGTTTGCTCAAAAGTTATTGGCATTGCATCCATTAAATGAGTGCGCCCAGTTTTAACTATGTGGCCGATGTCTGCTTTTTTTTGCTCTAAGGCGTCTGCTAAATTTGCTAGTGCTGGCAGTAATTTTTTATCAACGCTGATCGCACTACTCAAAGCAATCGCAGTGGGAATAACGTCATTAGAGCTTTGCCCCATATTCACATCGTCATTTGGGTGGATAGCTTGGTTAGCATGTTTTGAGGCTAAGCTCGCAATGACCTCATTAGCATTCATATTTGAGCTAGTACCTGAGCCAGTTTGAAAAATATCAACGGGGAAATGCTCATAATGCTTACCATCAATAATTTCTTGGCAGGCATGGTCGATCGCATTTGCTTTTGTTTTATCTAAATGGCCTAGTTTGAAATTGGCTATTGCAGCGGCTTGCTTGATATACGCTAAGGCAATAATAAATTGCTGCGGCATTGTGAGGCTGCTGATCGTAAAGTTATTAATGGCGCGTTGGGTCTGTGCTTTATAAAGTGCGTCAGCAGGCACGTTGAGTGTGCCCATGCTATCTGATTCTGTTCTAAAGTTACTCATTAGTACTCCTATAAAAGAGAATATATGACATTTAACTACGCTATATAAAAAGATATGGTGCTGTTATTACTATTTACAACGGTATAGCTAAAAAGTAGAGGGCGTCAAGGTAAGCTAATGATGGAACAAAATAAAAAGTCGACTTAAACTGATTTTAAGTCGACTTAAATAATGTATTTATATAAACAGCCGGTTACAAGGCTAAACAGAATTTTAATTGTAGCCAAGAATAAATATTTGGTCTGTTTCATGTTTGTTTTGTGCCTTTTGAGTATTTTTTACATGAGAAAGTAAGTCGATAACCGTTGCTCTACAATCTGTTTCATAACTCGTTTTATCTAGGCTTTTGTCTGTAACTGCCATTGCAGCATCTACTGCGGTATAAGGTGAAATATACATAATGTTATCCTTTTGTAGTTTAGTACTCATTAAGTGAGTAATTTAATAAAAGCATATAGCGTACCAGCTCGGTAAAGATAATTTAACGTATTGAAATTGATGTTATTTTATTATTTTGGTCAATTTACTCACGACAGAATAGCTGAAATTTGTTTTACTATTGTGCATTCATTTGCAATTTAGGTGCATCAGTATGACCAAACCGTTTTCACAAGCCTGCGAAAATAATAAAAATCATATACTTAAGGCTTTGCAGCCTGCATTGCAAAATGCAGCATCAGTACTTGAGATAGGCTCGGGGACGGGTCAGCATAGTGTTTTCTTTGCCAAAAAATTGCCACATTTACAATGGTATACCAGTGATCGAGAGGTTAATCATCAAGGAATAAAGTTATGGCATGATGAGGTGCAACTGGCAAACTTGCATCCGCCTTTATTACTTGATCTAAACTATTCTTGGCCAGTAAATAAAGTGGATGCGGTATATACTGCTAATACTTTTCACATAGTGAGCTGGGAGTTAATTACGCGTTTTTTTGCTGGAGTAAATCAGCACTTAAACCAGCAAGGAGTGGTGTGTGTATATGGCCCTTTCAAATATAAAGGGGAGTTTACCAGCCCCAGTAATGATGAATTTAATAGTTTATTGCAAAGTCGCGATCCGCTTAGTGGTATTCGTGATTTCGAAGCGGTTGAGCAGCTTGCAGTGCAATATGGGCTTAAGTTACTCAGCGATACTGCGATGCCTGCAAATAATCAGTTACTCATTTTTAAACGGCAATAAAGTGCTACATTGTTGTTTGTAAATTTCGATATGTTGGCATTCGCGTTCTAAGTAATCTGCAATGGCATTATTAAAATCGGGGTGAACAATGTGATGGGCAGAGTAAGTGATTATCGGTTGAAAACCACGAGCGATTTTATGCTCTCCTTGTGCCCCAGCATTAAAGCACTGAATGTTATGCTTAATAGCATAATCAATCCCTTGGTAATAACACAGCTCAAAGTGAAGCGAATCTATCTCTTCACTAGCACCCCAATAGCGGCCGTAAAGGGTATTATCACCAATTAAGCTTAAGGTGGCGGCAATTACTTGCTGGTCTCTTTTGGCTAGCATAATGAGCAATTTGTCAGCCATTAAAGCGTGTAACAAGCTAAAAAAATCACTGTTTAAGTAGCCTAAATGACCCGATCGTTTTAAATAAGTGCGTTGATAAAACTCACAAAAAAGCTGCATTGTAGCGGTAGTGATTTTCTCGCCTTTGAGCCATTCAATACTGATATTTTGCTCTGTGATTTTAGCGCGCTCTTTTTTAACGGCTTTACGCTTTCGGGCATTAAAGGTTTTTAAAAAATCGTCAAAATCTTTAAAGTTATTATTAAACCATTGAAACTGCACGCCGATTCTTCGCATAGCACCGGTATCATAAAGATGGGTGGCTTGTGCTTTGTCGCAAAAGTTTACATGCCAGCCTGACCATGCCTGTTCTACGCAGTGGCTATTAAGTTGCTCTGTTATGTACTTATACACTAGCTTTGGATTGCTATGCATAATACCTATTCTTTGTCCCTCAATCGGGCTAAAGGGAATACCACATAGCCATTTAGGGTAATAATCTAAGCCATTTTTTTCATAAGCTTCAGCCCATGCCCAGTCAAATACATATTCACCGTAGGAGTGCGCTTTTAAGTAGCCAGGGGCAAGCGCAATGAGTTCATCGCCTTCATAAACGGCTAAGTGATGAGGCTGCCAACCTGTTTTTGCGCTTACACATTGGCTTTGTTCAAGTGCGTATAAAAAAGCGTGTTGAGTAAAAGGATCATCGCCAAAAAAATGATGCCATTTTGTTGCGTCAATCTGGTTGATGCTATTAAACCATTGGTGAGAAAAGTGGCTCATAATAATAGCCTTATCTTGGTACTGCGAGCATAAGTACATAAGGAAAAAGAGGTGCTTAAGTTATAGCGCGTGATTATTATTAAGTTATTGATAAATTTTATATGTGGGTATGTGTTCATTTAACATAGCAATATACGCAAAGACATTCTGAGAGCTTATCGAGTTATATAGGTTTTGCAAGATGTTGATTAAATATAATACTTTCAAATTAGCGTTGTTTTTAGGTTTGATTTTGATGGCAAAAGAAATACTGAGTCATCTTTATTTAGGCTTGAGCTGCTAAGATTAGTTTATAAAAAGGTGTAATCAAAAAGCTTATACTAAAGCTAATTATTATCTAATTAACTTCGAAAATAAAGGGTCTTAACCTAAGCGTATATTTTAAAGTGGTAGCTGTTTTTTACTAAATGACTGCTTTAATACAACGGTTGATTCTATGTTGGCGATACAGCTTAAGCTTCCCAGTTGGTGCTTTACAAACTGCTCATAACTTTCTAAATCCTGAGAGATAATTTTTAATAAATAGTCGTGGCTGCCTGAGATCACTGAGCACTCAAGTACATGCGGTAGTTTTTCTACATGTTGTTCAAACTGTTGTGCAGCACTCACTGAGTTTTGACACAGTCGCACGAAAGCATAAACCAGTACATTAAGATTGAGTGACTTAGGGTTAATAGCTGCGTGATAACCAATAATAACCTGTTCTTGCTCAAGTTTTTTAATGCGCCTTAGAGTAGGAGTATCCGAGAGATTAATGGTATTGGCTAATTCTGATACCGACATTCGGGCTTGCGATTGCAAGGCAACGAGTAGCTGCTGATCTTTATTATCTAACATAGCTATAGAATCTTATTAATTATTTGTCTAGTAATAGTGATTATTGCTAACAATAACTGCTTTTGCTATTTTTTTTAGCGTTTTAACCTCTGGGATCTTTGCTAGCATTAAAAAATAATAATAACAGGATGTAGTCATGAGTTCTTACACTGCTAAATTTGATAATTGGATTAGGTCTGAGTTTGTTGCTCTAAATTCTCAGTTAGAAGAGTTGTATTGGCAACAAGATGATAAAGCAAATGTTGAAGGGGTTGGGGATAACTTAAAGCAAACCTTGAAAGAGCAAGGTAATGCGTTGATCAGCGATTTATTAGCCGAAGGTAATACCGACGAAGGATTTGATAGCGCATTTGATTTACTTGGTAATGTAGGTTTATTCATGGCGGCTTGCCGTAGACATGAAATTACAGAGCCAAGCAGAGAGAATAGTTCACCGCTGATAGAAGCATCGGCGCTTGCTATGCATATTGGTGCTTCTATTGGAGTAACCCCTCGTTTTGCAACCGCACATTTAACCACCCATAATAAAGCCATTAATGGCACCTATAAACGGTTTACAAATCTTGATGATGAAGCCCTTTTTTTAGATTACAACACCCAAGGTATTTTAGCGTATAAACGTGCGAGTGATGCTTTACTAAAAATATTGCCATTAGGCATTTCACATCCCGTCACTGCTGAACTACTTGAGGTGGTTAAAACGGCACTTATTGATGTAATAGCGTCGAATAATGCCTTGTATACTCAACTTGATACCGAGCGTTTTTTTAATTGTGTACGCCCATACTACAAGCCTTACCGGGTAGGTAAAGAGGTTTACCGTGGTGCAAATGCGGGAGATTTTGCCGGCATTAATGTTATTGATATGCTGTTAGGGCTTTGCAATGCCAATGAGCCGAGTTACTCACAAATGCTGGTGGATAAATTTTTATATATGATGCCAGAGGACCAACAAATATTGCGAGAAGCCATGCGTATGCAAAGCTTTATGGATGACTTCTTAAAAGCCGAGCAATATAAACACACAGAGTGGTTTCAAAAGCACGGCAAATTATTTATACAAGTGTGTAAGTTACATGGTGACACCGCTATCGGTCATCATAATCAGTTGGTTGAGAAGTTTATTGCCCAACCGTCACAGCAAATGCAACAACAGCATATAAGCAAAGTAACTGCCAGTGGACCACCTTTACCGGTACTGCTAGATTCCTTAGCTAAATTAAGGGATAGACGTGCAGCAGCTAAGCGAGACGATATTAATACGCGTTTTGATGACTTAAATACGCTAAAACAGTGGATTAACTAATATGGCTAAAAATGATTTTTGTATGCCAAGGGGCTGCTATTTATTAAGCCACTCTGTTGGTCGTCCTCTAAAAAGCACTTTAGAAAATGCTACTGAGCAGTTTTTTACTCCTTGGAAGGAAAGTGCCAAAGAGCCATGGCAGCAATGGCTACCAGCTATAGAAAATTTTACGGGTGCATTAGGGCGGCTATTTAATGCGCCAAGTGAGCAGTTTTGTCCTCAGGTTAACTTATCTAGTGGTTTAACTAAATTGCTTATGTCGCACCCCGTATTTAATAAACCACAGTGCACGGTATTAATGGCGCAGGCCGACTTTCCAAGTATGGGGTTTGTAATGCAAAAAGCACTCCCTGCATATGCAACAATACGTTTCATCCCCGAGCATGAAGATCTAAGTGATAGGCAGGTATGGCAGCGATATTTAACCTCAGAGATTGATGGAGTTTTTGTTAGTCATGTTTATTCTAATACGGGTGTACAAGCTCCTTTAAACGATATTGTGGCGCTTAGTAAAGTCACGAATACACTCTCAATAATTGATGTGGCGCAATCGGCAGGGGTTATCCCTGTCGATCTAACGGCGCTTAATGCCGATTTTATGATTGGCTCAAGTGTGAAGTGGTTATGCGGGGGGCCAGGTGCGGCCTATTTATGGGTAAATCCAAAGCAAATAACGCAATGTGAACCAAAAGATGTTGGTTGGTTTTCACATCAAAATCCATTCGAGTTTGATATTACGCATTTTCAATATAACGCTAAAACACTTAGGTTTTGGGGCGGTACGCCTTCTATACTCCCTTATGTTATTGCCGCTGATAGCATTGCATATATTGCCCAGTTTGGTGTGGATAAAGTGAGAGCGCATAATTTAGCGTTGTTAACGTTACTTCAGCAGCAGCTGACGGCTTTTTTAGTATCGCCAAACGATAAAGATCAGTGCAGTGGTACCGCTATTTTAGATTTTGCAGAGCATCAACAAACCGTATTAGCGGCATTGGAGGCAGCAAGCATAAGTGTGGATGTGCGCAAACTCGGTATTCGTATTTCACCGCACATATACAATACAGCGTCAGAGATACAAGTGTTTATTGCTACGGTGAAAAAGGTAATTAAGGCTGCTGATTAAGCTGTTGTTTTTTTTGAGTGAGTGCCGCTATTTGTTGTTGTGCTTGTTTTATTTGCGGTTCAAATCTTTGTTTAAGTACCGCAGTTTCTGTAGCAATTGCATCTGCAATCGAATCAGCGCCTAAACGATTTGCTTTATCTTGGGTCATGTAACCGACTTGCTGTTTCTTTTGCGCGTATTCCTGCTGGTATTGCTTTATTTTAAGCTCAAGCTTCACAATATCGCGCTCTATTTGTTGCACCTCAAGGTAGTCATCAACTGAGGTATCGATAACTATGGCGTTTTCAGATTGCAATGCATTGGTTTGCATAATGTTGACGTTTTTAAGCGTGATCACTTTAGCGTCTTTAGCGCAAGGAGTTTGACTGAAAGTCGGCACTCCTTTAATGGTGCATTTAAAAACCGTCACTTCATTTGCCATGCTGACAGTGCAGGCACCTAAAAAACACAGTAGTAATATTAGCTTTGCCATGGTTAAACCTAAGCTGGTTTAAAGTACCATTTATAATGCACTAAGTTGTAACACCATACAATTTGTTTAATTTAATAGCCTAAGTCAAGTATGTCTTCCAAAACGAACAATTCCATAGGTTGTTAAAATTCAGGCACAAAAAAACCACAATTAAGTGGCTTATATTCAGTAATGGTGGAGAGGGAGGGATAGGCTTGCTTACATCCATGTAATCAATCGCTACGCGACGCTTGCAGCGGCCTAAACTATTCCAGACACTTTATCGAACCCAGTCGAGGGCTCTCACCCTCCCAATTAGCAGCAAAGCTTATTTTTGGGCACAAAAAAACCACAATTAAGTGGTTTATATTCAGTAATGGTGGAGAGGGAGGGATTCGAACCCTCGATAGAGCTACAAACTCTATACTCCCTTAGCAGGGGAGCTCCTTCGGCCACTCGGACACCTCTCCGACGCATTATTCTGCGTGTTATTAATCGGGATAAAACCAATTAATAAAAATAAGTGGTGGAGAGATAGGGATTTGAACCCTAGAGGGGCTATAAACCCCTGCCGGTTTTCAAGACCGGTGCATTCGACCACTCTGCCATCTCTCCACATCGTGATGCAGGATAATACTTAGGTGAGTAGTCTGTGTAAATAGCAAAAAGATCGTTTGCTTAAAAAGTGAGCGTAAATGCGGCTTTTTTTATAAATAATGAAGATTTAAGGTGATTTTTAGCTATGAGGTGGCTGGCAGCAAACTGGAGGAGCTAAAGAAGAGTCTTCATTTAGAGGTTGGGTGTTTGCTGCAACAATACAAAATCATGGTTGGGTGATTATTTGTATTGAATTGCACCGCCAAGTGCTAATTTTTTTCCGTAACGATTAAGTTTAGCTAGCATTTTTGCTTTGCGATTAGTTGGCTTAACGGCAACGTGAGTTGTGGCTGTTTGGTTAAGTGTATTAATTGGATTCATTTTATTCGCTCCGTGGTTGTGTCTGTTGAAAACATGTGCATTTTGCACGCAGGGTGGTTAAAAATAAAGCGATAAAAATTGCTGGTGAAGTATTAGTTTTTTTAATCCGAAGCTGGTTTATTAATTTATCGTTCAACTACTGATTTATTATTTTTTGTATAATTATTCATCCTAGCTCATTGCTATGTCGCTTTTATATGGGGTCTTTTCGATTTTTTTGGGTTTGAACTGTTTATAAAAAGAGTTTTTTGAATATTTATTCAGATTAAATTATTTTGTATTGGTTGGGCTTAGTTTTGCTTTATTCAAAGATTTAACATGTTATTTATAGGCGGTTAATTATTTATCAGATAAGAGCAGTAAATAAACGATAAAAAATAGTGTTGCGAAGTTTTTAAATTATAAAAAAAGTGCCTAGGTTACTAGGCACTTTGGAGTTAGTTGCGTTTTCAAGCGCTTCTAACTGGGGAGCGCACCATCTCATGGATATAAATCTAAAAAGATGGGTTTAATTATGTTTGCAATTTGGGCTTACAATCATCAGCTTAGGCGGTATTTTAAGTGATCTAGAGCGAAGCGAAGATTATACTTTGGTTTGTATTTTACTATGAAGCCACAAAACAATGCTGCACAGCAAGAGTAGATCCGCTCAACGGTCTATTATTTGAGTTAAATGGTTTTAAGTAGGATATAAAACGCAAAATGCGGCATAGCTTAAAAGCAAATGCCGCAAAGGGAGATTAATGTGGGGTATTACTCTATTAATGCTGTTTAATAGTAAATAACTCATAGCCCTTAAGTGCAGGAACTTGAGCGGTTAGTTGCGTTTCTTGTTGCGCTATTTCAACAAAGTCATCACATAATGAATTTGCACGCTTTTCAAGTGTTTTGGCATGCAGCTCTACTTTTTCTTCTATTTGTGCGCCCATATTTTCCATGCGCTCTTCAAATGCTTGCATGTTACCGCCTGAACTCATTAACTCAGAGCCCAATGCCACTAAAATGCTGCCCATTGATTCCATTACTGCTGATTCAACTGCTGTTTCTATTTGCTTTTCAAACTGCTGTTCAAAGTTTTCACCAAATTGAGTAAAGCTTTGTTGACCCATTACAAAAGTACCTTGCTGATAAAAGGTGCTTTCGACTTCTTGATGAATATCGTCCATTAAGGTTGAAATATTATCGAGGCCGTCAATATTAAACGCATTGGCAACTTCTTCTAATGCGACACCTGCAATTTTAACCCCTTCAAGGGCAATATTGGCCACTTCAGGTAATTGTACGCGTAAATTGTCTGTGTAGTCGGTCATTGCTTGGCGCTGTGCACTATTTAATACTACTTGCTCGCCATTGATAGACAGCTCACCTTCAGCGGTAAATAGCATGCGCTGATTATTGGCTTTAAAAATTTCTAACTCATTGGGTTTGATGCGTACATCATTCTTAAATTCAACGTTACATTCATCGTTACTAAATGAAATTGAAGAGTCGTTCGTGTTATGAGCCATTGCTACTGGGGTGCACATTATTGCGCTAACTAATAATAATTTTCTCATGTTTATTCTCTGTTTTTTGCTGATGATAATTAACTTATAACAAGTTTGGTGCCAATTATTTTTAATATTTTAAAACAATGACTTGAGATTCTTTGAATGCTCTAAAGTCGAAAGTGTACTCATTGAAAATACTAAAATGTGGTCAAAATAACCAACAATTAAATGCTAATAAATAAAATTTATCGATACGATAAAAAACTCTCACTTTCCACAATTCAAATTTAGCGCTATTTATTCACAATACTGACACAGAGACTATTTAGGATAGCGATGTGGCTTTATTTTGACGTAAATTTTTACAGTGAATTTATGTTGAACATTTTAATTTCACCAATTATCGCGATATAAAAATCCGTAATTGGTCTCAAACACTTTATGGAGTGGGTTGTGGGTAAGACATTTAGTTACGATGCGCTAGATGATGATTTTGTTGAAGACGAATACGAAATGGTCGGGCGTAATCAACACGACAAGAAAAAGCAAAAGGTGAAAAGAAAGTTAGAGGATTACCTTGAGCAAAAACGCTTGCGTAAAAACCTAGGTGAAGATGACTTAAACGATTATATTGATTAGGCTGTCGCTAGTACAAATAAGCGCTGTAGTTGGCAATAAAGAGGCTTTGTGCCTCTTTATAGTTTTTTGGGGTTAAGCCTTAGCTGCGAGTAATGCTTTTTCAATTACTTTTTCTAGTTTTTCAGGTTTAGTAATAGGTGCAAAGCGCTTAATAGGTGTACCATCTGCCGCTACTAAAAACTTAGTGAAGTTCCACTTAATTTTTCGGGTTAAAAACCCCGGTAGTACAGACTTTAAATAACGAAAAACTGAATCTGTATGTTGGCCATTTACATTCACTTTTTCTGCGATTAAAAAACTAACCCCGTAATTTATTAAACAACCTTGCGCTATTTGCTCAGCGTCGCCGGGCTCTTGTTGACCAAATTGGTTACATGGAAAGCCTATAATGACCAAACCTTGGCTTGCATATTTTTCGTGTAATGCTTGCAATGATTGATATTGATAAGTTAATCCACATTCACTTGCGGTATTCACTATTAATACAACTTTACCTTCAAACTCTTTGAAGTCGATTGGCTGGCCTTGCAGACTAGTAGTTTTTAGTTGATGGAATGGGTGCATATAAATACGCTTATTATTTGTTTATTTTGCATAGTCTAACCTTTGTGTGATGATCTACAAAGTCTAAGTCACTTCTAGAGCGCTTGCTGCTAATTTAAAATTAAAAACAGCCCCATTCCGGCCAAGGTCGTTAAGTAAATATTATGGGTTTTGTAAGCAACAATAACAGCAACGATAGCTGCACTGAGATAAGGGTTTTGCCAGTTTAGGTTTATACCTTCGTCATTTATAAATACAATTGGCACCCAAATCGCCGTTAGTACCGCAGGTGCACTAAAGCTTAAAAATTGCTGCATTTTTGGCCCTACTTTAAATGGTAAGGCGCGGTGTAAGAATAAATAGCGAGTAAAAAAAGTAATACATGCCATTAGTAAAATAGTGGTCATCATCTTTTGTCCTCCTTATTTTGCACTAATCGGGTAACAACGTAACCTGCGCTCATTGCTAGAAGCGCAGAGCATACTAACCACAATTCAAAGCCTGTGCTTTTTAATAAAGTGGCACTGATCCCTGCAACAATGACTGTAACTAGAGTAGCTAAGTTTTTTATCCCTGGAACTACTAAGGCAATAAAAGTCGCTGCAATTGCAAAATCGAGTCCTAGATTGGTGAGGTCTGGGAGCATAGTACCGGCTACAATGCCAATCAGGGTCCAAATATTCCACGCAATATAAAAGCTAAAACCTGCGCTCAATGCATAAATTAAACGGATTTTAGTACGATAGGCGCGCGGGTGGTGCGAAAAAGCAAATAGTTCATCGGTTAATACAAAGCTGACAGGCAGGCGCCAACGCATGGGCTGCTCAATTACTTTGTGACGAACCGCCAAGCCATATAAAAAGTGGCGAGAGCTAATAATAAACGTGGTAAAAAGAATGGTTAGTAGAGGGGTGTTACCAGCAATGAGCTCTATTGCAACCAGCTGTGCCGAGCCCGCAAATACCAGTAGTGACATGGCTTGAGTTTCAAAGGGAGTAAAGCCGTTTTGTATTGCCAACGAGCCACATAAGATACCCCAAGGAATAACCGCTAAACACAGCGGTAGCATATCTAAAAAGCCTTTTAATACTGGTTTTTTAATTGACTGCATGTGTTTGACTCTGTGCATAGGTGGAAAGACTCATCGGGATACCTTAATATTGAGAAGCTAAAATAGTTAGCGTTTTAGATGATACTTTTTTTTAGGGAAGGTGCAATGTTTAAGGTAAAAGTGTGGGATGGCTTTGTAAGAAGCTTTCATTGGTTATTAGTATTGAGTATTGCTGCGCTTTATTTTAGTGCAGAAGAGGGCATGATCGAACTTCATTTTGTGGTTGGCTTTTTTACTTTAGCGCTTATTTCAACACGAATTATATGGGGCCTATTTGGCAGTAAAACAGCAAAAATATCGGTATTACTGCACTCTCCTAAATCGGTGCTTGCTTCTTTTGCTGGCAAAAAAACAAATGAGGTGGGCCATTCTGCACCTGGTAGCTATATGGTGTTATTATTTTTTATTCTGATCATAGCGCAGCTAGTAAGCGGTTTAATGAGCAGTGATGGTATTTTAACAGATGGCCCGTTAGCGCAGTATGTATCGAGTGATACGATTGATTTGGCCAATTGGCTGCACCATATTAATTTTGATATTTTATTTTATGCGATTATTTTGCATGTTGTGGCTATTATTGCTTACAAAATTAAAGGCAAGCCTCTGGTCAAAGCAATGATCACCGGTAATAAAGCACTAGCAACAAAAAGCTCAGAGCCAGAGACAAAGTCACCATGGGTTGCATGGGTTATATTTTTGGTACTACTGGTTTTATTAATGAGTACCTGGGGAAGTGAGCATTTAAGTTATTTGCTTAGTTAAAAAAAGTGGCGCTAATACAGCGCCATTTTTGTTCTTAATACACCGTATATATTAGTCTTTGAATTGCTTATGACAATCTTTACAGCCTTTAGCCCATGCACCAAACGCTTTACCAATAACAGCTTTGTCACCGGTTTGAGCTGCTACAGCAAGTTCATCAGCATATTGTTGAAATGCTGTCGCTTTTTTCATAAAAGTATCGTTTTCAGACCATACCGCAGGAAGTGCTGATGTATCACCCTTATCAGTACCTGCGTAAAAAGCTTCCCAAGGCATTTTAGACAATGCCGCTGCGTTATTTGCACGCTGCTTAAATTGCTCTGCATCAAAAGGAATTTTACCCTTGAGCATGGCACCCATATCGCCTATTTGAACTGAAATCATAGAGAACGCAGCTTGGCGATACTCAATCGCATCACTCGGCTCTTTGAATGCAGAATTTGCAGATACGCTAAATGCGCATGTAGATAGTAACGCCCCGATAAATACTTGCTTCAATTTCACTTTACTCTACTCCTTTGACGGTTATTTGATTATCTTTGTATCTTAGCTCAGGCTTTAGTTCAAGGGAATGCATAGATTATTACTTTGATATAAATTGACGGACCTTGGAAATAATCAGTTTTAACTCGTCTTTTTTGTGAATGTTTGTAAATACCTTGTTGTTGTTGGTGATGGGGTTGTGTACATTCGGTTATCATAAAAATAACCAATTAAGAGCATTTATGAAAAATAATATTTTTAAGTTGTCAGCGTTGTCTGCTGCAATAGTAATTTCGCTATCAGGGTGTGGTGGAAGCGATAATGATAATAACAATAAAGCCCCAGTTGTTACTGATGTAGCACCAAAAGCGAGTGATGTTGCTGTAAGCGATCAAAAACAATGGATCCCAGTAACTGCCGAATTTAATGCAAGTGACCTTGATGGTGATACATTATCATTCAGCTTTACTGAAAACGGTGAAGCTGTTGTTGCTGAAGACGGCGTGTTCATGTTTAGCCACGGTGCATTAACAGTCGATGGTACATCATTTACTTACGTGCCAGTCACAACTGAAGACGCAGTAATCGATTACACGGTGACAGCTAACGGTAAAACAGCATCTGCACAAATTATGGTTTCAGGTACTATTGGTGACCCACTAGCAAATCAACAATGGCACTTGAATAATACAGGCCAAAAAGCTTACGCCTTAAGCGATGAGATGAAACAAGGCCTTATTGATTTATATGTTAATCAACGTGGTTTTACTGAAGAAGAGGCACAAGCACGTTTTGATGAAGACTTCGCTAAGTCAGAAGCTGAAGAGCTTGTTGTTGGTGAAGACATGAACGTAGCAGCTGCTTATGCGCAAGGTGTTACAGGTGCGGGCATGACTGCTGTTGTTGTTGACTCAGGTATGGAAATTCGCCACGAAGATTTAATTGATAACGTATTGCCTAACCGCTCTTTAAACCTGGACGCAGAAACATTAGACCGTACTGACCCTACAAGCACATCTAACAGCGGTGACCATGGTACTAGTGTTGCAGGCTTAATTGCAGCAAAAGGTTGGAATGGTAAAGGCGGTCGTGGTGTTGCACCTGATACAGGCCTAATTGGTATGAACTACCTTGGTGGTGAGAAAGTAGCGCAAACTGATCTACTTGTACATGGTTTCCCTGGAAGTGGTATTAGCACGTCTGAAAGCATTTCGGCGTTTAACCGTAGTTACGGTATTACATTCCCGACATTTATTGCTTATTCAGAGCTTGATGAAACAATAGAGTCTTACCCAAATCTTTACCTTCGTGATGGTAAAGGTGCACTAAACATGAAATCGAGCGGTAACTCTTTTGTTGGTGATGAGAGCGAAGGTTCATTATGTGAAGATAACGGTGCTAACGAGTTAGGGTTAACTTGTTATAATGGTGCATTTGAACCTAGCCAAGGTCATCCTTATTACTTAAGTGTCGCAGCTGTAAATGCAAATGGTAAGCACACTAGCTACTCAACTGCAGGTGCTAACTTAATGGTTTCAGCGCCAGCGGGTGAATATGGTCGTTGGGCTCCAGCAATGGTTACAACTGATCAAATGACTTGTATTAATGGTTATTCAGGCTTCAATGGCCGTTCTATCACCGCTTGGGCTGCAGCCTATGGTGAAGAGTTTGCTGCAAGCCAATACCCATTTAATTACCCAGGGCATGAAGATAACGCAAGTTGTAACTACACATCTACATTTAATGGTACATCGTCTGCTGCGCCAAATGCATCAGGTGTGGTATCGTTAATTCTTTCAGCCAACCCTGAACTAACTTGGCGTGATGTGCGCCATATACTAGCATCAACCAGTACTTTAATTGATGCAGATAACGCAGCTGTTAATTTAACTGTAGGTGAAGGTGAGTTTGTTGCTCATGACGGTTGGGTTGAAAATGCTGCCGGTTATAGCTTTAATAACTTATATGGCTTTGGTCGAGTTGATGCTGGTGCAGCTGTTGCAATGGCTAAATCTTACGAAGCTTCATTAGGCGAGCAAGTAATCACGAATTGGAAAGGTTTTGGTTCAGTTGTTGCTGAGGATGCACTAGCACTTGAAATCCCAGATAACAACGCATCGGGTTTAACACAAGAAATCGAAGTGACTGAAGAGCTGAATATTGAAGCAATGCAGTTTAAGTTTGATGTTAGCAACTCTGAGATGGTCTTAGATTTAAGCGATGGTACACAAACATCTGCTGGTAACGATTTAGCGATTGAAGTTACATCACCAGCGGGTACCCGTAGTGTGTTATTGTCATCTAAACAAGCACTGTTTTACCCAGCATACAGCTTCACTAATGGCTGGAGCATTGGCTATGTATTAAAAGACGCAGTTATGCTTTCAAATGCTTTTTACGGCGAGTCTACTAAAGGTACTTGGAAAATCCGCTTACTAGATACAAGTGCAGATAGCTTTGCATTGAGTGACGGTGGCGATAACGGTTTAAGTGCAATTGGGATAAGCAATAATAGCTCAGCGAGTGTTCTTGAAGGTGTATCTCTTCGCGCATTCGGTCACGCAGGTCAAGAGTAAGGATTATAAAAATGAAATTTAATAAATTAATCGTATTAAGTGCTGCCGCGTGTATCTCATTAAGCGCAACAGCTAACACTAGCTTTGATAAAGAACTTGAGTTACCTAAAAAGCAGGTTGCTAGCTTAAAGTTTGATAAAGCCGACTTTGGTTCTTATAAAGTAGAGAAAGGCTTACGTTTAGTGCCGTCTAGTGTTGCAGCAGAAGAGCATGTAGTGATGAAGAAGGGCGATATGTCAGTTGTTAATGTTGCTACTGACTCAGAATTAGTTACTAAAGGCTCTTTAGTTCGCAATATTCTGACTAATAACTTAAGCACATTATCAGGAAACATTACTATTCTGTTAAAAGACGGTAAAACTGCAAGCGATGTTGCATCAGCAACGGGCTTAAAGGTAGTATCTGTTTTCCCAGGCACTAAGATTGCGGTTATGGCTGTAAATGATGGACAAGATATTTTAGCGGCTTCAGAGCAGCTTAAAGCATCTGGTTTTTCAAAAGAGGCTAGAATTGAAGTGTTAGAAACTATCTACACTGTGCAATAATTTATTTTAAATCAATAATAAAAAGCCCCGTGTAACTAAAGTTACACGGGGCTTTTTATTAATCATTCATATCAATATCGGCAAATATCATCCCTCGGCGCATACTACGCGTTGCCAAGAATACCTCGCCAAGTAATGACATAAATGCACATATTAGCAATGCCATTGCACCAACAAAACAACTACCAATAGTGACGCCTAAATTAATCGATTGTATGTGTGATAAAAATAACAGCATGACCACGGCACATACTAATAATGCACTTAGTACGCTGAGGCTAAAAGCAATGTGAATACAGCGGGAACGTTTTAGGAGTGCTCTTAATTCTGTGGTTAAAGATAAGTTAAATTCCTCATCAGTACTAACTTTTAATTTTCGTTCTAATTGTCTGGCCCTGTCTGTAATGCGTGCCAAGCGATTAGATAAAACCCCGAGTGTTGCTGCAATACCTGTAATTAAAAAAACAGGGGCAACGGCTGTTTGAATGACTTTAGCCATAGTTAAAATATTAATTACATCATTGTTCATTTTTTTCTCAGTGTTTACATTTTTGTTTACATTTTTTTACAAAGTTAGTTGCTTCTTTTTGGTGTTTTAAATCAGTTGTTTACGCTATTTTTGTAAGGTGTTCTGTTTTTTATGTAATTTTAATGTAGCAATGCTGTTGCTCATACAAAGGTTGGCGTTTTATATTCGGTTACATAGCCAAAGAATTAAATATAGCAAATACAATAATACATAACCTATCTTAGGGGAAACAATGTCTAACAATATAATTAAAAGAACAGCAATCGCGACAGCTGTATCAAGTGCACTTGTGGCAACGATTGCTAATGCTGCGACTTTACCTAACGCTACAATGACCAATAAATACGCAGAGCAAATTAAGGAAATAGCTGCTGATAAAAAAGCACCTTCTGCACATATGATCGTTCTTAAGGCAAAAACGTCTGTCGATGCAGTTGCTGCTGGGACTTACCAATCATCTTCTAATCGAGAAATAACGGCGCAGATTGAGCAGCTTCAAGATATGATGACTGTTGAGTTAAATAGCTTAGATTTTAATGCAAAAGTAATTGGTAAAACTAAAATTTTAGCGCCAACCTTAATTGTTCAAGCAACCCCAGAAGCGTTAGCTCAAATTTCAAAAGATGATCGCGTTGCTAAAGTTTTACCAATGTTCGATCGAGAATTACATGTTGCTGCGAGCTCTGAATATATCAATGCTAAACCACTTATTACTGATGGTATTGCAAGTGGTAAAGGCCAACGTGTTGCAGTGCTTGATACAGGTATTGACTATACGCATGAGGCGTTTGGTGGTGAAGGTACAGTTGAGGCTTACCTAGCTGCACAGGCTGATCCAACTTCAGTTGCATGGCCTCAAGGTATCGTGCAAGGTGGTTACGATTTTATTCGTGATGATGCAGATCCTATTGAAAATGACGCGGCTAACTCTCCATCAACGGGTGATCCAACAAATCACGGTACATCATCTGCAAACTCAGTAAACGGTATTGCACCTGATGTTGAGTTATATGCATATTCTGTATGTGGTGGTGGTTGTCCAAGTGCAGCACAAGCAGCAGCATTAGAAGCGGCAATGGATCCTAACGGAGATGGTGATATTTCAGACCGTGTTGATGTAATGAACATGTCTCTTGGAGGTGAGTTTGGTGACACTTACACTGGTGGTGGTACACAATACTTAGTTCAACGTGCAGTTGAATTAGGCGTAAATATGGTCATTTCTGCTGGTAACGATGGCGACAACCCGTTCCGTATTGGTGGTCCAAGTACTACACCTAATGCACTATCTGTTGGTGCTATGACTCACCCAACAACTGAAGTTGGTATTGCAACAGGTACTGTTGCAGGTGTTGAAGGTAATATCCAGCCATCAAGTTTTGGTCCGCAAGAAGCGTTTACAATTTCAGGTGCCGATATTGAACTAGTTTATCCTGATACAAACGCAGATGGTTGTACTGAATTTGCTGCAGATGTTGATTTTACAGGCAAAGCAGTATTAATCGACCGTGGCGCATGTGCATTTACTCAGAAAGTATTGAATGCGCAAGCTAAAGGTGCTGAGTTTGTAATGATTGCAAACAACAACGATGATGGTACTCCTGCACCTATGGGTGGCTTTGATGCTGCAGTTACAATAAAAAATGTAGGGGTTAACTTTGCTGCAGGCGCAGCATTAAAAGCTCAGTTAGCTGCTGGCGGTCCTGCGACGTTTGATATCAGCATTGAATTGAAAACAACAGCGGGTGCGGTTGCTACATTCTCATCGCGTGGTCCTTCGATGGATGGCTTATTAAAACCAGAAATTACAGCGCCAGGCACAAGCATTGATGTAGCAGCATCAGGTACTCAAACGGGGACTAATCCTGTGTCGGGTACGTCATTCTCAGGTCCAATTACAGCCGGTGCGGTTGCTATGATCCGTGAAGCACATCCAGAGCGCAATGCGTTTGAGATTAAAGCAACAATAATGAATGCTGCGAACTTAAATGTAACCAATGAACCTCTTGATATAAATCCTGACTCAGAGCTTGCACCAATTAGTATGATAGGTGCTGGTTTGGTTGACGTTACTAAGGCGGTTAATCTACCAGTTGCGGCATGGGTGCATGACGGAAGGTTTGATACTAAACAAGCTGCGCTTTCTTATGGTTTAGTGAGCCTTGCAGAAACAGGCTCTATCACTAAAACGGTAACCGTTAAGAACTTCTCTGCAGATGCAAAAACTTATAATCTTCGCACAGAAGCGCGTTATCAAAGTGATATTGATACTAACGCAGTTAGTTGGGATTTCCCTGAGTCTGTAACAGTTCCTGCAGGTCAAGCGATTAACTTTGATATTACAATGACGGTTGACCCAACTAAATTACCTGTATGGGAATTAGAAAACCCATTCAGTGCAGATGACATTGCAGCAAGAAGTGCAGCATTAACATCAATCGAATTTGATGGTGCGTTAGTATTCGATGACGCATCTACAGATAGCGATCATGATTTACACCTTGTTTATCATGCAATGCCAAAGGCGGCGACTGAATTAAGTTACTCACCTGAAGTTGTTAATAATGAAATGGCATTAGTTATTGAAAACACAGGTCAAACAGAAATTACGCCTCAAGCTGAAAGTGTAATTGCAGTGGGAACAGAAAAAACAATTGAAGAGGCTGAGTTTAATATCCTGTCTACTACTTTCTCTGCGTTTAATTCAGAAGCGTGTGATTCAGGTGTATTTATAACTTCTTCCATTCAATTGCGAGATCCATTAACACATGTATTCCAAGCTGGGTACAGAGTTGAAATCGACACAGATAATAACGGTGTCTCAGATCAGTATATGCAAAACTATAACGATCGTGGTCGTCAGACTGCATTCCCTGGTCGTAGTCGTACTCTAATTGGTACAACTGATGGTGCGGGTAATGATACGTTGGCATGGGCTACTCCGCTTTACCATGCGGCAGGTGAAGATACAATTACCTTCTCTGGCTGTTCTGAGTTGATGAATATTGATGCAGCAATGATTGGCGAGCCAATGAACTTTAAGGTATCAGTGGGCTACCCTAGCTATCAAACAGGTGTTTACTTTGAAACTGATAGTGTAACAGGTTCAACGGTATTTGGTGTACAACCTCAGGTACAGATTACTTCACTTGAAACGGGCGAAGCCGTTTCTTCAATTATGCCAGGAGAGAAAGCGGTTGTTTCTGCAAGTGGTCCGTTTGCACTATCGCAAGGTTCAGGCACTAACCTTATTAAAGTTATGGCAGCTGAAGACCTAGAATTACCAGACGTTGAAGCACCAAAACTGGTTGGTGGTGAGTTTAGTGTTTCAGAAGATGCAGCGGATGGAACCGTAGTAGGTGCGCTTACTATTGAAGAGTCAGAGTTAGATTTGGCCATTTCAGAGTATTACGTACAATCAAATACAAATATTGGTCTTGCTGTTGATGCAGATGGACAAATTGTGGTTGCAGATACAACTTTATTAGCAGGTGATACATCTGCAGAAATGGAAGTTGTTGCTATTGATGTTCGTGGTAATGTATCTGAACCTGTAATGGTAGCGGTTAGCATTACAGCGCAAGTAGCACCTGTTGTTACTCCAGAGCCAGCGAAGAAAAGCTCTTCAGGTTCACTAGCCTGGCTAACATTACTAGTTGCACCGTTTGCATTTATGCGTCGTCGTAAGCAAAAGTAATGTACTAACTTAAATGTTTATAAAAGGGAGCTTCGGCTCCCTTTTTACATAGCTTCACAAACTAAATTTCTGTGCTATTAAATATTAGGTATATTTAACAAAAATAAAAACTACAGAGATTCTAATCAATGAAACACACTCCATTTGTTATTACTTTTATATCCTTAGCTATTTTAGGGGGGTGTAATAAAGCCCCTGACGCTGAGCAATCAGCAAAGGTTGAAAATGTAGCTGCTCAAACCGAAGTCATGCCGCCGATTGCGAAGAAAGTGCCATATGAAATGACAATCCATGGCGATACTCGCATCGATGATTATTACTGGATGCGTGATGATGAGCGTAAAGCTCCTAAGGTGATTAGTTATCTTGAGGCTGAAAATGCTTACACAGATGCAATGCTTGCGCACACTAAAACACTGCAAAGTAGTTTATTTGAAGAGCTTAAAGGGCGAATTCAAAAAGATGATGACTCTGTTCCAGTAAAAGACGGAGAGCACTATTACTCATCGCAAACTCGCGGCGATAACGAGTACGCTACTTACTTACGCAGTAGTGATTTTGCAGGCACCGATCAAGAAGTTATTTTAGACGTAAATGAATTAGCTAAAGGCCATGACTATTTTGCGGTTAGTGGCCTAAATGTAAGCCCAAATGATAACTTAATGGCGTATGGTGAAGATACGGTGAGTCGCCGTGTTTACAATATAAAAATTAAAGATTTAAACACGGGCAAATTACTAGAAGACACGCTTGAAGGCACTAGTGGTTATGTTGTGTGGGCGAACGACAATAAAACTGTTTATTACATTAAAAAAGATGCGCAAACCTTACTCGGTTATCAAGTTTATCGTCATACGCTTGGTACATCACAAAGCGATGATGAGCTTGTATACGAAGAAAAAGATACGAGCTATTACACAGGTATGAGCAAGAGCAAAGACGGCTCAGAAATTTATATTTGGCATAGCAGTACTGATGCATCGGGTTTATCAGTACTGAGTGCAAACGATGTAAATGCTAAGCCAAAGCGTTTAATTGAACGTGAAGCCAACCTTGAATACAGCATTTCAAAATTAGGTAATACTTATTACATTGTGACTAATTTAAATGCGGTTAACTTTCAGCTTATGAAAGTTGATATTGATAAAGCCGGTGATAAAGCAAATTGGCAAAGTGTGATCCCTGCTCGCGAGGATATTAAACTCGAAGACGTTGAGTTATTTGATGACTACTTGGTATATCAACAACGTGAAATGGGTCAATCAACACTGATTGCGCGTAATTTAACATCAGGCAAAGAGTTACCACTAAGCTTTAACGACAGTGCGTACACGATTAATGCGTACGGTAATAACGAATTAAACAGCGATACGCTACGTGTGTATTACACCAGTATGACGACACCGGGTTCATCTTATGATGTCAATTTGGCCACTGGCGAAAAAACATTATTAAAGCAACAAGCGGTATTAGGTGACTTTAACGCAGAAAACTACGCGTCTGAGCGTATTTTTGTCACAGCACGCGATGGCGTAAAAGTACCGGTGAGTTTGGTGTATCGAAAAGAGCTATTTAAAAAAGATGGCACTAACCCATTATTGCAATACGGCTATGGTTCGTATGGTGCAACAATGGATCCTAGTTTTTCTTCTGCACGATTAACGTTGCTTGACCGTGGTTTTGTATTTGCAATTACCCACGTACGTGGTTCGCAAATGTTAGGGCGCCCGTGGTACGAAGCGGGTAAATTACTCACTAAAAAGAACACGTTTAACGACTTTGTAGATGTTACTAAGTCATTGGTAGCTCAAGGGTATGGCGATAAAGAGCAAATTTTTGCCCAAGGTGGCAGTGCTGGTGGTTTATTAATGGGCGCAGTGGCAAACCAAGCGCCTGAGCTATATAAAGGTATGGTGGCTGCGGTTCCATTTGTTGATGTGGTTACTACTATGCTTGATGAGACTATTCCGCTTACAACTAACGAGTATGGTGAGTGGGGTAACCCTAACGAGAAAGAATATTACGATTATATGTTGTCGTATTCACCATACGATCAAGTTAGTAAACAAGACTACCCTAATATGTTAGTAACAACAGGTTTGCACGACTCACAGGTTCAATATTTTGAGCCAGCAAAGTGGGTTGCAAAACTGCGTGACTACAAAACAGATGATAATAAACTACTATTTAAAATAGACATGGAAGCCGGCCATGGCGGTGCGTCTGGTCGTTTTAAACGCTTAGAAGATGCCGCGTTAAATTATGCATTTATGCTTGATTTAGCCGGTATAAAAAAATAGCCACACCCAAATTCAACTAAGTAATGAGCCAAGGCGTAACGTTAAGTTACGCCTTTTTTTTGTGGCAAATTAAAGCTAAAAATAGTGCCTTTGCCTATCTCACTTTGAACATTTATTTCACTGTCCATAAGCTTTAATAGTCCACGACAAATAGCAAGCCCTAACCCACCTTGTTGACGGCCCGCTTTATTAGAATTACTAGCTTGGTAGTGGGGATCAAAAATAGCTTGTAACTCATCATGTTTAATACCAACTCCGGTATCCGAAACTTGCACAAATAATTGATAGTGGTTACTTCGTCTTACGCTAACCTCAATACTGCCACCAAGGGGAGTATGCCTAATTGCATTATCGATTAAGTTACTTAAAACGCGCTCAAGTTTGGCTATGTCGGCGATGACAGGGAAGTCACAAATTTCTGGCTCAACCGATAAATTAATGCCTTTTTGTTGCGCAACAATACTAAACTTAGCAATACAATCGTAAATTAGCTCTCCTAGGTTAAATGTTTCTTTATTAATGTTTATTTGGCCATTTTCTAAGTGAGCAAGTTCAAAAATTTGCTCTATAAGTTGCTTTAGCTGTCCACAGTTATTTAATGAGACTTGCAAGTATTCTTGCTGTTCTTGTTTACTTAGTTTGTCACCTGACTGATTTAACACTTCTAAAAAACCTTGTAGAGAGGCTAGTGGTGTTCGCAGATCATGGGAGAGGTGAGTAAGCAGCTCTTTACGTTGTTTATCACCTTGCTCAAGTGCTTTAAATTGCTCGTTTATACGCGTTATCATCGCTTGAATACTTCGACCTAGGCTGTGGACTTCGTTGCTTTTTTGATTTGAATAGTGACTTAGTTTTGTATCGGTTAGGCTATAGTTAGCAGCCTCAATATTGCTCACATCTTTTGCAAGACGTTGAATAGGGCTTGTGAAAAATCGCAGTAAAATAAGCATCGCAATAAATAAAAAAACGAGTGTTGAGCCAAGCCACATAGCAGCCACTAATAACGAGTCGTTACTTTTTATATTATTGAGTGAGGTGTCGTATGCCTCACCACCAATAATTATATATAAATACCCTTGTAATGCATTGTTGTTAAATACAGGCGCCACAGAAAATATTTTTTGTTGCTGTGGGTCTCGTGGGTTATCACCATAAATAGGTGTTGTGTTTGGGTGGGCAATCAGCTTTTTTAGCGGCTCTAAATTAACGTGTGAGCGCTTTACTTTTCCGGGTTCTGCGGAGTAAGTCAATATTTTTCCGCGCTGGTCTACAAAGTAAAATTCAAAGGCAGGGCCTAACAGCATTAGAGTATGAAACAGGTTTTCAAGGGCTTCGTAATCGTATACGCCTTCTTTTATTAATGGATTGTCTTGTACTAAATGTTCAGCCAGTGCTAAATGTAAGTTTTGTTCGCCATGGTGTTTGGAGTTGAGTTCTAATTGTTTACTCCAGCTATAAACTAGCGCACAAATAAAACAAAAAATAACGGCTAACGACACTGCTAATTTTTGGTACAAAGAAAGTTTCATAATAAAAATCTTAATTAAGTTGGTTTGGGTTGAGTTTGTATCCCACACCCCAAACGGTTTCTATAATGGGAGTTGGTTGATGTAATTCGAGCTTTGCGCGCAAGCGGTTAATATGCGAATTAACCGTATGTTCGTAGCCGCTGTGTTGGTACCCCCATACTTTATCGAGCAGTTGTTGGCGGCTAAAGACATGATTTGGGTGACGTGCAAAGTACACAAGCAAATCAAATTCGGTGGCGGTTAGGTTAATTGCCTGTTCGGCTAAGTACACTTGGTGAGAGTCAAATTCAATGTGTAACGAGCCAACATGAAGCGTTGTTTCGCCCTTAATCGTATTCTGGTTAGTATTTTGGCTGGTGAGCAATTGTGCTCTGTGTCGCAGTTGGGTTTTTACTCTGGCTTGTAGTTCACGTGCAAAAAAGGGTTTACAAATATAATCGTCGGCGCCCATTTCTAGGCCAATAACTCTGTCCATATCGCTACTTAGTGCTGTTAGTAAAATCACTGAGATAGTTGGATAGTGTTCTTTTATTTTACGACATAAACTCAATCCATCCATTTGCGGAAGGTTTATATCCAGTAAAATAAGCCCGTAAGATTGTTTGGCTATTTTTTTCAAAGCCAGTTCAGCACTTACAACATGATCCACATGTAAATTTAGCGATGTAAGCTGTGTGGTAATTAATTTACCAATTTCTCTGTCGTCTTCAACTATGAGTAACTTTTCATGGCGCATCATTTATCCTCGTAAAAAAGGGGGGCTTCCGTGCTCCCCAACTTCCCCATTAAAAGCTGGTATATCGAGGTTGATATTGATAAACGAATTACTGAGTGCGGGTAATAACCACTTTTGCTAATGGGTTATCAAATTTATGTTCAGGGCTAAGCACTGAGCCAGACAAACCATCTTCATTTGTAACTACACCTAGGTGTCTTGCTACAAAATTAACATCATCACGGGCTTCATTAAAACCTTCTCCGCCATCAGCAGGACCGGGTATCGTACCAGCTGCTTCTGTATTTGCTTCAGTACCTGCATCATAAGCAACGGTAGTGCGAGTTAAAGAGTCGCCGACGGCTAATGAAGATACATCTAAAGCACTAAGACCGGTAAACCCATCATTTGTATTCACCATCATAGTGGCAAGCGACAACTTAAGTGCCTCAAGTGAGTCTGTGGTTAATGTAATCGTGGTATTAGCACCAGGTCCAACAGGACCTTCGCTTGATGCGTTGGCTATAGCGTTTTCTAATGCAAGCAGTTGGCTGTTATCGCCTCCTTCAGCTATTGCTTCTAATGCAATTGAGGCCGCATTGCCAATTTGCCAAAGAGTGCCTTCAGTATGTGCAATAACAGCAATAGGCGATAGTGGCTGCCCCGCGGTTAAATTGCTGACGGTAACATCAAATGTATAGCTTACAGGCTCAGGAGTTGGCGGTGTGACAACCTGAACAGGTTCGTTTCTGTCGTTATCGCCGCAGGCTGCAAGTGAGGCTGCAAGTGCAACAACCACGATGCTTTTTTTAAAGTTATTTAAAGATGCCATGATAACGCTCCTACTTAACCGTAACGGTTAGCTTAGCTACTGGGTTTAACCATCTGTGAACCGTATTACTTAAATCGCTATTACCAGCGGTTAAATCGTCGTCACCTAACGTGCCTGGATGAATATGTACGTTAATATTGCTATCGGTACTTGTTAAGCCAGCGCCGCCTGTGCCCGCGTCGCCACCTGGGGCTGCAGGAATACCTGGCGTACCCGGTGCACCTGAGCCATCGACAATGAGTTCATTATTGTGCTCAGTGCCTGCATCATATGCATTTAAGTAAACAGTATAAGTGCCTGCTTCGGTTGGGATTTTCCAGCTATCCAGGCCAACAAAGCCATCGTTTGTAGGCAGTAACATAGCGGTTACTGAGAGGTAGTCATTACCATCGGTTGTCATTAGTGTGGCCATGGTCGATGATGATGGCGCTAATAAGCCTCCTGCTGGGTTTGCAGCCATGTCGCTACCTGCTGCAGTAGCTTGTGCCATTAGTTCTGCAATGTTGCCACCTTCAGCCATTGTTTGTAATGCAGTAGAAGCTTCAGTTGCAACTTCAAAAAGCTTATCTTCGCTGTCGTGTGCTGTAACTAGCAGTGGGGTAAAGTGAATGCCTTGTGTTAGGTTGGTTATTGCTAGGTCTAACTCTGCAGCTATGGCTGACTGGCTAGCTACTGCTAAAAGAGTTGCAAGTGTAAATGTTGAAGCTTTCATTTTTATTTCCTGTATGTGATGATTCGAGATAAGTATTGAACAATCGTCTCCAGAAACTCTCACAAACTTATCACTTTTTTATCACAGAAATTTAGGTTGTGATTTTTTTACAAATAAATAGATAAGTGGTGTTATATACCTGTGTATAATTAAACCGGATTTTAAAAATTAAAGGATTGTGCTATGGAAGAAAATCAAGAAATTAAAGTCGTTAATAAAGATGACCGAACTTGGGCAATGCTATGTCATTTAAGTGCATTAGCTGGGTTTATTGTGCCATTCGGCTCGGTGTTAGGCCCCCTTATTATTTGGCTAATTAAAAAAGATGAAATGCCTATAGTTGATATACATGGTAAAAAAGCGCTTAACTTTCAAATTACTATGGCTATAGCTTATTTTGTATGTTTTTTACTAATTTTTGCAGCTGTTGGTTTACTACTGTTACCTATGGTCGCTATCTTTTCATTTGTGATGGTGGTTATCGCAAGCGTAAAAGCCAACGATGGCAAAGAGTTTAATTATCCCCTTAGCTTAAATTTAATTAAATAAGCGTTTTGATTTAAGTTAAAAAGTCGTTCAAACCCAGCTTAATGGCTGGGTTTAGTTTTTAGTCATAAGGGAAAAATGCTCTATATAACATTATTTTTTACAGCATTTATATCGGCTACGTTATTACCCAGCTCGTCTGAAGTATTGATGGGTGGGATGATAATGCAAGGTAATACTAACTTATGGCTAATTTGGTTTGCAGCAACCTTAGGCAATGTATTAGGCAGTTGTGTTAATTATTGGCTTGGAACACAAGCATTACGCTTCAAAGATAAAAAATGGTTTCCAGTTTCTGAAAAAGGGCTTAAAAAAGCGCAAAAGCAGTTTAATAAATATGGAGTATATAGCTTACTGTTTGCGTGGTTACCTATTGTTGGCGATCCACTAACTGTTATTGGCGGCGTGTTTAAAGTGCGCTTTAGTATGTTTTTAGTGCTAGTAACACTCGGCAAAGGGCTACGTTATTTAGCTGTAATAGCCCTTGCCGTTGGATTATTTGTGCCAGTCCAGAGTTAGCGACACAGAGTCTGCAAAGCGCAGCGCATGAGGTTTATCCACTCGGGCTTTGGCATAATTTACACTTGGGTGCGAGTGGCAAACAGCAAGAATTTCAGCAACTAATTTTTCTAACAATAAAAAGTGACCCTGTTCAACTAAGCTAATTACTTCTTTAGTAATTACCTTGTAGTTAAGTGCTTGTTCTACTTCATCAGTTTCACAAGCTTGATCAGCCGGATAATGAATTTCTAAATTAATGACTACATCTTGTTTTTTTTCACGTTCATCAGGATTAAAGCCAATAAACGTGCGTAGCCGTAAGTTAGTTACATTAATTATTGCGTTTGCCATAGGTTATCCTTTGATCAGCTGTAAAAACTCATTACGTGTTTTCGGATCGGCTCTAAAGTTACCAAGCATAACCGAAGTACGCATACTTGAGTTTTGCTTTTCCACGCCACGCATCATCATACACATGTGCTTTGCCTCAACAATGACGCCTACACCTTTGGCACCGGTTACTTCCTCAACCGCTTTGGCAATTTGATGGGTTAGCTGTTCTTGAATTTGAAAACGGCGAGAGAACATATCCACAATACGTGCAAACTTAGACAAACCTAACACTTTGCCATCAGGGATATAAGCAATGTGACAGCGGCCAATAAACGGTAATAAGTGATGCTCACACATAGAGTAAAGCTCTATATCTTGTATCAACACCATATCGTCAGCATCTGAGGTAAATACTGCATTGTTAGTGATTTCGTTAAGCGTTTGGCGATAACCTTGAGTTAGGTACTCCATCGCTTTTGCAGCGCGTTTTGGAGTATCGAGCAACCCTTCACGTTCTGCATCTTCACCGACTGCGGTTATAATTTTTTGATAGCTTTCTTTTAATTCGTTATGCATAAGTTTCTCGTTTATTTAGATGACTTACTTAAGATGGCGACCACCATCAACAGGTAAAGCACGGCCTGTGATGTAATGGCTGTTTAGTAGTAGGTCGATACTATTGATAATTTCTTGGCATCCAGGTTCGATACCCATTAATGATTTTTTTAAAGTTTTAGCGCGATACTGCTCATCATCATGTTGATTAAAAATAATTAATGATGGTGCGACGGAATTCACTTTAATATTCGGTGCATATTTAGCACTAAATGATTTGGTTAAGTTATCCAAGGCGGCTTTGCTGGCCGCATAGGCTAAGTGTTTTGGGCTGCCAGTTTCCACTACGTAATCAGTTAGATGAATAATGTCAGCGGGCTTAGTGTGAGACGCCTGATAATTTAATAGTAAATCTGCACAGCGTAAGTTTACCAAGTACGGTGTTTTTGCATGAATGCGCATCATACTGTCAAACAGCTGCTCAAACTGAGGGTTGTTAGCTTCACAGTCCCAGCTTGATGCATTATGAATTATCGCGCTTAGTGAGTCAGTCTGTGCTTTAAGTAATGTAATAAAAGTATTAATACCCTCATCAGAACTAAAGTCAGCATAAAGACAAGTGGCCCCTTTTTGCTCTAGCAAATCTACCGCTTCATGGCGGGTACGATAAGTAATAATGACCGCTTGCCCTTGGGCTATAAAATGCTGTGCAAGCGCAAGTCCAATACGTTGTCCTGCACCAGTAATCAAAATAGGGGGGGTCATAAAATATAAAACTCTCTGTTGGCAAGCGTTAAGGTTAACCGTTAAAATTTAAGCCACTTATTTTCACGCCATTTTTTACGTAAAATATAAGCGGCTCGATCAGTTAAATCACACTTATAATATTGATTTAAAAAGCATCGTATATTGTTGGAATAGGCTGGCGCTTATGTTGCGTGCGTTGGTAAATTGCAATCAGTGTTTGTTCCACATGCTCGGAGACTGGTTTACCTTCTAAAAAGTCATCAATTTCTTCATAGCTTAAGCCTAATGCTTCCTCGTCAGTCAAACCTGGTCTATCACTTTCTAAATCCGCAGTAGGTGCTTTTTCAACTAACAAAGCAGGTGCACCTAATGCTGTTGCCAATGCTCTAACCTGACGTTTAGATAGACCAAACAAAGGGGCTAAATCGCAGGCGCCATCGCCAAACTTAGTATAAAAACCGGTAATGTTTTCGGCGCTATGGTCGGTACCTACAACGAGCCCTTGGCAAAACCCAGCAATTTCATATTGTGCAATCATGCGTTGGCGTGCTTTCACATTGCCTTTAATAAAGTCTATTTTTTCTTGTGTTGGCAATGGCTTATTATTACCAGCTAAAGTTGCCATTGTTTGCTCGTGCAGTGCGTCGGTTGCAGGCTGAATATTAACTGTCATACGGGTGCTGGGCTTAATAAAATCAACCGCCATTTGTGCTTCGCTTTCATCTGCTTGCACTCCATACGGTAAGCGCACAGCAATAAATTGATACTGTGTATCTTGGTGTTCTTGATTAAGCTCATTAACAGCAAGTTGGCATAATCGGCCACAGGTTGATGAGTCTACACCGCCACTAATACCTAGTACCAGTGAAGTTGAGTATGCGGCTTTTAAACGTGCTTTAATAAAATTTACTCGGCGTTTAATTTCAGCGTTAACATCAATACTAGGCTGAACTTTCATTTCAGCCATAATTTCGGCGCGCATGGCCCGCTCCTTAAAGTTAAAAAGTTTTAATGCTCAAAAAAGAATAGCTATTATGTGATTTCAAATTACACAATTAAAGTCCT
The DNA here is from genome assembly GCF_055397545.1 of Pseudoalteromonas sp. 11L1. The sequence goes on along the minus strand of NZ_AP041141.1, from coordinate 661,030 downwards.
ATATACTCTTTTATTTGTTTAAGTTGAGCTTTTAGCTCGTTAATTTCAGCGAGTATCTCATTGAGCTCTTGGTTTTTTAACTCGTCTGTAATGGTTTGTGTTGCTGTTGGCTCATCGTTTTCTGCAGAAGGTGCTGTAAATAAGTGGATATAACGGCTATCACGCTTACCAGGCTCACGGGGCAGCTTTTTAACATGGCTATTTTCAATCAATTGTTCAAGCGATGTTTCAACGTCGTCAACATTGGTAAAGTCAGCTAAGCGAGCACAACGGGTTTTTAATTCACCGGGTGTTTGAGCTCCCCGCAATAATAATAAACATATAATGGCGCGTTGTTGTGCGTTAAATTGTAAGTGACTAAATTGTGTATTACAAAAGCGATGGTCGTATTTAGATACACGTCCACTGAGACCTTCATCTTCTGTTACCAAGCGTAAGTCGATTAATTCGGCAATGGTAGCCTGAACTTGCTGTTGGCTTAATTCGAGCACAGGAGCGCGATTTGATTTTTGATTACAAGCATTCGTTAAGGCATTTAATGATAGTGGGTAATGTTCAGGCGTTGTTGTTTGCTTTTCCAATAAACAGCCAATAACTCTTTGTTGTTCAACTGATAACTGCATAATATCCCTTACTTCATCGATTCTATTTTAAGCTTACACTGTTATTTAGCGCTAAGCCATTGTTGCAATTTAGCATGCATAGCAGGGCCATCGAGAGGTTTACTTAAATAGTCGTTCATACCGGCATTTAAACATTTGTCTTTATCTCCGCGCATTGCATTAGCCGTTAGTGCAATAATGGGGATGGTTTGATTCTCTTGACCCGCAAGGCCCTCTCTAATAGCCATGGTAGCTTGGTATCCATCCATAATAGGCATTTGGCAATCCATTAAAATAAGTTGATAAGTGTTTGCGGTTGCTCGGTTTAATTTGGTTAGGGCGTCTTTGCCATCTTCTGCAATATCAAAGGTAAGCTCAGCTTGTTTTAATAATGCACAGGCAACCACTTGGTTTACTTTGTTATCTTCTACAAGCAACACATGGCCTTTCGCTTTTTTTTGTTTATTAATCGCTGGAGGCAGCGCTAACTCTTTAGGTTGTGCTGCCAATGTACTTTTTACCAGCGTGTTATATAAATCAATAGCAGTGAGAGGTTTAAAAATTAAGGCTGCTTCATTGTTTCCATAAAATAAATTGCTTTTTGAATAGCTCATTGGGGCCATAATCAAAATATGGCTTTTCACTAAAAAATGTTTCAACTTTTCAGCCAAAGGGTGTGCTACAGGCTCCAAAAAGCTTGTGTCAATAATTGCTACATCCGGTGGCGTTTGTTGATGATTACTTATATAAGTTTCAACCTCTTCATAATCACATACTGCACTGACATCTGCGCCCCATAGCATTAATTGCTTCTCGATGATGGTGGCATTCATCTCGCTATTATCAACAATGAGTATTCGCTTTGCTTGTATATGTTGACAATCTAAATCAAATGCTTGGTCTATCACTGAGGTAATGCTGACTGAAAAAGTAAAGGTACTGCCTTCATTAGGTGAGCTATTTACACTTACCTCGCCTCCCATGAGTTCGCACAGCTGCTTAACTATTGCCAACCCTAAACCTGTACCGCCATATTGGCGGGTTGTTGATGCATCAGCTTGAGTAAAAGAATCAAATAACTGTTTTTGCTTCTCTAAACTAATACCAATGCCGGTATCAATAATCGCACATTCTAAAGTCGTATCATCGAGAGTTTTTTCAATGGTAGCGGTTACCAGTACTTGTCCGTTTTGAGTAAATTTTACGGCATTGGCAATCAAGTTATTTAAAATTTGTCGTAATCTATTTGGATCACACACAATCTCACTGGTGCTTACATGCGTAGTATCTACAATTAATTGGGTGTTATTGCTTTCGGCCTTGAGCGCAAACGACTCAATAATCTCGCCTAGTAATTGTGGTAGATTAAATTGAATGCTTTCTATGTCTAACTTACCAGCCTCTATTTTAGAAAAGTCTAAAATATCATTAATAATCCCTAATAAAGACTCTGCTGACGATTGGGCAAGCTTTATATGATGACGTTGTTGCTGATCAAGTGAGGTCGCCTGAATGATATTAAGCATACCTAACACTCCATTCATCGGGGTGCGAATTTCATGACTCATGCTAGCTAAAAATTCACTTTTAGCGATCACCGCCTGTTCAGCGGCTTCTTTTGCCATTACTAGTTCAGCTTCGGTTTCTATGCGCTGTTCACTAGAGTGAAGACTTCCTATTAGCGCGCCGATAGCAATTAAAAAACCTTCTTCGTTTTGCGTCCATGATCTAACCGTTGCTTGTTCTGCGCATACAACACCAATAGAGCCGCTGCCTGCGGGGATCATAACACATAGCATTGCTTTAATAGGTGATGGCTCGAGGTAGCTTTTTGCTATGGGTGCGAGACAAGCTTGTTGCTGTGCGTCTTGAGCGCTAAAAACGGCTTTGTTTTCTAGGGTGGTAAAAAAGTCAGGGATGTCGTGCTGGCGCCAAGGCGTATTATTATCACTGTTATTTTGGCTATAACTCGCAATGGGACTAAGTTGAGTTTTGTATTTATCAAACAAGCGAATGCTTACTGTATTCACTTTAAGTGCACGACACACCGCACGAGTAATAAGCTCTTTTGATTCGCTTAATTTACCTTTTAATATGTGGTCGCTAATAGTTAACGACGCTAAGGTTTCATTAAAACGAGCTATTTTTTGATCTTCTATTGCTACCTTTTTACGGGCATCAATATTTTGTAGTGAGCCGAATATTCTGTTACAACGCCCATTTTTATGCTCGGCTTCACCATGTATGAGTGCCCAAATCACTTCGCCGTTGGCATTAATAACTTCCAGTTCGGCCTCGTAGCTTTCACCATATTTAACCGCCCTGGAAATTAGTTCAGCCGCCTTATCTCTGCTTTTACCCTCTTTAAAGTAATATAAATCGGATGACCATTTAGGTTGCTCATCTAAAGGGTATTCAAATATCTTTTTGGTCATGTCTGACCAAAATACCTGCTTTTTTTCTAAATTAAATGACCATGCGCCCACTTGCGCTAGGTTACTCATGACCTCGAGCATTTTTTCGTTTTCGTGTTCTCTATTGAGCATTTTTAAAAACAATAAAAACGCAAAAATAAGCAAACTCAAAATAACAATAATAACGATACGTAACGGCCAGATAGACGACGATGCCGGTTGCCAGCCTGTTTTTGGCACTACATAGAGCTGCCAAGCTCCGCCTTGAAAGTTTAGGTTAAACTCAAGCGGGTTTTGGCTGGTAATTTCAGGGTCACCAAAGAAAAACTCACCTTGTTTACCTAAGCCATTGCGTCCTTGAATAGCAACGGTGTATTTTTTTTGTAATTCGAAAATTCCAGCGTTGTTATAGACTTTTTCTATATCGAGTACCACAGAAAGCAGCCCCCAAAAAGAGTGGTCTTCAGGTAAATAAACTGGCACTCGTGCAATCAAAGCTTCACTGCCTTGAACTAACGTGAGCGGTCCAGCCATTACAATAGTATTAGTGTCGCGTGCTTTAATAGCATCATCGCGTTGCGCTTTATTTTCTAAAAAATTGAGTCCAATGGCTTTTTCATTCCCTTTAAGCGGGTAGGTCATTGTAATGACCATATTAGGTGCAGCACCAATATTACGTAGTTCGTTAGAGGTGTTAAACAGTGGAGCGGCAATTTGCCCAAAACGTGTTTGGCTTAAATTAGGCTCGGCAGCAACGGCTACAGCCAAGCCTCGTATTAACTGAATATTAGATACCAAAATAGCTTCAAGCTGAGCTCTGTAGGTACTTACTTGAGAAAGTACTTGTAAACGGTAAGCATCTTTTGCCCGATTATAATTAAGCCGTTCAAGCACTAAGCTTGTTATTGCAATTAAAGTGATTGCAAATAAAAAGGTAAGCTTAAAATTATAAATGGATGTGCGTTTACTTTTGCGCTGTTGCCACATAAGGTGTAATTAAATTGTTAATATAGAAAGCTTAACTATAGCTAACTAACACTAGAAACAAAAATGGCGCAGTTAAATATGCGCCACTTTCTTTTTAACTATAAACACGTTTAGATATTATGAATCACTAACTTCGCGTGCCCAATGATGCTGTTTCGCAACATGTAACTTGCGGTAGCCATCCAATAATGCGGCGTGCTTTTTAAAGCCTTCAAGCGATAAACCTGGGAAAGTTAAGCCGTTAAAGCGTGTACGACCTTCTGCAATCTCAATTGCAAGGGTTACATTATTAGCGCCAAACATCAGTCCTAAGGCGTCTTGGTAGCTTGTATATTCACGTTCGTCATCGTATTTAATTTCTAAAATAGCTTTTAAACAACGGAAATGACGCATCGCGTCTTCATTAACTTGGCCGGTATGTAAAATCCAGTCAACCCAATCAATCGCTTCTTCGCTGCCTGCGGCTAAGCATAAGTGTGCTTTCAGTTCACCAATACGTAGAGTATGCCAAGGCGTATCGGCATCGGTTGCTAAGCCAATGAATTCAGCAGCGCGAATAATATCGCTATGACCAGCTTCTTCTAGGTTTTCGTAAATTTCCATCAGTTGCTCAGTGTCATATTGATCAAGTGATAAGAAAGTTTCGCGGAATTTAGCGCCTTCGTTGTTATTACGCCAAATAAGCTCATCTACCGGATAAATATCAGACATACCAGGCACTAAAATACGACATGCATACACATTTAAGTGGGTGTAATCCATGATGTAGATATCATGGCCCATGCTGTGAATTAAATCAGTACAGAAGTTATATTCTTGCTCAGTTGAACCACTAAAGTCCCAATGTACAAATTCAAAGTCTGCTTCAGAACGGAAAAAGTCATGAGAAATTAAACCGCTTGAATCAATAAAGTGCAGTTCAATGTTTTCAGGTGTGGCTACTTCGTCGTTGTCAAAAGTGGCAGGTTGAAATACGTCTAGTTGATCTAGGCGACGACCTTGCAGTAGCTCAGTTACCGTACGTTCAAGTGCCACTTCAAATGAAGGATGAGCACCAAAAGAGGCAAATACAGAGCCATCTACTGGGTTGATTAGCGTAACACTCATTACAGGGTATTTACCGCCAAGTGAGGCATCTGCAATACGTAAGTGGAAGCCATGGCTACGCAACTCTTCACAGGCTTCATGAATTTTAGGGTATTGTTTTACCACATCTTCAGGCACGATTGGTAAGCTAATACCTTCAGCAATAATGCGATTTTTAATGGCGCGTTCAAATACCTCAGATAACCCCTGTACACGGGCTTCAAATTTAGTATTACCAGCACTCATACCATTAGAAACAAAAATATTACCAATCACGTTCACCGGAATATAAATATCTTGGCCGTCGCGCTGGCGGGTATAAGGCACAGTACAAATACCACGTTCAAAATTACCAGAATTAAAGTCATAAAGGTGTGAGGCAGTTAATTCACGCTCAGGGTCGAAGTAATCCCATAAGCTTTCATCCATAATCCCTTGTGGTACTTCATCTTCTGCTACTTTAAACCACTTTTCGTTCGGGTAATGAGTAAAGTCACCATTGGCAAATTCTTCACCTAAGTAAAAATCAGCAAAAAAGTAGTTACAGCTTAAACGCTCAAAATATTCACCTAGCGCAGAAGCGATAGAGGCTTTATCAGTAGCACCTTTACCGTTAGTAAACATCACACCACAGTCGCTATCTTTTATATGAACTGAATAACAGTTTGCTACAGGGTTAAGCCATAGCGCTTCTTCAATATTAATATTTAGCGCTTTTAGCTTGTTTTGCATGGTAGAGATAGACGATTCTAAATCGCGGTCTTTACCTTTAATAAATGTTTTTTCAGTCATTTTGATCTCAACTAGGTCTGCACAATACATGAACTGTGTATTATCGTGGATTTTGATGTTTATTTCACCCTTTACCCGCTTTTCGTAGCGTTTTTAATAGAACGATTATGAATATATGCTAATAATAGTTTATTGAAAAAGTTGAAGGGTATGTTTATGTTTAAAGTAATCAAACGGTTGCTATTAATTGTTGTGGTTTTAGCGCTTGGGGGGACTGCTATTGTATACGGCGTGTTGACTCTAAGTTTACCTACCCTTGATGGCAAAGGCCGAAGCGATGCGGTAACGCAGCCAGTTAAAGTTGCTCGAGATACGCTTGGCCAAGCTGTTATCACTGCAGCTACTCGCCATGATGCTGCCTATGGCTTAGGTTATGCTCACGGGCAAGATCGCTTTTTTCAAATGGATTTACTTAGACGTAATGCCGCAGGTGAGCTCAGTGAGCTATTTGGTAAAGCCGCGCTCGCTCTTGATAAAAAAATGCGCTTTCATCAATTACGTAAACGTAGCCAAACAATTTTAAAAACTCTCCCCCAAGCCGATAAGCAACTACTAAAAAGCTATGCACAAGGGGTAAACGAAGGACTTGCGCAAGTAGGGTACCCAAGTTTTGAATACCTACTTACAGGGGCTGAGCAACAACCATGGCAAAGCGAAGATAGTCTGTTAGTTATTTTTAGCATGTATTTAGATTTACAAACTGCCACCTTTGAACGCGATCAAGCTTTAATTCAAATACAGCAGCAATACGGCGCAAAAATGGTTGAATTTTTAACCCAACCAAGCCAATACCAAGCAGCATTAGATGGTAGTGTTTTAACACCTTATTCTCAAACTATACCTCAGTTACCAACGCAGCCATTAGCGGCGATTAAAAGCATTACTGCTAATTTAGAAGTAGGCAGTAATAACTGGGCAGTGACCGCAGATTTAACTAATACTCAAGCTGCGATGCTTTCAGATGATATGCACTTATCAATGGCGGTGCCGGTTATTTGGTATCGAGCGCAGCTTAATTACACTCATAACAATCAAGCTTATCAGGTAACCGGTGTTTCGTTACCAGGAGCACCTGCCATTGTGGTTGGCAGTAATAATAAAATTGCATGGGGATTTACTAATGGCTATATAGATACAGCCGACTGGATTGCATTAACTGATAGCAGTAAAACATGGCAAGTAAATGAAGTGATTGCCTTGGATAATGGCAGCGTAGAAACCTATCCCTTAACGCTAAGTGAGTATGGCCCTGTTAAATACATTAACAATCAGCCTTATGCCTTAAGTTGGGCTGCGCATCAGCCGTATGCCGTTGATATGCAATTGTTACAGCTTGAGCAGGCTGAAACAGTGGATGATGCCCTTAATATTGCAAGTAACGTGGGTATTCCGGTACAAAACTTAATGGTGGTAGATAGTCAAGGCAGTGCAGCTTGGAAACACATGGGCGGTATTCCTGCGCGAACAGTACCCAGTGAGTTAGCCATTAATGAAAGTGAATATTCAGCAACTTGGCAGCAAAATGAAGTTATTCGCCCGTTTGTTAAAAACCCTGAGAGTGGGCGCCTATGGACAGGGAATTCGCGAGTGGTCTCTGCTGAGGATAATGCACGTTTTGGTAATGGCGGCTATGCCCTAGGTGCTCGTGCGACGCAAATACGCGATCGGTTGTTTGAAAAACAGCAGTTTAACGAAGGCGACTTTTACCAATTACAGTTAGACAATCAAGCGCGTTTTTTAACTCCTTGGCATAGCTTATTACTTGAGCAGTTAAAACAGCAGCCAGAACACTATGTAAATTATATCAATGCACTAGATAATTGGCAGCAATGCGCCTGCCCAACCTCTGTTGGTTATACATTAGTAAAAACGTATCGTGATGAGCTAATAAATATTTTGTTTAGTAGTATCGAAGCGAGCCTCAATCAGCAGGATGGTACATTGAGTTATGTAAAACGCGATTTAGAGCCCGCTGTTTGGCAATTAATAAAAGCGCAGCCAACAAGTTGGGTTAACCCGCAGTTTGCTAATTGGGAGCAGCAATTACAGGCAGCTTTTGAGCAAACACTCACACAGTTAACAGCAAAGTTTGGTAATAACATGCAAAATTGGCAATGGGGTAAAGTAAACGAATTAGCGATTGAGCACCCATTTGCTAAACAAATACCTCTATTGAGTAAGCTACTTAATATGCCTACCGCTCCAGGGTTTGGTGATAGTTATATGCCTGCCGTACAAAAAACTAGTTTTGGCGCATCGCAGCGATTTATTGCCCAACCTGGACATTTAGAAAGTGCTATTTTAACGGTGCCAGGAGGGCAATCAGGGCACCCACTTTCTGAGTTTTATCGAGCCGGATTTGATGAATATGTAGGAGGAAAGCACACCCCATTGTTACCGCAAACATTCATGCATCAAATTGAAATAGTGCCTATCAACGACTAGCTTTGGATGCAGAGTGAGCTAAATAAGTTGCTATCACGTTTTATAACCATGATTATTAATTATAGGGTTACAACAATGAAAAAATTACTACCGGCATTAATAACGACTTTACTACTAAGCAACTACGCGGCGGCGGATGACAACCCAGTTACAGCTAAGCAACTGAGCGAGCATGTATACGTCCTATACGGACAAGGTGGCAACATTGCAGCCAGCGTAGGGGATGATGGCATATATATCATTGATGATCAGTTTGCCAAACTCTCAGACGATATTAAAAAAACCATTAGCGACTTAAAGCCAGGCAGTGCAGAGTTTGTAATTAACACTCATCATCATGGCGATCACACCGGTGGTAACGAAAACTTTGCTAAAGCCGGAGCCCATGTTATTGCCCACAATAATGTACATAAACGCCTAAAAGAAAAACATGGCGAAGGGTCGGATTACCTACCACGAATTAGTTTTGGTGATGATTTAACACTGCACTTTAATAATGAGCAAGCGCATGTTGTGCATTATCAACATGCCCATACCGATGGCGATGCGGTGATTTTTTTCAATAATGATAATATTGTGCACATGGGCGATATTTACTTTAACTTTGGCAGCCTACCGTTTGTTGATGTAGACAGTGGGGGTAGCGTTGATGGTGTTTTAGCGGCGGTTGATGATGTGATTAATCAGATTGATGATAAAACCCAAGTTATTCCTGGTCATGGCCCGCTAAGTGACCGTTCAGGACTGTTCACGTATCGTAAGCTGGTGCAAAAAGCGAAAGATGTTATGCTAAAAGCAATGCAAAATGACGCCAGTTTAGAGCAGGTACTTAAAGCAGATCCATTGTCAGAACTTGGCCTTGAATATGCTAATTGGTTACCTAAAGAGCGGGTAACCACACTTTTTTATCGCAGTTTAAAGTAGCGCAAAGCGCGAATAAAAACGCATAAACCTAATAAAGCTGAGCATGTGTTCAGCTTTTTTGATTCTTACATGCCCCAAGGAGTTGCGTATGTCGGCAGAAAAAACCCATCTTGAAATTTGTAACTTAACCCGAGAACAATACCCACAAATTAAAACCTTGATGGACGAAGCTTACCCCGACCTAGGCGGAGCATGGCCAAGCCATACTATTTTTAGACTCATCGATCAGTTCCCTGAAGGGCAAATCGGTATTGTGGATGACGGCGTGCTGGTGGGTTTAGCGCTGAGTGTACAGGTAGATTATGCGCGTTTTTCAAACCCGCATACCTATGAAGATATTGCCGATGGCCACGACCGTGTATTTAGCGATACCACAGGAGATGCTTTATACGGCTTGGATGTTGCCATTAGTGAGCAATACCGAGGCATGCGTTTAGGGCGCCGTTTATATGATGCGCGAAAAGAATTGTGTCGCCAGTATAACTTACGCGCTATTTTAGCGGGTGGGCGTATTCCGCGTTATTACAATCACAGCAGTGAAATGACCCCGATGGAATACATTGCTAAGGTCGATCAAAAAGAGCTGTATGACCCCATACTCAGTTTTCAATTAGCCAATGACTTTCAGGTTAAACGATTATTAAAAAAATACTTACCTGAAGATCAGGAGTCGGTCGGTTATGCCACATTACTTGAGTGGAATAACATTATGTATGAGCCAACCGACACCGTTATTGAGTCAACTAAATCAATCGTGCGGGTAGGGGCTGTGCAATGGCAAATGCGCTGTGTTGAATCGGTTGAAGAGATGCTTAAGCAAGTTGAATACTTTGTTGATACGGTATCTGATTACAAAAGCGATTTTATTTTATTCCCTGAGTTTTTTAATGCGCCACTGATGGGATTAACCGAGCAAAGTAACCAAACCGAGGCAATTCGGTATTTAGCCGAATACACTGAGACCTTTAAAAACGCCATGTCGCGTATGGCGATAGAATACAACGCCAACATTATTACCGGCTCAATGCCGCTTGCCGAAGACGATAAAATATATAACGTTAGTTATTTATGCCATCGCAGCGGTAAAATAGACGAGCAACGTAAAATTCATATTACCCCGCATGAACAAAACGATTGGGTGATCCAAGGCGGTGATAAAATTGCTGTATTCGATACAGATGCAGGCCGTGTAGGTATTCAAATTTGTTATGATGTCGAATTTCCTGAGTTGTCACGTATTTTGGCCACCCAAGGTTTGGATATTTTATTTGTGCCATTTTGGACTGACACTAAAAATAGTTACTTGCGTGTACGCCATTGTGCCCAAGCACGTGCCATTGAAAACGAATGTTATGTGGTTATTGCAGGCTCTGTGGGTAACTTACCTGAAGTAGAAAGCTTAGATGTGCAGTTTTCACAGTCGGCGGTACTAACCCCATCGGACTTTTCATTTCCGCACGATGCCACACTAAATGAAGCCACCACCAATACAGAAATGTTATTATTTAGCGACTTAGATATGGATAAGTTAAAAATTCTTCACAGTGAAGGGACAGTGCGTAACTTAAAAGACCGCCGTCACGATTTGTATGAAGTGATATTGAAAAAGAGAGATATTTAATGGCGTGGATGTATTTAATTATTGCTGGGTTACTTGAGATTGGCTGGCCTATAGGGTTAAAAATTTCTCAAACCCCTGAAACTCGTTGGCAGGGCATCGCGATTGCCATTGCGTTTATGGTCGCGAGCGGCTTTATGTTGTGGTTGGCGCAAAAGCAAATATCTATGGGCACGTCGTACGCAGTATGGACGGGTATAGGTGCTGCTGGTACGTTTTTAGTGGGTATATTATTTTACGGTGATGCCGCCACGTTTGGTCGTATTGCTGGTGTGTTAATGATTATTTGTGGTGTCATCACCTTAAAAATTAGTCATTAATTGTTAGATTAAACAAGCGCAGGTTGATACCTGCGCTTTTTTAGCTGCTCGGCAGCATTACCAATATCGCAGCCACTGCAATCAATAATAGCCCAGCGCTATCTTGGCGTTTTAGCGGTTGTTTTAACCATAAAACAGCAATCAATATCGTAAAAAATACTTCTATCTGGCCGAGCGTTTTTACATAGGCAACATGTTGCAAGCTCATTGCGCTAAACCAACCTATTGATCCCAAGCAACTAAATATACTCACCGTACAAGTCATGCCCTTATGCTGAAACATAGTTTTAAATGTATCGCGTTCCTTTAAGGCAATATAAATACACAGCATCAGTGTTTGTAAACTAATAACAAGCAATAAAACCCATGCAGGCGCATACGGAAAAGCTATACCTGAGCTTAAACTGGCTTCTCTGATCCATGACGATGACAACGCAAACGAAGTGCCGCAGGCAAGTCCTGTTAATGCTGTTTTTAAGCTAAAGTGTTTCACATTGGCGATACCACTTAATAGCAATACCGCAATTGCACCAAGAAACACGCCAAACCAACCAAGTAATGAAAGCGTTGAGCCAAAAAACAGTAACCCGAGTATGGCCGCCATAAGCGCTTCACTTTTAGCTAGGCCGGCGCCTACAGCAAAATTATTCATTTTAAATAATTTAACCATGAGTCCCGTGGCAATAATTTGCACTATGCTGGCACCAATAATGTAGCTAATAAATAAAGGGTTGAATGAAGGAAAGGGAGCATCTTGGTAATAATAAAGCGCATATAAATACAGCCCAGCAATAGGGCTTGCCATAATAAAGCGGGCTAATGTAACGCCAGCAATGCTCACATGAGTGCTTAATTTACTTTGCAGAGCATTGCGCCATGACTGCATAAATGCAGCAAAAATAGTCAGTAAAATCCAAATCATCTTAAACAACATACAATAAGCGGAGGAGTAATTTAGCAGTACTGTGACATGAAAGCGACCATCAAAAAGGCATAATGAATATTCATCACCTGCGACAATTTGCCACAGTGACGCACTGCTTAAATCGGCTATAGTGTCTGGGATGTTACTACTAGCCGCCAGAACTCAGGTTATTTATATTTGGCGGCTTTTTTCTATTTGCTGTGTTATTTTGAGTTATAAAAAATAACTTGAGAATGATAATGACGACTTTATTGGTTTGCGCCTTAATTGCAGTGACTATGCCTTATGTTGCAAGAATCCCAGCTATTATAGAAATGAATAAGCTCGGTGGTTACGATAATAAACATCCGCGCCAGCAACAAACGCAACTTACAGGGCTCGGAGCAAGGGCGTTGGCCGCACATCAAAATTGTTTTGAGTCGCTAGCGGTATTTGCCGTTGCTTTGGCTGTGGTGTTAGGCACCAATAATGTTAATGCCGTAACCGAAACTTTAGCGATGACGCATATTGTGGCGCGTATTTTATTTTGTGTTTTTTATTACTTAAACCTCGATATTATTCGCTCGATCACTTGGCTGGTAGGCATGGGAACCGCTATTGGCATGATCGCCGTCAGTTTATAACGAGAATAAGCAAAAACCACAAAGCAAGCAGCCTAAAAGGGTGCTTGCTTTATAGTCTTAAACACTTATTCCCATTAATGCGATATGTTAACTCGCTCTATTAAATCACTTTTTGTAACTGTACTGTTGAGTGCAAAATCAAGTTGTATTAGTACGTTTTGTTGTCCCATTGATGAAGGCGTATATTGCCATTGCATCAGTGCTCTTTTTGCTTCTTTGTTAAAGACTGCTTCTGGTTCAGCTTTTACAACAGTAATGTTAGCTGTTTTGCCTGCAGGGGTTATGTCGTATTTTAATACCACTGAACCGCTAATGCCTTGTTCCGCCGCTTGTTTTGGGTAAAGCGGTTCGATTCGCATTACGGGAGCGATAGATGTTTCTTTTTTAGCTGATGCTTCAGGTTGCTTTGCTACTGCTAAGCCACTGAGCAAGCTTGCTGCTATAAGTAACAAGCTCCCTTTTGCTAGGCGTGAATGTGCGCCATTATGTTTGATATTAGTAAGTCGTTGTAACATGGTTTTTTTATCTCCGTAGTGTGAATAAGCCATCAGACCCGCTGGTGCATTTGCAGCGCAGTTTACTAAGGCTTTGCTGTATAAAATCTGTTGCTTTGTGGTTTTATTACTTAGTACCTGTTCATCACAAGTCAGCTCTTGTAAGCGTCTACAGCTTGCGTATGCCATCCAAACTAAAGGGTTAAACCACATTAAAATTGTAGCCAGTAATAGCAGCGCATTTGTTAGGTTATCTTTGCGTTTTATATGCACATTTTCGTGCTCTAAAATAAGCGCCAATGTAGCTTTATCAAACAGAGTATTGTAGTTGTGTGGTAAAACTAGCTTGCTATTTAGTACCCCAATTACCATAGGTGTTGCCACTTGATGGCTAGTAAAGGTTTTTACCCCTGAGCTTATTTCTGCTTGTAAATTTGTTACTTCACAAAGCTGTAGGTTGCTTACAAATCGGCGGTGAATAATCCAAGTGGCGAATAAAAGCAGTGCCGTAATAACTACATAAAATAGCGCCCAGTTAATACTAATAGTGCTTATTAATGGTTGATTAGGAGTAATGATATAATGACTAATTGGACTGTTTTGTAATGGCCTAATTGCATTGGGTAAATTAGCGATAAGCAGCGAGGCTGGTATTAACCACACTAATTTATAAATAAGCTGAGAACCAATTGCTTTTAAGCCAAAGCGCTCAAGTAAAACAAATCCTGCAAACAACAGACTCAATAATAGCTGTTGCTCTATTAGCCAATTAAAGCTTGTTTGAATAACCATGAGAATCCCTTACTTTTGGTTTTTTTCCCAGTCATCTATGACTTTTTTAAGCTCGTTTATATCTTGTTGAGAGAGTTTTTCTGATTTTGCAAAACCACTTACCAACGGAGCTATACGGCCACTAAAAAAATGCTCAATAAAGTTCTGGCTTTCTTTTTGGGTGTAATCAGCACGATTTATACAGGGGGTGTAAATATATTGGCGGCCTTCTTTTTCGAAGCTAAGCGCTCCTTTTTTAACTAATCGACCAAGTAAGGTTTTAATGGTTTTTTCGTGCCATTGTTTATCATCACTCAAGCGCTCAATAATTTGGCTGGCATTAGCGGGGTAGCTAATCCATAGCGCATCGAGTACTTCAAATTCTGCTTTTGATAATTCGATCATTTTATTGCCTACAAGTGTAATCTTTAATTTAAGACTACACTTGTAATCTATTTTTGCAAGTTTATTTTATATTTTTTAATCGCATTAAAGTGAGGGGGGGAGCGTGAGCTTGTTAGCCTAAAATGTCGCTTTTATTAATTTTTATAAACTGGTTTTCAGGTAAATTTAAATGGTCTAACAGTAATTCACTTATTTGTACGCGGTATAAATCAATCACTTTGTAACCACAGTAATGCGCCATTTTACGAATTTGTCGATTTAGTCCTTGTTTTAAAATAATACTAAACTGATTGTCAGTGATTTTAGTCACCTCACACGGCAAAGTCATTTGCTTATCGACAGGGACGCCTGCAGCCATTTTTTCGCAAAAATTCTCATCTAAAGGTTTATTGACGGTTACTAAATAGCGTTTAGGCTGATGAAAGTCAGGGTGGATCAGCTGGTTACAAAAATCTCCATCATTGGTCAAAATAAGCAATCCGCGTGAGTCTTTATCAAGGCGACCAATAGGGTATACCCGTGTTAGTTGCGGTAAATGATGAATAAGGCTGCTTGGGTCGTGCTGATTGAGTTTACAATCAATTCCTACTGGTTTGTGATAAGCAAAGTAGACTAAATCGGCAGGGCCTTTAATGGCTTGGCCATTAACAATGACACTGTCGTTTTCGTCCACATGATCAATATGATTTGCGGGGCGATTATTAACCATGACCACACCTTCGTCAATCAAACGCGAGGCCTGCTTGCGTGAGCAAACACCGGCATGCGCTATGTACTTTGCGAGTCGAATTTTTGTATCCATGATAGCGCGTAATTAAAAAAATCTGATCGCGATTATAGCAAAGCTGCGTATTGATTACTTGGACAGTTAATTTAACAGTAGGTAGGTTAATATGGGTATTCAATTTTCAGAACTAAAAAAGCATCAGCCATTACAAAAAGTGGTGGTTCATTCACTAGAAATGGCCTTGTATCAAGTGTCTGTTGTCATTAATAATGTTGAATACTATGTACAAGAAAGTGATGGTGAATTTGTAAAGGCAGTCAGCCCATTACATATTCAAAAACGCTTTGAAGATATTGCTTATGCGCAAATGATGCTCAGGCATACCAGCGCTTATGATGAAATGTGTGGTCAGCCGGAAAAAATTTCTAGCAATATGCTGGAAGTTCCCTTTGGACAAAATAACCTGTTTTAACATCAGGTATTTGCTAATATAGGTCTATTTGGAATAGCCCAATGTACCTATTGCACGCAGATAATACTGAGCAATTAAACCAAGCACTGCGTGTTAATATGCTTGAGTTTAATGCTCAACATTTCGACGCAGAGCGCCAAGCTCTCGGCTATAAATATCTCGATAAACAGAATGAATTAGTTGCCGGTATAAGTGGTCATGTATTTGGCAATTGGCTGCTAATAAGTTGGTTGTGGTGTGCTGAATCGGCACGAGGCAATGGCTTGGCTGAGTCGTTACTAACATCACTTGAAAATGCAGCAATTGAAATGGGCGCGGTTCAGGCTCAGCTTGACACCTTAGATTTTCAAGCCAAACCTTTCTATGAAAAGCGTGGCTATCAGGTTAAGTATCAACTAAATAATTATCCGCTCAGCGGTACACGTTACTTTATGGAAAAGCCGCTGGTAGCGGCTAAATAATACTAGGGTCTAATCCACAAAGGTCAACAGACCCTATGTTATTCTTTTGTGGTTAAAGGCGTGCCATTAAAGCTAATGCCTAAAAACGGTGTTGCTTCTGGTGCTAACATAAACGTACGAATATTCATGTGATCATCGGCATTTGGGTTGTCTAGTACATCTTCACGGTAAAATTTACCAAAACAATCTAAGGTATTTTGTTTACTAAGACCGTTGAGCTTAGCAAATGCAAAAATTTTGCACGAACCGTTATTTTCACTGGCAGAGCTTAATAACCCATGGTTACTGAAGCTGCATGCTGTAAAAATATAGTGCTCATCAATAACGGCCATAGTATCAGCAAAGCTAATACTTTTTGGCTCATCTGCGAGCGTTGTTAAATAATCTGTGAGCGTCATACGCTGTCCTTGTTATTATAATATGTCGTTAATTAACTAACTCTAACTTATATTATTAGTAAAACAAGCATAGGTTATATTAAATGGGTTAACGCATGAATGTTGGTTATTTCAATATCAGCCAGCCCTTTGTAGGCATAAGTTTGCGCTTGATTATTCAGCCATACAGACTGACAGCCAGCGTTGTTAGCACCTTGCACATCGCTATCAAGGCTATCACCTATGTGCAAAATATCGCTGTTTTTGATACGTAAATGTGTTGCGGCTTGATCAAATAATGTTGTGTGTGGTTTGGCTTTACCATGGAAGCCAGCTTGTAACACCAGTTCAAACTTACCTTTTAAATTAAATCGATCAACCTCGACATTACCGTTAGTAATGGCAATCAATTTGTAGTGTTGACTTAGTTTATCAAGCAATATTAGTACGTCTTCACTCACCGTAATATTGCTTCGCTCATCTGCAAATGCTTGATACGCCTTATTTGCATGATGCTCTATTTCATCACCTTTAAAACCTAATTCAGACAATACTAAGCGCAAGGTATGCTTACGCCATTGTGTGACGTCATCAATCAGCTCTGGCTGCTGTAGTGCTGCGAGTTCACGGCATTGCTGCCAAAACTGTGGTCCTTGTTTTTTGTAGCCTGGTAGCGCATTTAAATAATCAATTTGCGCCTGAACGGCTGCGGTTATGATAGGGCGGTTATCGTACAAGGTGTCGTCTAAGTCAAAGCTTAGCACAGAAAAAGGAGAAATTGCGCGATTAAATCGGATCATAGTTGCTGCTCTAATCGGTTCTTTTTTTAGCTCGTGGGTGGGTGTTATCGTACACCTTAGCTAAGTGCTGAAAATCTAAATGAGTATAAACTTGGGTTGCAGATAAACTACTGTGGCCTAATAATTCTTGCACTGCTCGTAAATCCCCAGACGACTCTAAAATATGCGACGCAAATGAGTGGCGTAATTTATGTGGATGAACTTGCGAGCTAATACCTTGCTTAATCCCCCATTCTTGCATGCGCAAACGAACTTGGCGTACAGAAATACGATTTTTTTTGCTACTTAAAAATACCGCATGTTCATCTGAGCCCATAAATAGTGGGCGAACTGCTAGCCAATTGTTTAACGCCTCAAGTGCTTTAGAGCCAACCGGTATTAGGCGTTCTTTTGCGCCTTTGCCTCGCACTAATATTTCACCGCTACGAGTGTTTATATCTTGCATGTTAGCGCCAACTAACTCGCTAATGCGTAAACCTGATGAATACATCAGTTCCATCATCGCTTTATCACGCATGGCGAGTGGATCATCATCGGGTATTTCGAGTAAACGAGCCATTTGGTCAACATCAAGGTTTTTAGGTAAAGGTCGCGCAAATTTAGGGCCTTTTATACCCTGTGCCGGATTATGGTAATGCGTTTGCTCAGTAATATTTTTTGCTTTTAAAAATTTATACAAACTACGTATACAGCTTAATTTTAAGCTGATTGTTCTGCCACTTAATTGTTTTGCCCGCAGTGCCATACTGTAACGACGAATATGCTCACTTTGTACCGCAAACCAATTGTCGCACAGTTTATTAAAATACAAGGCGGCAAAGCCTAATTGGCTGACATACTGATTAACCGTGTGCGCCGAATACTGGCGTTCAAATTTTAAGTAATCACTAAATAATGTAATGGGTGTACGCCAGCTATCGCTTAAGTCGCTTATATTTGGCGCGTTATCGCTCATGCCAGTTCCAGTAACCGTATTTGCAATGAGCGCACAAAATCTAATACAAATAAGTTATCTTGTGAGGGCTCAAAGTGGTTTTCATCGTGGCTGCCAAAAGCCAAAATTGCGTAGGGGTTACTCGGCTCACCAATTAAATAAAGTGCGGTCGATTGGGTATCATTGTTGAAGAGTAAGTCGCGTTCTTGCTGATTTACACGGCCTAAATAATGATTACTATCTGACAGTCTATGCTTTACTAACTCTTCAAAGGCATTATCGTATCTAACGAGTTTGCATTCATTAATAGTCGGGCTCATACAAATAATATTGCGTAAGTTACTGGCCAGTGTATTAAAGTCGTAATTACTCCACAGCTGTCGGTGACATTGGCTAAATAAACGATAAACCAGTTCATTCTGGGTCGCATTTTTGCTCATGCTGTCTATTTGATTTTTTAGCTGTGTATTGTGCTCGCGTAATTGGCGCTGCTGAATATGCACTAATGAAGTAGCACCCTGTACTTGCTGTTGTAACTCAAGTTGCGCTAACAGCTTAGGTTGCTCAATTAAAAAATCAGGATGCTGTTGTAAGTAATCTATTACTTGCTGTTTAGTTAATTCACTCATAGTGCAACTTGCCCATCAAATACATGTTCAGCGGGACCTGTCATACGCACTGGATGGCCCTCGCCACTCCAGCGCACTTGTAAGCTACCGCCGGGTAAATCAACTTGTACTGTACTGGTGAGCTTATTTTGGATAAAACCAATCACCATGGCAGCACACGCGCCGGTACCGCAAGCAAGTGTTTCGCTTACACCACGCTCCCATACTCTGAGTTTAATGTGCTCTTGAGAGATAACCTGCATAAAGCCAATGTTCGCGCGTTGTGGAAAACGCTCATGGTTTTCAAGCAACGGGCCTAGGGTATCCACTTGGGCTGTTTCTATATCGTCTACTTCCATTACGCAATGAGGGTTACCCATAGATACGGCACCACTAAAAACGGTATGCTCTTCTGCGCGAATAATATAAGTCAGCTCACGTTTGGTTGCTTTGAGTGGAATTTTATTTGGCTCAAAATTAGGGTGACCCATATTAACGGTTACTTGACCGTCTTTTTCAATATACAGGGTGAGATTACCAGACTTAGTCGACACGCTGATTTTATGTTTATTGGTTAAGCCTTTCATGCGTACAAAGCGGGCAAAGCAGCGCGCACCGTTACCACATTGTTCTACTTCGTGGCCGTCAGCGTTAAAAATACGATAGTGAAAATCGAGATCGGGTGAGTAAGGGGCTTCAACCATCAGTAGTTGATCAAACCCAATGCCGAAATGGCGATCGGCCAGCTTTTTGATTTGATCACGAGATAAAAAAACGTTTTGTGTAATGTTATCAATCACAACAAAGTCGTTACCTAAGCCGTGCATTTTGGAAAAATTAACTAACATAGCGCTCTAATTCGGTTTTGCTCTGTGCTAATCATGCCACAGAGCAGCTAGTTGGCAAAAACGTTTATGGTAAAACTTTCTCACCTTGGTATAAGCTTTCGATAGTTTCGCGTTCGCGAATAAGGTGATGTTGCTCACCATCGACCATTACTTCGGCAACTCGTGGACGTGAGTTATAATTTGAGCTCATTGTAAAACCATAGGCTCCAGCGCTTCGCTGTACTAACAAATCACCTTGTTTGAGTGCCAGTGGTCGGTCTTTACCTAAAAAGTCACCGGTTTCACACACCGGCCCAACCACGTCATAGTTGTGTGTAGGTGTTTCGTCATCACGCACTGATACAGGAATAATTTTTTGCCATGCTTGATACAGTGATGGGCGTAACATGTCGTTCATACCCGCATCTACAATCGCAAAATACTTGTCTTGATTTTGCTTAATAAACTCAACTTGTGTAACTAAAATACCCGCGTTTGCGGCAATGGCTCGCCCGGGCTCAAAAATCAGTTCTAGGTGACGGTAATTTGCAAGGCGCTGCGTTACTTGTGCTGCATATTCACTTGGGTGTGGAGGTTGTTCGTCGTCGTAGGTTACTCCAAGGCCTCCACCTATATCTAAATGGCTTAGCTCAATACCTGCATTTTTTAATTCATCAATTAATGCCAGTAGTTTATCAAGCGCCTCTAAAAACGGTTTGGTTTGTGTAAGCTGTGAGCCAATATGGCAATCTACGCCAACAATCGTTAAGCCAGGTAATGATGCCGCATGTTGATACACACTTAATGCAGACTCGATTCCAATACCAAACTTATTTTCTTTAAGTCCAGTAGAAATATACGGATGTGTTTTGGCATCAATATCGGGATTAACACGAATAGAAATTGGCGCGTCTAAATTAAGCTCGCAGGCCACTTCTGAAATGCGCTCAAGTTCTGAAATTGACTCAACGTTAAAGCATTTAATACCTAATTCTAACGCATAAGCAATTTCGTCAGCCGTTTTAGCAACCCCAGAAAATACCACTTTGTTAGCAGCGCCTCCGGCTTTTATCACCCGTGCTAATTCGCCTTTTGAGACAATATCAAAACCCGCACCAAGTCGTGCCAATATGTTTAACACCGCAATATTTGAATTTGCTTTAACGGCATAACACACTAGGCTTTTGTGATCTTGAGTCGCATTAGCAAACGCTAAATAATGGCGTTCAAACGTGGCTCTGGAATACACATAACACGGCGTACCATAGTGCTGTGCAATGGTTGCTACGCTGACATCTTCAGCAAATAGTTGGTTGTTTTTATAATTAAAAAAATCCATTTACTGCTCCTGTTGTTGCTCGGCGGGTGTTTGTTTGTTAGGAATGTCAGTTGGCTGGTTTTGTTCAGCAGGCTGCTCGGGTAAGTACAGCGGGCCGCTTTGGCCACAGCCAGCTAATGCACACAACAATACGGTGCTGATTAATAGTTGTTTTAATTGTAAGGTATATGTCGCTTTCATTAGATTAATACGGTTGCTGGCTTTATAATCGCAGAGTAACAGAATATCTAAAAAATGCAGCTATTCGCGGATGATTTTATTCCTGTTACACTAGCTCTATAAACATGCACCCATTATTTAGGCGCCTCGCCTGCAAAGGAAATTAACGATGACTGATCACGAATATCACCAGTTAGCAGAAGCTCTTATGTTCACTATTGAAGAACAAGTTGATGATTGTGAAGCAGATTTAGATTATGAATCGGCTCAAGGTATTTTAGAAATTATTTTTCCAGATCGCAGTAAGATTGTGATTAATAAGCAAGCCCCTTTGCACCAAGTATGGGTAGCAACAAAATTCAATGGCCATCATTTTGAAATGCGTGATGGTCAATGGATTGATAACCGCTCGGGTGCAGAGTTTTGGAGCTTCATTAACGAAGCGTCTACACGCCAAGCGGGTCAAGAAATTCAATGGCAATCAACACTATGAGTTTAGGGTTTGTAGAATACCCAGCGCAAAGCACCCATAAAGCCACGGTTATCTGGCTGCATGGCTTAGGTGATTCAGGTGATGGTTTTGCACCAGTAGCCCCGCAGCTCGATTTACCTACTGAGTTAGGGGTGCGTTTTGTTTTTCCTCATGCGCCTATGCAGGCTGTCACTATTAACGGTGGTATGCAAATGCGCTCATGGTACGACATTAAATCTATGGATTTAGATAAACGTGCTGATGAGCAAGGGGTTAGAGAATCAGCAGCCAAAGTTGAGCAACTCATTACACAAGAAATTGCTAACGGCATACCTGCGAGTAAAATTATTTTAGCGGGCTTTTCGCAAGGTGGCGTTGTATCGCTGCATTTAGCACCGCGTTTAGAACAAAAGCTGGCTGGTGTAATGGCGCTGTCAACCTACATGTGTGTGCCACATAAATTGGCAGATGAAGCAAAACAAACACAGTTAAATATATTTATGGCTCATGGTAGCCAAGATGACGTTGTACCGCATAGCGCGGGTAGAAGTGCGTTCGAAGTATTATCAACGCATAACATGGATGTAAGTTGGCAAGAATACCCAATGGGGCATCAGGTTTGTACACAAGAGTTACAAGCTGTGCGCCAATGGTTAATTTCTCGCTTAAGTTAGTTTAGGAGCCGCTGAGGGTCAAAATGAGTCAAAAAATAGTAATAACAGCAAATGTAAAACGTGAACCATCTACTAGCAAACCCAACGTGAGCTATGAGTGGCATTGGCGTCGGATTGTGAGTATTTCTATGTTGGTGATTATGATCTCTGCAGCGGTTATTTACGGCCTGTCTAGCGCCGTGAATGCTGATCAAGGGACGCCGCATCCTAATGAGCAGCTTGATTTTACTGAGCAACAAACAGCAATTGTGTCGCTAAACGATGATATTGCAGCATCAGTAGAGAGTGAAAAAGCCACAGATGCCGATGAGGAGCCGGTGAGCAGTGTCAAGATTGCAGACCCTAAAACCTTTTCCTCAGTTGAGCAAAAACCAGCTTCTATTACTGAACAGGTACCATCGGAGCCTGAAGTTCAACAAAGTATTATTAAGCAAGAAGTAGAGCCAACGATCACTGCTGAGCCTGAAGAAGCAACCATTGCAGCAATAGCCACTCAAGACCCTGAAGTTGAGACTGTTAGTGCAAAGCCAGTTGAGCAAAAGAAATTTGCTGCATCCGCACACATTGCTAGTGTAGCTGTGGGAGCCAAAATAGATACAGCCACAATTAGCCGTGCAGTTCTGACTCGCAGTGTCAGTAACCGTGAGCCAACCAATGTATTTGCCGCCGATGTGCGTTTGAATCAATTTGAAGAGTCGCTGTCATTTTTTAGTGAGCTTAAAAACTTACAGGGACAGCAGGTAAAACATGTGTGGTTATTTGAAGGTGAAATAATGGCTGAAGTGGCACTTAAGGTTACTTCTCCGCGTTACAGAACGTACTCAACTAAAAATATTATGGATACTCAATTAGGGCATTGGCGCGTTGATGTAGTTGATGAAAACGGGCTGCTCATCGCTCAAAAAGAATTTAGAGTTTTAGCAAATTAAATAGCCTTAGATTGAATAAGTTTTCATTCTAAAAGCTAGTAATTATTAATGGATATTTTATGACTGAAAAAACAAAGTTAGTTCGCATTGCCACTCGTAAAAGTGCATTGGCACTCTGGCAGGCTGAATTTGTAAAAGCGCAGCTAGAGCACTTTCATGATGACGTGCGTGTAGAGCTCGTGCCAATGTCGACTCAAGGTGACATTATTTTAGATACACCACTAGCTAAAATTGGCGGCAAAGGTTTATTTGTAAAAGAGTTAGAGCAAGCCATGTTAGATGGCCGTGCAGATATTGCAGTGCATTCAATGAAAGATGTGCCGGTAGAATTTCCGGATGATTTAGAGTTACACACTATTTGTGAACGTGAAGATCCGCGTGATGCGTTTGTATCAAATAACTTTGCCAATATTGATGCGCTACCACAAGGCGCTATTGTGGGGACTTCAAGTTTACGTCGCCAGTGTCAAATTAGAGCGATGCGTCCGGATTTAGAAATTCGCGACTTACGTGGCAATGTAAATACACGTTTAGCTAAGCTTGATAGCGGCCAATACGATGCCATTATACTCGCAGCTGCAGGACTAATTCGTTTAGAGATGGGCGAGCGTATTCGTGACTTTATTGAACCAGAAGTCTCGTTACCTGCTAATGGCCAAGGCGCTGTAGGCATTGAGTGTCGTATAGACGATAGCGTGACAAAAGCATTATTGGCTCCACTTGAGCATAACGAAACACGTATTCGTGTTAACGCTGAGCGCGCAATGAACCGCCATTTAGAAGGGGGTTGCCAAGTGCCAATTGGTGCTTATGCACTGGTTGATGGTAACCAAGTACATTTACGTGGTTTGGTCGGTGCGATTGATGGCAGTGAAATTTTACGCGATGAAATTAGCGGTCACGTTGATGATGCTGAAAAGCTAGGTATAGAGCTGGCTAAAAAACTATTAGCACAAGGCGCAGATAAAATTCTGGCTGACGTATATCGAGACGCATAATGAAACATATCTTGATAACTCGGCCCGAAGGAAAAGGCGCAGCCCTTGCACAGCAACTTGAGCAAGCGGGTTATCAAGCGTCTTTATATCCTGTTTTAAAAATAACCTACTTAACGCCAACAAACGTTGAATTAAGCCCGCTGGTAAACGCCGACAAAATTATCTTTGTTTCACAGGATGCGGTGCATGCATTAAATGCACTTAAGCCTGCTATTAATACCAAAGCACAGTTTTATGGGGTAGGCCAACAAACAGCCGATACCATTTATGAAGTATTTGGTGTGCGCGCGGCTTTGCCAAAACAACATGACTCTGAAGGGTTACTCGCACTTAAGTCTTTGGCTGATGTTGACGGCAGTAATATTGTGTTAGTAAAAGGGATTGGCGGGCGACCTGAAATAGCAAAAACCTTGAAGCAACGTGGTGCTCATTTAAATAATTGTGTGGTGTATCAACGTAAACCAGTAGAGCCTAGCTCAGCTAACTGGATAGACCACTGGCAAAGCCAGAATGTACACGGTATAGTCATTACAAGTAATGCTGCAGTTGACGCCATATTTAATACTATTTCAGCGGCGCAACTAACATGGTTACAACAGTGCGAGTTTTATGTTGCCAGTGAGCGCATTGGTGCTTATTTACAACAACAAAAAATAAATTCGACCCATATACACACTGCGGCAGGAGCTAGCGACCAGGCTATGTTTACCTGCATTAATCAGCAAGGTAGCAAAATGAGTGAACAGTCAGCGACGTCAAAAGTAGAAAAAGAAGCGAAGCCAACAGCAAAGAGCACCTCAAATACGACTAAAAGTGAGTCTGCAAAAGTGAATAACCAAACGCAAAATATTCCTCAAAAAGTAAGTAAAGTAGGTAGCGTTGCGTTAGTGATTTCCTTGCTTGTTGCCAGTGGTGTGGGTTATGAATTTTATCAAAAGCTTAATGCCGGTAAAGTGCAAAATTTAGCGGTTAATGCATTAACAGAGCAAAATAAGATATTGCAGCAAGAGCTGCAAACGCTTAAGTCTGAGCAACTCAGTTTGCAACAAGCGTTGCTTAATAGCGAAGAGCAAATCGCTATGGCACTCAATGAGAACTCTGTAAAAAATCAACAAGTATTAAAAGCCGCACTGCAAAAGGTACAACAAAGTGGTAATACATTAAATCCACAAGAGGTCACCAGCTTGCAACGCATGGCTGAATTTAAACTGTGGGCAGAACAAGATTACCTAGGCACAAGTGCCGTGCTTAAACGTTTAGACTCATTATTAAGCGATCATCCAGGTACGCTTGAGTTACGCCAAGCAATTACACAAGACATACAAACACTCGACAATATTAAACCCGTTGCGACAGAAGCGATTTATTTACAATTAAACAGCGTAATAAAGCGTATTGATGACTTGGTATTTAATGCGGTTAATTTGCCTGAAGAGGCGAGTATAAGTGATGAGAATGCACTCTCTGAAGATGTTAGTGATTGGCAACAAAACATTCGTAATAGTTGGAATAAAATAGTCGATAGCTTTATTACTATTCGCCATCATGAAGGCGTATTAATTGAGCCACTATTAACTGACCGAGAGCGTCATTTAATTACCCAGCGCATCAAGCTTAATATTACTCAGGCGCAAGACGCATTAATGGGTAAACAAGCTAGTATTTATTTTAACGCTTTGAATGATACAAAACGTTTGGTTAATGAATACTTTAAACAAGATGACGATGCAACAAAAGTGGTAATACAGACGTTAGCCAATCTTGAAAAAGAATCGCTTAACTTTAACCCTCAAGTAACACTGCAAAGCACTCAAAAAGTGAAGGAGTGGGCACAATGATAGGGCTGATTATTTTTATTGTCGCTATTGTGTTGGTGCTAGCGATTACTCCCTTTGTGTTAGATGAAAAAGGCTATGTGCTGATTTCATTTAACAATACCACCATAGAGGGGACGATTGTTTCATTTTGTATAATGGCAGCACTGAGTACGGCAGCTTTGTATTTAACTTACAAGCTAGTGCGTTATTGTTTATCTATTTATAGAAACACTAAGCATGGTTTTTTTGCGCGAAGCCAAGAGCGTAAACATGCGGCTATAGAGCAAGCATTGTGGAGTCTCATTAATGATGATTACGAACAAGTAGAAAGTGCGCTATCAAGTAATAGTGTGCCTGCTAAATTTACCGATATACGTTTAGCGTTATTAGCAAAAACCGCTCTGGCAAATAACCAGCCTGATAAAGCGCTTGAACGTTTGTTTGAAATCAGCCCAGAGCAACAACTTAAAGTGGCTAAGTTATGGTTAGCTAGTGGCGACAGCAGTGTAATTGAACCGCAAATACGGGTGGCAGCAGAATCTAAAAAAGCCACGGTGCTTGATTTGAAGTTGTACACCGAAGTTTTAGTGCAGCAACAGCATTTTAAATTGCTTGAAGATTTTTTACCGCGTTTATTGCGCAAAAACGCCTTGAATGATACCCAGTGGCAGCAAGTGTTTTTAGCTTATTTTGCTGCGCAAGCAAATGATGAGTTAACCGCTAAATATCAACATTTAGGTAAAAAGTTGCAGGCGCATGCGCATACGGCTTATTTAACTCAAATGGCTAAAGTAGGGCAATTAGCAAGCATCGAAAATGAGCTAGTTAAATTACTCAAGCAAAAACAGCATGAACAACTGGCTTACATTTTAAGTGAAGCTGCACCAAGTAATGCTTATAAGTTGCAATCAAGCATTCAAGAGCGACTGAAAAAAGATGAGCATAATAATGCGTTACTATTAGCGTTAGCGTGTTTAGCTAATGCGCAAGGTGATTATGACTTAGCCGCACGTGTTTTTGACAAAGCACTCAATAGCGAAAATAAAGCACAGTACCGACAACAAGCGATATTAAGTTATAAACACAGTGCACAATTAGATAAGGCACTTGTACTCTACCAATAATCAATTATAGTTATAAATCAATAATAAAAGCGCAGGAGCGACGGTTGTGAAAAATGTATTTACATTATCTTTTAGCCTCGCATGCGCTTATTTCTTTAGCGGTTACCTGAGTAATTTTTTATTCGCCGTTAATGGTTATGCGGTTGCCTCTTGGCCTCCAGCCGGTATTGCGCTGGCAAGCTTTTTACTATGGAGGCGCCGTGCTTATGCGGGGATTTTTGCAGGCGCAGCGTTTGTTAATTTAATTCACTTAGACAATGCTGCTGATATTTTAAATTGGCAAGTCTTATTGCAAGCTATTGCCGTCAGCTGTGCTGTTTTTTTTCAGGCGTGGCTAGGTGCATTCCTCATTATCAGAGTCATTAAAGTCCCCCTTAATTTATCTTCTCTTAGACTTAGTATTCAAAGCTTGGTGATTGGTGGGCCACTATGTTGTGTAATAGCGGCAGGTGTTGGAACCAGTCTACTTTTTTTCAATAATATAATTAGCCCACCTGCTGCGCTTAGTACCTTTATTACCTGGTGGATAGGTGACTCAATTGGCGTACTTGTTTTTACTCCATTGGTATTGGCCATATTTAACTATTCGCAGTTACGTCATCGGCTACAGGTTATTTTGCCTGCGTTACTTATTTACGCCATTATTAGCGTTAGCTTTTATGGCGCAGCAAGTGTAAAAAAACAAAAAGACATTCAAAAGCAAGAAGATAAAGTGTTGATGGCACAAAGTGCCATTAATCAAAAGTTAGATGAAGTGGCTGCTCATCTATCTTTGTTAGGTGCATTTTTAGCAAGTAGTGATCAGGTTATTCTCGATGAGTTTAATCATTTTACCTCTAAGCAGTTGAGCTACAATGAAGAAATTTTAGCGTTAAATTGGGTGCCAATGATCACAGCTAATTCTATTAACGAACCTGCCCAATGGGACAAAAGTGTCGTTATAAAGCAAAGGATGGCGAATGGTCAATGGCAACCCGCGCTCTTTAGCAATACTTATTACCCCATAAAATATATTTACCCCATAAAGAATATGCAAGATCTGCTGGGCTTTGATTTGAACTCTGATTTACATATTCGTGATGCACTCAATAAAGCAAAAATTCTTAATGAGCTGGTATTGAGTGAGCCATTTAAGCTAGCTCCTGCAGACGAGGAATTAAGCGTGCTTTTTATTTCTCCTGTCTTTGGTGCTCCTGATATTGAAGGTGACTTTAAAGGGTTTGTAATTGCCTTGGTGAGTTTAGCTAAGTTGTCTGAGGCACTTTCGTTTGATAGCGGTAATGAAGTTGCGATTGGTTTTACTGATATCAATAAAGCAGATAATAAACAGGCTCTTTATAGCGTTGAGCATGACTCAATGACGTTGCTAAAAGATTATCAGTTGTTAATTGGCCATAGGTTGTGGCAAGTAGAAATATACCAACCTAAAACGCAATCAACCTGGCTAATTTATTGGCTAGCACAGATAGTAGGTATGCTATTTGTTTGGCTATTGATTATGTTTTTAATTTCAGTGGTCGCCACCAATGTTCGTATACGCGAACAAGTTGCAAAGCAAACACTAACTTTGCGTCAGGAAAAGCAGAAAGCGGATGAAGCCAGTGAGATAAAAAGTCAGTTTTTAGCTAATATGAGCCACGAAATTCGTACCCCAATTAACGGTATTAAAGGCATGCATTACTTAGCACTGCAACAGCAGGACTGGTCATTAGCAAAAACTTACATAGAGCAAGCTGACGGTGCGGTCAGTGTCTTATTGAGAGTGCTAAATGATGTGCTCGATTTTTCAAAAATGGAAGCGGGCAAGCTTGAGTTAGTACAAGAGTCTGTAGAGTTAAAGTTATTGGCAAAAGAAGTTATGAGTTTAATGCATTTTGAAGTTAGTAATAAGCCCTTGTCACTACAAGTTGAGGTTGATAATGATGCTCCTTTAGTTGTTAATACCGATCCTATTCGTTTAAAGCAGGTGCTGCTGAACTTATTAAATAATGCCGTTAAGTTTACTGCTAAGGGTAGTATCACATTAAAGATTTGGCAGTCAGCAAAGATGACTTATTTTAGTGTCAATGATACGGGGATTGGAATTAGTGAGGAGGCACAAAAACAGCTATTTAACCCATTCTCTCAGGCTGATAGTTCAACCTCACGCCAGTTTGGTGGCACAGGGCTTGGTTTAAGTATTTGTAAAAAATTAGTAGAGCTGATGGGAGGAGCAATTGATTTAAAAAGTAGTGAGGGTCACGGCTCTACTTTTACCTTTAGTTTACCGCTCCATTCTCCGCTACCTAAAGCACAATATTATTCAGGTAAGTTAGATAAAATAGATATAAGCAACCTATCACTGGCGAAGTATCGCTTACTACTCGTTGAAGACAACCCATTAAATCAACATGTGGCCACCGCTATTTTAGAAACCAAGCAGGGTGTTGTAGATATTGCTAATAACGGACTTGAAGCGATTAAAATGCTAAGCGATAAAAGATACGACTTAGTATTAATGGATATTCAAATGCCACAAATGGATGGCTTAAAAGCAACAAAAGTGATTCGTAATGAGTTAGGCTTTTTAGATTTACCTATTATTGGCCTATCTGCTAATGCGCACGAAGAAGATGCTAAAAAAGCGATTAACGTCGGAATGGATAACTATATAACTAAACCTATTGATGCAGATGCACTGTTTAAAATGATTTGGTTTTATTTATCACGTTAACTCTTTTTATATAAAAAGCAGACATAAGACCTCCAAGCGCTATTTTAAGTATTCTACACTTGAAATATTACTGTACCTGCGTATCATTCGCGCAATTTTAATTCAACCGAGTAGCTATTATGATCAATAGAAAAATACCTTTGCTAGATATTCACCGTCATTTAGATGGTAATGTACGCGCGCAAACCATACTAGAACTTGGTCGTCAGTTTAATATCGCTTTACCAGCGGACAATGTTGAAGCACTTATTCCCCATGTTCAGGTTATTGATCCTGAGCCAAACTTAATGGCATTTTTACAAAAGCTTGACTGGGGAGTGACGGTACTAGGTGATTACGATGCCTGTAGACGTATTGCGATAGAAAACATTGAAGATGCACAAGCGCAGGGTCTTGATTACGTAGAGCTGCGTTTTAGTCCTTATTATATGGCTCAAAGCCAAGGGTTACACCCTCAAGGGGTTGTTGAAGCAGTGGTTGATGGTATCCGTAGTGCAACAAAAGATACTGATATAAAAGCAAACTTAATTGGTATTTTGTCTCGTACATACGGAGTTAAAACCTGTCAGCACGAGTTGGACGCGTTACTTGCCTTTAAAAATGATTTGGTTGCAGTGGATTTGGCCGGTGATGAGATTGGTTATCCTGGCGAGTTGTTTGTTGATCATTTTAAGCAAGTACGTGATGCGTATTTGGCTGTTACCGTGCATGCTGGTGAAGCGTTAGGTGCGCCAAGTATTTGGCAAGCATTAAACGAGCTTGGCGCAAGCAGAATAGGCCATGGTGTTAAAGCGATTGAAGATCCAAAACTAATGGATTATTTACGCGATAACCGTATTGGTATTGAATCGTGCTTAACCAGTAACATTCAAACCAGTACAGTGAATGATTTAACCAAACACCCACTTAAGCAGTTTTTAGATCATGGTATTTTAGCCTGTCTTAACACGGATGACCCGGCTGTTGAAGGCATTGAAATTGAATACGAATATGCAGTGGCAGCACCAAAAGCAGGTTTGTCACAAGCTGATATGGAAAAAGCGCAAGCGAATGCGCTGGAAATTGCCTATTTAAGTGACGCTGATAAAAATGCACTTAAAGTTAAAGTCGCACAGCGTTAAATTGTCTATATAATTAAAAATGCCACTGTTTACAGTGGCATTTTTTTATATGTGCGCATTACAACTAACGTAATTATTATAAAGTGCTTTTAATATATCGGCACGGCTGATCATACCTACCACTACACCGCCATCGATCACGGGGTAATTTTTAGGTTTACCAGGCTTCATTTGTTCTGCTAATTCCATAATATTGGTATCGCCGTGCACGGTTACCACATCTGTTTGCATCAACTGCGATACTTTCACCATACCATCACAAAAATAACTACTTTGCATTAAGGGTTTGAGTAACTCTTGCTCTGAGATAAAGCCAACGAGCACCTTATTATCATCAAATACCGGCGCGCCTAGTAGTTTAAATTTTTCTAGCTCTGCTATGGCAGTGGTCATTTCTGTATTAGGGGTGATGTGAGGCAACTTATGTTGCATAAAATCTTTTACTTTTGTATTTAACATTTAGGTTTCTCCCGCTTAATGTTCTGT
The DNA here is from genome assembly GCF_055397545.1 of Pseudoalteromonas sp. 11L1. The sequence continues at coordinate 629,586 of NZ_AP041141.1, read as the reverse complement.
ACAAAGTATGGTTTATAGATTGGATTTTAGGAAATTGTTTATGTTGATGAGCTTAATAGGTAATAACAATCACAGTTCTAGCAATTAAAACAATTAGGCACCCTAAGGTGCCTTAAAAATATTGCGCTAATGTTACTTTATGAACGCGAATGCATCTGCGTACATATTTTCACGAATGGCGCCATGATTTATAAAATCATCGCGTACTATGCCAATCATGTCAAAACGACCTGCCATGTAAATATCGTAAGGTTCTAACGACATAATATCGCTCATCACCGCTTTATGAACATAACCAGTGTGGCCAGTCCAGCTGTCGGTAGGATGCTCTACGACAGGAATAAATTTAAAGTTTTCACGGCTATCTGCCCATGCTTGCATTTCGGTAAGTGCATACAGCGCCGACTCTTCTTTTACGCCCCAGTAAAATAGCACCGGGCGCTCACAGTTGATTTCAGCTAAATGCTCGGCCATTGACTTTGCGTAAGAAAAACCAGTACCGCCGGCGAGTAAAATAATTGGACGCTCGCACTGCAAACGCAGCTGAGAAATACCTAAACTTGCTTCAATAGTTACGGTTTGGTTCTCGTTGTGGGCACTACGAAGGTGTTCTAATGATTGCATCGCGTAAGAGTCTGCGTTTGATGCGCCAATGTGTAATTCTAATGCATCAGTTTGTGAGGGGCGACTCGCGATTGAAAACGCACGTTTATCTTTTTCACCTAAAACCAACTGTAAATATTGACCAGCTTCAAATGCTACAGGCTGTTGCGGCTTTAAAATAACTTTATGAACAAATTCTGTTAGTGGGCTGATAGAAACAACTTCAGCGAGTAATGTTTGCATGTTTTACCTTAAATTAGCGGATACGCACTTTATTTGAGCAATAATAGCATATCCACAGGGTGAGTTTACAGCCTAGAGCCCTAGACCAAAGTCGTTAGAGAATATCTAAACTATCCCAAAGCTCATCAACACGATCTTTAGTGGCTTTATCCATTACAATAGGTTCGCCCCATTCTCGAGTTGTTTCACCAGGCCATTTATTTGTTGCATCCATACCCATTTTTGAACCTAGGCCAGATACGGGCGATGCAAAATCTAAATAATCAATTGGCGTGTTTTCAATTAACGTCGTGTCGCGCGCAGGGTCCATACGAGTAGTGATAGCCCAAATTACATCGTTCCAATCTCTAGCGTTGATATCATCGTCGCAGACAATAACAAACTTAGTGTACATAAATTGTCGTAGGAATGACCAAACCCCCATCATTACGCGCTTGGCGTGACCTGGATATTGTTTTTTCATTGTTACCACGGCCATACGGTACGAACAACCTTCTGGCGGTAAATAAAAATCGACAATTTCTGGAAATTGCTTTTGTAAGATTGGTACGAATACTTCGTTTAATGCCACCCCTAAAATAGCCGGCTCATCCGGCGGACGGCCAGTAAAAGTACTATGATAAATAGGGTCTTTACGATGTGTAATATGAGTGACCGTCATAACTGGGAAGTCGTCGACTTCGTTGTAGTAGCCTGTGTGGTCGCCATATGGACCTTCCGGCGCCATCTCTCCAGGCATAATATGCCCTTCAAGTACGATTTCTGCACTGGCTGGTACTTGTAAATCATTCGAGATTGACTTAACTACTTCAGTTTTACTACCACGTAGTAAACCTGCAAAGGCATATTCGCTTAACGTATCTGGAACGGGGGTAACAGCGCCTAAAATAGTCGCAGGATCTGCACCTAATGCCACCGAAACAGGGTAGGGCTGACCAGGGTGTTCTTTACACCACTCTTGAAAATCAAGCGCGCCACCGCGATGAGATAACCAACGCATAATGATTTTATTTTTACCCAATAGCTGTTGACGGTAAATCCCTAAATTTTGGCGCTTTTTGTGAGGCCCTTTGGTAACGGTTAAACCCCAAGTAATCAAAGGTGCAGCATCGCCAGGCCAGCAGTGCTGAATAGGAAGTTTAGTTAAGTCAACGTCGTCACCTTGTAAAATAACTTGTTGGCAGGGGGCTTTTTTAACTTCTTTAGCCGGCATATTAAGTACTTGCTTGAATACCGGAATTTGTCCGAGCGCTTCTTTAATGCCTTTTGGCGGCTCAGGTTCTTTTAGAAATGCGAGTAATTTTCCTACTTCACGTAATTCACTCACATCTTCTTGGCCCATACCCATAGCTACACGCTTAGGGGTACCAAACAAGTTAGCTAAAACGGGAATGTCGTACCCTTTAGGGTTTTCAAATAATAAAGCAGGGCCTTCGGCACGCAGTGTGCGGTCAGCAATTTCGGTCATCTCAAGATACGGGTCGATTTCTTGGCTGATGCGTTTTAATTCGCCTCGCTTCTCAAGTAAATCGATAAAATCGCGCAGATCTTTGTATTTCATTGTGGGCCGTTACTTAGCAAAAAGTTAAAAGTATTATACCCAGTTCATACAAGCCAAGTCATTAGCTGCGCTTAAAACTTAAAGCGCTCTACTGCACCTTTTAATGAGTGTGCAAGTTGGTTAACGTCTTCACTTTCGCTTGCTAGGGTCGTTGCATTGTTGGCATTTAAGGTGGCCTGCTCGGTTACCTTAGCCATTATTTGTTGAATATCGGTGCTGTTTGCCAGTTGTTCATGTGAGGCACTTGCAATCTCTTTACTCATAGCATTAACCGATACCAGCGTGCTCTTAATACGCTCAACAGCATTATTTAGTTCAGTACTGTTTTCAACGCAATGCTTAGCCTGTTGTTGCCCATCATTTATTTCAGTTTGAGTGGTTTGAGTATGCTGCTGTAGAGTGTTAATCATGGTGGTAATTTCGCTTGTAGAGCTTTGTGTGCGAGCTGCAAGCGAGCGTACTTCATCTGCTACTACGGCAAATCCGCGGCCATGCTCACCAGCACGTGCAGCTTCAATTGCGGCATTAAGTGCCAGTAAATTAGTTTGCTCTGCAATACTGCTAATGGTATCAACAATGGCACCAATTAGTTGCGTATACTGGGCTAGTTCTTCTGTACTGCTTACTGCTTTATCTAAGCGATTTAAAAGTGCTTCAATGCTTTGGCTATTATTATTTGCAATGTCGTTAACGTCATTGGCAAATTGCGAGGCATTAGTAATTTCATTAGAGGTGCTTTGCGCTTGTTCGTATACGGCTTGAGAACTTTGCAACATTTGCTGTGCTAATGAGGTTGCTTGTGCACTACGTTCTAGCTGTTGCTTAGCAACAATAGTCATTTGCTGGCCTTTTTCGCTGGTTTGAATAGCTGAATTATCGAGTTCGTAAGCGTCGTTACTAATGGCTTTTATTAAGTGAGTTAAATCATCACAAAGCTTATTAGTGTTGTGCATCAGCGTACCAAATTCATCTTTACTGTGGGGATTGCTACGCTGAGAAAAGTCACCTGAGGCTATGCGAGCAAGTTCTTTATTCACCTTTTTAAGCGGTTTTAGCATGGCGTTAGTAGTAAATACTGAAATAATAATCAGCAAAGTAATTAATACAAACGCAATAATAATCACTAAGCTAGAGCCAGTATTAATTGCTGATTTAGCGCTCTCTTGTAGAAAGTTAAAGCGCGTGTCAGCCAGTTTATTAAGCTCAATCAATTGATTTTCAATACTAATAAAGGCGTTTTGAAAGCTTTCAAAACGCTGATCAACTTTGTCTTTATTATTGAGCACAGTATTTTGCAAGGCATACAACCCATCAGGATTATTTAATAGGCTGCTTAAATCATCAAATGCTGTAATAAGCTCATTTGTGTTGAGTTTATTAGCAATTGGGGTGGCTTGTTGCTCTAAGTAACTAAGATTAGATTTAATATTGTCGAGTAAAAAAGAGGTGTCTTGTTGATGATCGTTTATATTTTCTGAAGTGGTTATTTGCCCAATCCCTTTAACGTTATTATTTAAAGTAAATAATAAATCATCAACACGAGTCGCAGTGCCAAATACCGCATCTAAAAGTGATTGTTGGTTACTCTCCACGTTTATGAGCTCTATATCAAGCAAGCGGTTACTGAGCTCACGAAGCTGTTCATTGAACGTAATTGTTAGTGCTGCGGCTGAGCTTTGCGCCTTAAAACGTTGCTCTTTTGCTGCAAGCATTTGGTTGCTTATTGTATTTAGCTGGGCAAAGTCTTTGTTAATAGCTTTAAGTAATGTTTGCATGCCTTGCTGCTGGGCAACTTGTGTTTTTAGTGTTTCTAATTTACTAAAAAACTGCGTTTGTTCAGCGTGTGCCTGTTTTTTATTTTGCAGTAGTAAATTAAGTTTAGTTTGGCTATAAGCAATGGCATTAAATTTAGTAATAGAAAGGAGTGATAAACGAAGATCTTTACTTGCTTGTTGTACAGGCACTGCCAACGTTTCTATACGCGTGTTAGTGGTACTAATTTGATTGAGCGACCAGTAAAAAAATATGCAGCTGGTTAGTATCAACAAGCCAATGGCTGAAAAGGCTAAAATTATTTTGTGTTTTATAGCGAGAGATTGCATAACTTTATCAACAATATTAAGACTTTTGTTAGTGTAGCAAGTTTTTTAATGCGATGTTAGCTATTGGTTAATTGTTGCTGCATTGGTATTTTTTGCCGTTAATTATTAGCATTGCTTGTTCTCCTTTACTCCAAAATAACACCTCTTGATTAATGTATTTACTGCCTGAAGCACTCACCTCATGATTCAATATGTAATCATGGTCATAAAAGCTCAGCTTTGCTTGCTTGTTGCTAATAATATCAAGTTTTGCAGGTGCGTTATCGCAAACATAGTTATTTGTAACTGGCTGCTTATTGCATGCAGTCAAAGCTATTAGAGCAATAATAACGATAGCGTGTTTCATTGGCTGTGCCTTATTGAGTCCCTTGTTTAATTAAGAGCTTAACAAAGCTAAATTAACCGTTGGTGAAAATCTAGCTTTACGTTATGTTTAAGATCTTATTTTTAGTTAGGAAATTTCATGGCTGGCAGCAACCTTTTAACATTACTGGATGATATAACGACTTTGCTGGATGATATTGCGACCATGAGTAAAGTTGCGACAAAGAAAACAGCCGGAGTACTTGGTGATGATTTGGCACTTAATGCTCAGCAAGTTACTGGGGTTACTGCTGATAGGGAGCTGCCCGTTGTATGGGCAGTGGCAAAGGGGTCGTTTTTAAATAAAGCCATATTAGTCCCTGCTGCGTTATTAATTAGTGTGTGGTTGCCTTGGCTAATTACTCCACTTTTAATGATAGGTGGCTTATTTTTATGTTTTGAAGGCGCAGAAAAAATATTTTTATCTCATCATGCAGAAGCGACAGAAGGTGCTGAAAATTTAGACCTGGCAGAGTATGAAAAACAAAAAGTTAAAGGCGCCATTCGTACTGATTTTATTCTTTCCGCTGAAATTATTGTTATTACATTAGGCACGGTCGCAGGGGCGACATTAATCAATCAGGCGCTGGTATTGAGTGTGATTGCCATCATTATGACGATTGGTGTTTATGGACTGGTAGCAGGGATTGTAAAGCTTGATGATGCAGGTTTATATTTACTTAATCAATCCAAACTCTCCGCAAGTAAGTTTAAAGAATTACTCGGTAAAGCCTTATTAGCTGCAGCCCCACGGTTAATGCAGTTTTTAGCCTTTGCGGGCACGGTGGCGATGTTTTTAGTGGGTGGTGGAATTTTAGTACACGCAATTGAGCTTTTGCATCATACCCAAGTGGATGTAACTCATTATGCGCAGTCGGTTGCTGGTAGCACAGGAGAAATACTAGCCCCTTTAGTATTTGACGGACTGTTAGGAATAGGTGCTGGTTTGGTTATTGTGATTGCGCATGTCGCTTATACTAAGTTATTTAAAGCAAATAAGTAGCGGTGGTAACGCTACTTTATTTTATTCGCACTGAGTTGTTTTGCATAGTTGCTCAAGTTCGTATTTAGCTTTGCTATTACCTTGAGCAATGGCTTTTTTATACCAATAAATCGCCTGCTGAATGTTCTTTTTTGTACCTTGTCCATCACGATACATCTGAGCAAGATTTAGTTGACCCCATTGTGAGCCTGAGTTTGCTGCTAGGTTAAAGCTTTCAAGCGCTTCGTTATATTGTTTATCTTTATAGTAAATAATCCCTTGCTGATTATTCTCATCGAGCTTTAAGCCTTTATAAAGAGGTTTAGGTTTAGGTGGAAACATCACAAACCCGCCATAAAGTGAATATGCTTGTGGGCGTAGCACGTCAAATATAATGTCATCTTCGTATAAACGTTTTATCTCATTACGAGGCAGGGTAATAGTTTGAGAAGAAAAGTAATCTCTTTGTACCAATAAACTTGCACGCATCGCTGTGGTAATGGCACTAGTGCGCTTATAGCTGTAATTACTCACCTGAAACGTTATAAATTGCTCATCAAAGCTGAGTACTTGCGCAACTTTTAAATTAGTGAGTGTCCATGGTTCGTGAGTGAATTTATCGGCTTTGACTAAATAGGTATCATAAGCTTTTGGGGAGGTTAAATAGCTTTGTTTTAGTGCTTCAGTGTTGAGGTGCTTTTGATAAAAAAATAACGCCCCCCATAGTAATAAAATTAATCCAATACAGTATTTTGGTAGGCTAAGCTTCTCAAACAGAGGTAACGTCTTAATATTGATAGCCTCACTATGTCCGCATTGATAGCACTCGCGTTTATAACTTAACTTTATCGGAAATATAGGAAAAATGGTAAAGCGTAAAAAGCGGCTTTGATTAACTAAGTGATAGCTGTTGCTGTTGCAGCCAGGGCAGCACTGAACGTGTGTAAAATGAGGAAATGACTGGCTAGTATTGAAAAGCAACATAATAAGGCTCCTTGTTAATTTACAACTTTAGAGCAAGTGATAAATTAGTAAAGCAGCAAACTGTAAGTAATTATGTCATAAAGGATTAGTTTATATAGCCCATACTTTGTAATATGGGCTTTATAAAGAATGAGCTTAGAAGCTAAATTGTGCAGCTAAACGCACACTTGTGCCTTCACCTACGGTAACGTTATTTAAACCGCCACCGGCTAGGTAGTTTTTATCGAATAAGTTCTCAATGTTTAAACGTAAGTTAATATCGTTGTTACTTAAGTTAAGCTTGTAGGTTGCGCCAATATCAACACGAGTATAACCCTCTTTTGTTACGGTGTTAGCATTATCAGCAAAACGTTCACCCTCATAAAAAGCACCGGCATTCAAAGCAACAGCGTCATTGAGTTCATAACGTGTCCATAAAGAGGCAGACCATTTTGGTGCATCAGTTGGGCGTTTGCCCTCTAATTCTTCATCACGCTCATAGTTAGCATCTAAATACATGGTTGATGCCATAACAAATAAACGGTCAGTTGCAGCACCTTGAGCTGCAAGCTCAAAGCCTTTATGGCGTTGCTCACCTGCCTGCGTGGTGATGCTCGTTATATCACCGATAGGGTTAACCAGCTCTTCGCTCACTAAGGTGCCTGTTTTGCTAATATCAAATAAGGCACCGCTAAGCATTAATCGATCATCAAACAGTTGCCATTTTACCCCAATTTCCTTTTGCTCAGAGGTAATAGCATCGAGCTTCATACCGTTATTAACATCTTTTTCATTTACTAATGTTTCGTTTTGCGGCTCAAATCCTTCTGAGTAACTTGCATAAACAGTTGCAGAGGCATGAGGGTGGTAAAGTACGCCGACCTTAGGTACGAACGATTCGTTATTGCTGTTTTCTCTACTTTGTTTATCGTAACGACCACCTAGCGATACTTGCCATTCTGGTGAGAATGAAATTAAATCTTGGATATAAATCCCGTAATAGTCGTAAGCAGACGAGCTAATAGTGTCATCTGATTTGTAACTAATATTAGGGCGATTAGGCTCATTTTGACCGGCAGAAAAATTAATCGTATCAGCAGATGTGCGTAATTGGCCGTAGTAATAATCCAGTGAGTTAGCACCTACAAGTAATTGATGATGTACACCCAAGGTTTCAAATTCGCCAATGAAGTCAATAAAAGCAGTTTTAAACTGCCAATCATCAAAGCGATCGTAAGGACGTGACTGGTAACTATCACCTTCGATAAAGTCACTTGGCTTACGTGGTGCTGACTCAAAGCGCTGACGTTCAAACGTTTGCTCATTGTAGCCTAAATTAACTTGCCAGTTATCGGTTAAAAATACTTTGAAATCAATACCCATGTTTTCAACAGTAATGTCGGTAAAGGCCCATGACATATCACGAATTGTTTTGTCATCACCAATAATGTTGGCATCATTATCTATCCAAGCGCCAGTATCTAAGCCTGCTTCGTCATCAGTGCGATCATAATGAACACGTACTAGGGCATTATCGCTAATATCGTAATCAACCACTAAGGCACCTAAAAAGCGATCGCGTTCGCGGTTATCACCATTTTGGTATTCTCGCCAGTATTCAACATCTTGTTTTACTAATACACCACGGGCACGTAAATCTTCAGCCTCGGTGAGTGCGCCGCCAGCATCAAGCATAAAGCGAGTTGAACCATGTTGGTCAACATCGGCACTGGCACTAAATAGCGTTTGCGCAGTTGGCTTTTTAGTTACCATGTTAACTAGGCCACCGGGGCCTGATTGCCCATACAAAATACTTGAAGGGCCTTTAATAACTTCTACTTGCTCTAAAATTTCAATGGGTTGTTGGTAATGAGACCAATGCTGGTGGCCATCACGCAGGTAGCCGGTTGATGAGCTTAATTGAAAACCACGTAAGTTAAATACTTCTCTGTTTCGTTGTTTAGACCCTGCAGTTAAACTAGCATCATTGGTCAATACTTCACCAAGAGTGGTTGCTAGTTGCTCATTAACGATTGTGTCAGTGATTACGGTAACTGACTGTGCGGTATCGAGTAATGAGGTTGAGGTTCTCATTGCCCCACTGGCATTATCTACTTTGTAGTCGTTGAAGTAGCTACCTTTAACTTCAATGCGTTCTATATTTGCGGTGTTGGCAAATGCATTTGCAGAGGTGCTGGCTAAAAGTGCAATAAAAAGAGGGTTAAGTTTCATTAGTGGCTTCCGGCTTAGAATTATTAGAGTAGTAAAACGCCGCTGATCTTAATGAAAACAACTATCATTTGCAATATCTTTATTGCAACTTTTAATCGTACGTTGCTAATGGTTGCTAATTGTTAATTCTGCTATTATTAGCCGCATATTAATTGAGACTTTTCTCAAGTTATTTTTTGCTATGGAATTTACTGTGACTGCAACTGCTTTTTCATCGTTGGCCTTACCTTCAGGGTTAGTTGATAATTTATCAACGCTTGGCTACACCCAAATGACGCCTGTACAGGCGCAAAGCCTACCGCCTGTTTTAAGTGGCAAAGATATTATTGCCCAAGCCAAAACAGGCTCAGGTAAAACAGCGGCATTTAGTTTAGGCGTTTTAGCCAAGCTAAATGTAAAACGCTTTCGTATTCAGTCGCTAGTATTATGCCCAACTCGTGAGCTTGCAGAGCAAGTGGCGGTTGAGATGCGTAAACTAGCGCGTGGTATTCATAACATTAAGATTTTAACTTTGTGTGGTGGGGTTTCAATTGGGCCGCAAATTGGTTCACTCGAACATGGTGCACATATTATTGTGGGTACACCGGGGCGAGTTGATGATCATATTCGTAAAGGTACATTGCGTTTAGATGATGTTGAAACCCTGGTACTTGATGAAGCCGACCAAATGCTTGATATGGGTTTTCAAGACACTCTCGATGCCATAATTGATCGCATTCCAACCAATCGTCAAACGTTGTTATTTAGTGCTACTTTTCCAAAATCAATCGAAGCTATTGCTAAGCGTGTACTTAGTAACCCAGAAATGATTAAAGTAGAAGAGCAGCAAGAAAAAAGCACGATTAAGCAATACTTCTACAAAATGGATAATAATAAACAGCGTTATCCAACGCTTAAGCTGTTACTTCTTAAATTTACCCCGCAAAGCTGTGTGGTTTTTTGTAATACCAAGGTTGAAACGCAGCAAGTATGTGATGATTTAGCCGATGAAGGCTTTAGTGCGGTGGCACTGCATGGTGATTTAGAGCAGCGTGACCGTGAGCGTACACTGATTCATTTTGCGAATAAGAGTGCGTCTATTTTAGTGGCTACCGATGTAGCTGCACGAGGCTTAGATATTGATGACATGGACATGGTGATTAACTATCACTTAGCTCACGATCCACAAACTCATGTACATCGTGTAGGCCGTACAGGGCGAGCAGGTAAAAAAGGAATTGCGTGTTCTATTTATGGTGAGGCAGAGCAATTTAAAGTGGCTCAAATTGGCGACCATTACGAGCGTGACTTTACTCCTGAGCCAATGCCATCTTATAACCTACTAGATAAGCCGCCATACAAACCTGAAATGGTGACGCTGATGATAGATGCAGGCAAAAAGCAAAAAGTGCGCGCGGGTGATATTTTAGGCGCATTAACCGGAAAAGACGGTGTTGCTGGGCGCCAAGTTGGTAAAATCAACGTACTTGATAACGTGGCATTTGTTGCGGTAGAGCGTAACTCATCTAAACCAGCGTTACGCAAATTAACCGAAGGTAATATAAAAGGACGTAAAATTCGTGCTCGTCGGCTAACGCGTTAACTCTCGATCTAATCTGAGCAACTCGCCTTGAGTTGCTCATACTCTATTTTTAGTTGTTTAAACACCTCATTGTCACCTCCTTGTTTATCTGGATGATGCTGCACTGCAAGTTGTCGCCAACGCTTTTGTAATGCTTTTAGTGTGACTGGCGATGTTAATTGCCAACGCACCAGCAGTTGTTGTTGCTGCTCATTACTCAGCGGAATTTCGCGATAAGTAGGCCTACTAAATTGCTGCCAAAAGCTATCTAATAACGTCTTGACTTCATCCGTAGATGTTTCAAAATTTTGCCAGTTTAAATAATAGTCGCGTAGTGGATCGTTAGGATGTAGTTGGTTATAACTGGAACTGTTTACTAGTTCAATATGTAAGCTTTTAACGACTAATTGTTGTTTTGGCATTAATTGCTGTTGTAGCTGATAAAGCGCATTCATAATTAAAAAATTGCGCTTAAATAGGTCGCGCTCAGGCTCGGCAGCTAAAGTATCAAGAAACCCACGTTGTTTTAACTCAGATGCTAAAGTATGAACCATCCACACTTTTTTATTGATTAATAGTTCAAAAATCTCATCTATCAGAGGGTTAAGCATTGTTTACAATCTATTAATTAGTGTATCTTGGATAAATTATCATATACCCAAATAACATTAAACCCCAAGGAGTGGGCGTGAGTGCCTGTTTTGAATTGGTCTAAATTAGATGTTTATACTTGGTTTGGGTGTCGTTTTGTTATGGCTAGCAAGGATTTAAGGATATTTTTATGCTGACTCAGTTAAAGCGCATCTGCTTTATTGGCTTTTTGGCTGTTTTAAGTAGTGCATCAAATGACGCTTTATCAAATGAGCAGCCAAGTTTGTTTGAGCAGTTTAACCTTGAACAAGCATGGCCTGAAAAGCATCGCCTTGCAACCGATATCTTATCGAACCCTGATGTTCCAAATTTACAACGCATTACTATTTATAGCGATTTAGCTGAGCTGGCGTTTGCGCAAAGTGATTTAGCCAATGCACTAAAATATTTTAAATTGCTAGAGACCAATAGTACGTTAAAAGATCAGCCTAAACTTTTCTTTCGTGCGATTAAAATGCAAGGAGTTGTGCTTTATTATCAAGGGTTAGTGCAACAAGCGGTCGTTGATTATAGCCGCGCGTTAAACATCGCAATTGCGCTTAAAAGTCCGATAAAGCAGGCTAATTTACTTAGTAATATCGGGCTTGCTTATTTTGATATGTATAACATGGAGCTAGCTCTTGATTATTATCAACAAGCCAAAGTAATTTATGAAAAAGAGGGAAGCGCACAAGATAAGGCCGATATATTACATAATATTGCCGGTATTTATATTCGTCTCTCTCGATATGAGTCAGCTCTTGAGATGTACCGTGAGGTTTTAAAAGTTTTTCAAGAACTTGGCGATGAAGACGGTGTTGCCCAAGCATACGGTAATATGGGAGTAGCTTACACAGAATCGAGACAGTACCAATTAGCACTGCATTATAATCAGTTGGCCTTACGTTACTATCAAAGCGTTAATAATGCGTTTCAACTTTCTACTAAGCATACAAATTTAGCCACCATCAACCTTAAGCTAAATAAATTTGATGTTGCCTTTTATCACGCTAATGCGGGCCAACAATTTGCAATAGAGGCAGATAATAAGTCTTTACTGGCGGCAGCGTTACATGTGTTGTCAATTGTTCAATTTGTACAAGGTGATACGCAAAGTGCCAAACAAACCTCAGAGCACTCAATTACCCTTGCCAAAGAGTACAATAATGGCATGCGTATTAAAGATGGCTTAGGAATTGAAGCACTAATAAATGCGAGCTTAGGGGATTATGAAAAAGCGCTAAATTTACACCAACAGTACGTTGATTATCAGCGTAGTGTGAATACCGAAGAAGCCTCAAAAGCGGTCAGTCAATTTCAAATCCAGTTTGAATCGAATCAGCTAAACCAAGAAATTAAACAATTAAAACAACAACAATACTTACAAGAATTGCAAATAGCTAAACGTTCACAGTTAACGTTTTTGTTGGTGATTGTTGCCATATTAATTTTAATTACGGTAATTGCTGTTTATAAGCGCCGAACAGAAAAGCAAGCTAAGTTAAAGTTAAGCGAACAAGTTGAACAGCGTACCAAAGAGCTACAAAGTGTGGCACAGGAGCTGCGTGAAGCAAACGAGGTGAAAAGCCAGTTTTTAGCGAATATAAGCCATGAAATTAGAACACCGTTAACTGCTATTTTGGCACAAACTGATGATCTTATTAATGATCTATACAAGCCGGAACAGTTACAAGATGAGCTTAGAGTAATACAACGTCAAAGTGAGCATTTAAAAAGCTTGATTAATGATGTGTTGGACTTAAGTAAGATAGAGGCAAACCGGTTAGAACTTAATATTAGTTGTTTTGATGTGGTGCAACTTATCAACGATATTCACGCTATGTTTTCTCCTCAAACTAAAGCGAAAGACTTATCGTTAGTTTTAGACTGCCAGTTAGAAAAATCCTATTTTACGCGATTAGATTTAATGCGAGTAAAACAAATTCTTATTAATTTATGTGCTAATGCCATTAAGTTTACTCATAAAGGGCAAGTAACTATTGGTGTTAGTAAAACCGAGCAAGGGTTACTCTTTTCGATTAAAGACACTGGGATTGGTATGAGCTCATCTCAACTTAAACTTATTTTTGAGTGCTTTAGCCAAGCCGATAACAGTATTAGTCGACGTTTTGGTGGCACAGGACTAGGTTTGAGCTTGTCGCAGCAATTGGCGGCGATGATGGGTGGCTATATAAGTGTGCAGAGTGAGTTTAAAAAAGGCAGTGAGTTTTCATTTTATTTGCCCTGTATACAAGTTGAAGAGCAAGTTTGTCATGACGATCAGCAAGCAAAGTCTGATGATCGACATAGATTATTATCGGGTAAAGTGGTTCTTGCTGAAGATCACAGTGATAACCGCAAACTGATTAGTCGTTATTTACATTCTCTTGGGCTGGAAGTGATTGCCGTTGAAAACGGTGAGCAAGCAGTAGAACAAAGTTTAAAGCTATACCCAGATTTAGTACTGTTAGATATTCAAATGCCTGTTATGGATGGTATTTCTGCGTTTGAACTACTCAAGCAATGTGGTTATGAACAGCCTATTTTAGCATTAACGGCCAATGCCATGAGCCACGAAATTGACCATTACCTATCACTTGGGTTTAGTGACTATTTAGCAAAGCCAATCGATAAAGAGTCTTTTTATACTGTGCTAGCAAAATACTTAAATGCTGCAAATACAGAGGTATCAACTGAACAGATTCATGTTGATATGAGTGATTTAGTAACGAGCTTTCAACAAAGTTTAGCCGAAGAAAGCGAGCTTATTAAGCGACACTTTAAAGATGCTGATTATCAGGCGCTGCAAAAAGATAGCCATCGAGTGTTAGGGGCGGCACAAATGTTCGAGTTTAAAGACATAGCCTTAGCGGCAAAAGCGCTAGACGATGAATTACTTCAGCCACAAATAAATACGCAAAGGCTAACAACATTAGTGAATAACTTACAGGCACTGTTTAAAAAGTACGAATAAATTAACTTAACCTGAACTCCGGATAATAAATCCATCTCAAGCAGCTATTTTCAGCGCTAACTGCGTTGAATTTATTTGCAATAGGCGAGCTATTGACGCGTAATTTCGCCTTGTTTTCACTAAAAATCTCTAGCTAGAGAAAAATAAGCACAAATATTTTTTTGATTCAATATGTTAGTAAATCTCTTAACCAGAGTTCAGGTTAATCTACTCTAAAAACAAAAAAGACACCATTTGGTGTCTTTTTTATTTAAAAACGTTGATTTAACTAGAGTTTAGCTTACTTACGTTTCATCGAATCAAAAAACTCATCGTTGGTTTTACTCATCGATAGTTTATCAATTAAAAATTCCATGGCGTCAATTTCTGACATGTCATGTACTATTTTACGTAAAATCCACAGCTTTTGTAGTTCATCTGGCTTAGTGAGTAACTCTTCACGGCGTGTACCAGAGCGATTAAAGTCGATAGCTGGGAATACACGTTTTTCCGCAATTTTACGGTTAAGGTGTAGTTCCATGTTACCTGTACCTTTAAACTCTTCGTAGATAACTTCATCCATTTTAGAGCCGGTATCAATAAGCGCCGTTGCAATAATTGTTAAGCTACCGCCTTCTTCAACATTACGTGCAGCACCAAAGAAACGCTTAGGTTTATGTAGCGCATTAGCATCTACACCACCGGTTAGTACTTTACCTGATGATGGAATAACCGTGTTATATGCACGTGCTAAACGGGTGATTGAATCAAGCAAGATAACCACATCTTTTTTATGCTCAACTAAGCGCTTTGCTTTTTCGATAACCATTTCCGCAACTTGCACGTGGCGAGAAGCTGGCTCATCGAATGTTGATGCAATAACTTCACCTTTTACTAGGCGTTGCATCTCAGTAACTTCTTCCGGGCGCTCATCAATAAGTAAAACCATTAATGTAACGTCAGGGTGGTTATGTGTGATTGATTGTGCAATATTTTGTAGCAACATTGTTTTACCCGCTTTTGGCGGTGCTACTAATAATCCACGTTGGCCGCGGCCAATTGGTGATGCCAAATCAAGAACTCGTGCGGTAATATCTTCTTTACTGCCGTTACCGCGTTCCATACGAAAACGTTCGTTTGCATGAAGTGGGGTTAGGTTTTCAAAAAGGATTTTAGTGCGAGAGTTTTCAGGTTTATCAAAGTTAACTTCATTTACTTTAAGCAAAGCAAAGTAACGCTCACCGTCTTTTGGTGGACGAATAAGACCTGAAATAGAGTCGCCAGTACGCATACTAAAGCGGCGAATTTGACTCGGAGATACATAAATATCATCTGGGCCTGCTAAGTAAGAAGCTTCTGATGATCTTAGAAAGCCAAAACCATCTTGCAAAATTTCTAAAACACCACCACCGAAGATATTCTCTCCGCCTTTGGCGTGTGATTTAAGAATTGCAAAAATGATATCTTGCTTTCTCAAACGGGCTACGTTTTCGAGCCCCATGGACTCAGCTTGGTTTACAAGCTCTTTTATAGACTTGTCTTTTAATTCGCGTAAATGCATATTGGTGGGTTCTTTATTACAGTTGTCATACTCAAAATCGCTTTATTAGATCGTTGAGTGAGGTTCGTTGAATATAACTAAGGATTAGTTGGCTTTATAAACTAGCAGGTCATTACAGCAGCGTCCAGTACTTCTGCAAAATAAATTAAAAAAAGGGCTGAGAGCCCTTTTTCTAATTAACACTTATTAGATGTTATTTTCTAAAAACTCAACTAATTGTGTTTTTGATAGTGCGCCTACTTTCGTTGCAGCTACTTGACCATCTTTGAAAAGTAGTAGTGTAGGGATACCACGAATACCAAACTTAGGTGGTGTACCCGCATTTTGGTCAATGTTTAATTTAGTGATAGTTACACGGCCATCAAACTCATCAGCAACTTCGCTTAGAATTGGGGCGATCATCTTACACGGTCCGCACCATTCTGCCCAAAAGTCTACTAGTACAGGTTTGTCTGATTGTAATACGTCAGCTTCAAAGCTATCGTCGGTAATTTGGATTATTTTCTCGCTCATTGCGCTCTCCGGTTTAGTTAGGCGAAATATTTAGTGCGTATTTAAACACTCTTGTTTCTTATTGCAAGTTTAAACGTTATGCTTAAACGCTATGACTAAGACACATTTGACCGATAAAAAGTTTTCAGACTTTGCTATTGCACCGGAAGTGGTTGCCGGGTTAACCGAAAGTGGGTTTGAATATTGCACACCCATTCAAGCTAAATGCCTACCTTTTATTTGTGAAGGGCGCGATATTGCGGGCCAAGCACAAACAGGTACTGGCAAAACGTTGGCATTTTTAACTGCCACGTGCCACCGGTTATTACAATCTAGCAAAGCACCTAGTAAACATCCAAGAGCCCTGATCATGGCCCCAACTCGGGAGCTTGCGATTCAGATACACAAAGATGCAAAAATTTTAGCGCCGCACTGTAATCTTAACTTAGGTTTAGTATATGGTGGCGAAGATTACGAAAAACAACGTGCACAACTAGAAAAAGGCGTTGATATTTTAATTGGCACCACAGGTCGCCTAATCGATTTATATAAGCAAGGCTGTTACACCCTTAATGAAATTGAGGTAGTCGTGCTAGATGAAGCCGATCGTATGTTCGATTTAGGTTTTATTAAAGATATTCGTTATATGTTCCGTCGTATGCCAGATACGTCAGAGCGTTTAAACTTATTATTTTCTGCTACGCTATCGTACCGTGTACAAGAGCTTGCATTTGAACACATGACCAACCCTGAGCATGTGCAAATAGAGCCCGATGTAAAAACAGGTAAACGTATTCAAGAAGAGCTATTTCATCCTTCACAAGAAGATAAAATTAAGCTGTTGTTAACCTTGATTGAAGAAGAATGGCCTGAGAAAGCCATTGTTTTTGCTAATACCAAGCATAGCTGTGAAACTGTATATGCATGGTTAAAAGCAGACGGACATCGAGTGGGCATGCTCACCGGTGATGTAAACCAAAAGAAACGCCAGTCAATACTCGCGCAATTTAGTAAAGGCGAGCTAGACTTTTTAGTAGCTACCGATGTTGCTGCACGTGGTTTGCATATTCCAGAAGTAAGTCATGTATTTAATTTTGACTTACCTGACGATTGCGAAGATTACGTTCACCGCATTGGTCGTACAGCTCGAGCAGGCGCTTCAGGTCATGCAATTAGCTTTGCGTGTGAGCAATATGCTTATAACCTTCATGAAATTGAAGAATACATTGAGCACAGCATTCCATTATCACATTACGATAAAAGTGCATTGTTAGATGATTTAACGAAGCCGACTATTCATAGAAAACGTAATTTTTCTACTGGTCCACGTAATCGTAGTAATAACAACGGACGTCGCCCAAATAATGGTTACCAAAAAGGACGGTCTTAACCGACCGTTAGTTTGATTGTATTTGTAACTAGAGGTTTTTGAACGGTGGGGCAACTTAAACCGCAAAAAAATGTATATGCAGTCATTGATTTAGGCTCAAATAGCTTTCATATGCTTATTGCCAAATCAATGGCGGGCGGCCTGCAAACAATAGGACGCGTCAAACGTAAAGTAAGACTCGCAGCTGGGCTTGATGATAATAATTTATTGAGCTTAGAGGCTATGCAACGAGGCTGGGAATGTTTGGCCTTGTTTGCAGAGCGGTTGCAAGATATTCCAGCGCAAAACATCACCATTGTTGCCACTGCAACACTTCGTTTAGCAACCAACGCCGACGACTTTAAACTACGTGCAGAAGAAATATTAGGGCATAAAGTTAATGTTATTAGCGGCGAGCTAGAAGCACGAACGATTTATAAAGGGGTTGCACATACCTCTTCATGTACTGGCAAGCAGCTGGTTATTGATATTGGTGGAGCGAGTACCGAGGTTGTTATTGGCCAAGGTTTTGAAGCGCGTCACTATAAGAGCCTCAATATTGGTTGCGTGACTTTTCTCGAACGCTACTTTAAAGATTGCCAATTAAATGAAGCAAACTTTAATGCTGCTATAAAAGCAGCACGAAATGTTATTGATGAAATAGCACCTGAATATAAAACGGCTGGTTGGCAACTTGCCTCTGGTGCGTCAGGTACTGTGCAAGCTATTCAAGAAATTATGGTGGCACAAAATTTAAATGAAATGCTCACACTTGAAAAGCTCTACACCATCAAACAACAATCCATAGCTTACAAAACAATAGCTGAACTCGATTTACCAGGGTTAAGTGAAGAGCGACGGTTAGTGTTTGTATCTGGGCTGGCTATTTTAATTGCACTATTTGAGTCTCTTGAAATAGAACAAATGGGGTTAGCGGGTGGTGCTCTTCGTGAAGGTGTTTTATATAGCATGCTACCGGAGCTACATAATACCGACATTCGCCAACGTACCATTGATGGTTTTATGAACCGTTATCATGTTGATCAAAAGCAAGCATCTCGAGTATCAAGTTTAGCAGTACTGTTAGCTAATGAAGTCAGTCAGTATTGGCCGATTGAAGCACAAAACGGATTACCGCTTTTGAATGCCGTCGCGCAGCTGCATGAAATAGGTTTATTAATAGAGTATAAGCAGTACCACAAACATACCGCTTATATCTTAGAAAATACCGATATGCCTGGTTTTTCACAATCAGAACACAAAGTGATCGTTGCTATAGCTAATAGTCATCGCTGGGACCTTCAAAAGGGATGCTTAGATCATCTAGGTGTACATAGTATTGTTGCTGCGTATATTGTTCGACTATTACGTATTGCCGTTATTTTATCTATGCGCCGACAAGATGATGTCTTGCCAAACTTTAAGATAACAGCTGAGAATGAAGAGTTAGTGATTCAATTTGAAAATAACTGGTTAAAAAACCACCCATTGATGGCAAGTGAGCTAAATCAAGAGATTAAGTATCAAAAAAAATGCGGTTGGAAACTTAAAGTGAGTTAGTTAATCCGGCTTTCGCAGAGTTTTTAGTGGTTAAAATGAGCTTTTAGTTGTATTTTTGTTCGAACAGTCATTTATTTCAAGTTTTCTTCAAAAAAGGGTTGATCTGTTTTCGGATCTCCCTATAATGCGACCCCACTGAGACGGGGAACGCCAACGCATAGCGAGGCACGAGCTACTCAGTGAGTCGAGTAAAACTTAGTTCTGAAAACTTTCAAGTTTAACAAAATTAAGTGTTGACAAAAAAATAGGAAAGCGTAATATGCGCAGCCCTAGCGAGATAAAGTTTAACGCTTTAATCGCAACGTTCTTTAACAATATAAAGCAATCATCTGTGTGGGCACTCGTACAGATTGAGTTCTAACAGCCAAGCTTAGTTTACTAAGTGAGGCAAACAAATTTAGAGTCTCAATT